>NZ_JBNAFT010000009.1:0-24718 GCF_049800815.1 Microbacterium sp. S308A+ | reverse complement strand
TGTAGAGGTCGCCGCTCGGTGTCAGGTAGTAGTTGTACCCGACCGCAACGGCATCGGAGGGGATGAAGGGGATGGACTCGATAACGTCCCCGTTCAGGATTCGGGAAGCGACGCCATTAATCATAGCGCTACCGTAATCGCTTCCAGCGCCGGAGACGCTACCGAGGGATGTCACCCCCGAGGCGACAGGTCCAGTGGTTTTGTTCACATTGTAGAGGTCGCCGCTCGGTGTCAGGTAGAAATTGTACCCGACCGCAACAGCATTAGCCGGAATGAATGAATACGTATCGGTGACTGCATCATTTAGAATGCGCGAAGGCGTCTGCGGGGCTGGCGCATTACTAATGGTCGCCGATCCTGCTTGAGCCGTACCACTCGATGCGGTAATTGTTCCACTGCCCCCAATGATGGGGGAAACAATTGCAGGCATGTTCTGGAGGCTTCCATCGGCCCCAGTAACGCCGGTATAGATCGCACTCCCGCCCTGAAAAGTGTATCCACCAGCCAATTGAACGGTGACCGTTTGACCCGCGATCGCTTGACCATTCATCGTGGCTACGATATTAGCCGTGATCGCTGCGCAAGGATCCCCAATATAAGCAGTCTTATCGAAGTTCAGAGCCAGAGCCGATGAGGCCGCAGCACCGGGGACGGTGGCAGCAATAGCTATAGCGGGGATGGTCCAAGAAGCCCCTTTAACAATTGTTCGCCTGGAAACCTCTGCCTGGCCCCCGAAGGTGTTATTGGTCATTAAATATTCCATTCTTTTTTGGGGTGCGGGTCAAGAAGCACCCTCATATGCATGATATGTTGAGCCTTCTGCGTGGGGAGGCTTGCGTGATCATCGGTGGGCCAGACTGGATTATTTATGGTCAATCTGGCTGTGCTCGCGGGATGCGAAAGAGATTCGATTCCTGCCCGAGTACGAATCCTGCTGGCGATTGAGCTCACCGAGCATTACCGTGTCGGATACGACCTCGCGCGCAGGCTTGCAGACGAACTTGGCCCCGACTGCGACGTGCGGATCCTCATGGCAGGCGACCACGGCGGCTGGCAGCACGTCGAGACGTAGCGTATATATGTACTAGTCTCAGTCATATTTGAAGCCATCAGATTCGCTGATAATACCGATTATGTCAGCTCGTAACGGGTGTATCGGCAGGATTTGCAGATACACCCTCCCCTGATAACTAGGGCTCGGATTTGGGGAGGCGCACCATCTTCCCGAGTGGAGCCCATTCGGATGGGGGCCGTTGGCCCTGGCGGAACCCGTGCCTGTGGTACCACGCGGCTAAGCGTTGGAATGACGGATCTGAGGGGTCGTCGTAGTGTTCGATCTCCGCGGCTATGCGTTTGTTATGAGCGTCGGCGTATCGGCATAGTTCCAGCAACGCTGCCGTACCGACACCGTGGCCAAGGACCTCACCGGCCTGGATGTCGCTGAGCCAGATCCCCGGTCCGGCATCGATGGACCACCTGTCGTAGGTGCAGACCGATAAGTACAGCATGTCGCTGCTTCGAGTCAGGTCCTCGACACTCTCGGGAATCGGACGCCGCGTGACGCTGATGAACTCGTACACAGACGCTCTCGAACGGGACGTGATCAGCTTCTCGCCGCTAACGATCTCTGACAGTCTTCGATCGAGTTCGGCGGTAACAGCTGCTCGGTCACCGAGCACTGCTTGAGCACGTAACAGCGGCATCTCATCGCGTAGCTCCTCAGCCTCTGGCTCGAATAGCCCGTCCAAGGCCACTTCCAGCGTCCAACGTCCGTCGTTGATGCTGGAGAACGGCCCCCACTCCCCCGGCGTGGAACCTGCGCCTGTCGCCTCAAGCTCACGCCGCAATCTGCGACGTCGGGTATCCAACGGGTCCAGGCGCCGACTTGCGGCCGCGACCTCCGCGCGCTGTCGCCACCTGGCCCTGGGCTTCCGCCACAGGATAATCGGAGCCATGAGGGCCTGACGATCCGTGAGCAATTGCGCGACCGTGGCCAGGTATGACTGGGCCATCGAAACCTGATCTTCTGCCCTCATGGCAGCAACCGTACCTGCCCCTGATGCACCGGAACGGCCCCACCGCTCACCCTGAACGAAATCAATTGCGGGCAGCCCGACGTAACAGCAGCTATGCCGACTTCTTCGCGGCGGCGGCGTCGACGCGGGTGTGGTCGGCGTGCCCGTAGTGGCCGCATTCGGCGAAGACGCCGCTGCTTGGGTCGACGAGGAAGGGCATGTGGTAGTCGATGACCTCGCGGATGAACATGTGCAGGCTCGGGGCGCCCTTCCCGCCGATGAGCATGAACTGGTACTCGTCGTAGATCGCCGCGAGCCGGTGCACCGCGTCAGGATGTTCCGTCCATCGGATACACCACCGCTTCGTGTCCTTCTTTCCCGCCCCGGTGAAGCGGTCTTGGAGAGGACCGTTCACGAACGCCACGAGCGCGGCGGGAGCTTCCAGGAGCGGGACATGCTGGACCAGCACATCCATGGGCTCGCCGACGTCGTCGATCGGCTCTTCCTCGAGCCTGGCGTCAGACATGGGAGGGCTCCCCTGCGGTCCGGTGGTTCTGCTCGGGGGTCATCGCGACGAGCTTCTTCATCCGCTTGTCCTTGAACCACGGGCGGGTACGGACAAGAGTCGGTCGGGCGCCTGACGCGAGCACGACCATCCGGCCGAGGGAGAGGGAATCTAGGTCTCGGACGTCCATGATCCGCTCGGATCGACGGGCCACCTGGTTTGATGCTCCCCCCTTCCCGGTGCTCGTCGACTTCTCCGTGTACTCGTAGTCGCCGATCCGCTCGGACAGGTCGCGGTAGAACGTGGCCGAGGCGTTCCCGCCGGCGAAGACCTGCACCGTCGACGCCGCCCACAGTGCCCCGAAGCCCCCATCGGGCCAGACCTTCTCCCCTTGCTCCTGGCTCTGCAAGATCGTCATGACGATGATGCCCCGCGACCCGTAGTGCGAGTAGCGGGCAGGAAGGTCCGGGATTCGGCAGATGTTCCCCGCCTCATCGAGGACCGCCATCAGCGGCGGTGTGAGCCGGGCGCGGGGCGACGCCTCCGCCCGGACCTCCGCGGCGTCCAGGATCGTCTTCGTCAGCGCGCTCACCAGCGGCCCCGCGGACCCCTGGCCCTCCTTGGAGAGCAGGTAGAGGGTGTCACGCGGACTCGCGACGAGATCCTTCGGGACGATTTCACGCCGGTTGCCGCCGGGCTGCACCCAGGCACGGAGCTCCGACGACGCCAGGAACGAGACAGCCCCACGGGCGTATGTGAACACACCCGAACGGGTCCGCTCTGTGACCGCCTGCGCCGCGTCGATCCTGGCGGCGACCTCGGGGTGCGATTCCTGGAGGATCCGTGACGGATTCGGGTTGTCCTCCGTCGTTAGCCATTCGAGCACCACCGGCAGATACAGGCGGGCGTGCGCGGCGGCGAACATGTAGTCCGCGAGCAGCCGCGACCCCTCCTTCTCGAAGAACTGATCCCGCGACTCCGACACGTAGTACGCGCTCAGGATCGTGGCAAGGTTCTCCGCGTCCTCCAGAAGACGGATCTCGCCCAGCGCGTTCCACCAGACCCCGTACTCCGCGTACGCCGGGGCGATGCCCTGCGCGTCGAACACATGCACCCGTCCAAGCGTCGACCGGTAGCCGATCGTCGCCTCCAGAACGTCGGGCTTCGCCGACGTCGTCACGCACGTCCCCGGCGCATCCAGCACGTTCGGGATCACCAGCGCCACCGACTTGTTCCGCCGTGGACCGGCAATGACCGTCGTCGTCGACTCGAACGACGCCCGCACCGGAAGATTCCCGGCCACCGTGTAGCCGAGCTGCACGCCGCGGTGCGCCTTCGGATCGAGGCCGAGGTGCTTGTGCGTCTTCGCGACCGTCGACGGCAGCAACGGCGCGATCTCCTTGCCCTTCCCCATGTGTATCGCCGCGCGGTCCTCCTTCGCCCGGTCGCCACGGACGACCGCGACGATCACCCCGGCGATGATCGCGGCTGCGATCACCCCGGCACCGACCATCACGGCCGTGTGCGCTCCCGTCCACGGCACCTGCCCGACGAGCGCTTCCACGGGGTTCACGAACGCGACAGTCCCGGTGCTCATCCACTGCGCAATCGTCCAGCTGAAAACCCAGCCGAAGGCGATGACGAACAGCGCAAGCGCCGCCGTCGTCAGCCCGGCTCCTGCCCCGGTCCTCCGAGTCACTGCGGACATCAGATGCTCCTCCTCGTCACGGTCCCCCGACGCTGCTCACGGAACCGCTGATCCGTGATGTGCAGCGACTTCTGCACATCGGTCTGCACCATCTGCACCGAGATCCCCGGCCGCCCCTCCACCTTGAAGAGGACCTTCCCGGCACCAGGCGGCGGCGCCTGCTCAGCACGCTCCGCTCCCGCCTGTGGCGGCCTCCCCCAGCTGGAGGAACCGTTGTACCGCACGACCTCGTCTATCTCCCGGTCCGTCAGCGGCTTCACCGCCGACAACTCCTCCAGATCCGCCCGGGTCAGCGACATCAGCCCGAGAAGCCCGGACCGCTCCGCAAGGCCCCGCGCTTTCTCCCGATCGTGCGCGTCCGGGAGGGACAGCATGTCCTTCGGGCTGTGCGTGATCTTCATCTCCGCCGTGCCCTTCGACCGATTCGAGCGGGACAGCTGGTCCGCCCGGTCAACGATCCCCGGCGTTGACCGGATCGGATACCAGAACTCGTCCATCAGCGTCGTGTAGCCCGTCCACACGACCTCCGGGACATAGACGTCGCCGACCTCGGCCGCGGCCTGCGCCATCTCGGCCTCGTACTTCGCGATTTCCCAGTGCGCGTCGATCGCGTCCATCCCGAGCGACCAGGACATCAGCATTGCCGTCGACAGGAGCTTCGGGGCAGAGTCCGGGATCGAGGACGTGTCGAAGCAGAACCCGCCACGGTTGCCAGGGTCGATCTCCACAGACTCCGTCCCACCCAGAAGACGACCGATATCGCCACCGAGCATCGCACGGATCGACTCTCCCAGGCCCTCGAAGCGGGCGTGGAACGCCTCAACGCTCCGCTGTCCTGTCCGAGTCAGAACCTGTTCTGTCGGGCTTGTGAACGCCGTCTCCAGGTCGCGGGTGACCGGCCGTCGTTGACGGGAGAGGATGTCGTGGACCAGGGAGTCCACGACCAGGTCCTCGATGTCGGTCAGGTTCGACCCTCGGCTCACGCGGAGCGCAAGCTGGGCTTGCTGGATGATCTTCCAGACCGCCAACTCCCGAAGCTCCTCCCCCGTCTTCCCGCCGATACGGGCCGCGGCCCGCCCGAGCGGGCCAAGCGAGAGGAGATTCAGCTGATGCCGGGTCGTCGGACCGAACTCGAACACCGCCCCACCGGACCGCTCGACGAGAGGCGTGTGCTCGCCCTTCTTGAGGGGATTGAAGACCGCCGGCACCATGCCCCGGCCCATCATCCCGAGCGTCATCGTCTGCGCCGTCGACGACTTCCCCACTCCGTTAATACCCCAGAGGAACATGCTCGGCGAGGAGATCACGCCCTCCTGGTACAGGCTGTGGTGATCCATCGCCACAGCCGTCCCCGACTGCATGTCGCGACCCAGCGGGGCGCCCGACACGGGCCGGGCGGTGCCCGTCCCGAACGGGTAAATCCCGCACACCTGAATGCTCGCGCCGTACCACATCTCCGGCGCCGGCACCCTCGACCACCGGCCACCACCACGGCCGACGAAACCCTGCTGTGTAAGGACCTTCACCCGCCGACTTCCCGGCCTCCGACCGATCACGACAGCCCCTTCGCCACACGCTCCGCCATCGTCTCATGCAGCCACGGGAGAAGCCCCAGAGGCATCGACACATGGAACGCGGGACCCGCATCCCAATCGCAGAGCCGGTACGTCAACGACGACATCTCCAGGAGGCTCTTCAACTTCATCTCCGCCTCCCGATACGACCGGGCATCAGCATCGAACGTGACCGTCACGACGATCCCGAACCGGGTCATCATCGCGCCCTTGACGACCTGCTGCTCAAGCATGCGCTGCTTCCCCGCATCGCTCTTGTCCCGCTCCGTGATCCGAGCCTTCGCCGTCGACGACATGCTCTGAGACTTCCCCATCTCCTCAACGAGATTCATCGTCTTCCCCGGCGAGACCGGCCGGTACAGAACAGCCGCACGCTTGCGGAGGAACCCATGCGTGGGACGGAACAAGGCGTTCATCGTGCTCTCCGTGATCTCCACCCGCGGCGGGACCAACACCAGAGCCGTCATCGACGCGACCCCGTCATGCAAAACGACCCGCTTGTGCCCATCGTCGAAGTACTCCGGGCCAGCCTCCGTGACCCGCATCGGGTTCCGGTGGCCACGGAGTTCATCACTAGCGATCTCCGCCGACCGCTCCGGGTCGTACGAGATCCGAGCGGCCGTCGCGAGCATCTGCGACGTCGCCGGCACCACCGCCCCGCCGCCCGCCTCGCGCAGCGCATCGACGTGATACGGAAGCTTCGCCGCGACCTCCGCATGCGCCTCGTCCAACGACCCGGCCAGCGAATCCACGCTCCACGCGATAACCGCCCAGGACGTCGACTCCGAGTACCGAGCCGGCAGCCTCCGGGCCGCCTCCGCCGTCGCCGCCCGCGCGATCTCCGGCGCACCCGGATCGATGTCCCCCGTGATCTTCTCCACCAGCGGCGCCGACGACCTCAGCGACGTGTCCGCGACCACCGTCGCGCCCGCGATCGCCGTGTCCTGCGAATGCGACGCCAACCACGCCCCATACCAGCTGACATCAGTGTCGATACGCTCCTGCGTCTGCAACTCGTTCCCATCCGGCGCACACGCGAACACCGCCACGAGCAGCTTCCCCGTCGGGTGATACAGCAACGTGTACGGATTTCCCCGTCCGTCCGTCCCGTCGATCTCCTCCAGATTCGCGAGCGCCCCAGGCAACGCCGTCAGCTTCTCCGCCGGCAGATTCGTGAACAAGCCCGTGTTGTACGTCGCCTCCCCCCGAGCGACCCGAGACGACCCGCCGACACGCTCCACGACCCGCTGAGCGATCGTGCGCGCGGCGAGCGGATCCCCCCACCGAACCACGAACAGCGCATCGACGAGGAGCGCGCCCGCGAGCACCAGCAACCCCGCGCCCCACTCCCCCGTCTGGAACAACAGCGTCATGATGATCAGACCAACACCGAGGATCCCCCAACCAGGAACCGTCAACATCCCGAGCGTCATCCGCTTAATCGGCATCCAGTTCCCGAACCGGACCCGGCTGTCTCCCGTGATTTCGTTGCTCATCGTTCCCTCATCACTCGCCGTCGAACGTGTCATTCAGGCTGTTCTGCCCGCTCCCCTGCGGCATCAGATACGCCAGATCACGGAGACCATCACCGCCGCCGCCCCGCGCGCCATCAGCGCCGCTGGAGCCCTGCGCACCCTCGGCGCCCTGCGCGCCTTGCGTGCCTTCACCACTTGATCCGCCGGCACCATGAGCACCGGACGCACCCTGCGCTCCCGCCACGCCACTACCTCCGCTCGCGCCGACCTCAGCTGCACCACTCGGGCCAGCAGACCCCGCGGCCCCGGCCGAGCCGGCCGCCTCCGAACTTGCTTGCGCAGCTGCCGCGCTCCCGCCACCAGTCGCCGTCGCCGCACCGCCAGCGGTCGCACCAGCGCCGGCACCAGCAGCACCCGCACCCACCCCGGCGGCTGCCGCGCCCCCGGTAGCGACCACCGCGCCGGCCGCCGCGGCCGCGAGAACCGTTGTCCGCACGCCGCCGACGAGGATCCCCCCGCTCGACGCATTCCCGACCGCGGACGCGATCGGGGCAACGAGCTTCATCAACGCCGGCAGGACAGCGATCGCCAGGATGAAGATCACCGTGCCATACATCGCCCCCTCGATCCCGTTGTACCCAAGGCGAAGGACGATCGCGTACCCATAGAGCAAGGCCGCGATGGGCGAGTACAGCAAGAACGCGATGATCCAAGTCGTGATCTTCTCGAACGCCCCCTGATGCTTGTCGAACATCGCCGCGGCCGCCGAGACAGGCCAGAACGGTGTGATCACCGTCAACGCAATCGCGCGGAACAGCATGATCACCCACTGGATCCCGACCATGAGCGCCCCCAACGCCCCGAAGATCAGCGCCATAGCGACGTTCCCGCTCCACATCGCGAAATCACCCATCAGCCCGCCCGGTGGCGCCGTCTGCTTCGCAGTGATGAGGATCCACCGAGCAAGCTCTAACGACCCGATCGACAGGATTGAGATCGTCACCGTGCCGATCGCCTGCACACCGATGGCACGACCAAACCTCACCATTCCCGCCTTCGCCGCATCTCCCCGTGCGTTGAACATCGTCACGATGCCCGACACCATCAGCCCACACACGAGAAGGATCCATTGCAACGGACCCACCACGAACGCGAACCACTCCGCCGACGTCCCACCAATCACCGGCTTAGCCGGATCCGTGATCCAACTCGTGAAGAACGTATTAAACATCTCGTTCTGCCCGTCATACAGCTGCTTCGCGAGCTTCCCCGCTTCACCCTGCACGAAGTTGCCAATTGCGCAGCCGATGTCACCGAGGCCGCAGTCATCCATTGCTACTCCAGCGGGTGAACTGGCCTGCGTTGACATCGATTGCTTGTCCTGTTACTCCTGTGTCCTGGAGCTTCACTCGCCAGTCTCCCTGAACCCATTCCATTGGGAAAGGAAGGGCGCGGAATCCTGTCCCGGAATTAGGGACGCTGTACACAAGACGTACCAGAGCGCGACTCTCGGTATATTCGTCCACCCGATAACCAACCAATTGCATACCGTATTGCTGCAATTGGTCAGGCAGGCTCTTCAAAGAGGCCGATTTCTCCAGCGCTATGGCTTTGCCAGGTGAATCGACGACGTAGAATTCCATCGTGGGGACGGTGCCATGGTCAACCGCTCCGAACTGTGATGTGACGGCTGCAAGCGCAGCCCCTACGGGTGAGCGCGAGAAGCAGACGGCGAATCCATCCTTCACGGAGACCGGACCGAGAGAGTCGGAGATGGGCCATGTCACGCCGGCTGATGCTGCCCATCGGAGGTCGGCCGGGACTGTGGTGATGTTCCCACCCGGGACATCGCATGCACCCGATTCAAGCTTGGGCTCTTCGGGAGCCGTAGTCGGCTCCGCGCTCGTCGGCGGTGACGTCTCGTGGTCGGGTTCGTGCCGCTGCGTCTGCATCAGTACGAACCCGACCACGCCGAGGATCACGGCCAGGGCCACGATGCCGAGCGCGATCCAGTAGCCCGGCGTGAGCTTCTTCTTTTCGTTGTTCGGCATCTTCTTGCCTCTCAGCCCGGCAGGGGGATGCAGTCGGTAGGAACGCGGATGAAGATCGATGCCAGCCCGACGGCCGCCGAGACCAGCACTGTTCCGAAGATCCACCACCCCAGAGACTTGAGCACCTGGCCGCCGTCGCCGCGGTTGTGCTGGAAGAACATGCCGATACCGATCATGATCAACGCCACGATTCCGAGAGCCACTGCGGCGACCCCGCACCACAGCTTCGCCGTGTCGAGGGCGTTCATCGCGTCCTGGGGCAAGCAGTACGGTGCCGCCGGCACCACGCGCGCGATCTCCGCCCCACCGCGCACCGCATATTCGCTAAAGCTCATTGCCTTCTCCGGTTCTTCTCAACAGCAGCGGCGACCCTCGCCGCTGCCTTCTTGACCACGGGCACATCTGGCACCGAGTCCATCCCCCGAAGCGCGGGCACCCACGGCACCCGCACCACCGGCGCTGCGCCCTCCAGGACGCGAATCGCCCGCGCCACCGGCGCCGGCACCTTCCCCGGCGCGTCAGCGATCACCAAGACCACCGACGCCCCGGACGTATAAGACTTCGCGGCCTCAACGCCCGCGAGCGTCGACCGCGCCGCCACCAACAACGGCAGACCCGAGCGGGTCTCCGCCGAGACCTCCTGCACACCGAGGAGTCGCGCCCACGTCGACGCGCCCGACACGACATGCGCGGACAGGAGCTCCAACTGCGGAACTGCCGTGACCGGATCAGGAACAGCAGCCGCCAGGACCTCGACGGCCCCGGCCGGGCGGAGCCACGACCGGACTGGCGGCGTTACCGCGGCTCCCTGCGCTGCGGACACGGACCCGTCGACCTGAACAACCAGGTCGATCGTCATCCCACCCTGCCGGACTTCAACCGGCCACGGCCCGCCACCCGTCAGCACTCCCCCCAGCTGCGCCAGCACGAGAGCAGGAGCCTCGAGACCAGCGGGGACGACGAGCGGGATCCCGCCCACCGTCCACATCGGCCCGGCGACATGCGCCGCGACCACTCCCCCCGGCTCGCTCATCAAAGCCCGTCCACGATCAAGGCCGTTGCCTTCAAATACGCCTCCCGCGTCTGCGGCAACAGGGCCTCGTAGTTGATCGTGCTGCCATCATCGAGCGACGGGTCGAACGGGATCTCGACAACTCGGATCCCGAACGCCTCGCAGTGATCCCGCGTGCGCTGCAACCGCTCCGCCTGGCTCGCGATCGCCGCCCGTCGGCCCTGCGTCGCGACCGCCGGCTGCGTGAGCAGAAGAACCGATCTCGCGAGCTTCTGCGCATACCCGGCCTGCACGAGCACATCGATCGTCGCCATGGCCGTCTTCAAGGAATCCTCCTTGTTCATCGCCGTGAGCACGATCGTGTCCCCGAGTTCCGCGGCCGCCTGCCACGTCCCCGCCGTCGATGCATTCCCGGTATCGACGACAAGGAGGTGGTACCGGGAACGCAGCATCGCGTGGAGCTCCGCGAACGCCTCCCCGTCGATCACCTCCCGATCACTGCCCACGTTCTGCGAGGCGAGGACGTCGAACTTCGAATCCCCCTGCCGGCGCACGAAGTTCGATAGCTCATCAGCTGTCGCGGGATTCCGAAACCGATCCAGATGCTCAAGAACGTCGACTGCCGTGTGGTCGTGACCCGCGCGGGCGCTTCGGTCCGCGAGCGTGCCCTTGTTCTCGTTGTTGTCCCACGCCAGGATGTTCCCGCCACGGACCCGCCCGAGGGTCGCCGCGATCAGATACGTCGCCGACGTCTTCCCCGCCCCGCCCTTAAGGTTCATCACGGTCATCGTCCGCGAACCAGCCAGCCCACGATGAACACTCGCACGTGCCTCACGGCGCGCGATCTCCCCACGGCCAGGCTGCAACCGCAACGCCCCACCCGAGAGCCGGTTCACTCCCCCACGCAGACCCTCCTCAGCCGGCCGAGCAACCGGCTCCGGCTGAGACGCCGCGAAGTCAGCCGCCGTTGGCCGATTCCGCCGCAACTGCGGCACCGGAGCATTCGCCACCGGCGACAACGCCGGCCCCGCCAAGAGGGCGTCACCAGTCGTAACAACCGGCGCCGGGGAAGGCGAGGCCACCGCCTGATCAGGGATCGTTCCCGCGACAGCAGTCGGCGCCGACTGCTCGACAGCCGTCATCCGCCCTGCCGCGTCGACCATGAACCACGAAACGCCCGACTCAAGATCCGTGCTCTCCACGAGCACCGGACCCCCCTGCGCAGCCGCCTCCGCCGCGAACTTCTGCACCGCCGCCGCGAAATCCGTCGACACCCCGTCGACCAGCGCCACACCAGCAGCATCGACCTCGATCTTGTGCGCCTGCATCCCCACATCCCCTCTCCCGGGTTCTTCACCTGGACAATCTTGCGCGATTTCGTGGACATTCCGTGCCCTGTCCCCCAAAGGGGGGACAGGGGTAAGAGGGGTGCTAGTCGGATCAACCGACTCGCCCCACAGGGTCACGTCACTTCCAAGCCGATACGTCATGTATTAGCATGGTTCTACCATAGCTAACCTAACAAGTATTAGCTACTGTGACTCTCTCGGAGGTTTGAGACAATGACCGTCTATGGCCAAGTACGCCGCGACGCAGCTTCCAGCACGGCTGGAGGCTGCCATTAGCGCGCTCGGAGGCAACGCCGCCCGTATCGCGGTGCTCAGCGTCCTCGCAGACCATCCCCGATCAACCCCCGGCGAGGTCGCGGACCTCACATCCTTGTCCGTCAACACGGTGCGTAAGCACCTCGGACAGCTACTCTCGGCAGGACTCGTTGAGTCGGATCCGCCCGCCACTCTCCCGTTCAGTGAGCGCAGCGGGCAACGTGCTCGATACAGCGTTGTGACGTCAAAACTGGCTGATGCTTACAGAGAACTAGGCGTCGCTCTGCGCATCCAGGGGATCAGCGAGCGTTGAGTGGGGCATAGAGGCCTCTCCTGACACGAAGAAAACCCGACCGAAGACAGTTCGGCGTGTCGCCCCACCGAATGCATTCACTGCTACATGATGGGCCTATGAGTCCGACACGTGGTGCACAGCGTCGGCCCGCCAACGCGGCTGCCGTGCTGCTACAGGGCCGTGTCTCCCCTGAAGTTCGAGAGGCGATCCACGCCGCAGCGAAAGCCTCGGGGACGAGCACGAGCTACTACCTCGACCGGTACTTCAAAGACCTGCTGGACGAGCTGGGGACACTCCCCGTCGTCCACCCGCCGCGCCCTCAGAAGGAGACGCTGGATGTAGACGCTTAACGAAAGAACCCGCCGCAGTGCGGCGGGTTTCTCCCAAGTTTTTCGATCCGCTGAGTTTGGCGACACGGACGGATCGAGAAGTGAAGAGCCGGTCTAGGACCGGAGCTTCGATTTCAAGCCACCGGGAAGGACCCGGGGCCTTGTAGCACCTTCTGACCTACTAGATAGGAAGTACCTTCATGGTAGCTCGTGCTGCCCAGATTTCAAGCGCTAGCAGTAGCAGTGACGGCGTGTCGCGGTCCGTGGCGGGCCGCGGGCCGGCGGCATGGGCGCAGGACGCCTATGAGCGGCGTCCTCGGGCTCGCGCACACACGGAGACCTCGCTTGCAGCGCTCAGACGCGCGACGAGTGCCCCGGAGCGGGCGAACGGGATCGGCGCGCCGGCTATGCCGGCCGCTCTGAACCGGGCCGTGCCCGTCTCCCCCGGCCGCAAGGCCATGTTGCGGATCATCCACGCTCTGTCCCGTCAGCCTTACGTGGCGCGCCTGTGCCGCGCCGAGGGCATCGCCGTGGACACCTGGTACGCGATCGCCGTCAACGATGTCCTGGACGCCGACAGCAACGGCCGTGAGATGCGCACGAGCAAGGTTGTTGCTGCGGCGCGTGTGGGACGCCAGGAGAAGGCCGTCCAGCGAGCACGCTCGATCAGCGTCCGCCTCGGGATCCTCGTCGAGCTCTACCGCGGCCGCGAACTCAGCGGCGACGAACGCCGCCGCCTCATCACAGAACACCCCGGACACAAGCAGCGAGGCATCCCTAGCGTCTACGCCGTGGCCGTCATCACCGCCCGTCACCGCGCCCGCGTGGCCGTTCCCCGAGCCGGCAGGTTCGCCCAGGTTCTTCCCCACACCGAGAGTTTCGTCCACCTACCCGTAGGGTCTCGCTTCTCCCCTATCCGTTACCTTCTCAAGATCCTCCCTTTGGCCGCCGCTAACGCGGCAGAGGCTAAAGAATCGATGGGGACGGGCAGATCTCGCCGTCGACGACGGCCCGGTGGGGGTCTCGCCGTCGACCTGCTCACACAATCGACGTTCTCGATCCTCTTCGAGGGGATCCGGCCCGGCCAGATCGCCGCACAACTGGCACCCTACGAAACCGGCGGCTGGCACGGACACGGCCTCGCGGCCGCGCTCCTGGCCGAAGCCGCCCAGATCGGGGTAAGCCGTTGGGAACGAGCCCGGTCCCCGTTCGGGCTACTGAAAACACTGCTAGCCGGCATCGTGCACTCCCCGACCGTTCACGTCACCCTGACCGGCGGCGACCACAACAACGGAACGCACACGCTCAACGCCGCTACGCGGCCACAGCCCTGTGGCGGCTCAGACTGCGACGGCCACGGATGGATCAACAACATCGCCGACACCGGCTACACCGTGACTCGCCCGTGCCCGGACTGCCCGCCGCACATCCGCTCTACGCCGCCGGCCTCCGAATACGACGGATCGCTGCCCTTCTAGGTCAGTATCGGCGTAGGCCCGCCCCCAATGTGCACAGCCAGCTTCCGCCGGCTGCCTGCACACAGTGGGGACGGCCCCGACCGTCACCACCCAGCCGGCGCCGGTATCTAGGCTGATGACAAGGGGGGGTATTCCACAGGAGATTCGTTCTGTAGCCCCGGCCGATCCCAGCCGCTCAGGTACCGACCGCCCCGAGCCTCCTACCGCACCCCGACAGCATGCGAACAACTACCAGAGGACGTCACTCTGAGCCACGGGGATTCCCAGCCCTCCCGAACACCCAGCAGCCCCGGCCCGCACGTCCCCAGAAGAACCACTCCAAGAATGACTATCCCACCCTTGACAATGATGTAAAGCCCAGGATAGAATCTTTGTATGAACAGGGCGGAGAAGGTGGTCGGGATCACGGTCTATGGCAAGCCAAACTGTGTTCAGTGCACGATGACCTACAGGGCGCTCGACGCGAAGGGCATCGACTACGACAAGATCGACCTGACCGAAGATGACGGAGCGTTCGCCTACGTCACCGAAGACCTCGGATACGCTCAAGCGCCCGTCGTTGTCGTCGACGACCAAGACCACTGGGCAGGCTTCCGCCCCGACCACATCGACCGCATCGCAACACTGGCGGGCGAACGAAAGCCAGGAAGGGTCGACCATGACCACACGCACCTTTGATGTCACGGTCAAGCGCGAGGGAACCTGGTGGGCGTTCGAGATCCTCGACCTCGGGACCGGCGGGCAGGCCCGGAACCTCGTCGAGGTAGAGGAAGAAGCCCACAGTATTGCCTCCGCATGGCTCAACGCCTCCCCCGGCACCATCGCCCTGAACGTCGCCGTTCACGGTCCCGCTGACGCCCTCGCAGAGTGGGACGCCGCCGAGCGCGACGAGGAAGAAGCCCGCAACGCACAGACCCGAGCAGCCGAACGTCGCCGTGCCGTTGTCCGCACCCTCCGCGAACAGCGCTACAGCGCCCCCGATGTCAGCCGCCTCCTCGGCATCAGCCGCCAGCGCGTCTACCAACTCGCCCAGCCCACATCCGACCCCCGAGGGAACCCGACCGAGTAACACCCATCTCGGCAACGGCAGGGCGACCACAATCCCTGTCTCTACCTAGCTACCTAGATAGAGACAAATCTAGGTAGCTAGGTATTCTTCCGCAAGGCTAGATACCTAGCTAGGAAGGTAGAGAACTAGTTATCTAGATATATAGCTATACAGGTAGTTAGATAGATAGGATGGAACTATGCAGACGCTCATGGTTTACAGCGAGGCGGGCGGAGTCAAGAAGACGACTACCGCCGTCAGCGTGGCGATGATCGCGGCCGAAGGTCACGAGGGCAGGGCGGCAGACCCAAGTAAAGGCATCGATGCGATCGCGCCGGTTGCGTCGCGCCGTGTCGTGCTGATCGACCTCGATCCACGAGCCGCGACAACGAAATGGACCCGCATCGAGCCCGCCGAGCCATGGCAGCACGTCGGCGCGATCCTGGGGGAGAAGGATGACGCCACGGGGTGGGCGCAGGACCTGGCCGTGCCGAGCAAATGGCACGCGAACCTTCGAGTGATCCCGGCGGCTCGTGACCTCAGTAATCGAGAGAGCGACCGCGACGACTATGCAGAGCTCCGTCTGAAGCAAGCCTTGGCAGGGTTGGACGCCGACCTCGTCGTGATCGACTGCGCCAACCGTCAGGGAGGGCCGCTCACGCTCTCGGCGCTGCACGCCTCCGAATCGGTGTTGTACGCCGCCACGGCGAACGATTCCGGGGTGGACGGGGTCACGGGCGCACAGCGCACCGTCGAGGCCTACAAGCGGCATATGGGCGCCCTGGGGGCGTCTACAGGGATCGAGGAGGTAGGCGTGGCGGTCACTCGTGACGCTTACGGGTTCCTGAGCTACAGCGAGACCGACGCCATCGAGCAGATCCGGGCACTCACGCCGATCATCGAGCCCGTCGTCCCGTTCCTGCCGATCGTGCCCGAGGTGAGGCTCGCGGGGGAGTGGTACGGCGGCTATCGAAAAGGCCAGGCGGTGCGAGACGCATACGCCGCAATCGTGGGAAAGGTGACCCGATGAGCATGCAAGACCGACCAGCACGAACGAAGCCCCGGCCACCGGCAGACGCCGGTGTCGACCCCATCGACTTCCGACCCTCGACAACGACGCCGGCGGTCGCCCCGTCGACAACGCAGCGCGAGGCACCCGCCGCCACCGCACCAGCGGCCGACGTGGCGCCGAGGAACACTCCCAGCGGATTGGCGCCGACAAAGCAAGCAACCGTACAGAGCGGCATCAGCTGGTCGACCGACATCGAGGCCCTGGTCGCGCGGACGAAAGACCGCACGGGGAAGAGCCGACGAGCGATCGTCGAGGAAGCCATCGCAGCCATGTGGGGAGATTGACGCGCACGTGTCAATCAGACGGGGAGTGCAGACCGTGCCGAGGCGGCGTACCTTGGAAGAGGACCGGAGGTTCACCATGGAGAAGTTCGACGTCGACGAGCGTTGGCCTGAACTGTTCGCGCAGCTGACCGCCACGCAGCACGTGGCGGTCTTGCAGACCCTCGCGTCCTCCTGGCACGAAGGCTGGGCTCCGAATCGTGAAGACGTGGAGAACCTGACTGATCACATCCGCGGGGCGATCGACCGTGACGAGTATCTGCGCCGGGCGGACACGGCAGCCGAGCGCCGTCGGCGGGTGCAGGCGATCGCCAGCTGATGCCGTCGTATGACTCCTGGGAGTCTTACTTCTACCCGGAGACGTACGATCCAGCCACAGGCTCCGGCACACTACGGAACCGGTTCGGAGAGCGTGACCCGGAAGTCCTCAACGCGAAGGAATACAGCCGCGCGTCGCTCCGTGAAACCGAGTTGCGTACCGACGTCGCCTCGGTCCCTCGAAGCTACGACGCCGAGCATGTCCGAGGTATCCACCGTCATCTCTTCCAGGACGTCTATGACTGGGCGGGGGAGTACCGCACCGTCAACATGGTGAAGCCCGGCGCCTTCCGCTCCTTCGCCGACGTCCCCACCGGCGAGATCGATCGCTACCTGGGCGATGCGGGCCGGATCGTGCGTGCTACCGACTGGGCCGATCTCGATCGCAACGACTTCGGCGACGCGATCGCCGACGTGTACGCACACGTCAACCAAGCCCATCCCTTCCGTGAGGGCAACGGCCGAACCACCAAGCTGTTCCTGGAACACGTTGCTGAGCAATCCCGATTCACGCTCGCGTATAACCGGATCGGGAAGGATGACTGGAACCGTGCAGCCGAGTTCAGCCGCCCCGACATCGGCGCCTACAAGGTGATGCCTGAATCCGTGATCCCCCTCTTCCGGCAGATCGCTGTCGAACGCCCAGCGAAGACGGCATCCACACGGCCGGAGCGTCCAGACCCAGGAGTCCGCCGAGAACTGCGTGGGGGAGACCGCTACCGAGGCAGCAGAGACCCAGGCCGTCCTTCCGCCGGCCCACGCGGACTCGAACGATGACCGACGAGTCGCGGTTCTGGTCCTATGTCGTGAAGGGGCCGGCGCCTTCTGATTGCTGGTTCTGGGCCGGCGCGGTCGGCGATGACGGGTACGGGCGGTTCTGGACGTCGACGGGCGGGGGAGGGCAGCGCACGATGCGGCCGCAACGGTTCGCCTGGCGTCTACTCACCGGTGTCGACCTCCCGAGGGAGGTCATGCTGCTGCATCGGTGTGATGTGCCGTTGTGCGTGCACGTCGACGTCGACGAGGCGATGTCTCACCTTCGTCCAGGCACCGCGCGAGACAACCAGGACGACGCGGTCCGTCGCGGCCGCCAAGCCAACAGATTCACGGTCGAGCGGTTCGCCACCTTGCCGCGAGCCGAGCGAGCCCGCCGCTCACGAGCCCTCCGCGACGTCGTCCGAGACCACGGATGGGACCCCGAGCAGATCGCGCATGCGCTCTCCGGCGCCGGCGAGGGAGCCACGATGCTCTGGTGATCGGAGCCATACGGAGCCATACGGAGCTGGCTATGTCAACTCGAAGTGGCCCAGGGGTGTCGGCTTGATTTGGCCCGGGGCGCTTCACCCCTGGGCCAAATCAGAGTGACAGAGTGAGCTCGCGGAGGTTCTTCTCCAGGGCAGGGATGGATCCGGTGGCGGCGGCGGTCGCTACGACGTAGTAGCCGCGTGCTTTGGACTCGTCGATGAAGACTCGGTCACCGGCGTTGAAGGGCATGGGGTCAACGCTATCGGCGTCCGGTTGATCCACAGGCTTGGGGTGCGACAGGGAGCAGGTTATCCACAGGCCTGGTCCCCTTGGGGCCTATACCTGTGGGGTAGTGCCCCAGTATTCCCAGTGCCATGCCTCGTGGGGGCCGGTGCCGTCGGGGCGCGCCCAGGGTGGGTGGACCCATCCGTATTTGCCGGCGTTTGCGACGAGCCAGGTGTAGATCGGGTGGCTGTAGTTGATCACGTAGTGGGAGGTGTCGCCGATGTCGACGGCCATCGCCCATCCGTGGTTCGAGGTCCCCGGGGTCGCGGCCCCGTCGCCGTAGGTCTCCTTGTCCTGGACCTGCTGGGCGTAGTCGCGGTAGCCGTCATTGATCGGGATGTCGTAGCCGAACGTGGAACGGAACTCGGCGTTCATCGCGATCAACGCCGCCGTCGCGTCGCCCCGTAGTGCAAGGTTCGACTGCCAGGGGATCGAGGTCAGGGCCTCGGCGGGGATGTACCCGTTCTTATGGCCTCCCCATGGTCCGGGCGGTTGACCGTTCGGGGGAGGGTAGTTCCCGGACCCGCCGGCCTTGCATTGGGTCGTCTCGCCGCCGGCGATTTCCTTGCCGGTCAGCGCGCCGACGATCGCCTTCCCGGCTTCCTCGAACTTCGCGTAGTGCATGGGGTCGCTGTTGCCCTGGACGCGGTTGATCGCGAGGGACACGGGAAGAATTTCCCACCCCTTGACCTGGAGGAGCCCGTCGACGAAGGCGTTCGTCGCATGCACGGGATCCATGACCTCCTCCCGGGTGCCCCAGGGGCTACCCGGGAGGCACCACTGCTGCTGGAAGAGACCGAGGCTGCACGTGAGGGACCCATCGGGGTTGGTGACCCCGTTCAGGTCGTCGCCGTAGTCGACGTTGATCAGCGAGGACTCACCGATCGCGGCCGTCACGGCGATCACTTGAGCTTGTGTGGACAGGCCACGCTTCGCGATCGTGTCGATGATGACCGCGGCGTTGTTCAGCTGCTCGCCCTTGTACCCGCTGACGTCGCTTGGTAGTCCCGACGAGCCAGATCCGCCGACCGTGCCGGTTCCGGGAAGGCACATGTTCGACGCGCCCGTTGCGAGCAAGATCACGAGCCCGAAGATCGCGGCCGGGACAGCAAGGAGCGCGATCCCGATGCCGAGGAGCCACCTCATCAGTTCTGCCCTGGTGGCGTCATCTCGAACACTAGCCAGACGCCCCCGGTGGACTCCGGGGATACCCGCCGCGTCATGTCGAGTCGGTACCCTCCTGCGTCGGTCTGGAGGAGGACCGTCGCGAACGTCCCGTCAACAACGGTCGTCACGGGGTCGCCGGTGATCGTCGACGCCATGACCCTGTCCGCGCGCACGCCTTCCCAGACGTACAGGGCCTCGGGGGAGAGGTACTGGGAGAAGTCCGCCCACCACTGCTCTTGCGGACGCTTGTGATCGACGAACGCAGTCAAAGCCGCGACCGCGACCGACTCTGCACCGCTCTTCGCCTCCTCCGGCGGCGTCGATCGACTCGCCGCAGGCAACGGCTCCGAAGCAGCCGAAGACTCCACGGGCGCGGAACCCGGCGCACTGGGAGACGCCGCGCAACCGCTCAACACGAGCGCTGCAACAACGGACACTCCGGTCATCACTCTGCGAGATGTGTTCATCTTTCTTGCCCCCGAACCCGTTCCTCTACTCCGACTGCTCGTGACTCTCCTGCGACGTCGGGCGGCTCTTCCGCGACGAGCGTGAGCGCGTAGCGCGTGTGCCCGGTACGAGGTTCAGCCGCTTAAGCTCCGCCTCACTCCAGCCACTCTTCATCGCCATCTTCCGCGCCTCGCTGACGCGCCCCGCCGCACGAGCGAGAGCTTCCTGCGCGTGCTCCTGATCGCGGATCGCATCGCGGAGAGCTTCACCCGAGGCAATCTTCTCTTCAACCTCTGCGAGCACTGCCTGTCGAATATCCATCGTCATACAGCAACTCTACGGAGATCGTCTCAGCAACAAAAGCAACACACATAACAAGACCTAACGTCCGCTACTCTGCTTCACTTCTCATCGGATGCACGTATGCTACGGGCTTTGCCCATAGTACGCTGTCCGGTATGCGGGGTGGAGTGGTGTTCTTCCGAGGGGCGGGTGCTGCTGCGCGCGCCTACCTCGAATCGGATCACTCGCACGCCGATGAGTACTACCTCGAAGGCGGGGGAGCGGTCGCGGCGTGGAGCGCACTGGACGCTCAGGGAGTAGCGCTCGACGAGGCGAACCTCGACGGGGAGAGCTACCAGGCGTGGGTGGACTGGAAAGACCCACGCACAGGTGTTGAGCGGGGTGTACCTCGGGAGGAAGTGCGGGCGCGGGTCGATGGGGAGCTGCGCATCACGCCCTCATCGCCACGATTCGTCGAGATGACGGTCAACGTCGATAAGTCGTTGTCCGTCGCGGCAGCGTTGAACCCGGATGTGTCGGCAGCGCTCGACGCGGCAGAGGCAGCGGCCGCGCAGGCGATGAACACGTACATGGCCACCAACTCGGTCACGAGAGTAGGACCACGCGGCGCGCAACGGTTTGTGCCCGTCGAACGCCTGGAGTCAGTTTCTGTCGTGCATCGGTCCTCACGCGCAGGTGATCCCCATCGTCACGTCCACGTGCAATGGAGCACCCGCGTGTACGCGGAAGGATCGTGGCGAGGGATGCACACCGCGGCGACATTGCGACAGCAGGGAGCGTTGCGGGGCGTGGGGGAGGCCGCGATCAACTCTCATGCCGGACTGCGCCGCGCCCTGGCCGCCGCGGGCTTCACGTTTGACGCGGCAACGGGGAAGGTCGTGAACCTCGAACAGCACGCGCAGGTGATGTCGAAGCGTGCCCAGCAGATTGACCGGAACGTACTTCGATTCGAGGCCGAGTGGAGGAAGGATCACCCGGGGCAGGAGCCGGACAAGACGATTCGCCGGGAGTGGGATCAGCAGGCGTGGTCGCACGAGCGTCCCCGCAAGCGGAAGTCGAGCGAGCGCCCCGAGGACAAATGGATCGACGAGCTACGTGCGTCCGGCCTGCAAGTTGACGACTTCGGGACTACGTCTGAACGTGCCGCGGTGCAGCTGCACGACCTCGACCGGAACATGCTCCGCGCGGACGCGATCGCCGCGGTAGAGAACCGGGGCTCCGCCTGGTCGATCGCTGACTTGTCGGGCCGGGTGGGAGAAGCGGTCGGGCGACACGACGTGACAGCGACACCAGACGCGATCGACGCCTTCGTGCAGGACGTCGCAGCCGACATCGCCGCGCACCTTCCGGTCTTGGAGACGAACGTCAACGGGGAGATCCCGACGTGGGTCCGCAACCTGACCAGCGACCGCGTCTTGCGCGTGGAGCGCGAGATCCTCGAGGCCCTGGACGCCCGCGGAATGCAGTCCGGCCTCGCCCTCAGCAGTGTGCAGATCGGGGGGCTGTCGGCGGCACAGTCCGCGGCCGCCGCGGCCCTAGGCTCGGGGGCGCCTCTGATCGTCGTCGAAGGGGCAGCCGGGTCGGGGAAGACAACGATGCTCGCCGCCGCGCGCGATATTGCCGCAGCCGACGGGCGGTCCCTTGTCGTCGTCGCGCCGACCCTCCGTGCCGCGCAGGAAGCATCGAGCGCGCTCGGCACCCGGGCAAGCTCCGCACACAAGCTAGCCCACGAGTACGGATTCCGCTGGACCGATGACGGCCGCTGGACCCGACTCGCCCTCGGGGACACGGAGCCGGTCACAGGAGGCATCTATCGGGGGCCGTCAGCGGGCGCGGCCGTCAGCGCTGTGACACGGATCGTTGTCGACGAGGCAGGCATGCTCGATCAGGACCTCGCACACGCTCTCATCACGATCAGCGACGAGACCGGCGCCAGCCTCGGCTTCATCGGCGACCGAGCACAGCTGCCGGCAGTCGGGCGTGGGGGAGTGCTCGACATCGCCGTCGCCGCATCCCCGCGCCCACTCGACCTCAACGAGGTGCACCGGTTCCGAGAAGAGGGATACGCCGAACTCACGATCGCGATGCGCAACCGCACAGAGCCCGGCGCCCTGTTCGATGAACTCCACCGGAGGGGGAACATCGTGATCCACGACTCCGACGCAAGCGCTTGGGGGACTATCGCGGCTGACGTCGTCGCGAAGGCTGAAGCAGGAGCGACCGTTGCCGTCGCCGTCGCGTCCAACGACGCAGCCGCTCAACTTAACGCCCTCGTCCAGGACGCCCGCGCCCGCGCTGGACACACCCGGAAACCGGCGGTCGACGTCGCCGGCGCTGACGGGCTCAGCATCCGCGTCGGCGACCGGATCATGACCCGCAACAACAACAAGGAGTTGCGGGTCGCGAACCGCGACACATGGACGGTGCAGCGTGTCCGCCGTGACGGGTCGGTCGACGTCGTCGACGGCGCCCGCCGAGCCCGTCTACCACGGGAGTACGTCGAGAAGGACACGCACCTGGCCTACGCCGCGACGGAGTATGGCGTGCAGGGGGCCACGGTCGACTTCGGGCACGGCGTGGTCACTGACTCCTCCAGCGCTCAAGCTGTGTACGTCTCCGCCACCCGCGGCCGAGAACACAACGCTGTCCACCTGGTCGCCGGCGACGTCGACGAAGCCCGAGCGATGTTCCGCGATGCTCTCGGACGGGAAGCAGGGGACCGGGGTGTTGAAGCAGCCCGCGAAGGGGTCCGCCGAGACCTCGACGGCATCGTTCTTCCCCCAGCCGTCGACAACATCGACCCGGCACTGCGGGCCGAGCGGATCGCCGCCGAGGAGCGACAGTTCGCAGGGCGCACCCGTGACTGGGAAGCCGCCGTCGCCAGCTGGCAGGAACGGCACCCCGGCGACAGCGTCAACAACGTTGCCGGGCAGCTAGACCGTCTACGCGCCGACGCCACGGCGGCCACCGCCGAAGCGCTCCGCATCGAGAACACCCTCGCGGACACCGTCGACGACCGCCGCACCATAGCCTGGAAGGCGGACTACGCCGTCGTCGACCAGGCCGCGACCGAGGCGGGAAGTGCGTCCGTCTTCCGCCGGCGGGCCGCCGAGGAAGCACACGCAGAATCTCGGGATCGGTTCGTGGCCACCCACGGTCACGAACCGAGCCCCGAGCCACCCGCCGAGGTCCGCACCGCCTGGCGTCGTCAGGCAACCGCGCCCGGGCAGGATCCCCAGCTGGACGCGGCACGTCGCCGCGCCGCGGAGCTCCACAAGCGACACGACCACCTCCAGCAGGACCCGCCGCCAGTAGCGCCGGCTAGGCCCACACCGGGCTCCCCACAGCAAGAAGCAGCGAAGGACGCCCGCTACGCACAACGGAAGGCGCAACGAGCACAGCGAGACATCGAGCGCATCACGACCCCTCGAACGCCACAGACCCGAGCGCCGCGTCCACGAGGCCCCGAACGGTAGGGACACCCCAGACCTGCTCACGGGTGCGATCACGCTGTGGCTACTGCTTCCCTTATGGTCGCCTCTGCCAGCTAATATCGAAATACAGGTCTGAACTTTCCCCTCGCGTCCTACACGTACTGGGGAGCATCGGGCGCGAAGACCATCGAGCTCCAGTGCGGCTACCACAGCACCGCGAACAAGACCGGTCATGGGTGGCATCACATCTATGCCCACCATGAGGGCTATCACGTTACCAAAGGCGAGCTGCAAGAGCTGGCCTACGCCCATCTCTTGCAGCTCAACGCCCTACCCATCGGCATACACCACAACCCACCTGAAAATCACACCTATAATATTTGAGCGGCTGCGGGAATTGCCCGCAGCCGCTCAAACTTATTCATCCATTAACGGATCAAACAGCTTCTTTCAGCAGGAGCTAATTACTGCACTTACATAGTCAGTTCCACCAGACGAGGAACAGCTAAGAGACGTCAGCCCTGTTGCAACTGGACCAGATGTCTTATGGGTTGTGTACAAGTCTCCATTGGGCGCGTAGTAACAGTTGTGTCCGACCACCGCTGCATCCGAAGGAATGTAGTCGAATGTGTCCGTCAGAGTTGCATTGAATATACGAGTAGCTACCCCGTTGATCATTGCACTACCGAAATCGTTGCCACTACTGGAAACGCCTGGCTTAAAAGATGTAACCCCGGTTGCAAATGGTCCTGAAGTATCGTGAGTGCTGTAGAGGTCGCCGCTCGGTGTCAGGTAGTAGTTGTACCCGACCGCAACGGCATCGGAGGGGATGAAGGGGAAGGACTCGATAACGTCCCCGTTCAGGATTCGGGAAGCGACGCCATTAATCATAGCGCTACCGTAATCGCTTCCAGCACGGGAGGTACTGCTGAGGGATGTTACTCCCGAGGCGACAGGTCCAGTGGTTTTGTTCGCATTGTAGAGGTCGCCGCTCGGTGTCAGGTAGTAGTTGTACCCGACCGCAACGGCATCGGAGGGGATGAAGGGGATGGACTCGATAACGTCCCCGTTC
>NZ_JBNAFT010000008.1:0-31978 GCF_049800815.1 Microbacterium sp. S308A+ | reverse complement strand
GGGACGGTGATCGTGGTCGACCCGTCCGCGAACCGGGCCACCGACCCGTCCGCGATCGTCAACGTGACCGGCTCGCCCTCCGCGACCGGGAGACCGGTGCCCGCGGTGACCTGCACGGTCACGTCCGTGGTCTCCACCATCGACACGGCCTCGATGTTCGCGATCTGCGGACCCGCAGCCGTGATCATCGCCCCGGGGTAGACGAACGGGTCCCACCCGGGCTGGACCCCACCGGTCCGGGTGAGCGCATCCGCCGTGGCGGGCATGTCCGACAAGAACCGGACCGTCGTCGAGGTCGACGTCGGCGTGAACGTGTACAGGTATGCCTGCCAGTCCGGCCCCGCCCCCGGGGTCTGCGTCGCCGTGAGCGGGAGGACATACTCGGTGTGGGCCGTGCCCTCCCCGGTGTCCGCATACAGCGCTGCCTCGCGGATGGCCTGCCCGTTCGCGCCACGCAGGGTGTCGACGTTCGTCGACGCGAGGAAACGCACCGTCACCGGAACCCCGGGCCTGGTCGCCAACGTCGTCTGAATCCCCCCGAACGCCGCAGCCCCATTCAAGTCGACCGACCGCACCCCGACACCCAGCCCCGTGTCCGCCTCCCCGTAGACCTCGGCGCCGGCGCCGATGGCTGTCCACCCGTTCAGCCATGTCTCACCCGCGGCGAGCGTCCGACGCTCCGCCGGCCCCACCGGAGTGGCACCCGTGTCTGTAAACGACCCGTTCACCACCGGGAGGGGAACACCCATCGGAAGGACAGCGTTCGAGCGGGAAGCGCCGCAGGCAGGCTCCTCACCCCGAAGAGCGGACGACACGATCGTGTACACCGACACATCCGCCGGCATCCCCACCGGCGCACCCCAATGATTCGCCGTCAACCCCGGAGCATTGCACGCCTGCTGAAGGTTCAGGTTCGTCACGTTCGGCTGCGGGTGCGTCACCCAACTCCCGTCCAACGCCTGACCCGCCGCGGGAATATACGAACCACCCTCCGCAACGCCCGAGGAGAACAGCGGGGGCGTGATCGTGTCATCACCCGTCGTGCCCACCGCCGTATACCGCACCGGCCCCGGCGCCGGATCCCCCGCATTCAACGCCTTCAAGAACCCCGACCCCCACGCCATATCCCGACACGCCTGCTGCGTCAGAATGCACAACGGGTTCTTCCCATCCCCCATCGTCCCCTGCTGCACCCCGGCAAGGCTCACATACTGGTCGACAACACTGTCCAACCCGTTGTACTTAATCGCATACCGACCGATCGCACCACCCTGCGAGAACCCAACGAAACCAACCTTGTCCGCACCCACCTCATCCCGGAACGCCCGCACCTGATCCGCGATGATCGCCGCCGACGCCGCGATACTCCCCGTCCCCGAACGAGGATCCCCAGACCCATCCGCACCCGGATCCAACGTCCCGTCCGCCGCAGGAATCCCCATCACCTTCACCGTGTAACCCTCAGCCTTCAGCCGGTCCGCCAACTGGGTCATGTTCTCCGCCTGACCCCACGTCCCCGCCAACAGGAACACCCCACGCACATCCGCAGCAACCGCCACACCCACAGGCACCAACGCACCCGCCGCGGCGAGAACGCCCACGGCTGCCACAGCCGCGACCCTACTCAGAAACTTCAACCCAACCCCCAAAGAAGATCAGCGAACCGGAGAGGCAGCCGCAGGGGGCGACGCCAAGAGACGTGCCCTCCCGCGGAGGACACTTCGCTGCTAACCATGTGACGGTAACGGGGTCGGCTCTGTTGTCGTCACAGAGCCGATGCGACCCGTTTCAACCGAGATCAAGTCCGATTCACGGGTGGCCTCCTCCGCCGGGGCTAGATCCGCCCGCGTGGGCTGATCGACAGGACAGCGTTGGCGAGGGTCTCTCCAAGGACGAGATAGCCGGAGTCGTTCGGATGGAGGTTATCCACGTAGTGCTCCGCTGCAAGAAGATGGGAGCAGTCGACGAGCTTGATCCTCTCGTCATTCGCGGGCACGGCTGCCTCGATCGACCTGTTCACGCGTTCCACTCGGCTCTGAACATTCGCCGAGAGCGAGGGAATGATCTTCGCGACGAGAACGACGGCGTGGGGGAAACGTGCGTGCAGGAGAGAGATGATGCTCATCACCCGGCCACCGGCCCCGTCGGGGTCATTATTGAAGAAGGCGTCGTTGGTTCCGGCGTGGATGACCACGGTCTCTGGCCGCGCGGACACGAACCAGGCGTCGCATCGGCTGAGGAGCTGGCCGCTCGTCCATCCGCGGTGCCCTTCATGGTCCGGATCGACGATCGCCGCATTGCCGTTCCGCAGGCTCCCGACCATGTCGACCTCGACTCGAGCATCGCGCATGGCGCGCTGGAACTGATAGCGATAGCCCGCGTTGGCGGTGAGTCGACCGGATCCGTCGCCTTCGGTGATGGAGTCCCCGAAGGGCATGAGACGGATCGGCTCCGCACGGGTCTGCACCACGAGCGGGACGGCCACAGTTGCGGAAGCCGTGCTCGCGACCGCGAGATGAGTCCCCGGACCGACAAGAGGAGTGAGGACGATCGGGAGACGGACCAGCCCGTCGGGTCCGATGGGAGTCGTCATCGTCCTCGCGAAAGTCTCCGCATGGTAGAACCCGATCGGAAGGTCGACCGTGACGATCTCTCCCGGCGATGTCGAGCACGTCGTCGGCTGCAGGACGATCTCGCCATGCGACTGCTCGGTGCCTGGGATAAGAGGAGAAGGAACGGAGACGACCCGAATCTCGCAGCCTTGCGAGGCCGAGGTCGACGGCACGGCGATCACGGTCGCGACGACAGGCGTGGCCCAGGCGAGCGCGAGGGCCGAGCGTCTCGTGACATCAGGCATCGTTTCTTTACACAGCTTTCTTTCATGCGGACGCAGCTCCGGTGTCGCCCGCGATCGGGACGGCCCGAACGGCAAGCCTCGCTTCACCCGCTACGCCATGTGCAACCAGCGGTCAGACGGACGCGCCTGATCCAGAGGAAAGGCGCGAGACCGCCCCGTCTCGCCGGGAGGCGAGGCAGGGCGGTCTCTTGAGTCACGCGAGTTCCGCTGTGCTCAGTAGTGCTGCGACCCCTTGGTGTCGTTGACGGTGGTGGCGTAGTAGCTGTCGGTGAGCGCGTAGATCGCCCCACCGTTCGCGATGCCTCGACCCGAGAGGTTCGGGTTGTAACCAGCCCCGTACAGATCCTTGTTGTTCGAGTACGGCTTGTCCGAAGGGTTCCAGCCCCACTGGCCGTAGTCGCCGTCACCGGAGGTCCACACCTCGTCGTTCGAGAGGACGAACTGCGTGGTGTAGAAGATCGGCGCGATCTGCTGGATGCCGGTCATGGTGACCCAGCCGCCGCTCGGGGTGTCGGTCCCGTCGTAGAGACGCTGGGCGTCGTTGCGACGGACCACCGTCTGCGGCGTGTTGTACTTGTTCCCGTTGACGAGACCAGCCGAAAGCGTTCCGTTCCAGTTGTCGCCCCAGCTCTTCGCCGTGGTGTCCGAAAGGATCGCGAAGACCGCCCACGGACCCGCCTCGATGTTGGTCACGCCACTGAGCGTCGGGATGACGGTGAAGTAGGAGTCGCTGCTCGTCCCGGTGCCGAGCACGCCGTTGGTCCCCGAACCCCACGAGGCCACGGTGCCGTTCGCCTTGCGGACGAGGCCGGCGCGCAACGTGGAGGTCAGCTCGACGTTGTCGTTGCCCGCCGCAACGAGCTGGACGGGCGTGGCCTGGTTCGAGCCGAAGTTCTGACCCAGGCGGCCGAAGGAGTTGTTCCCCCAGACCCACACGGTGCCGTCGTTCTTGAGAGCGTACCCGTTGGTCTCGGTGACCGCGATCTCCTTCACGTCGGTGAGACCCGGGATCAGGGTCGGCGTGGTGGAGCTCACCCCGTCGCCGCGGCCGTTGTAGGCGGCGGGACCCCAGGAGTACACCCGGCCGTCCGCGGTCAGCGCGAGCGAGGGGCTCGACAGGTTCCAGCTCCCGTCGCCGGCCCAGGACTGGACGTCGATGACGTTCTGCCCGGAGAGCTCCGGGATCACCGCGGGCACGTTGCTCGTGCCGCCGGGACGACCCAGCGCATAGTTCGCCGAGGACCCCGTGGAGTACACGTTCCCGTCGCTGGCCATGATGTACGCCGCCGTGTTGCTGCGCCCCACGCTGACGACGGTGACACCGGCAGGGAGGTTCGCCCCCACCATCGGGTCCCAGTTCCCCGGCTCGCCCGGGTTCACGATGTCGCGACCGAGCTCGCCGCGCGTGTTGCGTCCCCAGTTGATGCCCGACGGCTGGGTCGTGCAGACGGCATAGGCCTGCGTCAGGGCGGTCGCGGTACGTCCGTCCGGCGTCGACGCCGTCGCGGTCACCGTCACCGTTCCACTCGTCGTCGCCGTCACCCCCGACAACGTGTACTGCCCCTGCGGAAGCACCAACGTCGCGTTCGGCGTCGGATACTGACTCCCCCCGACCGTGACCACACCACCGTCCGCGCTCGCGAACGTGAACGTCACCGTCGCATCCGTCACCACACCCGAGTCATCCGTCACCGACACCACCGCATCCGGCAGGGCGGCGCCCGGCTGCACACAACCAGATGGGATCGTCAACGACGCCTTCAACGTCCCCGACGCTGCCGCAACCGGAACAGCCACCGCCGCGGCAAGCACCGGAACGGACCACGCCGCACCCTTCACGATCGTTCGCCGCGGAATCGCGTTCGATGTCTCTTCCGGCAGTCCAGTGTTCGTCACAGGATCTCCCCTCCCATTTCCTACCCCTCTGGGCATCAGCCTCGGACGAGGCGCCGCGCCACAGAGCATGGGCTCGACAGCACGCCTCGTCGCTTATCCATGGGACGGCAAACGACCTGGTTTGTCGCAGGCAGGAGGCCAGATCGGTCCGGTTTGACCGACGGTTGGGGCCGGTTCGCCTACGCTCGTCCGGATCCACCGAGGAGCAGAGAGTGAAGTGCGACAAAGAGCTCTCACATCGCCCGGACGGCGACACACGATGCATCGCCCAGAGGTAGGCCGGAGACGGTTCTCCGCCCACGCCCGACCCGGGGACGATGGCAGGCGTGCCCGGGTCGGGCGTGGGCACGTGGAGGGCTACACCCGCGCGGTGCGCTCGGCTTCCTTGGCGGCGACGATCTTGCGCAGCCCCGAGCTGGAGAAGCGGTGGTCGCGGCGGTTGAAGTACAGCTCGATCCCGCTCTCCTCGCAGTACGCGCGGCCGGTGAAGTCGCGGTCCGCGTACTCGTCGCCGACGATGCGCACGTCGAGCTTGAAGGAGCGCAGGATGTCCTCCAGGTCCTGCTCGGTCGAGTACGGGACGATCTCATCGACGTACTCGCAGCCGCGGAGCTGGATGTAACGCTCGACCACGGTCTGGGTGGGCGCGTTCTTCTCCGGGCGGTCCAGCGTCGGGTCCATCTGCAGCCCGCAGATGAGGTAGTCGCACTGGCGCTTCGCCTCGGCGAGCATCATGATGTGCCCGGCGTGCAGCAGGTCGAAGGTGGAGAACGTGATCCCCACCCGCGGTCCGGGGTTGTAGTCCTGCCGCTTGCTCTCGGCCTCAGGCGCCATCTGCTCTCCTTCTCTGTCGGATCCGACAATGAACCTTATCCAATGCGACAACGAGTTCGCCGAGAGGACCCCGAGGACGGGCGAGAGGAGCAGAGGCCAGCGATGGTCAGACGACGACGCGGGTGAACGCGTCGCGGCTGATGCCCTGCGCAAGGATGTGCGCGGCCCACTCGCGCGCACTGTGCAGGCTGTGGTCGCGGTAGTTGCCGCATTCGACGGCCGAGACGCCCGGCACGTCGCTCCACTCCGCCTGCTCGGCGATGAACCGCAGGCTCTCGCGGATCGCGACCACCACATCCGTGACGTCCGGGCGCCCCCAGGCGATGAGGTGGAAGCCGGTGCGGCAGCCGAAGGGCGAGATGTCGATGACGCCGTCGAGGCGGTCCCGCAGCACCGCGGCCAGCAGGTGCTCGATCGTATGCAGCCCCGCGGTGGGGATCTCGCCCTCGTTGGGCTGCACGAAGCGCACGTCGAAGTTGGAGATCTCGTCGCCCCGCGGGCCGGTCTCGACGCCGATCAAGCGGACATAGGGAGCCTTGACCGCGGTGTGATCCAGAGTGAAGCTCTCGACCTCGGCCATGTCTGTCTCCTTCGGGCGCGGGAACGGTACCAGGCTACCGATGCTCCGCGGGCTCGGCGCCTTCGATGTCACCGTGTGACGACCCGGCCGAGGCGTCATCCGCAGATGTCGGATAGCCGCACGAATGTCGGACCGGATCCGCGGATCGATCCGACATTCGTGCGTTGGTCCGAGGTTCGGAGTCGGCGAGGCGGGCGGACGGGCCGAGACGACCCGAGGCTCAGGCGCCGCGGAGGCGCTCCGCGAGGTAAGCGCCGAGCTCGCCCAGCGGGACCCGCTCCTGAGCCATGCTGTCGCGGTCGCGCACGGTGACCGCGCGGTCCTCGAGCGAGTCGAAGTCGACCGTGACGCAGAACGGCGTGCCGACCTCGTCCTGCCGTCGGTAGCGGCGTCCGATCGCGCCGGCATCGTCGAAGTCGATCACCCAGCGCCCGCGCAGCTCGTCCGCCACCTCGCGGGCGAGGGGCGAGAGGTTCTCGTTGCGCGAGAGCGGGAGAACGGCGACCTTGACGGGGGCCAGACGGGGGTCGAGCTTGAGCACCGTCCGAGTGTCGGTGCCGCCCTTGGCGTTGGGCACCTCCTCCTCGCGGTAGGCGTCGATGAGGAACGCCATCATCGCACGGGTGAGACCGAAAGACGGCTCGATCACATACGGGACGTAGCGCTCGCCCGACGCCTGGTCGAAGTACGACAGGCTCTGGCCCGACGCCTCGGAATGGCTGCTGAGGTCGTAGTCGGTACGGTTGGCGACGCCCATGAGCTCGCCCCACTCCTTGCCGGGGAAGCCGAAGCGGTACTCCACGTCGATCGTTCCTGCGGAGTAGTGCGCACGGTCCTCCTCCGGCACGTCGATGCGCTTCATGTTCTCCGGGTCGATGCCCAGATCGATGAACCAGTCCCAGCACGCCTCGACCCAGTGCTCGAACCACTCCTGCGCCTCGGCGGGCGGGGTGAAGAACTCGATCTCCATCTGCTCGAACTCGCGGGTGCGGAAGATGAAATTGCCCGGGGTGATCTCGTTGCGGAAGGCCTTGCCGACCTGGCCGATGCCGAACGGCGGCTTCTTGCGGCTCGCCGTGAGCACGTTGGCGAAGTTCACGAAGATGCCCTGGGCGGTCTCCGGTCGCATGTAGTGCAGGCCGGACTCGTCGTCGACCACGCCGAGATACGTCTTGACCAGGCCGGAGAACGCCTTGGGCTCGGTGTACTGCCCCTTGGTGCCGCAGTTCGGGCACGGGACCTCGGCGAGACCTCCCTCGGCCTTGCGCCCCTTGCGCGCCTCGAAGTCCTCGACGAGGTTGTCGGCACGGAACCGCTTGTGGCACTGCAGGCACTCGACCAGCGGGTCGGTGAACGTCGCGACGTGCCCCGATGCCTCCCAGACCCGCTTGGGCAGGATGACGGACGAGTCGAGGCCGACCATGTCGCCCCGGCCCCGCACGAATGTCTGCCACCACTGGCGGCGGATGTTCTCCTTGAGCTCCGTGCCGAGGGGGCCGTAGTCCCAGGCACTGCGGGAACCCCCGTAGATCTCCCCCGCTTGGAAGACGAACCCGCGATGACGGGCGAGGCTGATGACCTTGTCGAGACGGGACTGTTCGGCCATGGCGGCTCCAATGGTCGGATGCGGCGGGGAAGCACGGCGATCGATCCCGCCGGGCATCCCAATCCTATCGGCGCCCCCCAGGGAGATTCCGCGCCCGATTGCGAGTGCGACCGCGACGGACGTTACGGTCGGATGATGACCACGACACGCGAGTCCCCCGCGCGGCCCGAGCGGCGCTTCTTCGGCCAGCCCTGGGCGCTGGTGCACGTGTTCGGCGTGGAGATGTGGGAGCGCTTCAGCTTCTACGGCATGCAGGGCATCCTGCTCATCTACCTGTACCACTCCGTCACCCAGGGGGGCCTTGGCCTCCCCGAGGCTGTCGCCGGCGGGATCGTGGGCGCTTACGGCGGCTCGGTGTATCTCTCCACGATCCTCGGCGCGTGGGTCGCCGATCGCCTGTTCGGCTCCGAGCGTGTGCTCTTCGGCAGCGCCATCGTGATCGTCGCCGGGCACGTCGCCCTCGCCGTCCTCCCCGGAGCCCTCGGCGTCGGCGTGGGCCTGATCCTCGTGGCCCTCGGCTCCGGCGGCCTCAAGTCCAACGCGACCTCCGTCGTCGGCACGCTCTACACCGCCGACGACACCCGCCGCGACGCGGGCTTCTCGCTCTTCTACCTCGGGATCAACCTCGGCGGGTTCCTCGGGCCGATCCTGACCGGCCTGCTCCAGTCCACGCTCGGGTTCCACTACGGATTCGGCGTCGCCGCGATCGGGATGACACTCGGCCTCGTGCAGTACTCATTCGGCCGGCGCCGGCTCCCCGCCGAGGCCCGCCAGGTGCCGAACCCGCTCCCGGCCCGGCGCTACCCGCTGGTAGGCATCGTCGCGGCCGCGGCCGTCCTGCTCATCGTCGTGCTGGTGCTCACCGGCGTGATCCGTCCCGACAACCTGTCGGACGTGGTGATCTACACCACGCTCGGCGCCGCAGTCGCCTATTTCGCCGTGGTGCTGTCGAGCCGCCGGGTCACCCGCGACGAACGCTCGCGGGTGTGGGGGTTCCTCCCGCTCTTCGTCACCAGCGTCGCCTTCTGGTCGCTGTACCAGCAGCAGTTCACCGTGCTCACCGTGTACTCGGACAAGCGCCTGGACCGGAACCTCTTCGGCTGGGAGATGCCGGTCTCGTGGGTGCAGTCGATCAACCCGGTCTTCATCATCGTCCTCTCCGGCGTCTTCGCCGTGATCTGGACGAGGCTCGGCGACCGGCAGCCGTCCACCCCGGTGAAGTTCGCCCTCGGGGCGATGATCATGGGCGGCGCCTTCCTCCTGTTCCTCCCCTTCGCCGGCGGCGGACCCGGATCGACGCCGCTGCTCGCGATCGTCGGCATCCTGCTGCTCTTCACGATCGCCGAGCTGCTGCTCTCGCCCGTGGGCCTCTCGGTGACCACCAAGCTCGCCCCGGCCGCCTTCCGCACGCAGATGGTGGCGCTCTTCTTCCTCTCGGTGGCCCTGGGCACCGCGATCTCAGGCGCGGTCGTGCGGTTCTACGACCCCGACAACGAGGTGCCGTACTTCACCGTGCTGGGCGGCATCGCGATCGTCGTCGGGGTGGGCCTCCTCGTGTCCGCGAAGCCCGTGCTGGCCCTCATGAAGGGCGTGCGCTAGTGGCGGGGAGGCGTTAGAAGGCGTACTCCATGACCTCGACGCCGAGGACGCGGAAGGCGTCGTGGGCGCGCAGGCGGTGCATGATCGACAGGTCGTCGAAGCAGACGATGAGCGCGTAGGCGACACCCGCCCGCGGGCCGGCCAGCACCCCCGCCTCCACCCGCACTCCCGGCTCCCGGCCGGTCTTGTTGACGAAGAGGATGCCGTGCGCATCGTTGTCGTGGGCGAACGGATCGAGCCCGCTCGCCGCCGCGACGAGGCTGAGGTCCTGGTTGAGGCTGAGCCATTCGGAGACCTGGGCGCTGACCGCGGCGTCCACGGCACGAGCGTTCACGAGCTCCGCGAACAGCTGCGCGAGGTCTCCTGCCGATCCCACCGCCGGGTGCGGGGCGTCGTCGGGGCCGCGGCGGTCGCGGTGGCGATCGAGGAGGGCGAGCCGACGGAGTCCGAGCTCCTCGATCCGCGTGCGGACGGCGTCGAGGCCGACCCGGTGGACGAGGGCGTTGACGGCGATCGGGTCGCCTGCCGCGGCGGCGAGCACCGCCAGGTCGGCGAGCGGCAGCGCCGGTGCGCGCAGCATGCGCCAGATCCCGGTGGACAGGTCGTCGAGCGCCGCCCTGTCCACGATCTCGAGCGGGTTCAACTCCCCCGACTCGAACCGTGCAGCGACCTCGACGAGCAGCGGCACGGTGCCGAGACCGCCGACAGGCATCGTGACGTGGTCGTCTCCGGTGAGGACCGGCTCTCCGCTGTCCAGGTCCTGCACGTGCACGCCCACCTGCGCACCGGCGACCGCCAGCGCCTCGAGCGCGCGCATCGTCGTGTCGAAGGAGCGCCGGCCGATCGCCGCGCGACGGGGGAGACGGCGGCCCGTGCGCTGGGCGCTGCGGAGAGCCGTCGACGGCGGCGGACCATCGGTCGGTTCAGGGAGCCGGGACGTGCCCACAGGCGTTCCTTCCACGGAGATTCGGGGACGGGAGAGGGTACCCGCAGGCAGGGCCGCACGAACGGATGCGGCTCCCGTCGGTCGAGACGCCAGGGCTATCGTAACCCCGGTGCCCGACACCTGTCTGAGTGCGGGCCCCTTCCCTCCCGGGGCCTCACCAGATCGTGACGCGCTGCTCCGGGTCCAGCCACAGCCGGTCCCCCTCGGTCACGTCGAACGCCGTGTAGAAGGCGTCCACGTTGCGGGCGATCTGGTTGCAGCGGAACTCGTTCGGCGAGTGCGGGTCGATCGTGAGCAGGCGGATCGTCTCCGCGTCACGGCTCTTCTGCTGCCAGACCTGCGCCCAGGAGAGCAGCAGGCGCTGCACCCCCGTGTATCCGTCGATCACCGGCGCCTCGGCCCCTCCGAGCGAGAGCTCATAGGCCTTGAGGGCGATGCCGAGCCCCCCGAGGTCGCCGATGTTCTCACCGATCGTGAGGGCGCCGTTGACGTGATGTTCCGCGCTCAGCCCCTCCGGGACCAGAGCATCGTACTGTGCGATGAGGCTCTTCGTGCGCTCCTCGAAGGCGGCACGATCGTCGTCGGTCCACCAGTCCTGCAGCTTGCCCTGAGCGTCGTAGCGGCTGCCCTGGTCGTCGAAGCCGTGGCCGATCTCATGGCCGATCACGCCCCCGATCCCGCCGTAGTTCGCCGCCGCGTCGCGCCCGGCGTCGAAGAACGGGTACTGGAGGATCGCGGCGGGGAACACGATCTCGTTCATGAGCGGGTTGTAGTAGGCGTTGACCATCTGCGGCGGCATGAACCACTCGTCGCGGTCGATGGGCTTGCCGACCTTGCCGATCGTGCGGTCATGCTCGAAGACCGACGCCCTGCTCACGTTGCCGACGAGGTCGTCCGCCTCGATCGCGACGGCGGAGTAGTCACGCCAGGTCTTGGGGTGGCCGATCTTGGGCGTGAACGTGTCGAGCTTGGCGAGCGCGCGCTCCCGCGTCTCCTGCCCCATCCACTCCAGGGTCGCGATGCTCTGCCGGTAGGCCTCGAGCAGATTCTCGATCAGCTCGTCCATCGCCGCCTTGGCCGTCGGCGGGAAGTGCCGCTCGACGTAGACCTTGCCCACCGCGTCCCCGAGCGCCCCCTCGACCAGCGAAACGCCGCGTTTCCAGCGCTCGCGGAGCGACGGCACGCCGCTGAGCTCGGTGCCGTAGAAGGAGAAGTTCTCCTCGACGATCGCGTCGGTGAGATACGCCGCCAGTCCGTGCACCACCTTGGCACGCAACCAGGCCTTCCAGTCCTCCAGCCGTTCCTCGACGAGGAGGGCGCCGAGTCCCTGGACGAAGCTCGGCTGGAAGACGACGACCTCGGCGAAGGCGTCCGGGTTCGTCGGCGCCACCGCGTCGCGCCAGGGCGAGAGGTCAAGGCCCGCGAGCTCCTGGAGCTCGGCCCAGGTGCGGAGGTTGTAGGTCTTCACCGCGTCGCGGCTCTCGACGTTGTCCCAGTGCTGCGCGGCGATCTCGTGCTCGAGGGCGACGACCCGGTCCGCGGTCGCGGACGCCTCGGCGACGCCGGCGAGGTCGAGGATCCGCTCCAGATGCGCGCGGAAGGCCGCACGGGTGTCGGCGAAGCCGTCCAGCCGGTAGTAGCTCTCGTCCGGAAGCGAGAGGCCCGCCTGCACGACGAAGGGGACATAGCGCTCCGGGTCGCCGGGGTCCGGTTCGACGAAGACGCCGAGGAGCGCCGCGACGCCCTGTCGATCGAAGGCGCCGACCGTGGCGAGGAAATCGGGGAGGGAGGAGATCGCGTCGACCGCCGCGAGCGGCGCCGCCAGCGGCTCGACGCCGAGCGCCGCGACCCGTTCGGTGTCCATGAAGCTGGCGTAGAGGTCGCCGATCTTTCGCGCCTCCGTGCCCTCGGGAGCGCTCTGGGCCTCCTCGACGATGGCACGGACGTCCTTCTCCGCCTGCTCGGCGAGAAGGTGGAAGGCGCCCCAGCGCGCCTTGTCGTCCGGGATCTCCGTGTTCGTCAGGAAAGAGTGGTTCACATGACGGTAGAGATCGTCCTGCGGACGGATCTCGGGGCTGAAGTCGTCGATGGCAAGGCCCGAGGGCAGCGCGTCGGTCATGCGTCCACCCTATGCCGACGCCGTCCGCGCAGGCCGAGCGAACCCGCCCGTCCTTCCGCGGCCGTCGTCCTCGCATCCGCCGCACGCCCTAGGCTCGTGGCGTGCCCCGCCCGTCGCTCAACCGCGAGATCCTGCGCCTTGCCGTGCCCGCGCTCGGCGCGCTCATCGCCGAGCCCGCGTTCCTCATCGTCGACGCCGCGCTCGTCGGGCACCTCGGGACCGTGCCGCTGGCGGGGCTGGGCATCGCGTCCTCGATCCTGCAGACCCTCGTCGGCCTGATGATCTTCCTCGCCTACTCCACCACGCCTGCCGTGGCACGCCGCTTCGGCGCGGGGAACCCTGGTGACGCGGTGTCGGTCGGCATCGACGGGATGTGGCTCGCCCTCGGGCTGGGCGCTGTGCTGGCGGCGGCGGGCGCCTGGTCGTCGTCCTGGCTCGTGGGCCTCTTCGGCGCGGACGAGGCGGTGTCGCAACAGGCCGACGCCTATCTCACGATCTCGATGTGGGGTCTGCCGGCCATGCTCGTCGTCTTCGCCGCCACCGGCCTCCTTCGCGGGATGCAGGACACGGTCACACCGCTGTGGATCGCCGGCTGCGGGTTCGCGGCGAACGCCGGGCTCAACGCGCTCTTCATCTACGGCTTCGGCTGGGGGATCGCCGGCTCCGCTCTCGGAACGGTCTTCGCGCAATGGGCGATGGTCGGCGCCTATGCGGTCGTGGTCGGTCGGCTCGCCCGACGTCACGATGCCTCGATCCGCGCGGAGCTCTCGGGCATCCGCGGCTCTGCACGAGCGGGAGGGTGGCTCTTCCTCCGCACGGTGTCGCTGCGCGTCGCCCTGCTGGCCACCGTTTCGGTGGCGACCGGGATCGGCACCGAGGAGCTTGCCGGGTGGCAGGTGGTGTTCACGGTGTTCTCCGCCGCCGCCTTCGCCCTGGACGCGCTGGCGATCGCCGCACAGGCGCTGATCGGCAAGAGCCTCGGCGCCGGAGACGAGCCCGGTGCACGCTATGTGCTGCGACGGACCGTGGCCTGGGGCACCTGGTTCGGCGTGCTCGTCGGCCTCCTCGTGGGCTGTCTCTCCGGTGTGATCGGCCTCGTTTTCACCGGTGATCCGCAGGTCGCCGATCTGATCCGGCCCGCCCTCATCGTGCTCGCGATCGCACAGCCGGTCGCCGGGGTCGTGTTCGTGCTCGACGGCGTTCTCATGGGAGCCGGCGACGCCCGGTACCTCGCGATCGCCGGGGGCGTGAACCTCGTCGCCTTCCTTCCCGCGCTCGGAGTCATCGCCGCGACGGGAGTGACCGGCACGGCCGGCCTCGTGTGGCTCGCCGCCGCGTTCTTCGGCGTGTACCTCCTTGCACGCCTCGCCACGCTCGGCCTGCGCGTGCGCACGGGACGGTGGGTCACCATCGGCGAGGTCTGACCCCGCGGTCTCCTGGCTGGGTTCTCCGATCCAGCCGGCACCCGATTCCTTCGACGCGCCGACCGCACCGCACCGCACCGCACCGCGGCAGGTTTGTCGGAGGAAAGCAACTTTGGCGGCCTCTTCTCGCAATTCTGACCGACATTCTTGAAATGATCCGACGCTGGTTCTCTCCTCCACAGCCCGACCCTCCGGCGGCGTCACGCTCGCAAGCCGGATCGGCCATCGCAAGCCGGCTCGGCCCGGGGGGGGGAAGAGAGAGGCCGGCCGCAAGGCTCGGCCGGCGGCGGCCGCGGGCCCCGCCGAAGCGGGAACGATCCGCGGCCGGCCGTGACGAGTCGCCGTCAGGAGACCTGAGTGGGGAAGGCGTTCGGGTTCTGCTTCAGCCACTCCGTGACGGCCTCCACTTCCTTGCCCTTTCCGTACTGGTTGACGACGAGATCCTCCAGCGAGCCGTACTGCGCATCGTCGAGCGTGATCCCGGCGATGAGCTTCGCCGCCTCCGGGAACCGCTCGGCGAAGCCCTTCGTGCCGAGGAAATGCAGGGACTCCGGCGTGCCCATCGCGCCCTTCGGGTCGTCAAGGTCCTTCACCGGGAAGGCGTCGTTGGCCCAGAAGGGTCGCCACAGGGTGACCACGATGTCCTCCTTCTTCTCGGTCGCCTTCTTCAGCTCGGTGAGCATCGCGGCTGTGGAGGAGGTGGCGAGCTCGTACTCGCCGTCAAGACCGTACTCCGGCATCATCGACTCCTTCGTCTGCTTCGTCAGGCCCGCACCCGGCTCGATCCCGTAGATCTTTCCGCCGAACCGGTCGGCGTTGCCGGCGAGATCGGCGATCGAGGAGATGTCGGTGTACTCCGGCACCGCGATCGTCAGCTTCGCGTTGGCATAGTAGGCGCCGAGGTCATCGATCTTGCTGCCGTACTTGTCCATGTACGACTTGTGGGTGAGCTCGGGCCATGCCGACGGATAGATGTCGACGTCGCCCTGGGCGAGACCGGCGTAAAGGGGCCCTGCCTCGGTGAGCGTCTTCGTCTTGACCGTGTAGCCGATCTTCTCGAGCTGGTCCTTCAGCAGGAAGGCAGTGCTGAGGCCGTCGGTCCAGGAGGGGAGGTAGCCGAGCGTGATCGTGCCCTTGCCCTCGCCCTTGCCGTCGCCGGCGGCGCCTCCTGATCCCCCACCGGCGCAGCCGGAGAGGGCCAGGGCCGCTGCCGCGGCGAGGGCGGTGATCGCTGTGATGTGCCTCTTGGACATGACTCTTCCTTTTCGTATGTCGTTCACTCGATGGGGGATGGATGCAGGTTCAGGAGACCTCAGACGCCGATCGGCGCCCTGGCCGGGGAGGCGACCTTCCGCGCCGCCTCCGCCTGCGCGTCGGCGGCGGCGCTGCGCTGCGCGGAACGTCGACGCGACAGCATGCCCAGCAGCGACGAGGGGTACTCCGCCGGATTGCCGAGCGCCGCCGTCACGCGGTCGAGGAAGACCGCGATGATCACGACGCCGAGCCCCGCCTCGACCCCCTGGCCGATGTTCACGGTGGAGATGGCCTCGACGACCATCTTCCCGAGACCGTCGGCACCGGCCATCCCCGCGATCACCGCCATCGAGAGCGCGAGCATGATCACCTGGTTGACCCCCGCCATGATCGTGGGCAGCGCGAGCGGGAGCTGGACGCCGCGCAGGATCTGCCCCGGCGTCGCGCCGAACGCCTGTCCCGCCTCGACGGTCTCGGCGTCGACACCGCGGATGCCGAGCTCGGTCAGACGCACGCCGGGAGGAAGGGCGAAGATCACCGTGGCGACAAGCCCGGGGACCACGCCAATGCTGAAGAAGACGATCGCCGGGATCAGATAGACGAACGCCGGCATGGTCTGCATGAAGTCCAGCACCGGCTTGAGGACGGCCCGCACTGTGGCGTTCCGTGCCGACCAGATCCCCAGGGGCACGGCGATCACCACCGCGACGAGCGCGGCGACGACGACGAGCGCCAGCGTCTGCATCGCCGGCTCCCAGAGGTCCAGGCCGACCAGAAGCGTGAACGTGACCAGGGTCCCGATCGCAAGCTGCCAGGAACGCACGATCCAGGAGAGAAGGGCCGCGGCGACGATCACCACGACGAACGGCGTGTCTACGAGGAGAGCGGTCAGACCGTCGACGAGAGTGCGCACGATCAGCGAGATGACGTCGAGAAGTCCCTCGAGGTTGTCCTTGATCCAGTCGACGCCCGTCTCGACCCACGAGCCAAGCGGGATGCGGAACCCGTCCATCAACGCACCTCCTCCGCACGCACGGCATCGTGGGGGCCGGCTGCCCCCTCGCCCAGGACGGCGTCGATCTCCGCCTGTGGCATGGGAGGCAGCGGAAGCGTGATCTCCTCGGTCGCGCCCGGCCCAGGACCGAGCGCCGCGAGCAGGGTCACCCGAGGGATCACACCGACGAGGCGGCCATCGTCGTCGACGACGGCGAGGGGGAGCGGCGATTCGACCGCGGGCACGAAGAGGTTCATCAGGATCTCGGTCTCGTTCACGCTCTGCGGCACGGCCCGGATGATGGCGGTCAGATCGCTCTCGCCCGTGCGCACCTGCTTCACCGCGTCACGGTCGGTGACGATGCCGACGAGGCGCCGATCTCGGCCGACGACGTAGGCGGCCGACATGTAGGCGTCCCGCATCTGACGAAGCGCGGTGCGCGGGCCCGCGCTCTCGGAGACTACGGGACGCGGCCTCTCCATGACGTTGCCGGCGGTCAGCACTCGGGCGCGGTCGACGTCCTGCACGAACTGCTCGACGTAGTCGTTCGCGGGGTCCGTGAGGATGTCCTCCGGCGTGCCGACCTGCACGATCCGGCCGTCGCGCATGACGGCGATCCGGTCGCCGAGGAACATCGCCTCATTGAGGTCGTGCGTGATGAAGACGATCGTCTTCCGCAGCTTCTGCTGGAGCTCGAGCAGCTGCTCCTGCATCTCACGGCGGATCAGCGGGTCCAGCGCGCTGAACGCCTCGTCCATCAGCAGGATGTCGGTGTCAGCGGCGAGCGCGCGGGCGATGCCGACGCGCTGCTGCATCCCCCCGGAGAGCTCGGACGGGAGCTTGTCGCCCCACCCGTCGAGGCCGACCATGCCGAGGATCTCCTCCGCACGCGCTCGCCGTTGCGCCTTCGGGACGCCCTTGAGCTCCAGGGGGTATGCGACATTCGCCGCGACCGACCGGTGGGGGAGCAGCGCGAAGTGCTGGAACACCATCGAGATCCGGTCGCGACGGATCTCGCGCAGCCGGCCGGAGGGGATGCCGGTGATCACGTCGCCGTGCAGCGCGATCTCTCCGTCTGTCGCCTCATGGAGGCCGTTGAGCATGCGGATGATCGTGGACTTCCCGGATCCCGAGAGACCCATGATGACGAAGATCTCACCGCGGTCGACGGTGAAGCTCGCGTCGATGACGGCGGCGGTGCCGTCTCCGCGGACGTCGGCACGACTCTCCCCGGCCTTCAGCCGGCGGACGGCCTGGCTCGGATTCTTCCCGAACACCTTGTACAGATGGCGCGCTTCCAGAGCGGTTTCGGACACGTTTCCCCTATGGGCTCACGCGGAGTCGAGCCCAGGTCGGTCACGCCCGGGTGGCGATCACAAGGCCGCTTCGACGTCGCCGTGCAGGCGGCTCGGGCACCGGATTTCGGATCCGTGCGGAGATCACCGACCGTACGTCCGCACTACTCCGAAATGCACAGCCGAATCGAAGGAGAGCGCGGTCGCGGACTGGTCAAGGAGCCTCGCGGCTCGCTTTCCAACGTAACGAGAGGGGTGATCAGAGGCAAATCGAGCGCCGCCATGACTCAGCCTTCTTCCTGTTCAGGGCCGGTTTTACTCGGCGTGTCGGATCGCCGGGAAATGCGCACGGCCTCGCTCTTTTTGCCGGACTCACTCCTTACCGAATCGATATGCGAATGTGATCCCTCCGGTGAGACATGCCATTCCTCAGTGGCGGACGGAGCGCGTGACGGTGAACTTGGGCGTGCGCCGCATCTGGCTGGTCGGCCCGACCGCGGAGGCAAGCGCCCGGCGGTGGTCAAGCGGGGAGTTGAACACCGTCCACACCTCGCCGCCCGGACGCAGCAGCCGCGCGGCCGCGTCGATCAGCCGCCGGCCCGCGCCCTCGTGCACGCTCGCCCCGAGGTGGAAGGGCGGGTTGAGCAGCACCAGATCGGTCCCGCCCGCGGGCAGCGCCGAGCCGGCGTCGTCCAGCTCGGCCCGCACCCGCTCCGCGACGCCGTTGGCGGCCATGGTCGCCCGTGCCGAGCGCACGGCGGCTGCGGACCGGTCGGTCGCGACGACCTCGGCGTCGGCGTGCCGGAGCGCATGCCAGGCCGCAAGGGCTCCGGTGCCGCAGCCGAGGTCGACGACCGCGGGGCCCGGCGGCTCCAGCCCGTCCTCGACCATGGACTCCAGCAGGACTCTGGTGCCGATGTCGAGTCGATCCCCCGCGAACGCCCCGCCGTGCGCGCACAGGACGAGCGACACGCCTCCCGGGGGGTGGCGATGCTCGGCACGGGTGGGGAAGGGCGGATCGGCCGGCACCGGCCGGGCGCCCTCCGCGACGAGAAGCCGGGATTTCCGCTCTGCACGCTGCGCCCGCACGCTCTCGAAGCGGCTGCCGAGCACCTCGTTCTGACCGAGTGTCATGTGCTTGACCCGGCCGCCCGCGATCAGGAGCACATCCGGCGCCGCCCAGCGGGCCACCGCGTCAGCGATCTCCACCAGCTCGGCGAGGCCCTTCGGGAGCTGGAGGAGCACGAGACGCGCCCCGGCGAGGAGGGCTCGGTCGAGCTCGCGGGGCGCGACGCCCTCAATGCCGATGTCCGCGGCGTTCCGGGCGAGCGCGAGCCGACCGGTCACGAGATCCTGGTGCACGCGGACGCCGGGGCCGAGTGCTGCGAGGAGCGGCAGGACGAGCGCGCCGTACCGGTCTCCGATCACGGCGATCTCCGAGGCGGCGAGCCCGAGGCGCGCGGCCTCCTCGACCCCTCGCTCGACGAGCAGCCGATCAGTCGCGTCCCACGCCCGCAGCTCGGGCGCCTCCACGTCGGGCCACCGCCGCAGCCGGTCGTAGGGGAAGTCGGGCACCCGCCCACTGTACGGCGCCGCGACCGCGCCCGTCGTTCTGTGCCGGCTGTGCGAGAGAGATCGCCTTCGAGACCCGGCACACACGCCGCTCGACCGGCCAGACAGGCGCCCCGCCCGATTCCCCGTTCGTCCGGACGAGCGCACGACCACCGTCTCGCATCGCCGCGATCCCCTGTCCTGGGCGGGACCTGTCCGTGGCGGGACGGATCCGGGATACTGAGGTCGATGAGTGCAACGCTGAGCGTCACCGACGACGTCCTCCCCGCGGCGGAGCTCGGCCCGGTGAACCCTCTCCCCGCGGTCGCGACCATGCCCCAGGCCCCCTACGAGGCGGAGGTCGTCGGCCTGCCCGACGACATCGCCGCCAACCTGCGCTACGGGCAGGTGACCTCCATCCATCCCTACCTCCTGCAGGACGGCTATGGGCGCGACCGCGCACCGAGGCCGCTCCACGTCGCCGTGCTGGAGAACCATCACCTGCGCGCCGAGTTCGCGCTCGGCCTGGGCGGCCGGCTGCTCTCTCTCGTGGACCGCTGCACCGGCCGCGATCTGCTGTACCGGAACGCCGTGTTCCAGCCCGCGAACCTCGCCCTCCGCAACGCGTGGTTCTCGGGCGGCGTCGAGTGGAACATCGGCATGCGCGGGCACTGGCCGTTGACCTGCGACCCGCTCTTCGCCGCCGAGGTGATCGGCCCCGATGGCGAGCCGGTCCTGCGGCTGTGGGAGTACGAGCGCAAGCGCGGACTGATCGTGCAGCTCGACGCCACCCTCGACGAGGAGGCGCCGGCCCTGCACGTCCGCGTCCGCGTCCGCAATCCCCGGGACCGCGAGACCGGGATGTACTGGTGGACGAACATCGCTGTCGCCCAGCAGCGCGACAGCCGCGTGTTCGCTCCCGCGACCCGCGCCTACCGCACCGGCTACGACGGGGCGCTCAGCGTCGCGGACCTGGCGGAGGTGGATGCCAGTCGTCCGGCGCTCGTCCCCGCCGCCGCCGACTTCTTCTTCGACGTCGCGGGCACCGCGGACGAGCAGGGCACCCCTGTGCATCCGTGGATCGTGGCGGTCGGCGAGGACGGGAGCGGCCTCGCGCACGTCTCCACCGCACCGCTGGTCGGCAGGAAGCTCTTCGTCTGGGGCGACACGACGGGCGGACGCCGGTGGTGCGACTGGCTCGGCGGCCGCACCGGCGAGTACTTCGAGATCCAGGCGGGGCTGACCGCCACCCAGTACGAGCATCTCCCCATGCCCGGCGGCACGACCTGGGAGTGGACGGAGACGTTCCTGCCGATCCGCATCGACGACCCGCGTCTCGAGGGCTCCTGGGCCGACGGCGTGCAGGCGGCCGCCGAGCAGGTCGAGGCCACGACGGCGAGGATCGGCGCCGCGGCGATCTCGCGCCTCGACGACGTCGCCGAGGCCGCCCCCGGCCGCATGCTCTCCGCGGGATCCCCGTGGGGCGCACGCGAGGCGGCGCTGTCGGCCCGCCTCGGCGAACCGTTCACGCCCCTGCCGGGGGTACGGTTTCCCCGCGACGGCACGGGTTCGGTCTGGGACGCGCTCCTGTCCGGGGAGACCATGGAGGCCGATCCTTCGACGGCTCCCGAGTCCTACGTCGAAGGCGAGGGGTGGGAACGGCTCCTCTCTGCCGCGACGCAGACCTGGCTCACCCAGTACCACCTCGCGGTGATGCGGCACGCGGCCGGCGATCTCGCCGCCGCCGTGTCTCACTACGAGGCGTCGCTCCGGAAGGCGCGCAGCCCCTGGGCGTTGCGCGGACTCGGACTCGCGCTGCTCGCGCTCGCGCCGGAGACGGAGGAGACGGACGCAGACGGAGGCGACCGCCCCGACGAGGGGATCGCGCGCCTGACCGACGCCCTCGCGCTCGCGCCGGACTGCCTCCCGCTGATCCTCGAGCTCGGCGAGGCCCTGCTCGCGGCCGGCCGCCCCGAAGATGTCCGCGCCCTCCTCTCCGCGCAGACTGACCCGGTGCGGGAGCGCGGCCGTCTCCGGGCGCTCGCGGTCCGTGCGGCGCTCGCCGCAGGCGACCGCGCAGAGGCGGGACGGCTCCTCGAGGAGCGCTTCGAGGTGCCCGACCTGCGCGAGGGCGAGCTGAGCCTGTCCGCCCTCTGGCGCGAGAGCTTTCCCGACCGCCCGGTCCCCGGCTGGTACGACTTCGAGATGGCCCCCGAGGCCTGACGCGCACGGGCCGCCCCACCCGGTCATCCGCGATCGAGGTCGTCGAGGAGCTGGCCGGCGGCGCGGGCGTAGTCACCGATCCAACGGTCGTGGATGCGCTTGATCGGGAGCGGAGCGAGGATCAGGCGCCGTTCGCGACCCTGCCTCTCGCCGTTCACCAGGGACACGCGTTCCAGGACGCGGAGATGCTGCGGCACGGTCGTGCGGTCGAGCTCGGGGAACCGGGCTCACAGCTCTCCCGTGGTGCAGGGGGGACTCGCGCAGGACGTCGAGCATCCGGCGGCGGACGGAAGAGGCGAGAGCCTTGAAGACGAGGTCGTCGGCATCGCTTCCGCCCGGAGAAGACCTCACCACCGAAACCGTGAGCGCCCTGTCCTTCACGGTGTCCGGGCGCATCGCCCGCCCCTGCGCCGCCGTGTACGAAGCGGTCGCAGACCCGGCGCAGCTGTCGCGCTACTTCACGACCGGCGGAGCCCGCGGCCGGTTGGCGACCGATGCCGACGTGACCTGGGACTTCGCCGACTTCCCCGGCCGGTTTCCCCGTCACCGTCGTCGAGGCCGTCCCCCACGAGCGCATCGTGATCGAGTGGGAGGCGGTTCCCGGCACCACCACCTCCGGCACGACGCGCACGACCTTCACCTTCTCGCCCCTCGACGACGACACACGCACCCTCGTGACGATCACCGAGGAGTCGTGGGACCCGACGACCGCCGGCGCGAAGCGCGCTTTCGGCAACTGTGAGGGATGGACCGGGATGCTCGCCGCTCTGAAGGCCTGGACCGAGCACGGCATCAACCTGCGCGAGGGCTTCTATGCCTAGCCGCCCGGAGCCGCCGTTCGAGATCACCGGCCAGAGGCCGGGCCAGACGGTCTCTGCTCTCCTCTCTCCTCACCGAGGGCGGGCGAGCTCCTGCTCACGCGTTCCTTGAGGGCGGTCCTCCCCTACACTGAGATCCGCTCTCCGCCCGTGTGGAGCACACGGGCGGGAGAGAGCGCCGATGCAGAAGCTCTGGGGGAGACGTGCGCAAGACGGGGAAGACGGGCGTGAGAGGGCTCGATCGCTGATGACCGACGAACGAGATCCCTCGCGCGTGCATTGGATGGAGCTCTTCTTCGACCTCATCTTCGTCGCGCTCATCTCACAGCTCGCCCACGGGCTGCACGATCATGCGACGACAGAGGGACTCCTCGTCTTCGTCGCCCTGTTCGCGACGGTCTGGTGGTCATGGGTGAACCTGACCTTCGCGATCAATGTCACTCCCTGGCGTTCGACGCGCCAGCTTGCCCTCGTGATGCTGGCCGCCATGTTCGTGGTCGGCTGCCTCGCCGTCGCCGCCCCGGAGGCGACGGCGGATCGCGCGTGGCTCTTCGCGGTCGGCAACGGCGCCCTCCGGCTTCTTCTCCTGGGACTCTGGGCCGCCGGATCGCGGGGAAGCGGCCCGGCATCGTGGGCCCGCATCGTCGTCTACAACGGCGTCACGGCCGTTCTCTGGCTCGTCTCGGCCGCCCTTCCCGCCCCCGGGAACTACGTCGTGTGGGGGCTGGTCATCCTCGTCGAGGTCACGATGCTCGTCGCGAGCAATCGGACCTGGGGCCAGCGCATCATGCCTCGCATGAACATCCAGCACCTCACCGAACGGTTCGGCCTCCTCGTCGTGATCGCGCTCGGCGAGACGGTGCTGTCCGCCGTCACCACGCTGAACGAGAACTGGTCCCCCCTGTCCGCCGTCACCGCCTTCCTGGGGCTCGTGGTGGTGTCGCTGCTCGCCTGGTCGTTCTTCCTCTACGGTCCCGCCACCATGGAGCATGGGCTCGAGCAGTTCGCCGCCGCCCGCCGCTACAGCGCGATCCGCGACGTCGTCGGCTTTCTCCCGTTCCCGATCGTCGCCGGCATCGTCGCCGTCTCCGGCACCATCGCGAACGCCATCGCCCATCCTCTGGACACGCTGCCGTCCGCGTCGACGATCGCGCTCGTCGCCGGCATCGCCGGGTTCTACCTCTCCAACGCCGTCATCTCCCTCCGCTTCGGCAGACCACTCCCCGCGGTGCTGCGATGGGCGGTCCCCGCCTTCGCGATGGTCGCGCTCATCGCCGTCGTGGGAACGGTCGCCTCGGCGCTCGTCACCATGGCGTGCGCGGTGGGAGGCATCGCCGTCATCGTGACGATCGCCGAGGTGAACGCCCGCCGCCATCCCGCCTGAACACCCGTCAGGGTGTCCGCCGCCCCTCAGCGACGGAGGGCGCCCTGCACGAGGCGATGCATCAGCTCGTCGTAGTCCGTCCCCGCGGCGGCGAACATCCGCGGCACCTGCGACGCCGGGGTGAGTCCCGGCATGGTGTTGATCTCGTTGAAGACCGGGCCGTCCTCGGTGAGGAAGAAGTCCACGCGCGCGACTCCCCGGCATCCGAGCGCGTCGAACATCGCCAGCGCGGCGCGCTCCAGCACGAACGCCTCGCGCGCGTCCAGCACCGCGGGCACCGAGAAGCGTGCCGAGCCGTCGTACTTCGTCGCGGTGTCGAAGAGACCCGCCGTGTGGATCTCCAGCGCGGGAGCGGCCCAGCGGGTCCCGTCCGGCTCGCGGAGCACAGCGACGTCGATCTCCCGCCCCCGCACCGCCGGCTCCACGAGCGCGCGCCCCTGCCCCCGCTCCGCGCCGGCGTCCACGGTGCAGGCGAGCGCGATCGCGGCGACGAGTTCCTCCTCATTCCGGACGAGCGAGACCCCGTGACTGGAGCCGGAGGAGACGGGCTTGACCACCTGCGGCTCGTCCTCGGTCGGGATGTCGGTGAGGACGTCGAGGTCGCGCGGGCCGACCAGCCGCCCCGGTGCCGTGCGCACCCCGGCGTGCTCGGCGACCAGCTTCGACCAGTGCTTGTCCATCCCTACCGCCCCCGCGGTGAGGCCGGATCCGACCACGGGCGCACCCGCCAGCTCGCAGAGCGCCGCGAGCGCGCCGTCCTCTCCGTGCGGCCCATGCACGGCGGGGAACACCGCGTCGGCCGCGCCGATCAGCGCGAGAGCCGCCCTGAGGCCCTCTGTCCGGGAGGGGCCCGGCCGTTGCGCGCCGTGGTCGCCGGTCGCGGTCCCGGCAGGCGGGACGAGGGCGCGGTCGTTCCGCGGTCCCCCGGACCGCCAGTCGCCGTCTCGCCCGATCGTCAGCCGATCGACGACGTAGCCACGGCGCTCCAGCGCCTCGGCGACGCCGGCCGCGGAGGCCAGCGAGACCTCGTGCTCGACGCCGACCCCTCCGCCGATCACGACGATGCGCGCGCTCATGCCGTCTTCCTCCGCACCCGTGGTCCGACTCCGGTGACGATGTCGTGCGGGATGGTCCCCGCCCACCGCGCCCAGTCGGCGACCGTGGGCGCCGCCGTGCCGGCCGGCCCCCAGAGCGTCGCGATCGTGCCCCGGGTGAAGCGCCGCGCACGGGTGTCGACGACGATCTGGTCCATCGACACCCGCCCGACGATCCGAAAGCGCTCCCCGGCGATGGCGACCCCGGCCTCGGGTGAGAGGGTGCGAGGGATCCCGTCTGCATAGCCGAGCCCGAGGACGGCGAGATGCGTGGCCTCGGCCGTGACGTGGCGCCCGCCGTAGCCGATGGCCGTGCCCCGCGGGACCCGCGTGCTGTGCACGATCGGCGCGGTGAGGCAGGACGCTCCCCGCAGCGGAACGGTCCCGGAGGGGTCGATGCCGACCAGGCCCGCGCCGATCCGCACGAGGTCCGCGTGCGTGGCGGGATCGCTGAGGGTCGCCGCCGTCGCCGCCAGATGACGCAACGGCAGCGCGATCCCGTGCGCACGGGCCAGGCGCTCCGCGTCGGAAAGAGACCGGACGCCCTCCGCGTTCCGAGCGGGATCGGCCAGATCCGCGTCCGGAAGATGACCCATGAGGCCGACGAGACGGATGATCCCGCGATCCACGCCCGTTGCGGCGATCCGGAACAGCGCCGGCCACTCCTCGCGCATCGCCCCGCCCCGGGCCATGCCGGTGTCCACCTGCAGGTGCACCCGCAACGGCCGCGCAGCGGCGGCACGACTCCCCCGGTGGGCCCTCGCCGCGATCACCGCGACGAGCTCATCGGTCGACCCGACGGCGAGGTCGACGCGCCCCCAGGCGGCGCCCTCGACATCGATCCCGGAGGGATGAAGCCAGGCCAGGATGGGGGCGCCGACGCCGGGCGCGCCGTCGGCCGGAGACCGGAGCGCGAGCGCCTCGGCCACATCGGTGACGCCGAGCCAGGTGGCACCCGCGCCCAGCGCGGCACGCGCGACCGCCGTCATCCCGTGGCCGAACGCGTCGGCCTTGACCACGGCCATGACCTGCGCCCTGGTCCGGCCGCCGATCGTCCGCACGTTCGCGGCGACCGCGGCCGGGTCGGTCGTGAGGGTCGGCGCGGCGAGGACGCCGCCGATCGTCGCGGCAGCGCGGCGAGGATCCCCGCCGACCGTGGGGCCGGCGGTCGTCATAAGACCGGAGGGCCCGCTCGCGGAGACGGCGGATCGCGCCGACCGCGGCGGTCCGGACACGGGTGGCACACCCCGGCGCAGGGGGACCGGGGCGGTCATCGCGACATCCTCGGGTCCTGGGACGGGTCTGCGTACATCGCGGGGCAGCCCTCGTCGACGGCCGAGGGGAAGAGCTCGAAGTGCCACTTCTCGTTCTCGTAGGTGCGGCAGAGGCCGAAGGCCGCCCCCTTGCGGTCCAGCCAGTCGGCCGCGTCGTACGGGCCGATGTCCACCGCCTTCCCCGCCACGTGGAGCGAGTTCTCCGGAGTGCCGACCCAGCGCGCCGCGGCCTCCTTCGAGCCGTACTGCTGCACGGCGGCGTCGAGCAGCCAAGCCTGGTAGGCGGGCGACCGCCAGCCGCTCGCCACGCCGAAGGAGACGCCGGCCTCCTTGGCGGCCTTCGCGGCGTCCTGGACGGCGTCCCGCAGCGCGGGGTCGAGCCTGGTCACCGCGGCGTGCGAGCCACCGAACGGAGAGACCGTCTCGCCATCCGCGACATAGCCGTCGGCGTTCGTCGGGGTGCCGCCGTTGTCGGCCATGGTGGAGGACGTCTGGGTCGGTGCGGCGGCGGGCGCGGTGGGCAGGATCGCGCCGTTCGCGGCCGCGGCCGCGACGGCTGCGATGACGACGGTCGCGAGAAGCGCCGTGCCCACGAGGACCGCGACCACGCGGACGCGACGGACGGTGGATGAGTGGGTGTTCATGCTTCCATCCCACCCAGGGCACTGTTGCGCTCCCGTATGCGGATTTCGATACGAGGACGATATGCGTGCCCGGTCAGGCTGCGCCTATGCGCGTGTGGCGTGTGGCGTGTCGATCGTGACGGGCGCACCGACCATCACGATGCGCCGACAGGGGCGGGCCACCCCAGAAGGCCCGTCCCTGTCGGCGGTCGCATGTCGGGTCCTCCCCAGGACGCGTCATGCGGTCGGGACCCGACTACCCCTGGGGCCCGGGGGAATCGACGGAGGCGAGGGTCGCGTCCCACCAGGTCGCGGCGACCGAGGTCACCTTGGGCGGCAGGCTCGTGATCTTCACCGGGGTGGAGATCGGCACGCTCCACGGCTTCTCGGCCAGGCCGCAGGCGTTCTCCTCGTTGAGGCCCGAATACCAGGCCTCGCCGTTCCCGTCGAGGAGGATCAGGCTGTCCGCGCCCGAGCCGCCCTGGACCACGTTGTCGACCTGGGCGCGCACCCACTCGCGCGTGTCCGCCGTATCCCCGTTCCCGAAGATGCCGAACTCGTTGCCACCGAAGGCCCACACGGATCCGTCCGACATGTGGGCGAAGAACCCGGCCGGGCTGCCATAGGGCTGATGCGGCCAGATGTCGGCGACAGCCGCGCCACCAGGGGGAGGCGAGATCTGCTGCAGATGATCGACGTCGGTGTAGTCCGCGGGGCGCGCGCCAAGCGGAGTGGCCTCCGTCGCGTACCACAGGGTTCCGTCCTCCTTGAGGACGAGGAGAGCGGTGTCGTTGCTCTGCACCGCTTTCCTGACCCCGGTCACCGGCGCGCCGTCCTTGTCGAGGAGCTGACGGAGGCCGGGGCCCCCGGCCGGCGCGGTGTCGAAGCCCACACCGTTCCCGTATGCGTTGGTTCCGATTCCGGCGGCCCAGACCGTGCCGTCGGCAAGCGTCCAGATCATCACCTGGTTGTTGCGCGGATACGACGCCCACACCGGCCGTCCGGGCAGGGCGCCGCCGACCTTCACGAACCTCTTGTTCGTGTGGTAGGCCGTCGATGCCCCCGGGATCTGGAGGTAGTTGGCGTAGTTCTCCCCCGATGCCCAGAACTGCCCGTTCGCGTCCTCGATCATGAACACGCCCTCTTCCGAGCCGTGCTTGCCGATGACCGCCCGCACCGCGTTCGTGAACACCGACCCGTCGTCCTTCAATGCCTCCCCCGCGGCGTGGCGGTCGACCGTGTCCCCGGTAGCGACCTCGGCGTACGGGTTGTACCCGGAGGTGTAGACCCTGCCGGACTTCGTGATCGCCATCACCGAGCTCAGGCTGCCGTATACCTCGGCGTGCTCCTGGATCGGCCACGGGGTCGGGTAGCGCGGCGCGTTCGTGACGAGCCCGTTGGCTGTCTGGCCCTCCGGCGTATGCCCCCCGATCGTGTACACGTAGCCCGGGTAGGCCTTCACGATCGTGGTCGCCGGGTCCAGGCCGTCGGCGGACGCGACGACGGTCGCCGACGCATCTCCCTGTCCGTAGGGAGGAACGGCGACGAACACCATCGCGTTCCCCGACGCGTCCGTCGTCACCGTGACGCTGTGGCCCGCGACCTGCGGGTCGAACCCCGCGGCGTCGGGGACCGGGTGCAGGGAGTATCCCCTGCCTGTGATCGTGACGTTGACCACGACCGCGGCGGCGGGAACGATGCGCACCGGGATCCTCACCGCGGTCAGCTGGGTGGCCACCGCCGACGGCGCATACCCCGTCTTCTGGTCGATGATGCCGGTGATCGTCCATCCGCCGCCGTACATTCCCGTCGCCGACGGCGGAAGGATCAGCCCCTGATCCCTTGTGGACGCTGCCGCCGCCGGGACCGTGATCGCCGTCGCGATGACGGGGACCGACCACGCGGCCCCCTTCATGACCGTGCGGCGGGGGATCCCCGCCTTCGCCGGTTCCCCGCTCATGCTCGTCTGGCTCCGGGGGGTGGGGGTGTTCTTCATGATTTTCCTTCCAGGGGACCGACGGCGATCGGTCCGGCACGAACCCCGAACCGATCGCCCGTCGACGTCGTTCGGGTGTCTCTGTGCATGGAGCGCTCCTCACGGCGCTCAGATTCGATCTCAGAGGATCGCGTGTTGCCCCGACGTAAGGAAAAACCCATATGTCGGCGATACGTGAAGGTCAATATGCTTCTCCCATGCGCGCACTGATCGTGGAGGACGAGCCCGACCTCGCCCGCGCCATCCGGGATGGGCTGCGGCTCGAGGCGATCGCCTCGGACGTCGCTCTCGACGGCGACGCCGCGCTCGAGCTCCTCGCGATCAACGCCTACGACGTGGTGGTCCTCGATCGCGACATCCCCGGCCCCTCCGGGGATGAGATCGCCCAGGGGATCGTGGCCGGAGGGTCGGGCCTCCCGATCCTCATGCTCACCGCCGCCGATCGGATCGACGACAAGGAGAGCGGGTTCGAGCTCGGCGCCGACGATTACCTCACCAAGCCCTTCGCTCTGCGGGAGCTGGCGCTGCGCCTGCGTGCGCTCGCACGCCGGTCACCCCGCTCCACGCCGCCTGTCACCGAGATCGGCGGCCTGCGCCTCGACCCGTTCCGGCGCGAGGTCTTCCGCGACGGTCGATACATCGCGCTCACACGGAAGCAGTTCGCCGTGCTGGAGGTGCTCATGGCTGCCGACGGCGGTGTCATCAGTGCGGAGGAGCTGCTGGAACGAGCCTGGGACGAGAATGCGGACCCGTTCACCAACGCCGTGCGGATCACGGTATCGGCGCTGCGCAAACGGCTGGGCGAGCCTTGGCTCATCCTCACCGTGCCCGGTGTGGGGTACCGGATCGACAAGGGCGACGTCTCCGGCGAGGACGCGTCGGGTGGCTGAGCCGGATCTCGCCCGCCCCCGAGGAGACGTCAGAGAGCCCGGTCTCTCGGTGCGTGTGCGGCTGACCCTGAGCTACGCCGCCCTCGTGGTGATCGCCGGGGTGCTCCTGCTCGGCGTCGTGGCGCTGTGGCTCCTGCGCTACATTCCCGAGGAGGCGGCGTACACGACCGGCGGCGACCCTGTGCCGAATCGCGGCGACATCCTCCGCGCCTTCGTCCCGCCCGCCACCTGGACAGTGCTCGCACTCCTCGTCGGCGGCATCGTCGGCGGGTGGTACCTCGCCGGACGGGTCCTGCGCCCTCTCACGATGATCGGCGACGCGGCGCGGAAGGCAGCGGCCGGCTCCCTCTCCCATCGGATCGCGATGCCGGGCCCTCAGGACGAGTTCCGCGAGCTGGCCGACGTCTTCGACGCCATGCTCACCCGGATCGAGGGAGACGTGGAGCGGCAGCGACGGTTCGCCGCGAACGCCTCGCACGAGCTGCGCACGCCGCTCTCGGTCACCCGAACACTGCTCGAGGTCGCCGAGGCCGAGACGAATCCCGACCTCCCTGCGCTCCTCGCCCGGCTGCACGGCGCGAACGACAGGGCCATCGCGCTCACCGAGGCGCTGCTGCTGCTCGCCCGCGTCGAGGCCCGTCCGCCCACGGCCGTCCCGACCGACCTCTCCCTCGCCGCGGAGGAGGCCGAGGAGCTGCTGCACAACCTCGCCGACGTGCACGGGATACGGATCGACATCGACGCCGATCCCGTGATCGTCGCCGGAGACCAGACGCTGCTGAACCAGCTCGCGACCAACCTCCTGCAGAACGCGATCGTGCACAATGCGTCTGAGGGCGGGATCGCCTGGATCCGCACCGTCGCCGACGCCGACGGCGGACGCCTCGTCGTGGAGAACACCGGCCGACCGATCGATCCAGCGCTCGTGGCGACGCTCACCGAGCCCTTCCAGCGCGGCGCGCAGCGCACGCGCTCGGACGGCGACACCGGGTCGGGACTGGGTCTGGCGATCGCGGCGTCCATCGTCGAGGCGCTGCACGGGACGCTCAGCCTTCATGCGCGCACCGGCGGAGGACTCCGCGTGGAGGCGTCGTTCCCCCTCGCCCGCTGAGTCGCCGCCCGCCGAACCGCGACCGTCGCCCCTGCGCCATGCAGACGCGCCGACAGGGGCGGGCCTCCGCAGAAGGCCCGCCCCTGTCGGCGGTCACGTTCGCGTCCTCCCCAGGACGCGTCATGCGGTCAGGCGAGCGCCCAGCACCAGTCGTCGTTCTCGTTGACGCCGAGCATCCACGTTACGGTCGTCGCAGCACCAGCATTGTCGACGAGCTGGCGATACGTGTTCTCGGCATAGCGCCGCTGCCACCACGTCCCGTCGTTCTTGACGACGAAGACAGAGAGACGCGCGCCTGCAGACACATCCGCGACACCTTCGATCGGCTCCTTCGTCGCCGTGGTCGGCGTGACGCGATACAGCGAACCGCTCTCGGCGACGGCATACCAGACGTTGTTGGACTCCTGGACGACGAGCTTTCGGATCGGTTCCCCCACCGACGCCGACCGCCAGGTCGTGCCGTCATAGACGGCAACGCTCCCGTCGCTCAGAAGCGCAGCGACGACGTTCGCTCCCGCGCCGGGACGGATCTCTACGATGTTACCGGGCGCGGACGGAACTGCGATCGGCGTGGGCGTGAGCGTGTCGTTGTCGTAATAGAGGAGTGTGCCGTCCTGTGCGAGAATCCAGAGCCGGTCCCCGCCCTCCTGCGACTCCAGCTTGGCCACCGGGTCGGAGAAGGCGATAGGCTTCCATGCATTCACATTGCTGCCATGGACGAGCTGCCCGTCGACCGTGACCGCCGTCACGTATGCAATGTGACCGACTGTCCAAGGACCCTGCGGGTTGAAGGTGTAGGTCGGGATCTCGACGGCGTTCTGCTCGGACCAGTAGTACAGCTTTCCGTCCGCGGACTTCCCCCACCGGACGTCGGCGGTCTCAGCGACCTTGATGTCAACGATCTTCGTTCCCGGAGTGGGGAAGTTCACGAAGAACGAGTCGTTCGGCGCAGCCGCGTTCCTGATCTGGAAGACGCCTCCGTCCGCCGTGCCGAACACCGCACGATCCGTGCCGGCCGCCCCGATCCCCGCCACGAAAGCGGGCACGACGCCCGGCCTCTCAGCGGTCGGGTAGCTTGCGACACGGTCGATCGTCGCGTTGGGGCGGACAGGTACCGTTCCCTGCTCGCCCAGCCATGCCGTCTGGAAGACGGTGCCCGAGGTCTGCGGTGCGCAGACCTCGTAGCCCTGTGCGGTGCTGGTCGCCGAGCGCCCATCGGGTGTACTCGCCGTGGCGGTGACCAGCACAGTTCCCGCCGTCGTCGCCGTCACTCCCTGCAGGGCATACTCACCCGGTGCCAACGTCAACGTCGCGTTCGGCGTCGGATACACCTTCCCGTCGATCGTGACCGTACCACCATCGCTGCTGGCGAACGTGAACGTCACCGTCGCATCAACTACCGGACCCGATTCGTCTGTCACCGACACGGTCGCCGCAGGCAGACCCCCACCCGGCGCCACACAGCCGCCCGGGATAGTGAGCGCGGCCGCCAGCCTCCCCGACGCCGCCGCGCCAGGCACCGCCGCCGCCACCGCGATCACCGGCACCGACCACGCAGCGCCCTTCACAATCGTTCGCCGCGAGACACCAGAGATCTCTTCGGGACGCAC
>NZ_JBNAFT010000007.1:0-58502 GCF_049800815.1 Microbacterium sp. S308A+ | reverse complement strand
TCGCCGCGGCGGGTGCGTTGGTGCCTGTGGGTGTGGCGGTTGCTGCGGATGTGCGTGGGGTGTTCCTGTTGGCGGGGACGTGGGGTCAGGCGGAGAACATGACCCAGTTGGCGGACCGGCTGAAGGCTGAGGGTTACACGGTGAAGGTGATGGGGATTCCTGCGGCGGACGGGACGTTGGATCCGGGTGCGGATGGGTCTGGGGATCCTCGTTCGGGGACGGGGAGTATCGCGGCGTCGGCGGCGATCATCGCGGATCAGGTGCGGGCGTTCCGGGATGAGGTGGGTGCGGACAAGGTTGGTTTCGTTGGGTTCTCGCAGGGTGGTGCGATCGGTCGGTATGCGATTAAGTACAACGGGTTGGACAGTGTTGTCGACCAGTATGTGAGCCTTGCCGGGGTGCAGCAGGGGACGATGGGGGATGGGAAGAACCCGTTGTGCATTCTGACGCAGCAGGCGTGTCGGGATATGGCGTGGGGGTCGGGGTTCTTGAAGGCGTTGAATGCGGGGGATCCGGCGCCGGGGCCGGTGCGGTATACGGCGGTGGGCACGACGGGTGATGACACGATCACGCCCCCGCTGTTCTCCTCGGGCGTTGCGGAGGGTGGTTCGTATATTCCCGCGGCGGGTCAGGCGTTGGACGGGAGTTGGGTGACGCACCCGCAGCCGAACGTGACGAACCTGAACCTTCAGCAGGCGTGCAATGCTCCGGGGTTGACGGCGAATCATTGGGGTGCGCCGGTGGGGATGCCGGCGGATGTGTCGGTGTACACGATCGTGTCGTCCGCTCTTCGGGGTGAGGAGCCTGCCTGCGGCGCTTCCCGCTCGAACGCTGTCCTTCCGATGGGTGTTCCCCTCCCGGTGGTGAACGGGTCGTTTACAGACACGGGTGCCACTCCGGTGGGGCCGGCGGAGCGTCGGACGCTCGCCGCGGGTGAGACATGGCTGAACGGGTGGACAGCCATCGGCGCCGGCGCCGAGGTCTACGGGGAGGCGGACACGGGGCTGGGTGTCGGGGTGCGGTCGGTCGACTTGAATGGGGCTGCGGCGTTCGGGGGGATTCAGACGACGTTGGCGACCAGGCCCGGGGTTCCGGTGACGGTGCGTTTCCTCGCGTCGACGAACGTCGACACCCTGCGTGGCGCGAACGGGCAGGCCATCCGCGAGGCAGCGCTGTATGCGGACACCGGGGAGGGCACGGCCCACACCGAGTATGTCCTCCCGCTCACGGCGACGCAGACCCCGGGGGCGGGGCCGGACTGGCAGGCATACCTGTACACGTTCACGCCGACGTCGACCTCGACGACGGTCCGGTTCTTGTCGGACATGCCCGCCACGGCGGATGCGCTCACCCGGACCGGTGGGGTCCAGCCCGGGTGGGACCCGTTCGTGTATCCCGGGGCGATGATCACGGCGGCGGGTCCGCAGATCGCGAACATCGAGGCCGTGTCGATGGTGGAGACCACGGACGTGACCGTGCAGGTCACCGCGGGCACCGGTCTCCCGGTCGCGGAGGGCGAGCCGGTCACGTTGACGATCGCGGACGGGTCGGTGGCCCGGTTCGCGGACGGGTCGACCACGATCACCGTCCCTGCCGGGACCGGTGGTGTCGTGAACGCGACCGTGTACGGGATCGGGTTGGGGTCCACACCCCTGACCGCGACCGCGACGACCGCGACGACACCCCTGACCGCGACAACCACGATCACCACGATCTGCACCACGACCACCGGAGGACAGCCATGACCCGCCCCCACAACAACCACGACCAGCCCACCGGCCCGACCACGGGTGACAACGCGAAGGCCCTCTCCCGCCGGTCTTTGGTGTGGGCAGCGCCCGTGATCGCCGCCGCGATCGCCGTGCCCGCCGCCGCCGCATCCGCCGCGACCATCAAATTCACTAACGACCCCTACACCACCCACACCAACTGCTAACCACACGGCAGTCGGAGCGAGGGTGCCGCTCTTTTGGTTCCACTATGAGGGAAAACCCTATGTCTGGATCGGGTGTCACAGAGCACGCATCCCCGTGCTAACAGCCGTCGGCGCCGTCCTTTCTTCCTGCCTCCGGGAGGAACGATCCGCGATCGAGTGGCTGTGCCACGATCCATGGAGATGGAAATTGCATTCCGTGATCATGAATGGAGTATCGATGCGTATCACTAGGCTCGCCGCGGGCGGTGCTCTGCTTTCCGTGCTCATCCTCGCCGGGTGTTCCGGACCGGCAGCAAGTACGCCGGAGTCGGATGACGACACCGTCTCGAAGAGCGAGTGCCCGGTGCTCGAGGAGGGCATCAGCGTTGAAGCGTCGGCCTTCGTCGCGTGCGTCAAGGACGCGATGAGGAACCCGGCCGGATATGCCGCGACGGCGGCGACGGGGGGGTACGAGAAGAAGACGAAGGTCAATCCTTCAGAGAAGGCGTACCAGCAGGACGATCCTGCAGGCTCGATCGTCGCGATCGGCGACAAGACCTGGGTCAAGCCGGCTGGCGGCGCATGGGTGCAGGGGGATCCTGGCGCTTCCGACGAGACGATCGCCACGCTCAGTGGCCTGGCGGCCGGGATCGCCTCTGAGGACCCGCTTATCAGGACGACGGCCGCGACTGGCACGCTGACGGTGAAGGGCACCGATGAGATGCTCGGGCAGAAGGTGTTCAGCCTGATCGGCTCGCGGGAGCATGAGGGCGATACCATCACCACCGTGTTCCAGACGACGGCCGACTACATCGTGCTGGGAACCAGCGCCACCACGTCCGACGTCACTGTGACCATGGAACTCACCGAATGGGACAAGAAGCAGGACATCCAGCCTCCGCAGTGACCTGATGCTCTCGCTCGCTCGGTCGGCAGACTCATGAGCCCCCTCTGTGACGCACAGAGGGGGCTCATGTTCAACGACGGAGCATGAGCCCCCTCGACGGGTTAGCTGTAACTGATACGGACCCAGCCATTGCCAGCCGTAACAACGGTGCCATTGGTTTGTGCTCCTGCGTTGTTGGCGAGAGAATCTGAGCTTGCCGCTGCATAGGTGGCATTGACGAACGAACCGCCACCGCCTCCACCGGCGGAATAACCCTCGTAAGCGAACGCCTGACCGCTATAGATCGCGGTTGCTCCCCCGGCTCCGCCACCGCCGTAGCCGCCCCCGCCGCCTCCGCTACTGGACGGATAGAACGTGCTACTAGATGGCGCTGGCTCGACACCGTCGCCGCCATTACGAGTATCACCGGCAGAGCCGGGCGCGATGCCAGACCCTCCCGCACCCCCCACGCCATTGGTTCCGGGCTGTCCGCCAGTGTTTGCAGGGTTTCCTGGATAGCTCCCCCGGAGCGCCTGCCCGCCAGGCATGCCAGCGTCTCCGCCTGGCGCGTTCTTCGGTTGCTCCGCCTGATACCCGGTTGCCACGCCCATACCTCCGCCACCCCCGGCGACAGCGAGCGGAGTATCGCCCAGCAGAATCGCAGAACCTCCTCCACCGGCGCCGCCACTCGAGCGGCGCGATGAGGAACTTCCCCCATTCCCATATCCCCTGCCACCGACAGAAGTCTGTTGCGGCAAGGGATACATCGCGCCGCTGCCGCCCCCGGCACCGGCGACCAAGGTGAGAGTCTGCCCCACGACTCCGATGAGCTCTCCCACGATCAACGCACCGGAACCACCGCGCGAACCGCCCCCGGTGATATCTGCTCCGCCGAGAGGCGCGCTTCCGCCGCCGCCAGCGATCTCGAAGGTCACCTTCTTCGCACAAGCCGGGATCGTGAACGTCTGCTCCGAGTAGCCGTCCAGGAAGATTTCCCCGGGGGCACAAGCCTCCGAAGCCGCGTAGGCCGGCACAGCGACGGCGGTCGCGATCACCGGGATCGACCATGCGGCTCCCCTGACGACCATCCGGCGTGTGACGCCGTCTGCTCCCGTGCTGACCGTGCCGGTCAAATGCTCGTCGTTGTTCAAAACATCCCCCTGTTCCGTGGCTGTGTACGCGGGACCACGTAGGTGCTCCGCTCGCCTGTTTGGCGTCATCCATGGGACCCCAGGAGGCGTCGTTTCTCGGTCGATCGCGGTGACTCTGGCCAGATCATGGCGGGGTTCAGGCCAGATCGTGCGTCGCGGATAAGAGGTCTGCGTGGAGGCGCTTCTCTCAGGCGCGAGGCTCTTCCGTAACTCCTCGCCGAACCCGATATGACGATGCCCCGAGTCCCCCCGCCTGGCGCGCCAGCGAGACAGCCGTCGCTGAGCTCGCTGGCTTGGGCTGTCCGCTCTGCGGACCCCGCCCGGTTCTCGGTGGAGATCGCACGAGGGATGACCTGGACGGTGGCGCGCCTGTGGACAACGCCCGTCATCGCGGAGGCACTGCCGCTTCCTCGTGACACGACCCGTGTCATCGTCGGCGTCGACGGGGTCGGGACCCTGCGCATCGGCATGGATGAGATGCAGGTCCGCCCCATGGACATGGTCCTGCTCCAGGGGGACGCTCGTGTCACCGCGGAATGCACCTCCCTGTGGGCGCGAACGGAGTGGCAGCTGGCGTCGCCCGCACTTCGGCAGGCGCGCTTCGCCGCGCATCTCTCCCGCTCCATCCCTCTCCGGGAGGAGCACTACACGCTTCTCACCGCGATGACCAACGTGATCAGCACGAGCGAGCGCATCGGTCACGGGAGCGGTGCGGGTGCGATGCTCGAGACGCTCGCCGGAGTGGCGATGGCGGCGGTCATCGACGCGACGGACGAGCACCCCTGGCTGCCGCCGTCCCGAGCTGCGATCGTCAGGCGTGCTCGCGAGGCGATCGACCGACGACACACGGACCCCGGCTTCGGCCTCACCGAGCTCGCCGCCGAGCTTCACGTCTCCGTCCGCAGTCTCACGCGAGCGTTCGCGGCGACGGGGACGACCGCGCGCGAGGCGATCGAGCGGCGCCGTCTGGCGACGGTCGACTCCCTCGCCGTCGTCAACGCGGGCTGGGCTCTCGGCGACAAGGACGCCCTGGCGCAGGCCGCGGGATTCTCGTCTGCCCGGCATCTCGAGCTCACGCAACGCCGGCATCGCTGACCGGAACGGCGTCGAGCGGGTCTCACGGGTCGGCGGCTCGTCGCCGGGCGGCCGCTCCGGCTGCTAGTGTGGCGCGGCCACGAAGGGGTACACCGATGGGGGATGCATGAAGAGGAGATCCGTCCGGCACATCGTCGCCGCTCTCGTCGCAGGATCGCTGGCGTTCGGCACCGCGCCTGTCGCGACGGCGGCGACCACGCCGGACCTCGGCGTGCCGACAGCGGGGCCGGTCGCAGCGCCAGGACGGATCGGCGCCACCCATCTCGATCCGTACTCGGTCTTCAATGCGTCGAGCGCTCGACTCGACGCCCTTTTCCGGGCGCAGAAGGCTGCCGGCATCGACACCGTCATCGTCCAGTGGACCGGTGCCCTGACCGCCTCGGGTGTGGTTACCACGTACCCCGCCAGCGCCTCCACGGGGTTCGGGGCGTGGGACACGGTTCTTCCTCGGCTGCTCGCATCGGCGAAGCAGAACGGGGTCACGGTGTGGCTCGGCCTCGTCCTGAAGTCGTCGCTGCTCGACCTTCCGGGGACACGGGCAGACGCCGCCCTGCTCGATCGGATCGCTCGCGACGACGTCACTCTCGCCGCCGATCTCCTGTCGAAGTACCCGGGTCAGTTCGCTGGCTGGTACATCCCCACCGAGCCGGGATATGCGACCATCGCGGATCCCGCTCTGACGGCACTGCACTCGCAGCACCTGAAGAAGATCGTCGACGGACTCGACGCGCTCCCCTCGACGCTCGATGTGATGGTCTCGCCCTCGGTGCCGCGTGCCATCGAAGGAGGTCTGTCCGGAGTGGAGTTCGTGTCGCGCCTGGCACCGCTCATCGAAGACACGGGTGTCGACGTGTGGAACCTCCAAGACGGGTACAAGATGACGGCATGGACGCCCGCGCAGAACAGGGCGCTCATCGAGAAGGGGAAGGAGCTCGCCGCTCCGGCGGGGGCCGAGGTCTGGGCCACGATCTACACCCCGGGGCCTGGCGAGGCGAACGGTCCCGTCGACCCTGTCGGGTTCTTCGAAGACCTGGACACCGTCTCCGCGACCGGCGCTCCCGTGACGATCTGGACCTTCGTCTCGGCGATGGATCCCGACCCGACGCGGTCTCATGCCGTGTCCCGCCAGATCCTCTACGGCCAGTACCGCACACACATCGATCCGCCCGCTCCGTAGACAGGGAGACGACCGGTTGAGCAGTCCGCGCCAGAAGACCAGGAAGCCGTCACGGGGAATCGTCGTGGTCGTCGTGACGGTGCTGATCGCGATCGTCGCCTATGTCACGACGGTCTCGCTGTATGCCGCCGACCTGTCGGCGGCGGAGACGCGATCGGTTCGTTTGGGCGACGGCGGCGCCGACCTCGCACTGGTCATCAAGCCTCGTGCCCTGGAGCCGGACAAGCAGGAGTTCGCTCTGCAGCTCGAGGTCGACGAAGGGAGCGTGCTGGTCGGCGCCGACGGCACGGGACTCGTCTCCGAGGTGCGCGTGCAGCTGCGCGATGGGAGGGAGGGCAACACCACCAAGACGATCTCGTTCGGTGCGGACTCGCTGTCGTCCGCCGTGGTCCTCAACCTGCTGACGCCGGAGAGGCGGCTGGAGACGTGGCCGTTCGATCGCTACGCAGCGGATCTGATCTTCTCCGTCGAGAAGGAGGAGGCGGACGGCGGATACATGCCCCTCTCGGTCGACCTGCTGGTCGACGGCGGCGTCCCCGGCTGGGAGATCGTGCCGGAGGGTGACGACGGAGACTCGACGAGTGCGGTCTTCGACACCTCGCTCACCATCACCCGCTCCTTCAGCACGCTCGCGTTCGGAGCCGTTCTCGTGGCCCTGATGATCGTGATGGCGACGATCGCGCTCACCGTCTCGATCAACGTCGTCCGGGGGCGCCGTCCCCTGGAGATGGCGTTCCTGTCCTGGATCGCCGGGATGCTGTTCGCCGTCCCCGCCCTGAGGAACTTCTTCCCCGGGCAGCCGCCGATCGGCTCCTGGGTGGACTTCCTCATCGTCCTCTGGGTCATCGTCGCGCTGGTGGTCTCGCTCGCCTTGCTCGTCATCTCCTGGCTCCACGACGCCCGCCCCATCAGGCGTTCCCCGGCGGCGCAATACACTCGAACGTAGATCGGCAGGACTAGGGGGGGCTGCGCACATCGACAGGAAGCGATGGCCGTCTCAGCGGCGGTCGTGGAATCCGTGGATCACCGACGGCCTCGTCGCCGGTGCCTACTTTCTTCTCGCCGCATTCCTGTTCACCCAGGCCGAGATCTTGGAGGCGCTTGACGACGCTGCTTCCGTTCTTCGTGCCGCGGCGGCCCTTATCGGCACGACGATCGCCGTGCTGCTGCGCCGGCGATGGACCGTGACGACGAGCATCGTCGTCCTGGTGGTGGGTCTGTTCTCGATGTTCCATGGGGCAAGCGCTGATTTCGTCGCGATCCCCATCATGCTGTTCAGTCTCGCCGTGTATCGCTCGATACGCCTCGCGGTGATGTTCTTCGCGCTTTTCATCGCTGAGGCCCTGGTGGTGTCCTTCCCGCCGTGGGCGCTTCCCGGGGCTGTCGACGATGAGTTCGATGTCCTCCTTCTGGCCTTCTGCGCGGCGATCGGACTGCTCATCGGCATCGCGACGCACAGCCGGCGAGCCCACATCGCCTCACTGCTGGAGCAAGCGGCACAGAGCGAGGAGCTCGCAGCGACATACGAGCGGACGAGGATCGCTCGCGAGATGCACGACATCGTCTCCCACACCCTCACCGTCGTGATCCTGCTGGCAGACGGCGCCGTCGCCTCCCCGGACGAGGCCCTCGCGCGGTCCGCGATGAAGAACGCCGCCGAGGCCGCTCGCGGAGCGCTCTCCGAACTGCGAATCCTGCTGGGAGCGCTCCGGGACGTGGGAAACGGATCGCCGTCTTCACAGCTGACGGCTCAGGAGCTGCCCGATCTCGTCGACGCCTTCGTCCAGGCGGGACTTCCTGCGCGTCTGAGGATCATCGGTGTGCCCAACGGCAACTCCGCCGTAAGATTGGCCATCCATCGGATCGTCCAGGAGGGTTTCACGAACGCACTTCGGTACAGCAGGGAGGCCACACGGGTCGAGGCCACCGTGAGCTATTCGGACGACGGTGTGGAGGTCGTCGTGGAGAACGACGGCGCGGTCGAGAACGCACCGTCCGTCGGAGCGAGGCAGGGGCTGCGTGGACTCCGGGAGCGGACCGACCTGCTCGGTGGACGGATTCAGAGCGCATTCGTCGGCGACGGCGTCTGGCGTCTGCGCGCATGGATGCCTTATGAGGCGGGGAGTGGGGGCGTGGAAGGATGACCGGCGAGCCGATCCGTGTCCTGATCGTGGATGATCAGGAGCTCGTTCGCATGGGGTTGCGACTCATAGTGGACGCCGAAGAGGACATGGAGGTGGTGGCGGAGGCCGAGAGCGGCGAGAAGGCGATCACCTGCGTCGACGAGGACAAGCCCGACATCGTCCTTATGGACGTGCACATGCCCGGCGTCGACGGCATCGCGGCGACACGAACCATCGTCGATACCCGTGCGGACACCCGCGTCCTTATTCTGACCACGTTCGACGTCGACAAGTACGCTTTCAGCGCGCTCAAGGCCGGCGCAAGCGGATTCCTTCTCAAGGACGCGGGTCCCCGACAGCTGACCGACGCCATCCGCGCGGTTCATGAGGGCGATGCCATCATCTCCCCGCGGGTGACCCGCCGCATGCTTGACCTGTTCGCGGACAAGATCCCGGATGACGTTGCCCGCCCGACCGTCGATGTCCTCACTCCCCGTGAGACCGAGATCCTCATTGCGATCGGGGAGGGGCTGAACAACGACGAGCTGTCCTCTCGCTTCTTTCTCACGGAGTCGACGGTCAAGACGCATATCGGTCGCATCCTCATGAAACTGCAACTGCGCGACCGGGTGCAGGCCGTGCTCTTCGCGCACCGCAACAACCTCATCTGAGGAGCGGATCCGTGGTTCAGGTCCGCGGGGGCGCTGGGCTGCCGGTCGGCTCATGACTCGGGGCAAAACGGATGGACGCCGCCCCCGTCTTGCGACGGGACGGCGTCCATCGGTCATCTGTCAGCGGTCAGCCGACCTTCTTCCAGAGGGAGAGGGCGGTGATCCAGGTGGGGTCGCCGTGGCCCTGGTAGGACTGGACGGCCTCGTAGATCGCACCGTTGTGGGAAACACGGTCGCCCTTGGCGTAGGCCGCCCTGGCGTCCCAGGGCTTGACCGAGGGGTCGACTGGACCGGAGTCGGCCTTCGTCGTGACGGTGAAGACCTCGCTGGGGGCGGAGGCGTTGCCGGCGGCGTCGAAAGCGATGACGCGGTACTCGTAGGCGGTGCTGGCGGTCAGACCGGTGTCGAGGTATGACGTCTTGGCGGTGGTGCCGACGGTCGCGAACTCGCCGCCCTTCAGGGCGCGCTGGACCTCATAGCGGTCCACTCCGACGTTGTCCTCGGACTCGGTCCACATCAGGTCGACGCTGTTCGCGGTCGTCTTCATGGAGTGCACGCCGCTCGGCGCGGTCGGAGCTTCGGTGTCAGGACCCACGGCCTCGTCCTTCGTGGTGACGGAGAAGGTGCCGGGTTCGGACGTGTTGCCCGCACCGTCGATGGCCACGACGCGGTAGTCATATGCCGTCGAAGCGGTCAGTCCGGTGTCCTTGAACGAGGTGCCGGCGGTCGTGCCGACCGTCTGGAACGGGCCGCCCTTCAGAGCGCGCTGGATCTCGTAGCGGTCCACGCCGACGTTGTCGGTCGACGCGTTCCACATCAGGTCGACCGAGTGGGAGGTCACCTTCATGGCGTGCACGTTCGAGGGGGCGGACGGTGCGACGGTGTCCGGCTTCTCCGGCTGCGCCTCGCCGTCGATGTGGATGTCGATCGCGTTGTAGAACGCATTGGCGGTGTCTGCGACGTCCCAGACGGCGAGGATCACATGATCGCCCGTGTGGTCCGCGGGCAGCTTGATCTTCTGGACGGCTCCGTTCGTGTTCGGCTTGGCAGCGGCAGCCGTGCCGTCCCACGTGACCGTCTGCAGCAGCTGGAGCTTGTCACGAGTGAGCGGGGAGTTCTGGTCCCAGCCGTTCTTGGTGATGTAGTAGTGCCACTTCGAGGTCTTGTGCGGGGCGGTGTAGTACCAGCTCAGGTCGATCGTCTGACCGACCTCGACCTCGTTCTCGATCCACCGGTCCGGGGACTGTGCGTCCAGCTCGCTGAACTGCTTGTTGCCGCCCGAGGCGAGCTGCCCGTCAGCGGGGCCGCCCGTTGCCGGGTCCAGGCTGAACCCCTTCGGGCCTTCGATGGACTGGGTGTCGTACTGGACCGCGCCGAGGTTCGCGTTCGGCATCGCCTGGCGTGCGGTCACCTCCGACACTCCGTCGCCGCCCTTGAGGCCGTTGCCCACGAGGCCGTGGGCGTTGGCCGCCACGGCGCCGCCGAAGACGATCGCGCCAACGAGGGCCGTGCAGGTGCTGAGCTTCGCAACCTTTCTCATAGAGATACTCCTAATCCGTTCTGCGAGTGGTCGTTGTCGGAACTTTGCCGATGACTCAATCCTCTGTGCATCGCAGGTCCTCGGAATCAGTCCACAGTGCGAACCTGTCCCTCGTACCAGGGTGCGACACCCAGATCTTCCAGGGTCGACCACCCCGCGGCGCTCTGGCCTCCTCTCCGTCCGGGAGCGCTCAGGCCTTCTGGGGGGCCCAGAGGTCAGGGCCGAAGATCTCGTAGTGGATCCGGTCGGCGGGGACGCCCCGGGCGAGGAGGGTGGAGCGCATCGTCTGCATGAACGGGAGCGGCCCGCACATGAAGACGCGGGCGTCGTCCGGAAGGTCGGCGTCGCTGAGGTCCATCCGTCCTGCGCGCGCGGGGTGCAGCGTCGGCGCGCTCTCGGCCCCGTGCTCATACCAGTTCTGTGCGCGGGCGTCCGGCATCGCCAGGACCTGACGGCGGAGGGAGGCGTAGAGCGGGTGGGTCTCGTGGGAGGAGTCTGCGTGGTAGAGCCGGACCGTTCGGGCGTGCTGGCGGCGGGAGACGTCCTCGAGGATCGCCGCGATCGGGGTGATGCCGATGCCGGCGGAGATGAGCACGAGCGGCTGGGCGGAGTCGTCCAGGACGACGTCGCCCGCGGGCTGCGAGAGGTCCAGCTCGGTGCCGGGGGCGGCGTGCGCGTGCAGCCATGTGGAGACCTGCCCCGCAGGCGTGGTGCCGGTTCCCCGCACGCGCTTGATCGTCACGCGCAGGGAGTCGCCGCGGGGGCCGGACGAGATCGTGTACTGGCGGGCCTGCCGGCGCCCGTCGGGGAGGTCCACGGCGATCGAGACGTACTGGCCCGTCGCGTGCTCCGGCGCGTTGCCCTCCGCCGGGGCGAGGACGAGGGAGAACACGTCCTCGGACTCCTCGAACCGTTCGACGACGCGGTAGCGTCGCCATGGCGTGGACGGGTCGGTGCCGCCTCGGCTGTAGAGCCTGGCCTCCTCGGCGATGAGCCCGCTGGCGAAGAGCCAGTAGACCTCGTCCCATGCGGAGCGGACCTCCGGCGTCACCGCGTCGCCGAGCACCGTGCCGATCGCGTCGAGAAGGTGGCGCTGGACGATGAGATAGTCCGCGGCGGCGATCCCCAGCGAGACGTGCTTGTGCGCGATGCGACGCAGGGTCGGCGTGAAGTCCGGTGCCGCCGGGTCGATGAGCTGCGTCGCGAACGCCACGATGGAGCGGGCGAGTGCCTTCGGCTGCTCGCCGACCGCCTGGTTCGCCTGGTTGAAGACGTCGAGGAGCTCGGGATGGGCCGCGAACATCGACGGGTAGAACACCTGAGTGATCTCGTCCGCATGGGCGGCGACGATCGAAGCCGTGCGGCGGACGACGGACTCGGACGCGGGAGACAGACGCATGATGATTCCCTTCGGGAGTGAGGACGGAGGACGGGTCGATCCTCGGCGATCGCTCGGCGTCTCGCCTGCGCGGTGACCGGTTCTATTCGTCGCCCGACCTTCGCGGAGCGTCGGCCCTCGCTCGGGGGAATCCCGTAGACGGGGCGGAGCGGGGCCTCGTGGAGACGCCGGCAAGGCCGCCATGCCAGCCCTCTTCCAGACTTCCCGCGCCAATCGCTGTCACTCTTCTCGCGCCCCCTGCGGGCCTGGCGACGCCGGGAGCACGGGGGCATGACCCTGACGAAGCCGACGCACACTCCTGGGGGAGACATGGGCAATCCGCGCTCACTGAACGTCCGACGGGGCGACATCTTCCACGGCGCTGACGGAAGCCTGTGGCGAGCGGCCAACGGGTACACGCTGTACGAGATCGACCGGCACGGCGGGCGGATGCCGCGGACGAGCCCGCTCACGGTCGCATTCGTCCAGGAGCGGTACGGGCCGTTGACGCCGGTCGGCTGAGGGCGTCGCCGAGCGCTTACACTGCTGGCGTGCCCCGCCGCGCTCATGCCTACCGCTCCATCTCCCAGCCGACTCGGCTGCGGCTGCTCCACGAGGTTCAGCGGCGCCCGGGCCTCTTCGCCCAGGATCTTGCTGCTCGACTCTCTGTCCCCCTCAACACCGTGCGCGATCATCTGGCCGTGCTCGCCGCGGAGGGGCTGATCGTCGGTGAGCCGCAGCACCGCGCGAGCCGCGGAAGGCCTGCGATCGCCTATCGTCCTGTCGTGGACAGGGACGAGAGCCCCAAGGCTGCGAAGAGGATCGCGGACGCGGAACGCCGTGGCGCGCTTCTGCGGGCGGCCATCGGCGAGCCTTCGCGTTCCTCGGCGAACGACGAAGGGGCCATCCGTCAGCTCGACGTCCTCTACGAGCATCTCGACGAGGTGGGTCTGCAGCCCCGCGTCGACGAGGACGCTCTCGCCATCGAGCTCGCTCCCTGTGCGCTCTACGCCGCCGGCGACGACTACGAGACGGCGTGTCAGGTCCACGCCTGCCTCGTGAAGGATCTCCTGCGCCAGACGTCCGGCCCTCTCTCCCTTGACAGGGTCGAGCCCTTCGTCACCCCGTCACAGTGTCGTCTCACTCTCCGACGCGCTGAGGCCGGGGGAGCCCCGACCTCAAGCGGACCTCGTGCCGGCGGAGGGATGCCGCACGACCAGCTCGTCGTTCAGCGGGGAGCCGGCGCGGAGGAGGCCACGGGCTGATCGAGCAGGTCGAGTGCGGTGTCGATGCTGCGCGCGGACTGCGCGGCATCGACACGCGCGAGCGAGAACGCGGCGATCACGAGACCGGTCATGGCCTCCGCCCGGCGGGACGCCCGGGATCCGTCCAGCTCGGGGTGACGGGCGCGGACACCGCGCTCCAGCGCGTCACGGAGCTCCGAGAGGTAATCCACGATGACGCGCGAGACATCCGGGTCGTAGGCGATGGGGGACTGCGCCGTGTTCACGAGAAGGCACCCGTGGGACGACGGCGTCGTGCGGTGCCCGCGGAACATCGTGCGCAGGCCGATGAGGTAGGCCTCGATCGCATCGGAGGCGACAGGTTCGGAGGTCAGCGGCCGCAGACGAGGGCGGACGACCTCGGTGAGGTAGCTCTGCACGGCCTCGTCGAACAGGCCCCGCTTGGAGCCGAACGTGTTGTAGACGCTCGAACGGCTCAGGCCCGTGGCTGCCTCGATCTCGGCGATGGAGGCATTCTCGAACCCCGTCGTCCAGAACAGGGTGCGGGCGGCGCGGACGGCCGCCTCGCGGTCGAAGCCCTGCGTGCGCGCCATGCTGCTCCTTGTATCTGGAACGACCTGTCCAGTATAGTTTGAAACGGTCATTACAGAATCGTCTCTGAGGGGAACATCACATCATGGTCATCGCGGGATTGGTCATCGCCGTCGTGGCGGCGCTCCTCCACGTCTACATCTTCTACATGGAGTCGATCGCCTGGACGAGCGCGCGGGTGCGCGCGACGTTCGGCACGACGGAGGAGGAAGCGCTCGCCACGAAGGAACTGGCCTTCAACCAGGGGTTCTACAACCTCTTCCTCGCGATCGCGGTCTTCGTCGGCGTGATCCTCTACGCCGTGGGGAGCACCGCCATCGGCGCGACGCTGATCCTCACGGGCATCGGTTCGATGGCTGCCGCTGCTCTGGTCCTCTTCGCCTCGAGCCCGGGCAAGCGAGGCGCGGCGCTGAAGCAGGGAGTGATCCCGGTGCTGGGCGTCATCGTTCTGGCGATCGGTCTCGTCCTCTGACGCCGATCGTCTGACGGGTGCCGGCGGCGTCGCGGGTTCGTCCCGTCGTGTCAGTCGGTGCCGCTGTCGAAAGCGGCGCCCTCGGAGGCGGCGTCGACGGCCTCGGCCAGCGCCTCGTCCGTCTCGGCGAGGGAGCCTTCGACCGTGCCGGCGATCTCGGACGCCTCGCCGGCGGTCACCCGGCCGACGAGCTCGCCGGTCGCGCCCCCCACGAGACCGAGCCCGGCGTACTGCTCCAGGCGGGAGCGCGAGTCCGCGATGTCGAGGTTGCGCATCGTGAGCTGGCCGATCCGGTCGACCGGGCCGAACGCGGCGTCGCCGACGCGCTCCATCGAGAGCTTCTCCGGGCCGTAGGAGAGGTTCGGCGAGACGGTGTCGAGGATCGTCCAGTCGTCTCCCCGGCGCAGACGGATCGTCACGGTGCCCGAGATGGTCGACCCGACCCAGCGCTGGATCGACTCGCGCAGCATGAGCGACTGCGGCTCGAGCCAGCGCCCTTCGTACATGAGGCGGCCGAGGCGGCGGCCCTGCTCGTGGTAGGTCGCCAGAGTGTCCTCGTTGAGGATGCCGTTGACGAGCCGTTCGTAGGCGATGAACAGCAGCGCCATGGCGGGCGCCTCGTAGATTCCGCGTGACTTGGCCTCGATGATGCGGTTCTCGATCTGATCGCTCATGCCGAGGCCGTGACGGCCGCCGATCGCGTTCGCCTCCTGCACGAGCGCGACGGGGTCGGCGTACTCCACCCCGTTGATCGCGACGGGGCGGCCGCCGTCGAACGTCACCGACACGTCCTCGGTCTCGATGGCGACGGAGGGGTCCCAGAACCGCACGCCCATGATCGGGTCGACGGTCTCGAGCGAGACGTCGAGGTGCTCCAGGGTCTTGGCCTCGTGCGTGGCCCCCCAGATGTTCGCGTCGGTCGAATAGGCCTTCTCGGCCGAGTCGCGGTACGGGAATCCGTGCGCGACCAGCCACTCGCTCATCTCCTGACGGCCGCCGAGCTCGGTGACGAAGTCGGCGTCGAGCCACGGCTTATAGATGCGCAGGCGGGGGTTGGCGAGCAGGCCATAGCGGTAGAACCGCTCGATGTCGTTGCCCTTGTAGGTGGAGCCGTCGCCCCAGATGTCGACCCCGTCCTCCTTCATCGCGCGTACCAGCAGCGTGCCGGTCACCGCGCGGCCGAGGGGCGTCGTGTTGAAGTACGTCTTGCCGCCCGAGCGGATGTGGAACGCGCCGCAGGAGAGCGCGACGAGCCCCTCCTCGACGAGAGCGGTCTTGCAGTCGATCAGTCGCGAGGCCTCGGCGCCGTACTCGAGCGCACGGCCGGGGATCGAGGCGATGTCGTCCTCGTCGTACTGCCCGAGATCGCCGGTGTAGGTGTACGGCACCGCGCCCTTGTCGCGCATCCAGGCGACGGCGACCGAGGTGTCGAGGCCACCGGAGAAGGCGATGCCGACGCGCTCGCCGACGGGGAGGGACTGGAGGACCTTGGACATGCTCTCAGCCTATCGGGACGGCACTCCGTCCCACGGCTGCGGACGGCCCAGACGGGTCGTGAAACCCTCGACCTCCGTCTAGGAGGAAGCGACGAAAGTCCGATGTCGGGAGGGGAGCTCGCTGGCTAGCTTGGCCGTGACAAACCGCGAGGCGTCATCGGCGTTCGCGGGAGACACACGGAGGAGGCACCTATGCGCAAGGAGCGCGGATGGTCGATCGCCCTCGGAGCTCTGCTTCTCGGGATCGCGGCGTTCACGATGATCCGGTCCGAGGGGCGCTTCGAGGCCTACGTCAGCGGCGGGGGCTGCCTCCTGGCCGGGATCGTCCTCCTCGTGGTCGCCGTGCGGCGCCCGACGCGGTGATCCCGGGAGGGGACATGGCGAACGAAACGATGACCGGCGTCGTCCCGGTCGAGGGGGCGGCCTCCCCGGCCCGTGAGATCTCCTCCGCCGTCTTCCACTGGGCGACGGGAACGCGCGGGACGGGGCAGGGGCGCGTCCTGTTCGGCGAGACCCGCGAGCATCTGCACGAGCTGACCCGGCTCTCGGCAAGGGGCGACGCCGTCCTCACCCCCGCCGCGGCAGAGCCCGGCGCGGAGGACCTCTCCTCCGGCGCCCGCCTGCTGACCTATCAGGGCGCCTTGACCGAGCCGGGGGACCTCATGCACATCGGTCGTGGCTACGAGATCGAGATGCAGGACTACCTCTCCCTCCCGTTCCTCCCGATCACCCGCCCCATGGTCGTCCGTTGCCTCTCGGAGCGGAGCTGGGACGCCTTCATCGCCGATGCCGACGAGGCCCGGTCGACGGGACGGTTCATCCCGCAGCTGGCCGGGTCGTCCGTCGCTCTCGCCGACCGGGCGGTCATCGAGGCGACCGTCGATCGCTCTCCGGTCGCTGTCACCGGTCTCACGGTGGACCGCGACGGGGAGGCCCGGTACGGCGCGGCTGCGCCCTCTGTCGGATCGGTCGCCGATCTGCACGCCCTTGCGACCGAGCTGGATGCCCTGACCTTTCTCGACGGTGTCGGGGGACGAAGGATCGAGGGGAGGCTGGCAGAGAGGGGGTGGCTGCGCGCCTATCTGACGGCGCTGCGGGTCGTCGGACGCGAGGGCGGCGAGACGTGGAGGATCTCTGGGTTCGGAGGCACGCTGACCGGCGAGGATCCCGCCCCGGACGCCCTCCGCACCGACAACCTGGTCATCTGGCGCGATGACGAGCATCAGTTCGTCGTGGGCGGGTCCGGACGCCGCTTCGCCCTCGGCCGCGACACGGCGATCGTCGTCGAGATCCTCCTCGCCTCGTCCTCTCTCGACGCGGCGAGGAGCGCCATCGTCGCCGCGGGTCTCGACCGCGTCGGTCTCGATCAGGACATCGCGGATCTCCTGCGTCGGTTCGCCGACCGTGGCGTCACGATCAGCCCCGGTGCGGTGACGGCATGACGAGGAGGATGCCGGAGAGGGCCTGGACCTCTCTCGTGCGGCCGAGCGAGAGCCCGGGGCGCGAGCGGTGGGCGCTTTCCGCCCAGGGGACCCGGGTGCGTTTCGCCGACGGTGTCGACGCGTACTGCGCGACCAGCGGCCTCTGGAACGTCCCCCTCGGCTACGGCCGCCAGGAGATCGCCGACGCCGTGGCCCGTGCGCTCCGCGACGCCTCCTATCTGACGCTCTTCCGGCGCAGCCATCCGTTGGCGGAGGCCGCCGCCGAGAGGGTGCTCGACTTCACAGGGATGCCGTTCTCCCGGCTGATCTACTCGACGTCCGGCAGCGCCGCGAACGACGTCGGGATGAAGCTCGTCCGTCAGTTCTGGGCCCTCTCGGGGCAGCCGCAGCGCCGGATCGTCGTCGGCCTCCGGGGCAGCTATCACGGGCTGACCTATGGTGCTCACGCGCTGAGCGGGGACGATCTCGGACAGGCCCTCTACGGGGTCGACCGGCGGGACATCCGCCACGTCCCCTTCGATGACGGGGGTGAGGCGTTGGCGACTCTGCTGGCGCGTGAGGGCGGACGTGTGGCGGCCATCGTCCTCGAGCCTGTGCTCGGCACGGGGGCGGTCGTCGTGCCCGCTCCATTCCTCGCCGCCGTCCGGACGCTCCGTGAGGAGCATGGCTTCCTCGTCGTCGCGGACGAGGTGGCGACGGGATTCGGGAGGACGGGGCGCAGGTTCGCCTCCGCGGGATGGGACCCTGACGCTCTGCTGCTGTCCAAGGCGCTCACCAACGGCACGTGCGCAGCGGCGGTCGTGGCCGTGGGGGAGCGGATCGCGTCGGCGTTCGACAGGGCCGACGCTCCCTTCGTCCACGGTGAGACGCAGGCCGGCGCTCCGGCGACCTGCGCGGCGATCCTCGCCACGATCGATCTCTACGAGTCCCTTGATCTCGACACCCGGTTTCGAGAGGTCGCCGCGCATCTGGATGCCGTGGTCTCGCGGCTCCGCACGCATCCGCGGATCTCTGGAGCGCGGGGTGCGGGCGCCTTTCGCGCGGTGACCGTGGCGCCGGATCCCACGGCAGGGCCGCTCGACGTGATCGACCTCGTCGAACGGATCAGGAGAAAGGGCGTCATCGTCCATCCGGCACCGTCCGGGATCCAGTTCATCCCGCCGGCCGTCTCGACGCCGGCGGACGTGGAGCTCATCGCCGTGGCCGTCGAGGGCGCGTTGGACGAGCAGGAGGCCTCATGAGGGGAACGCCTCCTCTTGCCGCCCTGGCCGTTCACGAGGGGACGAACCCGGTGGTGATCGGCGCGGGCGCAGCGACGAGCTCGCTGCCGCGGCTCGGCGTCGACAAGAGGTCCCTGATCATCGCCGACGGCCGGCTGCTCGACCTGCATCCGCTCCTGACGTCTCGCTTTCGCCACGTCGTCAGGGCGGATGTCGAGAAGGAGACGCAGGAGGGCCTGCTCGAGAGGGCGAGAGGTTCGATCGAGCGATCGGCGGAGGCGCCCAGCGCCGTCGTCGGCATCGGAGGCGGGTCCGTCATGGACGCGGCGAAGCTGACACGGCTTCTCCTGAGGGGAGACTCGGGGTTCCAGTCGATGAGGCGGAGCGCGGGGAGGCTCGGGGTGGCGTTGCTTCCTCCCACGTCTGGCGCCGACGTTCCTCCGCTCATCCTGGTCCCGACGACCCTGGGGACGGGATCGGAGGCGAGCTCTGTCGCCTGCCTCGACGGCGGAGGGTCGCGTCTTCTGGTCGCGGGGGCCGCGATGAAGGCCGACTTCGCCGTCCTCGACCCGGAGCTCACCCGCTCCCTCCCCGCCGCCGCCATCCTCGAAGGGGCTGCCGAGATCCTTCTCCGTGTCCTCGGCGTCTGGGCGGGAAGCAGGAGGGCTGAGCTTCAGGACGCCGTGGCCACGGACCTCGTCCGAACCGTGTGTCGGACGGTTCGGGACGCAGCGGCCGGACCGTTCGACGACCGTCATCGGCTCCGCCTGGCCGTGGCCAGCGCCGATACCCATCGAGGGTGGGCGCTCGTCGGCCGCAACCCGTACGGGGCGAAGCACTGGTACCTGGCGAACGAGCTCTCCGCGGCGTCAGGGCATCGGAAAGTGCCCGTCACCTTCCGGCTTCTCCCCGGCATCTGGAGGCGGGCGACGGAGGGGGATGCGCGGTTCGGCGACGGGCAGCGGCTCGTGCGGATCTGGCGCGTCGTCGCCGAGGAGCTGTCGCTGCCTTCCGAGCCTGTTCAGGGGTGCCGGGAATGGGCATCCGCCTGGGGTGTGCCCGAGCCGCCTTTCTCGCCCGCCGATGCGGCCGTCGCCGCCCGTCGCTGCGCCGCGCTCTGGGGCGGTGATCGCCCCGCGTTACGCGGCCTCTGGGAGACCGACATCGCGGAGGTCTACGCGGAGGCCTCGGAGGGGGCGAACGATGACGTTCCGATGACGGTGAGGAGGTGAGAAATGACCATGGCAGAGATGAGCGGATTCGCCTTTGAGGAGGTCGAGGCCGCGGATGCACCGGACGAGCAGTCCTTCTGGTGGGGGATGTGGCTGGGCGTCGGCTACGTGAGCACGGTCGTCGCGCTCGTCACCTGAGCCGGCCCGGCACGGAGAACAGGAAGGAGGTGACGGATGGAACTCTCACCGCAACTGCGTTTCGAGGAGATCGAGGGCATGGAAGCCCCCGACTCGGACATGTACGTGGGCTTCAAGCTCGCGGTCGTCCTCGGGCTCATCGCGCTCGCCGCGACGTGACCTGAGGCATCGAACAGCACCGGAAGGGGGTGAGGACATGCGCACGATCCACGGAGATCTCTGGTTCGAGGAGGTCGATCAGGCCGATGCGCCGATGAGCGCCGAGGAATGGCTGTTCAACATCGGCACGTTCGGGTTCGCTCTCGTCCTGCTCGCCACCTGAGCAGATGGGCGGTCAGGACCCTGACCGCCCATCTGTCGATACCCCGCCGTCCCCAACGAGAGAAGCACACCGTGTCATCGTCCACCCGCCCGACCGATCCGGCGCGTCCTGCCGCCGTTCTCGCCTCGCTCCTGGCGCCGGGCGATCCGGAGGACCTCTACTCGCCGGCGGGCGCCCGCCTCTACGAGAGGCTCGCCGCCTTCGACACCAGCGAGCAGGCGGCGCTGCTGCGGCTTCTCTCCGAGGACGACGGCGAGATCCTCGAGCTCGCCTGCGGAGGCGGGCGCCTCGCGCTTCCTTTGCTCTCGCTCGGCCGTCCGGTGACGGGCATCGACCTCTCGCCGGAGATGATACGACTCCTCCTCCGCCGGTACGACGGGCTGCCGACTTCGCGGAGGCCGGCGCCGCTGACGGCGATCGTCGGCGACATGCGGGACTTCTCCCTCGGGCGGACGTTCGGCTCGATCGTCCTCGGCACCACGTCCCTCCTGCTCTTGGACCGCAAGGACCGAGCACGCCTCTACGGTGTCGTCCGGCGGCACCTCGGACCGCAGGGGAGGTTTCTCGTGTCCGTCCACGCGTCGGCTCCTCGTCCCGGAGCGACCTCCACCAGGATCGTGCCTCTCGTCGATGGCGAGGCCGAGGCAGCCGTGATCAGCGACGAGGTCACCCGGGACGGGCGGACACGGCACGTCTCGATCCTGCACGTCGCTCGTGAGCGGGGCGGCGTCCTCGAAGCCGCCGAATACGCCTCCACCGTCGCGGTGCTGACCGCGGACGAGGTGGATCATGAACTGGTCGACGCGGGCTTCTCCCGTGTCGAGAGCGTCGCCGCCGGAGCCGGCGCAGCCGGATCCGAGGGGCTGCTGATCCGGGCGTACACGGCATGAACGGCCCGGCTGGCGTGCGCTCCTGGGAGGAGCAGCATCCGAAGCTGGGCGACCGCGTCGGCATCGATCCGCCGATGGGCGAGGGCGCACCGTGGATCATCTCCGTCGCCGGCGTACCTCGGGCCAGGGTCGGAGCGGATTTCGCCCTGATGGCGTCGTTCCTCGACGGGCGTCGTTCGCTGAAGGACGCGGTCCGGCTCGCCGGTCTCGACGTGGACGGACCACAGGCGCTCGCCGCCCTGGACGCGTTGGCCTCGGCGGGGCTGCTCGAGGTCGGCAAGGGGCGGAGCCCCTCCCGCCGACGGTTCGTCTATCGGCGGCCGCTGACGTTCCAATGGACGCTGTTCGACCCGTCCCCGCTCGCCGCTGTTCTCTCCCGACCCTTCCGAGGCAGGAGGGCGAGAGGCGGTGTGCTGCTGGCGACGCTCTCCGCTCTCGTCCTGCTGGCTGCCGTCTCGGTCGCGGCGAACGGCTCTCTCGTCCTCTCCCTGCTCAGCAGCCCGCTTCCCCTCGACATGACGGGCGCGCTCCTGCTCGCGATCCTCGTGACGGGGTGCGCGCATGAGATCGCCCACGCGGTGGCCCTCTCCGCGTTCGGCGGCAGGCCCACCCGGATGGGGTTCATGCTGCTGTACTTCCTCCCTGCCTTCTTCTGCGATGTGACGGACGGATGGCGCATACGCGAACGATCGCGGCGGGCGGTCGTGGCTCTGGCGGGACCTGCGCTGCACCTGGCCGTCGGATGCCTGGCGCTCGCGCTCGTGTCCCTTGTCGCCGGCGACGGGGCGCGTCGCTTCCTCATCGTCTTCGGGGCGGCCTGTCTGCTCGCCGTCGCCGCGAACCTCCTCCCCTTCCTCAAGCTCGACGGGTATCTGGCCCTCGTGGCCGTCACCGACACGCCCCACCTTCGTGCCCGTGCCATCGACAGGGCGGGAAGGATCCTCTCGCGCATCGCCTTCGGCGTCGTCCCCCGTCAGGCCGGCGGCTCTGATCGAGGGCCTGAGAGCGAGCCGCTCGGGTCCTCGTGGGCCCTCGGGCTCTTCGGAGCCCTCTGCGCGGTGTTCCCCGCCCTGCTCTTCCTCTGGGCCGCCGTACGGCTGCAGCCGGTCCTGATCGCCCTCGGCCCGTGGACGGCGACGCTCTTTCTCCTCCTCGTCCTCGCTTTCGTGGTCTCCGTCCTCCGCAAGGTCTTCCGCTTCCTCTTCGCTGTGTTCCGGGCGCGCCCGCGCGTCGGGCGGACCTTCGCGGCGCTGACGCTCGTCGCGCTCGGCGTCGCCGGGGCGATATCGGTGCCGGTGTCGTCATCCGTGCACGCGGGCTTCGTCGTCCTGGACGGACGAGTTCTCGTCGTCGCGTCGTCAGCGGACGGCGTCGGCGCCGGCGACCGCGTCGTCCTCCGAGCGAACGGTGTCGTGCTGCGGCCGGAGGTCGGCCGAGGCTCGATCGCGCAGAGTGCTCCGGAAGACGTGTCCGTGCCGATCGAGGCGCTCGCGCCCGTCTCCTCCCCCGGTGTCTCCGCCGCCGCACAGGGCGTCGCCGTCCTCGTCGACGGAGACCAAGGGCGGCTCCCCCCTTCCGGGATGGCCGAGGTCGAGTCGCGCGAACAGGAGCCGTTGGGCCGGCTCCTGTTCCGGGCCGTCGTCGAGGAGCCCTGGGCTGCGATCACCGGCGGGAGCGGGCGATGACGGAGGCTTTCGACGCTCGGACCCTCCCGGCGCATCTCGCTCAGGTGTTCTCGTCGGCGCTGACGAGGTTCGGGGCGGTGGGGGAGGGCCGCCCACAGGTGGGCTGGCACGGCCGCACCGCGGGGCTCCGGGTGTTCTCCTCGGAGCACGGAAGGGCCTGGCTCCGCATCGTCATGGCTCGTCCCGAGCTTGCCCGGGGCGACTGGTGGAACGGCAACCTCGAGGCACCGGATCCGGTCGCGATGCGTCGTCCGCGGGTGCTCGCCTGGGACGAATGGGCGCTCGGCTCCTCCGTCGTCCGGGCCGAGCTGATGGAGCTCCTGCCCGGCGCCGCGTGCTCGCCCTCGCCGGAGCTGCGCAACGCTCCAGGCCTGTCCGAGGAGTGGTGGGACGCCCTGGAGGACACGCTCCAGGCACTCGCCTCTCATCGCACGGGACGAGCCGTGACGACGCCGGAGTCGATCGTGCATCGGGCGCACGTCCTCTTCGGGGTCAAGCACGATCTGGCGGACGTCGTATGGACCACCTGTCACGGCGACCTGCACTGGGCCAACCTCTTCGCTCCCGCCTTCGCGCTCGTCGACTGGGAGTCGTGGGGGTGTGCCCCGGCGGGGAGCGACATCGTCACGCTCTACCTCCACTCCCTCCTCGTCCCCGACATCGCCGAGGGCATTCGTGACAGGTTTCCCGGCGTCTTCGCCTCGCGCTCCGGAGAGGTCGCGATCGTCTACGCCGGAAGTCGGATGCTGGCGAGGGCCATGAGCGGGGACTATCCGGATCTCATCGATCCGATCCACCGGACCATTCGCGAGCACGGCCCGTCGCGGGGCAGGAAGGCATGATCATGGGAGACGCAGCGGTCGAGTTCATCGACTTCAGCCGGGACTTCGGCGGACGCCGGGTCGTGGACTCCCTCACCTTCTCGGTGAGGAGAGGACGGATCATGGGGCTCCTCGGCCCGAACGGGGCGGGAAAGAGCACGGCGATGAGAGGGCTCGTCGGACTCCTCCGGCCGACCTCGGGGTCGGCGACGGTCTTCGGACGCCGATTCCGAGACCTCCCCGATCCGGCGCGGACGGTGGGCGTTCATATGGACGGGCTCGGCTTCGAGGCCGGCATCACCGGGCGTCGGCACCTGGAGATCCTCGCCGTCGCCACGGGCATGCCGAAAGGGCGAGCTGATGAGCTCCTCGACCTCGTCGGTCTGGAGGGCGAGGGACGGAAGCGGGTGAAGAACTACTCCACGGGCATGAGGCAACGCCTCGGCCTCGCCTCGGCGCTCATCGGGGATCCGGATCTCCTCGTCCTCGACGAGCCGGCGAACGGCCTGGACCCGGAGGGGGTCCGGTGGCTCCGGGCTCTCCTTCGCTCGGAGGCAGGCCGGGGGCGGACGATCCTCGTCTCCAGCCATCAGCTCGGTGAGCTGGAGCATGTCGTCGACGACGTGGCCGTGGTGCGGCGCTCGTTGCTCCATGTGGGCCCTCTGGAGTCGTTGACGCGACCGGGATGGTCTCTCGAGGACGGCTATTTCGCCCTCGTCGATGCGGCGGGGGTGCCGCGATGATCGGCGCCCCCTTCCCCCGCCTCCTTCGTGCCGAACTGCTCAAGGCGCGGTCGGCGCCGACTCTCGTCAGCATGTTCTCCCTCGTCGTGGCCCCGCCGCTGTTGCTCGTCTTCATGACGGGCGCCCTGGACTCCTTCGACGGAGGGGACGCCGCGGCGACCGGCGCGATGCTGGCCGCAGGGGCGACCGGGGCCGTCGGCTGCGCCTTCTTCGGCAGCTACCTGGTGACCAAGGACGACTACTACCGGGCGATGGACCGCTCGTTCCTGTCCGCCTCCCCCTCGGCGGTGGTGAGCGTGAGGGTCGTCGCCGCGGCGATCCTCGGCTTCTTCTTCGCGCTCGCCGGCGTCGTCGTCTGGACGATCGTCGTGGCCGTCGTCCTTGCGGTCAGAGGAGGAGATCTCGTCCTGGACGCCGATGCCGCGGCCATCGTGTCCGGCGCTGTCGTCGCGGGGACGCTCGCCGCCGTTCTCGGGTGCGGCGTCGGTTGGCTCGTTCGCAACTACTACGTCGCGGTCCTGGTGCTGCTCGTCCTCCCGCCGATCGTCGGTGTGCCGATGCTCAGCCGGGTTCGGGAGGTGGAGAGGTTCCTCCCGGTCGGCGCGGTCGCTGGCCTGAGCGGCGCTCCGATCGACGGCCTCCTGCCCCCGCCGTTGGCGGGGCTGGTCCTCCTCGGCTGGGCAACCCTGTCCGTGGCGGCGGGATGGACGGCGGTACGCAGGCGGGCGGAGGGGTGATCCGGGCCGTCGTCGTCGAGGGCGGGCGTCTTCTCCGCGATCGTCTCTTTCTCGCCTGTCTGATCCTTGCCGTGCTTCCGGCGGCCTCGCTCTTCGGGAGCCTGCCGGAGGCGAGGATGGACCCCAGCGCCATCGAGGCCCTGCGCGCCTCCTTCCCTACGACGCTGGCGGTGAACGTGGCGCTCCTCGCCGCGGCGTTCGGAGCCGTCAGGACGTCGACGGCCTTTGCGTGCGGTCTTGTCGCCCGCGACGAGCTCGTTCTCCGGGCGGGTGCGCCGTTCTGGACACGCGCCGCCGCATCGAGTCTCGGCGGCGCGTGTGTCGGAGTGGTCGCGCTGTGCGTCGCAGGTGCTGTCGGCGCAGGCCTCCAGGTCGATCTCGGCTGGTGGCCCCTGGCCGCCCCCGTGCTCGTCGTCGGTCTCTGGAGCGGGATATGGGGGTTCGCGGTCGGCGCGGTCGTGAGGGCTCCCCTCTCCGTACTGCTCGTGGTGGTGCTCACTCTGAGCCCTGCACTGCCTCTGGCGGAGATCGCCCCTGAGCTCGCGCGGGCCCTCCCGTTGGGAAGCGTGCTCGTCGCCGTGGGGGCGCCTTTCGCGGGATCCGCCGGGGGCGGGCAGGCGATGATGCCCGTCGTCCTCCTGCTGTGGGCGGTGACGGCGATGGCCATCTCCTTCCTCGTGTATCGCCTGCGCCCTCGTCTCCGGTGACGAGCGGGATCGACGGCTCCGGCCGTGAACCACACCCACGAGATGATTCGCTAGAGCAGCAGGAGATGTCCCCCGAAAAGGGGACAAGAACGCACGCATTCCCGGGATATCAGGCTGTTAGCGTGAGACACGGGGGCATAAATGAGATGTACTTTCATGAACGGTGTTCATGGTTCTGCGCGTCATGAGGCACAGCGGTGGTCCGGGCGGAGGTGGTCGCACGGCGACGACGGGGATGCGGGCACGGCTGCCAAAGGCGAGGCTAGCGGCGGAGGGCCGGGCCATGGCGTCGGCTGAGGTGCAGGAGGTGATCGTGGTGTCCCACGACGCCCTGGTCGCCTCTGCCCTCTCGGCCATCCTCGCCGCGGAGCCGGGGCTGCGGATCTCGGCGAGCACGTCTGTCGCCGAGACGGCGTCGACCGCGAGCGGCGAGACCCATGCGGTCGTCGTCTACGACGTGGGGAGCGATGAGCCGGAGCCGGCCGATCTCGCCGCCCTGGTCGCGGCCTGCCAGATGTCGCGATTGATCGCGGTCGCATCGTCCGCATCCTTCGCGCAGGTCGCGATCCTGCTCGGGGCGGGGGTCCGGGGGATCGTCGGGCGCAACGCCGGCGCAGAGGAACTGGGCAGGGCGGTCGCCGAGGTCTCGGTCGGGCACGTCTTCATCTCGCGGCTGATGCTTCGCGAGATCGTGGAGCACATCGCGCGTTGCCCGAGCCGGGCCGATGCCGGTCGACTCGCGGGCGACGGCCTCCTCGCCCCACGCGAGCGCGACGTGGTGCGGCTCCTCCTCCGGGGAATGACCAATCGCGAGATCGCGGGGGTGCTCCACCTCTCCGAGGCCACGGTCAAGGCGCATCTCGGGCGGGTGATGGCCAAATGGCAGGTGCGCGATCGGCTGCAGGTGGCCTTGTACGCGCTCGGCCTCACCGGCGCGGAAGAGAGGCGATCCGGCTGAGCCGGATCAACGGCCGCGCATACGGGAGGCGGCGATCACGCCAGCGCCGACCGTGAGTATCCCGGCGGCGATGCCGACCACGTACAGGGCGACGACGAGATAGCCGCTCGTGAAGTTGTGCGGGTTGAGGAAGGGATAGGGATACCACCAGGGCTCGCCCGTCGTCGGGGAGACGATCATGTTCGCGCGGACGAGGGTATACGCGGCCCAGGCGACCGGGAAGGCGGCGATCGTGCCGAGGGCTCCCCATCCCAATCGCCGGCGGGCGGGAGCGAAGAGCACGTCGACGAGGAGGATCAGGGGGCCGACCACATGGAGCATCTCGTTGGCCCAGGCCACGGTCGTCCCCTGTGAGAGGGGGATCCCGCGCAGCAGCGTGTTGTACACGACGCCGGTCACGATCATGTAGCTCGAGACGCAGGCGAGCAGGACGGCGATTCCGCGCGGCTCCCGTTCGGCGTCCCGATGCCGGAGCGACCAGACGGCGGCGATCGTCAACGCGACGGCGGCCGAGACGTTGGACTCGATCGTGAAGAAGCTGAAGAAGTTCGTCAGGACCGTGGGGAGGTGGGCCGCGTACGGCTCGCTCGCGGTGACGGCGCGGGCGAGCGTGGCGATCAGCTGATGTCCGACCGCGGCGAGGATCGCGGCGGCCCCGGCGAGGCGGAACACCGACCAGCCGGTGATCCTGGCGGGGGTGGCAGAGGTGCGCCGCGGCGTTGCGGAAGCGAGGGAGGTCACGAGTCTCACTCTAGGGTCGTGGCGGCCTGCGGGAATCGCCGACGCGATGCTCCCTTATTTTCTAGACGCAGTCAAAATATATCGAGACCTCGCCAGTCATGCCGAGCACGCTCGACCTCCGGAAAGGGAGCCGCGATGAGAGAACGTCCGCTGCGCGTCGCCGTCGTCTCCGGGGACGGTCTGCCGGTCAGCGGGATCCTCACGACGCTGAGGAACATGCTGGAGGAGGCCATCGGCCGTGGTCTGGTCGGCCCGTCGGTGCCGATCGACTTCGGGTACTCCTGGCGGTTCGACAAGCCGGGCTTCTACCCGGACGGCGGGCGCGCGCGGTACCCGTCCTGGCTCGTGCCGTCGGCCTCGGTCCCGCTCGGAGGGACGGTCGCGGCGGGCGAGGAGCTTCTCGCGGTGCGTTCGGCCGTGGCCAGGGCCCGGACGTCGTCCGCCGCTCAGCTCGCGGCCCTCGAGGCGAGGATCGAGCGTCTGACGGCGCCGTACGAGGAGCACTTCACCGCATGGCTCGCCGACACGGATCCGGACTACGTCCTCGCCCTCAACATGACGCTGTCGGACGCGGTTCCGGTCACCCGCGCCCTCCACAACGCGGCGCGGGCGCGGTGGGGGGAGGGGCGCCCCGGCGGAGTGGTGTTCTGGGATCACGATCTCTTCGGCAGCTATGCGGTTCGCGAAGGGGCGGAGCGCATCTACCCCGCGGAGCCGAATCCGTTCACGCCTCTGCCCAGGGAGCCGTTCCACCGGTGGGTGGTCGTCTCCCCGGCCCTCCAGGACGAGGCGTCGCGGTACCCGACACCCGTGCGACCGACGTATCTGCCCAACCTCCTTCCGGCGGAGAGGCCGCTCGACGAGGTCGAGGACCGTGTCGCGACGTTCCGGGATCAGCTCGACGTCGGCCCGGAGCGCCCGGTCGTCCTCGCCCCGGTGCGGATCTTCCCCGTCAAGGGCGTCGAGCGCAGCATCGCCCTCGTCGACGCGATGTGCACGTACGCCGAGGAACGGGGGGTGCCGAAGCCGTGCCTTCTGGTCTTCGGCGCCCTCGACGAGGACCCTGCGTACGCCGCCGTGCTCCGGCGTCACGTCGACGATGCCCGTCACCCCGAGGCCTTCCGGCTCCTCGACGGGGTTCCCCTGAGCAGCTTCCAGGACGAGCGAGGATCCTGGCGCCTCGATGAGGTCGATCTTCTGCGCTGGTGCGCCCAGAGCGGAGGAGGGGTCGTCTTCACGCCCCCGGTGGCCGACGTGGAGAGCGTCGGGCTGGGGCCGGCACTGGCAGGTCTGGCCGGAGTCCCCTGCGCGACGACGCCCTTCGCCGCCTTCGACGACGTCTACGGCCCCGGGTACCACCGGATACTCATCGCACCCGGCCAGGGCGTCAGGACCGCGGCGGCGGAGTTCATGGAGGCGATCGCCGGTCGGAGACGGGGCGATGCCGCGGTGCTCGCCGCTCTGCGGCACAACCAGCGGCTCGTCGCCGAACGCTTCCCTCCCGAGCCGTGGCTCCGGTTCCTGTGGGACCTGGTCGAGGATGTCCGTCGCTCCGCACAGTGAGCGCCAGGCCGCTTCCCGGGGAGCCCTTCCGGCGCCCGGAGCAGAAAGGGGCCACCGATAGGATGGGGTGGCCCGATCGGGTCAGCTCATCGGCCGGTGCAAACCCGGCGACGCAGCGACGGCGAAGTGCGGCCGTCACCAAGGGGGTTCTCCCATGCCAGGAATCGTGATCGTCGGCGTCCAGTGGGGCGACGAGGGCAAGGGCAAGGCGACCGATCTGCTCGGCGAGCGGACCGACTGGGTCGTCAAGTTCAACGGCGGCAACAACGCCGGTCACACGGTCGTCGTGGGAGACGAGAAGTACGCCCTGCATCTTCTCCCCTCCGGCATCCTCTCGCCAGGCGTCACCCCGGTCATCGGCAACGGCGTCGTGATCGACCTCGAGGTGCTCTTCAGCGAGCTCGAGGCCCTGGGGTCCCGTGGCATCGACGTGTCGCGCCTCAAGGTGAGTGCCAACGCCCACATCATCACGCAGTACCACCGCACGCTCGACAAGGTCACCGAGCGCTTCCTCGGCAAGCGCATGATCGGCACGACCGGCCGCGGGATCGGTCCGGCCTACGCCGACAAGATCAACCGCGTGGGAATCCGCGTGCAAGACCTGTTCGACGAGAACATCCTCCGCCAGAAGGTCGAAGGTGCCCTTGACCAGAAGAACCATCTGCTGGTGAAGGTCTTCAATCGCCGGGCGATCGCCGCGGAGGAGATCGTCGAGGACCTTCTGTCCTACGCCGATCGACTGCGCCCGATGGTCGCCGACACGAGCGCGCTGCTCGACGAGGCGCTGAACCGCGACGAGGTCGTGGTCTTCGAGGGCGGGCAGGCGACGATGCTCGACGTCGACCACGGCACCTACCCGTTCGTCACCTCCTCCTCGGCGACGGCCGGCGGCGCGGCGACCGGCTCCGGCGTGGGGCCTGGGCGCCTCGACCGGATCGTCGGGATCGTGAAGGCGTACACCACGCGCGTCGGCTCGGGCCCCTTCCCCACGGAGCTCTTCGACGAGCAGGGCGACTGGCTGCGCGCGCGCGGTTTCGAGTTCGGCACCACGACCGGCCGGCCGCGCCGGGTGGGGTGGTATGACGCGCCGATCACGCGGTACGCCACCCGCATCAACGGCATCACCGACCTCGTGCTCACCAAGCTCGACATCCTCACCGGCCTCGAACGGATCCCGGTGTGCGTCGCCTACGACGTCGACGGGACCCGCTTCGACGACGTGCCCGTGAACCAGAGCGACTTCCACCATGCGAAGCCGATCCTGGAGTACTTCCCGGGGTGGAGTGAGGACATCTCGTCCGCGCGCTCCTTCGAGGACCTGCCGCGGAACGCGCAGGACTATGTGCTCGCGTTGGAGAAGATGAGCAACACGAGGATCTCGGTGATCGGCGTCGGCCCCGAGCGCGACCAGGTGGTCGTGCGTCACGACCTCGTCGACTGACGTGACCCGCTTCTGGGTCGGCGGTTACGGGCCCGACGGCGGCGGTGCCGCGGTGGGCATCGGCCTGCTGTCCGGCGACGAGGGACGCGAGCCCACCACGCTCGCCTATCGGGGGGTCGCGACGGTCGCCGCCTCGCCGTCCTGGCTCGCCGCCCACCCCCGGCTCGACGTCGTCTACGCCGCTTTGGAGGGCGAGGGAAGCGTGGCCGCCTTCGTGCGCAGCGGCGATGCCGTGCTCGCACCGCTCGGCGCGCCGATCACGGTGGGGCAGGGGGTGTGTCACCTCGCGGTCGCCCCGGACGGCGGTTCGCTCGTCGCCAGCTGCTATGGCGACGGCCGCGTCGTGCGTCTCGGCCTTGCGGCGGACGGCGCGCTGCGTCCCGCCGTGGCGGACAGAGCCGCCGCGCTGCGGGCGGCGCTCCTCGGCGCGGACCAGGCTCCTGCCGCGGATGGCGGTCCCCGAGCCGCAGCGGAACACGGTGATCCCCGTGGCGCGGCCGGCTCACCGGAGGCGTCAGACGCTCGCCCCGCGCCGGACCCGCTCGCCGCGGCCGATCCCTACGCATCCGACCCCGACCGGACGGACCCGAACGGCGATCCACGGGCCTCCCACGCCCATGCGGCCGCTTTCCTGCCCGATGGACGGATCGCGACGACGGATCTGGGCTACGACCTCGTCCGGCTCTGGCGTTCGGGGAGGACAGGCCTCGTCCTCGATCACGAGGTCGTCCTGCCCCGCGGCACCGGTCCTCGCCATATGGTCGCGCACCCGAGCGGCCACCTGCACGTCGTGACGGAGTACTCGTGCGAGGTCTTCACCCTCGCCGAGGGAGCCGGAGGACGCTGGGGCGTCGTCGCGGCGACGATCGCGACGCCGCTTGCGCAGATCGGATCCGACTTCCCCGCCGAGCTGGCCCGATCTCGGGACGGCGCGACGCTCTACACGGCCCTCCGCGGCAGCGACACCGTCGCCGCGCTCCGCGTGCGCGGCGACGGGGCGACGGTCGAGCCGTTCGCCCTCGCCGAGGCCGGCGTCGACTGGCCCCGGCACCACCTGGTGTACGACGGCGCCCTGCTCGTGGCCGGTCAGCGGTCCGACGACGTCGCGGTGATCGACCTCGACGACCGCACGGGAGCTCCCGGACGAATCCGCCACCGGGCTCCTGCACCGAGCCCGACAGTGCTCCTTGCGATTCGATAGCCGTCTTCGACGTCGGCTCGATGTCATTCTGTCGGCCGGTTCTCGGTTTCTGATCCGACAAAGTCAGTATGGTCCGACGAGTCGACAGGAGATATCGGCCCCCGCGTCGGCGGGTTCTGTCAGGCTGGAATGCGGGGGAGCTCTCCGGAGAGGCGGCAGGACATGACGAAGGACGAATACGACCTCATCGTGCTGGGCGGAGGGCCGGTCGGCGAGAACGTCGCGGATCGCGCCGTCCAGGGCGGGCTGACGGCGGTGATCGTCGAGAGCGAGCTCGTCGGCGGCGAGTGCTCGTACTGGGCGTGCATGCCCTCCAAGGCGCTGCTCCGCCCGGCGCAGGCGCTGCGGGCGGCGCGAAAGGTCGCGGGCAGCGCCGAGGCCGTGACCGGAGACCTCGATGTGCGGGCGGTGCTCGCTCGTCGCGACGGCTTCGCGAGCGATTGGTCGGACGAGGGCCAGGTCGGCTGGCTGCGCAGCGCCGGGATCGACCTCGTGCGCGGTCACGGCCGGCTCACCGGTGAGCGCGAGGTCGTGGTCACGACCCCGGAGGGCGAGGAGCGTCGGCTCCGCGCCCGCCACGCCGTGGCGATCAGCACCGGGTCGGACGCGGCGATCCCGCCGATCGACGGCCTCCACGAGGCGCGCCCGTGGACCAGCCGCGAGGCCACGAGCGCCCGGGAGGTTCCGGAGTCTCTCGCGGTCATCGGCGGCGGTGTCGTCGCGGTCGAGATGGCCACCGCCTACGCAGCTCTCGGCTCGCGCGTCACCGTGATCGCACGCGGAGGGCTCCTCACCTCCGTCGAGCCGTTCGCCGGCGACCTCGTCGACGAGGGGCTCCGCGAGCTCGGCGTCGAGGTGCGCACCCACACGGCCACGGTGGGCGTCGACCGCGACGGCGACACCGTCACGGTCCGCACCGATGCAGGCGATGTCGTGGCGCAGGAGGTTCTCGTCGCGACGGGGCGGAGGCCCAGGTCAGCCGACATCGGGCTGGAGCTTGTGGGGGTGACGCCGGGCGAGTGGATCCGCACCGACGACACGCTCCTCGTGCCCGGCACCGACTGGCTGTACGCGGTCGGCGACGTGAACGGACGAGCGCTCCTCACCCATCAGGGCAAGTACCAGGCCCGCGCGGCGGGGGACGTCATCGCGGCCCGCGCACTCGGCGGAGACCTCGACGTCAGCCCCTGGGGCCGTCACGTCGCGACCGCCGACCACGGCGCCGTGCCTCAGGTCGTCTTCTCCTCTCCCGAGGTGGCGGCGGTGGGGCTCACCGCGGCGCAGGCCACGGAGGCGGGGCTCACCGTGCGGGCGGTCGACGTCGAGCTCTCCTCGGTCGCCGGCGCCGGCCTGTACGAGGACGGCTATCGCGGCCACGCCAGGATGGTCGTCGACGAGACGCGCGGGGTCGTCGTGGGCGTGACCCTGGCCGGCCCTGACGTCGCCGAGCTCATCCACGCGGCGAGCGTGGCGGTGGCGGCAGAGGTGCCCGTCGCCCGCCTCTGGCACGCAGTGCCGTCCTATCCGACGATCAGTGAGGTCTGGCTGCGTCTCCTCGAGGCCTACGGCAGGGATTCCGCCTGATCTCGGACAAATCTGGGCGAACGTCACCTGATTTCGGCTCGATGTCGGACTCGTGGCTTACGCTCGAACCGACCCGAGGAGGGACGACCATGAAGGCTGTGCATGAAGGGACCGCGATTGCCGAGGCCGAGGCGATCTGCATGGGCCCACGGATCGAGGTCGGCGCCTAGGGGCGCGGGGGACCCATGATCGAGTTCCGTTCGGTCACCAAGACCTTTCCCGACGGCACCCGCGCGGTCGACGAGTTCGACCTCGTGATCCCGTCGCGGCGTACGACGGTCTTCGTCGGATCCTCCGGCTGCGGCAAGACCACGCTGCTGCGCATGATCAACCGGATGGTCGACCCGTCTTCCGGCGCGGTCGAGATCGATGGCGAGAACGTGCTCGACGGAGATCCGGTCGCGCTGCGCCGTCGCATCGGCTACGTCATGCAGAACTCCGGGCTCATGCCGCACTTCACCGTCATCGACAACGTCGCGACCGTGCTGCGTCTGAACGGCGTCGGCCGCGCCGAGGCACACGAGCGTGCGCGCACGATGCTCGACACCGTCGGCCTCGACCGCTCGCTTGCCGACCGCTATCCGAGCCAGCTCTCCGGCGGCCAGCAGCAGCGTGTCGGCGTGGCCAGGGGCCTGGCGAACGACCCCAACATCCTGCTGATGGACGAGCCGTTCGGTGCGGTCGACCCGATCGTCCGCACCGAGCTGCAACAGGAGATGCTGCGGCTGCAGCGGGAGCTCGGCAAGACCGTGGTGTTCGTCACTCACGACATCGATGAGGCCTTCCTCCTGGGCGACCAGATCGTGATCCTCGACGTCGGTGCGCGGATCGTGCAGGCGGGCTCTCCGGAGGAGATCATGGCCGCTCCGGCCGACGACTTCGTCGCGGCGTTCATCGGCGCCGACCGGGGCAAGCGCTCCCTGCACCTCAAGACCACGCCGCGGGGCACGGTGGTCGTGGACGCCGACGGGCGTGCCCAGGGCACGCTGGCCGGCGAGATCCCCGCCGGTGCCGGCGAGGTCTCGGCCGGCATCGGCGAGAACGGCGGCTGATGCGCTGGATCGCCGAGAACATCGGGCTCATCCTCGAGCTCGCGGTCGTGCACGTGCGGCAGAGCCTTCTCGCGCTCGTGCTCGGCTTCGTCCTCGCCGTGCCCCTGGGCCGGATCGCCTGGCGGTACCGTCTGGTGCGCGGGCCGATCATCGCGCTCACGGGCCTGCTCTACACGATCCCGTCGCTCGCGCTGCTGATCCTGCTCCCTGCCGTCGCCGGCTATCCCGCGACGATCGAGGCGAACCTCGTGATCGCCCTGACGATCTACGCGGTAGCGATCCTCGTTCGCGCCGTCGCCGACGGCCTCGACTCCGTGGACCAGGGCGTGCGGCAGGCGGCGACCGCGATGGGCTACGGAGCGACCAGGAGGTTCTGGACGGTCGAGCTCCCCCTCGCCGGGCCCGTGATCCTCGCGGGTCTGCGCGTCGCCGCGGTCAGCACGATCTCTCTGGCCACGGTCGGGATCCTCATCGGCGTGACGAACCTCGGCTACCTGTTCACCGACGGTCTCCAGCGCCGCATCATCGAGGAGGTCTTCGCCGGGGTCGCGGCCGTCGTGGTCCTCGCTCTTCTCGTCGATCTGCTTCTGGTCCTCCTCGGGCGCCTGGTCATGCCGTGGCAGCGCACCGCTCGACGGAGACGGAAGACGAGAGCGGCGGTCGCCGCAGAGACCGCGGAGGCGGTCGCATGAACCTCTTCGTCGACGCCTTGCGGTGGCTGTTCTCCCCCGACCGGCTTGAGGGGGCGTACGCCCTGCCGGTCCTTCTGGGCCAGCACCTTCTGTTCACCGTCGTCTCGGTCCTCATCGCCGCGGCGATCGCCGTTCCGGCCGGGTGGGTCATCGGTCACACCGGGCGCGGCCGCGAGATCGCGGTGGCGGTCTCGGGCGCCGCTCGCGCGATCCCGTCGTTCGGGCTCCTCGTCCTGCTCGTCCTCCTGCTCGGAGTGCTGCGCACCCCCGAGGCCGCGATCATCACCTTCGTGCTCCTCGCGATCCCGTCGCTCCTCGCCGGCGCCTATACCGGGGTCGAGGCGATCGACCGTCGGGTGATCGACGCGGCGAGGGCGATGGGCATGACGCCGTGGCAGGTCTTCCGCAAGGTGGAGCTGCCTCTCGGGCTCCCGCTGCTGATCGGCGGTCTGCGCGCGGCCGTGCTGCAGGTCATCGCGACCGTGACGATCGCGGCCTACGTCAACCTCGGCGGTCTCGGCTGGCCGATCATCCAGGGGATCCCGCTGCGTCGCTTCGACCAGGTCCTCGCGGGAGCCGTCCTCGTCGCCCTTCTCGCCCTTCTCGCCGACCTCCTCCTGGCCCTCGCACAGCAGGCCGCGGTCCCCGCCGGCATCCGCGCCGCCGGCGGTCGTCCATCCTCCTCTTCTCGCCGTGACGTCCGAAAGGCCGCCACGGCGCGTGCCTGACCTTCCCCCTCCCCGCACCCCCGACCGCCACTGAGAGGAAACCCCATGTTCACCGCTCGCCTCACCCGCGCCGTGGCCGCTGTCGGCGCCGCCGCGGCGCTCGCGCTCGCCCTCAGCTCCTGCGGATCGAGCAACCCCCTCGCCGAGCCGTCCGGCTCGACGACGGACGGCTCCTCCGACGCCGTCGTCATCGGATCGCAGGCCTATTACTCGAACCAGATCATCGCCGAGATCTACGCTCAGGCCCTCGAGAAGAAGGGGGTGGAGGTCACCCGCCAGTTCAACATCGGTCAGCGCGACGCCTACATGCCCCAGGTCGAGTCCGGAGCGATCGACGTCTTCCCGGAGTACACCGGCAATCTGCTGGAGTACTTCGACCCGAAGGCCACGGCGACGAGCCCCGACGACGTCTACGCGGCGCTCACGAAGGCGCTGCCCGACGGCCTCGTCGCCCTCGACTATGCCCAGGCCACAGACCAGGACACCTACACCGTGACCAAGGCGTACGCCCAGGAGCACGGGCTGGAGAGCATCGCCGACCTCGCTAAGGTCCAGGGCACGGTCACGGTCGGCGCCGCGCCGGAGTTCGAGCAGCGCCCCTATGGGCCGGCCGCCGCCAAGGAGGCCTACGGTGTCACGCTCGGCTTCTCGGCCACGGGCCCCACGACGCTCGAGGCGCTGCTGGCCGGGACGGTCCAGGTCGCCGACATCTACTCCGCCGACCCCGCGTTCCAGACCGAGCAGATCGTGGCGCTCAAGGATCCGAAGAACATGATCCTGTCCTCCAACATCGTGCCGATCGTGAGCGCCAAGGCCGAGTCGAAGGTCGCCGACACCCTCAACGCGGTGAGCGCGAAGCTCACGACGGAGGAGCTCAGCAGGCTCAACGTGCAGAGCACGAAGGACAAGAAGGAGGCGGCCGACATCGCCAAGGCCTGGATCGCAGAGAAGGGTCTCAGCTGAGACGTCGCTTGCACGCCCACTGCGGCCGTCGGATCCTTCGGGAACGGCGGCCGCAGTCGTGCCGGAGGACGCCCCGCGCCATGACGGCACAGGTCTCGCGGAGAAAGGTCCCATGCAGACGCCCTGTTCCTCACGGATCCTCGTCCTTCCGTCAGATGAACGGGGCGCTCTCGTGTCCCTCAAGAAGGCGATGACCATGTCGCCTGGACGCGAAAGGACGAACACCTCATGCAGAGGACAGAAGCATCGGCAGGAGACCTCCGCCCGGAGTCGGCGGGACTCTCCCGCCGCTCCCTCGTGAAGGGCGCCGCGTGGTCGATGCCCGTCATCGCCGCGGCCGTGGCGGTGCCGGCCGCGTCGGCATCCGTCGCCTGCACCCCGGGCAGAGTCTCACTCGTGGCGGGCGCGACGGGTTCGGCGGTGGCCCGCCAGACGGTCATCGTCCCGGGGAACGCGCGGACGATCACCTTCATCGTCCGCGGTGGTGCGGGTGGCGGTCCGCAGGCTGCGGGGTCGGGGGCTCTCCTGACGGGGTCGATCTCGCCGACCGGGGCGCCGATGACCTTCGACATCATCGCCGGGCAGCAGGGGCACGGGCGGCTGGGAACCCCGATCGTCTCCCAAGGGTTCGGCAACGGTGGCATCGCGTCGATCCCCTCGCACACCCCCGATATCAGCACAGGCTTCGTCTACACCGGCACCGGCGGCGGCGCGGGCTCGGCCATCCTCCTCAACGGCGCCCCCCTGGTGGTCGCCGGCGGCGGCGGGGGCGCCGGTTCGGACAGGACGAACGGGTCCAAGCTCGCGCCGCAGCCGCCGGCGACGTTCTCCGGCGCGGGCGGCTCCGCGGGGCAAGGCGGAACAGACGGCCAAGGCGACATGTACGCGCCCGGCGGGAAGGGCGCGAACGGTTCGGCGCCGGGCGGCTTCTCGCGAGGCTTCGCCGTGCTGACCAACTACACCTGGGCGACCGGCTGGGGCGCGGCGGGCGGCGTTCCCGGATCCGGGGCGAACGGCGGCGGCGACGGCGGGAACGTCATCCCCGGCACCTCCAACTACGTCAACAACCAGGGGACGGATGGCTGGGGTGCCGGCGCCGGCGGCGGCGGTCTCGCCGGAGGCGGCGCGGGAACGGGATCCTTCTGGGCAGAGCCCACCACCGGGGGAGCACTCCCCCGGTTCCTCGGTCACTACGCGGGCGGGGGTGCGGGCTCGAGCGTCATCAACCCCGGCGCGTCCGGCACGTTCGCCGCGGGCGGCACCGGTCCGGGGATGGTCGAGATCAGCTGGACCTGCTGATACCGAGCGACGTCAGACTCGGGAGTCCTGACGCGGGATCCAGATCTGCTTCACGATGATGAGGATCGAGGCCGCGACCGGCACCGCGATCAGGGCCCCGAGCAGACCGAGGAGGGTGCCGCCGGCGAGCGCGCCGATCACGACGAGGGCGCCGGGGACCGAGACCGCCTTGTTCATCACGCGCGGCGTGATCACGTAGGCCTCGATCTGCATGTACGCGAGGTAGATCGCGGCGAAGACGAGCGCCGCCACAGGATCGGCGAACAGGGCGATGCTCGATCCGATGACCCAGAACAGCACGGGGCCGACGAGCGGGATCATGGTCACCAGGAAGGCGACCGTGGCCATGAGCGGCGGGAACGGAAGGCTGAGGACGGTGTAGAGCAGCAGGGTGATCATCGCGTTGATGAACGCGAGGATCACCATGCCCTGCACGTAGCCGCCGACGGAGTCGGTGATCTGGTCGGTGATGTCTCCGGCCCGCTCGCGGTCGCGTGCGGGGACCAGGCGCAGCAGGCCCGTCTTCATCGACGGCAGGGTCGCGACGAAATAGAGGGTCAGCACCAACACGACGATGAGTCCGGAGATCCCGGTCGCGATCGACGCACCGACCTGCAGCGCCCCGCCGCCGATGGCCGCGATGTTGTTCGGGTCGGTGAGGAACTTCTGGACCTCGGCGAACAGGTCCTGGAACTGGGCGCCGAACTGGCCTTCCAGCCAGCGGTAGACGTCGCTGTGCATGAAGTCCTGGATCATCGGCTGGATCGAGCGCGCGAAGATCGAGATCTGGTTGACGACGATCGGCACGATCAGCACCATGACCGCGATCAGCAGGACCAGCAGCGAGAGGATCACGATCAGCACGCTCACGCCGCGGGAGAGCCCGCGGCGCTCCAGGAATCGCACGGCCGGATCGAGTCCGAGAGCGGCGAAGAGGGCGAAGGCGATGTAGATGAGGACGGTCGAGAGGTTCGACAGCGTCAGGCCGAGGAGGATCGCGGCGAGTCCCCCGAGCGTGGCGAGGAAGCCGAAGACGAAGGGCTTGTCGATGCGCGTCCAGAACGAGGCGCGCGGTGCGACGGCCTCGACGTAGGAGCCTGTGCCGGACGCCGAGGGCGCGGAGCCTTCTGTCGGAGCGTCTGTGACTGTGCTCTCGGCCGCCGTGCCGGTGGTGCCCGCAGCGCTCCGGGCCATGGGGTCGGCCGTCTGTTCGTTCTCCGGGTCTGTGCCGGTCGCGCGGTCGTGGCTCATGGGTCTCACCCTAGGCGAGTGGTGCATCGCGGGCACGCTAGTGTCGGAGTGTCGAGTGCGAGGAGGGTGCCATGACCGCTGCGGAAGAACCGAAGGCCGAGCTCCTGCGTCTGCGGGCGAGCATCGACAACATCGATGCGGCGCTGGTGTTCATGCTCGCGGAGCGGTTCCGCTGCACGCAGCAGGTGGGGCGCCTCAAGGCCGAGCACGAGATGCCCGCCTCGGATCCGAAGCGCGAGGAGCAGCAGGTCGCCCGCCTGCGCGCTCTCGCGGAGGAGGCGCACCTGGATCCGGAGTTCGCCGAGAAGTGGTTCAACTTCGTCGTCGCCGAGGTCATCCGGCATCACACGGAGGCCGCCGAGGGGCGCTGAGGGACAGGCGCGGCCGTCCGGGCACGGGCATGTCCTTAGTCTCTTCCGTGTCGTCTTCGGCCCCGCGATAGCCTCGCCTCATGGGCCATCGCTCGTCGTCACTCCTCGTCCGTCTCGCGCTCGGCGGCGGGGCCGTCGCCGCGCTGCTCGGGCTTTCCGGATGCGCCGGATCGGTGTGGCCGACCGGCTCGACGGACTCCGCGGTCGTGACGTCGTCCGCGGCGGACTCGTGGGTCGGCGCATGGGCGGAGAAGGAGAGGGGCGCGTCGCTGGGCTGGGAGCCGTGCGACGACGACGAGGAGATGTCGTGCGCGCGGATGCGGGTCCCTGTGGACTGGTCCTCCCCCGAAGGGGCGACCATCGAGGTCCCGGTCCGGATGAAGAGATCGGCGACCCCTGACGCGCCCCTGCTGTTCCTCCTCGACGGCGGCCCGGGCGGCGACGGCGCGGGTTTCCTCTCCTCGGTCGTCGGCGGCGACAAGAACCGGCAGGTGCAGGCGGCGTTCTCCGCGGCGAGCCTCACCCCTCGCGGTGTGTACGGCGTCGATCTGGGCCCGGAGCCGCTGGACTGCCCGGAGTGGAGCATCGCGTGCGAGGAGTCGGACACTCTCCTCAGATATGCCAGCACCGCCGACCTGGCGATGGACTACGAATACCTCCGCCGCCTGACGGGCGGTCAGCCGTTCCGCGCGGTCGGTGCCTCGTATGGGACGTATGTCGGAGCCGTCTACGTCTCGCTCTTCCCGCAGCACGCGCAACGGATGGTCTTCGACGGCGCCGCGGTGGACTACAGCTTCGCGCCTCTGGGGTGGGAACGTCAGAGTCTCGCGCTCGAGGACGCTCTGGACCGGTTCCTCGCCCGATGCGTGAACGGAGAGCTGGGCCCGTGTCCCTTCTCGGGGGACCCGGCGGAGGCCAAAGAGCGACTGATCGCGCTCCGCGTGGACCTGGGCACGCGTCCGCTCGAGGACGGGGCCGGTTCGTCCGACTCCCCGGTCACGGCGTTCACGCTGACGAACGAGGTGATGTCCGCGCTCTACGGCGGGGAGTCCGAATGGCCGGACGCCGCCGCACGCCTGGGCGAGGTCGTGGCCGCCGTCGAGCAGGCGACCTCGGACGCGGCGGCGACGCCCGCGCCTCGGCGCGGCACGGGGTCCGCATCGGCGAAGGGGCAGGGAGCGAAGAGTGAGGACGAGGGGATGAGCGTCCCTCACCGGCTCTCGAACGCGGTGTTCTGCGCGATGCCGAACACCTCGGGGCTCGCGGCGCGGCCGAGCATCGCCCCGCTCCCCGACGACGACCTCTTCTTCGGACAGGACTCCGGAGGCTTCGTGGAGGACGCCGTGCATGTGCTCGGGTGTGCGGGCGACCGTCCCGTGCACCGGGATCCGCAGATCTCCTATGACGGGGAGGAGCGGTTCCTCGTGACATCCGTGACGGGAGACCCGGCGACGCCGTTCTCGGACGCGGCCTCCCTCGCGGATGCGCTGCATGCCGTGCTCCTGCCCGTGGACGGCGAAGGGCACGTCTCTGTCTTCTCGCGGTCGCAGTGCTCGACGGCGATCGCCGTCGACTACCTGAGGACCGGGGCGACACCGGGGGAGGAGGTCCGCTGCGCGACCGACCGGTGAGGGCGCTGGCTTCGTCACCATCGGATGATTATGATCTTTTTGAAAGATTTCAATCATAAGCACTCACAGAAGAGGGCCCGATGACCGATCAGCAGCCCGGCTCGCACATGCGCGCGGAACTCGACTCCCAGCCGGAGACCTGGGAGCGTGCCGCGGCGATGCGCGCCGAACAGTCCCTCCTGCCCGCCCACGGCATGCGCGTCGCCGTCGTCGGATGCGGCACCTCCTGGTTCATGGCCCAGTCCTATGCGGCGCTGCGGGAGTCCGGCGGCTTCGGGGTGACGGACGCCTTCGCGGCCTCCGAGGCCTTCGTCGACCGTGGCTACGACGCCGTCGTCGCCCTCACGCGCTCCGGCACCACGACCGAGGTGCTCGAGCTCGTCGCGGGCCTGCGGAAGACGGGATCCTCGGCCCGCGTGGTCGGCGTGATCGGCGATCCCGCCTCTCCTCTCGTCGACATCGTGGACGATGCGATCCTCCTCCCCTTCGCCGACGAGCGCTCGGTGGTGCAGACACGATTCGCCACGACGTCGCTGGCGCTGTTCCGCTCGGCGCTCGGCGAGGACATCTCCCGCGCGATCGCCGACGCCAGGAGTGCCTTGGCCGACATCGACCCGTCCCTCGCCGCCGCCGACCAGTACAGCTTCCTCGGCCGCGGCTGGACGATCGGTCTCGCGCACGAGGCGGCGCTCAAGCTGCGCGAGTCGTCGCAGTCCTGGACCGAGTCCTATCCGTCGATGGATTACCGTCACGGTCCGGTCGCGATCGCCGCGCCGGGGCGGATCACCTGGCAGTTCGGCGCCGCCCCGGAGGGGCTCGCGGCGCAGGTCGCGGCGACGGGCGCCCGTTTCGTCGAGCACCCCATCGACCCGATGGCGGATCTCGCGCGGCTGCATCGCGTCGCTCTGGACCGGGCGCTCGCCAAGGGACTCGACCCCGACCGGCCGCGCAACCTCACCCGCTCCGTGATCCTCGACGACTGAGGCGAGAGGAGTCGGCCGATGACGCCGGAGACCGGTCGGACCCCCGCGCCTGACGCCGCAGGCGGCACGGGTCCCGCCGACGCCGAGGGTGACGTCCTCACGCCGATCCGCGGGATCGGGGCGGGGACGGCGGTGCTGGCGTTCGACGTCGGCGGGACCGACATCAAGTCGGCGCTGTTCGACGCCGACGGCAGACCGCTCGGCCTGCGCCGCACGCCGACGCCTCCGGCCGGGAAGGACGCGCCAACGCGTCTGCTCATGCGGCTGCGTGGCCTCGCGGACGAGCTTCGGGAGGGGCATCCGGGGATCCGGCCTCGCGCGGTCGGGCTCATCGTCCCCGGGATCGTGGACGAGGTCGCGGGCGTCGGCGTCTTCTCGAGCAACCTGGACTGGCGCGACGCGCCGATCCGGGCGCAGGCGGAAGAGGCGTTCGGCCTTCCGGTGGCGTTCGACCACGACGTGCGGACGGCGGGCTGGGCCGAGCACGTCGTCGGCGCCGCCCAGCCGTACGCCGACTCGGTGGTGCTCGTGATCGGGACCGGCATCGCCGGTGCGCTGCTCGTCGGAGGGCGTCCCTACACGGCCGGAGGCTATGCGGGTGAGATCGGGCACGCTCCGATCGGCGACGAGCCGCTGTGCCCGTGCGGAGCGCGCGGCTGCCTGGAGGCCGTCGCCTCGGCCGGGGCGATCGCCCGCCGCTACACCGCCGCGACAGGCCGGGCGGTCGACGGCGCGAAAGAGGTCATCGCGCTCGCCGCTCGTGGCGACGCCGAGGCGGGCCGTGTCTGGGCCGAGGCCCTCGACGCGCTCGCCCTGTCGATCGCGCAGCTCACAGCGGTGATGGCGCCGCAGGCCGTCGTCATCGGCGGAGGGCTGTCCCGCGCGGGAGGCGCACTGTTCGACGAGCTGCGCCGCCGTCTGGAAGCCCGGTTGAGCTTTCACCGGATCCCCGTGCTCGTCCCCGCCGAGCTCCAGGGGAACGCAGGGATCCTCGGCGCGGCCCTCCGAGCCAGGGAGATCGCATGATCGTCACCGTCACGCCGAACCCGGCCGTCGATCTCACCTGGCGCGTCGACCGGCTCGTGCCCGGCGGCACGCATCGCGCGGACGCCGGCAGGTCGCGGGCCGGGGGCAAGGGGCTGAACGTGGCGCGGGTGGCGCATGCCCAGGGGGCGGCCGTCCACGCCATCACGACCGCGGGCGGAGCCACCGGCGACGAGGTCCGGCGCGAGCTCCGCGACAGCGGGGTGCCGCACACCGTCATCCCCGTCGAGGCGCCCACCCGGCGGAGCGTCGCGCTCGTCGACGAGAGCCTTGGCGACGCGACGATCGTGAACGAGCGCGGGATCGCTCCGACCGCTTCCGAATGGCGGGAGCTGCACGCCGCCGTCGGCGCCGCTCTCACCGCGGCCGTCTCTCGCGGCGCGCAGCCGGTCGGCCCGGTCGCGTCGGCGGGCAGGGCCGTCCAGGCCGCCCTGGCCGAGGCGGCGTCCGCCCGACCCGTCCTGGTCGTCGCCGGCAGCGTTCCGCCCGGGTCCCCCGACGACACGATCGAGGCGTTCGTCGCGCAGGGCAGGGCGGCGGGCGCCGTGGTGATCGCGGACACCTCGGGGCCGGCACTGCTGCGAGCCGCCGAGGCCGGGGCTTCGGTGCTCAAGCCGAACGCCGCCGAGCTCGCCGAGGCGACCGGGATCGACCGCCCGGTGGACGGCGCTCGCGAGCTGCTGCGGCGGGGCGCAGGGCTGGTCCTCCTCTCCCTGGGGTCTGCCGGGATGCTGGCCGTCTCCGCCGAGGGCATCGTCGGCGCGCGACTCGCGGAGCCGTTGGCCGGCAACCCCACCGGTGCCGGCGACGCCGCCGTCGCCGCGTGCGCGGTGCTGCGGGCCGAGGGCGAGGACGATCCGGAGACGATCATCCGCCGCGCGACCGCATGGTCGGCCGCGGCGGTGCTCATGCCGCTCGCGGGCGAGGTCCACGCGTCCTGGCCCGCCCTCGAGGCGGCTGTCCTCATCGAACGGAAGGAGCAGCGATGACCCATGCCTCCACCCGAGACCTCGTGGCGGACGCCGCCGCCCGCGGGGTCGGGATCGGCGCCTTCAACGTGATCCACCTGGAGACCGCCGAGGCCCTCGTCGCCGCCTCCGAGCGCGCAGGGCTGCCGGTGATCCTGCAGATCTCGCAGAACTGCGTCGACTACCACGGCGGCCTTGAGCCGATCGCCTTCGCCGCTCTCGCCGTCGCCCGCCGCGCGACGACGCCCGTGGCCGTCCATCTCGACCATGCCGAACGGCCCGAGCTCGTCGACGAGGCGATCTCCCTCGGCTTCAGCTCGGTGATGTTCGACGGAGGGCGGCTCGACTACGCCGACAACGTCGCACTCACGCGTGCGGTGGCTGCCCGAGCGCATGCGGCCGGCGTGTACGTGGAGGGCGAGCTGGGCGAGGTCGGCGGCAAGGACGGCGCGCACGCCCCCGGCGTCCGCACGGATCCGGAAGAGGCGAGGGCCTTCGTGGAGGAGACCGGCGTGGACGCGCTCGCGGTCGCGGTCGGCTCATCCCACGCGATGACGGATCGCGTGGCGACGCTCGACCTCGATCTCATCGTCCGGCTCCGGGCGATCCTCCGCGGCGCCGGAAGCCGGGGAGCCGATGTGCCGCTCGTGCTGCACGGCTCCTCCGGCGTCCCCGACGACCTGCTCGCCGCGGCTGTCCGCGCCGGTATGACCAAGGTCAACGTATCGACTCACCTCAACGGCTTCTTCACCCGGGCGATCAGGGAGCGGCTGGCGGCGGACGAGGGGCTGGTCGACTCCCGGCGGTACTTCGCCCCTGCTCGTGAGGCGGTCGTGGGTGAGGCGGCGCGCCTGCTGCGCCTCTTCGCAGGCGAGGCGTCATCGCCCGCGAACGGGGCGGAGGCGTGAACCGGGCGGCGCGCCTGGCCGCGATCCTCGACCTCCTCGCGGCGCAGGGCGAGGTCGGTGTGGAGGAACTGGTCGAGCGCTTCGGCACGTCGCCCGCCACGACCCGCCGCGACCTGGACAGCCTCGCCGAGCAGCGGCTGCTCACGCGCACGCACGGCGGAGCGGTGGCGCAGTCGGTCGCGTACGAGCTGCCGATCCGGTACAAGAGCCACCAGCGGACCGACGAGAAGGAGCGGATCGCGCGGGCCGCCTCCGCCCTCGTCGCTCCCGGCGCGGTCGTCGGCCTCTCCGGAGGCACGACCACCACTGCGATCGCGGCGGCGCTCGCCGCGCGCGAGGATCTCGCCGAGCGCGGTCTGACCGTGGTGACGAACGCCGTCAACATCGCGGCGCAGCTGGCGACGCGCACCGACATCAAGGTCGTCGTCACGGGCGGGGTGATCCACGCTCGCAGCTACGAGCTCGTGGGCCCCTTCGTGGATCAGCTGCTGAGTGGGATCCGTCTCGACCTCGCCTTCATCGGCGTGAACGGCATCGATGCCGTGGCCGGCGCGAGCACGCATGACGAGCGCGAGGCGGCGGTGAACCGGATGATGGCGCGGCGGGCGCGGCGGGCGATCGTCGCCGCGGACTCCGCCAAGATCGGCGTCACGGCCTTCGCCGCGGTGGGCGGCGTCGACCTGTTCCCGACGCTGCTGACGGATCGCGGGATCGCGGACGCCGACCATGCGGCGTTGAGCGATGCGGGCTACGAGGTCGTCGTCGCGGACTGACGCCTCGGCCGCTCGTCCGGTCTCGGCGGTGCCTGGCCGAGCCGCCGGCCCGTTCGATCGCCTCCGTTCCGGGCGGCTGGCGACTTCCCGGATGCCGGAGGATGCCGAACCGAGATCTCCGCCATCCGGAGATCTCTCAGCCATTCGGAGACCTCAGCCGCCCGGAGACGTCACGGTCACCCGCGCGCGAGCGGAGCCTGGCCGTTCTCGGGGCCATCCGGCGCGAGCGGGCGGGCGCCTGGGCTACAGCCGGCGACGACCGGTCGCGTGCGCGAAGATCAGGCTCGTGCTGGTGGCTGCGACCTCCGGGAGCACGGACAGGGTGTCCGAGACCAGTTCGCGGAGATCGCCGGCGTCGTGCACCGCGACGTGGACGAGGAAGTCTCGGTCTCCGGCGAGGAAGTACACCCGCTGGGTGGCCGGGATGTCTTCGAGGTAGGCCTGGAATCGGCGTAGATCCCCGCGTGCATGGGCGTGCAGCCGGAGCGAGATGAGCGCCTCCAGCCCGAGGCCCAGCGCGGCCGGCGAGATCTCGGCGTGGAATCCGGTGATCACCCCACGGGCCTGCAGGGAGCGGACGCGTTTGAGGCAGGTGGACTCGGCGATGCCGGCGCGCGCGGCGAGCTCGGTGTTGGAGATGCGTCCGTTACGGCCGAGCTCCGCGAGCAGTGTCAGGTCGGTCGCGTCGAGGGCGGCCGGTGCCGCGGCAGAGGGCGAAGATTCGGCTGCGGACATGAGCGTTCCTTTCTCCAGGAGAGGGATCTGCTCCTGATCTCGACCAGAGTACGAAGATTCTTCGTCGCATGCGAGAGAAGGCATCGAGATCTGCATGATGAGGAGGAGAGTATCGGGAGGGCGCAATGGTGCGAACGATCGTCGTCGGTGCCGGGATGGTGGGTCTCGCGACCGCCTGGCATCTGCAGGAACGCGGGATCGAGGTGACGGTGATCGACCGGGTGGGCGTCGCCGCCGGCTCGTCGTGGGGGAACGCGGGCTGGCTGACCCCGGGGAAGACCATCCCGCTGGCCGATCCGAGTCTGTGGTCGTACGGGCCCAAGGCGCTCCTCGACCCCGACGCCGCACTGCACGTGCCGCTCCGCGTGGACCCGGGGCTGTGGTCTTTCCTCTCCCGGTTCGCCGCGCACGGCACCGCGCGGGCGTGGGATCGGACGATGGCGGCCCTCACACCGATCGACCGGGTCGCGCTGGACTGCTTCGACGAGCTCGAGGCCGGAGGAGTGGACTCGTGGACCCGCGAGGGCCCGTTCGTCATCGGCTTCGCCGAGGAGGCGCACGCGAAGGGATTCCTGCACGAGATCGCCGGGGTGATCCGGCACGGCCAGGACGTCCCCTTCGAGCGGCTGGACGACCCGAGAGAGCTCGCGCCGCAGTTGTCGGAGCGGGTGACGGTCGGCTACCGCCTGGACGGTCAGCGCTTCATCGAGCCGGCTCCGTATGTCGAAGCGCTCGCCGCGGCGGTCCTGGGCCGCGGAGCACGGATGATCACCGGCCGCGAGGTCGTCGACGTCTCGTCCACGCGGCGGCCGGTCGTGGAGCTCTCCGACGGAGAGCGTCTGGAGGCCGACTCCGCCGTGATCGCGACGGGTGCGTGGATGCCCCGGCTGGCGCGACGGCTCGGGGTGCGCACCCGCGTGCAGGCCGGCCGCGGATACTCCTTCACGGTCGACAGCGAGCAGCCGGCGCGGCACCCCGTCTACCTGCCGTACCAGCGGATCGCCTGCACGCCCTACGAGGGGCGCTTCCGGATCGCCGGCACGATGGAGTTCCGCGGGCCCGACGAGCCGTTCCAGCCACGACGCGTCCAGGCGATCATCGCGCAGGCCCGGGAGCTGCTGACCGGGGTGGATCTCGAGCGCCGCCATGACGAGTGGGTCGGCTCTCGTCCGGTCACGCCGGACGGTCTGCCGCTGGTCGGCGCGACCAGGGCGCCGAACGTCTACGTCGCCGGCGGGCACGGGATGTGGGGGATCGTGCTCGGCCCCGCCACCGGCAAGCTCCTCGCGGAGCAGATCGTGACCGGACGGATCGATCCGATCATCGCCCCTTTCGACCCCCTGCGCTGAGGGCGACGCGAGCCGGCCGCGTCAGCGCACGCCGGACGGCGTGGCGATCGCGAACCGTTCGGCGTGCGCGACCCAGCCGGCCTCGGCGGGGAGCGAGCGCAGGCTCCGGTTCGTCAGTGCCAGGATCGCGGCGATGCCGCAGAGCCCTGCGCTGACGAGGATCGTCGCCTCGCGTCCGATCGTGGCGAGCCCGACGCCGGCGATGAGGGGGGCGAGTGGTGTCGCACCCATCCCGAACAGCATCGTCGCGCTGTTGGCGCGTCCCAGCATCGCGCTCGGCGTCGCGACCATGAAGTAGCCCATCATCGAGGCGTTGATGGCCGGAAGCAGGAGTCCAGGCACCGCGAGCATCAGGGCGATCGGCAGCGCGTCGGTCACGAGCGCCGTGGCGGCGGCGCCGACGGTGAGGATGAGAAGCCCCGAGCCCATGAGCGCGCCTGCACCCACGCGCGTGACCAGTGCGCCCGAGAACAGCGCGCCGACGAGCATCGCGCCCCCGATGCCGGCACTGAGCCAGCCGATCACCGTCGGCGAATGCCCGTCCTGCTGAAGGCCGTATACGACCGTGGTCATGGCGGCGTTGATCCCGAGGTTCACGACGGTCATGACGATCAGCACGCCGCGAAGGTCCACGCGGGAGAAGAGCCAGACGACGCCTTCGCGGATCTCCCTGGCGGCGTTGCGCGTCGCTGGCGCCTCACGGGCGTCCTCGGTCCCCTCGGTCCCGATCGGGAGGGAGGGCTCCGAGACAGAGGAGGCGGGCGCCGGCAGGCGAGGGATCAGCGCGGCCGTGAGGGCGGCGATCCCATGGCACACGGCCATCACCGCGCCGACGAGCCAGCCGCCGACGACGAGGAGCGCTCCGCCGAGCGGGCCGCCGCCGAGCTGCAGCACGGCCTCGCGCGCCTGGTTCGCCGCCTGCGCACGACCCATCGCGGGGGCGGGGACGACCTCCTTCAGCGCGCTCTCGCCGGCGACGTCGAAGAGCGCGCTCCGTGCGGCGAGGAGGACGTCGAGCACGAGGAGGACGATGAAGGTCAGCGCCCCCGCGGCCGAGAGCACCGTGAAAGCTCCCGCGATCAGCACGCCCAGGACCGAGCCGATCACCATGAGCGCGATCCGGGAGTGACGGTCGGCCAGGACGCCGCCGAGCATCACCAGGACGACGCGGACGGCCATCCCCGTCGCGCCGATGACACCGGCCTGCGCGGGGTCGTCCGTGATCATGAGCGCCAACAGCGGGACGGCGAAGGCGAACAGCGCTTGGGCGAGCCCTTTGGCTGTGTCGCTCACGAGCCAGGAGACATAGCGGGCGTTGCGCCAGAGTGAGGAGGAAGGAGCGGGGGAGGGGGCGTCCATGCCGATCACTGTAGAAGAGCAAGGGAAGTTGCGCAATAACCATTGCGCAACTTCCCTTGGGTAGAATTTCGGCATGGACGAGGGGGACGACCCGCAGGCGCCGACGACCGCAGCGTTGAAAGCCATCGCGCATCCGTTGCGCCGCCGGATCCTCCGGGAGTTCCAGTCGCGGCAGGCGCTGCGGGCGGCCGACCTCTCGAACACGCTCGAAGAGCCGGCCAACAAGATCAGCTTCCACCTGCGCGTCCTCGCCGATGCCGGGTTCCTCGCCGAGAGCCCCGAGCTCGCCCACGACCGGCGCGACCGGGTCTGGACGATCGTGCAGGACGGCGTGAACCTGGGCGGAGGGCGGCATCCGATCGCCGACCGGGCCCTCGGCGGCGTGGTGCTGCAAGGCATGGTCGACGATCACACCGAGATGGTGCGGCGGCTCGCGAGCTGGGCGTCCGACTACCTCTCCGGCGACGACGACAATGCACACGGCACGTTCTCTCGATTCGGGCTCGTGCTCGCGCCGGATGAGTTCGTCGCGATGCTGGCACGCATCGGCGAGGTCGTCGAGGAGGCCAAGGCCGCCCATGATCCGGACGCGCCGGACTCCCGCCTGTACGAGATGGACATCGTCGCGGTCGACGACCGCCTCTGAGCGGGAGCCGGAGCGCTCGCCGGGCCGAGGGCCGCTCGGCGACCGCTGGCACATGCGACGGTGGGGAGGAAGCCCGCTCCCTCCCCACCGGGGATCGCCTGGATCGAGGGCCGGCGACCCGGTCAGGGAGTCGCGCGGCGCAGGACCAGGTAGGAGATCGCCATGAGCACGGCGATCACGACCAGGGCCCAGAGGGTCAGGCCGAGAGCGCCGAGCCAGACGATGGTCTGTCCGACCTGCCCCCACAGCTCGAGCCTCGTGACCAGGAACGCCAGGGCCACCAGGATGAGCCCGCTGCCGACGCTGACGACGGTGGTCATCGCCGCACCCCAGCGCTTGTAGATCGTGGCTCCGGTGAAGCCGATCACGAAGAAGAACATCGCGAGCGCGAAGTAGAACAGCCCGGCGGCGAGCGGACCCGCCTCCCAGAGCCAGGGGAAGCGGAACACATATCCGTTCACACCCCAGCCGTTCGTCACATCCTCGATCCAGCCGCCGACGAGGAACGCCGCCGCCATCAGGAGCGCGCCGAGAGTCGCGGCGACCATCGTTCCGAGGAAGAAGTCGCGGCGGGTGATGCTCATCGCCTGCGAGAACGGGAAGGTCAGCGTGAGAGCCGACAGCCCCATCGCGAAGAAGTACCAGAGTGGCGCCTGGCCGCCTCCGCCGTACTTCGGGGTGTCCACCGGGATCATCGCGTAGATGGCGACCGAGATGGCCAGCGCGGAGCCGAGGACGATGAGCGGGACCCAGACGAACGTCTGCTTGTTGATCAGCTGAAGCCGAACCACCTTCAGGATGCGGGACATCAGCGCACCTCCTCCGTGCTCGGGGCGAGGGCGACCTCATCCGCGCCTCGCGTGCCTGCCGCCTTCTGGGTCAGGCGGACGATCAGCTGCTGCAGCGAGACCGGCGCGAGATCGAGGCCCTGTGCCTCCACCTCCGCCCGTTCGGCCGGCGACAGCACTCCTAGGGTCGTGACCGAGGCCACTCGCCCGAGCGCCTCGCGGTGCAGCACCTCGCGGCCGGCAGCCCAGGCGTCGACCCTCTCCGCGTCTCCGACCACCGTGACGGCACGGTCGCGGACGGCGTCGGTCTCTTCATCGAGGATGATCCGCCCGTCATCGATCACGAGCACGCGCTCGATGAGGTTGGCGACCTCGTCGATGAGGTGTGAGGACAGGATGATCGTGCGCGGCTGCTCGGCGTAGTCCTCGATCAGCCGGTCGTAGAAGATCTGCCGCGCGACCGCGTCCAGACCCAGGTACGGCTCGTCGAAGAAGGTGATCTCGGCGCGGGCCGCGAGGCCGATGATCACGCCGACCGCGGAGAGCTGCCCGCGGGAGAGCTTCTTGATCCGGCGATTCGTGGGGAGCTGGAACTCCGCGACCAGCCGGTCGGCGAGCTCCTGGCTCCAGTCCGGGAAGAACAGCCGTGCGGCGCGGAAGGCGTGCTCCGGGGTCGCGTCGTCCGGGTACTTCTGGCTCTCGCGCACGAAGCACACGCGGGAGAGCACTCGGGCGTTCTCATACGGTTCCTCGCCGAAGACCCGGACGGATCCCGAGGAGGCGAAGTTCTGCGCCGTGAGGATCGACATGAGGGTGGTCTTGCCGGCGCCGTTGCGTCCGAGGAGGCCGTAGATCCTCCCCGGCTCGATCGACAGCGACACGTGGTCGAGCGCGAGCTTGTCGCGGTACTTCTTGGTGAGGTTCGACACCTCGATGACGGCGGTCATGCGGGGTTCCCTTCGGTGGAGGCGCCTGTCGCACGTTCATGGAGCAGGGTGGCCAGGTCGTCGGGGCCGAGTCCGATCATGCGGGCCTCGGCCAGGAGCGGGTCGATGAAGCGATCGGCGAACGCGGCACGGCGCTCGCCGAGGAGGACGTCGCGGGCGCCGCCGGAGACGAACATTCCGACGCCGCGCCTCTTGTGCAGGATGCCTTTCTCGGTGAGCATGGCGACCCCCTTCGCTGCGGTGGCGGGATTGATGCGATAGAAAGCGGCGAGCTCGTTCGTCGACGGCGCCTGGGACTCCTCCGTGAGCGTGCCGTCGAGGATGGACTCTTCGATCGCCTCCGCGATCTGGAGGAAGAGGGCGCGGCCTTCGTCGATCACAGGCTCTCCTCGCTTCTTTCGTTAGTTACTGGACTAGGTAACCAGAGGAGTACCGATCTGTCAACGCCGGTGATGAACGGCAGCCGCCGGAGCGTGGACGGGTCCCCCAGGCGCGCGACGCGCCGCCTCGCCTCAGCCCCCGTTCCGGCGGAACGCCATGCGCATTTGGCGGCCCGAGGAGAAGCCAGTGACCCGTGCGACGTCCTCATACGCGCCGGGCGATTCCGGATTGGTCGTGTTCAGGAGCACCGAGGCCGCACGGATGCGGCGTGCCTCGATGGCGCGACGCGGCGTCGTGCCAGAGGCGGCGAAGAGCCGGTGCAGGTAGAACGTCGACACGGAGACATGCGCGGCCAGCGTCTGCACGGAGAAGGTGGCATCGGCGTAGTGCTCGTCGATCGCGGCATAGGCGTCCCGCAGGATCTTGACCTGCGCGGAGGAGAGCGAGGCGGACTCGTGAGCGGCGTTGATGACCCCTGACGTCACGACTCCGGTGAGGACGTCGAGCAGCAGTTCCGCACCCGGCGACTGCCCGAGGCTTGGCCGCGTGCTGATCACGTTCGTCATCGTGGTGAAGAGGTCGTAGTGGTCGGTGGGCAGCGGAAGGGGGCGGCCGTGGTGGGCGATGAAGCGGTCGAGCGTGAACGCCGGCGCACGCAGATGCCATTCGGCGCGTGCCCAGATGCCCCGATTGGCGGTCTCCAGCGGCACGACCCCGTCGACGAAGATGAGCTGGCGGGGGCGGAGCCGGTCGGCGCCCTGGACGCCGCGGATCTCCGCCTCCCCGTCCACGCCGACGATCACGCGAACGGTTCCGTGGGGCAGCGAGCGGGAGGACAGCACGCCGCCGGTGGACCAGACGCGTGACACGGTCCACGACCGGTGCTGGGTGAGCTCGACGGAGTAGCGGCCAGGGCCGGCGTCGTCATTTTCCCACCCGAGCACGCCGAACGACGATGAGCGTGCAGAGGCACGGGCATCGGGAACAAGCGGGGGCTCGACTGGGGGCATCGTTCGAAAAGGGCTTCTCCTCGGTGTGGCGGGCCGGTGTGCCCGTCATACCGAGGGCGGGGTAGACACAACGAGCCTCACATTCGGGCTTTGACACACCACTTGCACCGCGGCGCACGCACGAAGCTGTTCTCCAGCCGACACGAAGCTGCCCGGTCTTGTCGTCTCGCGGGTTCGGACTCGCCTCCCGGCGCGTAAATAGAGGGGCGCATCGTCGTGGAGACACCACGGTGCGCATGTCATGTGGAAGAAGACCGAGAGGAAGCGCTCGTGACTGAGAGTCCGATGCCCGAAGAGATGTCTGGTGTCTCGCGGCGAACGATCGTGAAGGGTGCTGCGTGGTCGGTGCCGGTGATCGCGACGGCGGCGGCCGTGCCTGGTGCGGCGGCGTCGGGGAGGTTGTCGGTGGGGTTGACGATCTCTGGTGATTGTGTGGCGCCGGGCGGTGCTCTGCCTGATGCGGCGGTGGCGGTGACGGATGAGTCGGGTCCTGTGACCGGTGCGACCGTGACGCTCATGTTCAGCAGCAGCAATGGTGGTGAGGTCACGATCGGCGGGAAGACGTATCCGACGGAGAGCTCGACTCTCACGCTCGCAGTGGGGGAGACCGCTCTCCGGGGCGTGGTGGCGAAGACGGCGGGGACCGTGCTGGTCACGGCGACGGCGAAGACGTCGGACGGGCGCTCGGCGACCAGCACCACACAGGCCTACGAGATCTGCGTGCCGCAGACCTCGACCCTGTACCAGAAGGGCCCGTCCGGAGAGGTTCTGAAGGGGAACCCGACCACGGCGGCCGGTCCGGTCCGGCTCTCTGGCGTCGGCGCGGTCGGCAACAACTACGCCTCGTTCCTCACCACCGAGGGCAAGGTGTACATCACCGGTGCGGCGAACGCCTCCGTCGGGTACATGGTGAACATCCCCACCGGGCTGCAGGTCAAGGCGGTGAAGTACCAGGAGGGCGGTGACTACGGCTGGGGGATCGGCAGCGACGGAAAGATCATCGCCTGGGGCTCTGACATCAACGACGTCAAGCCGAGCCTGGGAGGCGACGGATATACGTACTCTGCCGACCGGCCCTGGGTCGTCGGCCGGAACTACGTGACGGCTCTCTCCGAGTCGGGTGAGGTCCGACGCGGAAACAGCAACACGGCGTTCCAGACGACGACGATCCCGGGCGGCGATACCATCAAGCAGATCACCACCCAGCAGGACGGAGACAACGCCTGGATGGTCGGTGAGACCGGTGGCGTCTACTACACTACCGGTCTCGGCGGCAGCGCGGTGGCGACGAAACCTCATCCCGACGGGATCGAATCCATCGCCCCGGGCCGCGAGTACGTCCCCGGCATCACGAAGCGCGGAGAGGTCGTCATGCTGACCGGCTTCGACGCGTCCTGGACCTCGGTGACGGGACTCCCCGCCGGGGTGCAGGCAGTCTCTCTCACGACGAGGGAGAGCTCCGACTACTGGTACATCCTCGGCAGCGACCGGAACGTCTACGGCCTCGACCACGAGCGCAAGATCACGCAGATCACGACGTCAGGGGACATCGACAGCGTCACCCCGGCCACGACGTCCCTCTTCCTTCGGAAGAAGGACAACACCTGGTGGTGGCAGCCGGGCAACACCGGACAGATCCAGCCGCTCCTCGACGGCGGAACGCCCATCACCGCACGCTGGATCGGAGTCACTGAGGGCAACCAGTACGGATGGGCGCTCGCCTGACCGCATGACGCGTCCTGGGGAGGGCGCGAATGTGACCGCCGGCAGGGTGGACCTTTTGGGGAGGTCCATCCTGCCGGCGCATCTGTGCGATGCGGCCTTGGGCGCCGGTCCGGGTGTGGCTTCACCGTCGTCATCGGGAGGCGTATCCTGAGCGCATTCCATCCCATTGTCGGTACGGTTCTGCATATGGTCGCCGACAGCGCGGAAACCGGGTCGTGCATTGTCTTCGCAATTCGCCGCAGCGCTCCGAGGCGGGCATAGGCCGGCGCGATCGGAAGTCATTCGCATCTCGGCCCTCACCTAAGTGCTATCCCCTAGTGACTATCTGGCGGACGGTGGCTGGCGCCGAAGGGCGGCCTGCAGGGTGCGCACCGTGTTGAACCCGGATCGATGCGCGACCTCCAGCATCGCTCCGTGGCTGTGCGCGGGGGCGAGTTTGAGGAGCGCTCGTGCGGTCTCGACGCGCCGTGCCTCGATGGAGCGTCGGGGGGTGGTGCTGAGGACGGCGTATAGGCGGCTGAGGTAATACGGTGAGACAGCGAGCTCGGATGCGAGGGTGGCGACGCTGAACGTTGGGTCGACGTGACGCTCATCGATGACCTGCCGGGCCCGCTCGATAATGGCGGCCTGGCTCTTTGAGAGCTGGGGAGTCGTGTCGACGGCGTCCAGGACGGCGGCGGCGACCACGGACGCGAAGGAGTCGAGCAGGACGCCGGCGCCACGGCTTTCCCCGAACCCTGCTTCCGTGCTGACGACATTGGTCATGGTCGCCAGCAGTTGATAGTGGTCCCGTGACAGATGCAGCGGCTTCCCGTGATGAGCGGCAAGCAGCCCATGGCGGAGCATCGGTGTCCGCAGATGCCATTCGCAACGCGCCCAGAGCGTGGTGTTCGTGATCGAGAGGTTCACCTCGCCGGGCACGACCAGCATCGTGCGGGGGACGAGCGTGAAAGTGGCCTCTTCGACCTGGGCCTCGGCAGTGCCGTCAACGCTGAGGAGTATCCGGCTCGTGCCAGTGGTCAGTGTCTCTGCCTCGAGGGTTCCGACCGTGGACCAGACGCGCGCGATCGTCCATGTCGAGCCGCGGGTCAGCTCGACGGAAGACCGATCGATCCGGGTGGTCGCTCGCCACCCCAAGGAGGACAGCGAAGGCTGCGGCGCTTGTGAGCGAGCGTGGTCGGGGTATGCCGACGAGGAAGAGGGGGGCATCAGCGGGGGGAAGGAGCGGAGCGGGGTCGGGAGCAGCGGAGTTGGATTGACATGAGTCTCACCTCTCAGTGACGTGGGGGCGTCCGTGTCGTCACCGAGCATGTCGGAACTTGCCCGAGTCTCGTCGCAAACCTGCCTTCCGGTGGGGTTCCGGGGCCGCGCCAACGACCTTTCTGGGATGAATGGAGCAGTGCTCCTGCCGCCTACGGACGGGGCAGGCCGGTTTACGGGCCGGGCAAGACAGATCAACGATCTCCGATAGACAGATCAACGAATTGAGGAATGTTCATGAACGACGTGCGTCCCGAAGAGATCTCTGGTGTCTCGCGGCGAACGATTGTGAAGGGCGCTGCGTGGTCGGTGCCGGTGATCGCGGTGGCGGCGGCGGTGCCTGGCGCGGCGGCGTCGGGGAGGCTGGCGGCCGCGCTCACTATCCCGGGCGGCTGTGTGGCGCCGGGTGGGGGTCTGCCTGCGGCGACCGTGTCGGTGACAGACGAATCGGGTCCGGTAGTTGATGCGACGGTGACGTTCACGTTCGCCAGCAGCGATGGTGGTACGGTCACGATCGACGGGAAGGTGTATCCGACGCCGAACGCGACGTTGACGTTGGCACCGGGTGAGTATGCCCTGCAGGGAGTGACGGCGACGACGGCGGGAACTGTGCTGGTCACCGCCACGGCGAGTACACCCGATGGGCGCTCGGCGACCAGCACCGCACAGGGCTACGAGGTCTGCGCACCGCAGACGGCGACCTTGTACCAGAAAGGCGCTGGTGGGACGAACCAGGTGACTCGACAGGGGAACCCGGCCACGGCGGCTGGCCCGGTCCAGCTCTCTGGCGTAGGCGCTGTCGGAAAAGACTACGCCTCGTTCATCACGACGGCAGGGGGCGTGTACCTGACCAGCAGCGCAGACGGAGTCGGATCCCTGGTGCAGATCCCTGCCGGTCTCCGGATCAACGCAGTGAGGTACCAGGAGGGCGGCAATTACGGGTGGGGGATCGGCAGCGATGGAAAGCTCATCGCCTGGGGTGCATCGCCGGCCGACGTCAGGCCGGGCCTGGGCGGTGACGGGCATACGTACTCTGCTGACCTGCCCTGGATCGTGGGGTTGAACTACGTGACCGCTCTCTCCGAGTCGGGAGAGGTCAGGCGCGGAAACAGCACCACGGCTTTCCAGACGACGACGATCCCGGGCAACGATCCGATCACGCAGATCACCACACAGCAGAACGGTGACAACGCCTGGATGGTCGGCGAGAGCGGTCGCGTCTATTACGCCACTGGCCTCGGCGGCAGCGCCGTGGCGACGGCCGTCTCTCCTGAGCCGATCCGCTCCATCGCTCCGGGCACCGTGGTCGTCTCCGCCATCACGGAGAACGGAGGGATCGCCATGCTGGATGGCTTCGGCTCATCTTGGACCTCGGTGACAGGGCTTCCCTCCGGGGTGCAGGCCGTATCCATCACAGCGCGGGAGAGCTCCAACTACTGGTACATCACCGGCAGCGACGGGAACGTCTATGGCCTCGATGCGGCGCGCAACATCACGCAGATCACGACGTCGGGCGACATCGATAGCGTCACCCCGGGCACGGGAGCGGCTTACTTCAGGAAGAACGACGGGACCTGGTGGTGGCAGCCGGGCAACACCGGAGCGCTCCAGCAGCTCCTCACTATGGAGTCGGAACCGGTGGTCGCGCGCTGGATCGGCGTCACCGAGAACGACTTCTGGGGCTGGGCGCTCGCCTGACCATATGCGTGTCCGGTGAGGACGAGCATATGACCGCCGGCAGGGGTGGGTTCCATGTAGGACCCGCCTCTGCCGGCGTATCGATGGCGCGCCTCTGCCTCGAGGGTTCCGATCGTCTACCAGACGTGGGGGAGCGTCCGTGTCGTCACCGAGCATGTCGGAACTTGCCCGAGTCTCGTCCCGAACCTGCCCTCTGGCGGGGTTCCGGCTTCCTGCGCGTGTCCTTTCTGGATGAATGGAGCAGTGCTCCTGCCGCCTACGGACGGGGCAGGCCGGCTTACGGGCCGGGCAAGACAGATCAACGAATTGAGGAATGTTCATGGGGGATGTGCGTCCCGAAGAGATCTCTGGTGTCTCGCGGCGAACGATTGTGAAGGGCGCTGCGTGGTCGGTGCCGGTGATCGCGGTGGCGGCGGCGGTGCCTGGCGCGGCGGCGTCGGGGAGGCTGGCGGCCGCGCTCACTATCCCGGGCGGCTGTGTGGCGCCGGGTGGGGGTCTGCCTGCGGCGACCGTGTCGGTGACAGACGAATCGGGTCCGGTAGTTGATGCGACGGTGACGTTCACGTTCGCCAGCAGCGATGGTGGTACGGTCACGATCGACGGGAAGGTGTATCCGACGCCGAACGCGACGTTGACGTTGGCACCGGGTGAGTATGCCCTGCAGGGAGTGACGGCGACGACGGCGGGAACTGTGCTGGTCACCGCCACGGCGAGTACACCCGATGGGCGCTCGGCGACCAGCACCGCACAGGGCTACGAGGTCTGCGCACCGCAGAC
>NZ_JBNAFT010000006.1:0-66097 GCF_049800815.1 Microbacterium sp. S308A+ | reverse complement strand
CCTCGCGTGCCACGCTGCCGGCCCTGTTCGGGCCGACGGTGACCGAGCAGGTGCACGCATGAGCGACGGTCTCAGCGAGGACTACGGCGACCTCGGCGAACGCCGCAATCGCCGGGTCCGCATCGTCGCCTGGGTGACGATCGTCTCACTCATCCTCGTCGGAGGCGGCGCGACCACCCTCGCCGTCCTCTTCGGCTGAGAAACCTCTCCTCACCCGCTTGACAACACCCCAACTTGGTGTGTTAGAGTGGTGTCATGAGCAAGGGAGACAAGCTCCCGGCCAGACGGAAGGAATCCGACATGAACGCCACGATCAGCACCCTCGCCGCCGAGTTCAACATGGAGGTCCACGGGCTGATCGCCTTCGCCCTCCCGATCTTCGAGGAGTACGAGGGCTACGACGCCGCGACCGGCCTCCCCGACAACACCGAGGTCGCCGCCGAGGATGAGGCATTCATCCGCGAGGCGATCTCGCGCTGATACGGCAAGAGGTCCCCACCCTTGGATTCTCCAGGGTGGGGACCTCTCCTGACGGAAGGGCACAGGATGGACGAGCCACGCATGACCGGCGCGGAGATCGCCGCGACCCGGCACCTGCTCGGGCTGTCTCAGGCGGAGCTTGCCGCCGACCTCGGCGTGAACCGGCACGCGGTGAAAGACTGGGAGTCGGGACGGTTCACCGCCCGCCCCGGCGTCATCTCCGACCTCGTCGCGCTCCGCGAACGCCACGACAAGGAGGCGGCACGCCTCATCGTGGGCGCCCAGGATGGTGTGCCGATCGAGCTGCCCCGTGGGCCTCGTCCCGCGGGCTGGTATCTCGCGCTCGGTGCCCGGGTGATCGACGCCGTCCCCGACGCGATGCTCTCCTGGGCGGAGGCGTGATACTCCCTCCCTACGGGTCCCCGATCGACGAAGGCAGGTACGGGATCCTCGACCGCGACGACGACGGCCGCCCCCTCTGCCACGTCTGCGGTGACGCCCGCGACCAGCTCGCGACCCACGCCCGTCAGACGCACGGGATCACCGCCGCCGAGTACCGCGACCGGTACGGGCTCGGCGCGACGACCCGGCTCGTGTCCACCGCCGCATCCGCACGGATGCGTGCCGCATGGGATCGGCATGCCGACCAGCACCTCGCTGCGCTCGACGAGCACCGCGACCCGGCCGCCGCCGCGGCTCGCTCCCGCGCCCACACGAAGGACGCGCCCTGGGCTCCCGAGGTCCGCGCCCGCCGACAGCAGACCGGCCGAGCCACCCGGACACCTGACCTCACCCCGGAGCAGGTCGCCACGCTCGGCGACGGCGTCGACCTGCAAGTATGGGCAGACGCCGCCCGCGCCCTCCTCTCCGGAGGCGCCTCGCAGATGGCTATCGCCCGCGCGTGCGACATCGCTCCCGCGACCGTCGCGCAACGCCTCCGCCGCTACCCGCCACACCGCCCCTAGCACCACGACGACGAGTCGGATCAACTGCCAAGCACCTTCCGTCAGTGCCGACGCGCTGATGAAAGACCCCGCACCCTCCCGAAGGAAAGGTGCGGGGTCCTCGCGTTTGGCAGTCAGTCCTCTGCCGTGTCCCGCTTCTTCTTGGTGTACCAGCGCTGGCTTACGAACGTGATGACGTAGACCGCCACGAAGCCTCCGATGTTCCACCAGGTGATCGGGTTTCCCGAAAACAGGGGCACCAGCAGGACGAACAGCGCGATCAGCGTATTGATGGCGAGGCGCGCAAGTAGTGAGTCCATGGTCCAGTTACCTCCTGCAATTGACGGCAGTCGCGTTGATGGTGCCCCATCCGACCTGCGGGTTGGTGATCACGATCCAGGGGTAGTTGATGGCAACGCAACGCCCCTCACTATTCGCCTGCTGAATCGGATCGATAACCCTGAAGTAGGCCGTCGCGAGTGCCACGCCACACGCCAGGGCGGCCGGACCCGGGAGCGAACCGCAGGCAACGCCAGCGAGCACCTGTGGTCCTTGGTTGTTGGAGATCACGCTAGCCGCCCACTGCGTCTCCGAACGCGTGAACTGCACATAGTAGCCCCACCATTCAGCCCCGAGATCGGGATCGGCAGTCACAGGGAAAGCCGTTTCCGCTGTGAAGCCGACGGTCTGGACCAGGTCAGCACCCTCAAGGTGGAACCTGGTGGGCACCGCTTCACCCTTCGCGTCGACAGCCCACGGAGCACGGAACCCGCTGACTGCCTGGCCGTTGGCGTCCGAGATGATCACGGACCCATCGTCGAACACGGCGGCCTGGCCGCCCTCGGGGAGGTTTAACGGGAACCTGTACTCCTTCGGTGCGGAGGCATCAGGGATCTGGATGAGGGTCTGCACGCCGTCGTCGGTCGCGAAACTGCTCACCGTCGAGCCCTGCTCCCGAGTGGACAACAGCGGGGCTCCCTCGCCGCGGAACAAGGCCGTTGGAACCGAACTAGTATCGATCGCCTCCGACGTGGCGTCCCCCGGAAGTTGGATCGACACCTGCGTTCCAGCCGCAGCGTCAATCGTGACTTGCTGTGCACGCTCATCGACGCTAACCCCGCCGTCGTCCGCTGCGGTCGCGGGAACAGCCTGCGAAAGGCTGGCAGCCACCAATGCCGCCACGCCGACCACTACGGCTGAGCCTGGTCTCTTGATCAATCTCACTTGTTCCCCCGATCCCACATGGGTTGTTAGACGGTGTCCAGAACGCTACCCGCGATCGAGATACACGTGTATCCCCCTTTTGGGGGACACGCACGCGAACAAGCGTGAACGACGAAAGACCCCGCACCCTCCCGGAGGAGAGTGCGGGGTCTTCGTGCGATGTTAAGCTGCTCGCAGGATCGCGACAGCCTGGCACCCGCGCATGAGGGTGCGGTCTCAAGACCAGGCAAGAAGCCCGCCAGAATCATGTGATCTGGCGGGCTTCGCTGTTAATATCAGGGCATGGACCGGCGGGTGATCTTCTACATCGCGATCGCCGTAGTGGGCGGGATCTCCGCGGCCGCCGGGGCGACGGTGGTCCTGGCCACGCTCGCCCTGGCTCTTGGGCTGGTGGGCCTGCTGCTGCTATCGCGGTCGCCTGAGTCGCCCGTGGACGCGTGGCTGCGATGGGTGAACGTCCTTCTGATGGGCGCCCTGATGGTGGCTACTGTCCCTCCGGTGTGGTTGGCGGTGCCGGCATGGGTGCTTCTGGGGTTCGGGGCTCTGGGAGCGGTGTTCCGCTTCCCGTATCGCGTTCATGGATCTCTTCGAGAATCTGGCGTAACTGGTCCTCGGTGAGGCCCGTTGGCGCCGGGGCAGGCGCACTGGGCTGGAATCCGAAGAACATCAGCACCGTCAGGATCAGACTGAGGATCGTCGCGAGGTTCGCCGCCTCGTCGGACAGCAGATGGTCTAGTACCTTCTTCCAACCGGGAGCGTTCTTCGTAATTGCGTCGTCGACGCGAGCGCGTACCCGTTCCTGATCGCCGCCGTCGTTGAGCTCCTGCATGGCCCACCGCGTGACGGCCTCGAGTCTCTTCGCCTGCGCGGGTGTGGGCGGGTGGAAGATCGTGTCCAGCCCGTGCGCGTCGTTGAGGAGGTAGGTGCCGTCGAGTACCCGATAGCTCTCTCTGCATGTCGGGCACGGCGCGAGGATCGTCCCGAACTTCATGGTCGCGTCAGGATCCCCTCCATCCCCAACGGTCATGACACCAGTCCCTTGGATCGCGTTTGGGACGCTGAAGAGCCCGTGCTTCGGGCATTCGGCGAGAAGAGTGGCCATCCGAGCATGGTAGCGGGACGACGAATCGCCCCCTCTCCACACCGAGCCCGAAGCGCGGTGCAGAGAGGGGGAGTGAAACCTTGCCGGCGCAGAGCTAGCGGAGGTCGCGGCGGAGGCGTCCGACCGCGCCGTCGATATCCGCGGCGCGCTCGGTGTCAGTGAGGACGGACTGCTTCGCGAGGACGACGTCCGTGTAGTCGGCGGGGATGCCCTTCGACAGGATGGTGAGGGCGGATGCCAGGCCGGCGAGGAGCGCGGATGCGATGGTGCCGGCGGCGGCGAGGGCGACACCGGTCCAGAAGTCTCCGGTGGTGCCGATCGTGATGGCACCGATGGGGAGGGCGGAGGCGAGGGCCTGGGCGGCGGTGCGAATGAAGCCACGCTTCGCGGCCACTCGCACGGCGACAGGGATGATGGGGTCAACGGTCATGGGGTTCCTATCGTGGGAGGCCTTCAGGCCAGGGTGGGAGGGGGATGCCGTGCGCGGCCATGTGGTCGCGCTGCACGCCGATGAACGCCCGGTAGGAGCGGTTCTCGGTCTCCAGTGCGTCGAGGCGCTTGTCAGTGCGTTCCCGGTACCGGGCGAGCTCTTCCTGGAGCTGGTCGATCATCTGGTGCTCGGCGGTGGTCTTGTGGGCGCGGGCGGCGGATCGGGAGGCGAGGATATGCCCCAGCCACGTGCCAGCGCCCCCGCCGAGCAGCAGCGCGGCAGCGCCGATGAGAGCGGCGAGCACGTCCTCGCTCATGCCGGGACGGCGATCTGCTGAGCCGTGGCGAGGACATCCTCAAGGGTCTTCTGCGCGGCGGACTGCGCGGCCCGCTGCGTCTCGCCCTCGGCGATCTGCCGGGACCAGTACCGGCCGCCCGAGCCGGAGCCGGCGCCGCGGAGGACGGCGTCGACGGCGTCCCAGTGGATGCCCTGGGTCAGCAGCAGGACCGTGAGGCCTTGGTTGTCGATCTCTTTCCGGGGGCCGTAGAGGGCTTCGGCGGTGGCGAGTTGGGCGGTATCGGGGATGTGGTAGATCCGCTCATAGCCGACGGCGAGGCAGTGCTCACCGTTCCAGCGGTAGACAATCATGTCGTCCTCCTCAGACGTCAAAGGGGCAGGGGTCGGGTCGGGGGCGGGCGGGGCGTACACGGGCACGTCGAAGATCGATTCGGTCCAGCCGAGGTATTCCCGGCCGATCTGCGCCTCCCGCTCGTCGATGGTGGTGACACCGACGACACCCCACGAGGGGTAGTCGGTGGCGACGACCCTGCCACCGCCGAGACTGATCACCACATCCCCGTCCGTGTTGCCGTCGTACCTGCGTCCCCACCACACCGGGACGCCAGGGGGTGGGTTCCGGTCGCCGGGATGCTGCCCGTCCGACCGCTCCCACCCGAGGGTCGCGGTCGGCGCGGACCTGTCCGTGCGGGCACCATGCGCCTTGTACGCCTGCCAGACGTAGTGAAGGCAGAATCCCGGATTGATCCCCCAGCCGTAGCCGAGAAGGGTCTGCGCGGCGGCCTGACCATCGATCATGAGCAGTGTCCTTTCACGACGAAGCCCCGCGCGTTGACGGGGCGGTGGTGGCGTTCGTCCTGGGCGAGATCGGTGGTCCGGCTACGATGCGTGCATGCCGGTCTACTCGAAGTGCTCGTCGTGCGGTGCCGAATTCGAGTCGCGAGCCGTCACGATCACGGGGAACGTGAAGAACGTGACGTTGTCGAACATCAATGACCGTTGCCCGGTCTGCAAGCGTCATGCCAGGGCGATGGAGGGCAACTTCGACTTTGACCCTGACGGGAGAACGACCATGCTCTCCGGGCCGGAGTGGTCACGGAGCATGGTCGAACGGATGCAGCGGCAGTTCCGGGAGATCGATGAGATCGCCCGTTCCCCGGAGCGCACTGACGAGGAAGCGCGGCAGCTCGTCGAGGACGTACTCGCGGAGATCGAGAAGACCAACCCGGTCGTCGCCCGCGAGTACCGGAGGCAGGCAGAGGCGTTGGCCGAAGTGCCAGAGCGAAGCCGCATGTCTAAGGTGGCGACAGCCATGTCGAATGCTCTGCGCTGGGTCGGCTACGTGAACGATGTTGACGGTTTCGTCGGGCTCGTCCAACGCCTCATCTCGCTCATCTCCGGTTAGGGGTGATCAGCAATCCGCGGTCCAGGGCCTCCGCAATGAGATGAACTCTCAGTGTGTCCTGCCGGGCGAGTTGTAGCGCTTCCTGTGTGCGGATGAGTTCGAACGAGACCTCCACGAATCGCCACACGATCAGCGGGTGCACCGCTTCCAGGACATCCCCGGCCGCCACATGTCCGACCGCGACGACGGCTGAGACCGTCCACCCCAAGACCCGCACCCATGTGGGCAGTGTCTTCACCATCGGTCATTCTCCTCTCCATCCCGGGCGGGCAGTTTTTCGAGGTGCCCAGCTCGGCAGGATCATCCGCGGATGTAGTAGACCCCGTTCGAGCCCACGCCGCCGCTGTTGTTGACCTTGACGAGGACGTTTCCGGCGGTGCCGGACGGCATGGTCGCGGTGATCTGGGTGGCGGTGGTGGAGAGGATCGTCGCCGGAGTACCACCGACGGAGACCTGTTGGGCTCCGGTGAGGCCGCGTCCGGTGATGGTGATCGTCGCCCCAGCACCAGCCCCAGTGGGGGTGATGCTGTCGATGATCGCCGGAGTGAACGTGGCCCCCGTATACAGCGACTTCCACTGGCTGCCGTTGCAGACCGCGGGACCGACACCGAGCCCGACGAGCCCGGAGGCGTTGGAGTTCCAGCAGGCGGCCCCGGCTGTGGGGATCACGGTGGTGACGTCGATGGGGAGGGTCGGGTCGGAGACCGTCACTCCCACGTCGTACCCGCCGCGGGCCAGGACGCTCCCGGCCGGCATGCGGATCGCCCCGTGGATCTCCGACCCCACCACGGACGGGTCAAGGAAGGTGATTTTCCCGCCCGCCTCCGACGTCGCGGTGACGTTGGAGAGGTAGACCTTCGTGGGGCCGGCGGTGGAGAGGATGCGACCCCCGGTGGGGTGGGTGAGCGCGACATCCTGCATCCGCACCACCATCGCCCCCCTGACCCTGGCGTTGTTCTCCGTCTGGACCACGTTCGTCGGGGACTCCACATCCTGGAGGGTGAGGCGGGCGATCGGGCCACGAATGTGCACGATGCCCCGAGACCCTGCCTCGCCACGGGCTTTGGTGACGGACAGGTCCGTGATCGACCCCTGCGCCGCACCGACGTACGCGACCGTCCCACCGGTCCCGGACCCGCCCCGGGCGGTACACCCAGAGATCCTGACCACCCCCAGCGGGGCATCCGCGTAGAGCGCGTGCGTCTGACCGTTGTTGCCGATCCCGACCCCGGCGAGGGGCCGGTTGTGGATGTTCTCCACGACGAGGTTGTCGATCTTCACGCCGCGGGACCCGTCGAGGATGTGCACCAACCCCCCATCGGAGGTGGACTGGCGGTTCACCGAGGAGTTGCGGATGGTCACGTTGCGGGCGTCGCAGCCGGACACGATACCGAGACCGCCCAGACCACCCGCACCAGACCCCTGGAAATACAACAGACCCTCCGTCGCACCCGACGTGGAATGCTCGGCAGGCACGATCACATGCACATCCTCAAAAAGGACGTTGGTGGCGGTGGTGTCGCCAACCTCATCACCACGGATACACAACGGCCGCGTCCGGGTCGTGCCCGAGACGCCCCTCACCTGCACATTCCTCACCTCCGTATTAGTGCCGGAGATGAGCTTGAACGCCGCGAGGGACCCGTCCGGGTAGATGCCGGATGCTTCGACGCCGACCACATCACCGATCACATCCCCGTACGGGTACCAGTCGGTCGCGGTGATGGCGAGCATGTCGTCATGGGTCTTCCCATACAGGCCGGAGACGGTGCCACCGGACGCGGGACCCTGGACGTGCACACCATCCGACCAGGAATCGAAATGGATGTCGCGGACATCCCACCGCTGCACATCCCCGAGGCTGATGGCGTATTTCCCGGCCTTGGAGAGGATCGTCAGGCCATGCAGTTTCAGGCCACGGACGCGACGGGCACGGAGCACATGCGTGTGCCACCGCACCCCCGGAGAATTGCCTTTGTCCCAGACGCCGCCGATGACCTCCACGTCCTGCGCAATGTCGTACACCTCCGCGACCCCGGCGGTCACCAGGTGGGAGCAGGCACCGCGGACAGTCGCCGTGTCCCCCGTGACGGACACGATCTCGCCGTACGCGATCACCCCGTACTCGATCGTGGAGTGGTAGACGGCGATGGCACGGCCCACATCCGCGGAGGTCAGACCCAGCGACGCAGAGGACACCCGCACCAGCCCAGACGCCGTCGTGCCCGGGACGGTCGTCGCATCGGACACACCCGTCCTGAGTGGGGCCACCTGGCCGATGTGCGCCAGATTCGACGTGGACCCCGGGGCAAGACGGATCGTCGCCCCACGAGCATCTACCGTCGTCCGCGACGGAATCACCACCGCACCCGACACCAGAAAATCACCAACCAGGGTGACACGGCGACGGATACCGAAAGCCGATGTTGCCGCGAGAGCTGCGTTCAGCATGGCTGTTGCGTCCACCGACGCGCCCGGAGACGTGACCACCCTGTCAAAGTTCTTCGTCAGGGCGGTGTTGGTCGCGGACGGGCCGGACACGTACCCAGCCACCGCCGGGTCGTTCGCGATGGAGTTCCCACCATCGAGGCCAGGACGGCCCTCCGGGATCTCGAAGAGCACCGTCCGCTCCTCCGGATGCCCACCGATGATCGCGCGCGCCGGAGCATCAGACGGCACCGACACCGCAGAGACCTCCTTGAAAGTCCCCGTGTCGCCCTTCTCGCCCTTCTTTCCCTGGAAAACGCCGAGCTGTGTGACGCCGACAGCAAGAGCCATGGCTACTCCTTAAGAGACGATGCCCCACGGATTCGGGGACTGAAGATCGATATAGAGACCCTTGGGGAGCGGCGGGGACGGCCACGGCGGGCCGATCCACACCGCGAGCAGAGAACCGCCGGCCATCCCGCCGACATCCCCACCACCCGCGACCGCGGTGAACCGCCACACGTCCATGCCGTGGAAGACCGTGCCTTCGACGGTGTCCTCGAAGCGGCCGACGCTGATGACGTAATCCACGCCGACACGGCCGCTCTGCGCCGCCGTGAGCTCCCCTGAGGGGAAGAGCTTCATGCTGAAAGCGCCGGTCAGGGGGTTCACGTCCACCGGAACCGGGATCGCCGACACGAGCCCGGTCGGTGAGAAAGCCTCCACCTCTGGGGCCACCTTCATCACCGGGCGCGCCGGAGTCAGCACCCCCAGGCCGATATCGGACAGCTTCCCGGTGTAGGTCTCCGTGGACATGGGGCCTCCTCTCCCGCCGTGCGGGTCGATATGCTCAGGGCATGCGCTCGCACGCCCCCATCACCGCTACCGCGGCCCTACTCCTACTCGCCCTCACCGGATGCGCAGGTGCACCCGCGACGACCGCAGGCGAGAGCACAGCACCCCAGGCGAGCGCGCCCAGCAGCCCGAGCCCCACGCCCACCGTCGCGCCCCTCGTCGCCGAGACGCCTGCTGGCATCGCCAGCGGAACGCCACAGGACCAGTTCTTGGCGATCTGGAAGACGAAGGACCACGCGAACTCTCAGATCCCGAACGCTACGGATGTGCAGTTGCTCTCCGCCGCGGATAAGGCATGCGAGCAGATGGCGACTGGAGCCGACGTGTTCAGTGTCCGCGTGATTGACGGTGAGACTCCCGATCCGGGCGGCTACTTCGGCGACAGCACACTGATCGCGTCGATCGCTCAGCAGACGATCTGTCCGGCTTAGGAACCGTCAGCGCGTCGAAGGTATCCGCTGCCGTCCTGATAGAGAGCTCCGAGGCGCAAGCCGGTGCCAGAGATGGGGGTCACGGCACCTGGGCTGATGCGAACCCCGGTGCCGTTGATCTCGATGACGTAGCCGCCGTGCTGGAGACGCGCCGAGTCGTTCTCGATCTGCATAACACTATTGCCCTTGTAGACCTGGACAGTGTCACCGTTGGAGAAGACCTGGCCGCCGTTCTGGAACGCGATCGCTCCGCCGCCGATGGTCGGGTCAATGACCATGTTCCCGACGCGGAGCTTGCCGTTGCCAAGGACATCGACATTGCCGAGGATCTGACCGTTTCCGACGAGCTTCCATTCGCCGACGATTTCGCCGTTGCCGAGGAGCTTCCACGGCCCGATCACGTCGATCTGGCCTTCGATGCGGACAGCGCCCTTGAAGGTCGCGGGGCCGGTGATGTTCTGTGCCCCGGAGAGGTTCATCTCCCCTTCCCAGTCGAAGACACCGAGGCCCCAGAGGCGGCCGTCGATCTTCTCCGTACCGGTGATCACCGACCACCCCGAGACCTTCAGAGACCCTTCGACCCAGAGCCCTTCATTCGACGCGACACGGAGTTGCCCGCGGGTGATCGAGGAAGAGCTAAGCGGGGATTGGGTCTCGAGCTCGCGGAGACGGCGGAGGATGTCGGGAATCTGGGAGTCGAGCGGGTTGTCCCGTCTCATTGGACCTCCAAGGTGAGCTTGTCGGTGAGGTCACCGGAGATCCCGGTGACGAGGGAGCTGCGCCATCCGTCGTCGAGGAATTCGTCGTCCTGGAAACGCACGCGGATGGTGGAGCCGAGGGTCATGGACGGGAGGACGTCGGAGGCGAGGACGCTCGGCGTTGCGGCGACCGACGGCCACCGGAACGCGCGCAGTTCGGAGATCGCCCGCCGCCATAGCTCGATCGGGTCAGCGATCGTCTTGAAAGACCGGGTCGCGTCGAGCTGCGGGATGATCGGCCCGGGAACGTCGGCCATCGTGGCGCGGCCGACTTTCATGTCCGCCTCGGACCCCATGCCGAGCGCGAAAGCCCCGGTGAGCTGACGTGTCGCGTCGGTGTGCACCGGGTAGCCGGTGAGGCCCGTTTCCTCCGCGGTCATGTCGTACTCGAAGGTCGGCCCGTCGAGCAGCGGTGTCCCGATGCGGGCTTCCCACTCGAGCAGACCGGTGCTCCCCCAGCGTGGCCGCAGGTGCAGGTCCGGGCCGCCCTCCGCGCCCTCGATCTGAGAGAGCAGCTGCTCGATCGTCTCGAAGTTGTAGTGCTGCCAGGACCGGGTCTCACTGCCGCCTTCGACGGGTGGGACGGCAATCGGCAGCCACCATCCCTCGCTCGACCCGTACTGCAGCGCACCCCAGAAGATGATGTGCCGCATGATGTCCCTAAGGGACCCGGTGGCGGTGCTGACCCCGTTCGGGTCGAACTGGGGCACCCCGAAGGACATCCGGGAGCTGAAGATCGCGCGGATCTCGGCCGTTGCGAGCTCGAGCCGTCCGGTGAAAGGGTCGTAGATGTGCCCGCCGATCAGGCCCGCATACTGGGGGACGTTGTCCCAGCAGGTGACGAGGGTCCGCGCCCACGGGATCGAGAGGTTCTGCCAGGTCGCACGGTCCAGGCGGGTCTCTGCGTCCCGGAGCTGGAAGGCATGCCTGCCGGTGCCGACGCTCGTGATCGATGTCTTCCAGTCCTCCTCCGACGGGTGCACCCGCTGGATCGGAGTGCCCGTGTGGGTGTCGACGATGATGTGCGACCGCACGACCCCTCCTCAGATGTAGGTGTCGGGCAGCCACACCCGCAGTGCGCCAGGCCCGGTGATCGTGTGCACGACCCCGGGAAGCCCGGGCGGGACAACCCAGGTCGCGCCGCCGACGATCGCCCCGACCTGCAGCACCCCGTCGCGGTAAAGCCGGCCGGTGCGCAGCTCGATCCGGTGCGTCTGCCCCAAGCCGAGTCCCTGCGCGATCGTGAGCTGACGGCCGATGCTGGTCTGGATCGTGTACGGCGGGGTCGGACCCCGCACCTCCAGCACCGGGGAGGCGGGGAAGTTCCCCCAATGGATGGCTTCCTCCCCCGCCGCGTACGTGTGCTGATCCCCGTACTTGCGAGGGTCGGGGGCAACGAACTGGACCTGGAAGGACGCGCGGCGACGGCCGACACGGAAGCCCTTGTCCTGGAACGTCGCTTTCCCACCGCGGCGCGCGTACGCCCGGAGCGTCTGCCCCTGATGGGTGACGGTGACCTGGAAGCGCCCACCAGCGGCGCCGATGCCCGTGACCGTGCTCCGCAGCGACGCGAGCGCCAGGTCGGACCAGGCGATCGCGTGCCCATCGATGGAGAAGACCCGCGCCCCCATGTACACCGGCAGGTCGTACTCGCCGTGCGTGCCAGGACGGGCAATAGCCTCCCGGACAGCATCCGGAGTGTCATCCCACCCTTGGAACCCGTCCCGGGCGACGAACAACCCGTGGGGGCGGTCATCACCCGGGAGCGGGCGTCCAAGGATCGTCGCCCGGTCGGCGTGGATGCGCAGCATCATCCCCTCCTCAGCAGGGCGTTGAGCTGCTGATTCGCGAGCTCCGACGCCTCCCTCGGGTCGGTCTTGTCGAAGTGATTGATCTGCTGCACACTCGGGCCCGCCCCGGCCGGTGGGCCACCGGAAGAGGTGGCCTCCGCCGTACTCGCTGTCAGGCCCGCCGAGACCGACCCGACCGCGGACTGCGCCCGCTGAGACGCGGCCGCGGCAGCGTCGGCGAGCGAGTCACCGAACGCGGGCGCTTCCGCCCGCGCCCCGTCGATGAACTGCCCCATGGTCGCGGCGCCCGACGTCTTCAGCTGCCTCCACCCGGGGGCTGACAGCGGGCCGCGCTTCGCAGGCGAATTCGGGAAGAAATCGAGGATGCCGCCGAGGACGGACCCGACCGCGTCACCGACCGCGCCGATCATGCTGAAGAATCCGTCGATGACGCCCTGGATGATCTCAGCGCCCAGGCTGAGCCAGTCCACGTTCGCCAGTCCGTCCCATATCGCTTTCACGATCTCGGGGATCTTCTCGACGATGCGCGGGATCGCTTCGCTCAGGCCCGTGATCAGGGCGACGACGAGCTTTATCCCGGACTCGATCAGCAGCGGCAGATTGTCGAGGAGCGCGACGACCAGCTGGAGCACCAGGGTGATCGCCGCTTCGACGAGCTGCGGCAGCGCGCCGACCAAGCCGGTCACGAGCGACAGCAGCAACTGGATGCCAGCCTCGATGATCATCGGCAGATTCGCGAGAAGCGCCTGCGCCAGCCCGAGGACGAGCTGCAAAGCCCCGAGGATCAGCTGGGGCAGCGCAGTGATCAGGCCCTGGACGAGGGCCATCAGCAGCTGCACGCCACCCTGGATGACCAGCGGCAGCGACTGCACGATCGCGGTCAGCAGGCCGGTCACCAGCTTCAGCGCGCCCGCGACGAGCAGCGGGAGCGCGGTGACGATGCCCTGCACGAGGGCGGTCACGAGCGAGATCGCCGCCTGGATGATCAGCGGCAGGTTGGCGACCACCCCGGCGATAAGCCCCTCGAGGAGGGTCACCGCTCCGGTCGCGAGTGTTGGTAGCGCGACGACCAGCCCCTGCACGAGGGCGTTCACGATCCCGGTGGCCGCGCCGATCAGGAGCGGCACCTGCCCGACGATCGACGAGACGATGTCGGGCACCACGGACGAGAACTGCCACACCATGCCGGGCAGGGCGGCGGAGACCTTCTCGATGATCCCGGTGAAGCTGGCGACTAGGGCGCCCGCGTCACCACCGGACAGGACGAACCCGCCCAGCGCTGCTGCCGCGATACCTAGCGGGGAGCCGAGAGCAGCGAGCGCTCCTCCCAGGCCGGGCAGGAGCGACGCGAGCGGGCCGAGGCGGGCGAGGACGCCCGCGAGCCCGCCTGCGCCGAGCGCCGCGAAGGCTCCGGCCAGGGGGCCAAGGAGACTCTTCATCTCCCCGAACTTCGACACGACTGTGGAGGTCCCGTCGCCGATCCGGGTGAAGAACTCGGTAAGCCGGTCCATGATCGGCCCGGCGAAGGCGTTCAGCGCTGCGCCGACAGCCTTCGCTTTCGTCTCGACAGGGCCGAGGGCCTTGGTGATCGCGTTGATCAACGGGCCCAGCTTCGAGTAGACGGACCCTTCCTCCAGGCCGCCGAGCGCATTCGCGCCTATCCGGCCGAGCGAGGCGAGAAGGTTCTTCGTCGCACCGGGGATGGTCTTGCCCATCTCCTCCGCGACCGTGCCCGCCGCGGCGGTCGCCGCCCGCGAGAACGTCTCGAAGTCGACCTTCCCTTCGGAGGCCATCTTGAAGACCTCGCCGGCGGTGACGCCCATCTGCTCGGCGAGCTTCTGGTAGATCGGGATGCCCTTGTCGGCGAGCTGGCTGATGACGTCGTTCTGGACGCCGTTCGCCTGGGTCGCGGCTTTGTTGAAGATCGAGCCCATCTCCTGCATGGAGATGCCCGCCGCGCTGGCGTTGTTCGCGATGTTCTTCAGGTGGCCCTGCAGCGCCTCGCCGGGACGGATCCCTGCGGCGACGGCCGACGCGGCGACGGTGGCCGCCTCGCCGAGACCGAACGCGGTTCCCTTCACCGACGCAGTTGCGTCGGTCATGATCGCTGTCACACTCTCGGCGTCGTTTCCGAGACCGCGGAGCTTCGCCTGGGCGGTGTCGATCGCGGTCAGACGAGAAAAGCCCTTACCGAATGCGACACCGATCGCGGTGGCGGCAAGGCCGACCGCGGTCGTCGCGGTGGACTGGATGCCCGCGCCGAGCGCTGCCCCCGCCTTCGCACCGACCGCCGCAACAGTGGAGACGACCGACGACAGTCCCCTCCCGACCGCGGCACCGACACCGCTGAGCGCGGGACCGACCGATGCGGCGATGTTCGAGAGCGCCGGGCCGACCGTCTGCCCGATCTTCGAGAACAGCCCCGTGACTTGAGTCGTGACCGGAGACAGCCAGGTTGAGACCTGCGACCCGAGGCGCACGAACGGCGATGCCAGGAGAGTCCCGGCGGACGCCACATACTGCAGTGTCGGAGCGAGCGCGCCCCGCACAGTTGCCCCGACCCCACCCAGCCAAGACCGGGTTCCGGCCCACGCCTTCGCCAGCCCGCCGCCGACCATCGTGGCCATCGACGTGAACGCGGTCGAGACCTGCCCGGCGACCAGACGGGACAGTTTGGTGACACCAGTGACGTCGAGAACAGCGCGGGTGAGGCCAGCCAGTGATCCGGCGACGCCCGTGAACGCGGACTGCGCTGCGCGCGCATCCTTCCACCCAGCGCGGAGGTTGGACAGCATCGAACCCAGCCCGCCCGACGCGGCCGACGACGAGGCAGCCATCGCGGCCTGAGCGGTACGGAGAGACTCCTGCGCGCGCTGCAGCCGGGCGGTCGCAGCGGCCACGGCGTCTGCGGACGCGGCCTGGTTGCGGCGGGCGGACGCAAGCCGCTCCTCGGCGGCGATCGCCTGGGCGGACTCCGCCCCGGACTTCGCGATCGCCTCCGCGAGGCGGGCTTCCGCGACCCGCACCCGGCCGGCGTCGTCCTGCTGACGCAGACGGGTCTTCGACAGCGCGGCCGACGCCGACGCAACATCACGGGTGAGGGTCTTCAGCTCGTCGGCGGCCAGACCGCTCGCACCCTTCGACAGGGCGGACTTCATGTCCCGGCCGAGAGCGGACCCGGCACGGGTGCCGGCGCCCTTGAAGCCACGCTCGAAGGACTTCGCGCCGTCATCGGCGGCGCCCTTGACCTCCTTCGCGACACGGCTCTTGAAGCCGGTCATCACCGGGAAGATGCTGACGTGCCCGGAACCGACCTCGCTGGACATGGGCACCTCCCCGGTGATCAGGTGAAGACGATGGACTCCGCGAGGGCGGCCTCGGCCTCAGCGATCTCATCCGGTGTGGGCTGCCCGGCACGGTCCTCGGCCATCTGCCACGGCATCAGCCGCGCCTCGGTGGCCTTCTTCCCGAACTGGGCGACCACGCTGAGGAGGTCGAGAGTGGACGCCGGGTAGGCCCATCCGGCGAGTTCGGCGCCGAGAGCGGTCGACGGGTCCGCAGCTGCCTCCTCGAGCAGGAGCTTCGCCTCGCCCCAGGACAGGCCGTCGCCCAGATCCGACAGGCCGACCCCGAAGGTCTCCCGCAACGTGCGGGCGACTGTGCGTCGGTGCTCTCGGACGGTCTGGGCGACGGCGATCATTCCGGGCGTGTGGCCCCCTGGATGCGCCCCAGGACGTCGAAGTACTTCGTTGCCATGTGTACGACATCAGAGATGTCTTGGCGGCTCAGAGCGCGGACGTTCTCTTCGCCTCCCATAACGCGGATCAGGGAGCGGAACTGGTCGACCTCGTTCGCGTACTCAGCTTGCAGGGCGTCGACGTCGTCGAGCGTCAGCGCGAGGGATGCCTTGACGATCGTCCCATCGTAGAAGCGTCCGACGAATGTTCGTTCGACGATGATGTACTTCACATCCGGCGCAATTGCCGCGATGGCCTTTGCCTCATCGTCCTCGGTCCAGCTGTCGAAGTCGTACTCGACCGCGGCCTTCTTGGTGGTGCTCGCCATGGTGGCGCTCCTTTCGGGTTCTCGGGTTCGGGTGTGGTGGGCTGGCCGGGGCGACCCGATAGCACCCCGGCCAGCCGGTCATCAGGCTGCGGGACCGGTCTTCCAGTCCGTGCCGTCCCACGACACCTGGGCGGCGTTGCCGAGCACGACGTACTCCCCCGTCGCCCACGCGGTGGTCTGCCCGAGTGGGCCGAGAGCGCGCAGCGCGGTGATGTTCGCCGGCGGGGTCGCACCGGCCGGGGTGAACGCGCCCGGGGTGCCCGGGGTCACACCGGTCGGGGTGATCGGGGCGCCGTCGGGGCCGACGATGGCCTGCCAGAACGGGGCGCCATTGAACAGGTCGTCCTCCAGCCAGGTGAAGGTCACCGCGGCGCCTTCGACGGATCCGCGCTCGGCCCGGTCGGGCTCGACGGCGCTGACGAACGCAACGCCGTTGCGACGCTTCTCCGTCTTGTTCCGATACCGGATCGCGTCGAACAGGAGGAACCGGTTATCCGGCAGCGACGAGGACACCTCGATCACGCCGTTCTCGTCGGGCTCCTGCCCCTCGATCAGCAGCAGCACGTTTGGGTTGTGCTCCGCCAGGGTGTACTGGACGGTACGGGTGCCCTCACCGGCGAGCTTGTAGCCCTGCTGGAAGAACTCGATCGCGTCGCCAGTCTCGCGGCCATCCTGCGGGCCACCGTCGGACTTGTACAGGCCGAGGGTCCGGTAGGCCGCCGGGAGGACCAGGGGGCGCGCGGCGAGCTGCGCCTTGGTGAGGACGTTCGACGGGTCCAGCGGGGCGAACGCCGCCCGTCCCGTGATCGGAACGCCAACGGCGCTGAGGTCGTTGCCCTGCGCATCTGCGGTCATGTGTGTGCTCTCCTCATGAGAAAGCCCCCGACCGTGCGGGGGCGATGGGTGTTCGGATGGCTCACCACGAGCCGGAGGCGACGTACTGTCCGGTCAGATACCGGCGGGCGACGTCGATGGTGTCGGGTACCGCGTACGGGCCCCGACATCCGTCGAAGACCACCGCGGCGATCGGGCTCCCCTCGATGAGCGGGAGCTCGTGGTCGTGAACGATCGACGCCACCACGCGGGCGAGGTCGTTCGCGGGCTTGTCGTTCTGCTTCGTCCCAGCCAGGACCGTGAAGCCGACCGACCGGTCGAACGTGGTCCAGTCGCGCCGGTCGCCGGAGTCGTCACGGACGACGATCAACGGCCGGCGCAGCGGGACGCGCAGGTTGTCGGGCTCCTTGTTACCGACCTCGGCGTCCACGCCCGCCGCGCGCACCTCGGCGCGCAGCAGGGCCGTGAACCACTCCTCGAGGTCCGGCGGTGCGACTCTCATGAGCGCCGCCTCTTCACAGAGCGGGCGAGGTTCCCGGTCCTCGACTCGATGAGCAGGGTCTTCTCGTCGGAGCCGACGACCATCGCCGTCTCCCGCGACCGCCCCTGCCGGTGCTCGATATGCAGACCGTCCCGGTAGGCGCCGGTGTCCACGGGTGCGGAGGCCTTCGCATCCGCCAGGGTCTCCTCCGCGACACCGTCCACGAGCGCGCGGACCTTGGGGGTACGCATGATCTGGTCGAACCAGGTCGGGTTCGGTGTGAACGCGTCAGCCATTAGCCCACCGCCTCCATCACCCGGACGAACCGGTGCCGCCGGCGCCCCGTGAACGGGTTCATCGGCGCCGAGGGGAATCCCTCGACCGTCCAGACTCGGGAGCCCTGGACGATCCGGTCCCCGCGCTCCACATCGGCATTGGGGTCCCAGAGCACCAGCAGCTCCCGGCTGACAGCCTTCTTCCGGACGGCGTCGTACTCCTCGGTCGAGGAGGCCGGGTCGAAGAACCCATCCAGCGGAAGCTCCTCAGGGGCCGTCCAGTCCTCGACGGTCGAGTCGGGGTTGTACGGGTCAGGGGCGCGTGCCGCCCGCTGTCGGACGAACGAGTCCAGGTGCATCAGTACGTCTCCGTCCACACGCGGCCGACAGGGCGCTCTTTCGGGAAGGACCCTGCCGGTGCCTCCGCCGACGCCTGCACGGGCGGCACGGCGCCGCACAGGGCGCGCAGCGACGCACGGTCGTCGTCGGTGAACGCCGACCCGACCTCATAGGAGACCCGCGCCGAGGCGACGCCCTCCGAGCGCACGTTCCGGGCGCCCCGGGTCAGCACCTCCTCGTACACGTTCCTGAGGATCGCGAGGGCGTCCTTCCGCCTGTCCGAGTCTTCGGGGAGGGAGTCGAGGCAGGGGGCGATGGTGCGTGCCAAGACGAGCACGCGCCGTGCGGCGCCGTCGTCCGAGCCGATCTCGTCCGGCTTGATGGTCATGCCCACCGCCCCCTCTCGTCACTTCCCGCCCGCGGCGGCCTTCTCGGCCGAGGCCTTCGCGTCAGCCTCGGCCTTCTCCTTGGCGGCCTTCTCGGCAACCGAGGGCTCGGCGAGCTTCTGGATCAGGCCGACGCCGAGCAAGTGCTTCACCCGGTCGGCGTCCACCTGCGCGGCGTCGAAGGTCGCGCCGCGGTAGAGGTACCGCTCGGACCCGTCGGCGACCTTCACGACGGCGACGTGCCCGACGACCTTGTACCTGCCCTGTCCGGGCTTCGTCTGCGCCATCAGAGCCCCGTCCCCGTGAGCCGGACACCGGCCATCGGCTCGGTGACGACCGCGACCGTGTTCCGACGCCCGCGGACGAGGTAGCCGTCCTTGACGCCCTGGTGCGCCCGCTCGGTCGACGCCTCGACGCCGGTGTTGCCCGCGGGGGCGAACTCGGGCGAGAGGAGCTTCTCGTCGGCCATGCCGCCGAGCTGCTCGACATCGAACAGCCACGGGTCCGTGCCCGTGATGTGCCGCGACGTGACCCAGGTCAGCCCGTACGCGCTCACCGGAAGTGACCCGGTGAGCACGATGTTGGCCTGCTCGCGCGGGAGCGCCTTGTCATCGACGAGGATCCCGATCAGCTTCGCGAACTGCGCGCCGGAGAGCACGACGACGTCGAGCTCCAAGCCGGTGGCGAGTTCGGCGCGCTGGTTCTGGATCGTGAGGATGTCCCGCATGATCACGCCGGCGGAGGTCCAGCTTGCCGAGGCGGCGTGCGTGCTGGTCACCCGGGACGAGATGACGCCCCATGCCGACCGGTCCGTGTGTCGCACGATGGTGTTGCCGATGCGGCGCAGGCCCTTCTCGACGTACTGGCGCCCCTCGCGGGTCACCTTCTCGTCGGTGAAGATGATGCCCTGACCCCACTTGACGGTCCGCGCCGCGGACGGGACACCTTCGTCGAGGGTGATCAGCGGGTACTCGCCGCCGGGCTCGATGGCCTCGGGGTCCTCGTCGGTGTAGAGGTCCTCGGTCTCGGTCTCGTAGAAGACGCCGCCGCCGGTGGCGTCGTAGCGGCCCGAGAGGAGGTAGTCCGCGAGGAACTTCTCCTTCGTCAGGTCGGCGAGACGACGTCCGATGAGGGTCTTCGACTTCAGGAGAAGCTGGAGCTCCTCCGCGGTGAGCGCGCCTTCCTTGTGGCGCTGCGGGTAGGTGTAGCCCATGTCCTCCTCCTTCTCAGCTCAGGACCTCGATCACGCCGTCGGCCGCAGCCGCCGACGTGAGCGCGAGGCCCACCGTGTTCGCGGTGGCGGTCGCCACCTTGCCGTCCGCGGCGGCAGCGACCCGGTCGCCGGCCGCGACCGCGCCCGCGGTGACCAGGCGATGCACCTGACCGTTCAGGTGGTGCACGAGCACCTTCTCGCCCGCCTTCGCATCACGCGCGGCGACGCCGACGGACTTGGTCGAGTCGGCGGTCGCGGTCGAGACCGAACGGTCGCCGCTCACCTCGACGACGCGGCCCGCCTTGATGTCGGCCTCCGCGGTGTAGGTCACCGCGGCGCCAGGGATGAACTTCGGAACGTAGTCAGCAGCCACGTCAGGCCTCCTCGATCTCGCCGCTGTACTTCGCGTACAGCGCGTCCTCCGCCGACACCTCGCCGGCGGCGTGCCCGATCTCCTCGACCGGGACGCTGTTCTTCGCCAGCGAGCTCAGCAGCTTCGTGGTGCCTTCCTCGTCGTTGTCGAGGAGGGCGCGGAAGTTGGGCGCGGTCGCCGCGGTGATGCGGCCCTCACGCAGCGCCGAGTCGATGATCCTGTCGCGGCGGGCGCGGATCTGCTCGTCACGGGCCTCACGGCCGGCGGCGGCGTCGGCGCGCAGCTGGGCGAGGACGTTGTCCTCGACGAGCTGCGTGCCTTCCGGGATGGCGGCGACCGGAGCCGCCTCGGTGGTCGGCTGCTCCGCGAGTGCCTCGTCGAGAGCGGCCAGGACCGTCTCGGGGGTGGCAGCGGCATCGGTCACGCCGAGCCGCTCACGGATTCCAGCCACGAAGTCGTCGTGATCCACGACGCTCTCCTTTCGGTTGGGGGTACCCGGCTCGGGCGAGCTCGGGAGCTTGTACGCCGCCAGCGGCGGCGTGGGCGCATGCGCGCGCCCCTGGAATCGGAAGCGGGACAGGTCGAACGCCGCGACCGCGGCGACCTCGTCCGCGTCTTCGGCTGCGCCGTCCCAGGTGTCGGCGAGCCCGGCGGCCACGGCCTCCTCGGCCGTGTACCAGGCCTCGTCCTTCATGACGGCCCGCCACTGCTCGCGGGTGCCGCCGGTGCGGGCGGCGTACGTGTCCGCGATGGAGTCGGACAGCTTGTGGAGGATCGTGGCGACGGCCTCGACCTCGGCGGCGTTGCCCCAGACGCCGCCGGACGCGTCGTGGATCATCATCTGCGCGCCGCGGTTCATCGTGATCGTGTCGCCGCCCATCGCGATCACCGACGCCGCCGACGCGGCGAGACCGTCGACGACCACGTGCACCTGCGCCTTGTGGGCGCGCAGTGCGTTCATGATCGTGATGCCGTCCCATGCGGCCCCGCCGGGGCTGTTGATGTGGACGGTCATCTCGGCGACGTCGAGCGCGGTGATCTCATCGACCAGCGCCTTCGGGGCGATGCCGCCCCACCACGACTCACCGATCTCGTCGTAGATGTAGACATCGGCGGTCGACGGCGCGTCGCCGTCGCCGGCGTGCGCATCGACGCGGAACCAGGGACGCGGTGGGGCGCCGGCCGTTGCGGACTTGGTCATGCGGCCTCCTCAGCCGTCGGGCGCGCATCGGCGATGCGCTGGATGTCGGGGCCGTCGCCGAAGAGGTCCGCGCCGGCGCGGCGGATCAGCTCTCGGGCTTCGGCTTGGGAGAGCGGCACCTTGTCGCTGGCCAGGTAGACGCTTTGCGCGACGTCTGCCGCTGCCTTCGCGGCTGCCGCATCCGCGCCGTCGTCGCGCTCGGCGGGAGCCGGGAGGCCGTAGCGGGCGCGGAGGTCCTTCTCCAGCTCGGGGTCGGCGGTGAACGCGCCGCACTCGACGAGCGCGCGGATCGCCTCCGCGGTGACCGGCTGCTCCTTGCCGAGCTGCGCCGGGACCAGACGCGGGGCCGGTTCCTCCGGCCCCCAGTTCTGATCGACCAGGTCCTCTACGACGTGCTGCTGGGTGACGTCCGCGATGTGCTTCATCACCGCGTTCAGCGACCCAGTGAAGAACGAGGCGAAGGTGTCGCCGAGGGCGTAGGAGCCGGTGGACTTGTCGCCGCCGAGGGTGAGGAAGTGGGCCAGGACCGCGCGGGCGATCTGCTCGTCGTGGTATCGGATCGGCCCGTCCATCTCGGGGAGCTTCCCCTGGACGCCGGTGAGGGTGAAGTTCGCGCCGTGCGGGATATACCCGCCGGCGGCCTCCCCCGCCCGGAACTCCTTCGCGAGCTGGAGCCCTTCTTCCTTCTGGTCGTTCAGCCACTGCTCGGCCCGGGCTGTGTCGCGGGCGATCGCTTCCGGGAGCGGGGCGCCCTGGTAGATCGGGACGCCGAGGCCGTTCCGCTCGCCGACGAGCGCCTGGATGCGGAGGAACCTGTCCTTCAGCAGCCAGTTCTTGTACGCCTGGCGGAGGAGGGACTGGCCGAGCCAGTTCGCACCCTCGCGTTCGTTGACGAAGACGACCAGCCGGTCGACGGGGATCCGGACCGTCGCCTTCCCGAAGACGCCCCACTGCTCGATCGCAACGAGGCCACCATCCGGTGCGACGTCGAATCGCGAGATCGTGCGCGGTGGCCGCCAGGCGAGCTTCCCGAGCCTGGCCCGTCCGTTCTCGATCCGATACACCTGCTCGAACACTGAGTGCCCGAACGGTAGTTCGAGGAGCGCAAGGCGGAGGAACTCGTCCCAGGAGAACCGACCACGCTGACGGCGCGGGGACGGCAGCTCCGGCTTCCCCTTCACGGGCAGGCCGAGGTCCTCCGCGATGAGCTGCACCACCTCGTCGCGGGCGCCCGCCGGGTCGATCTCCCACCGGGCCGAGCGGATCGGCAGGGTGATCGCGCGGAGCACCGATCCGACCTGCGCGTCCTCGCGGCGCATCTGGTCGTACACCTCGATCGAATGCGGGTGCATCAGATCGGGGTTCGTCTCGTGCGCCTCCTCGGCGAGCGACGACCATCCGCGCAGTCCTTCACGGACGTACCCGATCTCACCCACGGCGGCTCCTCTCAGAAGGCGACCGTCGCCAAGTTCAGCTCGGTCGATGCCGACGCGGTGCGCGGCACGGTCCCCGCCGACGGCGGCTTGATTGGCTCGGGGTCGGGCTCTGGGGCGAGGGCTTCGAGCGCGTAGAGAGCGAGCGTTTCTGCGCACACCCCGGCGATGTCGAGCGGGAGGGACTTCTCCCGGGACCAACCGACGTTCTCCGCATACGAGCGGACGACGGCGCCCTCGACGGCCATGTCGACATCAGGCTGCGGGACCAGGACAAGCTCGCCGTCTCGGACACGGTCACGGATCCGGCCGGTCGCGAGCGCGAAACCGGCCCAGTCGATCGCGTGGACGATGAAGCCGGAAACGCGGCCGTTCACCTCGAACTCCGCGTCTTGGAGGGGCTTGAGGAAGTCCATCGCCGGGACGCCCTTCGCCTGCAGAGCGACCTCACGGTGGCCGGACTGCTGGGCGAGCTCGATCAGCGTCGGAACCACCCAGGCCCAGCCGGTGCGCTTGACGCGCACGGTAACGAACGGGTTCCCGTCCTCGGTGAGCACTGCGGCGGCGAGCCAGGTCGTACGGCGGTCGTGCGACATGTCGATTGCCCAGACCGTCCGAGCGCCGTTTGGGATCCTCGCGAAGATGGACGCGACGTCGCGGTGCCGGGACTTCCACTCCTCCGAGTCGATGAAGTTGTCGACCTTCGCGGTGACCCACTGGCCGAGCACCTCGATGCGCTCGACGTTCTTCTCCTTGGCCTCGGCTGCGGCTCGCATCAGCCCCGCGATGGTCATGCCAGCGAGGTAGCCAGCGGACGGGTTCGCCTGCGCGAACGCGCGCTCGTCGTCCAACGAGGCATCCGGCTCCGCCGACCACTCGGCGATGAACCACTGCGTCTCCCGGTCGTCGACTCCTTCGTGCCCGATCTGCCGGACGTCTCGAAGCACTCGGGATCGCTTCGTACCGGCGTTGGAGAATGCGACGAGCAGCGAGTCGAACATCGCGTTCGCCGACTTCTCGATCGCCGACCATCCCTCGTAGTCGTACTGCTCTCGCAGCTCGTCGAGGATGAGCCGCGCGGCGGACTGGCCGCGCGCACCTTCGAAGGTCCTAGGGAGGTACGCGGCACCGCCGTGCGTGCGGAGTTCGGTCTCGCCGTTCGTGGTCCGTGGAGGGTAGGTGAACGCCTGCAGGTCGGGCACCCGGTCTCGGGCGATGCCGACCTTCGGATCGTCCGGCGCACCCCATCGACGCACCTGCCTCCACGGCTTCATCGCGATGTCGAGCTTCTGCGCGGCGCCGACGACGATGAAATCCTGCTCAGGCAGCTGGTCGGGCCAGCGCCCCGCGTCCACGTACAGCCAGTACGCGGCGAGGACCGCGGCGATGAGAGTCTTGCCGTTCTGGCGCCCGACGATCACCAACGCCTTGCGGAAGCGCAGCCGCCCGAACGCGTCGAGCTCGAGCATGTGGATCAGAAGCCACTTCTGCCACGGGAAGAGGCATACCTTCAGTACGTCCTCGGCGAACTCGATCACGTCGAACCCGCGCGAGGTCTGCGGTGTGAGCTCGCAAAGCGGCTTGGTCCAGACGCGCGGCTCCGTCAAGCCGTGCGTGATCACCGCGCCTCCTTACGCCCCCTCGCCGTGCCCGCCCGCTGACGAAACTGAACGACCTTGCTCTGCGGCGGAGCGGCCGCCGGCGACGGCACGCTCGACGCACCTCCGGCGTCATCGACGGGAGAGATGAGGCCGAGGGCCTCCTGGTACTTCAAGAACGACGACAGCGAGACGTTGTCGTTCGCCGGAACCGCCGGCCGACCACCAACTTCTTCCGCGTCCTCCAGTGCCCACGAGACGATCACGTCCCACGCGTCGATCTTGCGCGCCAGCGCTCGCGCAGCCGCGACCGTCGCCGAGTCTTTGGCGCGGAGGTGCTTCGCGTTCCGCAGCGACCGCTCCAGCGCCTCGGACACCGACAGCTTCTCGAACTTGGTCACGGCGTACACCTCCTATCGCGCGCGACCCCCTCTCGGGAACCCCGGGGAGGGAGGCCGAGGCGCCCGGGAGGTCGTCCGCAGTTTGGGCTCTCCTGGATTTTCTGTGCCCCCGGGGTCAGCGGTGGGTGTTGGTCTGCTTCAGGGTGCGTTCGAACGCGGCTACGGCTTCGGTGAGTCGTGTGCTGATGGTGCTGGTGATGGCGGCGCCTGCGGTCTCCGTGTCCGTCAGGGTGGTGACTTCGACGGGCAGGTTGATGTGGATGTCGGCGTGGCCGACGTCGGTGAGTGCGTGGCCGATGCCTGCTTCGATGCGGAGGCGGACGTTCATGGGGATGCTGCCGACGGAGGTCATGTGGGGTCTCCTTACCACCAGGCGGGCATGGGCTCGCCGAGTCCTTGAGTGTTCGGGGCGTCCTTGCCCCTGCTGCTGTTGCAGGAGAAGTGGCAGTGACGGAAGTTCTCCGGGTCTTCCTGCATCTCCGGGTAGGTGTCGACGTCCTTGGCGTGGTCGAGGGTGTGGGAGTCGGGCGTCGTGGCCTGCGGCACCGTGTAGTCGATGCGAGTCCTGCATAGCCAGCAATCCGCGAGGTGCCGCGTCTCCGGATCCGCGTCGAGCGCCTGCCCCTCCTCGAAGAACTCCGCGCGGAGCTTCTTCATCCGCCGCGAGTCCACCCGGTTAGCCACGCAGATCGTCCTCACCAAACGCGGCCGGGTCACAGCACAACGCCGCCGCCATCGGCGACACATACTCCCCACCGCAGTAATCACACGCGAACGTCGGCCGAGACATCGCGCCTCCCCACCAACGACGAGAGCCCCGCCGAACTCGGCAGGGCTCTCGACATAATCCTTGTGCAGGCACAGCCTAACACAACCAGCAGCAGAAGTGCGCAGAACTAGACCCCACGCGTAGACTCCCGGTCATGAGCCGTGACCGCGCCTACTACCTGATCACCGGTATCGCCATGATGCTCGGATTCGTGACCACCCGCGGTATGGAGTCGTTCTGGGACGGCATCGGCTGGGGACTCGGAGTCGGGGCCGTCGCCGCTTTCGTTGCCGCGTGGTTCGCCGGGAAGCGGGAGACCACCATCAGGGACGCGCCCTCCGAGTAGACCCATCATCGTTCGCTCCCGTTTGGGCGGTTGGGGTCGTGGCAATCGCACACGCAGGAGCGTGGCGTGTCGCTTCCCTCGGCCACACGATCGCACGCCTCGTGCTCATCCCAGTGGCATCTACGGCTATGCGGAATGCCGTCGGCGCACACGTCACATTCCCGCGCACTCCGGTTTGGGCGATCTGTGGTCCTTCGCCAGACGTGCACCAAATTGCCCCACGGTCCCGTGCAGGCCATATGGTCTCCCTGATGATCGGCGGACAGAGCGCAGACCAACGCCTTGTCCGTGGGGGTCGCCCCGCACACGCTCGGACGGTTGGCGCGCTCAGCTTGGTCGATAGCGACCCAGGCGTTCGCCACACCCACCAGGGCCTGCATCATGGTTGGCTGGTGAGTTTGCATCAGATCCCGGGCGATATGGAGCGCTCGGCGCGCGTTCTCAAGGTCATATTCGCTCATGAGTGATCTCCGTCCGCAGGGAGGTCGATCGGGATATCCCACGATGCCGTGTCGGTCTCACCCAGAGCGCGAGAGTGAATCCCGATCACGACCTTGTCGCGGTCCTCGTTCTCGCTGAGGGATTCCAGCGCCTCCTTGATCGCGGCCAGGTAGCGGTCACGTTCAGCCTCGGCGCGCTCCACCCATTCGGCATGTCGAACATGGTGTTCCACACACTCGTGCTCCAGTGTCTCGCACGCGGCCTCCGCTTCCTCAGCCCGCCTGTGCTCGGCTTCGAGAGCGTCGGCAGCCCTCACCGCAAGATCCGTGTCCGGCAGGTGCTCGAACCCCGGCAGGCTCCGCAGCATCGCGATCAGGGACGCCACCTGCTCAGGCGTGTACGTCATGCTCCTGCTCCTTCCGTCTCGATGGGCGCAGCTCGCCAGCGCCTCTTCGGCTCCGTGGGAGCCTGATCCACGCGCGGTCGAGATGGGACATCCCACGACCCGCCACCAGCAACGCCGTCGTCGTGCCACCCAGCGGCACGCAGTGACCCGCCAGGCTCCGAAGCGAGCGTGTAGGTGATGATCTTGTGCGGCTGGTACCCGAGAGCGACGCCGGCCCGCCTGAGCGACCCGTACAGCATCGAGCAGACATTCCGGGTGCCATCGGTGCAGACACGGACGACTTCCAAGTGCCCCGAGGCGTCAAGATGACGCGAGACGGGGCGACCGGCGATGCCTACGCCGTGGATCCGGCCCGCCTCGTCAACGACGGACACCGAGAACTTATGGCCGCGCGCGGGCTTGTGGTGCCTATGGTGCTCTTGCACGAACGCGTTGGCGGCACGGAGACTGATTGGCTCAACTCTCAGCATCGCCTGCTCCTTCCGTCTCGTCAGCGGGAACCGGCTGCCACGGGCCAGCCTTGCGGCGGCGCATGGTGGGGCGGTCCGCTTCCGCGTCCTCGTAGACGTACTCCCACTCGGGCTCTGCCTGCTCGGCCAGTACGGCGGTGCGCCCGGCAGCCCACCGTGCCCCATCCTCGAAGCCCGCCATCATCAGGTCAGCGTCATACCGGTCACGGACGTTCGCGTGCGAATAGCGGGCCAGATACTCGGCACGGATCTCGTCATCACTCGGGGTGTAGTCGCTCATCGGGTCCCACCTTTCGCTTCTTGATTAGCCGCGGGCTGATCCACCGGGACCCACGGGCCAGCCGGACGGCGGCGGACGAGCCCCGCCTTTCCCCGTGCTTCGGGACGCTTGCGCGCATCCTTCGACGCATGCCACGCGACCATCTCTTCCGCCCGCTTTCGTGAAGGGTGCGGATTCGTCCCCTGACTGTGCTGGGCTCCGTACTCCCATTCCTCGGTGCCCTGTTCAGCCAGGGCGGCGCGCAGTTCCGCCTTAGTGTCTTCGGCTGTCCGGTATTCGCTCTCCCAGTACTCAGCACGCTTCTCGGCAGCTTCCAGGGCGGCGCGCACCTCGGCATCGTGAGCGGCCAGCCAGCGGTCGAACTCTTCGCCCGTGATCGGCGGCCAATATTCCAATGCGGAGCGCCGCACATCTTCGGTCGTGGGCGTGTAGTCGCTCATCGGGTCCCTCCTCCCTCAGCTTCGGCGCGCCCACGCTCACGCCAGCGGGACTGCGTGGTCTCGATGACGGACACGGAGGTCTGCTCGATCAGGACCTCGGAGTGCTCGTCGTAGTCCTCAGTCGCGGCCACGATGTCTCGCAGCGCGGCGAGGTTGAGCCTCGAACGTCCTCCGATCAGGCGTGTCGCCTGGACGTATGACTTTCGTGTCGTGGTCGTCTGCTCCTTGGCCCACTTCATCGGGTCTCTCCTCCCTCTACAGCGGCAGCCGCACGCAGAACCGCCCGCACGATCGGCTCAGCGTCCGTCCGCTCCCGGATGACCAGCACCTCGCCGCCCAGAAGGTGCGGGCGGACGCCCGTCGGCACCTCGGGGTCATGCATCAGGGCGACAAGAGCGCGGTCTAGCTGCGCGTCGGACGGTTCGCCCTGCACGGTGCGGCGGAAGCCAGCCGCGAGCCCGGCCTTGAATGCGAGGACCAGGGCCGTCGCGTCGATACTGCCGTAATAGTTCGATAGCCAGCGGGTCGCGAGCGCTTCCCGCTCGTCGTCGGTCGGGGCGTGCGCCTCCTCGAACGCGGCGAGAGCGGCGCGAGCCGGAGCTCCGTACATGAACTCCAACGTGTGCGAATCCATCAACGACACAACCTGGCCATCAGCTTCCGCCATCGCCCGCTTCGTCTTCTCGATCTTCTGCTCACGGGTGGTCATGATCCCGTCCTCTCGTTCTCGATCTGCTCGAGCGCCCAGAACACGATGACGGCGCAGGCCGCGTCATAGCCAGTGGACCAGTCCGCCGACTGGCCGTCGCGGATGCGCTCACGCACCTCTTCGCGGGTGTGCTGAAGTTCGATCGCGGTCTCGGCGACCCTCCCCAGAATTTCGCCTCGCGCTTCGGCTTGTGCGCGCCGGATCAGAGGCATGAGGGCGTCGGCCGCGTCCTCGTACACCTCGACCAGCCACGCCTCCGCTGGCCCGTCTTCAGTCCACTCGGCCAGGGTGCGGGCGATCTCGCCTCGAATGTCGGTCATAGCCCCAGCCCCTCTCGGATCAGTGCTTCCGTCTCCGCGCTCACGATCGTGCCGTGATCGAGGATGTACCGCGCCTCGGCGGCGTGGTCGATACGGTCACTGCTCATCGATCTCTCCTCGATTCGGGGCGTCGGCCGGACGGATCCGGCAGGTCCTACAGGTCAGGGCGATCAAGCCGGCGTCGAGCGCGTCGCGGTGGCTCCCGCACGCGGTCACCTCAACCCATGCCCCAGGTGAGACCCGCAGCACCCGGGCGGCGCTCCCCTTCGGCGTAGAAGCGCGAGCTCGGCGTGCTCGCATCTCCCGCTCGACGGCGAGCACCGCGTCACGGTCGTACCAGCCAGACATGACCGGGACGAGCGCACCGGAGCGGATCCAGCCCCGCACCGTGCTCTCCGACCGGTTCGCTACCGCGGCGATCTCCGATCGACGAATGAACCTCGGCATCCTCTCGGCGTTCATACCCTCACGCCCTCCTTCCGCGCCTTCACCGCGATAACGTCGTCGCGGCGCACCCGGCCGAGGTGACGTGCGAGGTCTCCCGAGGACACCCATGTGCGGATCGTGCCGACGGTGCGTCCGGCGACGCGCGCCGCGGCGGACAGGGTCAGCAGGTCCGGGTCGTGACGGGGGTGGTCGTCGTCGGCGAGGATCTGAACCGGGTCGGCGAACACCGCCGACCACAGGCCGCCGTCATCGAGCGCGTTCGCCTCCCACCCGCACCCGTCCGACGCGCACCGATACCGGGTCGGTCGGCGACCCCGGTGCGGCTCGACCCGCACGGTCAGCAGGTCACACGCCGGGCACGGCACCGGCGCCCACCGCGGCTCCTCGTCCAGCGGCCACCGGGCCGCGGCGTCCGCGATCGACCACACGTCCGGGTCGCCAGGGTGCACGACCATCACGCCCTCGCAGAGCGCCAGGCTCTGATGAGAGTCGTTCGCGATGCCGTCCAGGGCGTCCAGGATCACCTCGGCGCAGCCGGCGGCGTCCGTGTACGCGTCCGCGCCATCGATCCCCGCCTCGAGCCCCTCGACCCGCCACGGATGCCCCTCCCCGAACTGGACGTACAGCGCCCAGGCACGGAGTGTGCGGACGATGTCGTCAGATGCGTCGATCAGGTCCGCCGCGACCGGCGCTGGAGCCTCCACACGGGAGCCGCCGGCGCCGCGCGCGATCGGCGCGGCCTTCGTCGGATCCGCCAGGGACCGGAGGTGCCCGACCAGGTCGGCGGCGTCCTCCAGGTGTCGGCGCAGCGACCGGTAGCAGCGTTCGCACACGAGCGCGCCGTCGCGGGCCTCGACCTGCACGCACCCGCGGCAGGTGCCGTCCTCACGGCCGTAGTCCGGGCATACCGCCCAGTGCTCCCCGCGACGTGTGCACCCTCGGAGGCAGAAGCGGTCAGACATCATCCCCCCGATCGGTGCAGACGCAGTCCTCGTCGACGTCCGGGTCACGGCACACCATGACGAAGCCCACGCCTCGGCAGAACGGGCAGTCCCGGTCCGGGTTAGAACGGTGTCGCATCGGTCTCTCCCCACGCGTCGGCCGGGGGCCCCGCCGTCGGCCACTGTTCTGTCTGCTGCGGCGTGGCCGTGGTGCCGTCACGGCGGGCGGCCCGGGTGACCTGCGCCGTCGCGTAGCGGAGGCTCGGGCCGATCTCGTCCACCTCGAGCTCGATCGCGGTGCGGTTGTTGCCCTCGCGGTCCTGGTAGGAGCGCTGCTTCAGGCGTCCGGATGCGATGACCCGCATGCCCTTGGTCAGCGAACCCGCCACGTGCTCCGCGAACTCGCGCCACACGGACGCACGGAGGAACAGCGCTTCGCCGTCCTTCCACTCGTTCGCCTGACGGTCGAAGGTGCGCGGCGTCGATGCGATGGTGAAGTTCGCCACCGGCAGCCCGTTCTGCGTGTAACGCAGCTCAGGGTCTGCAGTGAGGTTCCCCACGACCGTGATCACGGTCTCCCCTGCCATCAGGACTTCACCTCGCCACCGGTCGTCAGAGCGCGGTAGGTCATCCGGTGCTCACGGGCGACAGCGTCGAGATAGGCACGAACCAGATCCTCGACCGCGCTTGCGACAGCAGCGACGACCCGTCCGAGCCACTCCATGGCTCTCGTGAAGAGAGCTCCCAGTGCACCCCAGTCGATCGTTGCGACCGCCCCCATCACCTGATGCTGCTCGCGCCTCTGCCGACGAATCGCCCGGCCTGCGTGACGTTTCTGCCTGTTCATGATCCTGTTCTCCTCGTTCGTTCGTCATGCTTCTTGTCGAGCTCGCGCCGGAGCTTCCCCCTGTACGACGGTTCCTTCGCGTACCTCGCGCAGCACCGGTCCAGGAACTCCGCCAGGGCCATGTCAGAACGGTTCGTCATCCCACACCCCCTCGTCTCCCTGCTCCTGCTCGGTGATCTGCTCGCCGTAGCGGGCTTCCGCGACCCATCGGTCGTGACGTCGGCGCGCGGTGCCGCAGGGTCCGCAGTCCTTGAAGCGCCCGTGAGGGTGATCTGGGCATCCGATCGGCGGGGCGTCCATCAGGAGGGGCCGTCGCGGCTGACGGGGTCCGCGCTCCTGCTCGTGCGCCCACGTCGCCCACTCCCCCGCACGCTCGGCGCCCTCGGCCTGCACCCTCGCCCGCGCCCGCTCGCGCGCTCCCCCCACAGCCGCGAACGTTCGCGAATGCTCGCGTGGCGGCTCCGGGGCATCCGACGACGCCAGGCGCGCGTCGACCTTCAGGGGACGCCGGAGGGCGATCCACTCCGCGCCGCGCTCGTCCTGGTACAGGGTGAGAAACCCGACGTCGGCGAGCATCAGCACGTGCTCGATCACCATGTCCGTCGCTGCCTCGCCCGGGTAGATCGCCGCCGCGATCAGCTCCGGCACCAGTTCGCACCGGCCCAGCGGATCCGTCGTCAACCACAAGCCCAGTGCCGTCGGCCGCGCCTCCAGCGGGGCGCGGAGATACCCCGGCCACTGCATGTCCGCCGCGCTGATCCTCCGCTGCACGCTCCTCGTTGACACCCTGCTCGCTCCCTCTCGCGAATCCCTCGAAACACAGATTGACCGCCAGGCGCAGATGCTCGTCGTCGACCTCGAAGCACTCCGTCCACCCGCGCCCCTTGAACAGGACCCGGCGGGCCTCCCGCTCATTGGCGAACGCGGGCGGGAACCAGCGGCGCAGGATCCGCAGCGCCTCCGTCTCCCACGTGCCGTCCGTGCCCCGTGCGAGCACGAGCACCTGACCACCGGAGACGGTCATCATCTGCACCCGAGCGAACCTCCACGCGCGGCCCACCTTCAGCACGTGCCGGCCCGGGCCGAGCTCGTCCGCCCAGACCACGACGTACGTCATCGCATACCGCGGCATCACGCTCATCGGACACCCGCCTTCCTGTCGGTGCGCACCCCGGCGCGCCAGTCCTTGTGCTGCTCGCTCGTCTTCGAGCACAGCCCGTACGTGTCGAGCCGGATCGCGCGCTGCCCGCACAGTGCGCACGTCGGCGCACCAGCCTGGACGGCATCGATGTCCGCGAGCGCGGCGAGCGTCACCGCCCGATCCGGCGCCCACTCCCTCTCCATCTGGTCGCTCATGAGCACGCCTCCACCTCGGACACGTGCCGGCGCTTCGTCGCCGAGAGCAGCAGCCACCGCTCCCCATCGATGCTCTCGACGGGAGTCGCCATCGCGCGCTGGAGCGTCGCGGCGTTCGTCGCTGCCTTCTCCACCCGCAGACCCCGGTCGATCAAGTCGAGGCGGGTGATCGCGTCGGCGTCCTCCGCGAGCCCGTTGCAGACCGCGCATACCGCGCAGAGGTTCGCCGGGTGGTCGAGGATCGTCGACCCGCCCGAGCCGCGGTTCGCCCGGTGATGCGCTGTCTGCGCCTCCCCCAGGCAGCCGGGGAGCATCATCAGGCAGAAGCCGCCATCGCGGGCGATCACCTGCCGCTTCGTCGTAGCCGTGACCGTCACCGCCCCGGCTCCCCTCGATGACACCCACACCGATACCCGGTGCGGCACATGTACGGGGTCTTGCAGCACGACGGCCGACACCGGCCGGGCGGGTCATCGTGCGGTCGCGTCTGCGGGACCGCACCGGGTGTCGGGCGGGTCATGCCGCACCCCAATCGAGGAGCCCGTCGGCCATACACTCGGGAGACACCCACAGGCGCTCTCGTCGCCCGGCTCCCAAGTCGGTGCTATAGCCGGCGCCGCCTCCCGCTTTTCCGGCCTCTACTGTCCATCCGTGGCCTAGTAGGGCGTCGTGCTCGTTGTCGTATCCGCACAGCACGATCCGGTGTCCAGCACCATGGCGAACGCACCAATCGCGCACTTCAGCGCTGATCGTCTTGTGCTCGTCTCCACCCGTGTTCGTCGATGCATACAGGTCGCCAGACGTTGCGTAGGGCGGGTCCAGGAAGATTCCCGTGATGCCGGGGCCGGCCGTTGCGCGCAGCACGGACGGCTTCAGCACGCGCCGCCAGTCGCCGCACGCGATCCGCACCGACGCGAGCCGGGCGGCTAGCGTCCGCATGTACGCGGCTAGGCGCGCCTCCTGCCCCGCGTCTCCGAGGTGGGGAAGCTCGCGGTTCACGCCCTTCCCCGCGTCTCCGAGGTGGGGAAGCTTGCGGTTCACGCCCTTCCCCGCGTCTCCGAGGTGGGGAAGCTTGCGGTTCACGCCCTTCCCCGCGTCTCCGAGGTGGGGAAGCTTGCGTGTGTCCTGCAGTCGGTCGTCGACTACGCGCCACGGCCCTGGCCCCCACGGGTCACCGATCCCACACGCCGCGACATATAGCCACCAGCCGGCGGCCTTCGCGTCGAACGCCTCTGGCCCGCCCTCAAGCCAGGGGACCAGATCGTCCGTGCGACGCTCCTGCAACCATGCGAGACGCGCGTGATAGTCGATCTCAGTCACGGGACCGGCCGCATGGTGCGCGACCTCGTTCGGCGCCTGCTGGATCGCCCTCCATGTGTTCACAAGCCACCCGTCAGCGTCGTTGATCGTCTCCACTCGGCGACCCGGCACGTCAGGGCGGGCGAGGAGCACGGCCGCAGATCCCGCGAACGGCTCCACATACCCGCCCACGTCCCCGAGGCGCGCCCAGACTGTCTCCGCCGCACGACGCTTCCCTCCGAAGTAGGGGAACGGCGCCGTCAGACTCATCGGTGCTCTCCTCGGAAGTTTGCGTTCAGGCTGCGGAGGATGTCTATGTCGCGACCGATGGCGCGGTCGTAGTCGCGGGCGTATTCGAGGAGCAGCCAGGCCTCGTCGACGGCCTCCTGTGCGGTGCGGACGCGGTCGTCGGTGGCGCGTGCGAGGTCCCGGCGCTCGGTCATGGGAAGGCGCGGGTACGTGGCGAGCATGTCGCGGGCACCGATCGCGAGTGCGATCGTCAGCTCGCGCTCGGCTGCCTTGAGCTTGGTACGCAGGGAGTCGAGCGCCTTCGGGGCGCGGCGGGCGACCTGGCGGGCGTACTGGAGCGCGCCCGCGCACTGGACCGGGGTCGGGAGCATCGCGAGGAGTTGGTCCTCGGAGAGCTCGGCGAGGTTCAGCGGAACGAGGTCCAGTTCAGCGGGGCGCTCGTCTTCCTCGATCTCGCCCGTGGTGAAGTTCACACTCATCAGCGACGTCCCTTCTTGCGGGCGCGGCGGGCCGCGCGGTTCCCAGCCGGGGGCAGGTAGTCGCGCGGCGCCGGCCGCGACGGGGCCGAGACCACCGCGGCCGGGACCGGGATCGAGGCGGTGATCGGGGCGACCTGCCACGCGTTCGCGGCGACCTCGGCGAGACGCGCGCGCAGCGCCGCCTCCCGGGCCGGGGTCACCGCTCGGGCGTCCTTCATGGCCCGGTGGAGTCCGGTGACGGCGTCCACAGTCGTGGCCTCAGCGATCTCGGCGTCCCAGTCGCGGGTGACGGCGGGCGGCGCAGCCGGGGCCTCGTCGGGCTCGCGGCGGTCGCCGATCGCGTCACGGAACGCCCGGCGGAGGGCGGCGCGGACCACGTAGGCGCCGAAGAGCTTCATCGGCTTCGCAAGCCACAGCCCCCGCCAGGAGTCATCGGCGGGCAGCGACTCGACCCAGGACACGTAGACCGTCGTCGCGACGCCGTCACGGTGGACGGTCACACGAGCCATGGCCGGGTGGGCGTCGGCGATCCAGAACGGGGACCAGGCGGCGCCGTCCTCGGAGAACTCTGGGGGGTCGATCTGCACCTTGTCGCCGGTGGCGATCGCGAGGCGCTCATACTCGGCGAGGGTCTGGGCGACGTCGTCAATGTTCGGGGTCATGCGGGATCCTTCGTCTCGGTCACGAGCAGCCGGGCCGAGGGCTTCTCGCGGTGATACAGCTCGACGGCCGCAGCCTCCGTCGCGGCGATGCAGGCGCGCACCGCGATCCACTCGGCGTGGGTGGCGGGCTCGGCGGCGGCCCACGCGTCCTCGTCAAGGACGGTCGTGGTGCTGCGGGTGTAGGTGAAGCTCGCGCGGTGGCCGGCGCCCTTCACACCGTGCTCATCCGCGGCCTGCTCGGCGTGCCGGCGGACGACGGCGAGCGCGTCGGCCTCGGCCTTCTTGTGCTCAGCCATCGCAGCCCGGGCCTCGACGATGGTCGCGAGGGCGTCGTCGATCTCGTCGGGCAGGTCGGCATCCGCGTCGGGGGCTCCGGCGGCGCGCCAGGCGAGGAACGCCTCGGCCTCGGCGACGAGCTTCGCGATCCGCTTCTCATCCCGCTCCACCCACCGGTAGCGGGGAGCGTCGAGCGTCGGCGTGCCGTCCTCCCCCATGACCTCCCACACGTACAACCACCGGTCGAAGCCGAGGACATACATGCCGAACTGCATCTGGTCGTAATGGTCGGCGGGGATGTCGTCGCGGTACCCCCAGGAGTGGTCGTGCGACTTCGCCTCGACCCCGAACGGCTCGCCGCCGTCTGCGCCGAGGCCGTCCGGTGTGGCGAGGATCAGCGGGTTCTCCGGGTGGGCGTAGAGGGCACGGTTCTCGACGCAGTCGGCGACGTTCTCGGCGACCCAGGCGAGCAGGAACGGCTCACGCTCATGGCCGCGGCGGGTGTGCGCGTTCCCGCGGAACGTGGACCCGTTGAGCTTGTCGGCCAGTATCCGCCGGTGCGTGCCACGGCCACCAGCGGCGATCGCGTGGATCTCCGACGCCGTCACCCCGGCGGCGCGCGCGGCGAGCCCTTCCTCGGAGCCAAGGGAATCCTCCGCGATGGCGTGCAGTGGGCGCCCCGCGATCGAGGCCATGGTCACGATGCGTCCTCGTCGTCGGCGACGTACACGCCGGAGGCGGTGCGGAGGTCGAACGCGGCCTTCGCCATCGGGTCGGTCCCGACGCCGAAGTCGAAGTCGAGAGTCGCGTCGCCGATCCGGTCGGCGCGGACACGGCCCATGATGTCGACGATCGTGTCCACGTCGGCCTCGTCGGTGATCGGCTCGACGAACAAGGCGCCCGCGGTCGGCGTGTACCGCTCGCCGTCGCCGGTGTGCTCGATCGTCGTCCGGACGCAGTCGACGATCATGACGATCACATGCCGGCGGTCGGGGTGCTTCACGAGTTGGGCGTGCAGACGCTCCATGCCGTTGCGGTCGTGCTCCTGCGGCAGGCTGCCGGACAGCTTCACGGTCATCAGGACTCCTTCGATCGGATGAAGAACAAGGCGGCGAACGCGCCGAGGAGGACCAGCGCCATGACGTCGGCGCCGTTGAAGACGGGTCGGGCGGCTTCGATGCCGACCGGGACGATCGCAATGAGGATCGTCGCGAGGAGGATCATCCGCCACGGCTCGAACGGCCAGAAGGGAGCCGGGACGAACGAGGCCCCGCACTCGCAGCACGCGTCCCTCTCCCGGTCGAGGAGACAAGTCGGGCAGTGGTGCCCGTCCGGGCATGTCTGAACCTCGGTGTCGGGCATCATGCGACCTCTCCCATCGACTCGATGTCATTCAGGGTCGGGACGTCGATCAGGCGGACGTGCGCGGACGCGGAGACCGGGGTGATGTCTACGACCTCGACCGGCTCGATCGCGAACACACGCCCCTGGATCTCCGCGGCGGCGGCCGTGGCCGCCTCGATGTCGGTCAAGAACCGGCGGCGTCCGGCGAGCGTGGCGCGCCCGTCGCGTTCCTCGACGGCGAGGAACGTAGGCTGATACGTGCTGGTGGACATGTCCGTGTCCTCCTTCTCTTCAGGTGGGGTGCCCGTTGCCGCGGGCGCCCCGTCTTTGGTTCTGGGGTCAGGTCAGGGCGAGCGCGCCGAGACGCACCCGGAGACGCTCGAGGCCGCGGGCGGTGACACGAACCTGCGGGGCCACCGGGACGAACTCGCCCGAGGCAGGGTCGCGGCGGGGCGGCTGCGCCCGCTCAGCGAGGTACCCGGAATGCACAGCCGTGGAGTACGCCCGCCACCGGCGATCCCCGCCGCGGAAGATCCAGCCGAGCTCATCGAGCTGCTCGAACAACCGCTGAGGTCCTGTCTGAACGCCCGCGCGCTGCAGGATCTTCGCCGCGTCGCCGACGGCGTAGTCCGTGCCTGCGTCGGCGAGCTCATCCCACGCCTCTGCACGCGGGGTGAGCGCGGCGTTCGCGGTCTCGAGCACCTCGGCGCGCTCCACCGTCGCGGCCAGCTCCCGAAGCGCCTCCGCGTAGGACTGCGGCAGCGCCGGAGCCGGCGCGGCGTAGGAGCCGGTGCGGATGACTGTCGGGAGGACCTCCTCGAACGCCCACCGCTCGAACTGCTCCGCCTGCGGGAGACGACTCCCCGTGATCAGGCGCAGCAGGTCCGGCTCGCCGATCACCCGCGCAAGCTGGGGGCGGCCCAAGCTGTCTGTGATGGGGTGGTGAACCGCCACCCCACGGCAGTGCTGCTTGATCGCGCTCGTCGGATCCGCGTAGCCGAGCGCCGACGCGACGTCCCGCGCCACGAACCGGGGCAGCCCGTCAACCATGACTACGCGCACGTCGTGGCCGTCGAACCCGAAGACCTCCAACGCGCTCACGACGCCACCGCCCCGGGCTCTATGCTCATGGCCATGTGGGAATTCGGATGGAGCGAGATCATCGCGACGGGAGCGCTGGTCGTCGCCATCGCGGGGTGGATCGATAGCCGCTTGCGTGTCTCACGCACCGAGGTGTCTTTTGCTCTTGAGGAGACGAACGAGGAGAACCGATTCCTGATCCGAGCGACGGGCACACGCACCGTCAAGGACTTCCGACTCGACCTCACCGGCCTGGCCCGATACGAGATCGACGGACTCACCTTCCGCAACATCATGCGCCCGGGCGACTCGATCACCTTCTGGATGAACGCATCACACGGCCTCGTTCCAGAGGAGCTCGTGGTGAAGTTCGGACGACGCGGTGAGCGAGTCATCGCTTTCCCCCAGAGCGTCGAACTGCGTCCAGCCATCCAAGAGCTGAGATCAGAACTGCCACCAGCGATATGACCAGCGTGTAGACGCTCACGACGCCACCGCCTGACCGACCGGATCCGCCTTGCAGAGCCCCGACGCCTCAGCGCGACGGATGCACTCCTCCATCGACGGACCGCCCGGGTACCAGATCCGTTCAGCCGCCTCACGCACTGTCAAAGTGCGGACGATCGCAGCCTCCTCGGCGACCACACGGCCCAGATCCCGGAGTGCCTGCTCCTTCGACTTGTAGCCGCTCACGACGCCACCGCCAGGACGACGTTCCTCTGGAAAGGTGGAGGCGTGAACTGGCTGGGCGAAACCCCCAGCGCTTCCGCGATCAGCAGCAGTTCAGTGAAGGAGAACTCGGTCTTGCCCGCGACCTTCCGGTTCAGAGTCGGATACGGGATGCCGGTCTCATCAGACACCGATGTCTTCGACCGCCCCGCGTCAACGATGGCGTCCCGGACCGCCGCGGAGGTCCACTCGATGATCGGATTGCTCATACGGACAACCTATGTGCTCATGCCAGCACTCGTCAAGGAGTTCCGATGATCAGTTCGGGCATTGTGGTTGCCGTTCTTGATCAGTAGAGTGCTCTCATGGACATTCGGAAGCGAGCGGAAACCTTCTCGCGCTACGTCGGCCTCGAGCTGAAAGGCCGCATCACCACGCAACAGTTCACCGCGAAGGCAGTCGCGGAGGCGATCGGACGGCAACCGGCGGCCTTCAACCGCTGGCTGAACGGCAAGGTAGAGATCCCGATGTCCGTCCTGTGCGAGGCATGCGAGTTCATCGATGTCGAGCCATCAAAGATCGTGGAAGACGCCTACTCAAGACTTGCCGTCGAGTACGGGGAGCGCGACGGACGGATCTACGTTGGGGCCGACCATGACGCACTGGTCCCCGGCGGGATGAGCGTGGTAGGCACTCCTGATGCAGGCTCCGATGTGACCGACGATCCAGCGTCAACCACGGGCGCAATCACTCCGTTCCGGAAGAGTGTCCCCACCGTCGTGGACACTATCGATCACGTCGAGACGCCGGATCTCGACCGGCTCGACTACGCGGCGAAGCGTGGCGTGCGGAAGGCCGACCAGGAGCCCTGGGCGGAATAGGGGGACCGATGGAACGGATGCGACGCCTGCTCGATGCCGCGAACAATCACAGCTACGTGGTTCACTTCTGCGGGCTTCCCGACGACCTCCTCGCCTGCACCGTGCCGGAGATGCGGCGCATCTTCGTCGACTCCCGGCTCACCGAAGACGAGCAGCGCGGGCACCTCGCCCACGAGCTCGGCCACCTCCACACCGGCGACCCATGCGTGAAGCATCCCCGCACTGCCGCCGAACTCGCCCGCGAACGCCGCGCCGACCGCTACGCGGCCCGCCTCCTCATCGACCCCCTCACATACGCCCGCGTCGAAGCCATCAACCCCGACCAGCACGCGATCGCTGACGAACTCGGCATCCCCGTCGAATACGTCCACGTCTTCGAACAGGACTGCCTCACACAGGTACGCGGCATCACATACGTCCATGCCAAGGAAGGCATCGGGCAGTGGGCACACCGCGGGGAAGTCGCCTGATGGCAACGCGCCTGCGCGCCGTAACCGAGACCGCACCGCGCGCGATCATCTACCTCCGCCAGTCCGTGCATCGTGACGAATCGATCAGCCTCGAGCTACAGGAGCTCGCCTGCCGCGACTACTGCGCACGCATGGGATATGACGTCATCGCCGTCGAAGCCGACCCGGGCGTCTCAGGGCGCACATGGAACCGGCCCGCCGTGCAACGCGTGATGTCCGCGATCGACGAGCGTGACGCCGACGTCATCGTCCTCTGGAAATGGTCGCGGCTCTCACGGTCCCGGAAAGACTGGGCGCTCGCGATCGACCGTGCCGACCTTGCCGGCGGAAAGATCGAATCCGCAACAGAGCCGATCGACACCGCCACAGCGTCAGGACGCTTCGCCCGCGGCGTCATGACCGAGTACGCGGCGTTCCAGTCTGAGCAGATCGGCGAGCAATGGGAGGAGGTTCGGCGACGCCGTATCGGCCTCGGCCTCCCCGCATCAGGCCGACTCCCCTTCGGTTGGGTCCGCACCGCCCAAGGCATCGAGCCCCACCCCGAACACGCGGCGATAGTCGTCGAAATGTACCGACGCTACCTCGACGGTCAGGGGTCGGCAGCCATCGCGATGTGGCTGAATGCTCAAGGCATCCCCGCCCCGAACGGCGGCACCTGGCGCCGCGCCCGGCCACTCGGCGTCATGGACTCCCCCATCCACGTCGGACAGATCCCCTACCGTGACGCGACCTACCCGGGCCGACACGCACCGATCATCGACGAGGCAACCTGGGCCGCCTACCAGACCGAACGCGCCCGCCGACGGGAGAACACCGAGCGACCCCGCGAGTACCAACACCTCCTCTCCGGCCTCCTGACCTGCTCCTGCGGCTCCCGCATGCACGGGAAGGGCTCCATCACCGCCGGGAAGATCTACCGCGGCTACATCTGCGGCGAGACAACCAAGAGCCACGAACGACGCGCCTACGTCTCAGCCCTCACAGTCGACCCACTTGTCGCAGAGTGGCTCCTCAACCTCGACCCAACCGTCGCCGCGGCGCCCACCGACGCCGCACGCGCCGCTCGACACGCGGCCATCATCCGCGAACAGATGGCCCTCGACAAGGAACTCGGCGTGCTCGGCCGCCAACTCGGCCGCGAGATCATCCCCGAACAGGAGTACATGCGCGCCGCGGCGGAGATCCGCGCCGACCTCGCACGCCTCGCGGCAGAGGAACGCTCCCTGGCCCCAACTCACGCCATCACGGCCGAGGACGTCGCGACACTGCAGAGCACATGGCCCGTGATGACGATCCCAGGACAGAACCGCGGACTCCGCCAGGTCATACGTGACATCGCGGCGCATGACGACGGCGAGCGCTTCACCCTGCGCACCGCATGGGGAAAGGAACACGAGCTGCGAGGGCCGTCTACCTGGAGAGGCAAGCGCCGTCAGCGGTGACCCTTTGTCGGTCGTGACCGCATGATGACGACCAGCAGCCCCGCGAAGGCAACCGCGGCCATCGTGGCGATCGCGTACTCGGCCGTGGCGGCGCCCGACTCGTCGGTGAACAGCGACGCCGCGCGTTGTCGCGTGAGCGGGGGCACGGCGGTCGCCGCGAACGGCGGAGAGAAGAGTGGACTGGTCATCGTGTTTCCCTTCGTTCATTGTCAGATCGTGCTTCTTGTCGGCAATCTTCCGCGGCGCACCACGCGCCCGGCCGCCGCCGGGACCGTGTCAGAGCCCGCCGGGTAGCGGCGTCGTGCTCAGCACGCTCACCACGAGCGGCGCGACGCCCAGCAGGAGGAATGCCGGAAGGGTGCAGACGCCCAGTGGCAGGAGCAGCCGCGCGGACAGGCGCGCCGCCCCGAGCCGACCGCGCACCCGCTCCGTCCGCCGAGCACGAGCGGCCTCGGCGCGAAGCAGATCGACCGCCGGCACTCCTGCGCTCGCGGAGAGTCGGAGCACGCGACCGATGCCCGTCTCCTCTCCCCCGCGCCCGCCGCCACCCTCGCCCGGGGAGGAGCCACCGAGGGCGTCGTCGCTCTCGTCCGACACGAGCGCCATCGCCCTCGGGATCGATGCCCCTCCGGAGAGCGCCACCGCGAGCAGCTCGGCCTGCATGCCGGGGACGCCGGGACGCGGCTGGGCACGACGGACGAGCGCCGCCGTCCAGATGCGGGCGAGCAGGGTGAGCCCGAGGCCGATCACGAGGCAGACCAGGCCGATCGGACGCCCGACCAGCACCGGCAGGGTCTCGAAGCCCAGTGCCGTGCCGAGCAGAATGCCGACGCCGGGCAGCCAGAGCAGAAGCCTGGCCGTCCCGCTGGGCTCGGCCAACGCGACCCGCACTTCGTCCGCCGTCGACACGGCGTCGTCCAGCGCGTCGGCGACGACCCGGAGCACGTCGCCCAACGGCGCCCCGACGGTCGAGGCGATCGCCCACGCCGCGGCGACCTCCCGCCAGACACCGCCCTGCTCGCGCACCGCGTCGGCGACGGTGGCGCCGCGCTCGACGGCGGCGACGACCGACGACGCCGCCGGGACGCCGGACTCGGCGAGGTGCCGCCACGCCGCGATCGGCACGGCCCCGGCCTGCAGGAGCACCGCGAGCATGCGCACCGCCTCGGGAAGAGCTCCCTGCTCGCCCCTCGTCCTTCGTCGAATGCTCACCACGGCCGGATCTCCTCGATGTCCAGACGTTCGCCGGACATCACGAACCGGCCGACCCGTTCGAGCCGACGGCGCCCGCCTCCGCGTTCGAGGTGGAGGACGTAGGCGAAAGCGCTCACCGTCTGCCGCGCGAGCGCCGCCGGGTCCATTCCCGCGAGCGCCCCGAGCGCCTCCATCCGCGCCGGCACATCGGGCAGCCCGCTCGCGTGGAGCGTCCCTGCCCCTCCGTCATGGCCCGTGTTGAGAGCCGTCAGGAGATCCCGCACCTCTTCCCCGCGGCATTCCCCGACGATCAGGCGGTCGGGGCGCATGCGCAGCGACTCGCGCACGAGGCGTGAGACGGGAATCGCCCCGACACCCTCCAGATTCGCCTGCCGAGCCTCGAGCGAGACATGGTGGGGATGGCGGAGCCGGAGCTCGGCGACGTCCTCGATCGTGACGATCCGCTCCTGGGGCGGGACGTGCGCGAGCGCCGCGGCCAGGAGCGTCGTCTTGCCTGTGCCGGTGCCTCCGGTGATGAGGAGGTTGTTGCGTTCCCGCACGACGTCGAGGAGCCAGGCGCACTGCGTGGCGTCGATCGCGCCGAGCCTGACGAGGTCGTGCAGGTTCGCGGCGCGGACCCGTGGTATCCGCACGGAAAGCGTCGTCCCGCCGGTCGAGACCGGCGCGAGGACGGCGTGCACCCGGACGCCGGACCCCAGCCGCACGTCGACGCACGGCGCCTGGTCGTCGAGATGGCGCCCGCCGAGACCGATCAGCCGTACCGCGAGGTCTCGGACCTCTCTCTCCGACGCGGCCCAGGACGGGATCCGCTCGGCCCCGTCCCCGCGATCGACGAACAGCCCTGCCGGACCGTTGACGAAGAGATCGGTGACACGCTCGTCCGCGGCGTGCTCGCCGAGCTCGCCGAAGGCGGGGTCGAGCGTCACGGGCGCCCCCTCGTTCGGTGACGAGGAGCGCGGCACGAGCACGAACGGAGTGGGCATACGCCGAACGTAGGCGACGGCGTCGGCCGACGAAGCGAGATCCCCACGACCCGTGGAGAAGTGCGCGAACCTGCCCTCCCGTGGAGGCGTCGCGGCGCTCTCGCCCGTCTGGAGAGGGCGCTCTCGCCCGTCTGGAGACAGAAGAGGGCGGCATCCCACGGGGGGAATGGGATGCCGCCCAGGCGTCCGCGGTCGGGGGAACCGCGACGCAAAAGCCGTATTCGGCCGTGGCTAGTGTACGCATGTCAGGAGCCCTGACAAAACCCGAAGGCATACCGACTTTCGTCGGTAGTCCGGGGCGGGGGCCCGGATTATATTCACGATGTCGCCGTGCCGCCTCCGGGGAGGCACGTCCCCACCGCAAAGGAGCGCCCCCTCGCATGAGCAGTCAGATCGACCACCTTCTCGAGGAAGACCGACAGTTCCCGCCGTCACCCGAGTTCGCGGCGCAGGCGGTGGCGAAGCCGGAGCTCTACGAGAGCGCCGCCGCCGATCGCGAGTCCTTCTGGGGCGAGCAGGCCAGGGAGCTGCTGCACTGGCACACGCCGTTCACCCAGGTGCTGGACTGGACGACGCCCCCGTTCGCGAAATGGTTCGCCGACGGCGAGCTGAACGTGGCATACAACTGTCTCGATCGTCACGTGGAGGCGGGTCACGGCGACCGGGTCGCACTCCTCTGGGAGGGCGAGCCCGGCGACGAGCGACGCATCACCTACGCGGAGCTCACCGATGAGGTCAAGCGCCTCGCGAACGTGCTCGCCGGCCTCGGCGTCGAGCGCGGAGACCGTGTGGCCGTCTACCTCCCGATGATCCCTGAGGCCATCGCGTCGATGCTCGCCGTCGCCCGCCTCGGCGCGATCCATTCGGTGGTGTTCGGCGGATTCAGTGCCGACAGCCTCCGCTCCCGGATCGACGACGCGGGGGCGAAGCTCGTCATCACGGCCGACGGCGGCTACCGCAAGGGCAAGGTGTCGCCGCTGAAGCCGGCAGTCGACCAGGCGCTGGCAGACCGCGGCGAGGGCGAGCAGAAGACGGTCGAGCACGTGCTCGTGGTCAGGCGCGGCGGCAACGAGGTGGACTGGGTCGAGGGCCGCGACCTCTGGTACCACGACGTGGTGCCGGTCGCCCCGGCCGAGCACGTCGCCGAGGCGTTCCCCGCCGAGAACCCTCTCTTCATCCTTTACACCTCCGGCACCACGGGGAAGCCGAAGGGCATCCTGCACACCTCCGGCGGCTACCTCACGCAGGCCGCCTACACGCATCGGAACGTGTTCGACCTCCATCCGGAGTCCGACGTGTTCTGGTGCACCGCCGACATCGGCTGGATCACCGGCCACTCCTACGTCGCCTACGCTCCCCTCGCGAACGGCGCCACCCAGGTGCTGTACGAGGGGACGCCGGAGACGCCGCATCAGGGTCGCTGGTGGGAGCTCATCGAGAAATACGGCGTGACGATCTTCTACACGGCGCCCACCGCGATCCGGTCCTTCATGAAGATCGGCCGCAGCGTCCCGAGGAAGCACGACCTGTCCAGCCTGCGCGTGCTCGGCTCGGTCGGCGAGCCCATCAACCCCGAGGCGTGGATGTGGTACCGCGAGGTGATCGGCGGGGGCAGGGCGCCGATCGTCGACACCTGGTGGCAGACGGAGACCGGCGCGATCATGGTCTCGCCGCTCCCCGGGATCACGGCGACCAAACCGGGCTCCGCCCAGGTGCCGCTCCCCGGCATCTCGATCGACGTCGTGGACGAGTCGGGGGAGGTCGTGGGCAACGGCAGCGGCGGGCTCCTCGTGATCACCGAGCCCTGGCCGAGCATGCTCCGCGGCATCTGGGGCGACCCGGAGCGTTTCGCGGAGACATACTGGGAGAAGTTCGAGGCGCAGGGCTACTACTTCGCCGGAGACGGGGCACGCCTCGACGAGGACGGCGACCTCTGGCTGCTCGGCCGCGTGGACGACGTGATGAACGTCTCGGGGCACCGCCTCTCGACCGCGGAGATCGAGTCCTCCCTGGTCGCGCACGAGGCCACGGCCGAGGCCGCGGTCGTCGGCGCGTCCGACGAGACGACCGGCCAGGCCGTCGTCGCGTTCGTGATCATCAAGGAGAGCTACCTCGCAGAGCACTCCCCCGAGGGCCTCGCCCAGCAGCTGCGTCTCTGGGTCGGCGAGCAGATCGGCCCGATCGCCCGTCCCCGCGACGTCTACATCGTGAGCGAGCTGCCCAAGACGCGCTCCGGCAAGATCATGCGCCGCCTGCTGCGCGACGTGGCGGAGGGGCGAGAGGTGGGCGACACCACGACACTCGCCGACACCGCGGTGATGAGCGTGATCTCGGCCCAGGTGCGTTGAACGGGACGGACGAGCGAGCGCGATGGGCGCAGAGGCGCATCGTCCTGCGCCCGCTCAGGCGAGGGTGAAGACGACGTCGACCTCGACCGGGCTGTCCAGCGGCAGCACGCTCACGCCGACCGCCGCACGCACGTGCCGACCGGCGTCGCCGAAGATCTCACCGAGCACCTCGCTGGCGCCGTTGATCACCCCGGGTTGACCGGAGAACGAGGGATCGGACGCGACGAAGCCGCCCACTCGCAGCACACCGCCGATCCGGTCCAGCCCACCCGCGGCGTCGGCGGCCGCGGCCAGCGCGTTCAGAGCGCAGGTGCGAGCGTAGGCCTTGGCGTCCTCGGCGGACACCTCGGCGCCCACCTTGCCGGTGGCCGGCAGCGCCCCGGCGGCGAAGGGCAGCTGGCCGGAGGTGTAGACGAGGTCGCCGTGCACCCGGGCCGGCACGTAGGCCGCGACGGGCGCGGCGACCGCGGGCAGCTCGATCCCCAGCTCTGCGAGTCGGGCGGCGACGGTCATCGGTTCTCTCCCTCGAACTGGCGGGCGGCGTCGGCCGCGGCGGCCAGGCCGGCGTTGGCCGCGCTCCCCTCCGCGACGGGGCGCTTGAAATAAGCGACGAGCCCACCCTCGGGCCCGGTGACGACCTGCACCAGCTCCCAGCCCTGCTTGCCCCAGTTGTTGAGGATCGCGGCCGTGTTGTGGATGAGGAGCGGGGTGGTCAGGTACTCCCACGTGGTCATGGCTCTCCCGGACGGATCAGGCGTGCAGCGCGCACGCATCAAAGACGGTATTCAGGGAACTCCCCTACGATCAAGCGTATGCCTCAGACCAAACGCACGCTCACGGGTGTGTTCGGCGGCCTCCTCGGGCTCGTCGGCCTCAGCGCGGTGGCCGGGATCCTGGTGACCGCATCCGTGACCCCCGTGTTCGCGGTGGCCGGCGCCACGGCGGCGCAGTCCCTCGACCTGTTCGAGAAGCTGCCCTCGAAGCTCAACGTGACCCAGCCGATGGAGCCGACGACCTTCTACGCGAAGGGCGTCGACGGCAACCCGGTCCAGCTGGCCCGGTTCTACGATCAGAACCGCACGCCGGTCACCTACGACCAGGTCACGCCGATCCTGTACGACGCCCTGCTCTCGAGCGAGGACAAGAACTACTACGACCACGGCGGGATCGATCTCGTCGGCACCGCCAAGGCTCTCGTCGACAACCTCGGCGGCGGGTCCACCCGCGGCGGCTCGTCGATCAGCCAGCAGTACGTGAAGAACGTGCTCCTGCAGGAGTGCGAGCGCAGCGTGACCCTCGACGACCCCGATCGGGACGACAAGCTCAACCAGTGCTGGCTGGACGCCGCCACCAGCGACGGCAGCGACGGTGTCGCGCGCAAGCTCAAGGAGATGCGCTACGCGATCCAGATCGAGAAGGTGTTCTCCAAGAACGACATCCTGATCGGCTACCTGAACCTGGTGAACTTCGGCGGCACCACCTACGGCATCGAGGCCGCCGCCCAGCGCTACTTCGGCGTCTCGGCCTCGGCGCTCTCGCTCAACCAGGCCGCCACCCTGGCGGGCCTCGTGCAGAACCCCAACTCGTTCCGCATCGACCGCCCCGAGGGCTCGATGTCGATCGACGGTCAGCCCGCGAACTCGGCCGCGGACGGCTACGCGCAGACCAAGACCCGACGCGACTACGTGCTCGGGCGCATGCTCGCCGACGGCAAGATCACCCAGGAGCAGCACGACGTCACGGTCGCCGAGCCGATCACCCCGAACATCGTCGCCCCGACGCAGGGCTGCGCGGCCGCCGGTCCGAACGCCTACTTCTGCCAGTACGTGAAGACCACGCTGGAGAACGACGCCTTCTACGGCAAGACCCCGGAGGAACGCTACGACACCCTCCTGCGCGGCGGCCTCGACGTCTACACCTCGCTGGACCTGTCGATCCAGCAGGCCGGCATCGACATGATGACCGAGTACGCGCCGCCGTCGATCGAGGGCCTGAAGTTCGGCGCCGCCGGAACGACGATCGAGACCGGAACCGGCCGGATCCTCGCGATGGTGCAGAACACGACCTTCTCCGAGGACGCATCGCTCGACGGGCAGCCGGGATACTCCTCGCTCGTCTACGCGGCCGACTCCGCGCACGGCGCGTCCAACGGCTTCTCGGTCGGATCGAGCTACAAGATCTTCACCCTCATCGACTGGCTGGAGAAGGGCAACTCCCTTCGTGAGACCGTCAACGGCACGAACCGCATCTTCAACAAGCTGACCTGCGACGGCGACCCGGTCTACTTCGGCACCGACATCGTCGGGAACGCCAACAGAGATCGCGGCTGGGTGGGCACGCCTTACGAGTTCACGGTGAAGTCACTCAACAGCGGGTTCTTCGCAATGGCGGAGAAGCTCAACCTCTGCGACATCAACCGCGTCGCCGACCGGATGGGCGTGAAGCTCGGCAACGGCGAACCGGTCACCAAGGAGAACGTGCCGTTCGACATCCTGGGGTCGAAGGCCATCGCGCCGCTGGACATGGCGAGCGCGATGGGTGCGATCGGCAACGGCGGCACCCGGTGCGACCAGCACGCGATCGACCGGATCGTCGGTCCCGACGGCCAGGACAAGGCCCTGCCCCCCAACGGATGCAAGGAAGTGATCAAGCCCGACATCGCCGCGACCGCCGCCTACGCCCTCCAGGGCGTCATGACCGGGGGCGGGACGGGTACGGCTGCGAATCCCTATGACGGCACCCCTGTGCTCGGCAAGACCGGTTCGCACAACACCGAGCAGACCACCATGGTCATGTCCACGACCAAGACGGCGACGGCCGTGTGGGTCGGGCAGAGCGAGGGCGCTGTCGACATCGAGGACTTCGGCTACAACGGCGTGAGCCTCAACTACACCAGGTTCGAGATCGCACCGGCCCTCCAGAGGGCGGCCGACGCGATCTACGGCGGAGACAGATTCCCCGACCCGACCAACTCCCTGCTGCGTCCGACGATGGCGAGCCTCCCCAATGTGGTCGGCATGTCGCAGGAGCAAGCGCAGAGCACGCTCCGCAACGCCGGGTTCGACGTCACCGTCGGCGCGCCGGTCGACAGCAACCTGGCACCGGGAGTGATCGCCGCGCAGGATCCGAGCGGCGGCCAGGCGGCACGCGGCGCGACCGTCACGATCTCTCCGAGCAACGGACAGGGCGTCGCGGTGCCCGACGTCTCTGGCCGGCCGCCGCAGAAGGCGATGGACGACCTCAGAGCGGCCGGCTTCCCCAACGTCGGGCTGGGCGCCTGCACCGCCGGCAGCGGCGGAGGCGGGACCGTCACGGGAACCGACCCCGCGACAGGGACGGTGGTCAACCGGAACGCCACTATCTCGTTGCTCTACGCGAAGCAGAATTGCCCCTAGTGCCGCGGCGTTCCACACATCCGGCCCTCGTCGCGCTCGGCGCGGCGGGGGCCGTCGGCGCGGCCGCGGCCGTCTGGGGCGTCGGCGTCGAGCGCTACCTGTTCACCGTGCGTCACGCGACGGCCGCCGCTCTCCCCGCGGGCTCCCGTCCGCTGCGGATCCTGCACCTCTCCGACGCCCACATGGCCCCGTGGCAGCATCGCAAACAGCGGTGGCTCGCCTCGCTCGCCGCCCTTCGCCCCGACCTCGTCGTGAACACGGGCGACAACCTGGGGCATGCCGACGGGCTCGCGGGGATCCGGCGTGCCTTCGCCCCCTTCGCAGGCGTACCCGGCGTCTTCGTGCACGGCTCGAACGACGTCTACGCCCCCGCGCCGCGCAACCCGTTCAAATACTTCCTCGGGCCTTCGGACATCCGGCGCGAGCCGCCGAAGCTCGACACCGCGGCGCTGGACGCCTACCTGTCGGACGAGCTCGGCTGGGCCTCCCTGAACAACACCGCGGCGAGCCTCGACATCGACGGCCGCCGGCTCGACCTCTTCGGCGTGGACGACGCGCATCGCGACTGGGACGAGCTGGACGAGCTGCCCGCGGCGCTCCGATCCCTGGGCGACCGTCCGGAGAGCACTCCTGTGCTGGGGGTGACCCACGCGCCCTACCAGCGGGTCCTGAACTCCTTCGTGGACCTCGGCGCCGACGCGATCCTCGGCGGGCACACGCACGGCGGGCAGGTCTGCGTCCCGGGCCTCGGCGCCCTCGTCGCGAACTGCGACATCCCGGTGAAGCAGGCCAAGGGGCTGAGCACCTGGACCCATGGCGGGCGAACCGTCCCGCTGAACGTGAGCGCCGGTTGCGGCCACTCGATCTACGCTCCCGTCCGCTTCGCCTGTCGCCCCGAGGCCACGCTGCTCACCCTCGTCGCCCGGCCTTGAGCGGCGACCTCGCGCGGCGCGCGCGGGCGATCGACGATTCGAAGCCGAGAGGTTTTCGGTATAGACTCGAACGGTTGCCACGGGGTGTGGCGCAGCTTGGTAGCGCGCTTCGTTCGGGACGAAGAGGCCGCAGGTTCAAATCCTGTCACCCCGACGTGGAGGAAGGGAGCCGCCCCCAAGGGTCGGCTCCCTTCTCTCGCATCCGATGTCATCTTTCCCGGGAAGAGATCATGACGACCACACCTCGCCTCGTGGCGTTCGACTTGGACGACACGCTCGCGCCGTCCAAGAGCCGGATCGACCCGCGGATCGCGCGCCTGCTCCTCGACCTCGCGTCTCTCGTGGAGGTCGCGATCATCTCCGGCGGCAACGAGGAGCAGTTCCGGACGCAGGTGGTCTCGCAGCTCCCCGACGCGGACTCCGCCACGCTCGCGCGCATCCACCTCATGCCCACCTGCGGCACACGGTATCTCCGCCACGACGGCACCGACTTCACCCTCGTCTACGCTCGGGACCTCACGGAGGACCAGAAGACGACGGCGCTCGCCGCCCTCGAGCGCGAGGCGCGACGGCTGGGCCTGTGGGCCGAGGAGACGTGGGGGCCGATCCTGGAGGATCGCGGGTCGCAGATCACCTTCTCCGCGCTCGGCCAGCGCGCGCCCGGCGACGCCAAGCAGGCCTGGGACCCGGACGGGTCAAAGCGCGCCGCCCTGCGCGACGCCGTCGCCCCGTTCCTCCCGGAGCTGGAGGTGCGCTCCGGCGGCTCCACGTCGATCGACATCACCCGCGCCGGGATCGACAAGGCCTACGGGATGACCGAGCTCGCCGAGCACACCGGGATCCCGTTCGCCGAGATGCTCTTCTACGGAGACCGTCTGGACGAGGGCGGCAACGACTATCCGGTGAAGGCGCTCGGCGTTCCGACCGTGGCCGTGGAGGGCTGGGAGGAGACGGCGGACCGGCTGGACGCCCTCCTGCCGACGCTGCGCTGAGACGCGCCACTCCCCGGACCGGGCGTCCCCCGACGGGGAGGAGCCCGGACTGGGTGTTCCCGGACCGAGTGCTCAACGGACGGCGGCGATCCCGTCCGCGACAGGGACCATGCGCGCGAGCTGCGTCACGTGGCGCGGCTCCAGCTCGGCCAGCGTCGAGACGCCCAGCAGGCGCATCGTCCGCTCGATCTCACTGCGCAGGATCGCGATCGCACGATCCACGCCGCGACGACCGCCCGCCATCAGACCGTAGAGGTAGGCACGACCGATCAGCGTGAAGTCGGCGCCCAGCGCCACCGAGGCGACGATGTCGGCGCCGTTCATGATGCCCGTGTCCACCATCACGGTGAAGTCCTCGCCGACCTCGCGGCGCACGTGCGGCAGGAGGTGGAACGGGATGGGCGCCCGGTCCAGCTGGCGTCCGCCGTGGTTGGACAGCACGATCCCGTCCACGCCCGCGTCGCGCAGGCGAACGGCGTCCTCCACGGTCTGCACGCCCTTGACCACGAGCTTGCCCGGCCACATCCCGCGGATCACATCGAGGTCCTCGTAGCTGATCGTCGGGTCCATCGCCGCGTCCAGGAGCTCGCCGACGGTACCGCCGGTCGAGCTCAGCGACGCGAACTCCAGCTTGGGCGTGGTGAGGAAGTCGATCCACCACCACGGCCGCGGGATGGCGTTGACGATGGTGCCGAGCGTCAGCTGCGGCGGGATCGAGAAGCCATTGCGCTTGTCCCGCAGACGCGCGCCCGCGACGGGGGTGTCGACCGTGAACATGAGCGTGTCGAACCCCTCCTCCGCGGCCCGACGCACGAGCCCGTAGGAGATCTCCCGGTCGCGCATGACATACAGCTGGAACCAGTTGCGTCCCTCGGGGTTCGTGGCCTTGACGTCCTCGATCGAGGTGGTCCCCAGCGTCGAGAGGGTGAACGGGATGCCCGCGGCTGCCGCCGCCCCCGCCCCCGCGTACTCCCCCTCGGTCTGCATCAGCCGGGTGAACCCGGTGGGCGCGATGCCGAAGGGCAGGGCGCTGGGGCCGTCCAGGATCGTCGCCGAGGTGTCGAGGTCCGGGGCCGGGGTGAGGATGCCGGGGTGGAACTCGACGTCCTCGAAGGCCTGCCGAGCGCGTGCGAGCGACAGCTCGCCCTCGGCCGCGCCGTCGGTGTAGTCGAACGCGGCCTTGGGCGTGCGCCGCTTCGCGATGGCCCGCAGGTCCGCGATCGTGAGAGCCGTGTCGAGACGGCGCTTGGTGCCGTCGAGCTCGGGGGCCCTGAACCTCATCAGCTCGAAGATCTCGCGCGGGTTGGGGAGCTGTCGTGCGACCGTGCGACGGGTCATGGGAGGCCTTTCGTTCGATGGGGGTCTGAGATGCCGGTGGCGGCGTGGTATCCGACGATGTGGTCGTGGAGGAGGTCCGACGCCGTCGCGCCGTCGCCGGCGTCGATCGCACGCAGGATCCCGCGATGCTCGGCCCTGAGCGCCTCGGCCATCGCCGGCCAGTCCGCGATCCGCTCGGAGCCCTGGAGCACATACGACTCGATCGCGTCGCGGAGCCCGGTCATCATCGCCGCGATCACGGCGTTGCCCGATGCCTCGGCGAGTGCGAGGTGCAGCCGGGCGTCGAGCGCAAGGAACTCCGCGGGTGCGAGGTCGTCCGCGTCCATCGCGTCGAGGATGCCGTGGGCCGCGGCCGTGTCGCGGGAGGGACCGGTAGCGAGATCGACCGCGACCGCCCGCTCGAGCACGAGACGGGTGCGAACCACGTCGGCGATCGGGAAGCCCTGGGCGGCCACCTGGAGCCGAAGCAGGGCGGAGAGCCCTCCTCCGGGCGTCGCGATCACGATCGCGCCCGCCTGGGGCCCTGAACCGGTCGCGGTGCGGATCAGTCCCATGACCTCCAGGACGCGCAGCGCCTCACGGACGCTGGAACGTCCGACGCCGAGGTCGGCGGCGAGGTCGCGCTCAGAGGGCAGCCGGTCACCCGGGCCGAGCCGGCCGTCGATCAGGTCGCCCTCGAGACGAGCGAGGACCGTCCGCCACGCACGGGCGGGCGGCTCGGCGCTCTGCGAGGGATCGGCCATGGTTCCTCCTGTGGTCTGACCACAGGGTAGCCCTTGTGGTCAGACCACGCAAACGGCACGCTTCTCAGAGGAAGCGCGCGGTGAGCCGGATGCCGGGAGGCCGGGTCAGCCCAGGCGTCCGCCGGACTCGTCGAGGTAGCAGTTGCCGCAAAGGGACTCGTACGTGGTGACGAGCTCGTCCCCTCCCCCGTCGATGGCCACCTGGTCGCCGTCGAAGACGAACCGGCCACCGATCCGCCTCCCGTTGAACACGGCCTTGCGCCCGCACCGGCAGATGGTCTTCAGCTCCTCCAGCGTGTGCGCGATCGCGAGCAGGCGCGCGGAGCCGGGGAAGGCGTGGGTGAGGAAGTCGTTGCGGATCCCGTAGGCCATCACGGGGATGCCGTCCTCCACCGCGATCCGGAACAGATCGTCGACCTGCGCGGGCGACAGGAACTGCGCCTCGTCGACGAGCAGGCAGGCGACGTCGCCGGGCTCCTCCGGCAGGAGACTCTCCGCGAGCTCCTGGCGCTTGCATTCGCGATGCTGCCGGAACAGCGCACGGGCGCTGTCGTCCTGGCCGATCAGGAAGTCCACCTCGCGGGTCATCCCGAGGCGGGACTCGATCTGCGAGGCGCCCTTCGTGTCGATCTCGGGCTTGGCCAGCAGCACGTGCTGGCCACGCTCCTCGTAGTTGTACGCCGCCTGCAGCAGAGCCGTGGACTTGCCGGAGTTCATCGCCCCGTAGCGGAAGTACAGCTTCGCCACGGCGACCGATCAGGCCGTGAGGTCGAGCGTGGACGCGGTCGACGCCATGGACGCCTCGGCGGCAGTGGCGTCGAGGTTCAACTCCTCGCCGAGGGTCGGGATGAGCGCCCGCAGCTGCGGCTCCCACCCCGAGTACTGCTCGGGGAAGCAGCGCTTGAGCAGGCCCAGCATGATGGGGACCGCGGTCGAGGCACCGGGCGACGCCCCCAGGAGACCCGCGATCGAGCCGTCAGCGGCGGCGACCACCTCGGTGCCGAACTGAAGGACGCCGCCCTTCTTGGCGTCCTTCTTCATCACCTGCGCCCGCTGGCCTGCCTGGATCAGCGTCCAGTCCTCGTCCTTCGCCGTCGGCATGAAGACGCGGAGGCTGTCGACCTTCTTCCTGTGGTTCTTCAGCAGCTCGCTGAGGAGATAGGTGATGAGGTCGGGGTTCGCGAAGGCGACACGGAGCATCGGCCAGATGTTGTGCGGCCGCACCTGGGTGACGATGTCGAGGATCGAGCCCTGTTTGAGGAACTTCGGGCTGAAGGTCGCGAACGGCCCGAACAGCAGTGAGGACTCGCCGTCCACCACCCGTGCGTCGAGGTGCGGGACCGACATCGGCGGCGCGCCGACGGAGGCCTGCGAGTAGACCTTCGCCTTGTGCTGCGAGACGATCGCCGGGTTCGTGGTCTTCAGGAACTGGCCGCCGATCGGGAAGACGCCGTACCCCTTGATCTCGGGGATCTTCGAGGCCTGCAGGAGCTTGAGCGCCCACCCGCCGGCCCCGACGAAGACGAACCGCGCGTTCAGTCGGTTCGGCGTGTGTCCGATCCGGTTCCGGTAGGACACCTGCCAGGTGCCGTCCTTCTGCCGCTTGAGCTTCTCCACCTCGTGATTGGTGCGCACCTCCACACCGGAGGCCGCGAGATGATCGAAGAGCTGGCCGGTGAGGGCGCCGAAGTCCACGTCGGTGCCCGAGGGCACCCGGGTCGCCGCGAACGGCTCGCCCTTGCGGCGCTGCTGCATGAGCAGCGGTGCCCACTGGTTGATGACGCGCGAGTCCTCGCTGTACTCGATGCCGGCGAAGAGCGGCTGCTCCTTGAGTACCTCGTAACGCTTGCGGAGGTAGGCGACGTCCTTCTCGCCCCGCACGAACGTCATGTGCGGCGTCGAGTTGATGAAGGTCGACGGGGCGTCGAGGATGCCCCGATCCACCAGCGACGACCAGAACTGGCGGCTCTGCTGGAACTGCTCGTTGATCGACACCGCCTTGGCCGGGTCGAGCGGACCGTCGCCGTTCTGCGGCATGTAGTTCAGCTCGCACAGCGCGGCGTGGCCTGTGCCCGCGTTGTTCCAGGGGTTGGAGCTCTCCTGCGCCACTTCGCTCAGCCGCTCGAAGGCGACGATCTTCCAGTCGGGCTGGAGCTCGTGCAGCAGCGTACCGAGCGTGGCGCTCATGATGCCACCGCCGATGAGGACGACGTCGACGTTTTCAGTCACGTGCTCAGTCTAGTTCTCTCCGCCGGTCGCTCTTGCCGCGTGCGGAGAGGCACGGACGACCGTTCCCGTCCCGGCCGGAGAGGTCAGGCCGGAACACGGGCGGCGACGAGCTCCGCGATCTGCACGGCGTTGAGCGCCGCGCCCTTACGGAGGTTGTCGTTGCTGACGAACAGCACGAGGCCCTTGCCCTCGGGAGCGGACTGATCGGCCCTGATGCGGCCGACGTAGCTCGCGTCCCTGCCTGCCGCGTACAGGGGCGTCGGCACCTCCTCGAGGGCGACGCCGGGCGCCGTGGCGAGCAGCTCGCGGGCGCGCTCGGGCGTGATGTCCTCCGCGAACTCCGCATGGATCGACAGGGAGTGGCCGGTGAAGACGGGCACGCGCACGCAGGTCCCCGCGACGAGGAGGTCAGGCAGGCCGAGGATCTTCCTGCTCTCGTTGCGGAGCTTCTTCTCCTCGTCCGTCTCGTTCTGCCCGTCATCGACGAGGGACCCCGCGAACGGGATGACGTCGAACGCGATCGGCGCGACATACTTCTCGGGCTGCGGGAAGTCGACGGCGGAACCGTCGTGCACGAGGCGCAGGGTGTCCCCCTGGGCGAGCACGCCCTCGACCTGGCCGAGGAGCTCCTGCGCACCGGCGAGACCCGACCCGCTGACAGCCTGGTAGGTGCTGACGATGAGCCGGCGCAGCCCCGCCGCCTCGTGCAGCGCCTTGAGGGGAGGCATCGCGGCCATGGTGGTGCAGTTGGGGTTGGCGATGATGCCCTTCGGCGTGTTCGCGATGGCCTCGGGGTTGACCTCGCTCACCACGAGCGGGACATCGGGATCCATCCGCCAGGCGCTCGAGTTGTCGATCACCACGGCCCCCGCGGCAGCGAAGCGCGGAGCATAGGCTCGGCTGGCGGTGGCACCCGCGGAGAACAGGGCGATGTCGATCCCTGCCGGATCGGCCGTGTCGACGTCCTCGACGGTCACCGACACGCCGCCGAAGCCGATCGTGCTGCCCGCCGAGCGCGCGGAGGCGAACAGCCGCAGCTCGCGAACCGGGAAGGAGCGCTCCGTGAGGATGTCGCGCATGACGGCGCCCACCTGACCGGTGGCGCCGACGATGGCGAGGGAGAGTCCGGAATCGGAGATACGGGTCATGACGGGGGTTCCTTGGCGTCGAGCGGTGAGGCGTTCGAAGCGCCGGCGCGGCCGCCGGGTGGGCGGAGAGCCGCGCCTGGCGCCGATGTCAGGGTTCCGGTGAGTCTACCGGGTCCGTGGCGCCTGGCGGCCCGAACCCCCATACTCCGCACCCTCCGCGCTCACGCGTTCCTTTCGGCACCGGCCGACCTGAGGCGGGGGGGGTGGATCAGCGTCCGGTGCCGGCGGCGACGACGGCCTCGACCTCGCCGTCGAGCCCGTATGCGGCGTGGACGGTGCGCGCGGCCTCGGCGAGGTCGTCGCCCCGGAGCACGACCGAGATGCGGATCTCCGAGGTCGAGATCATCTCGATGTTGATCCCCGCGGTCGACAGCGCCTCGAAGAGGATCGCCGAGACGCCGGAGTGCGTGCGCATCCCCGCCCCCACGACCGAGAGCTTGCCGATCTGGTCGTCGTGCACGAGACCCGCGAAGCCGACCTCGGACTGCTCGGCGGCGAGCGCCTTGAGAGCGGCGGAGGCATCGGACTTAGGCAGCGTGAAGGAGATGTCGGTGCGCCCGGTCGAGGCGGCGGACACGTTCTGCACGATCATGTCGACGTTCGCGCCGGCCTTCGCGACGATCTTGAAGATCTCCGCGGCCTTCCCCGGCACGTCCGGCACGCCGGAGACGGTCACCTTGGCCTGGCTGAGGTCGGTGGTGACCCCGGCGACGATCGGCTCTTCCATGGAATCTCCCTCGGGTCCGCGGGGGTCCTTCATTCCCTCGCCCAGAACATAGGTGCCCTCGTTCGACGTGAAGGTCGACCGGGCATGGATGAGCACGCCGTGACGACGTGCGTACTCGACGGCGCGGATGTAGAGCACCTTCGCCCCGTTGGCCGCCAGCTCCAGCATCTCCTCGCTGCTCACGCACGAGAGCTTGCGGGCCAGCGGGACGACCCGGGGGTCGGCGGTGAAGATGCCGTCCACGTCGCTGTAGATCTCGCACACGTCGGCGTCGAGCGCGGCGGCGAGCGCGACCGCCGTGGTGTCGGAGCCGCCGCGCCCCAGCGTCGTGATGTCCTGCGTGTCGTCGTTGAGGCCTTGGAAGCCCGCGACGATCACGATCGCCCCCTCGTCGAGAGCCTCGCGCAGACGGGTGGGGGTGACCTCCACGATCCGCGCCGCACCGTACCGGCTGTCGGTGCGCATCCCCGCCTGGGGGCCGGTGAACGACCGCGCGTCGAAGCCCATCGAGTGGATCGCCATCGCCAGCAGCGCCATCGAGATCCGCTCTCCGCTGGAGAGCAGCATGTCGAGCTCCCGCGGCGCGGGGATCGGCGCGACCTGCGCGGCGAGGTCGAGCAGCTCGTCGGTCGTGTCGCCCATCGCGCTCACGGCCACGACGACGTCGTGACCGGCACGGCGGGTGTCGACGATGCGCTTGGCGACGCGCTTGATGCTCTCTGCGTCGGCGACGGAGGAGCCGCCGTACTTCTGCACGATGAGGGCCACGAAATCACTCCCGGGGATGGAGGGCGGACCGAGTCGTCGGCGCCCTGCGACATTCTACGAGCGCGGCGTATGCCGCATCGGCCATGTGACGGCGCGGACAGGGCGATCACTCCCGGCCTCGTTCACGTGCCATGCCGGACGAGCGCCCACCAGATCAGGAGCAGGGTTGCAAGGAAGCCACAGACGTAGTTGAGGGCGAGGAACCGGCGCCATCCCCGGTTCGCCGCAGCCGAACGGGCGTCGGAGATAGAGCGATAGGGCCAGACGGCCACGAGATACGGCACCACGAGGAGTGCGGCATAGGGCCCGGGAAACGAGGTGAAGAGCATGAGGACCCCGGCCGACAGCCACATCGTCATCGCGAAGCGCACCGTCCCTCGGGCGCCCAGCACCGTCGCGATCGAGGAGATCCCTCCTTCCCGGTCCGGCACGATGTCCTGCACCGCGCCGAAGGCGTGGCTGGCCACGCCCCATGCAAGGAAGGCCAGCAGGAGAAGGACGAGCTCGGGAGTGGGACTCGCGTCCGCGAGCGTCAGGCCGTAGATCGCCGGCGAGACGAAGTGCACACTCGAGGTGACGGAGTCGAGGAACGGCACCTCCTTGAATCGGAACGGCGGAGCCGAGTAGGCGACGACGGCGAAGAGGCTGAGCGCGAGCGCGAGCCACGAGACCGGGCCGCCGAGCAGGACGAGCGCGATGACGAAAGGCAGCGAGAACCCGGCCGCGGCGAGCAGGGTCACGCGGTGCCGGCCGGGGCGGAGGACCGCCCCCTCCGCACCGCCCTTGCGCGGGTTGGCCACATCGGACGCGTAGTCGAAGACGTCGTTGATCCCATACATCAAGAGGTTGTAAGGGACGAGGAAGAAGAGGGTGCCGAGGACCAGGGTCATGTCGATACGACCGGTGGTCAGCAGGACCGCGGCGGCGAAGCCATACCCCGTGTTGATCCAGCTGAGCGGACGCGATGTGATCAGCAGGTCCCCGAGGAGCGACCGCCGGGTCGTCGCACTCATCGCGACCTCTCCCCGACGGGAGCGGAGGCTCCGCCGGTTGCCGCCGCACCGCCCTCCGGGGCTGTCGGGGTCATGCCCCGCCCGCCGCGACGCAGGTCCCATAGGGCCGCGCCCAGCAGCGCCGCCGCGAGCGGGTAGGCGAGGTCCTCGATCGGGGCGAGCCAGAGGCGGACCCCGCTGATCTTGTCCTCCGCGTAGGTGAAGAGGCCGGCCGCGATCATGAGCGAGTCGAACACCACGGTCAGAACGAAAAGCGTGAGCAGAGTGGCCAGAAGCGCACGGACGTGACGGGGAGGGCGGAGCCTCCACGCGGCGGCGTACAGGATCACGCACGGCGTCAGGAAGAGGAGGTCGAGCAGAAGATAGGCGCTCATCTGCCCCCGCCCTCCCGTCGGGTGCGCGGGCTGCGGAGGCCTGCGTAGACGGTCATTGTCAGCTGCACGAGGAAGAGCAGGAACACGGGTTCCTCTATCGGCAGGTGGGGGGGCGAGCAGGATCCCCGTCGAGATCGCGTTCGCCTCACGACGGAAGATCCCGGACGCGATCCCGGCGAGGTCCCAGACAAGGAGGAAGAGGACGCCGACTATGAGCACGAGGACCGCGCGGCGTGGTCGCGCCCAGAGGAACAGCCGCCATCGTGCGTCCGCGGCGGCGACGCCGCCGATCGCGGCAAGGAGCATCCCCAGGTACAGCAGCCCCATCATCCCTCCGCCGTCGCCGACGAGAAGACGGGAAGAGGGCCGGTCGTCCGATCGCCACGGAACGCCTTGAGCACGAGCTCGGCGCTGATGAGGCACATCGGCAGACCAATACCGGGCAGGGTCGTCGCTCCGGCGTAGAACAGCCCTCGGGTCGTGCGGGAGCGGGTCCGCCCACGCAGGAAGGCGCTCTGCCGCAGAGTGTGCGCCGGCCCCAGCGCCGAGCCACGCCAGGAATGCAGATCGCGTGCGAAGTCCGCGGGCCCCACTGTGCGGCGGATCACGACGCGCTGGGCAAGGTCGGGAGCGCCGGCGTGCGCGGCAAGAGCATCGATCGCCCGATCGACGACCCCCTCCACCTCCCGGTCTCCTTGACCGTCCACGCCGCCGACGCCGATCCGGGGATCCGCGGGGACAGGCACCAGAAGGAACAGGTTCTCGTGCCCGACAGGAGCGACGGAGTCGTCGGTCGCGCTCGGCATGCACGCATAGAACGAGGCAGGGTCGGGAACATACGGCGCGGAACCGAAGATCGCGCCGAAGTTCGACTCCCAGTCCTCGGTGAAGACCAGATTGTGGTGGGTGAGGCCGGGCAGACGCCCCCGCACCCCGAGCATGGCCAGGACCGCCCCTGTCCCGGGGTTGACCTTGCTCCATCGCCGTGCGCTGCGCTCCCTGGCGCGGGGAGGAAGCAGAACGTGGTCGCTGTGGTGGCTGTCGACGGCGCTCACCACCGCATCGAAGGCCTCTCTCGTGCGGGATCCGGCCCGGTCGATCTCGACACCGGACACAGCGCCGTCCTCGACGATGATCCTACGGACCTCGGTGCTGATGTGCGTCTCGACGCCCGCCGCCGTCGCGCGGCGGACGAACGCGTCGATGACCGCGGAGAACCCGCCCCGCGGGTAGAGCACGCCGTCTTCGAGGTCGAAGGTGCTCATGAGATGGAAGAGCGCGGGAGCGATGTCGGGGGCGGCTCCGAGGAAGACGGCCGGGTACTCCAGGACCTGGCGCAGCCGCCGGTCGGAGAAGGCGCTCTCCACCATGCTCTGCAGCGAGCGCCCGAGCAGGAGGGAGGTCCGGGGCAGCTCGCGCAGATCACCCCGGGGCAGGAATGCGCCGAGGTGCGAGAAATCGGTGTAGAGGAACCGGTCGACCGCGATACGGGCGGTGCGTGCGGCGGAGTCGAGATGGCGGGCGAGCGCCCTCCCCGCCCCGGGCTCGACGGACTCGAAGAGGGCAAGCGATCGTTCTCGATCCGAGTGGATGTCGAAGGACTTTGCACCCTCGAAGAACACACGGTAGGCCGGGTCGAGGCGGATCAGATCCAGCTCGCGGGCTGCGGTGGTGCCGAGCAGCCGGAAGCAGTGATCGTAGACCTCCGGCATGAGGTACCAGGACGGACCGGTGTCGAACCGGAAGCCTCCCGCCTCCCAGCGACCAGCCCGTCCGCCCAGCTCGGGGGATTTCTCGAAAAGGGTCACCTCGTGGCCGTCGCAGGCCAGGAGCGCTGCAGAGGCTATGCCGGAGATCCCACCGCCGACCACCGCGACCCGGCTCATCGTGCCGCTCCCCGCCGCAACGCTGCCCGGGCGACCAGCCAAGCCTTGCGGGCGTCGGACACCCTGACCCGACGCGACACGAGCATGTCCGCCGGTGCGCGGCGAAGGCGGGAGGACAGCTCGGAGTACAGCAGATGCGCGGCGGCGACGGCGCGACGACTGGACGACGGCAACTCCCCGATCACCACATCCGCGAGATCCAGCTCGTCATCGATGCGATCAAGGATCCGGTGTTTCTGCTCTTCGGTGAGCCGAGCAGGATCCACTCCGGGGAAATAGCGTCGGCCGAGCACCTCGGCGTCGTCGCCGAGGTCACGCAGGAAGTTCACCCGTTGAAAGGCGGAGCCGAGTGCGACCGCCCCCCGTTCCCAGCGCGCGTCGCGTTCGGTGTCCGGCGGAAGGCCACGGCGGAAGGACGCCAGGCACATGAGCCCGACGACCTCAGCTGAACCGTGTACGTACTCGTCCAGCTCGTCCTCGCCCGCGAACGCGAGCGGAGCGAGGTCACGTCGCATGGAGGCGAAGAAAGGACGTGTGAGACTTTCGTCGATCCCCGCCTCTCGGGCGGTGACGGCGAAGGAATGCACCACGATGTTGGCGCTGTATCCGGATCGGATCGCGCCCTCCACCTCGTCCTCCAGCCGATCCAGCACGTCGCGACACTGCGAGGCGTCGAGACCTGCGTCGGCGGCACAGCCGTCCACGATCTCGTCCGCCACCCGTACCAGCGCGTAGACGTTCGCGAGATCGGTGCGCACAGGCGGCGCGCACAGGCGGCTGGCCAGGCGGAACGAGGTCGAGTAGCCCTCCATCACCCGCTTGGCGCTGCGCGCGGCCGTCCTGTGGTACAGCGCCAGACCGGTCGTCGTCATCCGAGGGGCTCCGTCACCGTCACGAGCACCCGTTCCAGATCATCGACGAGCGTGGACGGTAGCGTCACAGGCTCCAAGGAGGCCCTGGCGTCTTCGGCGAAGCGGGTGATCGCCGCCTCGACGCGTGTGCGGGCGCCACTGCGCTCGATGACGGCGCGAATCAGGGCGGCGTCGGTCTCTTCCAGTTCCGGGCGTCCGAAGAGATGCGCGACCTCTCGCCACGCCGGATCGGCTCGTGCCGCCGCGATGAGCAAGGTCACCTTGCCCTCGCGCAGATCAGACAGCGCCGACTTGCCGGTGCGCTGCGGATCTCCGAACACCCCGAGCACGTCATCACGCGCCTGGAAGGCGATGCCGATGGTGTCGCCGATGACACCGAGCGCGGCGATGACCTCCGCAGACGCCCCGCCCAGCAGCGCCCCCATCCGCAGCGGGGCGCTGAACGAGTAGCGAGCGGTCTTGTCCCGCATCGTCCGCAGGATCGCGCTCTCGTCCGCCACACCTCGCAGGCCGATGACGAGATCGGCGTGCTCCCCCACCGCAGCGGCCAGGATCGCGTCGTCGAGCGCCCGTAGCAGGCCCCTCCGCACGTCAAGCGGCTCGTCCACCTCGGCCACGAGGCGGTGCGCGGCCGAGAGCAGCACGTCCCCCGCGAGGATCGCGCAGCCGTCGCCGTAGCGGAGCGCGGCGGAGTCGTTCATTCCTTGACCTCGGGCGATGTCGTATCTGCGGGCGATCAGATTCGGACGCCCCCGACGCACGAGGTCCCGGTCGATCACATCATCGTGCAGAAGGAACGCGAGGTGCAACAGCTCCATGGCGGCGGCGACCTGCACCGCGCTCTCGGCAGGTTCAACCGCGAACGCACCATAGGCCGAGAGGAGCAGGTGAGGCCGCAGCATCTTGCCGCCTTCGGAAGCCTCCCGCGCTGTCTCCCAGACGCCGTCGAAGCCCTCGACCTGTCCTATCCGCTGCGCGATATCCTCGAAGCAGCTGTCCATCGCCGCAACGACCCCGTCTCGCACGTCGCGCGGGACCATGACGTCGATCATGACGCCCGCTCCGTCAGCTCTCCCGTGCCACCGAGGAACGGGAGCAGCTGGGCCTGAAGCACCAGCCACGGACTGAACGCCCACGGCGAGCGTCGGATCGACTCGGCGAGGTCGTCCGGATTCACCCAGTGGTGCTCGATCGCCTCCTCGGGATGCAGGCGAGGCTCTTGCACGGTCGTGGCCACATAGACGGGACAGATCTCGTTCTCGACGACGCCCGTGGCATCGACCGCGCGATACCGGAAGAACGGCAGGACAGGCTCTACCCGTTCCAGCCCGATCCCGAGCTCGTACTCCGCACGACGCCGAACCGCGCTCGTCAACTCCTCCGCGGGTGCGGGATGGCCACAGAAGGAGTTGGTCCAGACCCCCGGCCACGCCGTCTTCGCCAACGCCCGCCGGGTGACCAGCAGCTGGCCCGCCTGATCGAAGACATGGCAGGAGAAGGCCAGGTGGAGAAGGGTGTCGGCGCCATGGACGCTGCTCTTCGGAGCGGTGCCGATCTCCGCTCCGTCCGCGTCCATCAGCACGACCTGTTCGATGTCGGAACTCACCATCCACCCCTAAATGCTAACTAAGTTAGTTATCAGCTAAGCTAGCATTAAATCACAGAAGAATAGAGTCCTCACATGGACAACCCCCAGCCCGACCTCCGCGCCGACCGCGCGATGGTCGACCCCCGCCTGATCGATCCTCGGTCCGAGATCGTCCCGCGCGACGGGCTGAGCGAGACGGACATCGACGAGATCGTCGAGATGATGGCGGCGCTGAGCGCCTGGCACCGTGCGGCTGAGAGGATGAGCGCCGCGTCACGTCGATACATGAAGCTCAACGCGAACGACATGCGGGCGATGCGTTTCCTCATCGCCCGCGAGAACATCGGCGAGCTCGCCACGGCCCGCGCGCTGGCCGAGCACCTGGAGATCAGTTCCGCCGCCACGACGAAGATGCTCGACCGACTCGAACGTGGCGGTCATGTGCGACGACTCCCCCACCCTGCCGATCGTCGCTCCCTCGTGCTGCAGGTGACGCCGGCCGCCAGGCAGGCCGCTCGCGCCGGTGTCGGACACCAGCATGCGCGCCGATTCGCCGTCGCCGCTGCCCTTCCCCCTTCCGAGCGGGAGGTGGTCACCCGCTTCCTGAAGGCGCTGGCCGCCACCGAGCACTCTGAGCCCGGATGATCGCGCCGACGACCGAGAAAGGGCCGGTGTCCCGGACGGTGTGCTCAGTCCCCGAGGAGCCCGCGCCGGCGCGCCTCGGCCGCCGCGGCGCTGCGACTCTCGACGCCGAGCTTCTCGAGCAGGTGCACCACGTGCGTCTTCACGGTCGCCTCGCTGATGAAAAGGCGCGTGGCGATCTCGCGGTTGCCCGCGCCCGCGGCGACGAGGGCGAGCACCTCCTGCTCCCGTGCCGTCATCGTGACGCGAGGAGCCCGGAGCGCGGCCACGAGCCGGGTGTCACCACCGGGCGTGGCCACCATGGAGCCCGCGGCGGCGTCGGCGATGGCCCGGGCGATCACGTCGGTGCCGACGTCCTTGAGGAGATATCCGGCCGCGCCGGCCTCGACGGCGCGGATGATCTGCGCGTCGTGGTCGAAGGTCGTGAGGATGAGGACGGCCGGAGCGTCCGGAAGCCCGCGCAGGGCGACCGTCGTCGCGACGCCGTCCATCCCTGCGCCGAGGCGGAGATCACACAGCACCACGTCGGGAGCGAGGTCGGCGGCCAACGCGACCGCCTCCTCACCCGTTCCCGCCTCGCCGATCACCACCACGCCACGCGCCTCCACGACAGCGCGCAGTCCGGCACGAACGATCGGATGGTCGTCGACGAGCAGGACCCGGATGCTCATGCGTTCCCGTCCTCCCGTTCGCGCACCGGCACCTCGGCCGTCAGACGGACCCCCTCGCCGGGCGCCGCGTCGATCCTCAGATCTCCGCCGAGCTCCCGCATGCGCGAGCGCATCGCGAGGATCCCGAACGAGGCGCGCTCCACGGAGAGCCGCCCCGCAGCGGCCGCACCGGGAGCGAACCCCTCGCCGTCGTCGACGATCTCCATCCGTGCGACCGTGGTGTCGGAGGTCAGCCGGATCGTCGCCGTGTGCGCACCGGAATGCTGCCGCACGTTGGCGAGCGCCGACTGCGCGACCCGGAGAAGGGCTACCTCGACCGTCGTCGGGAGGGGGAAGGGGGTCTCGTCGATCGCGAGCGCGGTCGAGATCCCGGTGTCCTGCCGGAGCGCGTCGAGCATCCGCCCGAGCGCACCGGCGAGCGCCGCGTCGTCCAGCTCGGACGGGGCGAGCGCGGCGACGATGCGACGCAGCTCCCGCAAGGAGCGCTGCGCCAGCTCTTCGATCTGCCCCCTCCGAGCCGCGTCGTCGGTGCGGGCGAGCAGGGCGATCGAGCTGAGCTCCTGCGCGATCGTGTCGTGCAGGTCGCGGGCCAGGCGCGTTCGCTCCCGCAGGGCTCCCGCCTCGCGCTGCTCCTCGGCCAGCTCCTCCTGCAGCCGGGCCGACTCCTCCTGCGCCCGCAGCAGCGAGGCGATGAGACGCTCCCGCTCCGCGGCGTCACGCAGCAGATAGTCGTAGCCGAGCGAGATCCCGAAGGCGAAACCACCACCGACGAGCGGACCGATGACGTGCGCGGTCCCCGCTGGCGGACCCGCCGCCGGTGATGCCCAGAGGTGGATGAACGGCGCGG
>NZ_JBNAFT010000005.1:0-124504 GCF_049800815.1 Microbacterium sp. S308A+ | reverse complement strand
CCGACCAGGGCAGGCGCACCACATGTCCGGCGAGCAGCAGCAGGGCGAACGCGAGCCAGACGAACTCCGGCGAGATCACGAGCAGGCCTGCCCAGAGCAGGGACAGCCCCACGAGCCACCAGCCGGCGGACCGGCCACGCGCGAAGGAGGCTCCGGCGCCGTACCAGGCGAGGAAGGCTCCCGCGGCGAGGAGGACGACGACGAGGTCGCCGCCCATAGAGGCCGCGCGCACCGCGGCGATGGCGGTCAGCACGACGGCGATGACGTGCAGCGCCGCTCGTGCGCCGCGCAGCATCCGCTGCCGGGAGAGACCCTCCTCCTCCGCGCCACGACGGACGGGAGCGTGCGTGTGGTCCATGCCCCGATTGTCCCCCGCGGGGACGAGGACGGCACCTCCGGAAGATCGACCTTTCGATCGATCTCGCCTCGGACCGGAAGGCGGAGGCTAGCCCCATGACCGATCTCATGCCCCGATCCTCCGCCCCGACATCCCAGCCCGCCGCACGGCCGGCGCTGCGGCTGCTCCTCGCCGCGGCCTCCGTCTACGTCGTCGTCGGCCTGGCCGCAGGGCTCTTCTATCGGGAGCTCACGAAGCTCAACGGCTACGAGGAGGGAATGCCGGGACAGCTCGGCCTCGCGCACACGCACCTCCTGGCCCTCGGCGCGCTCGTGAGCCTCATCGTCCTCGCCCTGGAGAAGTCCTTCCGGCTCTCGGCGAACCGACTCTTCCCCTGGTTCTTCTGGATCTACAACGCCGGCGTGGTGCTGACCGGGGCGATGCTCGTCTGGCATGGGACGCTGCAGGTCCTCGGTGCCGAGTCCTCGAAGATGGTCGCCGGGATCGCCGGCGCCGGGCACATGCTCGTCGGCGCCGGCTTCGTGCTCCTGCTGCTCAGCCTGCGGGCGTCGATCCGCCAGGAGGGCTGATCGGCTCGCCGAGCGGTTCGGCCGCCGGCTCCGCCTCCCGCGCCGGGGCGGGAGCACGGGCAGGTCGAAGCCGTCCGCCCGTGCCGGCGAACCAGCATCCGAGGATGATCAGCGGGAACCCGATGAGGAGGCCCGTCGTGAGCGGCTCGGAGAGGACGATCGCGCCGAGCACGATCGCGACCACCGGGTTGACGTAGGTGAACAGCGGGGCGCGCACCGGCCCCACCTCGCGGATGAGCGCGAAGAAGGCGAGGAACGCCACCGCGGTGCAGATCACGGCGAGCGCGAGGAGCGCGCCGATCGATCCGAGCGTGGGGACCTCGTGCGAGGTGAGCACGGCGATGGGGAGGTACAGGATCCCGATCATCAGGAGCGCCAGCATGATCGTGCCGAGCGACGGGACGGCGGCGAGCTTGCGGGCGATGATGAAAGGGGCGATCGCGTAGAGCACGGCGACCAGCAGCACCTCGCCCGCGGCCAGGAGGTTCACCTCTCCCCCGGCGAGCCCCGGCCCCACGACGACGATCGCGACACCGAGGAACCCGATCAGCAGGCCGATCACCCGCACGGGGCTGAGCACCGCCCTATCGCCTCCGGTCAACGCGATGAGCGCGGCGAACAGCGGCACCGTCGCGACGAGGAGCCCCGTGAGTCCCGAGGGAAGGGTCTGCTCCGCGTGTCCGAGCAGAAGGAACGGGCCACCCATCTCGACGAGCCCGAACGCGAGCACCCACGGCCAGAGCCGGAACGCCTGGCGGAGCGCCCCGCTGCGGATCGCGAACGGCAGCAGGAGGAGCGCGGCGATGAGCGTGCGGCCCGCCACGATCGCCGGCGGAGAGAAGGACTCGACAGCGACGCTGATGAACAGGTAAGGGACTCCCCAGAGGAGCGCCATCGCGCCGAAGAGCAGCCATCCACGTCGGCTGAACCCGCCTGCGGCGGTCATAGGACGCGCCGACCCTCGAAGGCGCGTCCGAGCGTCACCTCGTCCGCGTACTCCAGGTCGCCGCCCACGGGAAGCCCCGAGGCGAGACGCGACACCGTGATCTGCATGCTGGTGAGGAGGCGGCTGAGGTAGCTCGCCGTCGCCTCGCCCTCCAGGTTGGGGTTGGTGGCGAGGATGACCTCCTGCACTGTGCCGTCGGCCAGGCGCGACAGGAGCTGGGCGATGCGGAGGTCGTCCGGCCCGATGCCGGCGATCGGGCTGATCGCCCCGCCCAGCACGTGGTAGAGACCGCGGAACTCACGGGTGCGTTCGATCGCGGCGACGTCCTTGGCGTCCTCGACCACGCAGATCAGCGCGGGGTTGCGCCGCGGGTCGCGGCAGATCGCGCATCGTTCCTGCTCGGCGACGTTCCCGCACACCTCGCAGAAGCGGACCCGCTCCCGGATCTCGGTGAGCAGCTCCGCGAGTCGGGCGACGTCGAACGACGGCGTCTGCAGGATGTGGAAGGCGATGCGCTGCGCCGACTTCGGCCCGATGCCGGGCAGACGGCCGAACTCGTCGATCAGCTCCTGGACGATTCCGTCGTACATCAGGAGAACCTCGTGGGCGGCTCATAGGGCTCCTCACGCACGAACGTGGCGCCGAGCACCTGGCGGACGACAGCCTCGCCGTAGCGTTGGACACCTCCGGGGGCGCCCTGCCCGCCGGCACGGCTCTGCCCCCCGGCGGGCAGGAGCTCGGGACGGGCCGAGGGCTCGGGAACGGCGGAGGGTCCGGGAACGGGCGTAGACGGGGTGTCGGACACCGGGCGCGCCCCCGTGTCGGGCGACGGCGAAGAAGCGGCCGAAGGCGACGGCGCCGCGGACGCGCCCTGCACGCTCGCCGCGGCCGCGACGGGCGCGATCGGCGGCTCGGCGATCGGGGGCTCGGCCTCGGGCGGCTCGTCGTCGGGGTAGGGCGGCTCGTCATCGAGGACGTCGCCGTCGTGCACGGGCTCGTACCAACCGCCCGCGGGCATGGCCTCGGCGTCGGCCGGCTCCTCGTCGACGGGGAGCTGCGCAGGAGGAGGCGTTGCGGCAAGGGCGACCGGCGCCGGGGAGGTCGGGTCCTGCGCCGCATCGCCACGAGGGATCGGCGCGACCGCCCAGTCCGTCACGGGGGCGGCGTTCGCCGACGCCGCGCGCGGACCGGCAGGCGAGACACCAGCGGAGGCCGGATGTTCTGCGGGATCCGCCGGACGGGGAGGCGCGGCCGCGCTCTCGAACCTGTCCGAGGCTCCGGACGCGGAAGGAGCGGCCGTCCCGTCCTCTGCTAAGGATCGCGCCCCGCCAGGAGGGAGCGGCGCGGGGAGATACTTGACCCGCACCCCGAGCTCCTGCTCGATCGCGTCGCGAAGGTGATCGGAAGGTCCGGCTCCCGGTGTCTTGCCCTTGAACGAGGAGACGTCGTGGGGGCTCGCGAAGCCGAGCCGCAGCACCTCGCCCTCCTGGTCGTACCCGAGCGGCTGCACCGCGGTGACGACGAGCCAGGACGAACGGCTGATCGCGGCGAGCCGGGACAGGACGTCCGGCCAGGCCGCACGGATCCGGTCGAAGGACACGGGCGCCCCTGGCGCCGCCGGTGCGATGGACGGAGAAGGGCCGCTCTCGCCCGTGGTCCCCGCGGACGACGATACCGGAGCGTCCTGCCCGGGAAGGGGGGCCTCGCTCTCCAACGACGCGGCGGGGAGCGCGGTCGCGGGGGCCTTCGGCGCCCTGGCGGGCGGAACCGCCTGTTCCGGTGCCAGCGAGGCGGTCGCCGCCTGAGGCGGCACCGCCGCTGCCGTGGCAGGCGCGGCAGGGGCCGCCGTCTGCCGTGCCGTCGGCGCGGCGGGAGTGCCGGGCACCGCAGCCGTCGCGGCGAGGACACGGGCCATGAGGAGCTCGAGATGCAGACGCGGCGATGTCGCCCCCGTCATGTCGTCCAGCGCGGTGCTCACCAGATCGGCAGTGCGCGAGAGTCGCTCGGAGCCGAAAGCCGACGCCTGCTCCCGCATGCGTGCGAGCTCGTCGTCCGGGACCCCGCGCAGCACGGCGGCGGCGTCGTCGCCCACGGCGGCGATGACGATGAGGTCACGCAGGCGCTCGAGGAGATCGTCGACGAAGCGCCGCGGGTCCTGCCCTGTCTGCACGACCCGATCGACGGCGGGGAACGCCGACGAGGCGTCGCCCGCGGCGAGGGCGTCGACGATCTCGTCGAGCAGGGCGGCGTGCGTGTATCCGAGCAGGGCGACGGCGCGCTCGTAGCTCACCGTGACTCCGCCGTCGGGAGCCGCATCGGACCCGGCGATCAGCTGGTCGAGCAGTGAGAGGGTGTCCCGCGGCGACCCGCCGCCGGCCCTGACCACCAGCGGGAGGACGCCTTGCTCCACCGCCACGCCCTCCTCGCCACACAGCTTCTCGACGTACTCGAGCATGGCCGCGGGGGGGACGAGCCGGAACGGATAGTGATGAGTGCGCGAGCGGATGGTGCCGAGCACCTTCTCGGGCTCGGTGGTCGCGAAGATGAACTTCACATGCGCCGGCGGCTCTTCCACGAGCTTGAGCAGCGCGTTGAACCCCTGCGGCGTGACCATGTGGGCCTCGTCGAGGATGAAGATCTTGTACCGATCGCGGCTCGGCGCGAACGTCGCCCGCTCACGAAGGTCACGCGCGTCGTCGACGCCGTTGTGGCTGGCGGCGTCGATCTCGACGACGTCGAGCGATCCTCCGCCGGCACGCGACAGCTCGACGCAGCTGGGGCAGACACCGCAGGGGGTGTCTGTGGGCCCTTCGGCGCAGTTGAGGCAGCGGGCGAGGATGCGGGCGGACGTGGTCTTGCCGCAGCCGCGCGGACCGGAGAACAGGTAGGCGTGACCCACGCGATCGCCGCGCAGCGCGGTCATGAGCGGGTCGGTGACCTGCGACTGCCCGATCATCTCCGCGAAGGTCTCGGGCCGATAGCGGCGATAGAGGGCTGTGGTCACCCGTCCAGCCTAGAGCGTGCCCTCGACATCGGCTCCCTCCGATCCTGACGTCTGGCGGGAGGGAGCCGAGCCACGGCGGTCTACTCCCCCGCCGTGCCCACGATCGGGATCGCCGAGGTCACCGGCACCGAGGCCGAGAGGAGCGATCCGTCCTCCCGTCGCACCCGGGAGCCGAACTCCGGGCGCCCGGTGATCACCGGCCCCTGATGGGGCAGCGGGACGATCGCGGGGTCGTCCACCGAGGCCGTGTGGGCGCTGCCGCGCACGGTGAAGTCGACAGGGTCGCCCTCGTGCACGGCGACCCGCAGCTCCTCGCGGGTGAGGGTCACCTGCAGCAGAGACCCCTGCCAGCGCAGCGGATAGGACAGCTCGGGCCAGTCGGCGGGGAGCCGGGGGTCGAAGCTCAGCTCGCCGTTGTAGTCCCGCATGCCGCCGAAGCCGCTGACCAGCGCCGTCCACACGCCGCCGGCCGAGGCGACGTGCACCCCGTCCGAGGCGTTGTGATGCAGATCGGCGAGATCGACGTAGATCGACTGCTCGAAGTACTCCCGTGCCAGATCCTGATACCCCACCTCGGCGGCGAGGATCGACTGCACCACGGCGGACAGCGTCGAGTCACCGGTGGTCAGCGGGTCGTAGTACTCGAAGTCGGCCAGCTTCTCGGCCTCGGTGAAGTGATTGCCCTGCAGGAACAGCGCGAGCACGACGTCTGCCTGCTTGAGCACCTGGAACCGGTAGATCACGAGCGGGTGGAAGTGCAGCAGCAGCGGGCGCTGCGACGACGGCGTGTTCGGCAGGTCCCACACCTCACGCTCCAGGAACAGCGAGTCCTGGGGGTGGATCCCCAGCGCAGGGCTGAAGGGGATGAACATCGCCTCGGCGGCGCGTTCCCAGTTCTCCACCTCGCCCCGTTCCAGCCGCAGGCGATCGACCATCGCCGCGTACTCCTCCGGCGCCTCCTCGGCCATCTCCGAGACCACCCGGGCGGCGAAGCGGAGGTTGTATCGGGCCATCACGTTCGTGAAGAGGTTGTCGTTGACGACGGTGGTGTACTCGTCCGGTCCTGTGACGCCGTGGATGTGGAACGTCTCCACGTCTCCCCCGGTGCGCCAGAACCCCAGCGTCGCCCACATCCGCGCGGTCTCGACGGCGACGTCCACGCCCTCCCGGTACAGGAACTCGTCGTCGCCCGTCGCCCTGATGTACTTCCCGAGCGCGAAGCTGACGTCGGCGTTGATGTGGTACTGCGCCGTGCCCGCCGCGTAGTAGGCGGACGCCTCTTCCCCGTTGATCGTGCGCCAGGGGAACAGCGCCCCGTCCTCGCTGAGCATCTTCGCCCGGCGGCGGGCGGCGGGGAGCATGTGGACGCGGGCGCGGAGGGCGTTGCGCGCCCACTGCGGAGAGGTGTAGGTGAGAAAGGGGAGCACGTAGATCTCGGTGTCCCAGAAGTAGTGCCCGCTGTACCCCGACCCGGAGACGCCCTTCGCGGAGACGCCGGCGCCGTCGGCGCGGGCCGCGGCCTGCGCAAGCTGGAAGAGACACCAGCGCGTGGCCTGCTGCAGGTCGTCGTGCCCGCCGATGCGGATGTCCGAGCGCTCCCAGAATGCCTCCAGCCAGGCGACCTGCTTGGCGAACTGCGCCTCGACGCCCTCGACCGCGACCCGGTCGAGGGTGCGCCGGCAGCGGTCGACGAGCTCGCGCGGGGGAACCCCGCGAGAGGTGTGATAGCTCACGAGCTTGGTCACCCGGATGGGCACCCCGGCCTTGGCCTGCACCCGGAAGACGTTCTTGGCGATGTCGGGCTCCACCAGACGCCGAGCGGTGTAGTCGTTCTCCGTCTCGATAAGGTGGTCGGCCACGACGGCGAGGGTCATCCCCGAATCGGTGACACGGTAGGAGAGCGCCGAGCGCCTGTCGTCCTGCCAGTACTCGGCCGGCTGGAGGACCCGTTCAGCGATCCGCTCGGCCTTGCGCGGGTCGAACCCGCCCTTCCCGCCCGCCTTGCTGGCGGCCGCTCCGTTCATCGACGGCATCCCGCCGAACACGTCCTCCCCGTCCTGGCGGTTGAGGATCTGGCACGAGATCGTCACAGGGGCGTCGGCGTTCTCCACCGTGACCTCGAGCCGCATCACTGCGAGATGGCGCTCGTCGAAGGACACCAGGCGCTCGTCGCGCATTCGCACGCGTTTGCCGGACGGGCTCACCCAGAGCAGCTCTCGCTCCAGGACGCCGGTGCGGAAGTCGAGGGCACGGCGGTACTCGCGCACGTCCGCCTCGTCGAAGCTCAGCGGCTCGTCGTCGACGTAGACGCGCATGACCTTGGCGTCGGGCGCGTTGACGATCGTCTGCCCCACCTCGGCGAAGCCGTACGCCTGCTCCGCGTGACGGATGCGCCAGGTCTCGTGGAACCCGTTGATGAAGGTCCCGTGCTCCAGGGCCTCACGCCCCTCGATGTGGTTGCCGCGCAGACCGAGGTAGCCGTTCCCCACGGCGAAGAGCGTCTCCGCGACCCCCTGCTGGTCGGCAGGGAACCGGGTCTCGACGAGGCGCCAGGGGTCGACGGGGAAAAGGTCGCGGTCGATCATGCTGTTTCTCTCTTGGGCGGGTCGGTGACGGAGGTCGGGTGTGCGAAGGGCGTCAGAGAAGCCGGGCGAGGTCGTCGACGACGAGCATCGCGCCATGCGCGCGCAGCGCATCGGCGCCAGCCCCTCGATCGACGCCGATCACGAGGCCGTAGCCCGCGGCCGCGACGGAGGCGACGCCGGAGGTGGCGTCCTCGACGCCGACTGCTGCCGCGGGGACGACGCCGAGGCGCTCGGCGCCGACGCGGAACACGTCGGGGGCGGGCTTGGAGGCCAGTCCCTCGCGCTCGGCGACCACGCCATCGACGACGACGGAGAAGAAGTCACGGATGCCGGCGGTAGCAAGCACCTCCTCCGCGTTCTTGGAACTGGAGACGACGGCCAGGGGCACCCCGGCGGAACGCAGCTCCCGGAGGAGCGCGAGCGATCCCGGGTACGGGGCGATGCCGTCCTGGCGCAACGCCGTCTCGAAAGCGGCGTTCTTGCGATTGCCGATGCCGCACACCGTCTCTGCCGAGGGCGGGTCGTCGACCTGCCCCCACGGGATCTCGACGTTGCGGCTGTGCAACAGGCTGGCCACGCCGTCGTAGCGCTTCTTGCCGTCCACGAAGGCGTAGTAGTCCTCGTCGGTGTACGCCGGTGCGATGCCCCACTCCGCGAACACCGCGTCGAACACGGCCTGCCAGGCGCGCATGTGCACCTCGGCGGTGGGGGTGAGCACACCGTCGAGATCGAACAGGACGCCTGCGGCCACCCGCAGATCGGGCGCGGCGAAGGAGGTGTCGGACACGGCGGGACCTCTCGGAGACGGGGATCGTGCGGACCGGCACGTCTCCGTGCCTGCGCAACAGCGTACTGCCGCGGACCGCTCTCCGACAGAGGGGAGACGAGGCGAGCCGCGATCGGGTGATGTTCCCGTGACGCCGGTGGGATCGCCGCCGGAGACGAGAAGACCCTCCGCGCACCCGGCAGAGCCCGGTTACCCTTGCTGCGTTTCCGCCCTGGGGGAGTTGGCCTGGATGTCGTCACGCGGAGGGCCGTGGTCCAGTCTACAGGCTCGGCCGAACGCGCCAGGCCCCGGCCGTCGCCGCGCGGGTGAGGTTTCGGGCACCGCCGATTCACGGAGCCTGCCCCGCCGGAACCGCGCTCGCCGCACCGGGTTAGGATCGCAGCAGCGCGCCGGTGCCTGCCCCGCACCGCGCACGGCAGCCCCCGGAAGGATCCCATGGACGCCCGCCCGCAGAACGCCGACATGACCGCCGATCGGTTCGCCGACCTCACCGCCCGGATCCTCCGCTCGATCACCGGGGTGATCGACGGAAAGGACGACGCGGTGCGCAGCGCGCTGATCTGCCTGCTCGCCGAGGGCCATCTCCTGATCGAGGACGTGCCGGGCGTCGGCAAGACGATGCTCGCGCGCGCCCTCGCAGCGAGCGTGGACGCGACCGTCCGCCGCATCCAGTTCACCCCCGATCTGCTCCCAGGGGACGTCACGGGCGTGAGCGTGTACGACCCTGTCGAGCGGGAGTTCGAGTTCAAACAGGGCGCGGTGTTCGCGCACATCGTCATCGCCGACGAGATCAACCGTTCCTCGCCCAAGACGCAGTCGGCGCTGCTGGAGGCGATGGAGGAGCGGCAGGTCACGGTCGACGGCCTCACGCACGGCCTCCCTGACCCCTTCCTCGTGGTCGCCACGCAGAACCCTCTCGAGATGGAGGGCACCTACGCGCTCCCGGAGGCGCAGCGGGACCGTTTCATGATGCGCATCTCGATGGGCTATCCGGATGCGGCCGCCGAGACGCTGATGCTCCGGCAGCGGGACACGGTCAACCCGCTCGACGCGATCCGTCCCGTCCTCGCCGCGACGGACGTCCGCGCCCTCGTCGCCTGGGCGAGGACGGTGCACGTCGCGCCCTCCATCGAGGAGTACGCGGTCGCCCTGGCCCAGGCGACGCGCTCCGATCCGAACCTCCATCTCGGGGCGAGTCCCCGTGCGACGCTGCAGCTCGTGCGCGCCGCCAAGGTGGTCGCGGCGCTGGACGGCCGGGAGTTCGTGATCCCGGACGATCTGTCCCGCCTCCTTCCCGCGGTGCTCGCCCACCGGCTCATCCCCGCCCGCGGGGCACATCGGGCGGGGGTGCGGCCGATCGAGGCCGCGCTCGGGCGCATCGTCGAGCGCACCCCGGTCCCGGTCGGCGCGGGGCGCTGATGCGTCGCGGCCCCGTCACCGCCCGCGGCGTCGCGGCGGTCGTGGCGGGCCTGGTGTGCATGACGGCGGCGAACGTCCTCGCCGCCCCGCTCCTGCTCTACCTCGGGGTGCTGCTGATCGTGCTCGTCCTCGTCGCCGCGATCGTCGTGCACGCTCCCCATCGGGACGGGACCGTGACCAGGACCGTCGCCGCCGACCTGCTGTCCGTCAGGGAGTCCTCGACGGTCCTGCTCCGCATCGACCTGCGCTCTCCCTTCCCTCCGCCCGTCGGCACCTGGACCGATGCCCTCCCTGCCGCGGTGGAAGGACCCGCGAGCGGGGAGTTCCCGCCCGCCGGGGCACGCTCGGGACGGCTCTCCGAGGGGATCCCGCTGACGCTGACATACGAGATCGAGGGGCTGCGCCGTGGCCTGTGGGCCCTGGGCCCGCTCACCGTGACCACCACGGACCCGTTCGGGCTGATCCGGCGCCGCCAGGAGTTCGGGGACGCCCGCCCGATCACCGTCGTCCCGGAGGTGGTCACGATCCCCGCCCTGCGCGATCGGGCAGGTCTCGCCGGCGGCACCGCACAGACCTCTTCGCAACGGCTCGGTCAGGGCGCGGACAACCTCACCCCGCGTCGCTACGTCTCCGGCGACGCCATGCGCCGCATCCACTGGCGTGCGACGGCGCATCGCGGCGACCTCATGGTGCGACAGGAGGAGCAGGAGTCCAGCCCCGACGCGCTCGTCGTGCTCGACCGCGCGGGCGCCCGCTGGCCCGGTTCGCGGGCGGGGACGGCGACCGCGGACCCGTCCTTCGAGCGCGCCGTCTCGGCGGCGGCGTCGATCGCGCTGCACCTCGCCGATCACGGCTACGCCGTCGACGTCGTCGACGCCACCGGCGCGATGATCGGCCGCCTGCGCGGTGCCGACGACGACCGGGACGGCCTGCTCGTCGCCCTCGCCGCGGTCGCCCCCCGGCGCGGCGAGCACGATGACGGCCTGCCCGCGACGCACGGGGCGCACGTGCTCGGACCGCTGATCGTCCTGACCGGATCGCTCTCCACCGCCGATGCCGCCGTCCTCTCCCCTGGCGGCGCCGCCACACCCGTGCTCCTCGCGACGGACCCGGCGCCAGGGGCGATCGACGCCCTCGCCGCCAACGGGTGGCTCGGCGGCGCCCTGGACGAGGACGTCGCCGGCTCCTGGGCGGACGCGGTCCCCACCCCCCGCGGAGAGGGAGCCAGCGGTGTCCGGCGTTGACGGGGAGCCGCAGGGACCACGCGGCACGGGTCCTGTCGGCATCGCGGTGCTCACCGGGCTCAGCGTGCTCGTGGCGATGTGGCCTCTGTCTGGCGTCATCCTCCCCGGCCGATGGAGCATCGACATCGTGGCGGTCTCCGTCGGCGTGCTCACGACCGGCCTCCTCGTCCGTCTCCTCCTCCGCCGCCGAGGCCCCGTGCTCAGGATCATGGCAGTGCTGTGCGTGCAGGCGGCCGCGGGCGTGGCGGTCCTGACCTTCTTGGAGTTCCGCCCTCAGTCGCTTCTCGGTCTCCTCCCTTCGCCTGAGGCCTTCTCCGCCGTCCCCTCCCTCTTCGCCACCGCCGGGCAGGAGATGTACTTCGGGACGGCGCCCCTGGACCCCTCCCGGGCGCTGGCGGTGGTGCTGGCGATCGGCGCCGGGGCGCTCACGATCTCCCTCGACCTCATGATCGGCGTCGGACGGCTTCCTCTCGTCGCGCTCCTCCTCGTCGCGCTCGTCGGCATCATCCCCTCGACCGCGGTCCCCGGCCCCGGTGTCGACGTGGTCTGGTTCGTCGCTCTGGCCCTCCTGCTCCTGGTCCTGCTCCGCGTGCGCGTGGAGGACCCAGGCGCCGTCCCGCCTGCTCCCGCCGACCATGTCGGGAGCGCCTCGCCCTCGCGCGCCCGTCCTGCGGCGACTCTCGCGATCGGCGCCGCCGCGATCGCCGTCGCGGTCGCCGTCACGCCGCTTCTCCCCGTCTCGAGCACCGGCATCGTGCTGGGCGGCACGAGCACCGCCCTGACGCCCAGCCTTCGCCTCGGCGAGGACCTGCGGCGGCCCCGGCCGGCACCCGCGCTCACGCTCCTCACCGACGGCTCGTCCGCGCCCTATCTGCGCATCGCGACGCTCTCGGCCTTCGACGGGAGCGTCTGGCAGCCGGACGAAGAGGAGACCGCGCCGCTCGCCGACGGGTTCGCCCCGGTGACGGCGTCGGCCGGCATCGCCATCGTCCCGAGTCGCACCACGATCCGGACGACGGGGGTCAGCGGCGGCTGGCTTCCCGTCCCCTATCAGGCCACCTCGGTACGCGGGCTCGACGGGTCCTGGGAGACGATGGGCGGCAACCGGACGGTCGTCGCACGCGGCGCGGACGCCGCCGACCAGAACTACACCGTCGAGGCGGCGAGCGTGCTGCCCACCCAGGACCAGATCGTCGCGTCGACGGCGACCGACGTGCCGGGGATGGATGCCTACCGTGCCCTTCCGGAACAGATGCCTCCGACCATCGCGCAGACGGCGGCGGAGATCGCGGGGACGGGACGCTCCGACTACGAACGGCTGCTCTCCTTGCAGACCTGGTTCCGCAGCGCCTTCACCTATTCGCTGGACACCCCGGTCGAAGAGGGCTTCGACGGCACAGGGGCCGATGCCGTCGCCCGGTTCCTCGACCGCAGAGCGGGCTACTGCGTGCACTTCGCCGGCGCCTTCGCCCTGATGGCACGATCACTCGGCATGCCGACGCGGATCGTCGTCGGCTATCTTCCCGGCACCGCGACCGACGAGCGTCAGCAGGGCCGCCCCGTCTACCTCGTGATGAGCGATCAGCTGCACTCCTGGCCGGAGGTGTACTTCGAAGGCCTGGGGTGGATCCCCTTCGAGCCGACGGCGACGCTCGGGTCCCCGACCCGCTTCGCGGCCGCGGCCGCGGGCGTCGGAGAGGCCTCGCCCTCCGCGTCGCCGGACGCGCCGACCGCGGCGGCGACGACCGCGCCCCGTGCCTCCGCGCCGAGCGACCGGACGGAGCGAGACCCGGGGGCGAGCGGCACGGCTCCGCAGCGCACGCTCGATCTGCCTCCGGTGCTCGGCGCGATGGCGGGCATCGTCGCCGTCCTCCTTCTGCCGGCGGCGACTCGTGCCGTCCTCCGCGCGCTCCGGCGCGGCCGGGTCCGCCGGGGGGACACGCTCGCCGCCTGGGCCGAGGTGCGGGACACCCTCCGCGACCTCGGGCTTCCCGCCTCCGCCGCCGAGTCGCCACGCGCCAGGGGCGACCGCCTCGTCCACGGACGCGGTGTCGACCCTGTCGCCGTCCGCGTTCTCATACGCGCGGTCGAGCGCGCCAGCTACGCACGACCCGACGGCACGGCTCCGAGCGGGGCGGCTCCGGAAGGCACGGCCCTGGACAGCGCCGTGCGGCGGATCCGCGCAGACCTCCTCCGCGGCGCGAGCGGCCGGGATCGCGTGCGTGCGGCGCTGGTCCCCCGCTCGTTGTTCGGCGGCCGGCTGGCTCCGGCCTCGACCGCCTGAGCGCGCAGAGGGGCACCGCACCCGTCACGGCCTCGCTGCCCCTCTGCGCCTCGGCGGCGGGGGCTCCGCAGGCCGCCCGCCGAGGGACCGGGTCACAGCACGGCGATCGGTCGCATGGCGAAGATCGAGTATCCGTAGGGCTCGCTCCGGCTCACGCCGTGGAACCGCAGACGAGTCGCCGTCGTGGGCGTGAACCGGATGTCCGCCACGCCCTTGCTCGCGTACCCGCCCTTCGCCGCACGGAAGGCCGTCGTCCATGTCCGGCCGTCCACGGATGTCTCGAGGAGGAACTCGGAGCTCCCGTTGTTCTCGAAGGAGATCATCGCCCCGGACACCGTGCGGGGCTGCGGGAAGACCACGTCGAGCCATTGGCGGTCGGTCCAGTCGCTCGCCCACCGGGTGTTCCTCCCCTCCGTCAGCACGTTCGCCGGGACATGTCCCCCCTGATGCCCGTTCGCGTAGGCCGTACAGGTCGCGAGGTCCACGAAGGTCTCGACCGTCGACCCCGCGTAGGTGAAGGTCGAGAACGATCGCGCCTGGAGGGTAATCGCCGCCTCCCTGTCTCCGTCCCGCACGGTGACCGGGACATCGTGGTCGTTGCGGTTGGCGAACAGCAGCGACGCCGTGCCGACCGCCCCCGCGATCCCCGTGACGTCGACGTTGGGCGTCGTGAGGTAGGCGGTTCCCGAGGTGGCGATGCTCCTCGTGCCGGGCTGGACGACCCGGCTGACCTCTCTGAGCACGTGGTAGGAGGGGTTGTACATGACGACCGGCGTTCCCGGGACGGAGAAGTCGACCGCCACCGGAGCGTGGCAGTTGTTGTTGACGTGGTGCGGCCCGCCGGCGGAGTCGAGGACCATGTTCCAGTCGATCCAGGTCTCCGTGCCGTTCTCGATGTCGTTGATGATGTCGTAGGCGTAGCGCTCGGCGGGGGTCCAGCTCCGCAGCCACGGACCGTTCTCCTGACCGCCCTCGGTCCCGTAGAGATGGATGTCGGGGAACTCCGCCTTGATCTCGCGGAGAGAGGCGAAGTCCTCGGACCACATCGGCGAGCCGGAGATGAGGTGCCACAGATCGCCGGCGTACCAGTGGAAGGCGATCCCGTCGATGTACGCCCGCGCCTGCGGGTCTGACAGGACAGCACGGTTGAAGCCGAGGAAGCCGTCGTGGTGGAGCGCGTCGTTGCCCTTGTCCCAGTCCCAGATCACGAGCCGGGTCTCCGGGGCCCGGCTCCTGATCCGCGGGCCGAGATGCTGCGAGATGAAGGCAGCCATGTTCCCCGTCGACCACCAGCAGCACTCCCACGGCGGGATGTTCTGCGCCTCGTTCTGCGTCGACAGCGCGTACACGGGAAGCCCCTCGGCACGGTACGCCTCGACGTACCTCGTCAGATACTCCGCGTAGAGCCCGTAGTGCTCGTCCTTGAGCGCACGCCCGCCCCGGGCGTAGCGCGTGACCGATTCCCCGCCCGCTCGGCCGGGCGCCTGCATCATCCAGGCCGGCGGCGCCCAGGGCGCGGCGAAGAGCTTGAGGTCGGGATTGATCGCCTTCGCCGCCTTGATCGCGGGGATCAGCAGCTCCCGGTCCTTGGCGATGCTGAAGCTCTCGAGAGTGGTGTCCTCCTTGTCCGCGTAGCTGTAATCGGACAGGGAGAAGTCGCAGGAGCCGACCGAGCTGCGCAGCACCGAGTACCGCGCCCCGTCCCGGGAGAAGTACGCGTTGTAGACCTCCTGCCGCTGCGCCGGAGACAGCCTGCTCAGCACGGACGCCGACGCCTCGGTCATCGCCCCTCCGATGCCCAGCATCGTCTGACGCCGCTGCCCGGAGAGCACCCGTACCAGGTTCGGAGACGGCGCCGAGGGCGTGGTGCTCGACGACCAGGTGATCTCGCTCTGCGACGAGATCGGCGCCGCACGGGACACCTGGGCACGCCACCCCACTCCCCGGCTCGCGTCTGCCGCCCCGCTCGCGTCCGCCGCGTCAGCGCCCTCCGCCCGACCCGCATCGGCACCCGCCCAGCGCGAGGCCACATCGCCCGTGGCGCCCGCCTCGGGCGCCGAGGCACCGGCGCCGATGGCCAGCGTCGTCATCACGCCTCCGACGAGCAGCGCGCGCCGGCTCACCGCAGCATCACCGGCATGTCCCGGATCCCGCTCCTCGGAGCTCCCTTGCGCGTCCGCAGTCCGACGTCCGACATTCTTCGATCTCTTCATTCCTTGCTTCCTTCTGACGTCACCGCTGTCGCCCGCCGGGAGCCGCGGACACCTGGTCGCCCACGAGGTCTTCGAGACGCGGGACGGTGCGAGAGCGCGCCGGGCCACGCCCCTCCGACGATCCGTCGCGCCACCAACGTCCGAAGACCCGCCCTCACGGGAGGCCTCGCATCGAGGCCTCAGAGTCGCCGGACGACGATCCGTGCGGCAGAGACCTCAGTCCCCTGCGATGACACGGATCATGGCCGGGCGGTCACGCTCTGAGAGGGCCGGTGGCTCTTCGATATCGGCAGCGCCTTGCGCTCTACGGACCTCCACGACGAGACGGACGGAACAGCGATGTTCTACGCCCCTACAACATCGATAACGGCCCCGGATGCCACGCGGACGAGGCTCTGGCCTCCACGTCCGCGCCCTTTGGCGCCCGAGACCTCCATCCCATCATCGTTTCCGTGATCGACGGGGACCGGACAGCGCGTGTCGTACCCTCCGGCCGTGAGAGCAGGGTGCTCCGCAGACAGGCCGCGCCGGCGCCTCAGGCGTGCGCGACGCAGGGAACCGCGCCGCAGCTCGTACAGACGACGGCCTGACGACGACAGGAGAGCTCCGGACAGTTCGCGGTCCGGCTGGTCGCCGCACCGCAGCCCGCGCAGGAGCCGAGCACCGCGGCGTGATCGCTGAAGTCGATCGAGCCTCGCCCGTCGAAGACGTAGAGAGACCCTTCCCAGAGTCCTTCGTCCCCGAACGTCTCCCCGTACCGCACGATCCCGCCGTCGAGCTGATAGACCTCGCCGAAACCCCGCGCGCGCATGAGGCTGGAGAGCACCTCGCAGCGGATCCCGCCGGTGCAGTAGGTGACGACAGGGCGATCCTTGAGGTCGTCGTAGACGCCGGAGTCGAGGAGCCCGACGAAGTCTCGCGTCGTGGTCGCATCCGGCACCACGGCACCACGGAACCGGCCGATCTCCGCCTCGAGCGCGTTGCGCCCGTCGAAGAACACCACCTCCTCGCCCCGTTCGGCGACCAGGTCATGGAGCGCCTCCGGCGTCAGCCGCGCCCCGCCGCCGATCACGCCGCGCTCGTCCACCCTGAGCTCACCGGGCGCGCCGAAGGAGACGATCTCCTCCCGCACCTTCACGCTGAGTCGGGGGAAGTCCGTGCTGTACCCCGCATCGTCGACGGCGGTGCCCTCACTCCACTTCACGTCCGCGTCACGGAACGGACCGTAGGAGCGGAACGAGCGCAGCCATCTCTTCACCGCGGGCAGGTCGCCGCCGAGGGTGCCATTGATCCCGTGCGGCGAGAGCAGGATCCGCCCCCGCAGATGCAGGGCCTCGCACAGGTCGCGCTGCCAGAGCCGGATCGCCTCGGGGTCCGGCAGCGGCGCGAAGGCGTAGAACAGCACGATCTTCGGGGTGGCCACCCGGAGAGTCTAGGACGAGAGCCTGGGCCGCGGTTCCCGTCCGCGACACGCCTCCTCAGGACGAAGCCGGCCGTCCCTTCGACGCGCGCCGACGCCGTGCCCAGGCTCCTGCGGCGTCGCTCGACAGCGCGAGCAGAGCCAGGCAGCTCATCGAGGCGGTCAGCAGCGTCCCATTGAAACGCAGCGCTTCCTGGCCGTCGACGTAGCTCACCGCGGTGCTGATCACGTTGACGGTGATCAGCACCATCAGGATCGCGCGCGAGCGCCGCCCCCGCCGGAGCACGAGCCAGCCCATGACCGCCTGGGCGAAGGTCAGCGCGACGCCGAAGCCCAGGGCGACGAAGCCGACGACACGGTCGACCTCGCTCTCCGCGGCGATCGCCTCCGTGATCTCGGGATCGAAGACGAACTTCAAGAGGTCGATGGCCGCGCCGAGCAACACGACGGCGACCGCGAAGATCACCTCCAGCGGCGCCCGGTGCACGATGTCGTCCGACTCGGCGGAGGCCCCGACGGGAGCCGCCGCGTCACGGGCGTCCTGCTCGTCGACGGCGACCTTGCCCACGTCCAGGATCGGCAGATCCCCGTCGGTGATGAACCGGTCGCCTCCGCCGTTACGGGCGTGATAGCCGGTCGTGAAGTCGCGGAGCACGCGCACCTCGACCGCGTCGTCCGCCTTCTTCGCACTTTCGACGACGTAGTCCCGCTCGATGTCGGTGTTCTCGTCGATGCGGTGGGTGAGCTGGAGGGTGAACAGCGACAGGCCGACGTCGGTGTCGTAGGTCCCCGCGCCGAGCCAGCCGACCTTCGCCCCGCCCGGCAGCATCCATCCCGGCGGGCAGTGCCAGAACCGCACGTGGTGGCGCTGCTTCGGATTGCCCGCGACCTCCTGCTGGTAGGCGACGTCATGTCGCCTACCGAAGAGCATGAGCGGCGAGACCGGCGCGGTCGGATAGCTCCGCCGCGTGATCGTCGAGACGATGATCCTCCAGGTCGAGGCGGCCGTGATCTCGTCGGCGCGATGCCATCCGCCTCTGGTCATGACGGCGTCGAGCTGGACCGCCGAGCCGTCCACCGCGAGGTTGACCGGGTCGCCGAGCAGCCCCTCGGCCGTGCGGGTGCGCCCGAAGAAGTAGTCCGGCACGTAGAGGTCGGAGAGCATCCGGTGCAGCCGTGGCAGGACGAGGTAGGCGGTGATCGCCCAGACCGGGATGAACAGCAGCACCGACCAGGGATAGCGGAACCCCTGCAGGCCGATGATCGTGCACAGCCAGACGGCCGAGGCAGTGCCGACGAGGAAGGCGACCCGGTCGAAGACGGTGGATGCGGGGAGCGGCTGCTGCATCCGCATGGCCCACCGCCGGCGCGACGGATGCTGTTCCAGCGACGGATCCTTCATCTGCTCCTCCTGGCTCTATCCTCGCACCCGTCGCCTCGCCGTTCGCTTCCCTGTCCTCGCCGTCACGGCGGGAGAGACGCGGCAGGAGGGCGGCTGCCGGAGTGCGAGATGGGACCGCGGATCAGGCCGTGAGGCGGGAGCGCAGGTCGTCCAGCTCGGCGTCCGAGAGCCCGCCCTCCGACAGGTACGCCGCCGATCCGCCGTTCCCGTCGATCCAGGCGAGCGCCGTCTCCATCGCCGCCGGGGGCGTGGCGGTGATGAGGTCGGTCACGGCCGGGATGATCGGCACGCCCCAGCCGCTCACCCGGGCCAGCATGCGGTCGGCCCATTCCCCCGCCAGATTGGCCTCGCTCGCGGCGTAGTCGGCGACGATCGCCGTGCGCTCGGCCCCGACCGCGTCCAGCAGGAGCGCCGTCGCGATGCCCGTGCGGTCCTTGCCGGCGGTGCAGTGCACCAGCACGCCGCCGCGCGCAGGGTCAGAAGGCCGCGCCACGAGCCGCGCGACCTCCGCGAACGCCGCCGCGCCGTGCTGGAGCATCCCGACATAGAGGTCGGGGAGGGTGGGGATCCGGGCCATGAGCTCCCGCAGGACCTCGGGCGTCATGTCCTCCGGCCGGGGCGCGGACATCGCCCCCTCGAGGACGGAGAGCTCGACGGTGCGGATCGCGGCGCCGGACGGCAGCCGGTCGGCCGCGTCGGCGCGCTCGACGTCGGTGCGGAAGTCCACGACCGCGCCGATCGGCCCCTCGGCGATGACGCGCAGCCCGTCATCGGTCACCGTCGCCAGCGCGTCGGAGCGGAAGAGCACGTCGGCACGGGTGGATCCGCCGTCGCGAAGCGGCATCCCTCCGGTGTCGCGCGAGTTGTGGGTCCCTGCGATCAGCACGGTCATGCGTCCTCCTCGGGGCGGTCGTCCTCATGCGCACGTCGTACGGCGACCGCGCGACGTTCGGCTTTCGTCCTGACATGATCCGGACGTGAGATCCGGGCGGTATGGCATCCGCACGGACACCCGAAGCCTATCGAGGACGACGTCGTGGTGTTCGGATGCCCACTCCCCCCGATGGACGTGAGCGGCCCGGGGGTCGGGTAGGATGGTCTGCGGCCCTCCGGGGCTCCTGGAGGATTCGCCTAGTGGCCTATGGCGCACGCTTGGAAAGCGTGTTGGGGATGAAACCCCTCGGGGGTTCGAATCCCCCATCCTCCGCCAGCAGCCTCCCTAGCCACCACTGGGGAGGCTTCTTCTTTGCCAGGACGCCCCACCCCCGCATCCAGGAAGTTCCCCGAATCTCTACTGATACACCTAGTATGTTCAGTCGGATGAGCCACCTCCCCCTCACCCGACGAGGATTCCTCTACGGCGCATCCGCGCTGATCGCCCTCGGCGCTCCCCTGGCCGCAGACGGCACGCAGGCTGCGGCGGCCACGCTCCCGCACCCTCGTCTCGCCGCAGACGCCGTCCCCCTGGACGGATGGATGTCGTTCCTGCCGGACACGGCTTCGCTGACATCCCTCTCCATCCCCGGGACGCACGACAGCCTGGCGCGGTACGGGGGCGCCATGGTCGCGTGCCAGCAGTACGGGGTCGCGGAGCAGCTTGAGCGCGGTGTCCGGTTCCTCGACGTGCGCTGCCGCGCGATCGACGGGGTCTTCACGATCCATCACGGCTTCGTCTACCAGGAGATCAACTTCGGGAAGGTCCTCCAGCACTGCAGGGACTTCCTCCGTCAACACCCGCGCGAGACCATCCTGATGCGCCTCCAGCAGGAGTACTCGTCGGCGTCGGCGGATGAGTTCAAGAGAATCTTCGACGCCGAGTACCTGTCGGCCGCGTCGGACATCCTTCGCATCGCCCAGACGGTGCCCACGCTCGGACAAGCGCGGGGAAAGGTGATCCTCCTCTCCGGCATGCCCTACGTGGGCGGCATCTGGTTCAACAGCGACAACCCCGACCTGGTCCTCGAGGACGAGTACTCGATCCCCACGCTCTTCCACCGAGGGCGCAAGTGGGACACCATCGTCGCCGCGCTCGAGAAGGCGCGAGAGGCTCCTCACGACAGGAGACTCCACATCAGCTTCACGAGCGGTTGGGGAATCGGGTGCTGCCCCTTCCTGGCGGCGGGGTACATGAACCCCGCTCTCGTCGAATGGCTCCGCACGCAGCCCGGCTCGACTCCCCGCCGCCTGGGCGTCATCCCGATCGACTGGATCGGCTGCTACGAGAAGGACCTGGTCTCCCTCATCGTGCAGCAGAACTTCGCCCCCTGATCGCGCGCTCCGACGACGAGACCGCCCCGGTGCTACTGTGCGGCCCAGCGACGGACAAGCCGAAAGGACCGCAATGGATGACCTCTGGCGCACGATCGAGGTCGCCGGCGCCCTCCCCGAGGAGTTCCTGAGAAGCGACGACGCCGCGGAGGCGCGCGAGATCGTCCGGGCGAGGCTGCGCCTCCTCTCCCTCGGCGCCGCGCCCGGGGCGCGGACGACGACCGCGCTCTCGCAGGCATCCCTCGCCGCAGTCAGCACGCGACTGGACGAGCGGTTGGCGCTCTATGAGCAGCGGGCTTCGGAGCTCCTGGCGGAGGTGAACCCGAGGACGGCGAGCAATCTCAGCTACTTCATCGCCGCGGGTTCCCGGCTGCGAGGACGACCGACGCCGGCCGAGGCCCCGCTACGACGCTGGATCTGGGTGGTCGGCGCGGGCGGCGGCGGCCGGCGCCCACCGGGGACCGGACTCGCAGCGTTCCTCCAAGCCGCCCTCGACTGGCGCAACCTGGCCATGGTGCGGCACATCGTCAGCCCGCTCGGGTTCGGCGGCGTCGAGACGATGACCGCGATGGAGCACGAGCAGCTGATCGGCTCACGAGTGCGATTCGGATGGAGCGCCGCGGAGGTCGCCCGATCCGTCGCCGCCCTGCGGCCCTCGCTGATCGACCCCGAGACCCTGGAGCGACTCCTCGAGTACTGCCGCGCGATGGCGGAGTCACCCGCCTGGTCTCACGGCCAGCCGGCGCCCGTGGCGAGCAGCGCCCGTGCGCTCGCCGCGGAGATGGCGGTCCGTCCGGGCCAGTATGCAGGGAGCACGTTCGGCGAGCTGAACGGCTCGCGACAGGCTCTCCTGCGTCCGTTCGTGATCGTCGACGAGGGGGTGTTCCCCGCCAGTCTCGACGCCGCCACCACGAGGATCCATCTGCCCGTCATCGGCTACGTGCGAAGGTCGATGCGTCCGAACGAGTCAGCTGCTCTCCTGGAACAGGTCTGCGAGAGCCTCCTCGCCCGGTGCCCCGGCCTGAAGACGATCGAAGGCCACAAGACCCTCACCGTCTCCGAGAGCAACGAAGGGGAGATCGACGTCGCTGCCGTGGATCGGGACAGGAGCCGATTCCTCGACGTGGAGGTCAAGGCCCATCTCGAAGGGGACATCGTGCCGACGACGCCCAGGCTCTTCGAACGAGGCGTGCGGAGCGTCATCGACCAGCTGGCCCTCCGTCGCGAGGCGTTCGAGGCCGGTCGGCGCCCCTCTGCGAACGGCGCTCCCGTCCCGCTCTCCGCCACCGCGCGCTTCACCGCGCTGGCGGTGCTGCTGCACGATTACTCCGGGACGATCTGGCGGCATCAGGAGGCCGGGGCACCGCTCGGCGCCAGCCTCATGACCATCGCCGATCTCGCCCTCGTGACCGCCGTCGTCCACGACGACAGGGAGCTCTTCCAGTACCTCGACATCCGAGATCGGGTCTTCGCGCGAGGCGGCGGCTTCGCCTGCGACGAGGTCGACCTCGTCGCGCTCTTCCTGGAGCACGGCCACGACGATCTCCGTGTCCAGCTCGACGCCCTCCCGCCTCGCGGCACGTTCCTCATCCCTCCGCGAGACGCGCCATCGCACCTGGTCACCGAGATGCGCACTCCTTCCCGAACGGCCGTCCGGAGGACGATCGCCGGCCTTCCTCGCGTCACCCCGCCGCTGCACGGGCTCTGATCGCTCACGAGCACGATGAACGCCCCCGCCGCGGGTCGCGGCGGGGGCGTTCATCGTGGACGAGACAACTCAGTCTCGCAGCTCGTCCTTCGCGTCGTTGCGCGCCTTCACAGCGTCGCGCTCCGCCTCGGCCTTCTTGACCTTCGCCTCGGCGGTCTTCTCGTCGACCTTGTCCTTGACCTTGTCGACGGTGTCCTCCACTGCACGACCGGCCTGCTTCGCAGCCTCGCCGATCGTCTCCTTGGCATCGTCGAAGACTCCCATGGGTCCGACCTCCTCCTGTTTCGTGGATGTCCGGCCAGGCTAGGAAACCGACCTGAGAGAATCCGAAAAGCGACACTCTCAGGCGACGCCCACCCCGGCAAAGGCAGCCCCCGCCAGACAGGCAGCTCTGCTCCCGGCATACCCCTGCACGCTGGCACGACGCTCCCTCCTGGCGCGGCGGCGCTCTCCGCCGCCCCGAGCGGGATACGGTCTCCTCATGGCCGTCCGTCAGACCCGTCGAGCCCGCGCGAGTCGTCGCCGCGCGCGACGGGTAGCAGCCTCGGGCAGCGACCTCAGCGAGGCGCAGTGGCGCCGCATCCTCGATGCGTGGGCGTGCTGCGCCTATTGCGGAGCCGACGGCGCCGCCCTGCAGAAGGACTGCGTGCTGCCCATCTCGCGCGGCGGACGCTACACGCTGGAGAACGTCGTCCCCGCCTGCCGATCCTGCAACGCCAGCAAGAGCAACGACGAGGTCACCTCCTGGATGAGGCGTCGACGCCTCGACGAGCCGCGGTTCCTGCTCCGATGGGCGAGGATCCTCCAGGCCATGCGGGAGCTCCCCGATCAGGCCTCGCCGACGCGGATCCCGAGGATCGCCGTCCCCTCCGGCGAGGGCAACGGGGAGAACCCGAGCCGGTCGTAGAACGCAGCGGCGCCGGTGTTCGCGGGGCTCATCCCGAGGTGCAGACGACGGACGCCGCGCCTCTCGAGCTCGGAGAACAGACTCCGCACGAGCTGACGCCCGAGCCCCTGCCCCTGCGTCTCGGGGAGGAGGTCGATGTGCAGGTGCGCCGGATACTCGACCGCGTTCGGCTCCTTGCCCGGGCCTCGTCCGTCTGCATAGTCGAGCAGCTTGTCCTGGCGGGTGGGCTCAGCGGCGGCGGACCGGGCATAGCCCCCCGCGCGCGGCGGCCACCACTCGTCGCGGAACCAGGTCTCGAACGCCTCGGTGTCGTCGGTGGCGACGATGTAGCCGATCGTGCGCCCGTCGTCCGACTCGACGACCCAGCTGAGCCCCGGGTCGCGCTCCACGTACGGGACGGCGAAGAGATCGCCCCAAAGCCGATCGTCGGCGAGCATCCCCGTCGCGTCTCCTCCGGAGTCGGCCGTTCTCAGGCACACCTCATACAACGCTTCGCGATCAGCGGGACGGTACGGACGGATATGCGGCACGGCGAGCTCCTGGAAGCGGGCGAGGCTGAGGTGAACGAGCTGAGGCGGGCGGGCCGAGACAGCGGGCCCGTCCAGCCTAGCGAGCGGAGACGCCGGACACACGGGCGAGGATCCCCCGCCCGGTCCGTCCGCGCACGATCCACGGCCACACAGCCGCCGCGACGAGGAGCGCAGCGCCGACGCCGATCACGGTGCCCCCGATCACGTCGCTGAACCAGTGGACGCTGAGCACCGTCCGCGAGAACGCCATCGCGATCACCCACAGCGTGCCACCGATCACGCTCAGGATGTTCGGGAAGAGCAGGCACAGCACCACGGCGATCGTCGCCGCGTTCGCCGCGTGACCCGAAGGGAAAGAGCCGAAGTCGGAGGCGACGAGGAGGTCCGGCGGCCGAGGCCTCCCGACGACGTGCTTGACGAGCTGAACCAGAGCGGCGCTCGCCAGGAAGGCGGCGAGCGCGAACGCGGCGGATCGCCACCCCCGGACCAGCAGCAGGATCGCCGCCAGGACGAGGGGGACGAGGAAGGTCGCGATCCATCCTCCGCCCAGACCGTTCATCACCAGGGCGAATCCGACAAGCGCCGGGGAGCGCCACTCGCCCATCTTGAGGTTCCAGGCGGCGTCGAGCGGCTGGAGGACACCTGCTCCCGCCATGACCAGCGCGCCGAGGACGGCGGCCACGCCCAGGCAGGCGATACCGGCGGCGAGGGCGCTGCGTCGGGTCATCCTCCCATTCTCGACGGCCGCGCTGGGAACCTCCTGCGGCGTCGGGCTGACTCCTATCCGGCTCTTATCGAGCGGCCTCGCGCCGGGCCCAGGCGCAGCTCAGGGGCTCAGCATCCCGACCGTCCGCGGCCTCACGATCAGCCACAGCGAGAGGATGCCCACCACCGCGCAGCCCACCATTACCGAGGCCATCGTCGTGGCGGTGATCCCGGCGTCCTTGGCGATCCAGCCGACGATCGGGGAGATGAGAGCTGCGACGCCGTTGTTGCTCGCGCCGAGGATCGAGGCGGCCGTGCCCGCGGCCTTGCCGTGCCTGTCGAGCGCGAGCACCTGCACGCAGGGGAAGCTGAACCCGCACGCGGTCATGAAGAGCCACAGCGGGACGACGGTGCCCCACAGGCCCAGACCCAGCTGGTCGGTCACGATGATCGCCGTCCCCGACAGCAGGAGCACCGCCGTGGAGACGGCGAGGACCCACTGCGGGCCGAACCGCGCGGCCAGACGAGAGGAGACCTGCACGCCCACCACCACGCCGACCGAGTTCGCGGCGAAGAGCAGGCCGTACTGCTGCGCATCGAGGCCGTGCGTCTGCTGGAACAGGAACGGGGACGCGGACAGATAGGAGAAGAGGCCGGAGAACGTCATCCCGCCGATGATGAGGACGCCGACGAAGACCCGATCCGACAGCACACTGCGATAACGCTGCCAGACAGTGGTGGCGCCGCGTTCCTGCCGTCGCTCGCGCGGAAGCGTCTCCGGGATGAGCACGAGCGCGGAGACCAGCATGACGGCTCCGTACACGGCCAGCACGATGAAGATGCCCTGCCAGGGCATGACGCCCAGCAGCCACGATCCGATCAGCGGGGCGACCACAGGAGCGACGCCGGAGACGAGGGCGAGTCGGGAGAGCATGACGACAAGCCGGCGCCCGCCGAACAGGTCCCGGACGATCGCCATCGCCACGACGCCGCCCGCGGCCGCGCCGATGCCCATCAGCACGCGCGCCGCACCGAGCAGGAGGAGCTCTGAGGAGAACGCCGCGGCCACGCTCGCCAGGACGTGCAGCGCCGTCACGGCGATCAAAGGGAAGCGCCGTCCCACCTTGTCGCTCAGCGGGCCGACGATCAGCTGGCCGATCGCGAACCCGATCATTGTCCCGGTGAGGGTGAGCTGGATCGCCGCCGCCGTCGTCTGGAAGTCGGCCTCGAGCACGGGGAAGGCCGGCAGGTAGAGGTCGATCGTGAACGGCCCCAGAGCCGTGAGCGCGCCGAGCAGGATGATGTAGACGACGCGCCGCGCGGCCGGGATCGCGTCGCCCGGATGCAGCATCACGGGCGCGGTGGCCGGGTTCGCCCCGAGCGTGCGGATCGCTCCGGTCGGTGTGGAGGTGCGGATGCTGCCGGTGATCGTCCGGATGCTCCCCGTCACGGCGCGTTCGGTCCCACTGTGGTGGTCGGTCCCGGTGTGGTCTGCCCTCGGATGCTCCGTGCCGGCAGCGCCGTCCCCCGCGCCGCCGGCCGCCGCACGCGCGACGGCGTCGTCGCCGGAGGGAATGGGCGCGGTAGGGGGAGTGGACGGGGTGTGTTCAGTCACAGGGGGACCTTCCAGGGAAGGGGCGGACAGGGACGACCGGAGGGACCGACCGGAGAGCACGGAGCGGACCGCGGATCACGCCACGCGCCGAGCATGAACGAGGCGACGCCACGAGCCCGGCGCCAAGACCGGTGCGCCGCGGACACAGGATCGCGGATGCTCGGTCGAACCGATTCGACCCGCGAATCCCCCCAGCCTACTCCCCGATCGGCCTGCGCGCAGCCGCACGCACGCCCGACCATATGCGCCCCGGACGCGCGAAAGCCGGGCCGGCGGAGGCGCGTACGCGCTCCTGCCGACCCGGCTCGCCGCCGCGTGCTACCCCTTGGTCGCTCCCGCGAGAAGGCCGCGGACGAAGAACCGCTGCAGCGCGAAGAAGACGATCAGCGGGACGATGATCGAGATGAACGTCCCCGCGGACTGCAGGAACCACTTGTCGCCCCACGATCCCGACAAGGAGTTCAACGTCTGCGTCAACGGCAAGGAGGACGATGGCGCGAAGATCGTCGCCACGAGGAGATCGTTCCAGACCCAGAGGAACTGGAAGATCCCGAACGACGCGATCGCCGGCATCGCCAGCGGCAGGACGATCCGGAAGAAGATCTGCCCGTGACCTGCGCCGTCCACCCGTGCCGCCTCCACGATCTCCCCGGGGATCTCGGAGATGAAGTTGTGCAGCATGAAGATCGCCAGCGGCATCGCGAAGATCGCGTGGGCGATCCACACGGTCGCGAAGCTGTGGTCCACGTCGCGCAGACCGAGCCCGGGGAACACCTGCACCTCTCCGATGGTGAGACCGCGCGAGAACAGCGACAGCAGCGGGACGAGCGCCATCTGGATCGGCACGATCTGCAGCGCGAACACGAACACGAAGATCACGTTCTTGCCCCAGAAGTCGATCCATGCGAACCCGTAGGCCGCGAGCGACGCGATCACGATCGGGATGACCGTGGCCGGGATCGCGATGGCCAACGAGTTGAGGAAGGACTCCCCGAGCGTCAGCGCGGTCCCGCCGGAGGTGAGCGCCTGGAAGTAGTTGTCCAGCGTGAAGCTCGGGTTGACGAAGACCGTCCACCAGCCCGTGCTGTTCGAGTCCGCGCCGGGCCGGAACGAGGTGACGAAGAGACCGAAGGTCGGGATCGTCCAGAAGATCGCGATGATCACGGCGCCGATCGTGGCGCCCTTCGACGTGAGCCGCTTCTGGGCGGTCTTCTCGTTGCGGCGGGTGTCGCGCTCGACCTGTCGCTTCGTGCGGTTGTCGGCGATGATCGCCGTCTGCGTGGCGGACATCAGCGGATCTCCCTCTGCTTGCGCATCTGTCGGGCGTTGTAGATGATCAGCGGCAGCACGAACAGGAACAGGACCACGGCAAGGGCCGAGGAGTGCCCGTAGCTCTGGAACCGCTGCTGCTGGTTCACCATCTCGAAGCCCAACACGGTGGTGTTCGCCCGTCCGCCGGTCATGACCGCGACGATGTCGTACACCTTCAGCGAGGCGATCGTGATCGTGGTGAGCACGACGATCATCGAGCTGCGGATCCCGGGGAAGGTGACGTTGCGGAACCTCTCCCAGGCGTTGGCGCCGTCAAGCGCGGCGGCCTCCAGCTGCTCGGTGGGAACCGCCTTGATCGCGGCGGAGAGGATCACCATCGCGAAGCCGGTCTGCGTCCAGATGAACACGATCAACAGGAAGAACGTGTTCAGCAGGGGCTGGGCGTCGAGCCAGGACACCGGCTCTCCGCCGAAGAACGTGACGATCGCGTTGAGCAGTCCGATCTGGTCGCCCTGCCGGAAGTCGTACATGAACTTCCAGATGATGCCGGCCCCGACGAACGAGATCGCGACGGGCATGAAGACCAGGACCTTCAGCACCTTCTCACCACGTGCCCGGTCGATGAACACCGCGTAGGCGAGGCCGATCGCCGCCGAGAAGGCCGGCGCGATCAGCGCCCAGATGAGGGTGTTGATCACCGACCAGAAGCCCTCGGGGTTGGTGAAGGCCCAGACGTAGTTCTCGAACCCCACGAACGTCTTGCCGCTCTTGTCGAAGAACGACTGCACGATGGTGCTGATCGCCGGGTAGACCAGCCCGAGGACGAGCAGGGTCGCCGCCGGAGCCATGAAGAGGACGAGCTGCACGAGGTAGCCCGACCCCTGTCGCGCACGGTAGTCGGCGAAGAACAGCAGCCCGCCGGCGATCAGCGCGATCGCCATCACGTACAGGACCGCGTTCTGATACGGCCTCAACAGCATGAACGCCAGCGCCGGGATCGCGAAGCTCGCGATGAGGCGGAGCCAGAAGTAGCCCTTCCCCGGGCGCGGCGCGTACTCGATCAGCAGCAGCAGGATGCCGACGACGGCGCCGAAGACCACCAGGATGATCGGGATCTGCACCAGCGGGCTCAGCCCCCCGATCCAGACGAAGAAGCTCCGGAGCGAGAAGCCCAACGACGTTGGGCTGGGCTCCGGCGCCGGTGCGCTGACGAGCAGCGCGATGAAGATCGCGGCCATCGCGATCGCTCCGACGACGATGGCCGTCACGGTGACGGATCGTGAGGCGATCGTCCGGCCGCTCGTCGACGTGGCCACGGATGTCTGCGACATGTGGTCCCCCTTCTCGGTTCTCCGTCGAACTCATCAGGCACACCTGCTGGGACGGCTGCGGGGGCCGCCCGCCGAAGCGGACGGACCCCGCAGCGCAGTCCCGCAGGTAACGCCAGACTAGTTCTTGTAGCCCGCCTGGATGTCGTTCAGCACGTCAGCGGTCGGCTTTCCGTCGATCCAGCTCACCATGCCCTTCCAGAAGGAGCCCGAGCCCACCACGGACGGCATCAGGTCGGAGGCGTCGAAACGCATGACCGTCTTCTCGTCCTGCAGGGTCTTCATCGCGTCGGTGAGGAACTCGCTCGAGGCCAGCGACGGGTCGGCGCCCTTGTTCGCGGAGATGACCCCGCCGAGCTTGACCCGCGCGTCTGCGAAGTCAGCCGAGGACATGTACTCGAGGACCTTCTTGGTGGCATCGGTGTCGGTGAGACCGGCGACGAACTCGCCGCCACCCTCGATGGCGAGCTCGCCCTCCTTCATGCCCGGAAGCACGAAGGCGTAGACGTCGCCGTCGGCCGCGACCTTCGGGGCCTGTCCGGCCGCGGTCTTCACGTCGAGGAAGTTCGCGGAGAGGAACGAGGCCTGGTGGGTCAGCGCGCAGCTGCCGTCCGCGACCTTGGCCGCGACGTCTGCGAACGCGGTCGAGTTGATGCTCTTCACGTCGCCGAAGCCGGCGTTCACGTACTCCGGGTTCAGGAGGATCTTGCCCACGGCGTCGAAGGCGTCCTTGATCTCCGGGTCGGTGAACTTCACGTCGCCCGCGGCCCACTTGTCGTAGACGTCAGGACCGCTCTGGCGCAGGACGAGGTCCTCGATCCAGTCGGTGCCCGGCCAGCCGGAGGCGTCGCCGGAGGCGAACCCGGCGCACCACGGAGCCGCACCGCTCTTCTCCTTGACCGTCTGGGTCAGCGTCAGCAGCTCGTCCCAGGTCTTGGGGACCTCGACGCCCCACTCCTTGAACTTCGCCGGGGAGTACCAGACGTAGCCCTTCACGTTGCCGAGCATCGGCGCGGCGTAGAAGGTGCCGTCGACCGTGCCGTACTTCTTCCAGTCGGCGGACCAGTTCTTGTCGACGTTCGCGGTGACCGCCTCCGTCGCCTTCTTGACCTCGCCGGTCTCGATGAGGCTCTTGAGCAGGCCGGGCTGGGGCACGATCGCGATGTCGGGCGCATTGCCGCCCGTCACCTTGGTGACGATGTTGCCTTCGAAGCCCTTGTCACCGGTGTACTCCACCTTGATGCCGGTCTCCTTGGTGAAGTCCGCGAAGGCCTCATTGAGCTTGTCCGCCTCGGAGCCGGTGATGCCACCGGAGATCTTGACCGTCTGACCCTTGTCGGATCCTCCGCCGCCACCCGAGCTGCCCTCCGCGCAACCGGCGAGTGCGAGGCCCAGAACGCCGATGACGGCGAGCGGGGCGACGAGACGACGTCGCTGAGACATTCCCATACGTTTCTCCTTTGAACCGCGCGGGGAACGCTTCCCCGCGCCGGGGCTCCTCTCAGGAACCGCTTCCAGGCGACTCTAGGCGAGGTCCGATTCGCAACACAACACCAGTGGATCACAACCTGACAACCATTCTCGGCTCGCCCGCCTCCGTCTCATGGGAGCGGTACCATCCGGAAGGACATGGAACCGGTTCCTTTTTTTGGCCGTGCGCACTACGCTGGAGGCTCGCACCATCGCCGGGCTAGGGGATCCCACGACGGGGAGAGGATCTCGGATCGATGACGACCATTGCCGACGTCGCCGCGCGGGCAGGCGTGTCGAAGGCCACCGCCAGCCGCGCCCTCAGCGGGCACGGATACGTCTCCCCGCCGACCAGGGAGCGTGTGGAACGCGCGGCTCAGGAGCTCTCCTACATCGCACATTCCGGCGCCACCAACCTCGCCACCGGACGGATGCAGACCGTGGGCGTGATCATGCCGTCCGTCGACCGGTGGTACTTCGCCGAGCTGCTGTCCGGCCTCCAGCAGGCGCTCGTCGCCGCGCAGCTCGACCTCGTCCTCTACAACGCGCCGGAAGGCAGTTCCGACCGGGAGCGGATGCTCGATCACGCGCTCTCCCGGAGACGTTTCGATGGCATCATCGCGGTCTGCGTGCAGCCGGGCGCGGACGAGCTGGACCGGCTCGAGGCCGCCGGCCTCCCCCTGGTCACCGTCGGCCCGTTCCACGAGCGATCCAGCGCCGTGTCGATCGACGACGTCGCCGCCGCGCGCGTGGCCACCGAACACCTCATCGACCTGGGGCACGAGGACATCGCGTTCCTCGGCGGCATCCCGGAGCCAGATCGCTTCGGGATCGGGGATGAATGGCGAGCGGCCGGATATCGCTCCTCGATGATCGCCGCAGGGCTGGAGGGCAGGATCAGGGAGGTGCCGGCGGCGTCGACGATCCCCGACGCGTTCATCGCCGCGGTCGATCTTCTCGCCGACCGACGGCATCGCCCCACCGCTCTCGTCGCCGTCTGCGACGAGAGCGCGATCGGCACGATCGTGGCCGCGCGGCGGCTCGGCATCGGCGTGCCCTCCGAGCTCAGCATCGTCGGCATCGACGACCACCGCTACGCGGAGATGTTCGCGCTCACCACCATCCGGCAGAACCCGCTCGCCCAAGGGGTTGAAGCGGTACGGCTGCTGCGGGATCGGATGGCGGAGCCCGAGGGCGCCGCAGAGCACGTCCTCGCCCCGTCCTCGCTCGTCGTGCGCTCCTCCACCGCCGGTCCACGCGCCGGATGAAACGCAGGAAGGCCCCGGGCGAACCCGGGGCCTTCCACGCGTCGAGACGCGAGATTACTTGAGGGTGACCGACGCGCCGGCCTCCTCCAGAGCAGCCTTGGCCTTGTCGGCGGTCTCCTTGTTGGCGCCCTCGAGGACAGCCTTCGGAGCACCGTCGACGAGCGCCTTGGCCTCGCCGAGGCCGAGCGAGGTGAGCTCGCGGACGACCTTGATGACCTGGATCTTCTTGTCGCCGGCGGCGTCGAGGATGACGTCGAACGAGTCCTTCTCCTCGACCTCCTCGGCGGCACCCGCGCCACCGGCAGCGCCGGCGGCGGCAACCGCGACCGGAGCCGCAGCGGTGACGTCGAAGGTCTCCTCGAAGGCCTTAACGAACTCGGAGAGCTCGATGAGGGTGAGCTCCTTGAACGCGTCGAGCAGCTCCTCGGTGCTGAGCTTTGCCATGATGTATCTCCTTGATTGGGGTTTGTCTTGCCGTGCCCGTTATCAGGCAGCGGACTCCTGCTTCTCACGCAGCGCGTCGACCGTGCGGACGGCCTTCGACAGCGGAGCGTTGAAGAGGTACGCCGCCTTGGTGAGCGAGGCCTTCATCGCGCCGGCGAGCTTCGCCAGCAGGACTTCACGGCTCTCGAGGTCGGCGAGCTTGTTGACCTCGTCTGCGGTCAGCGGGTTGCCATCGAAATAGCCGCCCTTGATCACGAGAAGAGGGTGTGCCTTGGCGAAGGCACGCAGGCCCTTCGCGACGGCGACCGGGTCGCCGTGCACGAACGCGATGGCCGACGGACCCTTGAGGTCGTCGTCCATCGACGAGATCCCCGCGTTGTTCGCGGCGATCTTCGTCAGCGTGTTCTTCACCACGGCGTACTCCGCGTCCTGACGGATGCTGTTGCGGAGCTCCTTGAGCTCGGCAACCGTCAGACCGCGGTACTCGGTGAGCAGAACGGCGGTCGAGTCCTCGAAGTTCTTCGTGAGCTCGGCGACCGATGCTTCCTTCTGCGCCATGGCCACTCCTTGTGTGTACGAGATGCCTCACGGCGGTGGGGCATCGGCCTTGACCTCGGTCGCTCTCGGCGCTGTGGGCAAAGAAAAAGCTCCGGCGCAAGCGCACGGAGCGGACATCCAGAATCTGGAGGACGATCGTGTCACCTGCGCGGGCCCCTTCGCAGGATGCGGGATCCTGGTCAGCAGTGCTTCGATCGGGATCCGCTCGCGCGCACCCCGATGACCGGCGGTCTTCGGTTATGTCCAGGATACCCACGCCGGAGCCGCCCGGCAAATCCACGAGGCCCGCCTCCCCGAAGGGGCGACGGGCCTCGTGCGGATCGAGCGATCGGGCGCTTACTCAGCGGCCTTCTCGTCGGTGGCCTTCTCCTCCGCGGCAGCGGCGGGGGCCTCTTCGACGACCTCGGCGGTCTCCTCGGCCGGAGCCTCCTCCGCAGGCTTCTGCTCGGCCTTCGGCTCCTCCGCCTTGGCGGACTTGGCCGCCGTGGCGGCAGGCTTCGCGGCAGCCTTCTTCTTCGGCGTGACGGGCTCGAGCACGAGCTCGATCACGGCCATCGGCGCGTTGTCGCCCTTGCGGTTGCCGACCTTCGTGATGCGGGTGTAGCCGCCCTCGCGCTCGGCGACCAGCGGAGCGATCTCGGCGAACAGCACGTGCGTCGCGTCCTTGTCACGCAGGATCGAGAGCACCCGACGACGGGCGTGCAGGTCCCCGCGCTTGGCGAAGGTGACGAGACGCTCGGCGAGCGGACGCAGGCGCTTGGCCTTGGTCTCGGTCGTCTTGATCGACTTGTGCGTGAACAGGGCCGCGGCGAGGTTCGCAAGCAGCAGACGCTCGTGGGCGGGGCCGCCTCCGAGGCGGGGACCCTTCGTGGGCTTGGGCATTGTTGTCTAACTCCTGGATCGGAAAAGGGAGGATTCAGTAGGACTCGTCTTCGGAGCCGCCGTAGAAGTGGGCGCCGTCGAAACCGGGCACCGAGTCCTTCAGCGACAGGCCGAGCGAGACGAGCTTGTCGCGCACCTCGTCCACCGACTTCTGTCCGAAATTGCGGATGTTCATGAGCTGTGTCTCCGAGAGGGCGACGAGCTCGGACACCGTGTTGATGCCTTCGCGCTTGAGGCAGTTGTACGAGCGGACCGACAGGTCGAGGTCCTCGATCGGCATGGACAGCTCGTTCGAGAGCACGGCCTCGACCGGCGCAGGGCCGATCTCGATGCCCTCGGCCTCGACGTTCAGCTCGCGGGCGAGGCCGAACAGCTCGGTCAGGGTACGACCGGCGGAGGCGACGGCGTCACGCGGGGCGATCGCCGGCTTGGTCTCCACGTCCAGGACGAGCTTGTCGAAGTCGGTGCGCTCCCCGGCACGGGTCGCGTCGACGCGGTAGCTCACCTTCAGGACCGGCGAGTAGATCGAGTCGATCGGGATCTGCCCCGCCTCGGCGTACTCGCTGCGGTTCTGCGCCGCCGACACGTAGCCGCGGCCGCGCTCGATCGTGAGCTCGAGCTCGAACTTCGCGGTGTCGTTGAGCGTCGCGATCACGAGCTCGGGGTTGTGCACCTCGACACCGGCGGGGGCCGAGATGTCGGCCGCCGTGACCTCGCCCGCGCCGGTCTTGCGCAGGTAGGCCGTGATCGGCTCGTCCCGCTCAGACGAGACGACGAGCTGCTTGATGTTCAGGATGATCTCGGTGACATCCTCCTTCACACCCGGGATGGTGCTGAACTCGTGGAGGACGCCGTCGATGCGGACGCTGGTGACCGCGGCGCCGGGGATCGACGAGAGCAGGCTGCGACGCAGCGCGTTGCCGATCGTGTAACCGAATCCGGGCTCGAGCGGCTCGATGATGAACCGGCTGCGGTTCTCGGAGATCTTTTCCTCGGTGAGAGTGGGACGCTGTGCGATGAGCACTGGGTGTTCCTTTCGATCACGTGCCCGCTATATGACACGTGTTGGGTGAGGTGTTGAGTTGTGAGAGAGACGCGGGCGAGGATGCCTCGGAGAGTTCCGGAGGCATCCTCGCGAGGCGATCAGACGCGGCGCCGCTTCGGCGGGCGGCAGCCGTTGTGCGCCTGCGGCGTGACGTCCTGGATCGAGCCCACCTCGAGGCCGGCGGCCTGCAGCGAGCGGATCGCGGTCTCGCGGCCCGAGCCGGGGCCCTTCACGAACACGTCGACCTTCTTCACGCCGTGCTCCTGCGCCTGACGGGCGGCGGACTCCGCGGCCATGCCGGCGGCGTACGGCGTCGACTTGCGCGAGCCCTTGAAGCCCACGCCACCGGAGGAGGCCCAGCTGATGACGGCGCCGGACGGATCGGTGATGGAAACGATGGTGTTGTTGAACGTCGACTTGATGTGGGCCTGGCCCAGCGCGATGTTCTTCTTCTCCTTGCGGCGCGGCTTGCGCGCGGCGGCCTTGGGTGCAGCCATGAAAGTCTTCTCCTCTTACCCGGGCCGCTTAGCGGGCCTTCTTCTTGCCGGCGACGGTGCGCTTCGGGCCCTTGCGGGTACGCGCGTTGGTCTTGGTGCGCTGACCGCGGACCGGCAGGCCACGGCGATGACGGAGGCCCTCGTAGGAGCCGATCTCGACCTTGCGGCGGATGTCGGCCGCCACCTCACGGCGAAGGTCACCCTCCACCTTGTAGTTGGCCTCGATGTAGTCGCGGAGCGCGACGAGCTGGTCGTCGCTGAGGTCCTTCACACGGATCGACTCATCGATCTCGGTGGCCTTGAGGATCTCCACGGAGCGGGTACGGCCAACGCCGTAGATGTAGGTGAGGGCGATCACCACGCGCTTGTCGCGCGGGATGTCGACGCCGGCAAGACGTGCCATGCGATTCTCCTGAGTGTTGATGGAGGTGTGGAGCAGGATCGGTGCCCGGGCCTCCGCCCCGAGGTGTCCCCGGCCGTCCGGTCGCACGAGGGCGCCGAGCCGGCCGGATCTGATCCTGCCTGTGTCAGATATTGAGTTGTGGATGCGCGAGCGCGGCCGCGCAGCGGAGCGAGCCTGCGGCTCAGCCCTGGCGCTGCTTGTGGCGCGGGTTGCTCTTGCAGATCACCATGACGCGGCCGTGACGGCGGATCACCTTGCAGTGATCGCAGATGGGCTTGACGCTGGGGTTGACCTTCATGATGTTTCCTGTTCGCTGTCTTCACCGGGCAGACGCCGAGACGCCTGGGGTGTTACTTCTCGACCGATCAGCGGTAGCGATAGACGATGCGGCCTCGTGTGAGGTCGTAGGGCGAGAGCTCCACGACGACACGATCCTCGGGAATGATGCGGATGTAGTTCTGCCGCATCTTGCCGGAGATCGTGGCAAGGACCTTGTGCCCGTTGCTGAGCTCAACGCGGAACATCGCGTTGGGCAGCGCCTCGGACACGACGCCCTCGATCTCGATGACACCGTCTTTCTTAGCCATAGCCTCGCTGACGCTTGTGCAGACCGATCGATCTGCGGTGGATGGGATGGATGCGGGCCAGGCCGTCGGACACGCCGAACAAAGGCGCAAGGCACCAAAGATCTATGTTAGACGCGTTCCCCGCATCCGGCAAGCCGGGCGGGGAACGCGTCGGTCGAGGCGTCGCGAGGATCAGCCGAGCAGCGCGTCCAGCTCCTTCACGCCGTCCTTCTGCAGGTCGAGGCGCTTGCCGTTGATCTCGATCGTGGGCGTGCTCTGGACCTTGGCCTTGACCGCCTGCGCGGCCGGGTACTTGAGGTACTTCTCGTCCGTGATGCACGAGGTGGCCTCGTCGGCGCCGACCTCCTTGGCGTATCCGGCGATCTGGTCGTTCGTGAGGCCGGGGGTGTTCTCCTGCGGCTGGTTCTTGAAGAGCGTCCGAGCGAAGGCGAGGTACTTGTCGGGCGACGTCTCCGCCACGCAGAACGCCGCCGCGCCAGAGCGGGAGGAGTACTGCGTGCCCTGCGAGTAGCGGTCGAGGATCGCCACCGGGTGGTATTCGAGCGTGATCTTGCCGTCGTCGGCGGCCTTCTTGAGCTTGTCCCCGTACTGCGTCTCGAAGGTGTTGCACGCGGGGCACTGGAAGTCGAGGTACACGGCAACAGTGTCCTTGCCCTTGCCGAACGTCAGCGCGCCGGTGTCGGCGTTGAGGATCTCGCTCGTCGGCGCGGGACCCGCGTCGGTGGCCTTGCTGTTCAGCCAGAACACCACACCGCCGAGTGCGACGAGCACGACGACGACGGCGATGGAGACTCCGATGGCGAACCCGTTGCTCTTGCCCTTCGCAGCGGCCATTCTCTTCCGTTCTCTCGGGGACCGCACGGGGCCCTCGTACTGTGTTCCTCCATCATGCCCGCAGGATTCTGTGTCCTGCGTGAGAAATCGCGCAGGACGAGCGGGAGCCGACGCGCACGACGGCTCTAGGCGTCGGCGATCGGCGTCGGCGTCACTCCGAAGGGAGCAAGTCCCGCCGCCCCTCCGTCCGGAGCCGTCAGCACCCAGATCCCGTCCCGGTGCACGGCCACGCTGTGCTCCCAGTGCGAGCCGTCTGAGCCGTCGACGGTGGTGACGGTCCAGTCGTCGTCCTCGACGAAGGTCTCCTCACCGCCGGCGGTCACCATCGGCTCGATCGCCATCACGAGCCCTGGACGGACTTCAGGACCGGCGTCCGAGGTGCGGTAGTTGAACAGGCTCGGCGCCTCGTGCATCTTGCGTCCGATGCCGTGGCCCACATACTCGCGGAGGATGCCGTAGGCCTCGATGTCGTCCGTCGCGCCGGACGGAGCACCCGCGGCGTGGATCCGGTCCTCGATCGCCGCGCTCACGTCGCCCAGCGTCCGCGCGGAGGCCATCGCGGCGATCCCCGCCCACATCGACGCCTCGGTCACACGAGAGAGCTCCTCCCGGCGCGCCACGAGCTCCGGTCGCTCGGGATCGGGCACCACGACCGTGATCGCGCTGTCGCCGTTCCAGCCCCGGAACTGCGCCCCGCAGTCGATCGAGACGACATCCCCGGGCTGCAGGACGCGATCGCCGGGGATCCCGTGCACGACCTGCTCATTGACCGAGATACAGGTCGAGTGATGGTAGCCGCGCACGAGCATGAAGTTCGGCTCGGCGCCGCGGCTCCGGATCAGACGCTCCGCGGCCGCGTCGAGCTCGGCGGTCGTGACGCCGGGGCGGATCAGCGCCGTGGCCGCGGCGAGGGCGGCCGCGGTGATGAGGCCGGGCTCGACCATCGACCGCAGCTGAGCGGGCGACTTGTAGATCGAACGACGGAAGGCCACGTCAGGCCGCGACCGCGCGCTCGAGCCCGCGGGCCTCGAGCGCGGAGAAGATCCGACGCGTGACCGTCTCGAGCTCGCCCACGCCGTCGATGCGGTCCACGATCCCCCGCGCCTCATAGGCGGCGATGATCGGCGCGGTCTCGTTCTCGTAGATGTCGAGGCGATGAGCGATCGCCTCGGCGGTGTCGTCCGAGCGCCCCTGCTCCGCCGCACGCCGCGTGAGGCGGGCCAGGCTCTCCTCGCGCGGCACGTCGAGCAGGATCACCGCGTCCAGGCTCGCCCCGTGCTCGGCGAGGAAAGCGTCGAGGTGGGCCACCTGGACGGTGTTGCGCGGATACCCGTCCAGGAGGAACCCGTTCGCCGCGTCCTCCTGGCCGAGCCGGTCGCGCACGATCTCGCCGGTCAGCTCGTCCGGGACGAGGTCTCCGCGATCGAGGATCGCGGTGACCTGCGTGCCCAGCGCCGTGCCCGCCTTGATGTTCGCCCGGAAGATGTCCCCTGTGGAGACGACAGGGACGCCGAAGGCCTCGGCGATCCGCACCCCCTGGGTGCCCTTGCCGGACCCCTGCGGTCCGACGATGAGAAGGCGTGCAGAGGAGTGTGCGGATGCCGTCATCGGAGAAGCCCTTCGTAGTGTCGCTGCTGTAGCTGCGCGTCGATCTGCTTCACCGTCTCCAGCCCGACTCCCACGATGATCAGGATCGAGGCGCCGCCGAACGGGAAGTTCTGGTTCGCGCCGACCGTCGCGAGAGCGATGAGCGGGATGAGTGCCACGGCGCCCAGGTAGAGCGAGCCGGGGAACGTGATGCGCGTGAGCACGTAGTCGAGGTACTCGGCGGTGGGGCGGCCGGCGCGGATGCCGGGGATGAAGCCGCCGTACTTCTTCATGTTGTCCGCGACCTCGACCGGGTTGAAGGTGATCGCCACGTAGAAATACGTGAAGCCGATGATCAGCAGGACATAGACCGCCATGTAGAGCGGGTGGTCGCCGCGCGTGAAGTACTGGATGATCCAGGTCGCCCACTCCGGCGGCGTGGAGCCGTCCTGCGGGATGTTGAACTGCGCGACGAGCATCGGGATCGCCAGGAGCGAGGAGGCGAAGATGACCGGGATCACACCGGCCATGTTCACCTTGATCGGGATGTAGGTGTTGGTGCCGCCATAGGTGCGGCGCCCGACCATGCGCTTGGCGTACTGCACGGGGATGCGTCGCTGCGACTGCTCGATGAAGACCACGAGCGTCATTACGACGATGCCCATGAGGAGCACGAGGAGGAACACCTCGAAGCCGCGGCTCTCGAAGATCGCCACCATCGAACCGGGGAAGGTCGCGGCGATGGAGGTGAAGATGAGAAGCGACATGCCGTTGCCGATGCCGCGCTCGGTGACGAGCTCGGCGAACCACATGATGAGTCCTGTGCCCGCCGTGAGCGAGATGATCATGAGGACCTGCGCCCACCAGGCGTCGTTGGTGAGGAGCTGCTGGCAGGCCGCTCCCCCGCCCTGGCCGAAGAGCTGCCCCGACCTGGCCACGGTGACGAGCGTCGTCGACTGCAGCAGCGCGAGCGCGATGGTCAGGTAGCGGGTGTACTGCGTGAGCTTAGCCTGCCCCGCCTGCCCCTCTTTGTGGAGCGTCTCGAAGTGCGGGATGACGACGCGCAGCAGCTGCGTGATGATCGTCGCCGTGATGTACGGCATCACGCCCAGCGCGAAGATCGACAGCTTCAGCAGCGCACCGCCGGAGAAGAGGTTGACCAGTCCCAGAAGGCCTTCGGTGCCGCTGTTCATCGCGATGCACTCCTGCACGTTCGGGAAGTTCACGAACGGTGCGGGGACGGTCGCGCCCAGCCGGTAGACGGCGATGATCGCCAGCGTGAAGAGAATCTTCCGACGCAGGTCCGGCGTGCGGAAGATCCGCGCGATAGCGCTAAACAAGGGCGTGCCTCCTGAACGGGGATGCCGAGCCGATGACGGACGGCTGAGAAAACCAGGGTAACGCAAGAGGGGCCGGGAGCTTCTCCCGGCCCCTCTCGGCGGTCTTAGTTGACGGATCCGCCCGCGGCGACGATCTTCTGCTCCGCGGAGCTCGAGACCTTGTCGACCGAGACGCTGAGCTTCACGGCGATGTCGCCGTTGCCCAGGACCTTGACCTTCTCGTTCTTGCGAACCGCGCCCTTGGCGACGAGGTCGGCGACCGTGACGTCGCCCCCCTTCGGATAGAGCTCCGCGAGCCTGTCCAGGTTCACGACCTGGTACTCGACCCGGAACGGGTTCTTGAAGCCGCGCAGCTTCGGGGTGCGCATGTGCAGCGGCATCTGCCCACCCTCGAATCCGACGCGCACGGTGTTGCGGGCCTTGGTGCCCTTCGTGCCGCGACCGGCGGTCTTGCCCTTCGAGCCCTCACCACGGCCCACACGGGTCTTGGCGGTGTTGGCTCCCGGGACGGGGCGCAGGTGGTGCACCTTCAGCACGCCGGGGCGCGAGACCGGGGCCTCGGGCTTCGCCGCAGGCTTCTTGGCGGCGGGCTTCTTCGCGGCGGCAGCCTTGCGAGTCGCCGGCTTCGCGGCGGGCTCGGCGGCCGCGGCCTTCTCGTTCTCTGCCATTAGTCGATCTCCTCAACCTTGACGAGGTGAGCGACGGTCTTGACGTAGCCGCGCGTCTGCGCGTCGTCCGGCCGGACGACCGAGTCGCCGATCCGCTTGAGACCGAGGCTGCGCAGCGTGTCGCGCTGGTTCTGCTTCTCGCTCACCTTGGACTTGATCTGCGTGACCTTGAGCCGGGCGGCCATCAGGCACCTTCCTTCTGCGCCGCGACGGCCTCGGCCTCGGCGCGGACGAGACGCGCCGGAGCGACCTGGTCGAACTCGAGGCCACGACGCGCGGCGACCGCACGGGGCTCCTCGAGCTGCTTCAGGGCCTCCACCGTCGCGTGCACGATGTTGATCGTGTTCGACGAGCCGAGCGACTTCGACAGCACGTCGTGGATACCGGCGCACGAGAGCACGGCGCGGACGGGACCGCCGGCGATGACACCGGTACCCGCGGCGGCCGGACGCAGCAGCACGACGCCCGCGGCGGCCTCACCCTGCACCGGGTGCGGAATGGTGCCGCCCACGCGCGGGACGCGGAAGAAGTTGCGCTTGGCTTCCTCGACGCCCTTCGAGATCGCCAGCGGGACCTCGCGGGCCTTGCCGTAGCCGACCCCGACAAGACCGTTGCCGTCGCCCACCACGACGAGCGCGGTGAAGCTGAATCGACGACCGCCCTTGACGACCTTCGAGACGCGGTTGATGGTCACCACGCGCTCGAGGAACTGGCTGTCGGCGCGATCGCGCGAGTTACGGTCGCGGCCGCCCTGACCACGGTCGCGGCCTCCGCGGCCGCCACGGCGCTCCTCGCGCTGCGGGGCCTCGGAACCGGCCGCGTTCTCGGCGGCGGGAGCCGTCTCGGTCACTTCGTTCTCCTTGATGTCACTCACAGTGCCAGCCCCCCTTCACGGGCGCCTTCGGCGATGGCGGCGACGCGACCGGCGTAGCGGTTGCCACCGCGGTCGAACACCGCCTCAGCGATGCCAGCGGCCTTCGCGCGCTCGGCGACGAGCTCGCCGACCTTGCGGGCCTTGGCCGTCTTGTCGCCGTCGAGCGAACGCAGGTCCGTCTCGAGGGTCGAGGCCGAGGCCACGGTGCGGCCCTTGCTGTCGTCCACGAGCTGCACGAAGACGTGACGCGCAGAACGGGTGACGACCAGGCGCGGACGCGCCTCGGTGCCCACGATCTTCTTGCGAAGACGGGCGTGACGACGCGAACGCGCGTCGGACTTCGACTTCACAGCCATGGTTACTTACCAGCCTTTCCGGCCTTGCGACGCACGACCTCGCCGGCGTAGCGCACGCCCTTGCCCTTGTACGGCTCGGGCTTGCGGATCTTACGGATGTTGGCGGCAGCCTCACCGACGGCCTGCTTGCTGATGCCGCTGACGGTGAGCTTGTTCGTGCCCTCGACCGTCAGGGTGATGCCGGCGGGCGGCTCGACCAGGACCGGGTGCGAGAAGCCGAGGGCGAACTCGACCGAGCTGCCCTTCTGCTCGACACGGTAACCGGTGCCGACGACCTCGAGGCCCTTGGAGTAGCCCTGGCTGACGCCGATGATGTCGTTGTTGATGAGAGTGCGGGTGAGGCCGTGGAGAGCGCGCGACTCACGCTCGTCGTCGGGGCGGGTGACCAGGACCTGGCCCTCCTCCACCGCGACCTCGATGGGGGCGGCCACCGTGAGGGAGAGTTCCCCCTTGGGGCCCTTCACCGACACCTCTCGGCCGTCGACCGAGACGGTCACGCCCGCGGGGATGTCAATGGGAAGTCGTCCGATACGCGACATGGTTCGATCACCACACGTAGGCGAGAACTTCTCCGCCCACGCCCTTCTGCTCGGCCTGACGGTCGGTGAGAAGACCGGAGGAGGTGGACAGGATGGCGACGCCGAGGCCGCCGAGCACGGTGGGGAGCTCCGTCGACTTCGCGTACACGCGGAGGCCGGGCTTCGACACACGCTTGATGCCTGCGATCGAACGCTCCCGGTTGGGGCCGTACTTCAGCGTGATGGTGAGGTTCTTGCCGACGCGGGCGTCGCTCACCTCCCACGCGGAGATGTAGCCCTCCTGCTTGAGGATGTCGGCGATGTGCGTCTTGAGCTTGCTCGACGGCAGGGTCACGGAGTCGTGGTGCGCCGAGTTCGCGTTGCGCAGACGGGTCAGCATGTCTGCGACCGGGTCTGTCATTGTCATGGTGTGTTTCCTTCGTTCATGAGGTTCCGGCTGCCGTTACACGACAGACGGCCTGCGATGAGCACGCAATTTTCAATTGTACGACACGCCCGGCGGGCCCGATGACCGTCGGTCTCGGGCCCGCCGGTGCGCTCACGCCTGTGCGTCGACCGCGCGGAACGGGAAGCCGAGGTGGCGGAGCAGAGCCCGGCCCTCGTCGTCGTTCTTCGCGGTCGTGACGACCGTGATGTCGAAACCGCGCACACGATCGATCCGGTCCTGGTCGATCTCGTGGAACACGCTCTGCTCGGTGAGACCGAACGTGTAGTTGCCGTGGCCGTCGAACTGTGTGGCCGACAGGCCGCGGAAGTCGCGGATGCGCGGCAGCGCGAGGTTCACGAGGCGGTCCAGGAACTCCCAGGCGCGGTCGCCGCGAAGCGTGACGTGCGCGCCGATGGGCTGCCCTTCGCGCAGCTTGAACTGCGCGATGGACTTGCGGGCCTTGGTGACGATCGGCTTCTGGCCGGTGATCTTGGTGAGGTCGTCGACCGCGCCATCGATCACCTTGCTGTCGCGCGCCGCCTCACCGACACCGGTGTTGACGACGACCTTGACCAGGCCGGGGATCTGCATGACGTTCTCGTAGCCGAACTCGTCCTGCAGAGCCTTCTTGATCTCGCTGTTGTACTTCGCCTTCAGGCGGGGCTGCACCTTGACAGCGCCCGCAGCGTCAGTAGCCGCCATCAGAGGTCCTTACCGCTCTTCTTCGCGTAGCGCACGCGGACCGTGCGCTTGACGCCGTCCTTGACCTGCTCCTCGACGCGGTGGCCGACGCGGGTCGGCTTCTTCGTCTCGGGGTCGACCAGTGCGACGTTCGAGATGTGGATGGGAGCCTCGATGGTCTCGATGCCGCCCGTCTTCGTGCCGCGCTGCGTCTGACCGACGCGCGTGTGCTTGGTGGCGTAGTTCACGCCCTCGACGATGACGCGGTTCTGCTCGGCAAGGACCTCGAGGACCTTGCCCTGCTTGCCGCGGTCGCCGCCGCGCTCGGGCTTGGCGCCCGAGATGACCTGAACCAGGTCGCCCTTCTTGATCTTCGCCATGATCAGATGACCTCCGGGGCGAGCGAGACGATCTTCATGAACTTCTTGTCGCGAAGCTCACGGCCGACCGGGCCGAAGATACGGGTGCCACGGGGCTCCCCGTCGTTCTTCAGGATCACGGCGGCGTTCTCGTCGAACTTGATGTACGAGCCGTCGGCACGGCGCGTCTGCTTGACGGTGCGGACGATGACGGCCTTGACCACATCGCCCTTCTTGACGTTTCCACCCGGGATCGCGTCCTTGACGGTCGCGACGATGGTGTCGCCCAGACCCGCGTAGCGACGGCGCGAGCCGCCGAGGACGCGGATGGTGAGCAGCTCCTTCGCGCCGGTGTTGTCGGCGACCTTGAGGCGGGACTCCTGCTGGATCACTTGGCCTTCTCCAGAATCTCCACCAGACGCCAGCGCTTGGTGGCGCTCAGCGGGCGGGTCTCGTTGATGAGGACGAGGTCGCCGATGCCGGCGGTGTTGTTCTCGTCGTGCGCCTTGACCTTCGACGTGCGGCGGATGACCTTGCCGTACAGCGGGTGCTTCACGCGATCCTCGACCTCGACGACGATGGTCTTGTCCATCTTGTCGCTGACGACGTAGCCACGACGCGCCTTGCGGTAGCCGCGGACGACGGGCTCGGCCTGGACGGCGGCAGCCTTCTTCTCAGCCATTACTCGGCCTCCTCCTTCGGCGCCTCAGCCTCGTCGGCCTTCTTCGCCTTGCTCTTGGACGCCTTCTTCGCCGGAGCCTCGACAGGAGCCGGCGTCGCACGGATGCCGAGCTCGCGCTCGCGGATCACGGTGTAGAGGCGCGCGATGTCGCGCTTGACGGCGCGGATGCGGCCGTGGCTCTCCAGCTGGCCGGTGGCCGACTGGAAACGGAGGTTGAACAGCTCCTCCTTGGCCTTGCGCAGCTCCTCGAGGAGGCGCTGGTCTTCGAACGTGTCGAGCTCGGCAACAGCGAGCTCCTTGGTGCCGATCGCCATTACGCGTCGCCCTCCTCGCGCTTGATGATGCGTGCCTTGAGCGGCAGCTTGTGAATGGCACGGGTCAGGGCCTCACGAGCCAGCTGCTCGTTGACGCCGGCGACCTCGAAGAGGACGCGACCCGGCTTGACGTTGGCGACCCACCACTCCGGCGAGCCCTTGCCGGAGCCCATGCGGGTCTCGGCGGGCTTCTTGGTGAGCGGACGGTCCGGGTAGATGTTGATCCACACCTTCCCGCCACGCTTGATGTGACGGGTCATCGCGATACGCGCGGCCTCGATCTGACGGTTGGTCACGTAGGCCGGCGTGAGCGCCTGGATCCCGAACTCACCGAAGGAGACCTTCGTGCCGCCGGTGGCCTGGCCATCACGCTTGGGGTGGTGCTGCTTGCGGTACTTGACCTTGCGAGGGATAAGCATCAGGCAGACGCTCCTTCTGCGACGGGAGCCTCGTTGCGCGGCGCGCGGCGACGGTCGCCACCACGGTCGCGGGACGGCTTCTGGTTGGCCTGCTCGCGAGCGAGCTCCTTGTCGGTGAGGTCACCCTTGTAGATCCAGACCTTCACGCCGATGCGGCCGAAGGTGGTCTTGGCCTCGTAGAAGCCGTAGTCGATGTTCGCACGCAGCGTGTGCAGCGGCACACGACCCTCGCGGTAGAACTCCGACCGGCTCATCTCGGCGCCGCCGAGACGGCCGGAGACCTGGATCCGGATGCCCTTGGCCCCGGCGCGCTGAGCGCCCTGGAGGCCCTTGCGCATCGCACGACGGAACGCCACACGGGCGGACAGCTGCTCGGCGATGCCCTGGGCGACGAGCTGAGCGTCGGCCTCGGGGTTCTTGACCTCGAGGATGTTCAGCTGGATCTGCTTGCCCGAGAGCTTCTCGAGGTCGCCGCGGATGCGCTCGGCCTCCGCGCCGCGACGACCGATCACGATGCCGGGGCGCGCGGTGTGGATGTCCACCCGCACGCGGTCACGGGTGCGCTCGATCTCGATGTTGCTGACGCCGGCCCGGTCGAGCTGCGTCTGCAGGAGCTTGCGGATCTTGATGTCCTCGGCGACGTAGTCGGCGTAACGCTGACCCGGCTTCGTCGAGTCCGAGAACCAACGCGACACGTGGTCGGTCGTGATGCCGAGGCGGAAGCCGTACGGGTTTACCTTCTGTCCCATTACTTGCTCGCCTTCTTCTTGGCTGCCGGGGCCTCAGCGACCTCGGGGGTTGCCAGCACGACCGTGATGTGGCTCGTGCGCTTCTTGATCTGGAACGCGCGGCCCTGGGCGCGGGGCTGGAAACGCTTGAGCGTCGTCCCCTCGTCCACGAAGGCGTTCTTCACGTACAGGTCCTGCTCGTCGAGGTACTCCCCGTCACGATCGGCCTTGACCTGAGCGTTCGCCATGGCCGAGTGCACGAGCTTGTAGATCGGCTCGCTGGCGCTCTGCTGCGCGAACTTCAGGATGGCAAGGGCCTCCTGGGCCTGCTTGCCCTTGATGAGAGCGACGACACGACGAGCCTTCTGAGGGGTCACGCGGATGTGTCGCACGCGGGCGATGGACTCCACCATTTCTCTCTCCTCTTGCGCCACCGCGTCAGCGGCGACGGCCCTTCTTGTCGTCCTTCTCGTGGCCGCGGAAGGTGCGGGTGGGCGCGAACTCGCCCAGCTTGTGGCCGACCATGGTCTCAGTCACGAACACGGGGATGTGCTTGCGACCGTCGTGCACGGCGATGGTGTGTCCCAGCATGGCGGGGATGATCATCGAGCGGCGCGACCAGGTCTTGATGACGTTCTTGCTGCCGGCTTCGTTCTGCCCGACCACCTTGCGAAGCAGGTGCTCGTCGACGAAGGGGCCCTTCTTGAGACTGCGAGGCATCTTCTCTTACTCCTACTTGCGCTTCTTGCCGGCGTTACGGCGACGCACGATGTACTTGTCGCTTTCCTTGTTGGCGTGACGGGTACGACCCTCCGCCTGACCCCACGGAGTGACGGGGTGACGTCCACCGGACGTCTTGCCCTCACCACCACCGTGCGGGTGGTCGACCGGGTTCATCGCGACACCACGGACCGTCGGGCGCACGCCCTTCCAGCGCTTGCGGCCGGCCTTGCCCCAGTTGATGTTCGACTGCTCGGCGTTGCCGACCTCGCCGATCGTCGCACGGCAGCGCGCGTCGACGTTGCGGATCTCGCCCGAGGGCAGGCGCAGCTGGGCGAACGGGCCGTCCTTCGCGACGAGACGCACCGAGGCGCCCGCCGAACGGGCCATCTTCGCGCCGCCGCCGGGGCGGAGCTCGATCGCGTGGATGACGGTACCGGTCGGGATGTTCTTCAGCGGGAGGTTGTTGCCCGGCTTGATGTCGGCCGCGGCGCCGGACTCGACGATGTCGCCCTGCTTCAGCTTGTTCGGCGCGAGGATGTAGCGCTTCTCGCCGTCGAAGTAGTGCAGCAGCGCGATGCGCGCGGTGCGGTTGGGGTCGTACTCGATGTGCGCGACCTTGGCGTTCACGCCGTCCTTGTCATTGCGACGGAAGTCGATGACGCGGTACTGGCGCTTGTGGCCGCCACCGATGTGACGGGTCGTGATGCGGCCCTGGTTGTTGCGGCCACCGGTCTTCGACAGCGGGCGCAGCAGCGACTTCTCCGGCGTGGATCGGGTGATCTCGGCGAAGTCGGCCACCGACGAACCGCGGCGACCCGGGGTCGTGGGCTTGTACTTGCGAATAGCCATGTTCTGTCCTTATCCCCCGGTCAGTTCACTGCCGTGAAGATGTCGATGGTGCCCGACTTCAGGGTCACGATGGCGCGCTTGGTGTCCTTGCGCTTGCCGACGCCGAAGCGGGTGCGACGGGCCTTGCCGACGCGGTTGATCGTGTTGACCGCGGCCACCTTGACGTCGAAGATCTTCTCGATGGCGAGCTTGATCTCGGTCTTCGAGGCACGGGGGTCCACCAGGAAGGTGTACTTGCCCTCGTCGATGAGCCCGTAGCTCTTCTCGGAGACGACCGGCTTCAGGATGATGTCGCGCGGGTCCTTGTTTCCAGCCGTGGCGAGGATGTTCTCCTGCGCGCTCATGCCGAGACCTCCTCGGTTGCGCCGGTCTTCGCTGCGACGAACGCGTCGAAGGCGGCCTTGGTGAAGACGATGTCGTCGGAGACGAGCACGTCGTAGGCGTTGAGCTGGTCGGCGTACAGCACGTGGACGCCGGCCAGGTTGCGAACGCTCAGGGCGTTGGTGTCGTCCGTGCGGTCGAGGACCACGAGGACGGTCTTGCCCGGGAGCGCCTTCAGGTACGCGGCCGCCGTCTTGGTGGAGGGCTTGCCGTCGATGCCGAAGGACTCGACCACGTGCAGACGCTCGCCACGGAAGCGGTCGCTGAGGGCGCCGGCGAGGGCGGCCGCGATCATCTTCTTGGGCGTGCGCTGCGAGTAGTCGCGCGGCTTCGGGCCGTGGACGATGCCACCGCCGGTCATGTGCGGCGCACGGATCGAGCCCTGACGGGCGTTGCCCGTGCCCTTCTGCTTGAAGGGCTTGCGGCCGGCGCCGGAGACCTCGCCACGACGCTTGGTCGAGTGGGTGCCCTGGCGGGCCGCCGCGAGCTGCGCGACGACGACCTGGTGGATCAGCGGGACGTTGGTCTTGGCGTCGAAGATGCTGGCGGGGGCGTCGACCGTGCCGGTCTTCTTGCCGCCTGCGAAGACGTCGAGAGTGAGAGTCGTGTCAGCCATGAGACTTAGGCACCCTTCACTGCGTTGCGGACGTAGACGATGCGGCCGCGCGCGCCGGGGACGGCGCCCTTGACGAGCATGAGTCCCTTCTCGACGTCGATGGCGTGCACCGTGAGGTTGAGGACGGTCACGCGCTCGCCGCCCATACGGCCGGCCATGCGCATGCCCTTGAAGACACGGCTCGGGGTCGACGAGGCGCCGATCGAACCGGGCTTGCGGTGGTTGCGGTGCGCACCGTGCGAGGCGGAGACGCCCTTGAAGTTGTGGCGCTTCATGACACCGGCGGTGCCCTTGCCCTTGCTGGTGCCGACGACGTCGACCAGCTGGCCGGCCTCGAACAGGCCGTCCACCGTGAGCTCCTGGCCCAGCGAGTAGTCGCCCGCGTCCGCGGTGCGGATCTCGGTGACGTGGCGGCGCGGCGTGACGCCGGCGGCCTCGAAGTGCGCGGTCAGGGGCTTGGTGACCTTGCGCGGGTCGATCTGACCTGCCGCGATCTGCACGGCGTTGTAGCCGTCCTTCTCGGGGGTGCGGATCTGGGTGACCACGTTCGGAGCCAGCTCGATGACGGTGACGGGAACGAGCTTGCCGTTCTCGTTCCAGACCTGGGTCATGCCGAGCTTCGTGCCCAGCATCCCCTTGGAAACCTTTGCGTTGATGTCGACCATCGTGATCCCCTTACAGCTTGATCTCGATGTTGACGTCGGCCGGGAGGTCGAGACGCATCAGCGAGTCGACGGCCTTGGGCGTCGGGTCGACGATGTCGATCAGACGCTTGTGGGTGCGCATCTCGAAGTGCTCGCGGCTGTCCTTGTACTTGTGGGGCGACCGGATGACGCACACGACGTTCTTCTCGGTCGGAAGCGGCACGGGGCCGACGACGGTCGCGCCCGCACGGGTCACGGTGTCGACGATCTTGCGCGCCGACGTGTCGATGACCTCGTGGTCGTACGACTTCAGGCGAATGCGGATCTTCTGTCCCGCCATTTGTCTGCTCACTCTCTTCAAGCGTCTTACCGTCCCGGACCAGGTGGGCCCGGGGGCATTGGACGCACGTCGGCGCTCTTCACGCCTTGCACACGGGATCGTCTCGGGAGCCGATCCGCGCACCACTGTTCTGCTGTCAGCCCGGGCTCCCTGCGGATCCCGGATGCCGACCCCCGTGCATGACGAGGCCTCGGTGAGGAGTGTCGGTTGTGTGTTCTGCTGCCCGCGGCCTAGAACCCTGCGCGAGCCTCCCGGAGGAGGGCGCCGTCTATGCACTGCCTGGCAGTGATCCGGCCACGCTGAACGTCGCCGGAATGTGGAACCTGTCTATTCTGCCATGCCCGATTCGCCTCCCGCAAACCCGGGCGTGTCGTGCCCGCCGGACCGTCCGTCGCGGGCCTCGCCCGCGCCCGCCCGCTCGGCCTGAGACGAGAAAGGGCGGCGCACCCCGGGGATGCGCCGCCCTGCCCTCAACAGCCGGGGCAGTCGAGGATCACTCGTTGCCGACGGCCTTGTCGACGTTGTCACGGACCTCGTCGATCTTGTCCGCGGCGCCCGGAGCGACCTTCTTGGCGAAGCCGGCGACGCCGTCGAGGATCTTGTCGCTGATGCCCTCGGCCTGCTCGCTGTGCACCGCCTCGTTGATCTTGTCGGCGTTCTGCGCGACGAACTCCTTGCCCTTGTTGACGGCGTCGCCGATCGACTCTTCGATACCCATGGGTCTCCCCCTCGTCTCTGACTGTCGTGCTGGCGGCGCCAGCACCTCTCTTTCTACGGTATCGGCTGCCCCGAGGGGAAGCCCCGGACACGACGAAGGGGCCGGATCCGAGGATCCGGCCCCTTCGGGCAGCAAGCGATGCTTACTTGATGACCTTGGTCACCGTGCCGGCGCCGACGGTGCGGCCACCCTCACGGATCGCGAAGCCGAGGCCCTCCTCCATGGCGATCGGCTGGATGAGCTCGACCGACATGTCCGTGGTGTCGCCGGGCATGACCATCTCGGTGCCCTCGGGCAGCGAGATGACGCCGGTGACGTCCGTGGTACGGAAGTAGAACTGCGGGCGGTAGTTCGTGTAGAAGGGGTTGTGACGGCCACCCTCGTCCTTGTTCAGGATGTAGGCGGTGCCCTCGAACTCCGTGTGCGGGGTGATCGAGCCCGGCTTCACGACGACCTGGCCGCGCTCGACGTCCTCGCGCTTGGTGCCGCGGAGGAGAAGACCGCAGTTCTCGCCGGCCCAGGCCTCGTCGAGCTGCTTGTGGAACATCTCGATACCGGTGACGGTCGTCTTCTGCGTCGGGCGCAGACCCACGATCTCGACCTCGGAGTTGATGGCCAGGGTGCCACGCTCGGCGCGACCGGTGACGACGGTGCCACGACCGGTGATCGTGAAGACGTCCTCGATCGGCATCAGGAACGGCTTGTCGCGGTCACGCACCGGGTCGGGGATGTTCTCGTCGACAGCGTTCATGAGCTCGACGATCGACTCGACCCACTTCTCGTCGCCCTCGAGGGCCTTGAGACCGGAGACGCGCACGACCGGCACGTTGTCACCGTCGAAGTCGTTCTTCGACAGCTGCTCGCGGACCTCCATCTCGACGAGCTCGAGGATCTCCTCGTCGTCGACCATGTCGGACTTGTTGAGCGCGACGAGCAGGTAGGGCACGCCGACCTGCTTGGCGAGGAGGATGTGCTCCTTCGTCTGCGCCATCATGCCGTCGGTGGCGGCGACCACGAGGATCGCGCCGTCCATCTGAGCGGCACCGGTGATCATGTTCTTGATGTAGTCGGCGTGACCCGGGGCGTCCACGTGAGCGTAGTGACGCTTCGGGGTCTCGTACTCGACGTGCGAGATGTTGATCGTGATGCCGCGCTGACGCTCTTCCGGAGCCGAGTCGATCGACGAGAAGTCACGAACGACGTTGACGTCCGACGGGTACTTGTCGGCGAGCACCTTCGAGATCGCCGCGGTGAGCGTGGTCTTGCCGTGGTCGACGTGACCGATCGTTCCGATGTTCACGTGCGGCTTGGTCCGCTCGAACTTGGCCTTAGCCACTGGGTCCTCCTCAGGACGGTCGTGTAGAGCCACCGGGCACTGGGTTGCGACCGGACCTCTACGGATTGGGTTCTCAGTTTAGTAGAGAGGGAATATGAAGTTGTGAGTCCGCCCGGCCGGACCCTCCGCGCTCCGCGAACGGTGCGGGAGGCCCGGCCGGACGGCAGGGCTCATTCGCCCTTGGTCTTCTGGATGATCTCGTCGGCGACGGCCTTCGGGACCTCGGCGTAGCTGTCGAACTCCATCGAGTAGACCGCACGGCCCGAGGTCTTCGAGCGCAGGTCACCGATGTAGCCGAACATCTCCGACAGCGGCACCGACGCACGGACGACCTTGACACCCTGGGCGTCCTCCATCGTCTGGATCTGGCCACGACGTGAGTTCAGGTCGCCGATGACGTCGCCCATGTACTCCTCCGGTGTGCGCACCTCGACCGCCATGAGCGGCTCGAGGAGCACCGGGTTCGCACGGCGAGCGGCCTCCTTGAAGCCCATCGAGCCCGCGATCTTGAACGCCATCTCCGAGGAGTCGACGTCGTGTGCGGCGCCGTCGACGAGGGTCGCCTTGACGCCCACCATCGGGTAGCCGGCCAGGACGCCGACGTTCATCGCGTCCTGGAAGCCCGCGTCGACCGACGGGATGTACTCGCGCGGGACGCGGCCACCGGTGACGGCGTTCTCGAACTCGTACGACTTCTCGGCCGTGACTTCGAGGGGCTCGATCGTGAACTGGATCTTCGCGAACTGACCAGACCCACCCGTCTGCTTCTTGTGGGTGTAGTCGTGCTTCTCGACTGCCTTGCGGATCGTCTCGCGGTAGGCCACCTGGGGCTTGCCGACGTTCGCCTCGACGCGGAACTCGCGCTTCATGCGGTCGACGAGGATGTCCAGGTGCAGCTCGCCCATGCCCTTGATGGTCGTCTGACCGGTCTCGGGGTTGAGCTCGGTGCGGAAGGTCGGGTCCTCTTCGGCGAGCTTCTGGATCGCCAGGCCCAGCTTCTCCTGGTCGGCCTTGGTCTTCGGCTCGATGGCGACCTCGATCACCGGCTCCGGGAACGTCATCGACTCGAGGACGACCGGCTGCTGCATGTCGGCCAGGGTGTCGCCGGTGGTGGTGTCCTTCAGACCGATCACGGCGTAGATGTTGCCCGCGGTGAGCTTCTCGACCGGGTTCTCCTTGTTGGCGTGCATCTGGAAGATCTTCCCGATGCGCTCCTTCTTGCCCTTGGTCGAGTTGATGACCTGAGCGCCCGACTCGAGCTCGCCCGAGTAGACGCGCACGTAGGTCAGACGGCCGAAGAACGGGTGCACGGCGACCTTGAAGGCCAGCGCGGCGAAGGGGTCCTTCGCGTCGGGGTGACGCTCGATGACCTTCTCCTCGTCCTTCGGGTCGTGCGCCTCGATGGCGGGCACGTCCAGGGGCGAGGGCAGGTAGTCCACGACCGCGTCGAGCATGGGCTGCACGCCGCGGTTCTTGAACGCCGAGCCGCAGAGCACCGGGTAGATGTCGCCGGCGACGACCATGTTGCGGATCGCGCCCTTGATCTCGGCGATCGTGAGCTCCTCGCCGCCGAAGAACTTCTCCAGCAGCACCTCATCGCTCTCGGCGACGGCCTCGAGCAGGGCCTGGCGGTACTCGTCGGCCTTGTCCTTGAGATCGGCCGGGATCTCCTGGATCTCGTACGACGCACCCATGGTGACGTCGCCCTTGGCGTCGCCCGGCCACACCAGCGCGCGCATCTCGATGAGGTCGACGACACCGATGAAGTCGCTCTCGGCGCCGATCGGGAGCTGCAGCACGAGCGGCTTGGCGCCCAGGCGGTTGACGATGGTGTCGACCGTGAAGTAGAAGTCGGCGCCCAGCTTGTCCATCTTGTTGACGAAGCAGATGCGGGGCACGTTGTACTTGTCGGCCTGACGCCACACGGTCTCGGACTGGGGCTCCACGCCCTCCTTGCCGTCGAACACGGCGACCGCACCGTCGAGGACGCGGAGCGAGCGCTCCACCTCGACCGTGAAGTCCACGTGGCCGGGGGTGTCGATGATGTTGATCTGGTTGCCGTTCCAGAAGCAGGTCACCGCGGCGGAGGTGATGGTGATGCCGCGCTCCTTCTCCTGCTCCATCCAGTCGGTGGTCGACGCGCCGTCGTGGGTCTCGCCGAGCTTGTGGTTCACACCCGTGTAGAACAGGATGCGCTCGGTCGTCGTGGTCTTACCGGCATCGATGTGCGCCATGATGCCGATGTTGCGGACCTTGCTCAGGTCGGTGAGCACTTCTTGTGCCACGGGTGGTTTCCTTGTCTTCTTGCTGTCGTCCTGCGACGAGGTGAAGGTGGTGTGCCCGCCCTGGCCGCGGTGAGGCGGCCAGGGCGGGCGAGCTGTTACCAGCGGTAGTGCGCGAAGGCGCGGTTCGACTCGGCCATCTTGTGGGTGTCCTCACGGCGCTTGACCGCGGCACCGAGGCCGTTCGAGGCGTCCAGGATCTCGTTCTGAAGACGCTCGGTCATGGTCTTCTCACGACGGCTCTTGGCGTAGCTGACGAGCCAGCGGAGGGCGAGGGTGTTCGCGCGGTGCGGCTTCACCTCGACCGGGACCTGGTAGGTCGAGCCGCCGACGCGACGGCTGCGGACCTCGAGGGTCGGGCGCACGTTGTCGAGCGCTTTCTTGAGGGTGGCGACGGCGTCCTGGCCGCTCTTGGCCTCGACGCCGGCGAGGGCGCCGTAGACGATCGACTCGGCGAGAGACTTCTTGCCGTCGACGAGGATCTTGTTGACGAGCGAGGTGACGATCGGCGCACCGTAGACCGGGTCGTTGACGACCGGGCGCTTGGGGGCTGGACCTTTACGAGGCATCTATCTCAACCCTTCTTCGCGCCGTAGCGGGAACGAGCCTGCTTACGGTTCTTGACGGCCTGGGTGTCGAGCGCACCGCGGACGATCTTGTAGCGGACACCGGGGAGGTCCTTCACACGGCCGCCACGCACGAGCACGAGCGAGTGCTCCTGCAGGTTGTGCCCCTCGCCGGGGATGTAGGCGGTGACCTCGGTGCCGTTGCGGAGCTTCACACGAGCGACCTTGCGCATCGCCGAGTTCGGCTTCTTCGGGGTGGTGGTGTACACACGGGTGCACACGCCGGCCTGCTGCGGGTTCGACTTCAGGGCGGGGGCCTTGGTCTTCGAGACCTTGGGCGCACGACCCTTGCGAACCAACTGCTGAATAGTTGGCACTGCTTCTCCTTGTTGTGCTGCACGGTGACAGCGTGATGGGTTTCACATCATGACCCGCCGCACGCCGGAACCGGTGCGCTTCGTGGCGGGTATGCCGTGGGGGCGGAGCGGCGAGTGCCGACGCCCTGATGCGCACGCCGGAGCACACGCATTCGCGATCAATGGTAATGCGACGTAACCTCGACGGTCAAATACAGGGCGCGCGCGAAGGCTAGAGCGTGTCGGGGTCGAACGGCGAGTCCAGCGCCTCGGTCAGCTCGGCCAGCATGGCCTCGATCTGCGGCTCGACATACTCCGAGATCGCCGCCTGCACACGCAGCCGGTGCCGGAGCAGGAGCCCGCAGATCTCCCGCCCGATCATGTTCGCATACTCGTCCGCCAGCGCGACCTCGCGGCGGAGCGCCGCTTTCGCCTCCTCACTGAGCGGAGGCAGCGGAGGCAGTTCGGCCGCGTCCTCGTCGGCGAGCCCGGCCAGCGTGAACAGGAACGGCGCCCCAGGGACCGGATCGGGGTCGAGCGGCATCCCCTCGTACTCCGGGGCGAGATCTTCTGAAGGCCGATAGCTGCGAGCGCGGTTGCGGGCGGACTGCTGATCGAGCTCGCCCTGGAGCATCGGCAGGTTTCGTGCGGTGTACTCCGCCACGGCATGGTCCACGATCGTCTTCACCCGCGTGGACAGTCCGTGCTGCACCCCGTGCGGCACGTTCGCCCCGATCCCCGCCGCCGAGAGCACGGGAGAGCCCAGGCAGCGACGGCAGGGGGCGAGTCGACCCCGATGGGTGGCCGGCTCCCAGCGCGGCACCCAGCGCAGCCAGGCCTCCACGGCCTGGTCGACCTGCGTCTCGAGTGAGCGCCCCACGCACCCAGAGTACGTCGGACACGTCGGGGAGTCGCGGATTCCTCCCCGATCCGGCCGGTCGTCTGCGCGTCATTCCTCCTCGTGCCGTTCCCAGGGCCAGTGCGGCCGGCGCGCTCTGGTGCGGCGCAACGCGATCCCCGCCCAGCCGGCGACGAGCGCGGCGCCTGCGACCACGGCGCTCCCTCCGCCGAGCACGAGATGGCCGATCGTCGCGGTGGATCGAGCGATCCCTGCGCCTTCCGCGAGCGCGGTGGCCCACACGCCGCCGAGGTGCACGAGGGTCGTTCCCAGCGCGACGAAGAGCGCGGCGGCGTAGGACGGGGAAGGCCCCGTGAGGACGCCGCGCAGGGCGAGGGCGAAGACCCCGACCGCGAGCACCATCCCGACGACGCCTGGCAGCTGTCCGAGCCCGGGAGCCGTGATGAGGTCCCTCTCGGTCAGCAGGCTCAGGAACCCCAGGCCCATGATCGCCAGGGCGAAGAAGGCGACCGTCCCCAGCACGACCGCGAGGACCGACGAGACCCCCGCGGATCCCCCGAGGGGGTCCGGCTCGCGGGGGTCTGTTCGGTCGACCGTGATGGCTCCGTCTCCGTCAGCCCGGCAGCTGAGGCCCTGCCTCGAGCACCCGCTCGTACTCCCGCTGCTCCTCGGCGTTGCGCTCGTTCTTGCGGGCACCGCTGCGGGCGGCCCAGGCGCCGAACCAGACCGCGAGCTCGCGACCGAGAACGAAGGCGACGATCGCCAGCGGCGCGAGGAGCTGTCCGTCGATCACCTCGGCGTTGCGACTGGCGGTCTGCGACCAGAACGGCGCGGCGAAGAGCGCGCCGAGGATGTGCCCTCCGTAGGAGAGAGCGCCGACGAGGATCCCGAAGACCACCCAGAAGCCCCAGCGTCCACGGTTGATGACGGCGCCGAGCAGCCAGAAGGCGACGAAGAACACCGCGGTCGGGATCCAGAGACTCCAGCTGCGGAGGTGGTCAAGGACGACGGTGCCGATGTTGGCAGCGGTCACGTCGCCCTGCAGCGCGCCGAAGCCGAGGGTGGCGCCCAGGTAGAGGACCGCGAAGGCGATCGCGGCGACGAGGCCGATCCCGGCGATCGCGCCGCGGTTGCCGTGCGGACGCGGCGGCTCGGGGGCCTGGACGAAGATCGGCAGCTGGGCCGACGTCACGGGGGCCAGCGGCTCGGGCGGGAGCACGCGCGTCTCGGCCTGCTCGGCCGGCGCGGGCGGCGCATAGGCGGTCGTGGCGATCTCGGGCTCGGCGGGAGCAGCAGGCTCAGCAGGAACGGCGGGGGCCGCGGGCGTCGACGCGTCCGCCGGCGGAGGGGTGAAGGTCCCGCCGAAGGTCCCGGGGAAAGCGGCCTCGGCTGCGGCGAAGGCCGCCAGGTCCGAGTCCTCCTCTGGGGGCCGGCGTGCTGCGGGCGCGTCCGCGGGCCGCTCCTGGCTCGCCTGCGCAGACGACACGGCGCCCGAGGCGTCACCCGGGGCGCCGTCGCCGGGCTCTGTGGCCGCCGAGGCGCCGTCCGGCACGGCGGCGGACCCGGCTGCGCCGTCCGCCGAGGCCACGGACTCCCCCGTGCGCGCGGCGGCAGCGTCGGCAAGGCCCGCCTTCGCGCTGTCCACGACGTCGTCGACGTCGTGCTCCGGCACCGGCTTCGAACCGTCGCGGTCACTCATGGCAAACTCCTCGCGCATCGGACATGTGCATGGCGAGGGTATCGCCGCGACGAGGATGCCCCCCGGAGGCGTGCCGACGTGTCGACGGATGAAGGCCGCCTCATCCCCCGAACGACGCCAGCAGGTCGCCGACATACTGCTCCAGGACCGGGAGCATGGGCAGCGCGAGGAAGCCCAGGCCGGCGATCACGCCGAGGCAGAGGAGCCCGCCGATCCATGCGTGGGCGGTGCTGCGTCCGCCGATCCGTGCCATGGCTCCGAGGATACGTCCGCTCCCCTCCCCATCCGTCTCGGCGCGCGGATGCTACGCCGGTAGCCCCCGGATGCGACGGGAAGGGGACGCGCAGCCGCCCGCGGGGCAATAGCGTCGGAGCATGGCTGAGGAGAACACCGCGTCCGCCCCGTCCGGAACCACGTCCGCCCCGTCCGCGCCCGGGAGCGCCCCGTATACCGAGCAGCGGATCCGCGACGGATGGCGGCTGATCCAGGCGTCCGCCGCGCGGCGTCCTCCCGCCGTGCCCGGGATCGGCTGGATCTCGATGGCGGTGGCCCTCATCCTCGCCGCGGTGACGACGGCGGTCGACGCGAGCGTCTCCGGCGTGCCGGTCGTCGCCGCCCTGGGCGGCGCGCTGCTCCAGTGCGGGAGCATCGCCCTGGCGATGGTGATGCCCCGGCTCGCGATCGTCGCGCACACGCTGGGCATCCTCGTGACCGCGCTCACCGCGTCGGCCGCGTCAGGAGCCCCTTGGCCGCTGACGGTGCCGGGGATGATCTCGCTCTCCGCCTTCCTCCTCGTGCTCGCTCTGCGTGAGCCCTGGGCGCTCCCGGTGACCGGCTTCCTGGCCGCGTTCGGGGCGGCGCTGTTCTCCGTCGCCCTCCGCCCGACCGCTTCCCCTGCCTGGAGCATCGACATCGCCGTGGCCTCGCAGGCGCTCGTCGTCATGGTGCTCGGGATCGGGATCGCGCAGTGGCGGATCGTGCGTGGCGAGCTGCGCGATGCCCAGGCCGCGACCGAGGTCGAGGCCGGACGGGTGCGCTGGGCGACCGAACGGCGGCGGATCGCCCGGGAGATGCACGACGTGGTGGCGCACTCGATGTCGATCGTGCATATGCAGGCCAGCTCCGCCGTGTTCCGGCGTCCTGGCCTCCCGCTGGAGGTCGCGGAGGAGTTCGACGGCATCGCCGTGCGCGCCCGCACCGCGCTGACCGAGATGAGGCAGCTGCTGGGCGTCCTCCGAGACGAAGGCGAGCAGCTCACGGCGCCGCAGCCGACGCTGGGCGATCTCGACGAGCTCGTCGAGCGCTCGCGCGCGGCGGGAGTCAAGGTCACCGCCCAGATCGCCGTGCCGGACCCCCTTCCCGATCCCGCGGTGCAGCTGGCCGTCTACCGGGCGGCGCAGGAGGGCCTGAGCAACACGGTGCGGCACGCAGCGGGCTCGAACGTCCGCGTGATCCTGGAGGAGGACCGCTCTCCCGAGGGTGAGCGACGGCTGCTCCTCGAGGTCATCGACGACGGCACGGGGGCCAGGACCGCCGAACCCTCCTCCCGCCCCGGCCTGGGGATCGCCGGGATGCAGGAGCGCGTCGGGCTCGTGGGCGGTAGCGTCGTCACGGGGCCGCGCGGCCGCGGATGGGCCGTGGTCGTGCAGGTGCCGCTGACTGAGGAGAGCGCATGACCGGTCCGATCCGGGTGCTGGTCGTCGACGACCAGGAGATGTTCCGCGTCGGGCTCGCCGCGATCCTCGACGCGCAGCCGGACATCACGGTCGCGGGACAGGCCGCCGACGGCACCGAGGCCAGGCAGCGGACGCGAAGCCTCCTGCCCGACGTCGTGCTCATGGATGTGCGGATGCCCGTGCTCAACGGCATCGAGGCCACCCGCGAGATCCTGTCCGATCCCGTCTCCGGGCACCGTCCGCGGATCGTGATGCTCACCACCTTCGACGTCGACGACTACGTCTTCGAGGCGTTGCGCGCCGGCGCGAGCGGCTTCCTCCTCAAGGACGCGACGCCGGCCCAGCTGGTGGACGCCGTGCGCACCGTGCATGCCGGCGACGCCCTGCTCGCGCCGAAGGTCACGACGATGCTCGTGCGCGAGCTCGCGCAGACGACACCGCGGCCCCGCGAGCACGGCGCGGTCTTCGCCGAGCTGACCGACCGCGAGCGCGAGGTGTTCGCCCTCATCGCCGAGGGGCTCTCGAACACGGAGATCGCCGCCCGGCTGTTCATCGCCGAACAGACGGCGAAGACCCACGTGAGCCGCGTGCTCGGCAAGCTCGGGCTGCGCGACCGTGTGCACGCCGTCGTCCTCGCCTACGAGACCGGGCTGATCACGCCCGGCGAGCGCGGCCTCCCCGGCTCCTGACCCTCGTCCGCTTGCTCGTCCGCCCGCTCGTCCGCGCGGCAGAGTCCCGGCCCCACGTTCTCCCGGCCCCACGTTCCGTCGGACCTCTGCAACTCCGTCGGATCCAATCCTCGCTTTCCGCCGACAACGTTCATCTGGCCCGACACTATGAACCCCTCACGGGACGCAAAACCGCGGCTCCCCCGCGGGACGGCTCGGCCCGGCACCGTGCAGGCCCGCACCTTGTCGGTCCGGCACCTTGTCGGCCCGGAGGAACTCTGTCGGTCCGGAACCCCGATTCAGGCCGACCAACTTCCTCCGGCCCGACAATCCGGCTCCGCCGGCCCGACAATCCGGTTCGACAAATCCGGCTCCGCCGGGTCGACAATCCGGCTCCGCCGGCCCGAGATCCGACTCCTCATGCCCGACAATCCGGGGTCTCCGGCCCGACAGCTTAGTCGGGCCCGCGCAACCCTGACGGACCAGAACCGCAGCCCCGGCCGACCACCTTCACCTGGCCCGACCTGTTCATCACGGACGAGATGGGCGCAGACCGGGAAAACAGTACCGCGGTAGGGGGTGCCGGATACCGCCGGGGGACGAAGGCCCCGGTCCCCGCTCCGTACGGTCTGGGCAACGCTCACCGACCGGGTGGGCCGAACCGATCGGAGTGTCGTGTCCGCCCTCGTACCGCCCGCCGCTCTCCCCTCCCCCCGCCTCGGCGCGGCATCCGCGAGCCCCCGCGGCCGCCGCGATCCCGTGATCGACCTCCTGCGGGCGTTCAGCGTCCTCCTCGTCGTCGCCCTGCACCTCTTCGTCGCGAGCATCACGCTCTCGGACGGGGAGGTGCGCATCGGCACCCCGATCCAGGACGAGGCGTGGTTCGGCCCCCTCACCTGGGTGATCCAGGTGATGCCGCTGTTCTTCATCGTCGGCGGCTTCGCGTCGGCCCGGCTGTGGGACAGGATGCGCTCCCGTGGCGCCACCGCGCGCGACTTCGCGGCCGAACGGATCGGGCGGCTCCTGATCCCCGGACTCGTGATGTTCGCGATCGTCGGCGTCCTGCTCGGCCTCGCCGCGCTCGCCGGCACGCCCGCCACGCTGGTCACCGACGGCTCGTACTGGATCGGGCGCCCGCTCTGGTTCCTCGGCGTGTACGTGATCGTGTCGGCACTGGTGCCCGTGATGCTCGCCGCCCACCGGCGCCACCCTCGCCTCGTCCTCGCCGTGCTCGTCGCCGCCGTGCTCGCCGTGGACGTGGCCCGCGGACCCCTCGGCGACGGCGTCACCCTGTGGAACTACGTGTTCGTGTGGCTCACGATGCAGCAGCTCGGGTTCTTCGTCGCCGACGGCTCGATCTTCCGGATCCGCCGCCGCACGGCCGCCCTCGTGATCACGGGCGCCCTGGCCGCCCTCATCGTCCTCACCGCCGCGTTCGGCTATCCCGCCGACCTGCTCCTGGCCGGCAACAACCCGGCGAGCATCCCGCTCGTCGTGCTCGGCGCCGGGCAGTTCGCCGCCCTCCGCCTCGCCCATCCCGCACTGACCCGGTTCGCCGAGCGCGCCCGTGTGTCCGCCGCCGTGTCGTGGGTGAACGCCCGCAGCACGGTCATCTACCTCTGGCACATGACCGCGCTCGCCGCCGTGGTCGCCGTGATGCTCGCCGCCTCGGTGCCCCTGCCCGAGACCTTCAGCCCCGCCTGGTGGATCACCCGTCCCGTCCTCCTCGCCGTGATCGGGCTCGCCCTGCTCCCCTTCCTCGCCCTGGCCCGCGGGACCGAGCGGCGGATCCGCCTCGAGCGTGTGTCCGGCGTCGGGACGGTCCGGGTAGGAGCCGCCGTCGTGCTGAGCGTCGTCGCGGTGATCGTCATGCTGCAGCTGGGCTTCGTGCCGCTGTGGTCGCCGCTGCTCGCGGTCGGCCTCGGCATCGCCGCGCTGTGGTGCGCCGGGTTCCGCCTCGCCCGGCCGGAGGGGGTCGTGCTGCCCTCCATCCTGCGCGTCGGCGCGGTCCGCACCGCCCTGCTCTGACGATTCCGCGGCGCCGGCAGAGGATCGTCCTCCGCCCGGGGCCCGAGGCTAAGGGACCTCCCGTAGCGCAGGGCCGCCCGAAGGTCCCCTTCGCCTACTGTCGCTCCGAAACGCCCCCTCGCGAACGGACGACGACATGCCCGCACAGGCTCCCCGACGGGCCGCTCCGGTCGCCGTCCTGGCGTCCGCCCTGGCCCTGCTCCTCGCCGGATGCGCGGGCGCCGGCCCGGAGAGCTCCGCGGGCGGGCACCATCCGTCGGGTTCCTCGTCCGCCTCCGCGTCTGCGCACGGGTCGAAGACGTCTGCAGCCACCGCCGATCCGGACGACGATGACGACGACCTCGATGATGACGACGTCAACGACGCAGACGAGGACGACGACCTCGACGACAAGGACCTCGACGACGACGATCTCGACGGACTCGGCCTGAAACGCCATCACGTCGACGGCATAGACGACGAGGACGACCTCAAGGACCTCGTCGACGACGCCCGCCGCGCGAGCAAGCCCCAGAACCAAGATCTCCGGTGCGTCCCCGTCCAGCCCTCGGTCGATGACGTCGTCGAGGCCGGCTTCCGTCTCGCCGTCGACGCGGTCGCGGCCGCGCAAGCCGACTCCGGCCGCGGCTTCTACCTCGCCGTCGATCTGGAGGACTCGCGCGTGGCGATCCTGTACACCGAGGAGTCGCCGACCGAGCCCTCCTTCTCGGGGGTACTGCTCGCCGTCGACGACATCGCGCGGGAGACCTCCACGTTCATGGACGGTGACATCAGCCTCGACGCCCTCGCCGCCGACGGCGGTGTCTCGCGCGCGCCGCAGTGCCTCTGAGAGGCCGCGGGACGGGCACGCGGTGACCGGCTCCTACCGGTAGTTGACGAACTGGAGGTCGATGTCCAGGTCGGCGCCCTTGAGGAGGGCGATCACGGCCTGCAGGTCGTCCCGGCTCTTGGACTGCACGCGCAGCTCATCGCCCTGGATCTGCGACTTGACGGATTTCGGCCCCTCGTCCCGGATGATCTTGCCGATCTTCTTCGCGTTCTCGGAGGAGATCCCGTCCTTGAGGGACGAGACGATGCGGTACTCCTTGCCACTCGCGACAGGGTCACCGGACTCGAGGCTCTTGAGCGAGATCCCGCGCTTGATCAGTTTGGTCTGGAACACGTCCAGCACCGCCTTCGCCCGCTCCTCGGCGTTCGCGGTGATCACGATCTGCTCGCCGCTCCAGGCGATCGAGGCACCGGTGCCCTTGAAGTCGTAGCGCTGCTCGATCTCCTTGCGCGCCTGGTTGAGGGCGTTGTCGGCCTCCTGGTGGTCGACCTTGGACACGATGTCGAAAGAGCTGTCAGCCATGCCGCCCAGTGTACTGAGAGCCCTGCACGATGCTCGTCCCGACGGACCGAGGGCCGCCCTCCGTCGCGTCAGCGCGGGTTCGCCGCGGCCCAGCCGGTCACCCACCGGTCCAGGCGTGCGTAGGCCTCGTCGCGTGCCTCCCGCCGGGAGAGGAACACGTCGTGCAGCGCCCCGTCGATGCGCTCGATCGTGACCGAGGGGCCGAGCTTGAGCGCCGCCCGTGCGATGTCGTCGACGACGAGCACGCTGTCCACGCGGGTGAGCTCCTCCGACCAGGAGGTGGGCAGCAGACTCCGTGCCGAGAGCATGACGCACACCGGCGCGTCGATGCAGGTCCCGGCGGCGATGGCCGCATGCCCTGCCAGGATGGCGTGCAGCCAGCCCGCGTGCACGGCCATCGTCTGCTCCGGCCGCCAGTCGAGGTTCACCTCGGTCGGGTCGTCGGGGTCCGACACCTCCTGTTGAGCGCGGGTGTAGTAGCCCAGATCCAGCTGCGGCGCGCGCTCGCGTGGACGGTACCGGGCCTGCAGGCCCACGAGCGGCGCGATCGTCTCTCGGGTGAGGCGCGGCAGCTGGAACTCCAGCCAGGGGCTGTTGAGGATGACCGCGTCTGCCACGCCCGGATGCCGCGCGGCCCAGAGGCTCAGGGTCAGACCCCCGGTGGAGTGGCCGAGCAGCACCAGCCGGCGTGTGCGCCCCTGTCTCCGCCGCGAGACGTGCCGCTCGCCGGGGACGGCGGGCGTGGCCTCCCCTGTGCGGTCCGCACGGTCATCCGCCTCGGCCACGGCCGCGGCCGGCGCTCCCCTGGAGGTCGGCGCCCGCCCCGCGTCCTCCGCGCCCCCGGGTGCCGCAGACGCCCCTGCCTCGGACGAAGGGAACGCCTGCGACCTCGGCACCGGGATGCCCATCTCGGCGAGCGCCGCCGCGATGTCCTCGTCGTAGACACCGAGGTCGGAGATGTAGCCGGGCGTCTGCCCCTGGCGCAGGCTGCGCCCGTACTTGCGCAGATCGAGGGCGAAGAACCGGGCGCCCCGCTCGGTCCAGAACCGCGCGAGCCGCTTCTGGAAGAAGTAGTCCGACCAGCCATGCACGTAGAGGACGTCGACGTCGGCGAGCGAACGCGGGCCGCCGATGATCCGCTGCCAGCGCGAACGATGCGGAAGGGCGCGGACGAGCGTGGCCACGACCTCGCCTTCCTCGTCCGCGCCAAGCGGGATCGTGAGCTGATCGAAGCCTTCGCCGAGGATGTCCGGCCCCCACCGATCGTCCTTCTCCGGCGCACGCATGTCGTCAGCGTATCCCGCGTCGGCCGCCCGACCGGGCTCCCCGCCGGGCGGCCGTTCCTCCGTGCCGCATGGCTCGGCCGGCCGGCCGAGCCATGCGGGTCAGCCGAGCAGTGTCTCCCCGATCCAGCCGCCCTTCTCGCACCCCGGGGGGATCGCGAACACGGCGGAGCCGATGGGCGTCGTCCACGTGTTCAGCAGGTCCAGCTCGTCGAGCCGCCGCTGCAGCGGCACGAACTGCGCGTCGACGTCGGCCTGGAAGGAGACGAAGAGCAGCGCCGACTCAGAGACCTCGTCGCCCGTGGGCGCGCCGTCGTCGTTGTAGGCGCGGCGGAAGATCCGCTCCCTCGGGTTCTCGCTTCGCGCGCGGCGGACGTGCGAGAACGCCGGGATGACCGGGAATCCGATCGAGTCCTTCGCGTCGAAGTCCGGCTCATCGTGCTCCTTCCTCCCGGTGAGCGGAGCACCGTCGGACAGACGGCGGCCCACCGACTGCTCCCGGCCCGCGCGATCGATCCTGTCCCAGCCGTCCACGTCCATCCGGATGCGGCGGAAGACCATGCCGGTCCCGCCCGCGAGCCAGCTGTCGTCGTCGATCCAGACGACGTCGTCGAAGTCGGCGGTTCCCGGCTTCGGGTTGACCGTGCCGTCCACCTGGCCGAACAGGTTGCGCATCGTGGTCCCCGGGGCCTCCGTGCCGTATGCACGGCGGAATCCCTGCTGCCGCCAGCGCACCCGGGCCGTGCCCCGCGCGTCCTTCAACAGCATGCGGGCGGCGTGCGCGACCGTCAGGGGATCCTCCGCCGCGATCTGCAGGAGGAGATCGCCGTCGCCGAGCTCCGGGCGGAGCCGGTCGACACCGAAGGCGGGGAGCGGGCGCAGCCACCCCGGCGCCGCTCCGCCCCCCCGTGCGACGAATCCCGGGCCGAACCCGAAGGTCACGGTGAGCCGCGCGGGTGCGGCGGCGAGCTCGGGTTCGGTGTCGGCAAGCGCCCCCGCGCCCCGCATGAGCCGGGCCGCGTCGTCGCTGAGCGTGCGCATGAGACGGCGGAGCCCGTCGCGGTCCACGCCTTCGCGCAGATCGAGCGCCAGGAAGACCGCATGCGCCTGTGCGGGGGTGGCGATGCCGGCCTGGTGCGCCCCATGGAACGGGACCGTCTCGCCGCCGTGGACGGAAGGCTCCCCGGCTCCGGCCTCCGCGGCGGACGCCGGAGCGCCCGGGAGGATCGTGGTCCCGAGCGCCGCGGCGGCCCCGGCGCCGGCGGCAGCCCCTCCGAGGAGGAACTGCCGCCGGGTGGCACGCACCCGCTCGGAGGAGGCGGATGCGCCGCTCATCGGAGCGCGCCGCCCGCGCCGCCGTGAGCGGACTGACCGTGACCTGCGTGACCCGTCCCGGACGAGCCAGGGGCGGGCGTGCCGGAATCCCCGTCGGAGTACTTCTCGTTCGCGCCGGAGTAGTCCTTGATCGGCATGCTCACGTCCTTCTTCGATCCGTCCGAGAAGGACAGGGTGAAGGTCAGCTCGTCGCCGGCCTTGAGGGGCGCGGCGAGGTCCATGAGCATGATGTGGTTCCCGCCAGGCACGAGCGACAGCGCACCGCCGGCCGCGATCGGGAACCCGCCCTTCTTCTCCTGCATCTTCATCTGGCCGGAGGCGTCCGCCACGGTCTCGTGCAGCTCGACGTCCGGAGAGGCGGTCGTGGCGACGGAGAGGAGGGTGATCTCCTCGTTCCCCGTGTTCTCGATCTCGCCGAAGGCCGCCGTCATCCCGGATTCGGAGGCCTTCGCCCATCCGTCGACGACCTTCACGCTGTCCGCCGCGGCGGCAGCCGAGACCGAGGGGGCCGGCGACGCCGCTGTCCCCCCGGCACAGCCGGAGAGGACGAGGGCGAGGGCGACTCCGGCGCCGCCGAGGGCGGAGGCGCGCATCAGGCGAGGACGGCGAGTGGTGGTGTTGGTGTTCATCGGTTTCTCTTTCTGAGTCGTGACGCGGCTCCGCCCGGAACGGGCGGGACCACGATGATGATCCGGACGGCGCAGAAGGCACGCCCGGTCGAGCCCGGTCGAGACGACGGGGCTCAGGGGGACGACCGGGTCAGAGCCCGGAGTCGTCCGTGGGGGCGTTCCCGTCCTGTCCGCGACGCCGGGCCATGACGACAGCGATGACCACGACCAGCCCGACCACAGCGACGCCCGTGACGACCAGCGCGATGACCAGGCCCGCCGAGACGCCGGACTCCTCCGCCGGCGGCGACGCGACAGGCGCGTTCGCGTCTGTCGGCGCTGCGGTGTCGGCGGCGGAGGGGGCGGCCGTCGGGGTGACCGGTGCGGCCGAGGGCTCGGACGCACCGGAGCCGGCGATCGAGAACGGGATGATCCCGGAGATCGGGTGCCCGTCCTCGGAGGTCACCGCCCAGCGGATCTCATACGCGCCGCCGGGGAGGCCCGGCTTCAGGCCGACGGTGACAGAGGTCTCGGAGACCTTCGGCTCGCCTTGGCGGTAGTCGGTCCCCGCAGCGTCGGTGATCGCCATGATCGCCGTCTGGGGCAGGATGTTCCCCGAGAAGGTGAGCACGACCTCCGCCGGCGCGGCGTCGATCGTCGCGTTCGCCGCGGGGGTGCTGCTGAGCAGCTCGTCGTGAGCGGACGCCGGGATCGCCGTGCCGAGCACGGCGGCGGCGCCGATCGCGATCCCCGCGAGGAGCGCGCGAAGCCGGAACCGGCGCGAGGCACGGTCCCTCGGAGCGGCCGTCGCGACGGCCGTGCGGATGGTCGGAGTGTTCATGCTGTCTTCCTCGGCCGCGGACGCGGCCTCGTCGTGCACGGGCTCCCGCCGTCGCCCTGTAGGCGCGGCCGGGTCGTCCCGGTGCTGTTCTGCGTGCAGGCGACGCGCCCCCGGGTGGGAGCGGGGCGCGCTCAAGCGGAGCCTCGACGAGGCTCGGACGGCCGCCTCAGGGAACGGGGCGGCGGACGGTCACGCGAACGCGCGGGGCGGACCGCGCCGGACGACGGCGGAAAGGTGCACGGCGCGGAGGACGCGCGGCGCGAGGCTCTCTGCCGGCACGAGACGGTGCCGCGGGGAGGACGGAAGCGGATCGACGAACGCCCGGACCATCGCGAGCACCTGGCGCTCGATCCAGGAACCCGTCTGCACGGCGATCTCGAGAAGGCGGCGGAGGGCGCTCTCACCGCGGTGCAGCGCCGCGATCGTGAGCACGGCCGCCGTGACGTGAGCGGTCCACATGGCCGCGTCGCCCCAGAGCATCGCCTCTATCGAGGCGTCGCTCGCCGGGACGGCCCCCGCGCCGGCTCCGCCGGGAAGGACCATCATGCCGTGGTGCCCCACGCCGACCAGCCCGGAGGAGGTGCCAGCGCCGAGCACGAACAGGACGTGGAACAGCGCCTGGCTCACGACCACCCCGATGCTCAGCCGGATCGCCGAGAGGCGACGTCCCGCGAGAGGGACGCACACGAGGAGAGAGAACGTCCAGGGAACGACGACGCCGAGCCACCCCGGCATCGCGCCGCCCCCGGCGACGTGCGAGAGGAGGGCGACGAAGGTCGCGAGCGTCGCCGCAGTCGCCCCACGGGCGGCGCGGATCGCTCTCGTCCTCTCCATGTCCTCCATGCTACTCAGCGGGCGGGAGCCCCGTTTCCGGGCGGCTACGCGCCGCGGGAGATGCGTACCATCTCCTCGCGCGGCACGACCTTCACGCGCGCCCTCTCCTGAGGGGCGCCGAGCCCGATCTCGTGCTCGTCCAGACGGTGCCAGCCGTCGAGGTCGGTCCACGCGACGCCCCGCTCGGCGAGGAGCGCGGGGATCGCCTCTTCGGAGGGGTCTTCCGGCTGCCACCACGACCCCTGGTCGTTGATGAGGTGGCGGACGGTCTCCATCGCGTCGGACTTCGTGTGGCCGATGAGGCCGACAGGCCCGCGCTTGACCCATCCCGTGGCGTAGATGCCCGGCACGCGCTGGTTGGAGTCCTTCTCGAGGACCTGCCCCTCGCGGTTGGGGATGACGCCGTGCTTCTTGTCGAACGGGACGCCGGGGAGCGGGGAGCCGAAGTAGCCGATCGCGCGGTAGAGCGCCTGCACCGGGATCTCGCGCAGCTCGCCCGTGCCGACGGCCCCGCCCTGCCCGTCCGGCTTCGTGCGCTCGTAGACGAGGGCGGCGACCCGGCCGTTCTCGTCCTTTCGGACCTCGACCGGACGTGCCCAGAAGTGCAGGTGCAGCCGGCGGGAGGCCTCGCCCCCGGCGTTGTTGACCGAAGGGCGCTGCCGCCAGGACTGGAGGATGCGGTCGATGACCATCACCTGCTTGTTGCTGGCGACGGCGTCGCGCGAGGCCTCGTCGTAGTCGAAGTCCTCGTCGTACACGACCATGTCCACGTCGCGCAGCTCGCCGAGCTCGCGGAGCTCCAGCGGCGTGAACTTCACCTGCGCGGGGCCACGGCGTCCGAACACGTGCACGTCCGTCACCGCGCTCGCGCGCAGGCCCTCGTACACGTTCTGGGGCACCTCGGTGACGAGGAGGTCCTCCGCGTGCTTTGCCAGCATCCGCGAGACGTCGAGCGCGACGTTGCCGTTGCCGAGCACGGCCACCGACGCGGCGTCGAGCGGCCATTCCCTCGGGACGTCCGGATGGCCGTCGAACCAGCTGACGTAGTCGGCAGCGCCATAGGATCCGACCGCGTCGATGCCGGGGATCTCGAGCGCAGCGTCACGCACGGCCCCGGTCGCGAAGATCACTGCGTTGTAGTGGCGCTTGAGGTCGTCGAGCGTGACGTCCTCGCCGAACCGGACGTTGCCGAAGAGACGGATGTCGCCGCGGTCCAGCACGTCGCGAAGAGCCGTGATGATGCCCTTGATGCGGGGATGGTCGGGGGCCACGCCGTAGCGGACCAGGCCGTAAGGCGCGGGGAGCTGCTCGAACAGGTCGATCGAGACGTCGAAGCGGCGCTCCGCCTTGAGCAGGATGTCCGCCGCGTAGATGCCGGCGGGGCCTGCTCCGACGATGGCGAGCCTGAGCTTGGTCATGGTTTCCTTCCGTCAGCTGCTGCGGTCGGCCAGCGTCTGCGCGAACCGGACCAGCGCGTCACGCACCGGCCCCTTCGGCAGCGGGTCGAGCGCCACGATCGCATCGCGCGTCCAGGAACGCGCCAGTTCCATCGTCTTCTCCGTGACCGCGTGGTCCCGCAGCCGGGCGAGCGGCTCGTCGAGGATCGCGGGGTCCGCGCCGTCGGCGATGCGGGCGACGCCCTCGTCGATCTCGGCGGACAGAGCCCGGGAGACGTCGTCGGCCTCGGCGGCGAGGAGGAGCGAGGGCATCGTCGGCACGCCGGCGCGCAGGTCGGTGCCCGGCACCTTGCCGGTGTCGTCCGGGTTCGCGGAGAGGTCGATCACGTCGTCGAGCAGCTGGAAGGCGACGCCCACCTTCTCGCCGTACACGCGCAGCGGCTCCTCGTACTCCGCGGGCGCGCCGGAGAAGATGGCGCCCGCCTCGGTCGCCGCCGCGATGAGGGAGCCGGTCTTGTCCGCGAGCACCTGGAGGTAGAAGGCGATCGGGTCGTCGCCCTCCTGGGGGCCGACGGTCTCGTGCATCTGCCCCAGCACGAGCCGCTCGAACGTGTCGGCCTGGAGCCGGATGGCCCTGTCGCCGTGGTGCGACATGAGCTGGCTGGCGCGGGAGAAGAGGATGTCTCCGGTGAGGATCGCGACGTTGTTGCCCCAGACCGCGTGCGCGGCGGGCACGCCGCGGCGGCGGTCGGCGCCGTCCATGACGTCGTCGTGGTAGAGCGAGCCGAGATGCGTCATCTCCAGCGCCTTGGCGATGTCGATGACCGCGGGCACGTTGCCCTGCCCCAGCTGGGCGGTCAGGAGCGCCAGGACCGGGCGCACGCGCTTGCCTCCCGCCTCATAGAGGTAGCGGCTGGCGGCGTCCGCGAGCGTGTCGGCGACGCGCAGGTCCTCGGCCAGTCCCTCCTCGACCAGGTCCAGCCCGGCTTCGACCTCGCGCGCGAGCCGGCGCGCGGCGGGCCCGATGAACACGCGGTCGCTGAAGCCGATTCGGCTCGCGAGGCGCGAACCCGGGGCAGGAGCGCTCGAAGTCACCCGTCCAGCCTACCTGGGCGCGCCTGACGCCTCGGTCTCAGCGAGAGGGCTGGTCGCACGGTGCAGGGCGACGATGCCCATCGAGAGGTTGCGATGGGCGACCTCGGTCCATCCGGCCTCACGGATCCACGCGGCCAGCGTCGCCTGGTCCGGCCAGTCCCGGATCGACTCGTTGAGGTAGTCGTACGCCTCGGCGTTCGTCCCGGCCAGGCGGGCGACCTTCGGCAGCACCCGCGCGTTGTAGAAGCGGTAGAGCCGGCGGAAGAACGGCTGCGGCGGCGTGGAGAACTCGTTGACGACGAGTCGCCCGCCCGGCCGCGTGACCCGGAAGAGCTCGGCGAGCGCCTTCTTCGGGTCGTGCACGTTGCGCAGGCTGTACGACATCGTCACCGCGTCGAACTCCCCGTCCGCGAAGGGCAGGGCGGTGGCGTCGGCCTCCACGAAGCTCAGGTTGGGGAGGTGGCCGTGCCGGCGTCGCCCCTCCGCGAGCATCCCCGGCGAGAAGTCCGCGGCGACGACGTCGGCCCCGCTCGCCGCCAGGGACGCGGAGGACGAGGCCGTGCCCGCGCCGAGGTCGAGGATGCGCTCGCCGCGCCGGGGGGCCACCGCGCGCGTGGTCGCCGCACGCCAGAACGCATCGTTGCCGAAGGTCATGACGACGTTGGTGCGGTCGTATCCGGCCGCGACCTGGTCGAACATCCCGCTCACCTGCGCGGGGTCCTTGCCGAGGTCTGCGCGGTTGGGCTCGTCCGGGGTCACGCCTCCGAGTCTAGATGCCCGCTCGGCGCCCCTCCCGAGGCCGGCCCCGGCCGCCGCGCCGCGGAAGGGAGGACCAGCGTCTCGAGACGGTCCAGCCAGGAGCCGGGGACCGCGTCGTCGAACGGCGCCTCCTGCGCGCGCACCCGCCGTTCGAGGTCGAGCGCAAGCGCCTCCAGGTGCGCGACGACCTCGGCGGGATAGCCAAAGCGCACGCGATGCCGCGCCCATTCGTCGCGCTCGTCGACCCATGTCCCTCGCGGCCCCTCGACGCGGACGACGTCGAGGTCCATGTCGACGCCGGTCGCGAGCAGCGGGTCCCGAGAGCCGTCCGCCGCTCCCCCGCAGACCTCCCACCCGAGGTCGATGTAGATCCGCATGCCGCGCGGATGACGACGGTACGCCGTGACCGCATGGTCGCCGCTCGGCGGGACAAGAGTCACGTTGGGCGCGTCCGTGGCGAAGGAGGCGCCGGGGCGGGCGCTCCCCCAGCCGGCCGGCTGCCCGACCCAATCGCCCCAGGCGTCGGCACCGAGGTACACGCACTCGTGCCGCCGGTGCGGCGACCCGTCCCATTTGCGCCAGGGGAAGACCATCGCCTCTCCCGGGGAATGGCGGAGGGGCGCGGACCGACATGGACGCCTCCCCCATCCGGCCCTATCATCATAGTTATCTAACCGGTTACTTAAGGGCCCGAGTATGGCGTCCGGCACAAAGGAGGACGGATGGCCGCACGTGTCGAGGCGGGTCTGACCGCCCTGCATACGAGAGGGCTCAGCGCTGCTCCCTGGGTCGCTTCCTGCGTGATGGACCACACAGGCGGCGACACGACCGCGCTGATCGAGATCATGGCCGGACTCACCCCTGCCCAGAGGAGCGGCCTCTCCGCCCTGCCGGACCCGCTCCCCTTGCCACGCCCGATAGCCAGAGAGACGGCCGACCGCCTCTCTGACGCGACACCGGCAGAGAGACAGGTGCTCGCGACCGCGGCCCTCATGATCAACGATCGCGTGGACCTCCTCGTCGCCGCATCGGCGGTCGAGGCTCATGTCCTGCTCGGCACGGTCGTCTCCCGGGAGCTCGCGGTACGCAACGGGACGTTCTCCTTCCGGGAGGGGCGAGTACGCGCGGCGGCTCTGCAGAGCCTCGACGCCGAGGACCAGTATCGGATCCATCGCACGCTGTTCCGCGTCGCCCGCGCGGCGGGCCTCCGCGACGACGCCGCCTGGCACGCGCTCCTGAGCGGCCGGGCGTCGGCAGCGGAGTACGAGGCCGGCGTGGCACGGCTGGCGACGCGGCTCCTGCAAGCGGGGAACGCGGACGCGGCAGCCAGAAGCGCGGCGCGACTCGCGTCCGCGGTGACGGGACAGCGACGGGACCGCGCCCAGGTGCTCGCCGCCGGTGCCGCTCTCGCCGCGGGCTACCATGCGGACGCTGTCGCGCGGAGCCTGCGGGCACAATCCGGCGGGTCCGCGGTCCTGCACGCCGAGGCCGCGCGCATCGCCGCTGCCGCACAGGCCTTCGAGGAGGGCCCACCTCACCGCGGCGGCCCGATAGACCGACTGTCAACGCAGATCGACGCGCTCCGGGTTGCGGCGGCGACGGTCACCGACGGCACCACCGTCGATCGGATCTCGGAGGTGATCGCACTGTGGGTCACCAACCGCGGTGCGGCGGACGCGCGACAGGCGACCCTCCTCCTCTCGATGATCGAGACGCCACCCACCTGGCCCTGGACGAGCACAGCAGGCCCGCTCTCGCCCCTCGTCAACGCCTGGCTCCTGGCCCAGCAGATCTGGTTCCAGCTCTATGCAGGCGAGGACGAAGCGGCCTTCGAGACGCTGTCGGATGTCGTCGAGCGCTTTCCCATCACCCACACGGGCGGGGGCATGACCCACAGCGCCGCTCGCATCCTTGCTGCCCGAGGCCTCTCTATCGGCACCGAGACGATCATCGCACTCGGCCGGAACGCACCCGCCTCGCCGATCGAATACGCCATCGAGGGCCCTGCCAGCACCGACTACGCGGTGGTCGCCGCACGTCGCGGAGGCCCATCGGAACGGCGCCGCAACCGCGCCGACCGTCTGAGAGCGATGCTGACCCCGCGCCAGGAAGAAGCTTTCTCGCTCCTGCTCCGGGGATATTCGAACATGCGGATCTCGCAGGCGATGGGCATCTCACCCCGTACGGTGGAGGTCCACCTCACACAGGTGTTCCGACACGTCGGTGCCCGGTCCCGCGGCGAGCTGATCGCACGCACCTACGGGTCGGATCCCACGTGACCCGGCTCACGATCGGCGCGGTGGGCACGATCAGGGCGCGTCGCAGAGCCGGCGGACGCCGTCGACCAGCGCGACGCGGTGCGTGTTCAGCCGCGCCAGGGACTGAGGGCTTTCGTGGTGCAGTCCGTGCAAAGCCGATGACGCTCCAGCCCACGAGGTGACGAGCGCGAGAAGCATCGCCAGAAGGTCGACGGCGTCGACTCCACGGGGAAGAAGGCCCCGCTCCTGGGCTTCGCGCATCGCATCGACCTTGGCCCGGTAGGCGGCGGCCTCGCCCTGCGACGCCGCCGGGCGCTCGAGGTTCGCCCAGGTCGAGAGGCGCAGGATCTCGGGACGGCGCCCGAGATGATCGAAGAGGCGCCCCGCATAGCCAGGAAGATCGTCGGCGGTGAACGCGACATCCTCCGACAGCTCCTGCAGCGTGCGCGCGACGACGATGTCGAACAGCTCTTCCTTGTTGCCGAAATGGACGTAGATCGAGCGCTTGTTCACCTGGCCCGCCTCGGCGATCCGATCCACACGTGCGCCGGCGAGGCCGTGCGTCGCAAACTCGGCCAGTGCCGCGGCGAGAGTCCGCGCCTTTGTCGCCGATGCGTCGGGAGGCATAGAGAACACCTTATCGCCCACCCGCCGACGGCCGTGGGGCCGCCAGCGTCTGCTGACGGCCCCACGGGAGAGAGACGAGTGGACGTCAGTAGGACGCACGCTCGGTGATCGCCCGACCCACCATCGTCACGGCGGCTCCGGCCTCTGGAGCCGCCTTCTCGTCGGCGACGGCAGCGCTCCCAGCGGCGGATTAGGCTGGACGGGTGAGCAGCGCCCTGGTCGTGGAGACGCGGGAGATCGATCCCGTCGACGACCTCCTCCCCTACGCCGACCCCGATCTCCCCCTCGTCTGGCTGCGGCGGGGCGAAGGGATCGTCGCGGCGGGATCCGGCATCGCCGCCGCGCTGCGCGTGCCCTCCGGGGCCGCCGCGTCGCGCACGACGGCCCTCGCGGCGACATGGCGCGAGCTCACCGCCGCAGCCGTGGTGGAGGATCCGCTGCGGCTCCCCGGCACGGGACTCGTCGGCTTCGGCACCCTCGTGTTCGACGAGGGATCGGCGAAGGACAGCGCGATCGTCGTGCCGCGCATGATCCTCGGACGCCACCGCGGTCGCTGCTGGATCACCCGGATCCGGGACGCGGACGACCCCGCCGACGGCGAGCGCGACGACGCATCCCCCCGCGCGTACGGCGAGCACTGGTCGGGCACGCTCGGCCCCGGCGCGCAGTCGCCGCAGGGCTACCAGGACGCGGTCCGCGCCGCGGTCGCCGAGATCGCCGCCGGCGACTACGGGAAGGTCGTGCTCGCACGCGACCTCGTCGGCACCGCCCCGGCCGGCGCCGACCTGCGCCGCCTCGTGCGCGCGCTCGCCACCGGTTACCCCGACACCTGGACCTTCGCCGTCGAGGGGCTGATCGGGGCGAGCCCGGAGACCCTCGTGACCTCCCGACGCGGGACGGTCACGGCCCGGGTGCTCGCCGGGACCACCGCCCGTGGCGCCGACCCCGACGCGGACGCCGCCGCGGTGGCCGCCCTCGCCTCGAGCCCGAAGGACCTCGACGAGCACGGGTACGCCGTGCAGAGCGTCCTCGCAGCCCTGCGCCCGCACACGCGCGCCCTCGCCGCGAGCGAGCAGCCGTTCACGCTCGAGCTCCCGAACCTCTTCCACCTCGCGACCGACGTCGAGGGCGAGCTCTCGGACGGCGACTCGGTGCTCGACCTGGTCGGCGCGCTCCACCCGACCGCCGCCGTCGCCGGCACCCCGACCCCGACGGCCGTCGCGGCCATCCGACGCCTGGAGCCCTTCGACCGAGGCCGGTACGCGGGTCCGGTCGGCTGGATCGACGGCGACGGCGACGGCGAATGGGCCATCGCCCTGCGCTGCGCACAGTTCGGCCGCCCCCTGGGCCCGGGCGACGAAGGCCTCATCCCGGTCACGGCCTACGCGGGAGCCGGGATCGTCGCCGGAAGCGACCCGGAGGCCGAGCTGCTCGAGACCAGGGTGAAGTTCCGCCCGATCGTCGACGCGCTCGCCTGAGCCCCGTCCCAGGCGCCGCGCGTCCGGGACGTCCGGGGCGTTCAGGCCATCCGGGCGCTCAGCTCTCGGCCAGACGTCTCCGCTCGACCTCGACGTCGAAGTCCGCCGCCGGCCACTGCGGATCGATGTCCTGCAACGCGGCGAGCAGGAGCTCCTGCACGGCCAGACGCGCGTACCACTTGCGGTTCGCCGGGATCACGTGCCACGGCGCCGCCGCTGTCGAGGTCCGGTCGAAGACGGTCTGGTATGCGGCCATGTAGTCGTCCCAGAGCAAGCGCTCGTCCACGTCGCCCGGGTTGTACTTCCAGTGCTTGTCCGGGCGGTCGAGCCGCTCCATCAGCCGCTCCCTCTGCTCGTCACGGGAGATGTGGAGCATGACCTTCACGACCCTCGTGCCCGTCGCGGCGACGCGCTCCTCGAAGTCGGCGATCGCGCCGTAGCGCCGCTCGATCTCCTCGGCCGGAGCGAGAGCGCGCACCCGCCCGATCAGGACGTCCTCATAATGCGATCGGTCGAAGACGCCGATGAGCCCCGGCTCGGGGAGCCGTTTCTCGATGCGCCACAGGAAATCCTGCGCGCGCTCCTCGGGGGTCGGCGCCTTGAACGCGGCGAGCGCCACGCCCTGCGGATCGACGCCGCCCACGACATGGCGCACGATCCCTCCCTTGCCGGCGGAGTCCATCGCCTGCAGCACGAGCAGGACCGCGTCACGCGTCTCGCCCACGCGGCTGCGGGCGAACAGGCGCTCCTGCAGGTCGCCGAGCAGGACGAGCCCTGCGGCCAGGTCCCGTGCGCCCTCGGCCTTGTCCCCGTCGTATCCCGGGGTCGACGCCGGATCCACGTCATCGAGGCGGAAACCGGGGCCCACCCGGAGGACATCTGCGGCATCGGCGGTCCATCGCTTCGCGGTCATGGCCTCATCCTGCCGCACCGGTCGCCGATCCGAGCGATGGCACGACCGATCGGGGACGGGGACAGGCCCGGAGAGGGCGACCCGACTCGTCTCGGAGCTGTCAGCGCGGGAGCGGGACCTCGATGATCTGCGGGCCGGACACCGGCGAGGTGAGCGACTGATCGAGAGCGGCCCGCGTCTCGACGCGACGATGCTCCCAGCCGTAGGCGGCCGCCAGCGGTCTGAGATCCACCGACTGCGGCGTGTAGAACGCGCGGTCGAGGTCGGTCGCCGGAGCGGAGCCCGCCACCTCCAGCCCGTCGAAGATCGTCCCTCCGCCGTCGTTCCCCACGACGACCTGGATCCGCGGCGCGGGCTCGTCGGCGGGGAGGAGGAGCGCGCCGACATCGTGCAGGAACGCGAGGTCCCCCAGGAGCACCCGGGTGACGCCAGGAGCGCCGTCGGCCTGACTCGCCAGAGCGATGCCGGTGGCGGTCGCGATCGTCCCGTCGATCCCGGCCAGACCCCGGTTGGCGTGCACCGGCACCCGCTTGCCGGCCAGCAGCGCATCCGCGACGCGCACGAGCCGCGACGAGCCGAAGACCAGACGGTCGTGCGGCCAGGTCGCCCTCCAGACCGCGTCGACGAGCAGCGTCCGGTCCAGCGGCCGGCGCACCGCCGCGAGCTCTGCCCGCACGGCCTCCCGACGGGTCTCGGGATCGGTCGAGGCGAGCGCGTCCGGGTCGGGGGCGGCGGCATCGAGATCCACGGCGGCGCCGACGGAGGCACGCATCCATTCTCCGAGCCAGGCGCGATCGGCCTGTTCCTGCCGCATGCCGGCGGCATCGACCTCGGCGACGAGCGTCACGGCGTCCACGCCGCGAGCACCGCCGGGGCCGAGGGCGACGAGCTCGCCGCCGCGGCGCACCACGATCACCTCGACGTCTGCGCGAGCGAGCAGGGCGGAGACCTCGCGGCTGAGCGTGGGGTGGCCGAAGACGACCACGCGCTCGATGCGCCCGCCGAGCGACGGCTCCCGCAGCAGCCTCCGGTAGTCCCGCACGACCCGACGACCGAAGCGGGCTCCGCTCACGATCTCGGCGATGAGGGGCCAGCCCGCCGCGTGGGCCAGCTCCTCGGCCGCCGCTCCCGCGTCGGCGCCGGCGACGACGACCGTCCTCGCACCCCGCGCGAGCACGGCGGCCGGCTCACGGGGGACGGCGGGCAGCGCCCCGGGGGCGAGGGGCGGAAGGTCTCCCGCCGGTCCCGACAGCGGGTCGCGGACGGGGAGGTTCAGATGCACCGGTCCCGCCACGCCGGGAAGGCCGCTGCCCGTGACGCCGACCGCGGCGGAAACGGCCCGGAACGCGAGCATGCCGAACGCGTCCGGCCCCGCCTCACCGGGGACGGGGGCGTCCACGGCGTCCCGCACCCAGGCGTCGAACATGCCCGGCTGCACCGTGGCCTGGTTCGCGCCGACGCCGCGGAGCTCCGGCGGACGGTCGGCGGTGAGCAGGAGCAGCGGCACCCCGGCGTGGAACGCCTCCATCGTCGCAGGGAGGAGGCCGGCGGTCGCCGTGCCCGAGGTGCACAGGACCGCGACGGGCGTCCCGGTCTCCCTGGCCATGCCCAGCGCGGTGAAGGCGGCGACGCGCTCGTCGAGCCGCACGTGCAGCCGCAGCGCCCCTGCCCGCGCCGCATCCGCCGCCGCCAGCGCCAGTGCCTGCGACCGCGATCCCGGGGAGAGCACGAGGTCACGAACACCGTGCTCGACGAAGCCGCGCACGAGCGCCACGGCAGCCGTGGTGGCAGGGACGAGGCCTCCGCCAGCGTCGGTCATGAACGGTCGCCCGGGGCGTCGCCCTCCCGAGGATCGTCGAGACGGGCGAGCTCCTCCTCCAGCTCGCGGATGCGGCGATCCTGCTCGGCCTCGCTGACCCGACGCAGGCGGGCGGGGTCGTCGTCGAGCGGCACGAGGCCCTCAGGCCCGCTCCTCTCCCCGCGCGAGCGTCCGATCGCGAACCAGAGGATCCCGCCGATCACCGGGATGAGCACGACGATCGCGACCCAGGCACCCTTCGACACCCCACGGTGACGCGTCGCCGGCTGAAGCGAGCAGTCGACGATGCTGAAGATCCAGAAGACCGCGGCCAGGAAGCCGCCGATCACGAGAAACCGCGCCACCGTCCCAGTCTAGGCATGTCATGCGGCGGCGGCGCGCGAGAGAGCGGCGAGGACGCCGCCCCCGCCGCCGGACGCCGCGATCGCGAGGTGCCCACCGGCACGATCCGGATCGGATTCCTCACTCGCCGGGGGCCGATACCTCACCGATCCTCCACCGGCATCCCGCCGTGCGCGGAGGGCCGGGTGCAATGGGACGAGCAGTCCAGACATACATCTATATGCCATACGGAAGGAACAGCGTGGAAGAGCCCAGAGGAACCAGCCCCCAGCACGACGCCTCTCGCCTCCTTCGTCGGCGCACGATCGTCAAGGGCGCCGCGTGGACCGTACCGGCGATCGCGACCGCCGTCGCCGTCCCCGCCGCGTCCGCGTCCGCCGGATGCACGCCTGGGAGGCAGACCTTCACCCAATGGGGACCGAACGACACCGTGGCGATCCCGCCCTGCGCCTCGGTCGTGCATTTCGAGATCGCCGGGGCGGGTGGCTCCGGCCCCTTCGGAACCGCGCTCACCGGCTCCAACGGCGGCAGCGGCGCGCTGATCTCCGGCACCCTCACCGGGGTCGCCGGGCAGGTGCTCGTCTGCGTCGTCGGGACCGGCGGCGGCAGCGCGACCCCCGGCAACGGCAGCAGTGGTGGCGCAGGCGGTCAGCCGGGCTACGGCAACGGCGGCTCCGGCGGCACCGCGGGAGCCGGTGACCCCGACGTCAGCGGCGGTGGCGGCGGCGCCGGCAGCGCCATCCTCCTCGGCAGCCTCCCGCTCGTCGTCGCCGGTGGCGGCGGCGGCGCCGGCAGTGCGATATCACCCCTCACCAATCCGCCGGTCGCGCAGCCGGGCGGCGACGCCGGTGCGGCAGGCGGGTCCTCCACGTCCACCCACCCGGACGGGCAGGCCTTCTCCGCGACCGGCGGGCAGCCTGGCTCGGGCGGCAACGGAGGCGCAGGCGGTGGGCAGGGCGCCGGAGCCACCGGCGGCAGCGCAGGGGCCTCGGGCGGCGGCATCGGCAGCGGCGGGGTCAGCGGCGGGAACGGCGCGAACGGCGCCGGCACCAACACCGCGATCGCGGCCGGCTCGGGCGGCGGCGGCGGTTGGGGCGGCGGCGGCGCCGGCGGCCTCGGCACCTACGAGGGCATCGTCAACGGCCAGTCGATCGTGATGGGCGTGGGCGGGGCCGGCGGAGGCGGCGGCTCCTACACCACCGACCCCAAGGTCACGGTGCAGACGATGGGCAGCGCCGGAAACGGATCCACGGCCCAAGGGCAGCCGGGCGGCGACGGCATGATCACCATCTCCTGGACCTGACGTCAGGGACGCCCCGGCGGTGCGTGGGGCGAGCGGAGTCGCTCTCACCCCACGCATCGCCGCCTCACAGCGGACCCCTCGGGCGGCGAGCCTAGACTGTCCGGGTGAAGCTTCCGCCCCTGCTCGTCTACTCCGTCCTGCGGCTGCTCGCCTTCCTCGTGCCTCTCGGCATCCTCTGGTACTTCTTCCCGATCTTCCGGGAGTTCTGGTGGCTGGCGGCGCTCTTCGCCGCGCTCATCGGCATCAGCATCTCGATGCTGTTCCTGCGCCGTCCGCTCTCGGACGCGTCGCGCACGATCTACGAGCGACGCGAGAGCGGCGTGGCGCAGGTCCGCGACGAGGACGTCGAGGACGGGACCACGCGCCGCTGATCCGCCTCGCGGCGGCGGCCCCTCAGCGGCGGTCGAACGTGACGTGCACGATGCCGCCCGGCGCGGTCTCCGCCGTCACGGCGTAGCCGGACTCCAGGCCGCGGAGGTCCTCCCACAGCCGTTGCCCGCGACCGAGCACGATCGGCGCGATCGCGACGTGCAGCCGGTCGACGAGCCCTGCGGCAAGGTACTCCTGCACGACGCTCACGCCACCGCCGATGCGCACGTCGGCGCCCCCGGCCGCCTCGGTGGCCCTGTCGAGGGCGTCCTTCGGCGAGGCCTCCAGGAAGTGGAAGGTGGTGCCGCCGGCCATCTCGATGGACGGACGCGGCGTATGGGTGAGGACGAAGACCGGCACGTGGAAGGGCGGCTCTTCTCCCCACCATCCCCTCCAGTCGGGGTCGTCGGGGAAGGAGTGCAGGCCGAACATCCCCGCCCCCATGATCTCGGCCCCGATCCCCTCGAAGTATCGCTGGGCATAGGCGTCATCGACACCCGTCGTCCCCTCGCCGGAGGCATCGCCCAGCACCCGGGCACGGAACGTGCGGGTGGCGGTGTAGGCGGCGACGAGGCGGGACCAGTCCTCGCCCATCGGGTTCTCGGGCGTCTGGTCGGCCGTCGAGGCGTAGCCGTCGAGCGAGATGTTGAGATCGGCGCGGACCACCATGCGGGCTCTTCCCTTCTTCCGGCTTCGGGTCAGGCGTTCGCCGGGTTGCTCGAGCGGCCCTCCAGCCAGAGGGTGTCCGAGGCGTCGCCGTGCGGCCCGCTGCGCCCGACGTGCTTGTCGCCGATCTTGGCGCCCTTCGTGATGACGTGCACGAGCGCCATGCCGTGGCCGCGCGCGAGCCCGTGCTCCTCCTTGAGCCATTCGAGGATCGGGGTGGCCTTGGTCCCGGGGCCGAACCCGCGCTCGGCGGCGAGGTCGATGAACTGGCGCGGGGTGAGACCCGTCTTCTCCTCGATGTTGTCGAGATAGGACTGGAAGGACATCGATGCTCCGTTCGGTCGTGCGCGGTCCTCGACGATCCGGCCCGCTAGCCCACTCTGGCAAAAGTCCGGCTCCGGCGCGAGGGCGGGCCGGGACAGGACCGTCTTCAGCCGGTGAAGGCCCAGAACAGGGCGCCGGCGAAGAGGAGCGATGTGAGCGAGGTCAGCGCGAGCGCGATCACCAGCTCCTTCGCCTCCCGGTACATCCAGACGATCGTGATCGCCGGGAGGGCCGCGAGCAGGGCGAGCAACGAGAGCCAGGCGATCGGGTAGAACACCGCGAGGAAGACTGCGATCCCGAACGGGACCACGGCGCAGAGGGTGTATAGGACCTGCGTCGCGCGCTTGCCGACGCGGACCGTGAGCGTGCGCTTGCCGGAGACGCGGTCCTGATCGATGTCGCGGAGGTTGTTCGCCAGCAGCACCGCGCACGCGAAGAGCCCCGCTGCGACGGCGCCGAACCACGCCTCCTGCGGCAGGTCGAGGACCTGCACCCAGGTCGTGCCGAGCGTGGCGACGAGCCCGAAGAAGACGAAGACGAAGACCTCGCCGAGTCCGGCGTATCCGTAGGGACGCTTCCCTCCGGTGTAGAACCAGGCCGCCACGATGCACACGGCGCCGACCGCGATCATCCACCACTGCTGAGCGCGGACGACGACCGCGAGGCCCACGACCGCGGCGAGCGCGAAGAAGGCGAGCCCGACGAGGAGGACCACGCGTGCCGGCACGCGCCCCGACGCCGTCAACCGGGCCGGCCCCACCCGGTGCGCATCGGTCCCGCGTACGCCGTCGCTGTAGTCGTTGGTGAAGTTCACGCCGATCTGCAGGAAGATCGCGATCGCCAGGCAGGCGAGGGCCAGGACCCAGTGGAACTGCGGCTCGGAGAGCCGCGCGGCGCCCGTGCCGATGAGCACCGGGGCGATCGCGAGCGGCAGGGTGCGGGGCCGCGCCGCGCCGATCCAGTCGCCCGCTGTCACCGGCCGCGGGGCCGCGACAGGTCGTCGGGCGGGATTGCCGGAGCGATGCGCCGGGTTCCCCGAACGGGAACGGTTCGCGGGACGGGAGGCCGGACGGCGGGAACGCGGGGAGGATGCCACGCCGAAATCCTAGTCACGGACGCTGTCCCGCCGCCCTGACATCGCGCCAGGGCGCAGCGCCGCCGGGCTCAGCGCCCTCTGACCGGCCGGCGGTCTCCGGCTTCGTCGATCGCCGCGCGGAGGTCGTCGGCGAGTCCGCGGAGCCCGGCGTCGTCGAGCGTGTGCGCGGTGAGACGGAGCTCCGGCGCCGCCTCGTCCGGATGGAGGTGGAAGACGCCGCCGGTGCGCACCAGCCAGCCACGGCGCATCATCGCCGCCGAGACCGCGCGCGCGTCCGCCCGGCACTCCACCCAGACGTTGAGGCCGTCGTCGCCGCGCGCCGTGATCTCGCGTTCGCGCAGCAGACCGCGCAGCATGTCGTTGCGCTCAGCGTAGTGCGCCGCCGCCCGTTCGAGCGCTCCCGGGGTGTCGGGGTGGTCGAGCATCCCCACCGCGACGCGCTGCAGGATCCGGCTCACCCAGGTCGTCCCCGGCGAGAGGCGGGCGCGCAGCTGCACGGCGGTGTCCGGATCGGTGGCCAGGAGCGCCAGGCGCAGGTCAGGGCCGAGGAACTTCGACATCGACCGGACCAGCGCCCACCGTCCGTGTCGCCCGGGGATGACCGAGTGGTACGGACGCCGGGAGAGCAGCGAGTAATGGTCGTCCTCGATCACCAGCACATGCGGCACCTCGGCGAGGACTTCGCGCAGGGCGGCGGCACGGCGCTCGCTGAGACTGACGCCGGTGGGGTTGTGCGCGCGGGGCGTGCAGACGATCGCCCGCGCCCCGGCGTCGATCGCGGCACGCAGGCCGTCCACCGTCATGCCCTCATCGTCGAGGGGGATGCCCACGGGGCGGTAGCCGCCGAGGGTGACGACCGTGATGCTGGAGAGGAAGCAGGGATCCTCCATCCCCACGACGTCGCCGTGCGCCAGGGACGCGGCGAGCAGGCGCTCCAGGGCATCCACCGCGCCCGAGGTCACGCTGAGCTCGAAGGGGCGCGGCTGCGCGCGGCTCAGCCAGTCGGTCGCCCAGGCGCGCAGATCGGCGTCGATGAGGGCGTCGCCGTACAGCGCGGGAGTGCGCAGGTCGAGCTCGGAGAGCACGGGGAGCGGGAGGAGGTCGGGATCGGGGTTGCCGCTGCCGATGTCGCGCAGCACGGTCTCGCGGGCGAAACCCTCCTCCTCCGTGCGGACGGGACCGGCCACCACCGTGCCCGATCGCCCGCGGCTGAGGACCGCTCCGGCGCGCGCGAGGGAGCGGTAGGCGGAGGAGACCGTGTTGCGGTTCACTCCCAGCTCCTCGGCGAGCGCTCGGACGGTCGGCAGCGGGTCCGCCGCCGCGAGCACGCCGGTGTCGATCAGGGCGCGGATGCTGTCGGCGATCTCGCCCGCGGTGCCGCCCTGGATCCTCACCTCGCTCACGGTCCCAGCCTAGGGGCGCGCCCGCGAGGCAGCGGCGAGCAGCATGGCGGCCGCCGGGTCGTCCGGCGCGATCGGCGCGCGCCCGCGAAGCCACGGCGAGCAGGAGCGACGGTCCCGCTCAGGGTGCGACGGGGACGATCGGACGCCCCTCGTAAAAGGTCTGCAGGACCACGGTCGTGCGGGTGCTGACCGAGGCGGCGAGACGGATGTCCCGCACGAGCTGCTCCAGATCGCGCGGCGTGGCCACACGGACGAACAGCATGTAGCTCGCGTCGCCGGCGATCGAATGGCAGGCCTCGATCGCGTCCAGATGCTCCAACAGCTCCGGGGCGTTGTCGGGCTGAGCCGGATCCAGCGGCGTGATCTCGATGAAGGCAGAGAGCGGACGTCCGACGGCCTCGGGGTCCAGGAGCGTCCGGTAGCCGCTGATGACGCCCCGCGACTCCAGCCGCCGGAGCCGGGACTGGACGGCCGAGACCGACAGGCCCACGGCCTGTGAGAGCTGCGCGAGGGTCGTCCGGGCGTCGCGGGACATCTCGGCGAGGATCGCGCGATCGACAGCATGGTCCATACGTGGAAGAATATCGCTGCTGATCGCAAATCGTCGGAAAATTTCCGCCCTACCTCATGATCGGAGGCACCGATGTCCACCATCTCTCCCAAGGCGACCACCGTCCAGGCCATCATCGGCGAACCCGAGGTCGTGGAGGACGCCGCCGTCGCCGAGAAGAGCGACGCGTGGCGCCTGCTCAAGGACGCTGCGATCGCGATCCGCCCGCTGCAGGTCAAGGACGGTTCTATCCCCGAGGCGACCGACCACGACGCCGCACGCGGTCATGTCGCGGCGATCGTGGCGGGCATCCGGGCGCTCGCTCCGGCCTTCCCGCACGACGCCGACTATCTCGCCGCCGCGGTGCGCGACTTCGAGCGCTGGGCCGACGAAGGCTTCGGCGTGCCCGACTTCCACGACTCGCTCGTAGCGTTCCAGCCGCAGCAGCACCGGACGGACGGCATCCGTCACCTCGTCGTGTTCCCGATGTACACCCAGAACGGATCCAGCGACCGTCTCGTCGAGGCGCTGATCGTCCAGGCGATCTGGCCGGAGTTCATCGCAGAGCTGGAGGCGGGCGACTACGGCAACAAGCTGTTCGTCTCGCTCCGGCTCGTGGACTTCACACCGGGCTACGACACGAACTCCGCCGTGCTCTTCCCCGAGACCGTCGCGATGCGCGAGATCCCGGCGTTCACCTGGGGCGCCATCTTCCAGGACCGCGAGGCCGCCCGCTACCGCAGGGTGGTCCGCGCCGCGAGCGAGATCACCAAGCTCGACCTGCCGGAACGGGCAGCGGCGATGCTCGACGACCAGGAGCTCGCCGAGAAGACGTTCGTGATGTGGGACCTCATCCACGACCGCACCCACATGCGCGGCGACCTGCCGTTCGATCCGTTCATGATCAAGCAGCGCATGCCGTACTTCCTCTACTCGCTGGAGGAGCTGCGCTGCGACCTCACCGCCTTCCGCGAGTCGGTGAGGATCGAGCGCACGCTCGGCGCCCGCATCGCGTCCGGCGAGAGGCTGACCGCGAGCGAGCAGGAGATGCACGACTACGCCGGCCTCGTGCAGTACGCGGTGATCTTCGACCGGATCTTCCGGTTCGCGATCACCGGGTCCAGGGTGCGCAACTACGACGGCCTCGGCGGCCAGCTGCTGTTCGCCTGGCTGCACCAGCGGGGCGTGCTGCACTGGACCGACACGGCCCTCGCCTTCGACTGGGAGCGTGTGCCGGACGCCGTGGTCGCTCTCGGCGACGCGATCGACGAGCTGTACTGGCGCTCGATCGACCGGCCGAAGGTCGCACACTGGCTCGCCGCGTACGAGCTGGTCCGGGGCACCGTCGAGCCGCACCCCGCGTCGCACTGGGCGCGCGGGCTGTCGGACGATATCCTCGCCGGACCGCCGAAGGGGTACACCGACGCGGTTCTTCCCGACGAGTTCCCGCTCTCGATGTTCTTCGAGGCGCTGGACAAGAAGATGAAGCCGGTCATCGAGTCGACGGTCGGCATCCGCGGCACCGACGACTGAAGCCGGGCGCGGCGCCTCCGGCCAAGGCACGGGAGGCGCCGCGCCCGCCGATCCACGGCACCGGCCTGGCCGGAGAGCAAAACGTCGGAGGCGGGTGAGAATGTCGGCCAGGATCCACGGATCGAGCCGACGTTCTTCCTTCGGTCCGACATCCTTGATCGATCGACGTCGCGACCGAGCGGGCACGACGAGAGGAGCCAGTCATGTCGGACATGCCGAGTGAGATCGGGAACGCGCCGGGCGGCGCCGCGGGGCGGACCGTCCTGCTCGCCGGGGCGACGAGTCCGTCGGGGCTCGCGATCGCCCGTGCGCTGCTGTCCCGCCGAGCCCGTGTCATCGGTGTGGGTCGCGATCCGCAGAAGCTCGCCGCCCTGACCGCCGCGCTCGGCGCCATGCCCGCGGCATCGGGAGCCTCTGCCGGGCCGGGGCGGAAAGATGCGCCGGGAACGCTGCGCACCGAGACCTGCTCCCTCACGAACGAGACAGAGGTCGCCGCGCTCGCCACGCGGCTCGCCGCCGACGGCGAGCGCGTCGACGGCGTGATCCCGCTCGTCGGCGGCTGGCGTGGCGGTGGTGGCCTCGCCGGGCAGACCGAGGGAGACTACCGGGCGCTGGAGGAGTCCTTCACCGCGGTCCGGATCGTCAGCCGCGCCTTCGACACCGACCTGCGCGCCTCCTCGGCCGGCCGGTTCGCGATCGTGTCCTCGTCCGCGGTCGCTCGTCCGCTCGCGGGCGGTGCCAACTACGCCGCGGTCAAGGCCGCGAGCGAGGCCTGGACCCGTGCGATCGCACAGGGCTTCGCGAAGGCGGCGCGAGACACGGGCGAGCCGCTGCGCGCCGCCGCGATCGTGTTCCGTGTACGCAGCCTCGACGTGGTCGTCGACGAGCTCGCGCAGCGGATCGCCGGTCTGTGGGACGCCGAGGCGGACGCGCTCAACGACGCCGTGGTCGACGTCGGCTGACGCCCCCTCACGGCGCTCAGGACTCTCGGGACACCGTCGGCTCGGCTCCCGCAGCCCCCTCGCCCTCGGCGGACACCTCGACTGTCGCCGGCCTCTCGACCGCCGCCGGCCTCTCGACCGCCGCCGGCCTCTCGTCCGCCACGGAGGTCTCAGCCGTGGCGGACGCCTCAGCTGCCTCGGACGCCTCCGCCGCCGCGGACCTCTCGGCGTACCCTGCGCTGACCGTGCGGTAGGCCTTGGTGGTGAACGCGACGAGGCCGAGCGCCACGGTCGCCAGGCCCGCGAAGAAGAAGATCACGGCGATCCCTCGCGCGATGCCGTCGCCGACCAGCCAGCCCCAGAGATCCGCCCCCTGCGCGGACTCGACGGCGGGGATGATCGCGTACTGCGCCAGCGGCGCGATGAGGAAGGCCGTGATCGGCGCCGCGGAAGCCTCCATCGCCGAGGCGAGCCCGAAGACCCTCCCCTGCCTCTCGAACGGCACGACGGTCTGGATCACGGTCTGCTCCGCCGCCTCCACCGCGGGGACGAGGGCCATGTAGAGCCAGATCCCCACGGCGTACAACGGCCACCAGTCTCGGATCGTGAACGCGGCGCCGAGCACTCCCATGAGGATGACGAGCAGCAGCATCGTCCGGATCGGATTGGGGCCGAGGCCGCGCGCGGCCACGACGAGCCCGCCGACGACGAAGCCGGTCGAGGCGACGCCGAACACGATGCCCCACCACTGCACCGGCATGAGCTCGAGCCCGTAGGGATCCATCAAGGCCATGTAGACCCCGCCGATGAGGTTGTTGAACATGGCGAAGAAGAGCAGGACGAAGAGCCCTGGCACCGCGCGGATCGCCGCGACGCTGCCCCGCACGTCGAGCAGGCTCGAGGCTGCGTCGTCGCGCGCCGGCCGCTCCTCGGGAATGCGCACGAAGAGGATGTGCGCGAGCGAGACCGCGGTGAGCACGATCGCGATCACCAGGGTGCCGCCCATGCCCAGGAACCCCACCGCCAGGCCGCTGAACACGCTCGTGACGATGAAGGCCATGCCCTGGACCGTCCCGACGAGGCCGTTCGCGTTCGCCCTCCGGTCGACGGGGACGAGCAGGGTGACGGTGGTGGACAACGCGATGTTGCGCATCTGCTCAACCACCGCGCCGGCCAGGATGATGCCGGAGAAGAGCCAGAACCACGGTCCGCCGAAGTCGAGCAGCGCGGACTCCGGCTGCATGAGGAAGATGACCCCTGAGATCACGAACGCGATCGTGGTCGCGACGCTGGAGAAGATGAAGACGCTGCGCTTGCGGTGCCGGTCGACGATCGTGCCGAAGACCATGGCGAACACCGCGACGAGCAGCATGTACGCGCCGCCGACGATTCCGGTGGCCATGACGTTGCGCGTCTCGAGGTAGACCCAGAAGGTGAGGGCGAACCAGAGGAAGCTGGTGGTGACGTTGGCCACCATGGTGTTCACGAGGACCTGCGCGAAGCTGCGCATCCCGTGCCGCTGCTCGGCGGTGAGCGGCGGGCGGGCGGATGGCGCATCGCCGGATGGCGCGGCGGCGGTGTCGGTCGGTGTCTCGGCCATGCGTCGAGGGTACGCACGGGCACCGACATCGCACCAGGTCCCGGGTGCTCGCGCGGCAAGATCTATCAGCGCCGCCGCGTAGGCTGGGAGGGTGACCGCTCTGCACGACACCGCCCTGCGCGGCTTCGCCTCCGACAACTACTCCGGCATCCACCCCGAGGTCCTCGCGGCCATCGCGGAAGCCAACGACGGGCACCAGATCGCCTATGGCGAGGACGTGTACACGACCCGGCTGCAGGAGGTCTTCCGCGCCCGTCTCGGAGACGATGTCACCGCGTTCCCGGTCTTCAACGGCACCGGAGCGAACGTCGTGGGACTGCAGTCGATGCTCCCCCGTTGGGGCGCCGTGATCGCCGCCTCCACCGCGCACATCAACGTGGACGAGGGCGGAGCGCCCGAGCGCGTGGGCGGCCTGAAGCTGCTGACCGTCCCGACCCCCGACGGCAAGCTCACTCCCGAGCTCGTGGACCGCGAGGCCTGGGGCTGGGGCGACGAGCACCGCGCACAGCCGCTCGTGGTCTCGATCACACAGTCGACCGAGCTCGGCACGCTCTACTCGGTCGAGGAGATCCGCGCGCTCGCCGACCACGCGCATGAGCGCGGCATGCGCCTGCACATGGACGGCGCCAGGGTCTCGAACGCCGCCGCCGCCCTCGACCTCCCCTTGCGCGCCTTCACCCGCGACGCCGGCGTCGACGTGATGAGCTTCGGCGGCACCAAGAACGGCGCGATGCTGGGCGAGGCCGTCGTGGTCCTCGACCCCGAGGCGTCCTCCGGCCTCGTCTACGGGCGGAAGTTCAACATGCAGCTCGCCTCGAAGATGCGCTTCGTCTCGGCTCAGCTGGTCGCGCTCCTCGAGGGAGACCTGTGGCTGCGCAACGCCCGCCACGCGAACGCGATGGCGAAGCGCCTGCGTGCCTCCGTCGAGGCGGGCCTCGCCGATGGCTCGATCCGTGGCGTGGCCTTCACGCAGCCGACGCAGTCCAACGGCGTCTTCGCAACCCTCCCCGAGGGCGTCGCCGACCGCCTGCGCGAGACGTTCCGCTTCTACGACTGGGACGAGGCGGCACGAGAGGTTCGCTGGATGTGCAGCTTCGACACGACCGAGGCCGACGTCGACGCGTTCGTCGCCGCGCTCTCCCGTCTGACCACGGCCTGACGGACCCGGCGAGGTCCTGTCCGTTCGCGTCCTGGCTGCCCGGCGCTCCGCCGTCCGGGTGGCTGACGGTTCTCCGGCTGACGGACGATCCCGCACGGGGCCGTCAGCCGGCCGGAGAAGACTCAGTCGTTCGTGTCCTGCAACCGCCCGGTGTCCAGCGACAGAGCCGACCGGGAAGGATCAGCGACGGGCGGCGAAGAACGCCTGGAGCAGCGCGACCGACTCGGCCTCGCGGACCCCGCCCACGACCTCGGCGCGATACGGGAGCCGGCGGTCGCGCAGCACGTCGTAGGCGGATCCCGCCGCACCGGCCTTGTCATCCCAGGCACCGAAGATCACACGACCGATCCGGGCCTGCAGCGCCGCGCCCGCGCACATGAGGCACGGCTCGAGCGTGACGACGAGAGTGCAGCCCTCGAGGTTCCACGACCCGCGCGCCGCCGCGGCCGCGCGCAGCGCGACCACCTCGGCGTGCCCGGTCGGGTCCGCCGTCGCCTCGCGGTCGTTGCGTCCCTCGCCGAGCACGCCTCCCTCGGTGTCGAGGACCACTGCGCCGACCGGGATCTCCTGCGCCTCAGCGGCATCTGCGGCGAGGACGAGCGCCCTCGCCATCGCCGCGTCGTGCATGCGGCGGACGGGATCGGGTTCCTCGGACATGGCTCCTCCTCTCCAGGAGCCTATGCTCCCGCCGTCGGAGCCGCGGCGCGCCAGCGGCACGAGGCCGCGCCGACTACCCTGTAACCATGCGTGTGCACGTCGCCGACCATCCTCTCGTCACCCACAAGCTGACGGTGCTGCGCGACGCGCGCACCCCGTCGCCGGTGTTCCGTCAGCTCACCGAGGAGCTCGTGACGCTGCTCGCCTACGAGGCCACCCGGAACGTGCGGGTGTCGCCGATCGAGATCACGACGCCGGTGACGACCACGACGGGCGTGAAGATCTCGGAGCCGCGGCCCATCGTCGTCCCGATCCTCCGCGCCGGGCTCGGCATGCTGGAGGGCCTGGTGAAGCTCCTCCCCACCGCGGAGGTCGGCTTCCTCGGCATGGTGCGCGACGAGGAGACCTTCGAGCCGACCACCTACGCCGAGCGCCTGCCCACCGATCTCGCGGGGCGCCAGTGCTTCGCGATCGACCCGATGCTCGCGACCGGCGGATCCCTCGGCGCGGCCATCCAGTTCCTCTTCGACCGCGGCGCCGACGACGTGACCGCGATCTGCCTCCTGGGCACGCCCGAAGGCGTCGAGACCATCGAGAAGCTCGTCGGCGACCGCAACGTGACCCTCGTCCTGGGCGCGCTCGACGAGCGCCTCGACGAGAAGGGCTACATCGTGCCGGGGCTGGGCGACGCGGGCGACCGCCTCTACGGCACGGTCTGACCCGCTGTCCGCCCGACGATCCGGGAGCGTGAGACACATGGCCAGGAGCGGACGACGCCCCGCGGCCCGCGGCGCGCGACGCAGGCCCTCCGCGCAGGGGAACGCCCCCCGCAAGGGATCTGCGCCGAGAGGGGCAGGGGCGAACGGGGCCAAAGGGGCAGGAAGCACCGCAGCGCGGAACGGCTCGGCACCGCGGCGCGCGTCCGCAGGCGGCGGCTCCGGCGCATCGGGGGCGGACGGCCCACCGGTGACACCGGAGGAGGCGCGCGTCCTCCGGCTGGGCGCGGTGCCCGGCACGACGCCGGGACGATGGATCGACATCTGGAAGCGGCGGATGCCGCATGTCGACCTCGAGCTCGTCCCGCTCCCCTTCGCCGCCCAGCACGCGCCGCTCGCGGAGGGCACGGTCGACCTCGCCCTCGTGCGCGATCCCTTTCCCCGTGACGGCATGCACGCGATCCCGCTGTATGAGGAGGTCCCGGTGGTGATCGCCCCGATCGACTCGCATCTCCTCGCCGCCGACGAGCTCGAGCCCGGCGATCTCGCCGGAGAGGTCCTGCTCCGCACGCGCGAGGACGTCCTCGGCCCGCTGGAGCTGCCGGCCACGCCCGCATCGATCCCGGCTCTGGCGACGGTCGCCGACGCCGTGGAGACGGTCGCCGCGGGCGTGGGGATCCTGGTCGCCCCGATGTCCCTCGCCCGCCTGCACCACCGCAAGGACGTCGGCCACCGCCCTCTTCGCAGCGGCCCTGCCTCGGCGGTGCTGCTCGCCTGGCCCTCAGACCGCACGACGCCGGATGTCGAGGCGTTCATCGGCATCGTCCGCGGCCGCACCGAGAACTCCTCCCGATGACGACGGGTCGGATGACGAAGGCGGAGAGCTCACGGGTCCCCCTCGCCTAGAATCGCGGGATGGCCTCGCTTCTCTATCTCAGCGTGCGCCCCGAGCGCGATGCGGCCACGGCGGAGCACGCCTCTTTCCGGACCGCCCTCGGCGTTCCGGCCGCCCGGCTCGACCGCCTGGACCTCGTGACCGGCGCGCTGCCGGACGACGTCTTCGACCGGTACGACGGGTTCGTGGTCGGCGGATCGCCCTTCAACGTCACCGATGCCGCGAAGTCCGAGACGCAGCGGCGGGTCGAGCGCGACCTCGAACGGATCGCCGAGAACGCGCTGCAGGGCGGTCGTCCCGCGTTCTTCACCTGCTTCGGGATCGGCGTCGTGACCCGACTGCTCGGCGGCGTGGTGACGACGAGCCATCCCGAGCAGACCAGCGCGGCGGAAGTACGCACCACTCCCGAGGCGGCGCAGGATCCGCTCTTCTCCCCCGCCGGTCCTGCGTTCACGGCGTTCACGGCACACAAGGAGGGGTCGGCGCACGTCCCCGCTGACGCCGTGCGGCTCGCGGGGAACGACGCCTGTCCCGTGCAGGCGTATCGCGTCGGCGACCGGCTGTACGCGACGCAGTTCCATCCCGAGCCGTCGCCGCGAGACTTCGCCGACCGGATGACGTTCTACCGCACGACCGGCTACTTCGATCCCCGCGCCTTCATCAGCGTGCAGGAGGCGGTGCTGAGCGCGACCGTCGTCGAGCCCGCCCGGATCCTCGGCCGATTCGCCGACCTCGTGGGCACGGCCGGAGCCGTCGGCGTCCTTCGCCGCTGAGCCCGGTGCGCTTCGCCTCGCGACCGTGGCCCGCCTCGCGCGAGATCCGGGATCCGGCTCACTCCTCCCCACGCAGCAGGGCGAGCCGCTCCCGGAGGTATGCCTCAAGCGGCATGTAGCCGCCCGCGGCCGACCAGCGCACGCAGGGAACACCCTCGCGAAGGGCGAGCGGGCCGGATGATCCACCGCGATCGACGGCCGTGACGTCGATCGCGGTCCAGCCGACATGAACGACGTCTCCGGGGGCGAAGCCGCCGCGCAGGGCTTCCTCCCGTCTCTCCGCCCTCGCTCGCGCCGACGCCGCCGTGTATCCACGGCGGCCGGGATCGGCCGCGCACAGCACCTCCGCCGTCGCGTACGTCGCGTCGTCGGCGAGGAGGAGGACGCCGACGTGCCAGGCCGATCCCGCCCGCACGATCCGCGGTGCACGCCAGCGCGAGGTCCTCTCCCGGCCGAGCCCGTCCCGGGGGACGTCCGCGAGCCTCCGCCGCGCCTCGTCGAGGAGCCAGGCCGCCGAGACGGGCTCGGTCCCCGATCCGGGATCGCTGGTGGTCACGGTCCCAGGCTAACGAGTCGATCCCGCCCCGTGGATTCGCCTCGGAGCGGTCGCCGCGGCAGAATCGACGGACACCCCCTGCGCGAGCCCGTCGAGGAGCACCATGGCCCAGCCCGATACCGCACGTCTGCTGATCGCCTGCGACGATCAGCCCGGCATCGTCGCCGCCGTCGCCGGCGTGCTCGCCGAGCACGGCGCGAACATCATCTCGCTCGACCAGCACTCGACCGACGCGGCCGGCGGACGCTTCTTCCAGCGGACGGTGATCCACCTCGACGGCCTCGCCGCCGCACGGCCCGCGCTGGAGGCGTCGCTCGCGCTGGTCGCCGAGCGTTTCGGCATGGAGTGGTCGCTGCACGACGCCGCACGCCGCAAGCGCGTGGCGATCTTCGTCTCGAAGTACGACCACTGCCTCATGGAGCTGCTCTGGCGCACGCAGCGCGGGCAGCTGGACGTGGACGTGTCGATGGTCGTCTCCAACCACCCCGACCTCGCCGAGGCCGTGCGCACCTTCGGCGTCCCGTTCGTGCACATCCCCTCCGGCTCCGGCCCCGAGGCGAAGGCCGAGATGGAGCGCCGGCAGCTGGAGCTGCTGCAGGGCAACGTCGACCTCGTCGTGCTCGCCCGGTACATGCAGATCCTCACCGACGACTTCATCGAGCGGCTGGGAGCGCCGGTGATCAACATCCACCACTCGTTCCTCCCTGCCTTCATCGGCGCCAACCCGTACGCCCGCGCCAAGGAACGCGGGGTCAAGCTCATCGGCGCCACCGCGCACTACGCCACCGCCGACCTCGACGAGGGGCCGATCATCGAGCAGGACGTCACCCGCGTGACCCATGCCGAGTCCGCGGCCGAGCTGCAGCGGCGCGGCGCCGACGTGGAACGCCTGGTCCTGGCCAGGGCCGTGCAATGGCACGCGGAGGACCGGGTGATCGTGCACGGCCGTTCGACGGTCATCCTCTGATCTTTCCGGTCAGCCCTCCTCCGCCCGCGCCGGGGCACTCGGTATCGTCGGACCCGCTGCAGATCGCAGACCGTCTCGCCGGGGAAGGGAAGAACGCATGAGGATCATCGTCCCCGGAGGAACAGGCCTCGTCGGACGCCATGTCGTCTCGGCCGCCGCCGAGCGCGGCCACGACGTCGTCCCCCTCTCCCGGCGCAGCGGCGCCGACGTGCTCACAGGCGCCGGCCTGGACGCCGCACTGGCCGGCGCGGACGCCGTGATCGACGTCACGAACATCACCACGCTGTCCGCGAAGAAGAGCACCGCGTTCTTCACGACCGCGACCGCGAACCTGCTGGCTGCCGAGGCCGCGGCCGGCGTCGGCCATCACGTCGCGCTGTCGATCGTGGGCATCGACGGCATCGACGCCCTGTACTACGCGGGCAAGCTCGCTCAGGAGCGGGCGGTCGCCGCCGGGAGCGTCCCGTTCACGATCGCGCGAGCCACGCAGTTCCACGAGTTCGCCGGGCAGCTGCTCGCCGCGATGGCGGGGCCGGTCGCCGTCCTTCCCCGCACCCTCATGCGCCCGGTCGCCGCGCGGGAGGTGGGTGCGCACCTGGTGTCCGTCGCCGAGGGCGGGCCGGTGCGCCGCGCACCCGACCTCGTCGGTCCTCGCGACGAGGCGCTCATCGACCTCGCCCGTCGCCAGCTCGCCTTCGACGGGGTCCGTCGCCGGGTCCTCGGCCTGCGCCTTCCCGGCGCGTACGGCAAAGGCCTCGCGTCCGGAGCGCTGCGGGGAGGCCCGGAGGCCGTCCAGGGGGCGATCACGTTCGATGAGTGGCTGCGCGGCCCCGACCATGTGCGCGGCTGAGCCCCGGATCCCGCCGTCCCTGCCTCGCAGACGTCCTGCCCGGGAAGCTCAGGGCAGGCCGGCGGAGAGCTCCGCGAACACCTCCGCCGCGGTGTCTCCCCGCCCCAGCGCCGCCGCCTGGCCGAGCCAGAGCGACTGCAGATCGCCCCGGCCCTGGGCTCCCGCCGGCGTGCGGAAGCGCCCGGTGAGCCAGTTCTGCGCGGGGAACGGGGCGATGGCCCCCGCGGCCTCGATCTCGGCGACCGCGCGGTTGCGGAGGCCACGGGCGAGGCGGCCGCTCATCGCCCGTGTGAGCACGCTGTCCTCGGCTGCGGCGGAGCGGATCGCAGCGCGATGCGCGGCGGTCGCGGCCGATTCCCGCGTCGCGAGGAACGCCGTCCCGACCTGCACCGCCGAGGCGCCGAGCGCGAAGGCGGCGGCCACCCCGCGGCGGTCCGCGATCCCGCCGGCCGCGATCACGGGGACCGACACGGCGTCCACGACCTGGGGAACGAGGGCGAAGGTCCCCACGAGCGACTCCTCCGCCGGCTTCAGGAAGGAGACCCGATGCCCGGCCGCCTCGGCGCCGGTCGCGACGATCGCGTCGACGCCGGCCGCATCCAGGGCGGAGGCCTCGGCCACGGTCGTCGCCGTCCCCACGATCCGGACACCACGACGATGGGCCTCGGCCACGAGAGCCGCCGACGGCACCCCGAAGACGGTGCTGAGGACGGCGGGAGCGACGTCCCACACCGCGTCCAGCTGCTCCGCCAGCGGCGGGACGTAGCGCTCCGGCCGCGACGGAGCGCCCACGCCGACCTCGGCGAACAGCGGCGCGAGGGCCTGGGCGTGGCGGTCGTGCTCCGGACCTGGCTCGACCTCGTCCCCCGTCGGCAGCCAGATGTTCAGCCCGAACGGCCGGTCGGTGGCCGAATGCAGCTCCTCGCCGACACGGCTGATCCGCTCGCCGTCATAGCCGTAGAGGCCGAAGGAGCCCAGGCCGCCCGCCTCGCTGACCGCCGCGGTCAGCGCGACGGAGGAGAGCCCGCCGAAGGGGCCGAGGACGAGGGGGACGTCGATGCCGAGCAGATCCGTGAACGCGCTCATGTCCTCGAGGCTACGCGCGATCGTCGCCCTCGGCTCCGCGGTCGTCTCAGTTCGGCACGACCGGGAGCGACCCCGTGAGCGGCGGCACCTCCGCCCCGTTCTCCGTCCCTCTCCTCGCACCGACGCCGGTCTCGGCCGGGCGCTCGTCCGCCTTCCTCCGCCCTCGGATCGCCAGGGTGGTCCCGACGCTCGCGGCGACGACCAGCACCACGGCCACGACCCGCAGCGGCGTCACCTGCTGCCCCAGCAGCAGGAAGCCGGCGAGGGTCGCGAAGGCCGGCTCGAGGCTGAGGAGGATCCCGAAGACCCGCTGCGGGATCCTCCTCAGCGCCGCCAGCTCGAACGTGTACGGGATGACCGAGGACAGGAGCGCAGTCAGCGCGGCGAACAGGAGCAGCGAGGGATCTCCGGCGACGGTGATCGCTGCTGGCACCCCGAACGGCAGCAGAAGGACCGAGGCCACGACGAGCGCCATCGCGAGCCCGCCGTTGCCCGGGATGACCGCGCCGACCCTGGCGCTCATCCGGATGTACAGCGCCCAGAAGACCGCCGCGACCAGCACGAGCGCGACGCCGAGCGGATCCAGCGGCTCGGCTCCGACGATCCCGTCGATGCCGAGCAGGGCCATCCCGACCACCGCGACCCCGACCCAGATCGCATCGACGGCCCGGCGGGTGAGCACCGCAGCGAGCACAAGCGGACCGAGGAACTCGATCGCCACCGCCGACCCCAGCGGGATGCGGTCGATGGCCGCGTAGAAGAAGCCGTTCATGCACGCGAGGGAGATCCCGAACAGCACCGCGGCGCCCCATTGCCGTCGGTCCCACCGATGCATCGCAGGCCGCACCGCGAGCATCACGACGACCGCGGCGATCGTGACGCGCAGCGCCGTCACTCCCCAAGGCCCGAGCGCGGGGAACAGCTGCGCGGCGACCGCGGCGCCGAACGGCAGCGACAGGCACGATCCGATCACCAGCGCGATGCCCGTAGCGGGCCGGGAAGAAACGGGGGCGGGGTTCACCGTTCCATCCTGGGCCCTTGCTAAGATTCAGTCCAGCGACTCTTTCTTACCCGAAAGCATAAGGAAAGCTGATGCTTAGTCTGCCCCGGCTTCGTCTGCTCAGCGAGCTGCACCGCCGGGGCACGATCGCCGCGACGGCGAAGGCGCTCGCCTACACGCCGTCCGCCGTCTCGCAGCAGCTCGCCCAGCTGGAGCGGGAGACGAGCGTGCCCCTGCTCGAACGCGTCGGACGCGGGGTCAGGCTGACACCGGACGCGGTGACCCTCGTCGCCCATGCCGACGCCGTGTTCGCCCGCCTGGAACAGGCCGAGGCCGACCTCGCCACGGCACAGCCCGAGCTGCGGGGCACCCTGCGGGTGGCGTCTTTCCAGAGCGTCGTGCTCGCGCTCGCTCCCGCGGCGCTGCGCCTGCTCGGGGAACGGCATCCGCAGCTCCGCGTGGACATCACACAGCGTGAGGTCGTCCCCGCCTACGAGGGGCTCCTCTCCTACGACTTCGATCTGATCCTCGGCGAGGAGTACCCTGGGCTCGTCGGGAAGGCGCCCGACGGGGTGGACCGCGCCGACCTGCTGGCCGACCCCCTCTGCCTCGTCCTTCCGGCCACCGGACCGTATGCGACCCGCCCCCACCGTCTCGCCGACCTCGCCGACACACCCTGGGCCCTCGACCCCGCCGACACCCCGACCGGCCAGTGGGCGCGCACGATCTGCCGGCGGGCCGGGTTCGAGCCCAGGGTGCAGTTCGACAGCCCCGATCCGCTGCTGCACGCGCATCTCGCGCGCTCGGGGCTCGCCGCGGCGGTCGTCCCCGCTCTGCTCGCGGCCGAGCACCTCGCGGGGACGCGTCTGGTGAGTCTCCCCGGCGACCCGCACCGCATGCTCTACACCGCAGTCCGCGCCGGACGGGCCGCGCATCCCGCGGTGCGCGCGTTTCGCGAGGCGCTGGCCGACGCCCTCGCCGCCCAGAAGCCTGCCTCCCCTTCCTGGGCGGTGGTGCTCGACGGCTGACACCCCTGGTCGACCGCGCTCGGCGCCGCGCCCGGTCAGCGCGGCGCCACCCCGATGCGAAGCGGAGCGTCAGGCCCGGCGGCCTCGGCCAGCGCCTCGTCGACGGCGGCCAGGGGACGGATCGCGCCGACGAGATCGGCGAACGGATAGGCACGCCCGCGGCCGGCCATGAACGCCACGGCCGCGGCCAGCTCCTCCTCGGTGTAACCCTGCACGCCGGTCACCGTGAGAAACCGGCTGACGACGCGCTCGGCGTCCAGGAGGGCGGCGCCGTCGGCGACGACGTCCCCCACCAGCACCACGGCCGCGCCGACGTCGGCGGCGTCGAGTGCGGCCGCGACGGCGCGTCCCGACGACGCGATCACCACGTCGGCCGCACCGTCCGCGACCGCGTCGGGCGGCGCCGTGGTCAGCCCGAACCGGGCCGCGGTCGTGCGGCGAGCGGGGTCCGACTCGACCATGAGCACGGTCGCGCCGTCCTCCGCCGCGATGACCGCCGCCGTGAGGCCGACGAGGCCCGCGCCGAACACGACCACCCGCGCGCCGCCGAGCGCGTGCTCTCGCGCGCCACGGGCGACGGCCGCCCACGCCATGGCCGTCGCGCAGGGCACAGGGGCGAGCACGGCCGCCGCCATCGCCTCGGGGACGCGGACGACTGCGGTCCGTCCGCGCAGGTGCACGTGCCCGGCGAAGCCCCCGGTCAGCTCCCAGCGCGGCTCGACCCTGGCGCGGCCGTACCCCGCCGGCCGTCGGCAGGTCTGCGCCCGGCCCGATGCGCATCGGTCGCACGCGCCGCACGGGACCGCGGCAGCCCACACGATCCGATCGCCCACCTGCAACGCGCTCCCGTCGATGGCGGGGACCCCGGCCTCGCCGACCGCGATCACGCGCCCCACGCTCTCGTGCCCGAGCACGAGCGGGGCGGGAGCGGACCGGTGCCCTTGCACGACGCGGACGTCGTCTCCGCAGATCGTGGTGAGCTCGACGGCGACGAGCAGGTCGTCCGGTGCGAGCGCGACCCCCGGGACAGCCATCTCCTGATGCCGCTGGCCGACGCCGGTCCACACCATCGCGATCGCCGCAGGACGCAGCGCGACGTCCTGGCGATGAACCGGCTCGCCGCCGGGCGCGATCATCGTCCGCATGTCAGAGCCCTCGCCTGATCGACGACGCTCCGAGACCGGGCGATCTCCGCCGTACGCGGTCGTCGGCGCCGGCCAGGGCGGGAAGAGCGCAGAGATCCATGGAGGCCTTTCCGAGGGGACGATCCCTCAGGAACCCTCTCAAACGCGCGGTCCGAGGTGTGCGCTCGACTCGGGCAGTTCGCCCACTGTTCACCTTCCGCACCCGCCCGATTCCTCTCCCCTCGGGCCGCCTCGACTCCCCTGCGGGCCGCCTCGGCACTCGGCCTGAGGCGGCCCGCCCGGCCCCGCCTCGTTCCGCGGCATCCCTCGCGAGGAACGCGCACCGTGACGGAGACCGGCCTCCTCCTCTGCGTCCGCCCCGAGCGGGCCACCCGCTCGGGAGCGCGGAATCCCGGGACCGCGCGGCAACGGTTTGGTCACGGTCCGACATGAGCCAGGACCACGATGAGGCGATGAGTCAGCATGGCCGCGGCTGGACCCGGATTCGACGAACACCACCGCAGAGGGAGAAAACATCCATGGCCTTCCGTTCCGCTCGCCCGCTGGTCGCCGCCGGTGTGGCCGTCCTGGCTCTGCCCGCCCTCCTCGTCGGCTGCACGGGCGGAACGGACGACTCGACGCCGCCGACCGCGGGCGCCGGGTCGTGCGCCGTGCCGTCCGAGATCGGGACGGCAGCCCCCTCCGCGCCCGCCTCCAGTGACGCCGACGCCTCGACCGCCCCCGAGCAGTCCTCCGGTTATCGCTCCGGCATAAGGGCGGCCGCTGTGCAGGACTATGTCGCCGTCACGGCGAACCCCGTGGCGAGCGCGACGGCATGCCAGGTCCTTCAGGACGGCGGCACCGCGGCCGATGCCCTCGTCGCGGCGCAGATGGTGCTCGGCCTCGTCGAGCCGCAGTCCTCGGGGATCGGCGGAGGGGCCTTCGCCCTCTACTACGACGCCGCGAGCGGAGCCGTCACCGCCTATGACGGACGGGAGACGGCGCCCGCCGCCGCGACAGAGAACGATCTCCGCTGGATCGCCGACACCGCGCAGCAGGAGCCGCTCCCGTCTGCCCGCGCCTCGGGACGCGCGATCGGCGTGCCGGGGACGCTGCGGCTCCTGGAGGCGGTGCACGGCGCGTACGGGAAGAAGCCCTGGGCCGAGGGCTTCTCTCCCGCGATCGGGCTGGCCGAGGACGGATTCCGGATCAGCCCCCGTCTGGCCGGCGCCATCGACGCGGAGCGTCAGAGCGTCCTCCTCGACGCGGAGATGAGCCGCTACCTCCTCACCGAGGACGGGGAACCCCAGCCCGCCGGCACGCTGCTGAAGAACCCCGCCTACGCCGCGACGCTGTCGGCGATCGCGAAGGAGGGCGCAGATGCGTTCTACACCGGCGACATCGCGCAGAGCATCGTCGACAGCGTCACCGCGCCGTCGGGCGAGCGCACGCCGGGAAAGATGACGCTCGACGATCTCGCCTCCTACCGGGCCGTCGAACGCGATCCGCTCTGCGAACGGTACCGGGATCGCGGGCTCTGCAGCATGCCGCCGCCCTCGTCCGGCGGCATCGCCGTCGCGCAGACGCTGGGGATCCTGGCGTCCTTCGACCTCTCGGATCTCGGTCCCGCCGACAAGACGACGGACGGCGGCATCCCCCGTTCGCAGGCGATCCACCTCGTCAGCGAGGCCGAGCGTCTCGCCTACGCCGACCGCAACGCCTACGTCGCCGACCCCGACTTCGTGCCGCTTCCCGGCGGCTCGTCCGACGCGCTCCTGGCTCCGTCCTACCTCTCCTCGCGCGCCGCCCTCATCGACCGGGAACACTCGATGGGCACGGCCCGGCCCGGTGACTTCCCCGGGATCGGCGGGAACGCGGACACGCCGGAGCACGGCACGAGCCACATCACCGTGGCCGACCGCTTCGGCAACGTCGCCGCGATGACCACGACGATCGAGTCCGCCTTCGGCAGCTACCACATGACCGACACCGGCATCATCCTCAACAACGAGCTGACCGACTTCTCCGCGACGCCGACGGACGAGGCAGGCACTCCCGTGGCCAACCGGCTGGAGGGCGGGAAGCGCCCGCGCAGCTCGATGTCGCCGACCCTGCTCTTCGATCTCACCGCGGACGGCGCGCGCGATCGGGTGATCGGGGCGGTCGGCTCCCCCGGCGGCTCCGTGATCATCCAGTACGTGGTGAAGGCGATCGTCGGGATGACCGACTGGGGGATGGACCCGCAGCAGGCCATCTCGATGGTGAACTTCGGCGCCGGGAACACGCCCACCACCGGCGTCGGGGGCGAGCATCCGCTCGTCGCCGGCCCGGCGGGGCAGGCGGTGATCGCCGAGCTCATCGCGAGAGGCCACACCGTCTCGACGACCGCCCAGACCTCGGGTGCCTCTGCGATCATCCGCTCGGGCGACTCCGGATGGCTCGGGGGCGCCGACCCCCGTCGCGAAGGGGTCGTCCTCGGCGGGTCCCCTTCGCGCTGAGCGTGCGACGCGTCGGGCTCAGAGCCACTTCTTGTACTTGAAGATCCCGAACAGCCCGACGGCGAAGCCGAGCATCGCCAGAAGCGCGGCCGGGTAGCCGAAGGGCAGATGCAGTTCGGGCATGTCGTCGAAGTTCATCCCGTAGATCGTGCCCACCAGCGTGGGCGCGAAGATGATCGCCGCCCACGACGAGATCTTCTTGATCTCGTCGTTCTGCGCGAGGCTCGCATCCGCCTGCCGCCGCGCGACGAGCGCCGACTGCACGGTCAGCGCGTTCTCCAGGATCGCGCGGAACGAGACGACGCGCTCGTCGATGCGCAGGACGTGGTCGAGCACGTCGCGCAGGGAGCGCCGGAGCTCGACGTCCACGTTGTACTTCTCCGACCCCCGCCGCAGCGACTCCAGCATCGCGGCGAGGGGGTGCACGGCGCGCTGCAGGTCGATGACCTCTCGGGAGAGGGTGTAGATGCGACGCGAGAGCGCGTCGTCGTCGCTGTCGCCGAAGAGCTGGTCCTCGATCTCGTCGATGTCGTTCTCGAGGCCGGCCACGACCGGCTCGTACTCGTCCACGACCTCGTCCAGGATCGCGTAGAGCACCGCCTCCGGCCCCATCGCCAGCAGCTCGGGGTTCGCCTCCATCCGCCGGCGCACGGCCGCCAGGTCCGGCGACTCCGCGTGACGGATCGTGACCACGAAGTCGGGCCCGACGAAGAGGTGGAGCTCGCCGATCTCGACATGCTCCTGCTCGTCGCGGTAGCGTGCCGGCCGCAGCACGGCGAAGAGCGTGTCGCCGTAGCGCTCCAGCTTCGAGCGCTGGTGCCCGCTCAATGCGTCCTCCACGGCGAGCGGATGCAGGCCGAACTCCTCGGCGACCGAGGTGATCTCCTCACGGCTCGGCCGATACAGGCCAATCCAGGCGAGCCCGGCATGGGCGTCCATGATGCGGTAGGTGTCGTCCAGGTTCACGGGCGCGTCCACCCGGCGGCCGGCGACGTACACGCCGTTGTCGATAAGGGCCATCTCTTCGATCCGTCCTCGCGCGCGCGACCGTCCGGCCGCGCGATATCCGTTCTCGTCCAGGGAGGGCGCCACCGGGCCGGAAACGACGGATCGTCTTCGCACGTCGAGGAGATCCCTCGGTGCAGGCTACGCGCGGGGCGACTCCCCGGGCGCGGCAGGACGGCGTCGCAGCACGGCGGCGCCGGTACTATCACCTGCCATCGCGCTCACCGCCTCTGCGTCCGCGCCCCTCAGGGCGTGCTGGGTGTCGGCTCGGGGAGCCGGATCGGAAGGGCGCGGCACGGGTGGCATCGCCCGGCCACGAGTCTACCCCCGCCCGCCGCTCCGAACCTGTCCGCGACCTGAGGTATATCTCACTATCGTGACGACCGCCATGGTTGAGATATGTTCGAGGCACCGCCACGACACCGCGACGACGAGGAGGACGGATGGCCGCGCACGGGAACGAGCGCTCGCTCGAGGAGGGGATCGTCACCGACCTCCGCGATCGGATGACCTACAGCTCCTACCTCGAGCTCGACCGCCTGCTGTCGGCGCAGCATCCGGTGAGCGTCCCCGAGCACCACGACGAGCTGCTGTTCATCATCCAGCACCAGACGACGGAGCTTTGGCTCAAGCTCGTGCTGCACGAGCTCGGCACCGCACGGAGCCGTCTCGCGGAGGACGACCTGCGTGCGGCGCTCAAGCACATCGCCCGCGTCAAGCACATCCAGGAGGTGCTGACCCAGCAGTGGTCGGTCCTGGCGACGCTCACCCCCACCGAGTACGCGCAGTTCCGCGGAGCGCTCGGCAACTCCTCGGGATTCCAGTCCGTGCAGTACCGAGCGGTGGAGTTCGCGCTCGGCAACAAGAACGAGCGGATGCTGGGCGTGTTCCGCGCACAGCCCGACGACCTCGCCCTCTTGACCGCCGAGTGGGAGCGCCCGACGCTCTATGACGAGTTCCTGCGCCTCGTCGCACGACGTGATCTTCCCGTGCCGGCAGAGATCCTCGACCGCGACGTGCGCGAGCCCTATCGGATGCACGAGGGCCTCGTCCCCGTGCTCCGCGAGGTGTACGAGGACCCGCATCGGCACTGGGAGCTGTACGAGGCGTGCGAGGAGCTCGTCGACGTCGAGGACAACTTCCAGCTCTGGCGCTTCCGCCATCTGCGCACGGTGACCAGGACCATCGGCCGCAAGACCGGCACCGGCGGGTCCAGCGGCGTCGACTTCCTCCAGCGTGCGCTCGACCTCACCTTCTTCCCCGAGCTGTACGCCGTGCGCACGGAGATCGGACAGTGACCGGCGCCCCGACACGCGAGGCCGTGCACGGCGCCGGCCCGGCGTGCACCGCCGTGGCCGTCTCGTTCTTCGACGGGGAGCGGATCCGCGACGGCCAGCTGGTCCGGCGGAACGACGGCGCACTCCGGCTCGACCCCCTGCCCGCCCCTTCCGGCACCCCGCGGGTCGACGGCGTGGTCTTGGGCTTGCCGACCGACCATCACGTGCACCTCGAGCTCGTCGACGCCGCGGCGCTGGAGGGGAGCCGGCTCGGCCATGTCATCGACCTCGGCGCTGCCCCGGATCGGATCCGGGCGCTCGCCGCCGGTCGCGACGTCTCCTACGCCGGTGCCTTCCTCACCCCGCCCGGCGGATATCCGAGCGACCGCGCCTGGGCGCCCCCAGGATCCGTGCGCGAGATCGCGGACGCGGAGGCCGCGGCAGCCGCCGTCGCCGAGATGGCCGCCGCGGGCGCCTCGGCGATCAAGGTCGCCGCCAACAGCACCGCCGGCCCAGTGTTCGACGACGAGCTCCTGCGGACGATCGTCCGCCTCGCCCACGCCGCGGGCCTCCCGGCGATCGTGCACGCCGAGGGCAGGGGCGAGGCCATGCGCGCGGTCCGCGCCGGAGCGGACCTGCTGGCCCATGCGCCGTTCTCGGAACGGCTCTCGGACGAGGAGATCGCCGTGCACGCGACGCAGATCGAATGGATCTCCACCCTCGCGGTCCACGAGGGCGAGGCGCGCCGCGCCGCTCTCGACAACGTCCGTCGCTTCCACGCCGCCGGCGGATCGGTGCGTTACGGGACCGACATGGGCAACGGGGACATCCCGGTCGACCTCAGCACCCAGGAGCTCGACGCCCTGAGTGAAGCCGGCGTGGAGGGCACAGCGCTGCTGCGCACGCTCGCTCCCGCCGACCCTCTCGCCGCCGACGCCGTGCTCCTGCTCGCGCCAGGAGGCGATCCCGCCCGCGCACGACGCCTGAGCCGCACCGACACCGACGCCGACACCGAAGGAGCCCCCGATGACCTCTGACGCCCCGGCCACTGTCCCGGCCCTCGCCTCCGCCGAGACACTGCGCGACGAGGCCCGGCGCCTCGACGCCGCCGATCCGCTCGCCCGCCATCTGTCCGCGTTCGCCGAGGCGCCGGGCGTCGAGGCCTACCTTGACGGAAACTCCCTCGGCCGTCCGCTCGCCACGATGCCGGAGCGGATCGCGGCGTTCGTGCGCGAGGACTGGGGGACGCGGCTCATCCGTTCCTGGGACGAGCAGTGGATGGATCTGCCGATGCGCCTGGGCGACCGCATCGGCGCGGTGACGCTCGGCGCCGCCGCCGGGCAGACGATCGTCGCCGACTCGACGAGCGTGCTGCTGTACAAGCTCATCCGCGCGGCCCTCGCGCACGATCCGGCCCGCACCGAGATCGTGATCGAGACGGGCAACTTCCCCACCGACCGGTTCATCGCCGACGGCGCGGCGGCCGAGGCCGGCGCCACGGTGCGGCGGGTCGAGCCCGATCCCGTCCACGGCGTCACCGCCGACGACCTGCGCGACGTGCTGAGCGAACGCACGGCGCTCGTCGTGCTCAGTCACGTCGACTACCGCTCCGGCGCGCTCGCGGACATGGCCCGGATCACCGCCACGGCGCACGCCGCCGGCGCCCTGGTGCTCTGGGACCTCTGCCACTCGGTCGGCGTCGTCCCGCTCGCCCTGGACGCCTGCGGAGCGGACCTCGCGGTGGGCTGCACGTACAAGTACCTCAACGGAGGGCCGGGATCCCCCGCCTTCGGCTACGTCCGCGCGGGGCTCCAGGCGACGCTCCGCCAGCCGATCCAGGGATGGTGGAGCGCCGCCGACGTCTTCGCAATGGGCCCGGAGTACGCGCCGGCCGCCGGGATCCGTCAACTGCTCAGCGGCACCCCGCCCGTGCTGTCGATGCTGGCGATGCAGGGCATGCTCGACCTCATCGCCGACGCCGGGATCGAGGCCGTCCGCAGGAAGTCCGTCTCGCTCACCGGCTTCGTCGTGCGGGCGTACGATGCTCTCCTCGCCCCGCTCGGCGTGCGGCTGCTGACCCCGCGCGACGCGGAGCGCCGGGGAGGCCACGTGACGATCGGCCATCCGGACTTCCGCGCGGTCACCGCACGGCTCTGGGCCGACGGCGTGATCCCCGACTTCCGATTCCCGGACGGGATCCGCCTCGGGCTCTCGCCGCTCAGCACCTCGCACGACGAGACGCTGCGCGGGATCCTCGCCGTCCGCGACGCGCTCGCCGCATGAGCACGGCCCCTGTCGACGTCGCCACGGCCGTGAGACTCGCCTCCGCCGCGCCGCTCACGTCGCCCGACACGCTGCCGACACCGTCCGACGCCCTCCTGGACGACATCGATGCGCGCCCCGGCAGCGCCGTCTCGACCCTGCGCACCCTCGTCGGCCTGTATCTCCGCAGGCTCGGCGGCTGGTCCTCCACGGCGACCCTCGTCCGGCTGATGGCGGACACCGGAGTCCCCGCCACCCGGACGCGCACCGCCCTCGCCCGCGTGAAGCAGCACGGGCTCCTCCGCGCCGAGCAACGGCAGGGCACCGGGTACGCGCTCGTCCCCTCCGCCCTCCCGATGCTCGCACGAGGCGACCGACGGATCTTCGCCGTCAGGCAGATGCGGCTGGAAGAGGGCTGGTGCCTCATCTCCTTCTCCGTCCCGGAGAGCCGGCGCGACCTGCGCCATCAGCTCCGCCGCAGACTGCGCTGGATCGGATGCGGGATGGTCTCCCCCGCGCTGTGGATCTGCCCCGACCATCTCGGCGACGAGGCGCAGTCGATCGTGGACCAGCTCGGCGCGCGCCCGTTCACGGCCCTCTTCCGCCGCGCCGCGATGGACGCCGACCTTCCCGCCGCCGTGCGATCGTGGTGGGATCTCGACGCGCTCCGCCAGGAGCACGAGAGGTTCCAGGCGGCGATCGCGCCGATCCTCGCCCGCTCGCAGACGGAGCCGTCTCGCGGTGCCTCCTCCCTGCCCTCCGAGGCCGCAGGGGCCACCGGCCCGGAGGTCGTCGGGGACGCCCGCGCGTTCGCGGACTACGTGCGCCTCATCGACGCCTGGCGCGTGCTGCCGTACGTCGATCCGGGGCTGCCTTCCTCGCTCCTGCCCGAGGACTGGCCGGGCGGACGCAGCGTCACGGACTTCGCCGCGCTCTCCGCCCGCCTCGCAGGCCCGGCCTGGCGCCACGTGCGCGCCGTCGCCGGCTGAGACCTCCGTCCGGCCGCTCGCTCCCGACCATCGTCGGGCCGCCGACCGGCGTGTACGCCTCACCGGTCGAGGACCACCAGCTCCCTGGTGGCCCTCGTCATCGCGACATAGTGGTCGACGGCTCCTTCCACGCCCTCGCCGAACGAGGCAGGGTCCGCGAGAACGACGAGGTCGAACTCCAGCCCTTTCGCGGTCTGCGGTGTGAGCGAACGGACCCGCGGATGCGGATACGGCTCGCCGCCGATCACACACGCGATCCCCTCGTCGGCGCGGGACAGCCAGTCGCTCAGGATCGCGTCCTGCTCCGCCGTCGCGGCGTGACGGACGGGGATGCCGCCGCGCCGGACCGACGTCGGGACGTTGGCGTCCGGAAGGACGGCCCGGATCACCGGCTCGGCAGCCTGCATCACCTCCTCGGGGGTCCGGTAGTTGATGCTCAGCGTCGTCTCGCGGACGTCCTTCAGCCCGATCCGCTCCAGACGCTCACGCCAGCTCTCACGGAACCCGTGCCTGGCCTGCGCCCGGTCGCCGACGATCGTGAGGCTGCGCGACGGCACCCGCCGCAGCAGCATGCGCCACTCGGCGTCGGTCAGCTCCTGCGCCTCGTCGACGATCAGGTGGGCGAAGGGCCCGGCGAGCGCGTCCGGGGCCGTCCGCAGCTGCGCGGCCTCGGTCAGCAGCACGTCGCGCATGCCCTCGCCGTCCGGCCCGCGGAAGTACCCGGTCACGGCGCTCTCGAGGTCGTCGTCGGCGGCGAGGAGCTCGTCGATCACGCGCTCGCGGTACTCCCGCTCCTCCGCGGTGACCGCCTCCTCGCGCCGCCGGGACGACGGCGCGGACGGGTCGCCGATGAGGTCGCGGGCGGCGTCGAGGAAGGGGAGATCCGACCGCGTCCAGGCGCGGGGATCCGTCCGCTGAAGCGCCGAGCGCTCTGCCTCCGTGAGCCAGCGCGCGCAGAGGCGGAGGTACGCGGGGACCGACCAGAGGTCGGCCACGACGCCGGCCGGGTCCAGCACCGGCCAGGCACGGGCGAACACGCGCTGCAGAGCGCCGCTCTGCCGCAGGGCCCTGTCGAGCTGCCGCGGGGGGAGGTCGTCGTCCGCGTATGCCTCGACGAGCCCGCCGATCAGCGCGTCCCACACGACGTCGCGCGCCTCGTTGTGGGGCGTGCCGGACTCGGCCGCGTCGAAAGCGTCGGCCCAGTCCTCCGCCGTCACCCGCAGGTCGCGCCAGGGCGTCTCCACGCGCAGCGGCGTCTCCGGCGGCTGCTCGTGGTAGCGCACCGCGGCGGTCACCGCGTCGAGCAGGCGCCCTCCTGACTTCAGCCTCAGGACCTCGGGGTCCGTCTCGACGGGCATCTCGTCGCCGTCGCGTCCCTCCGGCACGAGATCGGGGAGCGTGCAGACGCGCACGCTGTCCTCGCCCAGGCTCGGCAGCACGTCCTCGACATAGGCGAGGTAGGGGCGATGCGGGCCGACGAAGAGCATCCCGCCGCCGCCTGGGCCGAGCCGGGGCTCCGCGTGCATGAGATAAGCGGCACGGTGGAGCGCCACGACGGTCTTGCCCGTCCCCGGGCCGCCGTCCACCACGAGCGCACCCCGAGCCGAGGCGCGGACGATCGCGTCCTGGTCCGCCTGGATCGTGCTCAGCACGTCCCGCATCCGGGCCGACCGGCTCGCCCCCAGGCTGGCGATGAAGGCGGACTGCTCGTCGAGCGCGGCGTGGGCCGCCTCGGCCGCGCGCAGGGCATCGGCATCGAAGACCTCGTCCCAGTAGTCGGTCACACGCCGATCGGTCCAGCGGTAGCGGCGGCGGCTGACCAGCCCGTGCGGGTCGGCGTGCGTGGCGCCGAAGAAGGGCTCCGCGGCGGGCGCCCGCCAGTCCACGAGGAGCCGGCGTCCGTCGGGGGCGGTCAGGCCGATCCGGCCGATGTACACCGGCTCCGGATCGTCGCGGCCGACCATCCGGCCGAGGCACAGGTCGGCGCCGAACCTCCGCAGCACCTGACGGCGGGCGGTGGCGCGGTGGAGGGCGAGGTCGCGATCCAGGGCTTCCTGGCCGAGGCGGGCGTACTGGGCGCTCAGCTCCTCGATGCGGACGCCGAGCGCGTCGATCTCCGTGGCCAGCGCGGCGGAGATCGCTTGAAGGCGGGCCTCGTCCGCGGCGATCGCCGCCGGATCCGCCTTGCGGGCGAGGCCGGTGGGCAGGGCGAAGATCGAGGAATCGGCGGGGGTCGGCGTCGGGGCGGTCCACGGTGGCGATGCGACCCCGGCAGGGGCGGCGGACGAGGGCGAGGCGGCAGGGTTCTCTACGGACGGATTCGTGCTCTGATCAGGTGACATCAAGGCTCCGGTCTCACGGCGAAGTCACCCATTCTGACGGGCGGAGGGGACCTTGCCGCAAGCCCCCGGGTCGCCGGTAGAATGAAAGTGCGGGCAGGGAGACCTGCCGGATGGGCGAAGCACTCCGCCGACTACGATCGAAGGAGCCGTGCCCGCCGTCGCCAGGAAGGCCTTTCTCGATGACCCCCTCGTCCGCCGCTCTCGCCCACGCCGAGGACCTTGCCGACTTCGTGACGGCGTCGCCGTCGAGCTACCACGCCGCGGAGGAGGTCGCCCGTCGGCTCGAGGCCGTCGGGTTCACCCGGCTCGACGAGGCCGCGGCCTGGCCGACACAGGCGGGAGGGCGGTTCGTGGTCGTGCGCGACGGCGCGGCGATCGCCTGGGCCGTCCCCGCGGGCGCCGCCCCGACCACGCCCTTCCACATCCTCGGCGCGCACACGGACTCCCCCGGGTTCAAGCTCAAGCCGCAGCCGACCACGGGGGCCAAGGGGTGGCTGCAGGCCGGGGTCGAGGTGTACGGCGGTCCACTGCTGAACTCGTGGCTCGACCGCGAGCTGCGTCTCGCCGGCCGCCTCGTGCTCGCCGACGGACGGGTCGCGCTCGCCGCCACCGGCCCGCTGCTTCGCCTCCCCCAGCTCGCGATCCACCTCGATCGCGGCGCGAACAACGGCCTCAGCCTCGACAAGCAGTACGAGACGCAGCCGGTGTGGGGGCTCGGCGACCCCGCCGACGCGGACCTCCTCGCCGAGCTCGCGGACGCAGCGGGCGTCGACCCGCGTGCGATCCGCGGCTTCGACGCCGTGGTCGCCGACACCGCCCAGGGCGCGGTCTTCGGCAAGGACGACGCGTTCTTCGCGAGCGGCCGCCTGGACGACCTCGCCTCGGTCCACGCCGGGGTCATCGCGCTCACCGAGCTCGCCGAGCAGCCGTTCGAGGGCGACCGGATCCCGGTGCTCGCCGCGTTCGACCATGAGGAGCTGGGCTCCGGCTCCCGCTCCGGCGCCGCGGGCCCGATCCTGGCGGACGTGCTGGAGCGCATCACGGCGGGGCTCGGCGGCGACGCCACGGACCTCCGCCGCGCCTACGCCGCGTCCTGGTGCCTCTCCAGCGACGTCGGCCACTCGGTGCACCCCAACTATGCGGGCAAGCACGATCCCGTCGTGCAGCCGGTGCTGGGCTCGGGACCGATCCTCAAGATCAACGCCAACCAGCGCTATGCGACCGACGCCGTCGGCGCCGCCGCCTGGCACGCATGGTGCGAGGCGGCGGGAGTCTCGTCGCAGGAGTTCGTCTCGAACAACGGCGTGCCCTGCGGTTCGACGATCGGGCCGATCACCGCCACCCGGCTCGGGATCCGCACGGTCGACGTGGGCATCCCGATCCTCTCGATGCACTCGGCACGGGAGCTCGCGGGGGTCAGCGACCTGCACGACCTCTCACGCGTCGCCCGTTCCTTCTTCGCCGTCTGACCTCGTCGTCTCCACCCCGCGCGACCCCTCCGCCGGCGTCTGCCCCGCGACGGATGCATGAGGGTTCCCCGAATGGCAGAGGATCCGGCACACGGCTCCCCGCCATCCGTCAGATCCTCAGCCGGGTGAAAGGCCGCAGCGGGAGACGGCGAGGCGATCCATCGCCCGTCCCGGCCCCGCCGGTGCCAGGATGGAGCCAACCGCCATGACGGCGGCTCCTCGTCCCTTCTCCGGAGGCACCCATGACGCAGACGTCCGAGACCCCGGGCCCGGCGACGCCCGCCCTGATCGAACGCGCGGGGATCGAGATCATCCCCGAGTCCGACCGCACCGCCCGTCCGCGCGATCTCTTCTGGCCGTGGTTCGCGGCGAACGTCTCGGTGTTCGGGATGTCGTACGGCTCGTTCCTCCTCGGGTTCGGGATCTCCCTCTGGCAGGCGACGGTGGTCGCGGTCGTCGGGATCGCTGTCTCGTTCTTCCTCTGCGGCCTGATCGCGATCGCCGGGAAACGCGGGTCCGCGCCCACGATGGTGCTGTCGCGCGCGGCATTCGGAGTCCGGGGACAGAAGGTCCCCGGCGTCGTCTCCTGGCTCACCTCCATCGGATGGGAGACCTCGCTCGCGATCACCGCCGTCCTCGCCACGACCACGGTCCTGCATACCCTGGGCTGGGTCGGCGCGGACGGCGACGTGCTGGTCAAGGTCATCGCGACCGTGCTCGTCGCGGCCCTCATCGTCGGGGCCTCGGTCCTCGGCTATCACACGATCATGCGGCTGCAGTCGATCCTCACCTGGCTCACCGGCGGCTTCACGCTCCTGTTCCTCGTGCTCACCTTCCAGCACATCGATTGGACGACCGCCTTCTCCCGCCCGGACGGCACCTTCGCACAGACCATCGGCGCGCTCGTGATGGTCATGACCGGGTTCGGCCTGGGCTGGATCAACATCGCCGCCGACTGGTCGCGGTATCAGCGGCGCACCGCCTCGGACGCGCAGATCGTCGCCTGGAACACGATCGGCGGCTCGGTCGCCCCCGTCGTCCTGGTGTTCTTCGGTCTGCTGCTGGCCGGCTCCGACGAGCAGCTCGCCGCCGCGGTCGGCGGCGACCCGATCGGCGCGCTCGCCTCACTCCTTCCGACATGGGCGCTCTTCCCGTTCCTCGTCGTCGCGATCCTCACCCTCGTCTCGGGGGCGGTGCTCGGCATCTACTCGTCGGGGCTCACCCTGCTGAGCCTCGGCATCCGCATCCCCCGGCCGGCCGCCGCGGCGGTCGACGGCGTCATCCTCACAGCGGGCACGATCTTCGTGGTCTTCTTCGCGACGAGCTTCATCGGGCCGTTCCAGTCGTTCCTCATCACGCTCGGCGTGCCCATGGCGTCCTGGGCGGGCATCCTCATCGCCGACATCCTGCGCCGCCGCCGCGACTACGACGAGGAGGCGCTGTTCGACCCCCGGGGACGCTACGGTGCCTGGGACCTGACCTCGATCGTCACCATGGCGGGGGCCTCGGCGATCGGCTGGGGCTTCGTGGTGAACACCTTCGCCGACGCGGCGCCGTGGAACAACTGGCAGGGCTATCTGCTGTTCCTCGTCGGCGGCAAGGACGGCGAATGGGCGTACGCGAACCTCGGCGTCTTCTTCGCCCTCGCGCTCTCCTTCGTCGTCGCCTGGTTCGCCCGCGCGGGCCGGATCCGCCGGCAGGAGGAGCGATGACCGCGACGGCGACAGCGCCGCCCTGGCTCGTCGTCATCGACCCGCAGCACATCTTCGCCGCACCGGACTCCCCCTGGGGAGCGCCGCTGTTCGATGCCGCGCTCACCCGCATCCGGCGCCTCGCCGACGCGGCGGACGGCCGCGTGCTCGTGACGCGCTGGCTGCCGACCGCCGACCGGACGACGTCCTGGGGCGACTACTTCGCCGCCTGGCCCTTCGCCGACCAGTCGGACGACGACCCGCTCTTCGCCCTGGTCCCCGAGGCCGAGACGCTCTCCGCTCACCCGACGCTGGACCGGCCGACCTTCGGCAAGTGGGGCCAGGAGCTCGAGGAGGCCACCGGCGGCGCCCCCGTCGTCCTGGCCGGGGTTTCCACCGACTGCTGCGTGATCTCCACGGCGCTCGCCGGAGCGGACGCCGGCGGCCGGATCACGGTCGCCGCCGACGCCTGCGCCGGTTCCTCCCCCGAGAACCACGCCGCCGCGTTGCGGGTCATGTCCCTCTATCCGCCGCAGATCGTCGTCTCCGACACGGCCGCCTGCGTCGAGCTGCTCCGGGCCTGACCCGCCGCCCGCTCCGGGCCCGACCCGCCTCTGACCCGCCGGCGGCTCGCGCGGCGGCGTGGCGCCGACGATGCAGTACAGTGACGACGGTCAAGGAAGACGAGGGGGGACAACGACATGAGCGATGTTCGAAAAGTCGGCGGTGGGGCTGACGGGATCGCCGGGGAGACCGGCGAGGCGCATCTCCAGCGCGCGCTGAGCAACCGGCACATCCAGCTCCTCGCGATCGGCGGGGCGATCGGCACGGGGCTGTTCATGGGCAGCGGCAAGACGATCTCGGTCGCGGGGCCGTCGGTGATCTTCGTCTACATGATCATCGGCTTCATGCTGTTCTTCGTCATGCGGGCGATGGGAGAGCTGCTGCTCTCGAACCTGAAGTACAAGTCCTTCAGCGACTTCGCCGGTGACCTTCTGGGTCCCTGGGCCAGCTTCTTCACCGGCTGGACGTACTGGTTCTGCTGGGTGGTCACGGGGGTCGCCGACGTGATCGCGATCGCGGGCTACACCCAGGTGCTGATCCCCGGCATTCCGCTGTGGGTGCCGGGCCTGCTGGTCATCCTGATCCTTCTCGCCTTGAACCTGCCCACCGTGGCGGCCTTCGGCGAGGTGGAGTTCTGGTTCGCGCTCATCAAGATCGTGGCGATCGTGGCGCTCATCCTCACCGGCCTGTACCTCATCTTCACCGGTTTCCAGCACCCCGCAGGCCAGGCGAGCTTCGCGAACCTCTGGGACCACGGCGGGATGTTCCCGCATGGGTTCATGGGCTTCGTCGCGGGGTTCCAGATCGCCGTGTTCGCGTTCGTCGGCATCGAGCTCGTGGGCACCGCCGCCGCCGAGACGAAGAACCCGCGCCGCAACCTCCCGAAGGCGATCAACGCGATCCCGATCCGAGTGATGCTCTTCTACGTCGGCGCGCTGGTCGTGCTGATGGCGGTCACGCCATGGACCGAGTACAAGGCCGGCGAGAGCCCCTTCATCGCGATGTTCGCGCTCGCCGGACTCGGGATCGCGGCCGTGGTCGTGAACCTCGTGGTGCTCACCTCGGCGATGTCGAGCGCGAACTCCGGGATCTACTCGACCTCGCGGATGGTCTTCGGGCTCGCCCAGGACGGCGACGCGCCCCGGATCTTCGGCAGGCTCTCGAAGCGGAAGGTGCCGCAGAACGCGCTCTTCCTCTCCTGCATCCTGCTGCTGTCCGGCGTCGTCCTGCTGTACGCGGGCAAGGACATCGGCACGGCCTTCGACATGGTGACGACCGTGTCCGCCGTCTGCTTCATGTTCGTCTGGACGATCTTCCTGCTGAGCTACCTCGCCTACCGCCGGAAGCGCCCCGAGCTCGCGGCGGCCTCGGCCTACAAGCTGCCCGGCGGCATCGTCATGGTCTTCGTCGTCCTCGCGTTCTTCCTGTTCGTGCTCTGGGCGCTCACGACCCAGCCGGACACGCTGACCGCTCTCCTGGTGACCCCGGTCTGGTTCGCGATCCTCGTAGTCGCCTGGCTGTTCGTCCGTCGTTCGCAGAACCACCTGACCCGGCACGCCGCGCACATCGCCTACCTGCGAGCCCCCGGCGGTCAGGACGACTGAGCCGGGACGGGCGCTCGCTCGACACGGCTCGCTGCTCCCGTCTCGATATCTGTCGCTGCCCGCCGCGAATGGCGACAGATATCGCGACGGGAGCGGAAGCGCCATGGGGTCAGCGGTGGTCGAGGGCAGCGGCGAGCATGCGGCGAGCGAGGGCGACACGGTCATCGGGCGCCCAGCCCACGAGCGAGTGCGCGTTCATCCCGTCGACCATCGCGAGCAGCAGCCAGGCGGCGACGCCGATCTGTGACGGCGGGATCTCCCCCGTCTCCGCGCCCTCGACGAGCACCGCCTCCAGGCCCTGACGCCACACGTCCATCTCGTCTCGCACCCGCGCGGCGAGCTCCTCGTTGCGGAAGCCCGCGGCCCATGCCTGGACCCAGACCAGGGTCACGTCGTCCCGCCTCGGGTCGAGCAGCGTCTCCACCACCGCGGCGAGCCGTTCCCGCATGCCGGTCGTGCCGTCCAGTGCACCGAACACCTCGACCCGCTCCGCGGAGACGATCGCCCCGAACACCTCCGCGACGAAGGCGTCCATACTCGGCCGGTAGTGGGCGACGAGCGCCGGGGTCACCCCTGCACGGGCGGCGATCGTGCGCATCGTGAGCCCGGCGATGCCGTCCTCCCGCGCCACGGCGATCGCAGCCTCCCTGATCGCCCGCTCGCGGGCCTCCGGGGCCATGCGCCGGCCCGTTCCCCTTGACGAGGTCTTCATGGCTAGGTAGCCTATCGCCTATTGATCGAGCGTTCAACAATGAACGTCGCGCCGACGAGGAGATCGCATGTCCTGGCGAATGCCGTCCGAGACCACGCCGCACGCCCGCACCTGGATGGCGTTCCCGGCGGAGGGCCTGACCCTCGGCGACACCGACGTCCTCCGCGACGAGGGCTACGCGACCTGGACCGCGGTGGCTCATGCCGTCGCCGAGTTCGAGCCCGTGTCGATCCTCGTCGACCCGTCGGAGCTCACCCGCGCCCGACGGATGCTGTCCTCGGACATCACGATCGTCGAGGCGCCGGTCGACGAGTTCTGGATGCGGGACTCGGGTCCGACCTTCGTGCTCGACCCCGAGCGCCCCGGTGTGCTCGGGGCGGTGGACTGGGTCTTCAACGGCTGGGGCTCCCCCGACTGGGCTGAGTGGGGATGCGCGGCCGAGCACGCCAGGATCGTCGCCGCGGAGACCGGCGCCGAGCTGGTCAGCTCGACGCTCGTGAACGAGGGCGGAGGCATCCACGTCGACGGCGAGGGGACCGTGCTGCTGACGGAGACGGTGCAGCTCGATCCGCGCCGCAACCCCTTTCTCGACCGGGCAAGGGTGGAGGCGGAGCTGGGCAGGACGATCGGCGCCTCGAAGGCGGTCTGGCTCTCCCGCGGCCTCACCCGGGACTACGACGACCTCGGCACCAACGGGCACGTCGACATCGTTGCGACGATCCCGTCCCCGGGACGCGTCCTGCTGCACTCCCAGCCCGACGCCGCGCACCCCGACCATGCGGTGACAGCCGCGCTGCGCGCGGAGCTCGCGGCCCAGACCGATGCCGGGGGCCGGAGCTTCGAGATCGTGGAGCTGCCCGCGCCTCCGACCCTCCGCGACGCCGACGGGTTCGTGGACTGGAGCTACGTCAACCATCTCGTGGCGAACGACGGCGTCGTGGCCTGTGGCTTCGGCGATGCGCAGGCCGACGCCCGAGCGCGGTCCGTCCTCGCCGAGGCCTACCCCGGTCGCCGCGTGGTGACTGTCGATGCCCGCCCGCTCTTCGACCGCGGCGGGGGCATCCACTGCATCACGCAGCAGCAGCCCGCCCTGACCCCGATCGGAGCATGACCGTGTTCGATGTCGTCGAGGCCCCCATCGCGCGCCTCCGCACGGCCCTCGAGAGCGGAGAGACCACCTCCGTCGAACTGGTGGATGCCTACCTCGCCCGGATCGACGCCTACGACGAGCCCGACACCGCCACGGCGCTGAACGCCGTCGTCGTGCGGAACCCCGCGGCCCGTTCCGAAGCGGCCGCCTCCGACGAGCGCCGTGCCCGGGATACGACACGGGGCCCGCTCGACGGGATCCCCTACACCGCCAAGGACAGCTATCTCGTCCGCGGGCTCACCGCCGCCGCGGGCTCACCGGCCTTTGCCGCGCTCGTCGCCCAGCGCGACGCCTTCACGATCGAGCGGCTGCGCGCGGGAGGGGCCGTCTGCCTCGGGCTCACGAACATGCCGCCCATGGCGAACGGGGGCATGCAGCGCGGGGTCTACGGGCGCGCCGAGAGCCCGTACAACGCCGCGTTTCTCACCGCGCCGTTCGCCTCCGGCTCCTCCAACGGCTCTGGCACCGCCACGGCGGCGAGCTTCGGCGCGTTCGGTCTCGCCGAGGAGACCTGGTCGAGCGGGCGGGGGCCCGCGACCAACAACGCACTCTGCGCGTACACCCCCTCACGCGGAGTGATCTCCGTGCGAGGGAACTGGCCGCTCGTCCCCACGATGGACGTCGTCGTGCCGCACACCAGGACCATGGCCGACCTGCTGGAGGTCCTCGACGTCATCGTCGCCGACGACGCCGACACCCGCGGCGACTTCTGGCGCGCCCAGCCGTGGATCAGCCTGCCCACCGCCTCGGCGGTGCGCCCAGACTCCTACCCGGCGCTCGGAGCACCCGACGCCACGCACGGCGCCGAGGTCCTCGCCGGACGACGGATCGGCGTCCCACGGATGTACGTCAACGCCGATCCCGAAGCGGGCACGGCGGAGCGTCCTGGCATCGGCGGGCCGACCGGGCGACGGATCGAGACGCGCCCGTCCGTCCTCGCGCGTTGGGAGGCCGCACGCGCCGATCTGGAACGCGCCGGCGCCGAGGTCATCGAGGTCGACTTTCCCGTCGTCTCGAACTACGAGGGCGACCGGCCGGGGGCGCCGACCATCGCGACCAGGGGTCTCGTCTCGCCCGAGTTCCTCCGCCGCGAGATCGTCGACCTCTCCGCCTGGGCATGGGAGGACTTCCTTCAGGCCAATGGCGATCCGGCGCTGCGCACGCTCGCGGAGATCGACGGGGCGACGATCTTCCCCCACCCCGAGGGCGCACTCCCCGACCGCTACGCCGGCTTCGACGACGACATCGCCGAGTACCCCGGCTGGGTGCGCGCGCACCCGGCAACGGAGATGACCGACATGCCGGAGCTTCCCGCCGGACTCGCCTGCCTCGAGGAGACCCGGCGCCGCGACCTCGAGGGCTGGATGGACGGCATCGGCCTCGATGCCGTGGTCTTCCCCGCGGTCGCCGACGTGGGCCCCGCCGACATGGACCGAAACGAGACCTCGGCCGACCGGGGATGGCGCAACGGCACCTGGATCGCCAACGGCAACCTGGCCATGCGCCATCTCGGGATCCCCAGCGTGACCGTGCCGATGGGCCTCCTCTCGGACATCGGCATGCCGATCGGGCTGACCTTCATCGGGCGCGCCTACGACGACAGCGCGCTGCTCCGCCTGGCGTCCGCGTTCGAGGCGGTCGGAGCCGACGGGGATCGCCGCACTCCGCCGCCTCGAACGCCCAGGATCTGATGTGCCCCGGCTCGGCGTCCGTCGGGCGGGGTGAGACGAGCCCCAGCGCGTCGTCAGCCGAGCTCGCGAATGAACCCCTGCACGTGCTCCTGCAACCGCAGGATCCGCAGATCCCGCGCCGCCTCCTGGTCATATCCCTCGTAGGCGAGAGGAGGAAGGCGCCGCACGCTCGCGGAACAGCCGAAGTTCGTGCAGAGAAGCGTGCCGATCGTCCCGCCGTTGCGACCGGCGGCACCGGCCTTGCGCGCCGAGAAGAACTGGACGTCGTTGCGCAGCGTGACATCCTCGCACCAGGAGCACTGGACCTTGGCGCGGAATCGCTGCTCGGCGTGTTGCAGGAGCACCCCGATCGGACCCTCCGGTCCTGGGGCGACGACGTAAGCACGCCGGGGCAGCTTCGGATCGGTCCAGCCGAGATAGTCGAGCCGACCGAAGTCGACCTCGTCGAACGACGGCGGAAGGGTCAGCGACGAGGCCTCCTTGCGGGAGGCGTTGACGAAGGATGCGCGGATCTCGCGCTCGGTGACAGAGAGCATGTCGGTGCTTTCGTGAGAGATGCGAGGCGGCATCCGGTGATGCCGCGAAGATGACCATGGATCATGAGATCCACGGCGGCGAGGCGGTGCCCAGAGACAGACGAGCCACCGGCGACGGGATCCGTCACCGGTCGAGGAGTCAGCCTCTGCAGCCGGCGACGAGAGCGCCGACGACCTCCTGACGCGCCGGAGAAGCGCTTACGACGACATGCACATTCATAGAATACGCCAGCTCTGCTCAGACGGGGTCCGCCGACGCCCGGCGGGCGCCGGCGCAGAACGCCGTGACGCGCCCGCCGTGACGCGCCCGACGCGTCGCGCCTCGCGACGACGTGAGCGGGCGGGTGGCCCGCCACCTCGACAGGCATCCGATGCCGCAGGGCGGAGCAGAGAATCCCGCCGCGCAGCGGCGGAGGTCGATGCTGCGCCCGCGGTTAACGCAGAATGGCCACCCATCTCTGGGTGGCCATTCCGTAAAGGGAGTCCGGCGGTGTCCTACTCTCCCACAGGGTCCCCCCTGCAGTACCATCGGCGCTGTGAGGCTTAGCTTCCGGGTTCGGAATGTGACCGGGCGTTTCCCTCACGCTATGGCCGCCGAAACACTATTGACGTTTCAGTCATACACACAACACAAGATGTTGTGTGGTTCCCGACCATACGTCGAGAACCACAAAGTGGACGCAAGCACCAAGAACGGTGTGTTATCAAGTCATCGGCTTATTAGTACCAGTCAGCTGCACACGTTACCGTGCTTCCACATCTGGCCTATCAACCCAGTAGTCTGGCTGGGAGCCTCTCCACCCGAAGGTGATGGAAGTCTCATCTTGAGGCCGGCTTCCCGCTTAGATGCTTTCAGCGGTTATCCATCCCGAACGTAGCTAACCAGCGGTGCTCCTGGCGGAACAACTGGCACACCAGAGGTTCGTCCAACCCGGTCCTCTCGTACTAGGGTCAGATCCTCTCAAACTTCCTACGCGCGCAGCGGATAGGGACCGAACTGTCTCACGACGTTCTAAACCCAGCTCGCGTACCGCTTTAATGGGCGAACAGCCCAACCCTTGGGACCTACTCCAGCCCCAGGATGCGACGAGCCGACATCGAGGTGCCAAACCATGCCGTCGATATGGACTCTTGGGCAAGATCAGCCTGTTATCCCCGAGGTACCTTTTATCCGTTGAGCGACAGCGCTTCCACAAGCCACTGCCGGATCACTAGTCCCGACTTTCGTCCCTGCTCGACCTGTCAGTCTCACAGTCAAGCTCCCTTGTGCACTTACACTCGACACCTGATTGCCAACCAGGTTGAGGGAACCTTTGGGCGCCTCCGTTACTCTTTGGGAGGCAACCGCCCCAGTTAAACTACCCACCAGGCACTGTCCCTGAACCGGATCACGGTTCGAAGTTAGATATCCAGAGTGACCAGAGTGGTATTTCAACAATGACTCCACATGAACTGGCGTCCACGCTTCAAAGTCTCCCACCTATCCTACACAAGCCACACCGAACACCAATACCAAGCTGTAGTAAAGGTCACGGGGTCTTTCCGTCCTGCTGCGCGTAACGAGCATCTTTACTCGTAATGCAATTTCGCCGAGTTCGCGGTTGAGACAGTTGGGAAGTCGTTACGCCATTCGTGCAGGTCGGAACTTACCCGACAAGGAATTTCGCTACCTTAGGATGGTTATAGTTACCACCGCCGTTTACTGGGGCTTAAATTCTGAGCTTCGCCGAAGCTAACCCGTCCTCTTAACCTTCCAGCACCGGGCAGGCGTCAGTCCGTATACATCGTCTTGCGACTTGGCACGGACCTGTGTTTTTAGTAAACAGTCGCTACCCACTAGTCTCTGCGGCCACCACACCCTTTCGGAGTAAATCCTAATAAGTGGATGGCCCCCCTTCTCCCGAAGTTACGGGGGCATTTTGCCGAGTTCCTTAACCACGATTCTCTCGATCTCCTTGGTATTCTCTACCTGACCACCTGAGTCGGTTTGGGGTACGGGCAGCTAGAACCTCGCGTCGATGCTTTTCTCGGCAGCATAGGATCACCCACTTTTCATCCGCATCGTGTCTCAGCCTGCATGAACGGCGGATTTGCCTACCGTTCGGCCTACGCACTTGCACCAGGACAACCATCGCCTGGCTTGGGCTACCTTCCTGCGTCACACCTGTTAATACGCTAGCCGCACCAGCATGGGGTCGCGCGCTCCCCAGCACGGTGCCACCCGAAGGTGACGATGCACTGGTTTGGGCGCTTAGCACCACTGGATTAGCTTGGGCGGTTCTTCGCCGGTACGGGAATATCAACCCGTTGTCCATCGACTACGCCTGTCGGCCTCGCCTTAGGTCCCGACTTACCCAGGGAAGATTAGCTTGACCCTGGAACCCTTGGTCTTCCGGAGGACGTGTTTCTCACACGTCTTTCGCTACTCATGCCTGCATTCTCACTCGTGTAGCGTCCACGGCTGGTTCACACCGCCGCTTCACTCGCCACACGACGCTCTCCTACCCATCAACACGGCTGGACCACGAAGGCCTACCAATAATGTCAATGCCACAACTTCGGTGGCGTGCTTGAGCCCCGTTACATTGTCGGCGCGGAATCACTTGACCAGTGAGCTATTACGCACTCTTTCAAGGGTGGCTGCTTCTAAGCCAACCTCCTGGTTGTCTGAGCAACTCCACATCCTTTCCCACTTAGCACGCGCTTAGGGACCTTAGTTGGTGGTCTGGGTTGTTTCCCTCTCGACTATGAAGCTTATCCCCCACAGTCTCACTGCTGCGCTCTCACTTACCGGCATTCGGAGTTTGGCTGACGTCAGTAACCTTGTAGGGCCCATCGGCCATCCAGTAGCTCTACCTCCGGCAAGAAACACGCAACGCTGCACCTAAATGCATTTCGGAGAGAACCAGCTATCACGAAGTTTGATTGGCCTTTCACCCCTATCCACAGCTCATCCCCTCAGTTTTCAACCTAAGTGGGTTCGGCCCTCCACGACGTCTTACCGTCGCTTCAGCCTGGCCATGGATAGATCACTTCGCTTCGGGTCTAGGACATGCGACTAAAACGCCCTATTCAGACTCGCTTTCGCTACGGCTACCCCACACGGGTTAACCTCGCCACATATCACTAACTCGCAGGCTCATTCTTCAAAAGGCACGCTGTCACACCTACCAGGGGTGCTCCAACGGTTTGTAAGCAAACGGTTTCAGGTACTATTTCACTCCCCTCCCGGGGTACTTTTCACCTTTCCCTCACGGTACTTGTCCGCTATCGGTCATCTGGGAGTATTTAGGCTTATCAGGTGGTCCTGACAGATTCACACGGGATTTCTCGGGCCCCGTGCTACTTGGGATACACACCACGCCAGAACACGCATTTCGACTACGGGGTTGGCACCCTCTATGACCGGCCTTTCAAGACCGTTCGTCTATACGCTTCTGTCACGTCGATCCTTCGGCAGAAAAATCAGGTATGTCCCACAACCCCGAGCATGCAACGCCTGCCGGCTATCACACACACCCGGTTTAGCCTGATCCGGTTTCGCTCGCCACTACTAACGGAATCGCGGTTGCTTTCTCTTCCTGTGGGTACTGAGATGTTTCACTTCCCCACGTTCCCTCTACCCGCCCTATATATTCAGGCGGGAGTCACTAGGTCGGCACGCCGCCCAGCGGGGTTTCCCCATTCGGACATCCTCGGATCAAAACTCGCTTATCAGTTCCCCGAGGCTTATCGCAGATTGCTACGTCCTTCTTCGGCTCCAGATGCCAAGGCATCCACCGTTTGCTCTTAAAGACTTGAAATCACATGAGTTCATCAAGAATCGAAAAATTCGAAATTGACTAATGATCTTTAAGATCATCAAAACGACACAACCCCAAAGGGCCATGTCGAAGATGCTCGCGTCCACTGTGTAGTTCTCAAAGTACGGGCGGCACCCCTCCCCACCTCCCACAAAGGAAGACAGCAAGAGGCCCAGAGGAACGGACTCACATCCGGTCCCTCAGGACCCAACAGCGTGCAGACACCCCGCTCACCCATCCCCCCTTTCCCACCGCGAACGGCGTACTCAGAGAAACAAACTGCGCTGATGCCATGTCAAACGTTCCACCCATGAGCCCCAGCGAACCACATTCGGATTCGACCTGGGTTCTGGACACCCGAAAGTGTCAGATGCTCCTTAGAAAGGAGGTGATCCAGCCGCACCTTCCGGTACGGCTACCTTGTTACGACTTAGTCCTAATTACCGATCCCACCTTCGACGGCTCCCTCCACAAGGGTTAGGCCACCGGCTTCAGGTGTTACCGACTTTCATGACTTGACGGGCGGTGTGTACAAGACCCGGGAACGTATTCACCGCAGCGTTGCTGATCTGCGATTACTAGCGACTCCGACTTCATGAGGTCGAGTTGCAGACCTCAATCCGAACTGGGACCGGCTTTTTGGGATTCGCTCCACCTCACGGTATTGCAGCCCTTTGTACCGGCCATTGTAGCATGCGTGAAGCCCAAGACATAAGGGGCATGATGATTTGACGTCATCCCCACCTTCCTCCGAGTTGACCCCGGCAGTATCCCATGAGTTCCCACCATAACGTGCTGGCAACATAGAACGAGGGTTGCGCTCGTTGCGGGACTTAACCCAACATCTCACGACACGAGCTGACGACAACCATGCACCACCTGTTCACGAGTGTCCAAAGAGTTGACCATTTCTGGCCCGTTCTCGTGTATGTCAAGCCTTGGTAAGGTTCTTCGCGTTGCATCGAATTAATCCGCATGCTCCGCCGCTTGTGCGGGTCCCCGTCAATTCCTTTGAGTTTTAGCCTTGCGGCCGTACTCCCCAGGCGGGGAACTTAATGCGTTAGCTGCGTCACGGAATCCGTGGAAAGGACCCCACAACTAGTTCCCAACGTTTACGGGGTGGACTACCAGGGTATCTAAGCCTGTTTGCTCCCCACCCTTTCGCTCCTCAGCGTCAGTTACGGCCCAGAGATCTGCCTTCGCCATCGGTGTTCCTCCTGATATCTGCGCATTCCACCGCTACACCAGGAATTCCAATCTCCCCTACCGCACTCTAGTCTGCCCGTACCCACTGCAGGCCCGAGGTTGAGCCTCGGGATTTCACAGCAGACGCGACAGACCGCCTACGAGCTCTTTACGCCCAATAATTCCGGATAACGCTTGCGCCCTACGTATTACCGCGGCTGCTGGCACGTAGTTAGCCGGCGCTTTTTCTGCAGGTACCGTCACTCACGCTTCTTCCCTGCTAAAAGAGGTTTACAACCCGAAGGCCGTCATCCCTCACGCGGCGTTGCTGCATCAGGCTTCCGCCCATTGTGCAATATTCCCCACTGCTGCCTCCCGTAGGAGTCTGGGCCGTGTCTCAGTCCCAGTGTGGCCGGTCACCCTCTCAGGCCGGCTACCCGTCGACGCCTTGGTGAGCCATTACCTCACCAACAAGCTGATAGGCCGCGAGCCCATCCTCCACCAAAAAATCTTTCCAAACACTAACCATGCGGTTGCGTCTCATATCCAGTATTAGACGCCGTTTCCAGCGCTTATCCCAGAGTGAAGGGCAGGTTGCTCACGTGTTACTCACCCGTTCGCCACTAATCCCCCAAAGCAAGCTAAGGGTTCATCGTTCGACTTGCATGTGTTAAGCACGCCGCCAGCGTTCATCCTGAGCCAGGATCAAACTCTCCGTAAAGAAAAAATGCATACAACCCCGGGAAAACGAGGCCGCAGCGAGTTCGAAACTGACCAAAGAGACAAAATCAACTGACTTCATCCAATGCCACCCAAAAAGAGTGGTCTTCGATCCAAAGGAATCTCCCCCAGCCGAAGCCGAGGCGAGGTTACTTGGCATTTGACAAGTGCACGCTGTTGAGTTCTCAAGGAACGGATGCTCC
>NZ_JBNAFT010000004.1:0-279204 GCF_049800815.1 Microbacterium sp. S308A+ | reverse complement strand
GTTAACGCAGAATGGCCACCCATCTCTGGGTGGCCATTCCGTAAAGGGAGTCCGGCGGTGTCCTACTCTCCCACAGGGTCCCCCCTGCAGTACCATCGGCGCTGTGAGGCTTAGCTTCCGGGTTCGGAATGTGACCGGGCGTTTCCCTCACGCTATGGCCGCCGAAACACTATTGACGTTTCAGTCATACACACAACACAAGATGTTGTGTGGTTCCCGACCATACGTCGAGAACCACAAAGTGGACGCAAGCACCAAGAACGGTGTGTTATCAAGTCATCGGCTTATTAGTACCAGTCAGCTGCACACGTTACCGTGCTTCCACATCTGGCCTATCAACCCAGTAGTCTGGCTGGGAGCCTCTCCACCCGAAGGTGATGGAAGTCTCATCTTGAGGCCGGCTTCCCGCTTAGATGCTTTCAGCGGTTATCCATCCCGAACGTAGCTAACCAGCGGTGCTCCTGGCGGAACAACTGGCACACCAGAGGTTCGTCCAACCCGGTCCTCTCGTACTAGGGTCAGATCCTCTCAAACTTCCTACGCGCGCAGCGGATAGGGACCGAACTGTCTCACGACGTTCTAAACCCAGCTCGCGTACCGCTTTAATGGGCGAACAGCCCAACCCTTGGGACCTACTCCAGCCCCAGGATGCGACGAGCCGACATCGAGGTGCCAAACCATGCCGTCGATATGGACTCTTGGGCAAGATCAGCCTGTTATCCCCGAGGTACCTTTTATCCGTTGAGCGACAGCGCTTCCACAAGCCACTGCCGGATCACTAGTCCCGACTTTCGTCCCTGCTCGACCTGTCAGTCTCACAGTCAAGCTCCCTTGTGCACTTACACTCGACACCTGATTGCCAACCAGGTTGAGGGAACCTTTGGGCGCCTCCGTTACTCTTTGGGAGGCAACCGCCCCAGTTAAACTACCCACCAGGCACTGTCCCTGAACCGGATCACGGTTCGAAGTTAGATATCCAGAGTGACCAGAGTGGTATTTCAACAATGACTCCACATGAACTGGCGTCCACGCTTCAAAGTCTCCCACCTATCCTACACAAGCCACACCGAACACCAATACCAAGCTGTAGTAAAGGTCACGGGGTCTTTCCGTCCTGCTGCGCGTAACGAGCATCTTTACTCGTAATGCAATTTCGCCGAGTTCGCGGTTGAGACAGTTGGGAAGTCGTTACGCCATTCGTGCAGGTCGGAACTTACCCGACAAGGAATTTCGCTACCTTAGGATGGTTATAGTTACCACCGCCGTTTACTGGGGCTTAAATTCTGAGCTTCGCCGAAGCTAACCCGTCCTCTTAACCTTCCAGCACCGGGCAGGCGTCAGTCCGTATACATCGTCTTGCGACTTGGCACGGACCTGTGTTTTTAGTAAACAGTCGCTACCCACTAGTCTCTGCGGCCACCACACCCTTTCGGAGTAAATCCTAATAAGTGGATGGCCCCCCTTCTCCCGAAGTTACGGGGGCATTTTGCCGAGTTCCTTAACCACGATTCTCTCGATCTCCTTGGTATTCTCTACCTGACCACCTGAGTCGGTTTGGGGTACGGGCAGCTAGAACCTCGCGTCGATGCTTTTCTCGGCAGCATAGGATCACCCACTTTTCATCCGCATCGTGTCTCAGCCTGCATGAACGGCGGATTTGCCTACCGTTCGGCCTACGCACTTGCACCAGGACAACCATCGCCTGGCTTGGGCTACCTTCCTGCGTCACACCTGTTAATACGCTAGCCGCACCAGCATGGGGTCGCGCGCTCCCCAGCACGGTGCCACCCGAAGGTGACGATGCACTGGTTTGGGCGCTTAGCACCACTGGATTAGCTTGGGCGGTTCTTCGCCGGTACGGGAATATCAACCCGTTGTCCATCGACTACGCCTGTCGGCCTCGCCTTAGGTCCCGACTTACCCAGGGAAGATTAGCTTGACCCTGGAACCCTTGGTCTTCCGGAGGACGTGTTTCTCACACGTCTTTCGCTACTCATGCCTGCATTCTCACTCGTGTAGCGTCCACGGCTGGTTCACACCGCCGCTTCACTCGCCACACGACGCTCTCCTACCCATCAACACGGCTGGACCACGAAGGCCTACCAATAATGTCAATGCCACAACTTCGGTGGCGTGCTTGAGCCCCGTTACATTGTCGGCGCGGAATCACTTGACCAGTGAGCTATTACGCACTCTTTCAAGGGTGGCTGCTTCTAAGCCAACCTCCTGGTTGTCTGAGCAACTCCACATCCTTTCCCACTTAGCACGCGCTTAGGGACCTTAGTTGGTGGTCTGGGTTGTTTCCCTCTCGACTATGAAGCTTATCCCCCACAGTCTCACTGCTGCGCTCTCACTTACCGGCATTCGGAGTTTGGCTGACGTCAGTAACCTTGTAGGGCCCATCGGCCATCCAGTAGCTCTACCTCCGGCAAGAAACACGCAACGCTGCACCTAAATGCATTTCGGAGAGAACCAGCTATCACGAAGTTTGATTGGCCTTTCACCCCTATCCACAGCTCATCCCCTCAGTTTTCAACCTAAGTGGGTTCGGCCCTCCACGACGTCTTACCGTCGCTTCAGCCTGGCCATGGATAGATCACTTCGCTTCGGGTCTAGGACATGCGACTAAAACGCCCTATTCAGACTCGCTTTCGCTACGGCTACCCCACACGGGTTAACCTCGCCACATATCACTAACTCGCAGGCTCATTCTTCAAAAGGCACGCTGTCACACCTACCAGGGGTGCTCCAACGGTTTGTAAGCAAACGGTTTCAGGTACTATTTCACTCCCCTCCCGGGGTACTTTTCACCTTTCCCTCACGGTACTTGTCCGCTATCGGTCATCTGGGAGTATTTAGGCTTATCAGGTGGTCCTGACAGATTCACACGGGATTTCTCGGGCCCCGTGCTACTTGGGATACACACCACGCCAGAACACGCATTTCGACTACGGGGTTGGCACCCTCTATGACCGGCCTTTCAAGACCGTTCGTCTATACGCTTCTGTCACGTCGATCCTTCGGCAGAAAAATCAGGTATGTCCCACAACCCCGAGCATGCAACGCCTGCCGGCTATCACACACACCCGGTTTAGCCTGATCCGGTTTCGCTCGCCACTACTAACGGAATCGCGGTTGCTTTCTCTTCCTGTGGGTACTGAGATGTTTCACTTCCCCACGTTCCCTCTACCCGCCCTATATATTCAGGCGGGAGTCACTAGGTCGGCACGCCGCCCAGCGGGGTTTCCCCATTCGGACATCCTCGGATCAAAACTCGCTTATCAGTTCCCCGAGGCTTATCGCAGATTGCTACGTCCTTCTTCGGCTCCAGATGCCAAGGCATCCACCGTTTGCTCTTAAAGACTTGAAATCACATGAGTTCATCAAGAATCGAAAAATTCGAAATTGACTAATGATCTTTAAGATCATCAAAACGACACAACCCCAAAGGGCCATGTCGAAGATGCTCGCGTCCACTGTGTAGTTCTCAAAGTACGGGCGGCACCCCTCCCCACCTCCCACAAAGGAAGACAGCAAGAGGCCCAGAGGAACGGACTCACATCCGGTCCCTCAGGACCCAACAGCGTGCAGACACCCCGCTCACCCATCCCCCCTTTCCCACCGCGAACGGCGTACTCAGAGAAACAAACTGCGCTGATGCCATGTCAAACGTTCCACCCATGAGCCCCAGCGAACCACATTCGGATTCGACCTGGGTTCTGGACACCCGAAAGTGTCAGATGCTCCTTAGAAAGGAGGTGATCCAGCCGCACCTTCCGGTACGGCTACCTTGTTACGACTTAGTCCTAATTACCGATCCCACCTTCGACGGCTCCCTCCACAAGGGTTAGGCCACCGGCTTCAGGTGTTACCGACTTTCATGACTTGACGGGCGGTGTGTACAAGACCCGGGAACGTATTCACCGCAGCGTTGCTGATCTGCGATTACTAGCGACTCCGACTTCATGAGGTCGAGTTGCAGACCTCAATCCGAACTGGGACCGGCTTTTTGGGATTCGCTCCACCTCACGGTATTGCAGCCCTTTGTACCGGCCATTGTAGCATGCGTGAAGCCCAAGACATAAGGGGCATGATGATTTGACGTCATCCCCACCTTCCTCCGAGTTGACCCCGGCAGTATCCCATGAGTTCCCACCATAACGTGCTGGCAACATAGAACGAGGGTTGCGCTCGTTGCGGGACTTAACCCAACATCTCACGACACGAGCTGACGACAACCATGCACCACCTGTTCACGAGTGTCCAAAGAGTTGACCATTTCTGGCCCGTTCTCGTGTATGTCAAGCCTTGGTAAGGTTCTTCGCGTTGCATCGAATTAATCCGCATGCTCCGCCGCTTGTGCGGGTCCCCGTCAATTCCTTTGAGTTTTAGCCTTGCGGCCGTACTCCCCAGGCGGGGAACTTAATGCGTTAGCTGCGTCACGGAATCCGTGGAAAGGACCCCACAACTAGTTCCCAACGTTTACGGGGTGGACTACCAGGGTATCTAAGCCTGTTTGCTCCCCACCCTTTCGCTCCTCAGCGTCAGTTACGGCCCAGAGATCTGCCTTCGCCATCGGTGTTCCTCCTGATATCTGCGCATTCCACCGCTACACCAGGAATTCCAATCTCCCCTACCGCACTCTAGTCTGCCCGTACCCACTGCAGGCCCGAGGTTGAGCCTCGGGATTTCACAGCAGACGCGACAGACCGCCTACGAGCTCTTTACGCCCAATAATTCCGGATAACGCTTGCGCCCTACGTATTACCGCGGCTGCTGGCACGTAGTTAGCCGGCGCTTTTTCTGCAGGTACCGTCACTCACGCTTCTTCCCTGCTAAAAGAGGTTTACAACCCGAAGGCCGTCATCCCTCACGCGGCGTTGCTGCATCAGGCTTCCGCCCATTGTGCAATATTCCCCACTGCTGCCTCCCGTAGGAGTCTGGGCCGTGTCTCAGTCCCAGTGTGGCCGGTCACCCTCTCAGGCCGGCTACCCGTCGACGCCTTGGTGAGCCATTACCTCACCAACAAGCTGATAGGCCGCGAGCCCATCCTCCACCAAAAAATCTTTCCAAACACTAACCATGCGGTTGCGTCTCATATCCAGTATTAGACGCCGTTTCCAGCGCTTATCCCAGAGTGAAGGGCAGGTTGCTCACGTGTTACTCACCCGTTCGCCACTAATCCCCCAAAGCAAGCTAAGGGTTCATCGTTCGACTTGCATGTGTTAAGCACGCCGCCAGCGTTCATCCTGAGCCAGGATCAAACTCTCCGTAAAGAAAAAATGCATACAACCCCGGGAAAACGAGGCCGCAGCGAGTTCGAAACTGACCAAAGAGACAAAATCAACTGACTTCATCCAATGCCACCCAAAAAGAGTGGTCTTCGATCCAAAGGAATCTCCCCCAGCCGAAGCCGAGGCGAGGTTACTTGGCATTTGACAAGTGCACGCTGTTGAGTTCTCAAGGAACGGATGCTCCTGCGTTCAGGCCTCTCAGCCTTCCCTTCAGGGCAACTTCTCTATCTTATCCGTCTCGCTCAGGCTGTCAAACCGACGCACCGTGAGGCCAGACCGGAATCACTGCCCCTCGCGGGGCAACTTCTCTAGCATAGCCCTCCCGGCAGGTCTGTCAAATCGACGATCCTAGCGGACGGCTGCCCTTCCAGGACGATTCCTGTCCTCCGAGGAGGTGGGCGGGTGTTCGCTGCTTGAGGGAGCCAGGCCTTCCGGCCTTCCGCTCGACCCTTTGGGGCGAACGGGTAAGAATCTACGCGGATCCGGGAGTCCCCGGCAAATCGGGGCCCTCGACCGGGCGTGTCGCACGCGCTCCGCGCATCGGGTCGTGGGCGGCCCTGTCCGGCCGGGCCACGACGACGCACAGGACCAGGGTGAGCACCGCCCAGACCGCACACGCAGGCGGAAGCACTCGATACGCCAGATGGCGGACGGTGAAGTCGGCATCGGGCGGCCCGTAGATCACGGTCCCGATGACCCAGGCGATCACGAGCAGCGCAGGAAGCGCCAGCATCCACCCCGCACGGATCGGCCGTGTCGCCCGCCGCGACAACGGACGTGGAGGACGGCCACGCAGCCAGAGCACCCCTCCGACCGCGAGGACCGTGAGCCCCAGCGCGCCTGTGCCGTACTGCAGCCACCTGTATCCGGGCAGCGGCCCCCACAGCGCGCCGAGCGCCGGGACGAGCAGCGACCCGAACCGCCCCTCGTGGGTGAACGCGTCCCACACGATATGGCTGACGACGCCCACCGCGAGGGCGAGTGCAAGCCAGCACGCGCTTCCGGCTGTGGGAATCGCGGTACGCAGGACGCTCCGTCCCCGCTCGTCCCATCGGTCCGGCAGACGCGTCGCGAGCCAAGCCGGCGCAAGGGCACGGACCGCGGGACGGAGCAGCAGCCACCAGACGAGCAGCAGCCCGAAAGCGACGATCATCGTCGCCGGCAGCATCAGCAGGTCGTGTGAGGCCCCGTAGAGCGGGCCGTTCAGGCGGAGGAACAGCGGAAGGTCCGGCGTCATCGCGCCGACGGCGACCGCGGCCGGCACGACCCTGGTCCGCGCGAACGGAAGTGCCACCGCCGCATGGCTGACCGTGAACGGCATTGCCTCCTCCGATCCCCGGCCGGCCGGATCAGCTCACCGGCAGGATCCCGGCCAGCGTCTTCTTGCCGCGCCGCAGCACAGAGACACCGCCCGGAAGGCTGAGGGAGATGGTCGTCGCCTCGTCTTCGACACGGACCCCGTCGAGCGACACGCCTCCCTGGCCGATCGCCCGCCGCGCCTCGGACAGGCTCGAGACCAGCCCCGTCTTGACGAGAGCGTCGACCACGAGGCCGCCCGCCGCCAGCCGGGCGTTCGGCAGCTCCTCGAGCGCGCTCCGCAGCGTCTCGGGGTCCAGCACGGACAGATCGCCCTGGCCGAACAGCGCCTCGGAGGCGGCGATCACCGCCGCTGTCGCCTCCGCTCCGTGCACAGTCGTGCAGACCTCCTGCGCGAGTCGCCTCTGCGCCGCCCGCCGGAACGGCTCCGCCTCGACGAGGGCCGCATACTCCTCGATCTCCGCGCGGGTCAGGAAGGTGAACACCTTGAGCCGGTCGATCACGTCCGCGTCCGCCGTGCCGAGCCAGAACTGGTACATCCGGTAGGGGCTGCACATCTCGGGGTCGAGCCAGATGGCGTTGCCCTCGCTCTTGCCGAACTTGGTCCCGTCGCTGTTGGTGATCAGCGGCGTGCCGATCGCATGCACCGAGACACCCTCGACGCGATGGATGAGGTCGGTGCCGCTGGTGAGGTTGCCCCACTGGTCGGACCCGCCGGTCTGAAGCACACAGCCGTACTGCCGGTAGAGCTCGAGGTAGTCGAGGCTCTGCAGGATCTGGTAGCTGAACTCGGTGTAGCTGATCCCCGCGTCGGAGTTCAGGCGCGCCGCGACGGCGTCCTTCTTCAGCATCGTGCCGACACGGAAGTGCTTGCCGACCTCGCGGAGGAAGTCGATCGCGCTCAGCGGCGCCGTCCAGTCGAGGTTGTTCACGATCCGCGCGGCGTTCTCTCCCTCGAAGCTGAGGAAGCGCTCGACCTGCCCGCGGAGGCGACCTACCCATTCGGCGACGGTCTCGGGCGTGTTCAGCGTGCGCTCCGCCGTCGGCCGAGGATCGCCGATGAGGCCGGTCGACCCGCCGACGAGGCCGAGCGGTCGATGCCCGGCCAGCTGCAGCCGGCGCATCGTGAGCAGCTGCACCAGATTGCCGAGGTGCAGGCTGGGGGCGGTGGGGTCGAACCCGCAGTAATACGTGATCGCCGGCCCCGCGAGAAGGGCGCGCAGCGCCTCCTGGTCGGTCGACACGTGGACGAGTCCGCGCCAGACCAGCTCGTCCCACACGTTCTCGAACGTGGGATCGATCGCCGGCTCCGCGGTCGTCAGCTCAGGGTTGGACACGCTTTCCAGGCTATCAGCGGCGAAGGAACGCGCCGTGGCCGGTGGACGACCGCTCAGGGCACCGCCCACCGGAGCAGGAACGCGCCGCCGAGGGCGACGACCCAGCTGACGAGGCTCCCGACCAGGAAGTACTCCGCCCTCGTCCCTCCTGCGCCGTCGCGGGAGATCTCGGGGAAGCGAACGATCCCCTTCGCCGCGAGCATCGCCGCGAGCAGGGCATAGGCGCCGGCCAGAGTCAGGACGAGGACGAGGACGCGCTCGAGCGGGCCGATCAGCCGGCCGCCGCGAAACGGAGCGACAGGCTCGGTGACGACAGGCACGTCGACGGGCTCGTCCCGGTCTGCGCCGGCCGGTGTCGCGCCGGCGGCTGCTCCCTGCCCGACGACCTCGGGCCCCACGACCTCGGACCCTGCCGCCTCGGGACTCGCCTGCGCATCCCGAGGATCCGCCGGAGCGCTCGCCCCCGGGCGCTCCGGCGTCTGCTCGCCGAGAAGGGCGGCGCGCACGACGACGTTGCCGGTCTCGAGCATGACCGCGAAGACACCGAGGGCGAGGATCGTGAGATCGAACGAGACCTGGCCCACGAGGGCGCTCGGACGCCAGCCCGCGCCGAAGACGCCGGCCTCCGCCCGCGCGGGCAGCAGGGCGACCGCGATGAGGGAGAAGACCGTGAGGATCACCGCGGGCCAGAAGGACAGCCGAGGCCTCCCACCCGCCGGCAGCAGCCAGGCCCAGGCGGCGGCGAGGACGATCCCGGTCAGCGCGGGGAGCACGGCGTCGCCGAGGATGCCGACGACGAGCACCGAGATCGCGGCGACAGTCATCCCGATCCCGCGCGCGGCCCCGCGCAGGAACTGCCGCAGGATGTCGACGGCGCCGATGCCGAGGAGGGCGAACGCGGTGACGATCATCGTCCGGCTCCCTCTCGCAACGTCTCGAAGCCGGCGACGATCGCGGCCGCCCCTGCGCCGTGCAGCGCCTGTGAGACCGCGGGCTGGCTGATCCCCTCGGCGGAGGCGAGCACGGACTGCGTTCGTCCCAGGCAGCGTCCGTAGGTGAGCCGGCGCGCACGCTCGGTCATCCCCGCGACGATCTCGTCCCGGGCGAGGACGTAGGCATTGGCGAGGCCGATGGCGGTGCGCATGCCCTCATCCTCCTCCGGGGCACCGACGATCCAGGTGCGTGCGGACGGCACGGCGCGCACCTGGCGGGCCTGGACGGTCTCGATCGCTGTCCGGGCCGCCCACCAGGCCGAACCGTCCAGCAGCGGCGTGTGGCCGGTCTCGATCTCCCTGATCTCTCCGACGCCGATCCCGAAGCGCAGGTCGTGCCCTTCGGGTAGGAGGAGCTGCACGAGCAGGAGAGAGGCCAGGGCGTCGTCGAGACAGGTGTATCGCGCCTGGAACTCGTCTCCCACGGTGGGGCGCAGCCTCTCGAACGCGAGCGGAAGATCCGCCTCCGCCTGTGCGACGGCGCGGTCGAACTCCGCCTGCGCGGCAGCACGGTCCCGCATTCGACGGGAGCCGACGATATCGGCGATCACGGCGATCTGCATGACATAAGCATATCGCTTATAGCTCGAAAAAATAAGGGAAAGGCTTATCTTGCCGAGTTATCAGTGCGAGAGGACGTCACCGGCCTGCGGAACGTGAGGACGGCACGGTCGCGCGCCCGTTCCTCGACGAGTCCGCCCACCTCAAGCACCCGTCGCATCCGCCGGGAGAGCGGAGGAAGATCGGGAGAGCGACCCTGGGGAGGCCGCGCCATCCCGACGATGAGGGAGAGATCCAGCTCAGGAGCCTTCGCCTCGATCCGGGCGAACTCGCTCCCCGATCTCCAGCGCAGCAGCTCCAGGTCTCGCACGGCGATGTCGTGCACGGCTCCGTCGACGTCGAACCGCAGTCGATCCCGGACGAAGCGCACCGCACAGGGGACCGTCCTCCGCCGGAGCACCGCCCCGAACAGGAGATAGGCGGGCAGGACGAACAAGAGGCCGAGGAAGAGGAGCGCCAGGCGGGGGCCGTACAGCAGCACGGTGCCACCGGTCGCCACGAGGAAGATCAGCACGGCCGCCGTCGTCGCCCCGACGATCAGCCCGATCGTCGTCGAATACGTGCGCACGCGGAAGGGGACGGCGGTGAAGCGCACCACGGCGCCCTCCCCGTCGCCCTCCCAGTCCGGTCCCGGTGGCCGTCTGCTCTCGTCCCGCCACCGGATCAGCGACGTGAAGCGCGCGAGGAGCGTGAGCCAGATCCAGCCGGCGGCGGGGACGAGTCCCATCCGCACCTCGTAGAGGAGCGCCCGCACGGCGTCCGACGCGGGCGCCAGGAGGCCGGCGTGCACCTCGCCCGACAGATACAGCAGGAGACCGGCGGCGACGGCGCCGGCGACATGCATGACGGTCGCCGTGGCGAGCGTCGCGATCCGCGTCGTCGCCGAGACGAAGGCGACCCCGACGAGAAAGCCGGAGACGAGGACGAGGAGGAACGGGAGGAAGTCCGACCCCTTTCCCCCGACATACCAGGGGGCCGCGGCGAGCGCGAGCACGCCGGCCCAGAGGAGAGGAGCGCCGATCAGACGACGCCACCGGGACGTGCGCGCCTCCGGCTCCGCGCCGTCGGGGTCGGCGTCGGTCTCCGCGACGGGGTCGGCGGTCATTCCGGTCATCCTAGCCGGAGGACGCCGAAGGGCGGGGCGGACCGGCATCCGGCCCACCCCGCCCCCGCGCTCTCCCGGCCGCCGATCAGGCGTCGACCAGGATCGCCGCCTGCGAGATCTCGTGATCGACGGCGATACTGACTGCCTTCTTACCGGCGGGGAGGACGACGGCGGCGGGGGTCGACAGATAGGTGTCCGCCCCGTTGCCGTCGCTCAGGCCGCCTTCGACCGTGCTGCCCGTGTAGAAGACCTTCCCGGAGGCGGTCAGGAACATGGTCCGAGGGTAGGCGTGGTCCGCCCCGTTCCTGGACGACTGGACGTCCACGATCTCCTCGTCCACGAGCACGCGAGCCCACTGGCTCTTGTCCGCGCTGTCGCCGACGCCGAGCTGGCCACCGGCGTTGCGGCCCGCCGCGTAGACGTTCCCGTCGCTCGCCTTCACGAAGAGGCGCAACGGCCCGGCCCAGATCTTCACAGGGGTCGCGCCGTTCGGAAGGTCCATCAGCGGCGTGACCCACGGCACCGTCGTGGCTCCCGTCCCCGGCAGCTGGCCGTAGAGGTTCTCCCCGGATCCGTAGAGCTTTCCGTCCTGGCCGATGTAGAACGTGTTGCGCTCATCGGCGACCATCTGATCCGCCTTGAAGACCGCACCGTCCGCGGTCTTCGCGACGCCGTAGCCCTCGGTCGAGTTCGCATAGGAGGTCAGGTACACATCGGTCTTGCCGGGGCCGATCCCCGCCGCGTTGAAGGTGTTGCGACCCGCGCTGTAGACGGTGCCGTCCTTCATCAGGTAGACGTACCGCCACCAGTTCGCGGTGTTCACCTCCTTGACCGCACCAGCGCCGCCGGGCAGCGCCTGTCCGACCTGGACATAGGAGTTGTACTGCGACACGGTGGTGCCGTTGTCGTTCGTCCCGAGAGCGAACAGGTCGACCTGCTCCGGGCCCCCGTGCTCGCCGGTCGCCCACCAGGTGCCGTCCGCCGCCTGCGCGAACATCGTGCAGTCGATGCCACGGCTGCCGACCAGACGGGCCATGCCCTGCACCGGTGCGCCCGATCCGTAGTACACGGCCTGCTTCGGGAACACGGCGTTCGCGGCGCTCCCCGTCTGGGGGGTGCCGTTGCCCAGCTGCCCCTCCAGCCCTGCGCCGGTCGACCACAGGGTGCCGTCGGACTTCAGAGCCGTGAACGACCCCCACGCACCGGCGACGGAGGTCGCCCCGGAGAAGAGAGTCGCGGCGTCGGCCTTCCACGGCACCATCGTGGTCGTCGGCGAGACGCCGTTGCCCTGCGCGTGCTCCCCCGACGCGTTGCGACCCCATCCCCAGATGTTGCCGGCGGGCTGGCAGATCGTGAGAGCACCGGCGTTCGAGGTCACCGCACGCCCGTCGGCGGTCTGCACCTGGGCGACGACGTCGACCGTTCCCGCCGTCCCCGCGGTGAAGCCGGTGAACTGCACCTTCCCCGCCGCGTCCGTCGTCCCCTGCACGACGACAGACGAACCCGGATAGCTCTGTCCCCCGTGAACGACCGAACCGCCGTCCGCGCTCGTGAAGACGAGGACCACCGTCGCCCCTGCCACGACGCCTGTCGTGTCGGACACCGTCACCGTCACCGCCGGATCCACCAACGCCGTCCCCGGAGCCACACAGCCGCCCGGGGCCGCCAGGTCGGCACGCAGCGGACCCGACGCCGCCGCAGACGGCACCGCCGCCGCCGTCGCGATCACCGGGATCGACCACGCCGCGCCCTTCACGACGGTCCGGCGCGACATCCCGTCCCGCCGCGGCGTCCGCTCTGTCCCGAGGCCTTCGGTACTCGTTTCCCCCATAAAACTTCCTCCTGTGGTTTCGTTCGGCAAGCCACGACACTCCTCGCGACGCGGGAGGCGGGCTCATCCATTGAGACAGGAGCGAGGCCGCTCACGACGCCCCTCGCGGCCCTTCGCCTACAGAACGACGACTGTGCCCTTACATTCACGTCGTCGCGGTGATGGCACGCGTCCCCGACCGTCTCTCAGGGGTCAGACTCATGCCGCCCCCGATCATCGGGCGGCGTCCCCCACCGCCCGCCTACCACCTGGACAGATGCCCCAGAGAACCGAGACACGTTCCCGCCCCCACGGGAAGCGGTATTCGCTGACCTCGCTCGGATGGGATTCCCGCACGAGGATCGACCGGTCCTCCGTCGAGCTGAGCCGAGGGGCCACCTGGACCGTGGCGCGGGTCTGGTCCACCGCCGGCCACCTCCACGGGACCCGCCTCCGATCCACGACGCATCGGATCCTGCTGGGCGTCGACGGGGAGGCGGAGGTCGTCGTCGACGGCGTCCCGCTCGTCCTCGCCCCGCGAGAGCTGCTCGTGATCCCTCCTCCGGCGACGGTCGAGACGAGGAGCCGGACGCTCTGGGCCCGCTGCGAGTGGCACGTGGACTCCACAGCGCTCGACGGCCTCCACCTCGCACGCCACAGCAGGACGACGCTCGCGCTCCTGCCCAGGGACTACGCCCTGCTCACGACGATGACTAACGTGATCAGCACCGCACCGGCCTTCGGCACGTCACCAGGATCACGGATCCTCCTCGACGCCCTCTCGTCGACCGTTGCCGCCGCGATCCTCGACGCGACGGACACGCCCACCTCCCTCTCGCCGGGCCAGGCGGACCTCGTCGCGCGGGCGATCACGCTCATCGAGCAGCGCCACACCGATCCGACTTTCACGATCACGCGGCTCGCCCAGGAGATGTCCCTCACCAGGGAGCATCTCCACCACCTCTTCGCCCGCACCGAGTCGCCCCCGCGCCAAGTCCTCGAGGCACGACGGACCAGGACCGCCCGGTCGCTGCTGAGCCTCGCGCCGGAGCGGGGGAAGGGCACTCTCGAGGAGATCGCGATCGCGTCGGGGTTCACCACCGTGCGCACCATGAAGGCCGCGCTCGCTCGCCAAGGAGACCCGTACGACCGTTCCCCGTCACGGAGACATCCTTAAGGGAAACCCCGCAAAGACCTCTCTCCCGAATGCCGCTCAGCCCGGGACGGGCTCGCTCATCCGCACGTGCTGGCCCAGCGCCGACGGATAGTCCAGCCCCTCGGGCAGCCCGATCCCGACCTGGGACGGCGCCTGGATGTCGCCGTCCGCACCGACGATCCGCTCCCGTTCGACCATCGAGGTCGTGACCAAGGACTCGTACCAGGTGGTGTTGGGGATCGCCATCGCCAGGTGCTCGTGCGGGATGCCGGGACCGTGGATCTCCGCGTTCACCTGGAAGGAGTCCGCCAGATGGGCCACCCGCATGGCGCCGGTGATCCCGCCCTTGAGCTCGGTGCTGGTCCGCACCGCGGTCGCGCACCCGGCGACGATGAAGTCTGCGATGTTCATGTGGGCGCCGTCCGAGGTCTCCCCGACGAGGAGCGGGACCCGCACGCTCTCACCCAACCGCTGGTACGAGTGGATGCTGAACTCCCGCATCGGCTCCTCGTACCAGAGGTAGCCGGCCTCCTCCAGGGCGCGGCCGACGTAGATCGCGTCGGCGAGGCCGAACCCCGCCGAGCCGTCGAACATCAGGGGGACCTCCGGCCCGACGTGCTCACGGACCGCGAGCGAGAGCTCCGCGTCTCTGCGGGCGTCCCCCCACGCATGCAGCTTGACGGCCCGGTAGCCGAGCGCCAGCGACTGGTCGATCACGTCGAGGTACTCCGAGACGGATCCGAATGTGCTTGTCGACGCATAGGCGGGGAGTCGTGTGCGGTAGCCACCGAGGTATTGCCAGAGCGAAAGCCCGGCCCGCTTCGCCGCCAGATCCCACAGCGCGTTGTCGATCACGCCGAGGGTGTAGATCGGGAACTCCTCCACGCGGTCCAGCTCCCACATCCGATGCCATGCGTACTCGCGGTTCATCGGGTCGACGCCGACGAGATCATCGCGGATGCGGCGGTCGATGAGATCGCGGGTGATGACGCCGTTGCGGGAGAAGGCCACGCCCTCCGAGCCGTCCGACGCGACGACCCGGACGACCGCCGACACCCGGTCGGGGGGCGAGCCCGGAAGCCCGGTCCGCCAGCGGAACGGGATCTCGGGGGCCGGCTGGTCCACGAGGAAGCACTCGACATGCGTGATCTTCATCCTCTGTCCTTCTCGATTCGGTGGGATCGGGGGCCTCGACGGGGCAGCGGCGCTCATCGGCCCTGCTCCGCCGTCCATGACCAGAAGCCGCCGCCGTCGAGGTCCAAGGACACGTCCTCGGCCTCGGGCGGCAGGTGGAGGGCGACGCACGTCGCCTGCTCGGCGGAGACGCGGACGGAGCGGAGCGTGCCGTCCTGCCACGCCACGTCGACCTCCAGCCCGCCGTGGCAGCGGATGCCTCGTGCCTCACCGCTCGCCCAGCGGGCGGGCAGGGCGGGCAGCACCATCACGTGCCCCGGGCGGGACTGGACGACCATCTCCGCAAGCACCGCGGCGATCCCGAGGTTCGCCTCGATCTGGAACACCGCTTCCGGGGCCGGCGCATGGTCGAAGGCGGGGAACACGTGCAGCAGCGACTCCGGCGCGATCCCTGTGCCGATCACCGACTCCAGGCTCGACAGCGCCCGGTCGCCCTCGCCCAGACGCGCCCACAGCGCGGCGGCCCACACCCGCGACCACCCGCCGAACCCGACGGACTCATACTCGACGTGGCAGACCTGATCGGCGAGCGTCCGCGCGGCGGCCTCGACGACCTCGGGCCGCTCGCCCCATTCGCCGTCGCCGGGGTAGAGGGAGTAGAGCGCGGAGAGGTGCCGGTGCCCGAGCTCCAGCGGCTCGCGGGGAGCCTGCCACTCCGCGATCCGCCCGTCCACGATCTCGACCGGGGCCAGCCGGTCCCGCTGTGATCTCCAACGGACCGCCTCGGGACCATCGCCTTCGCCGCGCTGTCCGGCGAGGTCGAGCAGGGCGTCGTAGGTGGCGCGGGCGAGGGAGAGGTCGATCGTCGACGCGGTCCCGATCCAGCCGTGCCGGCGATGGTCTGGGTCGACGGCGCGACGACGCGGCCGTTCAACGCCCGGGAGCAGGTAGGCGTTCTCCGGCGTCGAGGACGGCGACGGACGCAGCATGCCGTCGGAGCCGGGGACGAGCCAGGTGTCCAGGAGGTCGCCGCAGCCGCGGAGGAGCGCGAACAGCCCGTCCCGATCCGCGCGCAGCGGGTATCGGGAGGCGAGCTGATAGGCCTGCACCGTCAGCCACAGGCCCGCGGCGGGGAAGAGGCCGACCTCGAACATCGTCGTCGGCGCGGTGTTGAACCATATGTCGGTGTTGTGGTGCACCACCCAGGCCGAGCCGCCCGCGCCGTAGAGGAGCTGCGCTGTCCGCCGGCCCGCCTGCGCGAGGTGTTCGAGGAGCCGCATCAGGCCGTCGAGCGCCTCCGGGACGTTCAGCGGGCCGGCGGCCCAGAGACTCATCTGAAGGTTGATGTTGGTCGTCCAGTTGCTCGACCACGCCGGCTCGGTGTCCTCGTTCCACACCCCCTGAAGGGTGGGCGGGAACAGGCCCCCCACGGTGCTGGCGATGAGCAGGTATCGACCGTGGTCGGCCATGAGGCGGACGAGGTCGTCGTCCACCCCTCCCGCACGCAGGCCGTGCACCCGCAGATCCGTGGGCTCCGACTTCAGGACCGCGTCGACGACGCGTCCCCGCGGCCTGAGCGCGATCGACGACCGATCGAAGACGGCACGGTGCTCCTCCGCGGCCGTGTCGGCAAGGGCCATGGACGGGTGGGCTCTCATCTCCTGAAGCCGCCGGGAGACCGTCTCCTCCGGGTCCGAGCCGTCGAAGTCGGTCGCGACGGCGATCCCGACCGCCCACTCGGCGCCGCGGACGGAGACGGCACGATCGAGCTCGTCGCGCTCCCCGAGCAGGACGGTCATGCCGACCGCGAACCGGAGACGCCGGCCGTCATAGCCCTCGAGCCGGTAACTGTCGGCGACCGATTGCCGGCTGCGCGGCACCTCCCGCCACTGGCCGGTGGCGATCCAGCCGCCGGTGCCGACGTCGAGGCGATCGAGGAAGGGCGACTCGAAGCCGATCACCGTGTGCTCGGGCAGCGCGGACCGCTGGCGCACGACGAGGCCGGACGGGTGCCGGCTCGCGACCACCGAGCGCGTCGAGGCTCCGCCCTGGTCCCTCGTCCACTCGAAGGACGCGATCCCGGTCCGCAGGTCGAGCGCCCGCGACGAGCCGTCCGCGGCGCCGTCCGAGCGAAGCCGTACGTTCCCCACCGGCTGGAACGCCGCGCCCCTCTCGGGGACGCCCAACAGAAGGGAGGCCGCCTCCTGCGCGCCGAGGACGTCTCCTTCGGCCAGCCGTTCGCGGACCGAAGCCAGCGCCCCTTCTGCGGCGGCGAAGTCGCGCGCCACGGGGCCGGGCGACCAGAAGGTCTCATCGTTGAGCGCGATGACCTGGTCCCAGGGAGCGCCGTGGATCATGGCGCCGGCGGCGCCGTTCCCCACCGGGATCCCGGCGAGCCACGATGCTCCGGCACGCTCGAACCGCAGTACCGTAGGGTTAAGTGTCGTATCCATTGCGCCTTTGCCTTGAAGATGGTGGCCTCACACTACCTCAAGAAGCATACTTATCAACAGCGGTACCGTCGAGCACCCCACGCCGAGCCACCGCAGGAAGGAGAGGGTCGGATGGCCAACGAGAGCGGATACCGGCCGGGCTATGAGATCGCGGCGGAGCGCATCCTGGAGATGATCATCGAGCAGGAGCTGCGCGTCGGCGACCGCCTCCCCACCGAGATGGAGATCGCCGAGCACTTCGGGCTGAGCAGAAGCGTCACCAGAGAGGCGATCAAGATGCTCGTCGCGATGGGCAGGATCTCGGCCCAGCGCGGACGAGGGCTCTTCGTCGGGGCAGGGACGCCCAGCCATCAGCAGAGCATGCTCGCCGGGAACCAGTTCGTCCCCGGCCGTATGGAGCACGTCGATCAGCTGCTCCGCTTCCGCTCCGTCCAGGAGGAGTTCGCCGCCCGAGAGGCGGCGGAGAAGGCCACTCCCCCCGACCTCAAGGCCCTCGAGCAGGCCCTCGGCGACGGGAGGGAGGCCGCCCTCGCCGGCGACATCAAGGCCTGGGACGACTCGGACAGCCGGTTCCACCTGGGCATCGCCAAGGCGAGCGGGAACCTGTTCATCCTTTCGGCTCTGGAGACCGTGCGCCAGTTGCAGGGGCAGGTCGTCGTCCTCGCCCTGCACGGGGGCACCGGCGGCAGCTTGGAGCAGGCGCAGCGCGACCACGAGGAGATCCTCGCCGCGATCAAGAGCGGTGACTCCGAGCTCGCCGCGACACGCGCCAACGCGCACCTCCGGCACACGATCGACGGGTACCGCGGCGAGATCGAGCATCTCCTCGCCACAGCACGCGCGTAAAAAGAAGCCTACTCATTTCGGCCGAGGGCGTGTTAGAGTACTGCTCATTCCGGAGACGCCCTGCTTCGGAAGCCCATTGCACGGACAGAGAGGTCGCATGCACATGTACCCCAGCAGCCCCCGAAAGCTGGGCGCCCACATCGCGGGAGCGGTTCTCGCGGGCGCACTGGCGATCACCGCCCTCGCCGGATGTTCGTCCCCCTCCTCGCCAGGAGCGAGCGGGACGTCGGACGAGCTCCTCGTCTGGGTTGACGCCACGCGTCAGCCCGCCGCCGAGGCCTACGCGAAGAGCCACTCGGACGAGAAGATCACCATCGTCACCGTCGACGGCTCGAAGCTCGAGTCCAAGCTGGCGCTCGCCGCGCGCGACGCGAAGAACGCCCCGGACGTCGTCTTCACGCCGAACGGTCAGGCGATCGAGTTCGCCACCGAGCTCGGCTTCTCGGCCGACCTGACCGACAAGGTCTCCGACACCGTCAAGGACGGCTTCGGCGCCACGCTCTCCGCCTGCTCGCAAGACGGGAAGCTCTACTGCCTGCCGCAGGACGTGTCGACGCAGATGCTCTGGTACAACCAGAAGCTCTTCGCCCAGTTCGGATACGAGATCCCGGCCACCTGGAGCGACTACGCCGCCCTCGCCGCCCGCGTCGCCACGGAGCACCCCGGCTACGTGGTGGGCTCGTGCGGCGACGGGTTCTGCCCGAACGTCTACTATCGAGGCTCGGACTGCGTCGGCTACGACGTGGACGGCAAGGACGTCTCGATCACTCTCGCGACCGACAAGAACTGCACACGCGTCACCGAGATGCTCAACCCGCTCGTCGCGGGCAAGTCCGTGGCCACGCTGAGCCCCTTCGACCCCGACATGGCCACGCTCGGCGCCGAGAGCAAAGTGCTCATGCTCCCCGGGTTCGTCTGGTACGGCTCGGTCCTCTTCAAGGACACCTTCAAGAACCAGGACGGCGAGATCGCCGCGGCCCCGTTGCCCACCTGGCCCGACGGGAAGAAGGGCACCGGAGCCGCGGTCGGCGGTCAGTGGGTCGTCAACTCCAAGACGGCCAGCACCGACCGAGCGGTGAAGCTCATCGAATGGATGACCACCGACGACGCCACCCTGGCCCAGGCCGCCACGTTCCCCGCCTACGAGCCGGCGGCCGCGAGCTGGGTGAAGACAGCGGTGTCGAGCGGCTTCTACGCGTCGGACCCGACCGACACGTTCCTCGCCGCCCGCTCGGACGTGTCGGGAGACCTGTACGCGCCTGCGTTCAACATCCTCGACCCGTTCACGAACGCCGTCGCGCCGAAGCTGAAGGAGGGTGCGAGCCTCGAGTCCCTCATCCCCGCCTGGCAGCCGGCCGTTCAGCAGGCGGCGACCGACGCGGGCTACACGGCGACGATCGCCGAGTAGACCGGCACCCCCGACCGTGGGGCCACCCGACGAGGGTGGCCCCACAAGGAGCATCGATGACGACACTGCGCCCCGCGGTCCCCTCCCCCCGGACCGCCCGCCCTCTCCGCCCCCGGCGACGGACCGGCAGCGGCCTCGCCTGGGGCCTGCTGTCGCCCTATCTCGTGCTTCTCCTCGCCTTCGCGATCGTGCCCACGCTCAGCGCGCTGTGGGCGAGCCTCGGCGGCGGCGCGGACCTGGGCCTTGCGACCATGGCGCGCGCATTCGGCAACATCAGCTTCCTGCCGGCGCTCATCAACGTCGCCAGCTTCATCGCCGTCTTCCTCCCCGCGCTTCTCGTCATCGCGACGGCCGTCGCACTCCTCCTCCACGCCAAGGCCGGCCGTTCGGTCAGCGTCTTCAAGCTCGTGTACTATCTGCCCGGCGTCGTGGTGGGCGCCCCGCTCGTCCTGCTCTGGCTCTTCATGCTCGCCCCGCAGCTGAGCCCCTTCCAAGGCGCGCTCAACGCTCTCGGCTTCGAGACGGCGTCCCAGGTCTTCACCTCCGCGAACATGCCGTTGATCTTCGCCATCATGGCCATCTACTCGAGCGTCGGGGGCTGGATCGTCGTCCTGTGCAGCTCTCTCGACGCGATCGACACCGAGATCCTCGAGGCCGCGCGCATCGACGGCGCGGGCGCCTGGCACACCGCCTGGCACATCAAGCTGCCCCTCGTCTCCCGCTACATCGCCTTCATCGGGATCCTGAGCTTCGCCGGCGCGACCCAGCTCGTCGCCGAGCCCACCCTCGTCGGCACGGCCCTCCCGGGGACGGTCAGCTCCAACTGGTCTCTGAACCAACTCACCTTCTCCTACGCCTTCGCCCAGAACGACGCCGCGGCCGCCAGCGTCTACGCCGTGTTCCTCGTCGCAGTGGGTGTGGGCGCGGCCCTGTTCCTCATCTACGGGCTGCGCAGCTACGCAGAGACGGAGGAGAAGTGATGGTCGCCGTCGCTCAGGGATCCCCCAGGCCCCAGGTCGCGCGCCGGGCGCTCGCCCGACGCGGACGGCCCGCCCCCGTCGGCGGCTGGGTCCGGATCCTCGTCCTCTCCCTCATCGCAGTGCTCTTCGTCGTCCCGCTCCTCTGGCTGCTGCTCGCGCCGTCCAAGACCGAGGCTCAGCTGACGACCATGCCCCCGCTGTCGTTCGGCTCCTTCGAGAACTTCGCGACCGCGTGGAAAAACCTGATGTCCTTCAACGACGCCCAGGTCCTGGTGTGGCTCGCGAACTCGGTCGGCTACGCCGCAGGCGGAGTCGTCCTGGCGGTCGTCGCGGCCATCCCCGCGGGCTACGCTCTGGCGATCTATCGCTTCCGCGGTCGCCACCTCGTGCTGGTGCTCACCCTGGTCGGGATGATCCTGCCCACGGCGGCGACGGTGGTGCCCATCTATCAGGAGCTGGCCCTCGTGGGGCTGACGAACACCGTCTGGGCCGTCATCCTCCCCTCGGCGTTCTTCCCGTTCGGCGTCTACCTCGCCTATCTGCACTTCCAGACGGCGCTCCCGCACGAGCTCATCGAGGCCGCGCGGATGGACGGCGCCCGCGACCTCCGCATCTTCCTGTCTCTGGGAGTCCCGCTCGCCCGGCCGGCGATCGCGCTGGTCGCCTTCTTCGCGTTCGTGGCGAACTGGAACAACTACTTCCTCCCCTACGTGATGCTCGTGGACGACGGCCTCTATCCGTTGCAGCTCGGGATCTCGGCCCTGCTGGACTCCGCCCCGGTGATCAACTCCTCGAACCAGAGCAACCTGCCCATCCACAAGCCCGAGGCCGCGCTGGCAGCGCTCCTCTCGATCGTCCCGATCGCGGTCTTCTTCGCCTCGTTCCAGCGCACGATCGGGGCCGGCATGCTGAGCGGCGCCGTGAAGGGATGACCCCGGCGGAGCGTGAGTAGCATTAACCGGTTCGCGGGAATGACCTCGTCACCCCTCCCAAGCGACAGAAGACGACCTCGACGGTTGAAATCTCGCGCCTCTGAGGGCTTCTGCGTCTACCACGAGCCACCGGCCGGCGGCACAGGGTTCGAAAATAAAACATGTTAATACTAGCGAAGTACCCCATGGATATGCTTCACTGACTCTCGTCGTGATCCTCAAGGGCGAGACGAACGACTCTCCCGCACGACGTTCCGGACGATTCGCCGGCACTGCTGCGGGCGAGCCCCGGGTTCCCGATCTCGAGACTCGATGCGGAGATGAGATGGAAACGATGCGGAAGACCCCCCTCCCCCAGAGAAGACGGCACGTCGCCGGAATCGCGACGATCGCCGTCACGGCGCTCGCGACCGCGCTGCTCACCGCCACACCCGCCACGGCGGCGGTGCAGGCGACGATCTACGTCGCCCCGACCGGCTCGGACAGCGCCGCGGGCACCATCGGCGACCCGCTCGCGACGCTCGCGGGCGCGAAGGCCGCGGTGGCGACCATGAACTCGTCGATGACCGGTGACATCGACGTCGTGTTCCGCGGCGGCACCTACCCCGTCACCTCGACGGTCGCCTTCGGCTCGAGCGACTCCGGCACCAACGGCCACACCGTGAACTACCGGGCGTACTCGGGTGAGATCCCGGTCTTCGACGGCGGCGACCACATCCCCGGCAGCGCCTGGTCGCCGTACAGCGGCAACGTCTGGGTGGCCGACTACAGCCGATCGACGAAGCTTCGCACGCTCTACGTGAACGGCGAACGGGCCACTCTCGCCCGGTCGTCTGGCACTCAGGCCACCGTGGGCGGCTTCGGGACGCACGCGGTCACCGCCAACGGCACCTGGGCGCTGGACAGCGGGTCCACCTTCGCGGGTGTGACTCTGAACGCGAGTGGACTCCCCGGAAGCTACGCCCGCGCGGGAGACATGGAGATCGTCAACCAGTCCGGTTTCTCCTTCCACGTGGTGGGAGTGGACTCGATCGCCGCCTCCGGCGGCAACCAGAACGTCACCCTGCAGCAGCCCATGGGATCTATCGCGCTCACGACGCCGGTGCCCTGGGGCTCGCCGTTCCTGAACACCGCAGACCTGAGCCAGAACCACTTCTACCTCCAGAACGCGTTCGAGCTCCTCGATCAGCCGGGCGAGTTCTACTTCGACCGGACCGCCGGAAAGCTGTACTACCACAAGCCGGCGAGCGTCACGCTGTCCACGGCGGACGTCGTGGCCCCCCGCGCCGAGCAGGTCGTGACGATCGCCGGCACCTCCACCACCGACCGCGCCCACGACATCTCGTTCTCGGGGCTCACCTTCACGAACACGCACTGGTCGCTGATCGACGTGCAGGGAAGCGTCGGGGCCACCACCGTGCAGTCCAACGCGCTGTACTCGAGGTTCTGGTCGTCCGGCGACTGGCACAGCGCCCAGTCCGGAGGCACGAGCGGGTACGCGAACACGACGATGATGCCCTCGGCCGTCCGGGTCGACAACGCCCAGCGCATCGCGTTCAGCGGCAACACCTTCACCCACCTCGGCTCGGGAGCCGTCACGTACGGGAACGACGTCGTCGACTCCTCCGTCACCGGATCCGTCTTCCGCGACATCAGCGGCGCCGCGATCACCGTCGGCGATCCCCGCCACACCTACGTCGGGGACGGCGACATGCCAGCCGGGGTCGAGGGCGTGCCGACCAACGTCCTGATCAAGAACAACTCGATCGACCGCGTCGCGGCGGAGTTCCTCCAGACCGTTCCGATCACGGCGTACTACGCCACCGGGCTCACCATCGACCACAACGAGGTGACCAACGCCCCGTACACCGGCATCAGCGTCGGCTGGGGCTTCAACTCCTACTATGCAAACGCGACGCCCGCCACCCGGAGCACGTCCTCCAGCGACAACACGATCAGCAACAACATCATCGCCGGCACCATGACGAAGCTCCACGACGGCGGCGCGATCTACACGGTGGGGGCGCAGCCGAACTCGACGGTCCTGGACAATCTCATCGAGAACACCGGCGGCGCCTCCTACGGCAACCCGATCTATACCGACCAGTCCTCGTCCGGCTTCACGATCGCCGGCAACGTGGTCGACAAGTACAACGGGACCTGGTGGTACGTGTGGGGGACCTATGCGTACGTCTCAGGGGTGACCGTCGACGCGAACACGGTGAACACCGCGGGTCTGACCGAGGCGACACTGCTGACCGCCGGCCTGACCGCCACCACGAGCACGCTGACCAACAGCTACACCGGCTGGACGAGCAGGGCGCAGTCCACCGTCCAGACCGCCGGGCTCGAGCCCGCCTACCGCCCCCTGCGCGCGGCGAACAGCGGGATCTTCACGCGGGGGACCGTGGAAGGCGAGTCCGGAGTGCGAGGAGGACGGGCGATCATCAGCCCCGACTCCGCGGCCTCGGGCGGTCAGGTGGTCGCCCAGCTCGACCTGGTGGGCGACAACGTCTCCTACCCCAACATCGGCTGGGCCGACACCGTGACCATCCGCTATGCGGCGCCCCACAACGGCACCATCGGCGTCTACGTCAACGGGGTCAGGAAGGCCTCCCTGAGCTTCGGCTCCACCGGCGCGTGGTTCGGCAGCTACGGCACGGCGTCGGTGAAGGTGCCCATCAACGGCGGCGACGTCGTCATGCTGAAGAACGACCCCGGCGACAAGGGGCTGAACCTCGACACGATCACGTTCACGGCCACGCCCACCCCCAACGTCGAGCCCGAGACGGCCGGGTCCTTCGTTGGGCGCGGCTATGCCTGCACGGTCGGGCCGACCATGTTCAACGGGGCCGGCGTCTGCCAGCTCGACCTCGTGGGCGACGGCGTCTCGGTGACGAGCCCGATCGCGGCCAGCTCCTTCTCGCTGCGATACGCCTCGCCCAACGCCGGAGCGCTGTCGGTGTACGTCAACGGCGCCAAGGTCGGACGCGTCTTCTTCTCGAGCACCGGTGGATGGTTCAGCGGCTGGGCGCGCGTGTCCTTCGGCACCCCGATCCCGAGCGGGGCGACCGTCCTGCTCAAGAACGACCCGGGAGACGCCGGCCTCAACCTCGACAGCATCCGCTTCACGCCGTGACGATGATGCTCCCCGCCCTCCCCCGCATCCTCCCCGGCGCACGCGCCGGGGAGGATGTCCCCCTGTCGACGCTCGCCGAGGCGATGAGGGGAGCCCTCTCGACCGAGGTCTGTCTGCTGGGGCTGAGGATCCGCCGGCTTCCGCGGTGGACGGCGGCGCAGTACGGCGACGACCGGCTCCTCGACGTGGTGTCGCGGCACGGCTCCGGGGTGCGGCTGGAGCTCGAGACGGCGGCGTCCTGGATCGAGCTGGACTGCCGGTGGGACGTGCTGCGGGTAGAGAACGCCGCCTTGCCGCATCCGGTCGTCGTCGTCGAGGCCGAGGGCGCTCCCCCCGTCACCGTCCCCCTCGAGCCCGGATTCGGCGTCGACCTCCTCGGTACCCGGGGCGAGATCACCCACGAGCCCGGCGAGGAGACCCGGATGCGGCTCGACCTGCCCGGCGCGCCCGGCAGGCGGGCGGTGACGGTGTGGCTTCCCCCGGCCGCACGGGCGGTGATCGCCCATGCCCGATCCGATGCCCCGCTCGTCGCCCGTGCGCGCACGAGCCGGCGATGGGTCCACTACGGCAGCTCGATCAGCCACTGCCTCGACGCGCACGACCCGCGAGACGTGTGGCCGGTCGCGGTCGCCCGCCGGCTCGGCGTGGATCTGGTCAACCTCGGCCTGGCCGGCGAAGCCCACCTCGACCCGTTCGTCGCCCGCGCGATCCGGGACGCGGCGCCGGATGTGATCACGCTCAAGGTCGGCATCAACATCGTCGGCGACTCCACCATGAAGGCCCGGACCCTGCGCGCCGCGATGCACGGCTTCCTCGACACCCTCCGCGAGGGTCTCCCGGCCACGCCCATCACGGTGATCTCGCCCGTCTTCTGTCCTGACCTGGAGGCCGCCTCCTCTGCGCCGGGCCCGCGCGAGGATGGGATCCCCGCCCGCGATGACCGGCTCACGATACCGGCCGCACGCGCAGTCCTCCGCGAGGTGGTCGCCGTCCGGTCGGCCGACGACGGGCATCTCGCGTACCTCGACGGCACCCGGCTGCTCGACGCCGCCGACGCCGACCTCTTCCCGGACCGCATCCATCCCAGCCCCGCCGGCTACCGGAGGATGGCAGAGCGGTTCCTCCACGCCAACCACCTGCCCGGCTTCGTCGTCCCCCCGCGTCCGAGGTCCCGGCCTCTCGCCCGCGTCGGCTGATCCCCCCGTCAGCGCCGACCGGAGCATCTCGGTGGTAGGGAGCGAAGGCCCCGCGATCCCCTTTTTCCCAGGATCGCGGGGCCTTCGTGATGCGGGAGGCGTGCCGGCTTCATCACCATGTCGCCTGACGAGAAAGGGGTGGGGAGGAACCGGTCCGGTTCCTCCCCACCCCTGGGGTCCGCCTTAGGGAAAAGGCGGGTTAGCTGCAGGCCACGTCGCCGGAGACGATGTAACCCACGCCGTTTCCGTTGCTACCGGCAAGGTCGGTCGCGCCGGAGGGGAGCGTCAGTTTCGTCCAGACGCCGTTCCGTAGCGTCCACACATCGCCATTGCTCAACCGCACCGCGATCTGGTCGTTCCCATTGACGTCGGTCTCCACGATGTCGTCCATCGAGAACCCGGTGGGGGTGACGTCGACCACCCCCGTCACGGTCGGCCTCGTGCTGGTGGCCGACAATTTGACGAACACCATCCGGCCGTCGGTGGCCCGTGCCAGAACCCCGGTGGCGCCGGTGCCATCGATGGTCGTCGTCACACGGCTGATGAACGAGTCGAGCGGGGGGAGACCCGCGACGTTCACCTGTTGCAGACCGATACTAGGATTGGACGAGTCACCGACCCAGAGCGAACCGTCCGCGTCGAGCACCAACGTCGGATAGACACCGTTGATACTGCCGTGGTTGATCACATCCGTGGGGTTCAGCGGACCAGGGGAGTACGGGGTGAACGAGGGCGGAGTGGTGAGGCCACCGGAGGTCTGGCTGTACACCTTTCCATCGGCGATCACCGTAAAGCTGTTACCCTGGATCGCGTCGCTTTCACGACGGCTGAGTTCGGTCACCGTCGGGAACGGCGCTCCCGTATTGGTCGTGACGGGCATGAACGGGTACTCGTGGCTCTTCGTGGCATACAGCTTGCCGTCAGCCGTGACCCCGTAGAGGAATCCGCCCGTAGAGAAGATCTCCGTGAACTTGACGGGGGAAGAGATCTGAGTGGCAGGCTGTCCCTCGTAGGAGCGGTAGACATCACCATCCGCGGTCAGGCCGATCTGCGTGTAACTGCCGCTGGTGAAGTTGGTGGAGATCAAGGAGACGATCGGCGGAGCATCTACCTTGTTCCACGTCGGCGTACCCCCGACCCCGATGGGCGACGAGTGATACCACCCTCCGTCCGCAGTGCGCACGCTGAGGGTGCCACCGTTGTTGGATACGCGCACCTCAACCGGGTTGGGCACCGTACCGTTCGGATCCGAGTTCACGGGGTCGGTGATACCACTGGTATAGCTGTGGAAGATGCGTCCGCCGACAGCGGCGACAGTGGCGACGGCCTGGGCGGGACTGGTCGGGGTCGGAGCGAGGCCCTGCCCGGTGATGGTGAAGGTGCCGCCCTGACCTGTTCCCTTGACGGTCAGCGTCGCGCGTCCGTTGGCGTCGGTGGTGACGACCTTATCCGCTGTGGTGCCGTCGTCCCAGGTGAGCCCCGCGGGCAGAGACACGGTCACGGGCCCGCTCACCGGAGCGCCCTGCGCGTCCTTCAGCAGCAGTTCCAGCGGCGCCGTTCCACACGCGGTCAACGCCGACGTCAACGTCGCCGTCAGCGTGAACGCCACGGACGCCGACGCGAACGGCACCGCCGTAACCGCGGCGATCACCGGGATCGACCACGCCGCACCCTTCACGATTGTCCGACGCCGCACACCTCCCGACACGATCCCGTCCACCCCAGACGACCCCACAGACTCTTCCGACTGATTCACGGTCACTCCCGCCATCTCTTTCTCACCCCGCCACGGGGGTTTGGATACACGACACGACATGACGCCACGCCAGAAGCACAAGCACTGGACGCCCTGCCGTCTCTCTCTCCCATACGGCGACAAACCCACCCCCGTGTTGTCCACGCAGAGCAAACCGGTCCGGTAATCCCGGAGATCGGGGCCCAAATATCGGAGACGAGCGTTATCGCGACGGACATGGCGCTCACGACGGTGAAGAAACGGCGCCTCCATGGATGCACGGCCGCTGATGCGGCGGGGACGGATCTTCGTCGGTTGCAAAATATGTAGACCGGTCTATTATTAGGTCCATGACCTCCAAGGGCGACCGGACCAAGGCACGACTCGCAGAGTCGATGCTCGAGCTCATCCAGACCAGCGGCTACAGCGGCACGGGCCTGAACGGGGTGACCGAGCACGCTGCAGCCCCGAAGGGATCGATCTACTTCCACTTCCCCGACGGGAAGGAGGGTCTGGGCGTCGCGGCCGTGGAGCTCGCGGCGACGCAGTTCACGGCGCTGATCGTCCAGGCCTCGGCCTCGTCGAACGGCGCGGCCGAGGTCGCCAGGACCGCGATCGAGGCCCTGGCGACCGTCGTGAGCGAGAGCGACTACCGGCTGGGCTGCCCGGTCTCGGTCGTGACGCTGGAGATGGGCGCAGAGAGCCAGCGGCTGCGACAGGCGTGCGCCACGGCCTTCGAATCGTGGATCGTCCCGACGGCCGCGCTCCTCGAGGCCGACGGCCTCGCCGCCGAGGAGGCCCGGTCGCTGGCGACCGTCGTCGTGTCGACGATCGAGGGCGCCGTTATCCTCTCTCGCGCCATGAGGAGCACCGAGCCCCTGAGCTCGGCCGCCGACGTCGTGTCGCAGCTCATCGCGCAGCGCCGCCGGATCACGGAGGAGACGCGATGACGCCGCACGCGAGCCCACGCCACGCGCTGGTCTTCGGGGCCTCGGGGCTGATCGGACGCCGCCTCATCCTGGCCCTCGCCGAGGCAGGCGCGGAAGTCACGGCGGCCGTGCGGACCGCCGAGTCCGGAGCGCGCGTGGAGCGATGGCTCCGAGACCACGGCCTGACGCGGAGCATCGACACGACGATCGTCGACTTCGACGCGTCCGAGATCGTCGCGGGCGGCGCCTCGGCGCTCCCCTTCGTCACCGAGATCCACAACTGCGCCGGCACCTACCGATTCGGCATGACCGCCCACGAGGCGCGCCGCGCGAACGTCGGCATCGTCGAGAGGCTGCTCGACCTCGCCGAGGGGCTTCCCCGGCTGCAGCGCGTCGTCCACATCTCGGGCTACCGCGTCGGCGGGCAGGATCCCGCGACCGTTCCGTGGCCGGACGACCGCCGCACCGCGCTCTACCGGGAGCTCGGGGCCTACGAGGCGTCGAAGGTGGAGTCCGACGCCGTCTTCCAGGCCCTGGCCGCCGAGCGCGGGATCCCCTGGACCATCGTCAACCCGGCCAGCGTGATCGGCGACAGCGCCACGGGCGAGTCTGACCAGGGCGTCGGGCTGGCCAGCACGATCGAGCAGATCTGGGACGGCACGGCGGCGGCGCTGCCCAGCGGCGAGGCGACGTTCCTCCCGGTCGTCACCGTCGACCATCTGGCCGCCTTCATGGCGGCGGCGGCGGTCGATCCGGCCGCCGTGGGCCAGGCCTATTGGGTCCTCGACGACGACACCCCGCCGCTCGCGGAACTGCTCGCCCACGTGGGCCGGCACCTCGGCGCACGGGTCCCCCGGGTGCGGGTGCCGGCCGGCGTGATCAAGCGGCTCCCGCCGTGGATCACCCGGGCCGATCCCGAGACCCTCACCTTCATGTCCGCCGACCGCTATCCGACGGCGTCGGCCGTCGAGCTCGCCGGCAGGCACGGGATCCCGATGCCCGACGTGCGGGTGTCGCTCGAACGGTGGGCCGATCACCTGGCGGCGCATCGGTTCGGCGCCACCACGACCGGCGAGCGTCGGTGCGTCGAGGCCGGCGGCCTGCGGACGTTCGAGCTGGGCACACCCGGCTCCCGTCGCGTGATCCTCCCCGGCCTGCCGGTCAACGCCGACACGTGGGCCAACGTGGCCGCGGGCGCCGGCGCGCGCGCCGTCGACCTGCCCGGGCTCGGCCTCAGCGGAGGGACGGGTGTTCAGGACTGGGAGCGGTGGCTGCCCGGGGTGCTCGGCGAGGAGCCCGTCGAACTCGTCGGCCATTCCCTCGGCGCGGCTGCGGCCGTCGTCGCCGCCGACCGGTTCCCCGAGCGGGTGGAGTCCCTCACGCTGGTCGCGCCGTTCTTCCTCCAGCCCCCGGCAGGCGTCGCGACCAGGCTGCGCCCGCTCGTACGCGCCGCCCTGCGACGCGCCGCCCTGCGACGCACCGACCCGGTCCGCCTGTCGCGCCGGCTGACCGGGGCCGAAGCGAGCGCGGCGGCTCTCGAGTCCAGTGTCAGCGATCTCAAGCGAGGTCGCGCCAGGAACGCGGCCGAGCAGCTCGCCCGCGCCGGATCGGCGCCGTGGCGCGCCGAGCTCCGGGACGCGCTCGGGAGGTTCGGCGGCCCGGTCCGCATCATCACGGGAAGCGACGACCCCCTCGCCGCGGACGCGATGGGGCACCTCGAAGCGCTCCCGAACGTCGAGCTGATCACGGTGCCGGGCGCCGGACACCATCCGCAGCTGACCCACGGCGACACCCTCATCGCCCTGCTCACGAAGGACGGGGCCTCTCGCGACGTCGCGGTCGAGGCCGAGTCAGCGCGCTGACATCCGGCGGATGGTGCCGGCATAGTCGTCGAGCACCTCGAAGATCCCTCGATGCTGCCAGACGCGGCCCCGGGCCCTGCCCGTGGTCTCGGTGAGCACCCCCCGTTTGACGAGAGCATCCAGCGCGCGAAGCGTGGCCATCTCGCCGAGGCCGAGACTTCCCACGAGGTATCTCGTGGTCACCGCGGGCTGACCGATGAGCGTCGGGAGGATCTTCCATGCGGCGGCATCCGAGCGCAGATCCTTCATCCTCGCTCGGGACTCTTCGAGCTGCGCGGCGAGGTCGTCAACGAGCTTGGTTCCCGTTATCGCGGCGATCCGGCTCGCTTGGGCGAACTGTCGGACGATCGGTCCCGCATCGCCGTCCCGGAAGGCCCCGAGCGCCGCGAAGTAGCGGTCGACGTCGACAAGGAGCCCCGCCGAGATCGGCACCGCCGTCGATCCGACGACGCCCTTGTTGCGGAGGATCGACTGCGCCAGCGCCCGGCCCGTTCGGCCGTTTCCGTCGGGAAACGGGTGGATGGTCTCGAACTGGGCATGTGCGAGGGCGACCTGGAGGAGCACCGGAAGGTCCTGGCGTTCCATGAAGCGCACGAGGTCCATGACCGCATCGAGGACGCGGTCATGGTGCGGTGCGACGAAGTCCGCTGTCCGCGGACCGGCGTCACCGCCGCCGATCCACACCTGCTCAGCGCGAAAGCGGCCGGCGTCCTCCTCGGCAAATCCAGGCTGATGGATCATGAGCGCCCTGTGCATCGCGAGAATCGAGTCCACGCTGATGTCGTCGGCCAGCCGGAGAGCCGCCTCCATGGCACGGACGTTACCGATGACGGTGAGAGCGTTGGCCTTCGCGCCTTCGTCGATCTCGGCGAGAGCGAGCTGCCTCGCCGAGGTCGTCAGCTGCTCGATCTGAGAGCTCGACGCCGATTCCGTGCGCAGCAGGATCGCCGTCATCGGCCCCAGCGCCGGGTTGTCCGTGCCGAGCGTGCGCTGTGCGTGTGTGTCGAACTCGACGAGCTGGCGAGTCGCGTCCTCGATGTCAGCCGAGTCTTCTCCCGAGATACGGGGAGCCCAGGCGGCGATCTGTGCCGGAACGGCTGCCTCATAAGGTCCGGTCTGCCGCGCGACCTCGGCACGCGAATACCTCTCCGGCGCGCGCGGTCTCCAGTCCAGGGTCTCGGACAAGACCGGCTCGACCGGGATCCGGGCATCGTCACGTGCAGGCACGCCCACATCTTACCAACATTTAATCGATTAAGTGTTGGTAAGAGCGCCTACAATCCACGGCTTCGCGCCGGTGAGAGCCCCCCGCCCGCCCGCGCCTTCCGAGCGCGAGACTGCATCTCCGTCACGAGACCGTAGAGGAAATCCAAGGTCTCGTGACGCAGATGCAGTCTCGCCGTGGGGGCACAGCTTTCCTCGTCGTGAGGGCCCCGGGGAGTGCTCCTGGCCGCTCGCGTCCGCTACCGGCCGGTGTCGTCCGGCGGTGGGAAGGCGGAGTACTCGTCGGCCGACCTCGCGACCGGAGGGGTGCTGACCCGGCCCAGATACAGGTCGTTGACGGGCTCGCCGACACCCTCCAGCTCCTCCCGTTCACGGGACCCTCCGGAGAGGACCGCACGCACCAGGAGACCCAGGGCGATGACCGCCACAGGCTCCCACGTGAGCGCCATACCGATCCCCGTGCCCCGCGCCGTCCAGTCGAAGACCCTGGCGAGCGTGTACGCCAGCAGACCCGCCGCGACCAGGGCGATCGCGACGACGACCAGCGCCCGCCTCCACAGATCTCGCCTCACCGTCCACCCCTCGCCGCATCGGGACAGGTCCGAGACCCACTATCCCGCTGCGGAGACCTCCCCGCACGCGCCTGTCTTCTCATTTCGTGTCGGGCATCGTGCAGGTCGTGAGGAAGTCGATCAGCCAGGTTCCATCGTCGGTGCGGAACAGCTTGTCGAGCGCGACGTTCAACTCAGCGGGCGGGTGGCGTCGCCGGCGAACGGGTCGCGGACGGTCCGGTCACCCTGGTGACGCGCCCGGTTCTCTGATATTCGTCCACCTCGCGCAGCGTCGCGGAGATTCGTTCGGCCACCGCGTCGATGTCCGTCGTCCACGCCACGACTGGACCGGGGTCGGGGGCATGGCCGAAGTAGACCCGCGCGGCGGCGACACCGGACAATGCACCCCGACGGCGCCCGAGGGCGCTGTGAGCGATCTCACCGATCCGCTGCTGAGAGAGCCCGGCTTTCGGTGCGAAGAAGCGGGTGCCCTTGCGATACTGCGGCGCAGAGTAGCGACCGGCCAGCTGCAGCAGTCGCCAGCCGATCGAACCGTGCTCGGTACTCGCCTTCCCTGACTGAGGGCCAGCCGCGTGTAGGCCGAACGGTCCGCTTCTCTTATCCCCCTGCGCACGCGACACCTGAACCGCCCGCCAGAGTGGGGCAGATGTGGGCAGATCGCACGCACCAAAGAAGAAAACCCCTGTTGATCCAGGGGTTTTCTGTGGCGGTGACGGTGGGATTTGAACCCACGGTAGGGGGTTACCCTACACAACTTTTCGAGAGTTGCACCTTCGGCCGCTCGGACACGTCACCGCCGAAGAGTTTACGCGACCACAGCCCCCAGCGCGAATCGGGGCGCGAACCGGGACCGCGTAGACCGACGGCACGGATCGGGGCGGCACGGGCAAGGCACGGACGGCGGCGCGCATCGGGAGCGGCAGCCCGGCCGCCGTCACCACGCGGCGGCGACCTCGGCGTGCGTGCGGAGGATGCCCTCGGTCGTGCCGGCGGGCGCGTGCCCGATCCCGCACTCGGTCGCGACGCCGAAGGCCCGGACGTGCGGGGCCGCCGCACGGATCCGGCGCAGGGCGCCGTCCACGCCGTCCTCGCGGTGCACGAGCCCGAGGTAGAGCTCGGTCTGCGGGTCGATCCGGAGGTCGTCGAGCGGGGCGAAGAAGGCGTCGTCGTCGCGGTCGATCGGCACCGGGAGGTGCAGCCAGGTCAGCCGGCGCGCCGCGGACGCGACGACCGCGTTCGCGTAGCGCACGAGCACGCCCGCGTCGGCCGGCTCGATGAAGTGCCTCTCCCCGGCGTCGCCGTAGCAGAGATGCACGCCGGCCTCCACATCCGCGGGCACGACGTCGATGAGCGCGGCCAGCCGCCGGACGAGGCCGTCGAACGGGTCGCCGGGCCACCACGCCTCCATCACGCGCCCGTAGCCGGCGGCGCGCTCGATGATCCCCAGCTCGCTGGCGACGTCCCACTGGATCGCGAGGTCGTCGTGCGGGATCGCGGCGAGGATCCCGTCGAGCTCGCGACGCATCGCCGCCGTGTAGACGGGGTCGATGGCCTCCCGGTCGTCGCCGGAGAAGTACGACGAGACCACGGCGAGCGGCGTGGGCAGCGAGACCTGGAACCGGACGCCCGGCGCGATCGTCCCCTCCGCGCGCAGCCGGCGGAAGACGGCGTAGGACTCCTCGGCGGCCGCCGCGTAGCCGAGCGCCGGGAGCACGATGCCCGCCGGGTCGACCCCGTCGGCGAGGCGCAGCGGTCGGGCGTCGATCCCCGCGCCGAACGGGATGGGCTCGGCGCCGACCCGCTCGATCCCCTCGGCCTGACCGAGCACGTCCGGCTGGAACATGATCCAGTGGAACCTCTTGCCGACCTCGCCGTCGGGGATGCGGCGCAGCCGCGGGCCGAGGATCTCTGCGGCGGTGCGCATGGCCGTCTCGGCGTCGTCGAAGTTCACGCTGCCCACGAGAAGGACGCCCTGGGGGTGGGTCATGCCCTCAGCGTAGCGATCCGGATTATGCACGGCAGCCACCCCTTCGAACGGCGTCCACCGGTTGTTAGGATGACCTAAGTACATGGACGATCTCCGTACATGGACGTTCTCTGCACCTTGGACGGAGGGAGCCGTCGTGTCCTATATCCGATCGCACGCGCTCGACGAGACCGGCTATGTCGTGCTGGACCGCCACGACCAAGCCGCCGATCCCGCGGAGTGGCTCGACCTCGAGTACATCCCGTGGCGCTCCTCGGGCATCACCCGGTTCGCGCCCCTCACCAGCTATTCCGGCGAGATCGAGTGCAACGGCTTCTGGAACCACACACCCCCGCGCGCCGACAAGGACGGCGTCTGGGTCTCGAGCCAGGCGCGCGTCGCGCCGGCTCTCGTGCGCCGGGCCGAGGAGCCGGGTGCGAACATCGGCCGCTGTCGGGTGATCGAGCTGCAGCCGAACACCTACGCCGACGCGATATACAACCTCCATCAGGACGACAACAACCGCCTCAACGAGGAGGGCACCGGGTGGGTCGTCCGCGGCTTCCTCAACCTCTCCGACGACCCCGACTCGCTGCTGATCCTGCGCTCCGACCGCTTCGACCCCGCCACCGAGGTCCGCCTCCCGCTGCCCGCGGGCTCGCGGATCGTCGTGGACACGCAGCGGTTCTGGCACGCCGTGTGGCACCGGGGCCAGGCGCCCCGCTACGCGCTCATCACATCGTGGACCTCGGGCCCCGAGCTCGACGCCTACATCGCCGCGAACCATGGCGACCCGCAGCCGGCCTCGGTGCCGCTGGACACGGCGCTCGTCGAGGACGCTCAGCGCGAGCTGCACCGCCGCATCGAGGAGCGCCGCAAGATCTTCGAGGCCCAGGGGATCACGATGGAACCGCCGGAGCCGCTCTGGCCCTGACCGCGCACGGTCCGACCGGCGTCGGTTCCGTTTGTCGGGCCAAAGCACTCCTGTCGGATCAGACCTGAGAATCAGGCCGACAGAGTTCAATCGGCCCGACAATGTCTTTCTCCTCCCCGCACGACAGACCCAACCACGGCACCCGCCCAACCGGCTCGGCACGGCTCGGCTCGGCACAATCCGGCTCAGCCTGGCCCGACTCGGCCCGGCACGGCTCAGCCTGACGCAACCCGGCTCGGCTCGGCCGGGGCGTGGACCGACTCTGCACCCGACGGCGCAGAATGTCGGGCCAAAGCGCCTCTGTCGGGCCAGCGGGTTGAATCGGGCCGACAGAATTCCTGCAGGCCGACAAACTTTCGTGAGCGGAGGACGGACACCGCCTCGGGCCGCAGCCTCGACACAGCCCCGCGGCCTCGACACAGCCCCACAGCCTCGGCTCAGAGACCTCAGACCGTGCGGCCGGCCCCCAGCCGCACCTCACGGTCGACGGTGCCCGCGGGCGGCGCGACGTGGGAGATGAGCACGACCGCCTGCCCCTCCGCCGCGCCCAGGAGATCCTGCAGCAGCGCATCGGACGTCGCCGGATCCACACCGGCGGTCGGCTCGTCGAGGACGAGCACCGGGAAGCCGCGCAGGAGCGCGCGGGCGAGCGCGATCCGCTGCGCCTGCCCGCCGGAGACCAGCGCGCCCCGCTCCCCCACGCGCGCGTCGAGACCGCCCCGCTCCCGCGTCCAGGCGCCGAGGCCCACACGATCGAGCACGGCCATCAGCTCCGCGTCAGTCGCGGTCTCCCGCGCGAACAGGAGGTTCTGCCGGATGTCCTCGTCGAACAGCTGCGGCGACTGCTCGCAGAGTCCCACGATCCGTCGGAGCCCCGGTCCGGGGAGCCGGCCAGCGTCCACGCCGCCGAGCCCGTACTCGCCGTCGAAGCGCAGGAAGCCGACGAGCACGGCCGCGAGCGTCGACTTGCCCGCGCCGCTGGCCCCGGTGATCAGCACGCGCTCACCTGGACGCACGTCCAGGTCCACGCCGTCGAGGGCCGAACGGTCCGCGTCCGGCCAGGACGCCCGCAGCCCGCGCAGACGGATGCCGGGGCGCGCCGCGGGGACGAGCGTCGCGTCGCCCTCGTCTCCGCGCACCACGGCCGGCACCTCCGCGGGGAGCACGTCGCGGATGCGCTGCGCGCTCGCCCGGACGCTGCGCCAGGCCGAGGCGGCCTGGGGAACGGCGCCGAAGACGTCGAACACCGCCATCGGCAACAGGACGGCCACGGCGAACCACGGGGCGTCTGCCGCGCCTCCCGGGAGACCGGGCGCGGCGACTGCGAGCGCCGCGATCGACGCCGCCCCCGCGGCGACCGACACGACCGCGGACGAGAGCGACTGCGCGAGCGCGGCCCGGGTGACCGCTCGGCGCAGCGCCGCGTCCGCCGCGCGCACGCGCTCCCTGGCCCGGCCCTCGACGCCGTAGGCGAGCAGCACGTCCATGCTCGCGAGCTGGTCGGTCAGAGCCCCGGCGAGCGTCGCGCGCCGGGTGGAGATCTCCCGCTCGGCACGGTCGCCGAGGATCCCGCCGACCACGACCGCCACGACCACGGCGGCGAGCAGGCAGACGGCCAGGGTCAGCGCCGCGGCCGGCGAGACGATCGCCGTCACCCCGACCGCGGCGACGGCGATCACGACGCCGGTCAGCAGCGGCTGCACGACGCGCAGCGGGAGGTTCTGCAGGTTCTCCACGTCGTCGACCAGGGCCGAGAGCACCGCGCCGCGGTCGGTCCGGCCGAGGCCGGCGGGCGAGAAGGGGATCAGCCGGCGGACGATCCCGGCGCGCAGGTCGGCGAGGCGACGGAGCGCCGCATCGTGCCCGGTGAGCCGTTCCAGATAGCGGAACACCGCGCGGGAGACGGCGAAGAAGCGCACGCCCACGACCGCGACCGAGAGCGGCACGAGGGAGTCGACGAGCGAGGCGCTGACGATGAGCCATGCGCTCACCAGCAGGAGGCAGACCGCCGCGGCGGCGGAGAGGATCCCGGAGAGGAGAGCCGGGGCGAAACGCCCGCCGGCCGGCATCGCGGCGCGCAGGAGGCCCCGCACGGAGGTGTCGAACGACGGAGCCTCGGGCGCGGGTCCGGACGCGGCGGGCGATCCGGGCGCGGCGGGTGGCTCAGACTCCCCTGCGGATCCCGGCGCAGACGCGGACCCGGCGGCCAGCGCGGGATCGACGGACGCGGCGACCCCGGACGCCGGCGGAGAGGAAGTCCCCGCCGCGCCGACCTCTGCCACGGGCACGGCGCCGCCCCGCGACCCGAGGGACTCGGACCCGACCGCTCCGGCTCCGCCCTCTCCCCCTCCGGCGGCCGACGCGACCTCGACGACGACGTCGGCGACGACGTGGGCCGTGCGCCGGTGCGAGACGAGCAGCACGATCGCGCCCGCGTCCGCGCAGGAGCGCAGCGACCTCCACAGCGCCGCCTCGGTCTCGCCGTCGAGCGCGCTCGACGGCTCGTCCAGTGCGAGCACGCGCGCCCCCGCCCCGAGGCGGTACAGCGCCCTCGCCACGGCGACGCGCTGTGCCTGCCCGCCCGAGAGGCCCGCGCCCTGGACGCCGAGCTCCTGGTCCGGATCCAGGTCCGGCGCCCCGGCCGCGGCGAGCGCGGCGCGGACCCGGGCCGGATCGGGCGTCTCGTCCCCGAGCGCGACGTTGCCCGCGATCGTGTCGCGGACGAGGCCGGGCCGCTGGCCGGACCAGGCGAGCCAGGGCGTGGGATCGCCTGACCGCACGTCCGCCCCGTCGAGGCGGATCCGTCCCTCGAACGCCGTCGCTCCGCGCAGGGCCGCGAGGAGACTCGACTTCCCCGCCCCGCTCGGCCCCTCGATCAGCACGACCTGCCCGGGTCGTGCCGTGAAGGAGACGGGAGGAAGGCCACGCGCCGAGACGGCGTCGAAAACGAGTCCTGCTCCGACCTCCGTCGGCCCCGCTCCCCTCTGCTCCGGCCCCGTCCCCGGGGCTCTTGCCTCGGTCGCATCCGCGGCCTCCGCCGCGTCCTCGTCCAGCACCGCGAACACGTCCTCGGTCGCCGCGACCCCCTCGGCGGCGGCGTGGAACTGCACGCCCACCTGCCGCAGCGGGAGGAAGGCCTCGGGCGCCAGGAGAAGGACGAACAGCCCCGGGCCCAGCGCCATGTCGCCGGCGAGCAGCCGAAACCCCACCGCGACCGCGATGATCGCCACCGCGAGCGACGACAGCAGCTCGAGCGCGAACCCGGAGAGGAACGAGTAGCGGAGCACGCGCATCGTCTCGCGCCGGTACTGCTCGGCCGTCTCGTGCATCCGGGCCGCCGCCCGGTGCTCTCGGCCGAACAGGCGCAGCGTCGCGAGCCCCTGGACCGTGTCGGCGAACCGGGCGGCGAGCTGCTGCAGGACCCGGAGCTGCCGCCGCTGAACCGCGCGCGTGGCGATCCCGATGAGGATGAGGAAGAGGGGGATGAGCGGGAGCGTCGCCGTGGCGGTGACCCCGCTCGGCCAGTCCTGCCACCACATCGCGAGCACGATGAGCGGCGTCGCGATCGCCGTGAGGACCAGCTGCGGGACGTACCGGGCGAAGTACGGGTCGAGGGCGTCGAGCCCGTGGCCCGCCGTCACGGCGAGCGCCGCCTGGTTCCGCCGCCCCAGCCATTCCGGCCCCCGCCGCCCGATCGCGTCGAGCAGCGCCGAGCGCAGCTGTGCCCCGGTCTGCGCGGCCGCGCGCGACCCCCAGGCCTCGGCGGCCCACAGCAGCAGCCCGCGGGCGAGCACGATCCCGGCCAGCCCGCCGAGGCTCGCCGGGCTCACCGCGCGTCCCTCGGCGACGGCCGTGACCGTCTCGGCGAGGAGCCAGGCGAACCCGATCGTGACGGCCGTCTGCGCAAGGGCGATGAGCGCGGACGCGCCGAGGTAGAGCCGGGCGGCGGGGGCGTACCGGAGGAGGCGGGGGTCGACGGGCTTCATTCGGCGGCTGTGCTCCTCATCTCCCGACTCCGACGGCCTCCCGGCCGGGGCGACCCGGAGGCACCGCCCGGCCCTCGCAGGTCTCCCGACCCCGGAGGCTCAGCCCCGTCATGCGTGCGCCGGAGCGGCCTCGATCGACGATCTCCTGACCCGCTTGCGAAAGACCCAGTACGTCCACGACTGATAGGCGAGGACGAGCGGCAACGCCACCAGGGCGGTCCAGCTCATGATCTGCAGCGTATACGGCGTGCTGGACGCGTTCGCGACGGTCAGGCTGTACGCCGGATCGATCGACGAGGGAAGCACGTGGGGGAAGAGGGCGCAGAACAGCATCGCCACCGCGGCGAGGACCGTGACCATCCCGCCGAGGAACGCCCACCCCTCGCGCCCTCGGATCGCGAACACGACCGACGCGAGGAGAGCGAACGCCGCGACCGCACCCGCGGCGACCACCGCGACGAAGAGCGAGGGACGTCCCGCGGCGATCGCGATGGTCCAGACCACGGTGCCTGCGGCGACCAGCACGGTCGGGATCGCGACCCGCTGCGCCAGGCGCCGCGCGTCCTCGCGGACCTGCCCGTCTGTCTTGAGGCCGATGAAGTACAGGCCGTGCAGGAAGAAGAGCAGGAGCGTCGTGACGCCCACGAGCAGGCCGTAGGGGTTCAGCAGCGTGAAGAGCGAGCCGCGGAACACGTGGCCCTCGTCCAGCGGAACACCCTGCACGATGTTGCCGAAGGCGACGCCCCAGAGGAACGCTGGCACGGCCGAGCCGATCACGATCATCGCGTCGAAGCGGCCCTTCCATCGGGAGTCCGGCCGCTGGTGCCGGTACTCGAAGGAGACCCCGCGCAGGATCAGCGCGAGCAGGATCAGCAGCAGCGGCAGGTAGAAGCCGCTGAAGAGCGAGGCGTACCACTCCGGGAAGGAGGCGAACAGGCAGGCGCCCGCGACGATCACCCAGGTCTCGTTGAGGTCCCAGACCGGGCCGATCGTGTTGATCACCTGACGCCGCGACACGTCGTCCTTGCCGAGGAAGGGCAGCGACATCCCCACGCCGAAGTCGAAGCCGTCGAGGACGAAATACCCGACGAAGAGGAACGCGACGATCCAGAACCAGAGGACTGCGAGGTCCATGTCTTCCCTCCTTAGTAGACCACCGACGAGACGCCGGTCGTCTTCTCGGCCCCGGACTCGTCGGGCTGCTCACTGGTGTCGGGGCCCTTCTGGGCCGCGCGGATGATGAGGCCGATCTCGACCACGGCCAGCGAGGCGTAGATGACGGTGAAGGCGATCAGCGAGATCAGCACGTCCACCCCGTTCACGCCCGGCGAGACGCCGTCGCGCGTGGTCATGAGGCTGAAGACGATCCACGGCTGCCGGCCCATCTCGGTGAAGACCCAGCCGACGATGTTGGCGCCGAGGGCCAGCGGGTACGACCAGATCGCGATCTTCCACATCCAGGGCGCCGGCTCCGTCTTGGCGCTCTTGCGAGTGACCCACAGGCCCACCAGGGCGATGAACGCGTGGAGCATGCCCAGGCCGATCATCCACCGGAAGGCCCAGTAGGTGATCCAGATGATCGGGGTGAAGTCGGTGAGGCCGGTGTCGGCGAACCTCTGCGCATACTCGGCGTTCAGGTCGTTGATGCCGTGGACGCAGCCGTCGATCGTGTGGTTCGACAGCAGCGAGAGCAGATACGGGACGCGGATCGAGAAGAGGTCGGTCTTGCCGTCAGGGGTGCCAAGGGTGAAGAGGCTGAACGCCGCGTCCTTGCCGCACACCGTGTTATAGGTCGCCTCCGCCGCCGCCATCTTCATCGGCTGCGTGGCGTACATCGCCAGGCCCAGCTGGTCTCCGGAGAGCACGACGCCTGCGGCCGAGACGAGCATGGCCCACAGGCCGAACCGCAGCGAGATCCGCATGGTCGCGGTGTGCTGTCCACGGTAGAGGTGCCAGGCCGAGACCGAGATCACCACTCCCGCGGCGAACATGAACGCGCCGAACAGGGTGTGCGGGAACGCCGTCAGCGCCACGGGGTTGGTGAGCAGCGCCCAGAAGTCCACGAGCTCGGCGCGATCGGTGGCCGGGTTGTACTCGTAGCCGACCGGGTTCTGCATGAACGCGTTCGCGGCGATGATGAAGTACGCCGAGAGGATCGACCCGATCGCGACGCCCCAGATCGTCAGCAGGTGCACCTTCTGCGGGAGCTTGTCCCATCCGAAGATCCACAGACCGATGAAGGTCGCCTCCAGGAAGAACGCGAGCAGCCCCTCGAAGGCGAGCGGGGCGCCGAAGACATCGCCGACGAAGCGGGAGTAGTCCGACCAGTTCATGCCGAACTGGAACTCCTGCACGATCCCGGTCACCACGCCCATCGCGAAGTTGATCAGGAAGATCTTGCTGAAGAACCGGGTCAGGTGCAGGTACTCGACCTTGGCCGTGCGCACCCAGGCGGTCTGGAAGATCGCGGTGACGGTCGCCATGCCGATCGTGAGCGGCACGAACAGGTAGTGGTAGATCGTGGTGAGCCCGAACTGCCATCGAGACAGGACGAGCGGATCAAGCCATTCCATGCGCGACTCCTTCTCCTCGCTCCTTCGTCACGCGGGGCTCGTGACCCCACGACCGCCACCGACGCGGACCATTACGCAGCGGGGACCGCGGCCCGCCCCTCGCACTCTCCGACGCCGTCAGGACGGGCTGGCAGCCCGTCGGGAGACACGATGTCCAGCGGTGCGGTGGCCAGCTGCACCGTGCACTCCTCCGGGCGCGCGGCCTCGCGCACGCCGACCGCCGTCAGAGGTCCTTTGGCCTCCGTGAGCACGCCCTGCATCAGCCCGAGGTGCACCTGGCACAGCACCGGGCGGTGGACGGGCCGGGAGGCGGCGTGAGGACAGGGCGAGAGCTCGATCGTGAGCTCCCGCTCGTCGAGCACCGGCTCGAAGCCGCTCTCCTCCAGGTGCTCCACCAGGGCGTCGAGCTGGTAGGTGGCCTCGCGCCCCAGCGCGGACTCCCCCGTCCGCAGGAGGCGGCGCATGAGGTCGCCGCGGCGGGCGGCGGCCGAGACCTTCTCGCGCGCGACCGGGCTCGACGCGTCCGGCGCTCCTGTCGCGGCCGTGTAGAGCGTGCGCGGACGTCCCCGCGTGGTACGGCGCTCGATCGACGGGATCACATAACCGCCCTCGATCAGACGCTGAAGGTGCTCGCGCACCGTGTTGGCGTGCAGGCCCGTCGCCTCGCAGAGCTCACCGATCGTGCGATGGGATCGCGACTGCACCAGGTGCAGGATGCGCACCCGGGAGAAGCTCGAGAGCGGCCCGCAGACCGCTGCACTGTTGGGCATGTCTTCATTATCTCCGGGCGCCGACACGCCGACGAGGCCCTGAGCCGTGAATAATGCGCCCGACGATAGGGGTTCCGGATCGTCACGATCGCGCTTCCGGATGCACCGCTCCCGGCGCGTCGGCGCCCACCCCCTCTTCAGGTGTCGGCGCACACCGTTACCCTGATCCCCATGGCCACCCGACGCGTCTCCGCTGCATACGTCTGCACCGAATGCGGGTGGACGACGGCGAAGTGGGCGGGTCGCTGCGGCGAGTGCCAGCAGTGGGGCACCGTCGCCGAGCAGAGCGCGCCGACCGGCCTCGTGCGTCAGGTGACGCCGGTCGCCCCTCAGACGGGCCGCGGCGCACGCTCGATCACCTCGCTCACCTCGCAGGAGTCGCCGCGGCGTCCGAGTGGCGTCGCCGAGTTCGACCGCGTGCTCGGCGGGGGGATCGTCCCCGGCGCCGCGATCCTCCTGAGCGGAGAGCCCGGGGTCGGCAAGTCCACGCTGCTGCTGGAGGTCGCCGCCGCAAGCGCGAAGGCCGGCAGGCGCGTGCTGTACGCCAGCGCCGAGGAGTCCGCCGCCCAGGTGCGCCTGCGCGCCGAGCGCACCGGTGCCCTGCACGACGAGCTGTACTTGGCGAGCGAGACCGATCTCGCCACGATCCTCGGCCACGTCGACGAGGTCGGTCCGGAGCTCGTGATCGTGGACTCTGTGCAGACCGTCGCCTCCTCGCTCTCCGAGGGCGCGGCGGGGCAGCCGAGCCAGGTCCGCGAGGTGGCCTCGACGCTCATCCGGATCGCCAAGGAGCGCGGCCTCCCGATCATCGTCGTCGGCCATGTCACCAAGGACGGCCAGGTGGCAGGCCCGCGGGTGCTGGAGCACCTCGTCGACGTCGTCTGTCACTTCGAGGGCGACCGGCAGACCTCGCTCCGGTTCGTCCGTGCGCTGAAGAACCGGTTTGGGCCGACCGACGAGGTGGGCTGCTTCGAGATGACGGGGACGGGCATCGTCGAGGTCCCCGACCCCAGCACGCTGTTCCTGTCCCGCGGTCGCCCGGAGCCCGGAACCTGCGTGGCCATCGCATTGGAAGGCCGTCGCGCCCTCCCCGTCGAGGTGCAGGCGCTCACGATCCCCACCGCGGCGCCGAACCCTCGCCGGGTGGTGAACGGGCTCGACTCGTCGCGCGTGGCGATGGTGCTGGCCGTCCTCGAGCGCAGGGCCGGGGTGAAGACGAGCGATCAGGACGTCTACGTCTCGACCGTCGGCGGCGTGCGGTTCACGGAACCTGCCGCCGACCTCGCGATCGCGATCGCCGTCGCCGGCTCCCTCACGAACGCCGCGGTGCCACGGACTCTCGCCGCCGTCGGCGAGCTGAGTCTCGCGGGCGAGGTGCGCCCGGTGACCCAGGCGGCGCAGAGGCGCGCTGAGGCGAAGCGCCTCGGCTACGCCCACGTGGTGGACGATCGCTCTGGCACGCTGCGCGGCGCGATCGGCGACGTGCGGGCGCATTCCTCCACCCGCCGCCGGGAGGACGAGATCCCCGTCTTCTGAACTCGCGTCCCTCTGCCCCGCGCCGACCGCTTCGCCGGGTCACGACGCGTCAGAACTCGGCGTCGAGCGCCTTCCGCAGCTCCGCGGGCGACGCCTGCATCGGGTGCGGCCCCGCGATGTCGAGAAAGACGGTCGTGATCTCCTCCCCATGCGCGGCGAGGAAGGATCGCAGCCAGTGCGCGGAGTAGATGCCGACGCCCGGCGGGAGATTGGCGGGCTTGTTCTTCGCATCGCTGAAGAGGAGGAGCGCGACCTCCCCTGTGGCGGGGTCGCGATAGGTCCACACCTCGCCGCCGTCGAGCGGGTTGTCCCGTGCGCCGGGACGGATCAGCGGGACGACCGTGGTGCCGTTGCGGAGCGCGAGGGCGACCGCCGCCATGTCCTGCTTCTCGAGAGCGAGGGCGAGCGCCTCCGAACGGAACTCCTCGGGAGCGGGCGCCTTCTTCTTCGCCTTCTTCGCGGCCATCCGTCCAGCCTAGGCGACGACACCGCTCCACCAGAGACGAGGCGGGCCCTCTCGAGTCCACCATTGGGGACTGGGTTACTCGAGAGGGCCCTCAGGGTTCCGGGATGGTTGTCGAAGCGCTGGGGACGCAAGATCTCGACGCCACTGGGGATGGGGCCCATCCAGAACGGAACCTCGTCCATGGTATCCCAGAACTCGGGCGGGTGTCGCCGTGCGCACGCTCCCGTGTCGCCTCTCGCCGCCCTGCACGGCACGGACCGGCGAGGTCAGTTCAGGATGAAAGAGGAGCTTCCTGCGCTGTCGAACCCGCCGATCGAGACGGTGAGGTGATAGGTCGCGCCCCCGCCGGGCGCCTTCGGCCGGTCTCCGGAGCCGCAGGTGTCCACGCTGGATCGTGTGCGATCCCAGGCGACGGGAGCGGCGCTGGTCACCGTCGCCCCGGCCTTCAAGGTGTTGATCGTGTCGCTGGGGTTCTGCTGGCAGTCGGTCGAGCGCCACCAGACGTCCGACCCGCTGGAGACCGTGAACTTCTGCGTCGTCGTGCCGACGTTGAGCGTGCAGTCCTTGGCGCTCTTGTTGGTGAGCGAGATCGAGAGCTGTGGCAGGGCGTCCCCGCCGTACGTCTCCGCATCCGTGACGGCCTTGACCTCGACGTCCTGGGCCGTGCACGCCGCCGTCTCCGCCGGCGGCGTGGGCTCTCCCTCGGCCGACGGCGACGCGGAGGGAGACGGGCTCGCCGACGGCGACGCGCTCGGCGAGGGGGATGAGACGGAAGGCGCGCTGGGCGACGGCGTGGATGCATCGCCCTCCGCCCAGGAACGGGCGATCAGAGACCACACGAGCACGACGAGGAGCGCGAGCACCACGGTGATCGTGCCGAAGAAGACGATCCGACGCCGCCGGTAGACCGCGGCGGACTGGCGAGGGCTCATGCGAACAGGCTACGTGGCCCGATCCGTCCGGCCACGACGACGCCCCGGGTTCCGGGACGACGACCGCGCAGGGCCGTCAGATCTCCTTGAGCATGCGCGTGTTGCCCAGGGTGTTCGGCTTGACGTGCGCGAGATCGAGGAACTCCGCCACGCCCTCGTCGCCGCTGCGCAGGAGCTGCGCGTACACATCGGGATCGACGACCTGCTCCCCGATCGGGGAGAACCCGCGACGGGTGAAGAAGTCCACCTCGAAGGTGAGGCAGAACAGCCGGGTGAGGCCGAGCTCACGGGCGTTCTCCTCCAGACGTTCCACGATCGCGCGGCCGACGCCGTGATGCAGCCAGTCCTCACGGACCAGGAGCGTACGGACCTCGCCGATGTCCTCCCACATGACGTGCAGCGCGCCGCAGCCGATCAGCTCGCCTTCGCTCTCGGCGACCACGAACTCCTGCGCGGCCCCGTAGAGCACCGCGAGGTCCTTGCCGAGCAGGATGCGTCGTTCGACCAGGGGCTCCAGCAGGGTGGAGATCGACCGGATGTCGGCCGCCCGCGCCGGGCGCACCACGTACTCGCTCACGCCTCCAGCCTAGGACCGCGCACCGCCCCTCCCCTGCTCCCGCGCCATGTCGGCCACGAGCGGACACGACGAAGGGGGCGGATGCCGCAGCACCCGCCCCCTCCCGGAACGCCGGGGTCACTCTCCGCTGGCGACCGCCAGGTCGGGGGTGGCCGAGATGTCGCCGCCGGTGTTGATCCCGACCGAGACCTTCTCGCCGCGCGGACCGTGCTCGAACCGGAACTCGCCGTCGGCGTAGTCCACCTTCACGTGGTCGCCCGCGTTGAGCTCGCCGTGGAGGATCTTCTCCGAGAGACGGTCCTCCACCTCGTGCTGCATCGCCCGGCGCAGCGGCCGTGCGCCCAGCGACGGGTCGAAGCCCACCTCGATCAGACGCTCCTTGGCCGCCTGCGAGAGCTCGATCGTCATGTCGCGGTCGAGCAGACGGTCGGCCAGGCGTTTCGTGAACAGGTCCACGATCTGCACGAGCTCGTCCTTGCTCAGCTGCGGGAAGACGATGATGTCGTCGACGCGGTTGAGGAACTCGGGCTTGAAGTGGCGCTTGAGCTCCTCGTTGACCTTGCCCTTCATCCGGTCGTAGCTGGTGGAGTTGTCGCCCTCCGCCTGGAAGCCGACCGGCCCGCCCGCGATGTCACGCGCACCGAGGTTGGTGGTCATGATGATCACGGTGTTCTTGAAGTCCACGATCCGGCCCTGACCGTCGGTCAGACGGCCCTCCTCGAGGATCTGCAGGAGCGAGTTGAAGATGTCGGGGTGAGCCTTCTCGATCTCGTCGAAGAGCACGACCGAGAACGGCTTGCGGCGCACCTTCTCGGTGAGCTGGCCGCCCTCCTCGAAGCCGACGAACCCGGGAGGGGCGCCGAACAGCCGCGACACGGTGTGCTTCTCACCGAACTCCGACATGTCGAGCGAGATGAGCGCGGCCTCGTCGTCGAAGAGGAACTCCGCGAGCGCCTTGGCGAGCTCGGTCTTGCCGACGCCGGTCGGGCCGGCGAAGATGAACGAGCCCGACGGGCGCTTCGGGTCCTTCAGGCCCGCACGCTGACGACGGATCGTCTTGGACAGGGCCGCGATCGCCTCTTCCTGGCCGATGACGCGCTGGTGCAGCGCCTTCTCCATGAACACCAGGCGGCTGGACTCCTCTTCGGTGAGCTTGAACACCGGGATGCCCGTGGCCTGGGCCAGGACCTCGGCGATCAGGCCCTCGTCGACGACGGCCTGGGTGGCCACGTCGCCCGAACGCCACTGCTTCTCCAGACGCAGCCGCTCGGCGAGCAGCTCCTTCTCCTGGTCGCGCAGCGAGGCGGCCTTCTCGAAGTCCTGCTCCTCGGAGGCCTGCTCCTTCTCCTCGCGGACCTTGGCGATCCGCTCGTCGAACTCACGCAGCTCCGGCGGAGAGGACAGGATCGACAGACGCAGGCGCGCACCGGCCTCGTCGATCAGGTCGATCGCCTTGTCGGGGAGGAAGCGGTCGCTCACGTAGCGGTCGGCGAGGTTCGCCGCCGCGACGATCGCACCGTCGGTGATCTGCACCTTGTGGTGCGCCTCGTACCGGTCGCGCAGCCCCTTGAGGATGTTGATCGCGTGCGGGAGGCTCGGCTCGTTCACCTGGATCGGCTGGAACCGGCGCTCCAGTGCGGCGTCCTTCTCGAAGTGCTTGCGGTACTCGTCGAGCGTGGTCGCGCCGATCGTCTGCAGCTCGCCGCGGGCGAGCAGCGGCTTGAGGATCGAGGCGGCGTCGATCGCGCCCTCGGCGGCGCCCGCACCCACGAGGGTGTGGATCTCGTCGATGAAGACGATGATGTCGCCGCGCGTGCGGATCTCCTTGGTGACCTTCTTCAGGCGCTCCTCGAAGTCGCCGCGGTAGCGGGAGCCGGCGATGAGGGAGCCGAGGTCGAGCGAGTAGAGCTGCTTGTCCTTGAGCGTCTCGGGCACGTCGCCCTTGACGATCGCCTGGGCGAGGCCCTCCACGACGGCGGTCTTGCCGACGCCGGGCTCACCGATGAGGACGGGGTTGTTCTTGGATCGGCGGGAGAGGATCTGCATGACCCGCTCGATCTCCTTCTCGCGCCCGATGACGGGGTCGAGCTTGTTGTCGCGAGCAGCCTGGGTGAGGTTGCGACCGAACTGGTCGAGCACCTGCGAGCCGCCCTGGGCGCCCTGCTGGCTGTTGTCGTGCGCCGCGCCCGAGACGGCCGCCGGCTCGCGCCCCGGCGAGCCGGACAGCATCTGGATGACCTGCTGGCGCACCTTGTTGAGGTCGGCGCCGAGCTTGACGAGCACCTGCGCGGCGACGCCCTCGCCCTCACGGATGAGGCCGAGGAGGATGTGCTCGGTGCCGATGTAGTTGTGGCCGAGCTGAAGCGCCTCGCGCAGGCTCAGCTCCAGGACCTTCTTGGCGCGCGGGGTGAAGGGGATGTGGCCGGTCGGCTGCTGCTGTCCCTGCCCGATGATGTCCTGCACCTGCTCGCGGACGGCGTCGAGGGAGATGCCCAGCGACTCCAGCGCCTTGGCAGCGGCTCCCTCGCCCTCGTGGATGAGGCCGAGGAGGATGTGCTCGGTGCCGATGTAGTTGTGGTTGAGCATCTTCGCCTCTTCCTGGGCGAGGACGACCACACGACGGGCTCGGTCGGTGAATCTCTCGAACATGTCACTCCTTGTTCGTTGCCCGTGGACGGGCGATGCATCCCTTCGGATGCCGGTACATCGAGAGTAACGACCGGGCGCGAGCGGCATGCCCGTGTTCGCCGTCGGCATAGCGGCGGCCCGTCCGTCATCCTTCGTCACATCTCCTCCTGGAATACCGGCGGATCCCTAACGTTGACTTCCGTGGCGCCGCCCCCGCGCCCGTCCCCGATCCTCTTTGGAGTCCCATGAGCACCGCCACGCCCGCCGCCGGCCGCGAGAAGGCCCCTGACACGCGCGGCCCGGTCCGCAAGCTGCTGACCTCCTTCGGCTTCCAGATCATCGCCGCGCTCGTCCTCGGCGTCGCCGTCGGCCTCCTCGGCGTGCAGCTCGGTGCGAGCGGCCAGAGCCCGACACCCCTCTCGGACACCCTGGACCGGATCGGCAGCTCCTACGTCACACTCCTGCGCGCGGCCGTGGTGCCGCTGATCTTCACCGCGATCGTGGCCAGCATCTCGAACCTCCGCCGCGTGCAGAACGCCGCACGCCTGGCCGGGCAGACGCTCCTCTGGTTCGCGATCACCGCGTTCATCGCGGTGACGATCGGCATCGCGCTCGGCGTGGTCCTCCAGCCCGGCGCCCGCGCCGGCGAGGGGCTGACACCCAGCGCCCCGTACACGGTGGGCTCGTGGTGGAACTTCCTCCTCGGCCTCATCCCGCAGAACTTCCTCGGCCTCACCGTGAGCACCTCCGCGGGCGCCGCCGAGGGCACCTTCAGCTCGTCCGTGGGCTTCAACGTCCTCCAGGTGATCGTGGTGGCCACGGTCGTCGGCATCGCCGCGCTCAAGGCCGGGCGCAAGGCCGAGCCCTTCCTCGCCTTCACCGAGTCGCTGCTCAAGGTCATCCAGCGCGTGCTCTGGTGGATCATCCGGATCGCCCCGATCGGCACCTTCGGCCTGATCGGCTCGGCCGTGATCAAGTACGGCTGGGGCAAGCTCTCCTCGCTGGCCTGGTTCGCCGGCGCCGTCTATCTGGGTCTCGCGCTCGTGCTCTTCGTCGTCTACCCGATCCTCGTGAGATCTCACGGCCTGTCGGTCAAGCAGTACTTCACCGGCGTCTGGCCGGCCGTGCAGCTCGGCTTCGTCAGCCGTTCGTCGATCGGCACGCTGCCGCTGACCGAGCGGGTGACCGAGCGGAACCTCGGCGTGCCTCGTGCCTACGCCTCGTTCGCCGTGCCCTTCGGCGCCACCACGAAGATGGACGGCTGCGCGGCGATCTACCCCGCCATCGCCGCGATCTTCGTCGCGCAGTTCTTCGGCATCGAGCTCAACCTCGTGCAGTACCTGCTCATCGTGATCGTGTCGGTGGTCGGCTCCGCCGCGACCGCGGGGACGACGGGCGCGACGGTCATGCTCACCCTGACCCTCTCCACGCTGGGCCTGCCGCTCGAGGGCGTCGGCCTGCTCCTGGCGATCGACCCGATCCTCGACATGGGCCGCACAGCGGTGAACGTCGCAGGACAGGCTCTCGTGCCGGCGATCGTCGCCAAGCGCGAGGGGATCCTGGACGAGGAGCTGTACAACGCCCCGCGCAACGGCCTTCCCTTCGCCGAGGACCTCGACGAGGGTCCCGCCGGCGCCGCGCCGGGCTCGGCTTCCGACGGCGGCCCGTCCGGAGACTCGCCTTCCGGAGACGCGCCCACGGGAGACTCCCCGGCCGGCTCCCCTGTCTCGCCGGAGCCCGTCGCCACGCGCTGAGACTCCTCCCCCTGGCACCTCGCCCCATCCGGCGCCCGATGCCCCGGTCCTCTCGGACCGGGGCATCGTCGTCTGCAGGCGAACCGGAGGCCCGGCCACCCCGCCCGGATGCGCGCCTGCTCGCCCGGACGCCTGCCCGCCCGGATGGCTGAGATCTCACCACCCGGCTGACCCGTTCTGCGCGGACGGTCAGCCATCCGGAGAGGGCTCAGCCATCCGGGGACTCAGAGCCGTCCCGAACACCTGCCGCGCGACGACGCGAGCGTCCCTCGCCCCGGCCTCCGGCCGCCCCGCCGGAGGCGAGTCAGCGGTCGCCGCGCGTCTCCAGCCGGGTGTCCAGGGCGAGCTCCTCCGCGTCCATCGCGACGATGAGCTCGCGCATGACCTCCTCGTTCAGCGCCCCGGCATCGCGCTCCTGGAGCAGGACGTCGCGGCGCACACGCAGCCATCCCTTCGACAGGTCCACCAGCTCCTCGCGCGACGGACGGGACGCCTTCTCCTCCTCGGCCTGGGCCTGATCGGTGTCGCGCTCCACCCGCGTGATGCGCTGCGCGAACCGGTCGAACCGATCCAGCGCTCCGGCCCCGTGCCGCTGCTCCCACTCGTCGCGCTTGCCCGTCAGGTACTCCTTGCCGGCCTCACGGGTGCGTGCCCGCACCTGCGCGAGCTGGGCGGCGTCCTCCGCCGCCTCCGCGTCGTTTCCGATGCCGAGACCACGGATGAGCATCGGAAGGGTGAGGCCCTGCAGCAGGAGGGTGCCGACGGTGACCACGAACGCCACGACCACGATCGCGTGCGACGCGCTCTCCTCGAGGCCGGCGAGGTCGCTTGCGGCGAGGGCGGTCGCGAGCGTCACGACGCCGCGCATCCCGGCCCACGACACCACCGCGTTGTCCTTCCAGGAGAGCTGCGGCTCGATGACCTTGGATCGCTTGACCTCGTCGGTCGTCGGCATCCGTCCGCCATGCCCCCGCTTCGCATGCGCTTCCTCCACCCGTTGCATGCGCTGGTCCATCCGGCCGGACTCGACCGCGCGATCCCAGCGGCGCAGGCGCATCCGCTGCCACATCTGCCCCCAGGCCGAGGCCGGATAGACGAAGAGCGGACGCACGAGGAGGACCACGACGAGAACCACGGCGGAGAGCCCGAGGACGCCGCCCGCCGAGCCGGCGCCCAGGTCGGCGAGCACACGGGGGAACTGCAGCCCGATGTAGGCGAACACGAAGGACTCCAGCAGGAAGTCCGCCGAGAGCCAGATCGGCGTCTCCTGCTGGCGGGTCGCGTAGCTCGTCCGCGGGGCGTTGTAGCCCACGACGAGCCCCATCGCGACGACGCCGAGCACGCCGGAGCCGCCCAGATGCTCCGTGATCGCATAGATGCCGAACGGGGCGAGCAGGCCGAAGGTGCCGTTGACGACCGGATCGGAGATCCGCATCCGCAGCAGGTGCAGACCGGTTCCCGCGACGACGCCGATCACCACGCCGACGACCACCGCGAGGGCGAACTGGCCGAGCGTGCCCCAGATGTTGAAGGTCGCGGCGCCCGCCACGATCGCGGCGAAGACCCGGTAGAGCGTGAGCGAGGTCGCGTCGTTGATGAGGCTCTCGCCGGACAGGACCGTCATCACCCGCCGCGGGAGGCCGAGCCTCCGGCCGATCGCCGCCGCCGAGACCGCGTCCGGCGGGGCGACGATCGCCCCGAGCAGCAAGGCCCCCGGCAGGGTGAGGGACGGCATGAGCCACCAGGCGACGAGGCCCACGGCGAGGGTCGTCACGACGACCAGGCCGACGCCCAGACGCCGGATCTGCGGAAGGCTCCGCTGGAAGCTCACGAACGAGACGTCGAGCGAGGCGGAGTACAGCAGCGGAGGCAGCACGATGTTCAGCAGCAGATGGCCGTCGATCTGCAGGTCGGGGACGAAAGGGACGAAGGAGACGGCGAGCGCGACGGTCGTCACCAGCAAAGGGGCCGGCCAGCCGCGCCATCGCGCGACGGCCGCCACCAGCACCGCACCGACGACGACGTAGAAGAACTCGGCATCCATGCGGGAAAGGGTAGCGGGCGGCGTCGGGAATGCGCTCTGCCCGGCGGGGGTTGCCCACAGGGATGACTACGTCGCCCCTCGCCCTGTCCGTGCTCGACCTCGTCCCGGTTCGCACCGGGCAGACCAGCGCCGAGGCGGTCGCCGCCTCGCTCGCCCTCGCGGAACGCGCCGACGCTCTCGGCTATCGCCGGTATTGGTTCGCCGAGCACCACAACATGCCCGCCGTCGCGTCGACCTCGCCGCCGGTGCTCATCGCGGCCGCGGCCGCACGCACGCGGCGGATCAGAGTGGGATCGGGCGGCGTCATGCTCCCCAACCACGCGCCGCTCATCGTGGCGGAGCAGTTCGCCGCCCTGGAGGCCGTCGCGCCGGGCCGGATCGACCTCGGCATCGGCCGGGCGCCCGGCAGCGACCCCGTCATCACGCAGCTGCTGCGAGCGGCGGGGGCGGCGGGCGACGTCGAGCGCTTCCCCTCCCACGTGCAGGACATCGCGCTCATGCTCCAGCCCGACGGCGCGACCGTGCAGTTCACCTCGGGCGGGGAGTACGGGGTGCACTCGACCCCGGCTGCCACCGGGAGCCCGGAGATCTGGCTGCTCGGGTCCAGCGACTACTCCGCCCAGCTGGCCGCCTCGCTCGGCCTCCCGTACGTCTTCGCCAACCACTTCGCCGGCACCGGGCTCGAACGAGCGCTCGACCTCTACCGTTCGGGGTACCGTCCGAGCGATGCGCACCCGGAGCCGCGGACCTTCCTCACCGCGAACGTCGTCGCCGCGCCGACCGCCGCCGAGGCGCAGGAGCGCGCCCTTCCGCAGCTGCGGATGATGGCGCGCATCCGGATGAACACCCCGCTCACCCCGCTCGAGACGGTCGAGGACGCGCGGAGCGCCCTCGCCGCCGGCACCGACCCGCGTGAGACGCAGGTGATCGAAGCCGCGCGAGCCGGGTGGTTCATCGGCACGGGTCCCGACGTCGCCGCCGAGCTGCGGGCGTTCGCCGCGGCCCACGGCGTGGATGAGATCATGCTCTCGCCCGTCGCCGGGGCCTACGCCGCCGAGCCGAAGGACACGGCGGCCGGGCGGGCGCAGACGCTGGAGCTCCTGGCGGAGGCCGCCGGAGCCTGAGCGTCTGAGGTCCACCGGTTCCCGGCGGTCGTTTTCTCCGGGGTGGTCGCCTCGACCGAGACCTGCGTCGTCTCCGCAAGCTGTACGCCGGCCGAGAGCCGCTCAGACGGCTGAGGATTCTTCGGATGGCTGAGGAATCCGGTCCAGCACGCCTGCCAGACGTCATCTGCTCAGCCGGGTGGACGACGCTGGACGCCGTCGGATGAGCGGGCCACCGAGCCAGGCGGCAGACCCCGGGAAGGCGGACGCAGCGCCGGGACGCATCAGCTCTCAGGAGCACCGGCGACGAGACCCCGCAGCCAGTCGCGGGCCTCGACGAAGACCTCGTCGGCGTAGCGCTCCGGGTAGTGCACGATCTTCCGGTCGGCGCGCGGATAGGACCCGAGGTAGACGACACGAGGGCTGAAGCGGCGGATCCCGAGCAACGCGTCCGCCATGCGCTCATCGTGGATGTGCCCATCGGCGTCGAGGACGAACCGATAGCGGCCCAGCTCGTCGCCGATCGGCCGGGACTGCAGAAGCGACAGGTTGATGCCGCGGGTGGAGAACTGCTCGAGGAGCTCGAGGAGCGCCCCGGGATGGTCATCGGGGAGCTCCACGATGAGGGACGTCTTGTCGGCCCCTGTCGGCTCGGCCGGAACCGCCGTGCGCGTCACGAGCACGAACCGGGTCACCGCGTTCGCATTGTCGCCGATGCCGTCGGCGAGGACCTCGAAGTCGTGGTGCTGGACGATCCCGGGGGCCGCGATCGCCGCATCGGCGTGCAGAGAGCCGTCCAGGATCCCGAGCGCGGAGGCGACGTTGCTCGCCGCCGGCACGTGCGCGTGCGCGGGGAGCTCGCGCCCGAGCCAGCCGTGGCACTGGGCGTAGGCGACGGGGTGGGCGGCGACGACCTTCACCTGATCCATCCGCGTACCGGGACGCGCCACGAGCACGAAGTCGACCTTCACGAGGTACTCGCCGACGATGCGGAGCCCAGGGAGGGTGGCGAGCGCGTCGAGCGTGGTCGAGACGCCTCCCTCGACGGAGTTCTCGATCGCGATCATCGCCGCGTCGCTCGTGCCGTCCAGCACGTCTGTCAGCGCCTCGCCGACGTTGTGCACGGGCCGCCAGTGCTGCCCTCGCGCCTCGGGCACCTGCTCCAGCGCCGCTTCGGTGAAGGTGCCCGCGGGCCCGAGATAGCTGTACGTGCGGCGTTCGGTCACACCGTTCAGCCTAGCCCTCGAAGGATTCGCCGAGCCCTCGTCTCCGCATGCGCTCTGCCGGTCTCAACCTCTTCCGCCGGGGAGGAGACCGGGCTCTCCCGAGTAGGCGAACCCGGGGAGGACGCGGCAGACTGGGAGCATGACGAGCCGTGCAGGCCTCCCGGCCGAGGAAAGCGACCTCATCGACCTCGACGCGCTGATCGCCGCGTACTACGACCGGATCCCTGATCCGGACGTCGCCGCGGAACGCGTGGCGTTCGGCACGAGCGGCCACCGCGGCTCCTCCCTCTCCGGGAGCTTCAACGAGCATCACATCCTGGCGACGACGCAGGCGATCGTGGACTACCGGCGTGCCCAGGGGATCGCCGGCCCGCTCTTCCTCGGGCGCGACACGCACGCCCTCTCCCGCCCCGCCGAGCGCAGTGCGATCGAGGTGCTCGTCGCCAACGGCGTGGAGGTGCGCGTGGACGCCCGCGACTCCTGGGTGCCCACCCCGGCGCTCAGCCACGCCATCCTCAGCCACAACCGCGGGCTGGGCACGGATCCCGCCGCCCTCGCCGACGGCATCGTCGTGACCCCTTCGCACAACCCGCCCCGCGACGGCGGCTTCAAGTACAACCCGCCGCACGGCGGCCCCGCCGACACCGACGCGACGGGCTGGATCGCCGCGAGGGCCAACGAGCTCATCGCCGGCGGACTGGACGGCGTGCAGCGCATCCGCTTCGCTGACATCGACGCGGCGCGCATCGGCAGCCACGACTTCCGGGACGCGTACGTGCGCGATCTCCCCTCCATCATCGACGTCGATGCGATCCGTCGCGCGGGCGTCCGCATCGGCGCCGACCCGCTCGGCGGCGCCTCGGTCGACTACTGGGCGCTCATCGCTGAGATGCACGGCCTCGACCTGACCGTGGTCAACCCTGAGGTGGACCCGACCTGGCGGTTCATGACGCTGGACTGGGACGAGAAGATCCGGATGGACCCCTCGTCCGCGCACGCGATGGCCTCGCTCGTCGCCAAGCGCGCCGACTACGACATCCTCACCGGCAACGACGCCGACGCGGACCGGCACGGGATCGTCACCCCCGATGCGGGCCTGATGAACCCGAACCACTACCTCGCCGTCGCGATCGACTATCTCTTCGCGCATCGCAGCGGCTGGAGCGCTACCGCCGCCGTCGGCAAGACCCTCGTGTCCTCGATGATCATCGACCGGGTCGCCGAGTCGCTGGGCCGCCCGCTGCTGGAGGTCCCCGTCGGGTTCAAGTGGTTCGTCCCGGGGCTCCTGGACGGATCGGTCGCGTTCGGCGGCGAGGAGTCGGCCGGGGCGTCGTTCCTGCGCATGGACGGCACGCCCTGGTCCACCGACAAGGACGGCATCCTCCTCTGTCTGCTGGCGGCCGAGATCATCGCCGTCACCGGCAAGACCCCGTCCCAGCGCTACGCCGAGCTCGAGGAGCGGTTCGGCGCGTCGACCTATCAGCGCGTGGACGCGCCGGCGACACCGGCGCAGAAGGCCGCGCTGGGGCGCCTCTCCCCCGAGGCCGTGACGACGACCACGCTGGCGGGGGAGCCGATCACCGCGAAGCTGTCGCACGCGCCGGGCAACGACGCGCTGATCGGCGGTCTCAAGGTGCAGACCGAGCACGCGTGGTTCGCCGCCCGCCCCTCGGGCACCGAGGACGTCTACAAGCTCTACACGGAGTCGCTGCGCGGTCCCGAGCACCTCGCCCAGGTGCAGGAGGAGGCCCGCGCGGTCGTCTCCGCCGCCCTCGGCGAGTGACCCGACCCTCCCGGACCGGATACCGGAGCGAACAGGACTGAGTCCCAGGATCGGTCCTGTCCGACGACAGGACGCCGCCGATCGGGACCGTCGGACGAGACGTCGGCGAATCCCCTCTGACCGCTCTGTCCGCGGCAGCGGCGTTCGGGCAGGATGAGGGCATGACCCGGAGCATCCGGACCGCCTGCGGCGCGGTCGGCCTCGTCCTGCTGATCCTACTCTCGTGGTGGGCGGTGCAGAGCGTGAGCCCTCCGGCGGCGCTGCCCGCCTCGGCCCCCGCCGACCAGTTCAGCGCCGAGCGCGCCCGCGTGCACCAGGAGCAGGTCAGCCGCGAGCAGCACCCCGCCGGCTCGCCCGCGGCCGACGAGGTCCGGCGGTACGTCCTCGACCAGCTGGCCGAGATGGGGGTCGAGGCCAGGGTGCAGGACTCCGTCGGCGCCACCGGCGCGCTCGGCGGCCTCGCGATGGCGCGCGTGCAGAACGTCGTCGCCGAGATCCCCGGCACCGACTCCTCGGGACGGCTCTTCCTCCTCGCCCACTACGACTCCGTGCAGGTGTCGTACGGGGCGGGCGACGACGGCGCCGGCGTCTCGACCCTGCTCGAGACCGCCCGTGCCCTGAAGGCCGGCGACGCCCCGCGCAACGACGTCGTGCTCGTCTTCACCGACGCCGAGGAGGCCTGCCTGTGCGGCGCGGAGGCGTTCATGACCTCGGACCCGCTCGCGAAGGACGGCGGCGTCGTCCTCAACTTCGAGTCCAGAGGCTCTTCGGGTCCCGCGATCATGTTCGAGACGGCGAAGGGCAACGCCGCGCTCGTGAACGCCTACGCCGACGCGGTCCGCTTCCCCGTGGCGACGAGCTTCGCGGTGGAGGTCTATCGGCTCCTCCCCAACGACACCGATTTCTCGCCCTTCCGCGACGACGGGCGGTTCACCGGCCTGAACACGGCCTACATCGACGGCTCGGCCACCTACCATTCGCCCGAGGACCGCGTCGAGTACCAGTCGATCGAGTCCCTCCAGCACCACGGCTCGAACGCGCTCGACCTGGCCCGCTCCCTCGGCGACGCCGATCTCGGCGCCCTGTCCGTCCCCTCCGCCGAGGACGCGACGTACTTCCCCGCGCTCGGCCAGCTGGTCCGGTACCCGGGCTGGGCGGTGTGGCCGCTCGCGATCCTGGCGCTGCTGACGGTGGCGGGCGCCGCCGTCGTTCTCGTGCGCCGCAGACGGGTCTCCGGAGGAAGGATGGCGGCGGCCCTGGGCCTCGGCGTGCTGCCGATCGTGGCCTCCGCGGCGGTCGCACAGCTGTTCTGGCTCGCCCTGACCGCCATCCGCCCCGGCTACGGGCAGCTGAGTGATCCGTGGTCGCCGGGGTGGTATCGGATCGCGGTGGTCGCCCTCGTGCTCACGGTCGTCATCACATGGCTCGCCCTGTTCCGGCGGCGGTTCGGAGCCGAGGCGCTGGCCGTGGGCGGACTCGCCTGGCTTGCAGCGATCGGCGTCGTGATGGCTGCGGCGACGCCCGGCGGCTCGTATCTGGCGGCGATCCCCGCACTGGCCGGCGGAGTGGCGATGCTCCTCCAGACGCTGCCGCGCGGGGGCGTCGTCGCACAACTCCTCTCCGGGGTGGTGGCCGTGATCGTCCTGGCCCCGACGGTGGCGCTGTTCTTCCCCGCGATGGGGCTCGAGCGCGGAGCGGCGGCGGCGCTGTTCGCCTCCTTCCTCGCGATCGCTCTCGTCCCGATCCTGGAGCTGCTTTTCCCCGACGCCGCTCCGCGCTCCCGCCGGATCCGCCGCGCCGTCCCCGGCGTCGCCGGGCTCGCCGCCGCGATGCTCGCGACCGGGATCGGCCTGTCGGTCGACCGCTTCGACGCCGCGCACCCGGTGCCGGTCGAGATGATGTACGCGATGGACGCCGACACGGGCAAGGCGTCCTGGGTGCGGCCCGGAGGGGATCCGACCGGCTGGAGCGACGGGATGGTCGATCGCGTCGCAAACCTGTCGGACGAGTTCGGGGTGCTCAAGGACCGCGACGACATGGTGGGCGACGCACCGGCCGCCGACCTCCGGGCCCCCGAGGTCACGGTCCTGTCCGAGAAGACGGTGGACGGCAACAGGGAGCTGACGCTGCGGATCACTCCGCAACGCGCCGGCCGCCTGGTCTATCTCGAGGCGAAGGAGGGCCAGGTGCTCGCCGCCACCGCACGCGGGCGCGAGGTGCCGACCGACGGAGGCCCCTTCTCGCTGCTCTTCCACGCGCCGCCCAGAGACGGGCTCGACGTGACGCTGACGGTCGCGGGCGACGGGCCGCTGCAGCTGCGCCTCATGGACGGCAGCGACGGTCTCGCCGGCCTCCCCGGATTCGTCCCTCGCCCGGAGGGGGTCGGCATCATGGGGTCTCACACGTCGGAGCTCGCCGTTGTCGCCCGCACCGTCACCCTCTGACGGCACGGGTCTGGGCCCCGCGCCCGCGCAGGTGCTCGGCAGCGGCCTCCTCCGGTTCGCGGAACGCCAGGCTGAAGAATGTCGGGGCGATGCGACTTTGTCGGCCCTAATCCGGTCCTGAGGCCGACAGAGTTCACCCTGTCCGACGAACGTGCACCAAAGTCCGCGATGCTAGTTCCGAAGCACCGGACCACAGAAAGTCGGACCTAACGAACTTTGTCGGCCCTAATCCGGTCCTGAGGCCGACAGAGTTCGCCCTGTCCGACTTCGACGAGGCAAACCGCAGCCCAGAGACAGATGAGGGCGAGGCAACCAGGAGCGAGGCGACCAGGGCGAGGCAGCAGCCGCCTCAGCCCTGGCCGAGATAGTGGCGGAGCGCGGCCGCCTCGGCCATCAGCCGGGCGGGATCGTCGTCCGGGACGAACTCCAGGAGCGCGTCGCGCGGCGGCTCCGCCGCGTCCGCGGCCGCGGCGGCGAAGGACCGCCACAACCCGTCGCGGAACGGCAGGGGGTGCCGCTCGGTCGTCGGCCACCAGGAGAAGACGTGCACCGCGGCGACCCGAGCCGCGAGCCGCACGTACTCGGCCACGGCCTCGTCGTCAGAGGCCCCGACGGCCGGCTGCCAGTACGTCCGGAGCATCGGATGCGCCACGTCATCGATCAGACGCCGGGTCGCCTCGGGGGTGTCCGCCAGGGTCCCGCCGTGATATTCGAGGGAGAGGGCGACGTCGCGGTCCGCCGCCGCCTCGACGGCGCGGGCGAGCACCGCCGTCACGCGCACGCGGTCGTCGTCCGTGGCGTCGGCCGATCCGGTCCGCCCGGCCCAGACCCGCACCCGGTCGGCGCCCAGGGCGACCGCGCTGTCGAGCACGGGGCCGATCTCCTCACCGGGGTCGCCGCGGAAGTACGAGCCGTAGGAGCACACCGCCACGCCGGCGTCCGCGGTCATCCGGGCGACCTCGGCGGCTCGACGCTCATCGCCCGCCGGCACGTGCACGTCGCCGCCCCACTCGATCGCGACGAGGCCTGCCTCCGCGGCGAGCGCGGCGACGCGTGCGGCAGGCAACGCCCGGAACGTCACCGAGCAGAGGCCGGGGCGGATGCGCGCGAGCGCCCGGCCCGGCGTCTCCATGGAGCGTGACTCGTCGGTGCTCCTCCTCCCCCCGGTCACGAGCTCTCCCGGACGACCAGCATCGGCAGGAGGAGCGGCGGGTCGGCGGGCACGGAGCCGCCTTCCTCGACCCGGACGATCACCTGCCGGACGGCGAGGTCGCCGAGGGCATCGAAGTCCTGCCGGACCGTGGTCAGCGGAGGCAGGAACTCGGCGGCGTCGTCCACGTCGTCGAAGCCGACGACCGCGACGTCGTCGGGCACGCGCAGCCCCGACTCCGCCACCGCGCGCAGCACACCGAGCGCCATCTGGTCGTTGGCGGCGAAGATCGCGACCGGCCCGGCCTCGCCGCCTCGCCGCCGGAGGATGCCGCGCGCGGCCGCATGACCGGAACGCGCGCTCCAGTCCCCGCGCACCGGCTCGGGCGCCACGGCTCCGGCCGCGTCGAGCGCCGCGCGCCATCCGCGCTCCCGCATCGCCGCGGCGAAGGAGGCACGAGGCCCCGCGACGTGGAGCACCGTGCGGTGGCCGCGGGCGAGCAGGTGTGCCGTCGCGAGCCGGGCGCCTTCGGCGTGGTCGGTGCCGATCACGCCGAACCGCGGATCGGGGGCGGAGTCGAGCACGACGAGCGCGAGGCCGGACGGGTCGGCGTCCGCTGCGAGCGCGCTGGCCTCGTTGAGCACGATCGCGCCGTCCGCGCCCTGTTCGAGCAGCCGCCCGAACGCCTCGGCGATGCGGCCATCGGCGCCGAGGGTCACGACCGTCAGCGCGTAGCCGCGGCGCGCCGCCGCCTCAGCGACGGCCTGCAGCATCCGGGAGTTGCCGACGGTCGCGAGCGTCTGCGCGATCACGCCGATCGTGTGCGAGCGGCCGGTCCGCAGCGCCCGCGCCGCACGGTGCGGCCGGTATCCCAGCACGGCCATCGCCTGCTCCACCCGGGCGCGGGTGGCCGGATCGACATGACTGCTGCCGTTCACGACCCGCGAGACCGTCTGGCCGGACACCCCGGCGCGGGCGGCGACACTCGCCATGGAGACCCGCCCGGCAGGCCTCCCGCGGGCGGAGCCTGTCCCGCCCGGTGCCTCGGGGCCGTCGACGCTCATGCTTCTCTCCTCCGTGTTGACGTTATCACGGCGGCGAGTTAGCGTGTTGACGTGAACATGGACAGCTCCTCCCCTCTGCCGCCCCCCGTCGCGCTCGGGGCCGGGGTCGTCCGGCGCGACTCCCGGCTCGCCGACGGTCGCGACCTCTTCTACTACGACGACCCGGACACGGGCCTCCCCCCGGAGCGCGCGCTCGACGAGCGCGCCCTCCCCCCGCGCCCGGAGACGGCGACGATGCGGCAGGACGTGCTCACCGGCGACTGGATCACCTTCGCCTCGGCCCGACAGAACCGTGTGCTGATGCCGTCGGCGAACGCGGATCCCCTCGCCCCCCAGTCCGCGACCAACCCGTCCGAGGTCCCGTCGCGCTATGACGTGGCGGTGTTCGAGAACCGCTCGCCGTCGTTCGGGCCCGCGGCAGGCGACGCCCCCGGCGCACCCGGCGGCCTCGACGAGCTGGCGGCGATCGCCCTCGACCGCGCCTTAGGCAGCGTGGGCAGGTGCGAGGTCGTCTGCTTCAGTCCTGAGGCCACCGGTTCCTTCGGCACCCAGACGGTCGTGCGCGCGCGGACCGTGATCGAGGCCTGGGCCGATCGCACCGCGGCGCTGTCCGCGATCCCCGGCGTCGAACAGGTGTTCCCGTTCGAGAACCGCGGCGAGGCGATCGGCGTCTCGCTGCCGCATCCGCACGGGCAGATCTACGCCTATCCCTACATCACGCCGCGCACGGGCCGGCTGCTCGACGCCGTCCGCCGGACGTCCGACGATCTCCTGGAACGGGTGCTCGCCTCCGAGCAGGCGTCCTCACGGGTCGTGCTCCAGGGCGAGCACTGGACCGCCTTCGTCCCGTTCGCCGCACGGTGGCCGCTGGAGGTGCAGCTGATGCCGCATCGCCACGTCCCCGACCTCGCCGCGCTCACGGACGCGGAGCGGGACGAGCTCGCGCCCCTCTACCTCCGCCTGCTGCGCGGCGTGGACGCGCTGTACGACACCCCGACGCCGTACATCGCGGCATGGCATCAGGCGCCCGTCCACGTCGGGCGGGACACCGTGCGCATGCGGCTGGAGCTCACCTCCCCCCGGCGCGCCGCGGACAAGCTGAAGTACCTCGCCGGATCGGAGGCCGCGATGTCGGCCTGGACCGCCGAGATCCTCCCCGAGGACGCCGCCGAGCGCCTGCGCGCGGCGATCGAGAAGGTCCCGGCCTGAGCGGCGTCCCACCCTTCCCTCCCCCTCCCGGCCGCCCGATCGACGAAGGACTCCCCATGGCCACACCCGAGGCACACCCCGCCGCATCCCCCGCCGCGTCCCCCGCTTCCACGCCGGCCGTGGGCTCTCCCGTCGCCGAGGCCGTCGCGCTCTTCCGCGCCCTCACCGGCGCCACGCCGGAGGGCGTCTGGTCGGCCCCAGGCCGGGTGAACCTCATCGGCGAGCACACCGACTACAACGAGGGGTTCGTGCTGCCCTTCGCGATCCCGCACCGCACGACCGCCGCCGTGCGGGAACGGGCGGACGGCCGCCTGCGCGTCGCCTCGACCCTCGCCCCGGAGCCGGTCGAGGTCGCGCTGCAGGACCTCGACACGCTCTTCCCGCACGACGCGCACGACGCAGGGTCCGCCACGTCCGCAGAGCCCGCCACGTCCGCGGCGCCCTCCGCCGCCGCGACGCCCTCCGCTCCCTCCGCCTCCGCCCCTTCCGTCCCCGAATGGGCGGCCTACCCTCTCGGGGTCGCCTGGGCGCTGCGGCAGACCGTCGCCCCCGAGGCCCGCGACGCCCTTCCCGGCCTGGACATCGCGATCGCCTCGAGCGTCCCCGTCGGCGCGGGCCTGTCCTCGTCCGCGGCGATCGAGGGAGCCGTCGCGACAGCGCTGAACGACCTCTGGCGACTCGGCCAGGATCCGGTCGCGCTCGCACGGGCGGGCCGCAGGGCCGAGAACGAGGCCGTGGGAGCGCCGACCGGGATTATGGACCAGATGGCCACCATGCTCGGCCGTCCCGACGCGGCGACCTTCCTCGACTGCCGGACGCTCCAGACCCGCTCGGTGCCGCTCGGCTTCGCCGCGGCCGGGCTCCGCCTCCTCGTGATCGACACGCTCGTGACCCACGCGCACTCCACCGGAGGGTACCGCGACCGCCGCGCCGCGTGCGAGCGGGGCGCGGCGGCGCTCGGAGTCCCCGCCCTCCGCGATCTGACCCCCGCCGATCTGCCCCACGCGGCGGAGATCCTCGACGATGTCACGTTCCGCCGCGTCCGGCACGTCGTCACCGAGGACCAGCGCGTGCTCGACGCGGTCGACGTGCTCGACGCCCGGGACCCGCACGCGCTCGGCCCGCTCCTGACGGCCTCGCACGCGTCGATGCGCGACGACTTCGAGATCTCCGTCCCCGAGCTCGACACCGCCGTGGGCGCCGCGACGGCGGCGGGCGCCCTCGGCGCGCGGATGACCGGGGGCGGGTTCGGCGGCGCCGTGATCGCGCTGGTCGAGGACGGGCGGGCCGACGCCGTGGACGCGGCGGTCCGCACGGCCTTCGCCTCAGCCGGCTTCCGCGAGCCCCACGTGTTCCCCGTCTGGCCGTCCGCCGGACCGGCGCGCGACGAGACCGGGGAACGAGACGGGTCCTGAGAGAATAGGCGAGCGCGATCGCGCGACGGAAGGAGATCCATGTCCTGGCTTGTCACCGGCGGTGCCGGCTACATCGGAGCGCACGTGGTGCGCGCGCTCGCGGGCGCGGGCCTCACGCCCGTCGTGCTCGACGACCTCAGCAGCGGCCAGGCGTCGTTCGTCCCGGAGGACGTCGCCTTCGTCGAGGGCAGCATCCTCGACCGTGCGCTGGTCGAGCGCACGCTGCGCGAGCACGATGTGCAGGGCGTCATCCACGTCGCCGGGTTCAAGTACGCCGGCGTCTCCGTGCAGCGGCCGCTGCACACCTACGCCCAGAACGTCGAGGGCACGCGCATCGTGCTCGAGGCGATGGAGGCGGCGGGGGTGGCGAACATCGTGTTCTCCTCCAGCGCCGCCGTCTTCGGCACTCCCGACGTCCCCCTCGTCGTGGAGGACACGGACAAGCGCCCGGCGAGCCCCTACGGCGAGTCGAAGCTCATCGGCGAGTGGCTGCTGCGCGACCAGGCCGTCGCCACCGCCGACTCCGCCCGGCCGCTCCGGCACACCTCGCTCCGGTACTTCAACGTCGTCGGCTCCGCCGACCCGACCGTGTGCGACCGGAGCCCGCACAACCTCTTCCCGCTCGTCTTCGACGCGCTCCTCGAGGGGCGCACCCCCCGGATCAACGGCGACGACTACGCCACACCGGATGGCACCAACGTCCGCGACTATGTGCACGTCGGCGACATCGCGCTCGCGCACGTCGCCGCCGCCCAGCGCATGCTCGCCGGAGAGCCGATCGAGGCCGCCTACAACCTCGGCTCGGGCGACGGGCTCTCCGTCCGGCAGATCATGGACGCGATGGCCCGCGTCACCGGCATCGACTTCGTCCCCGAGATCGGCCCGCGTCGCGCCGGCGACCCCGACCGGATCGTCGCGACCGGCGAGCTGGCCGCGAGGGACCTGGACTGGAAGATGCGCCACGACGTGGACGCGATGGTCCGCTCCGGCTGGGAGGCCCGCCGCAACGCCGGCTGAGCCAGCCCCGCCGGCGTGGCCGGGCTGCGCGCGGGCCGGGCGGGGCGCGGCGGGCAACGCGCGGGGGTGCGGGCTACCCCTGCGACGCGTTGGCGAGGGCGATGAGCTGCGCCACCTGCTCCCTGTCCACGCCCATCCCGGGGAAGCCGGCCATCCGGCCGATCGGGAAGGACGACATCATCTTCGCGATGGCCTCGTCTCCCATGATGCCGGCGTCCATCGCACCGTCCGCGCTCTCGCGCATCGCGGCGAACCGCTCCTGCACGATCGGCCCGACGACCGGGTGCGCGAGCACGTCGGCGACCGAGGACTCCGGCGTCAGCGGGAGCCGCACCTCGTCGCCGTCGATCTCGACCTCGGCCGCGGCGCGGATGTCGCGGCTCGACGCGCCGGCCTCGATCCGGTAGCGACCACCCTCGACGACGAACCGGTCCACGCGCACGTCCCAGTAGGCCAGGTCGGCGCGACGGACCACGAGCTCGACCGCCGCCGTCTTTCCCGCGGGGATCTCGACCGAGGCGAACGCCTTGAGCTCTCGCGGGGCACGCTCCACGACCGACGACACGGGGCCGGCATAGACCTGGACGACCTCACGCCCGTCACGTGCGCCCGTGTTGGTGACGGGGATCGTGACGAAGAGGTCTCCGTCGGGCTGCACCGACACCGCGGCCTCGCCGTACGAGAAGCCCGTGTACGACAGACCGTGCCCGAACGGGTAGGCGACGGGCATCCGGCGGGCGTCATACCAGCGATAGCCCACGAGGATCCCCTCGCCATAGCGGACGTGCCCGAAGGAGCCGGGGAAGTTGCCGTAGGCAGGGGTGTCCTCGATCCGGAGCGGGATCGTCTCCGCGAGCCGCGCCGAGGGGTTCACCGCGCCGAGGAGCACGTCTGCCGTGGCCGACCCTCCCGCCTGCCCCAGCAGCCATGCCTCCACGATCGCCGGCGTCCGGTCGGCGAACGGCAAGGCCACGACCGACCCGTTCGACAGCACCACGACCGTACGCGGGTTCGCGGCGAGCACGGCGTCGAGCATCGCGAGCTGCGCCGCCGGCAGATCGATGTGCTCGCGGTCGAAGCCCTCTGACTCCTCCGCGTCTGTGAGTCCGAGGAACACCACAGCGACATCGCGGGAGGCCGCGAGCGCGACCGCCTCGTCGCGCAGCGCCGTCACCTGGTCCGCCGGGGCCGCGGGGTCGAAGGCGAAGCCCGGCGCGAAGGCGACCCGATCGCCGCACGCGATCGTCAGCGTGTCGAGCGCCGCGTCCACCCGCGTCGGGGTGATGTGCGAGGAGCCACCGCCCTGGTAGCGCGGCGTCCGGGCGAACTCGCCGATCACGGCGACCGTCACGTCCTCCGCGAGCGGCAGGAGGGGCGCGTCGCCGACCTCGTCGTTCTTCAGGAGCACGATGGAGCGCCCCGCCACCTCACGGGCGAGGGCGTGGTGGGCCTCGATGTCGAGCGGCCCGCTCGCGGCGGCGCGGCGCTGCGCCTTGCCGATCAGGGCCAGCATGCGGGCGGCCGCGGTGTCGAGCACGTCGCCGGAGAGCGTTCCGTCCGCCACCGCGGCGACGATCTGCGCGTCGGTCTGGCCGCCGCTGTACGGCATCTCCAGGTCGAGTCCCGCGGCGAGCGCGGCCACCCGGTCGTTCACCGCTCCCCAGTCCGACACGACGACGCCCTCGAATCCCCACTCGTCCCGCAGCACCCGGGTGAGCAGCCACGGGTCCTCCGAGGCGTAGACGCCGTTGATGCGGTTGTAGGAGCACATGACCGTCCACGGCTGCGCGTCCTTCACGACGCGCTCGAAGCCGCGCAGGTAGATCTCGCGCAGCGGACGCGGATCGACGTCGCTCGACGCTCGCATGCGGTCGTTCTCCTGGTTGTTCGCCGCGAAGTGCTTGAGCGAGGCGCCTACGCCCTGCGACTGGATGCCGCGCACCAGGCCTGCCCCGACGACCCCGGCGAGGATCGGGTCCTCCGAGACGTACTCGAAGTTGCGGCCGCACAGCGGCGAGCGCTTGATGTTGATGCCCGGTCCGAGGATCACGGCGACGTCCTCGATCGCCGACTCCACGCCCAGGGCGACGCCGACCCGCTCGGCGAGCACGGGGTCGAAGGCGGAGCCGAGGGCGGTGGCGGGCGGGAAGCAGGTCGCAGGGACGCTCGACGCCAGCCCGAGGTGGTCGCTCGCCCCCGCCTGCTTGCGCAGGCCGTGCGGGCCGTCGGTGAGCATGATCGCGGGGACGCCTGCCCGCGGGATCGCCGTGGTCGTCCAGAAGTCCGCGCCGCTGGTGAGCGAGGCCTTCTCCTCGACGGTGAGGGCGGCGAGGGCGTCCTGGGGGATGTCGGACATCGGGTGCTCCTTCGGTGCAGCGCACGGGTCGGGGACGGGGACTCCGTCGGACTCAATCAATCAGGTCGGATCATAAAAAGCAAGCGTTATTCGGTTTTTGGATGAAAGCGGCTGTCCGGGCGTCTACCATCGAGGGATGACACGACGCGGCTCCTACGCCAAGGGCATCGCCAAGCGCGAGGAGATCCTGCGCTCCGCGCTCTCCGTGGTCGCCCGCGAGGGCTACCACGGCGCCTCGGTGAAGGAGCTCGCCGAGGAGGTCGGGCTCAGCCAGGCCGGCCTGCTGCACTACTTCGACAGCAAGGAGGAGCTGTTCGTCGAGATCCTCCGCACCCGCGACACCCTCGACGTCGACGAGCACGGTGACCTGTTCCGCGGCGACATCGACGAGCTGCGCGAGGCGTACCTCGGACTCGTCCGCCACAACGCCGAGGTCCCCGGCCTCGTGGAGCTGTTCACGCGCCTCGCCGCCGACGCCGCGAACCCGCAGCACCCGTCGCGAGAGTTCTTCCGCGAGCGCGGCGAGGCCATGCGCGAGGGCTGGACGACGGCCATCGCCGCCGAGCAGGCCGCCGGGCGGGTGTCGGACCGGATCGACCCGACCGACCTCGCCCGCCTGCTGCAGGCCGTCACGGACGGCGCGCAGATGCAGTGGCTGGTCGAGCCGGAGCTCGACATGGCCGCGCTCGTCGACGCGCTCTTCGCCCTCGTCGCACCCGCACCCGCGTCAGGAGGCGAGGCAGAGGCGGTCCGCCCCGTGACGGAGAGGCGCCCTCTCAGACCACCGCCGATACGCTGACGACATGGAGACCCCCGTCATCCCCATCGTCGAGCCTCCCGTCGTCCAGACCGCTCTCGGGCCCGTCCGCGGCCTCTGGCGTGGAGTCCCCGGCGACGCAGACGCCTCGGCCGCCTTCCTCGGCATCCCTTTCGCCCAGGCGCCGGTCGACGAACGCCGCTTTCTCGCCCCCGTGCGGCCCGAGCCGTGGACCGAGGTCCGCGACGCCACCGCTTTCGGCCCCACCGCGCAGCGCGGCGACAAGGGCGAGACGCTCATCCCCGAGCCCAGCGTCCCGGGAGACGCGACCCTCAACGTGAACGTCTTCACACCGGATCCGACCCCGGGCACGGGGCTGCCGGTGATGGTGTGGATCCACGGCGGCGGATACGTCGACGGCTCGCCGGCGAGCCCCTGGTACGACGGACGGGCCTTCAACCGGGACGGCGTGGTGACGGTCGCCGTCTCGTATCGCCTGGGCTTCGACGGGTTCGGCTGGATCGAGGGCGCCCCCGCCAATCGCGGCGTCCTGGACTGGCTGGCCGCGCTGGAATGGGTGCAGGAGAACATCGCCGCCTTCGGCGGGGATCCGGCGCAGGTCACCGTGGCAGGGCAGTCCGCGGGAGGCGGCGCCGTCCTCACCCTCCTCGGCATGCCACGGGCACAGCACCTCTTCCATCGCGCGCTGGCCATCTCGCCCGCCATCGCCGACATCCCGCGGGAGCTCGTCGAAGCACGGTCCCTCCGGCTGGCCGAGCTCGCCGGCTGCGCCCCCGATCTCGCCGGCTTCCGCGACGTGCCAGAGCGGCGCCTGATGCAGCTGCAACCGCAAGCGGCCCTCCTGGACGCCAAAGGCGCCGCCGCGATGACCGACGTCCTGCGCAACGGCCTCCCGTGGGGGCCGGTGGTCGACGGCGAGCTCATCGAGCGCCCGACCGTGAAGTCGCTGCGCGCCGGGATCGGCGCGGGCAAACCGCTCCTGCTCGGATCGACCGACGACGAGTTCACGATGATCCTCGACGGCGTCCGCAACCGGCTGCGCCTTCTGCCCGCGGGCTGGGTCCTCGCCCGCATCCTGCGCGACCGCCGCCTCCGCCGCGCCTACCTCGCCGCCAACCGTCCACAACGTCGCAAGGGAACCGCCGCCGTGCTCGGCCGGTATGTCACGGATGTGGTGTTCCGGTCGCTCGTCGTCCGCGTCGCCGAGGCCCGCGCCGAGGAGCCCACCTGGGCCTACCGCTTCGCCTGGGTCTCTCCCACCCGCGGATGGTCGCTGCACTGCCTCGACGTGCCGTTCTGGTTCGACGCGCTGGACGAGCCGCATGTCGCGACTCTCGCCGGCGACGCGCCGCCGTCCGCGCTCGCCTCCACGATGCACGCCGCCGCCGTCGCCCTCATCCGCGACGGCGACCCTGGCTGGCCCACCTGGCGCTCTGAGCCCGGCACGACCCGCGTCTTCGGCGGCGCGCCCGACGAGCCCGCGATCTCGACGACCGCGTACGACGACGCCCTGCCGCTGGCCTGAGACCCGCCGCGGGCCGGACCGGGCCGGCGCTCCTCCTCTGCTCGGATGGCTGAAGATTCTCCGCCCGGCGGGCGATTCGGCCGCGGAGGCACAGCCGTCCGGAGAATCCTCAGCCATCTGCGCGCGCGGCCCCACCCGCACCCCACCCGCGACGCCGTCAGGGACGCGCGAAGGCCCCGCCCGAGGAACGGACGGGGCCTCACGGACAGGCCTTGCGGACGGCCGTCAGCCGCGAACGGGATCCAGGAGCGGGATCTCGTAACGATGCGGCGTGCCGAAGCGGTGTGCGGTGATCGAGACGGCCTGCTCGCGCAGGAACGTCAGCAGCTCGACCCGGCCGGCCGAGACCACGGGGCCCGCGTAGATCGCGAGGCTGGGGGACCCGTCCACCGCTGCTGCGGTCTCCGACGCCGTCGCCCCGATCACGCGCACACGACCGTCGCGCGCAGCGAGGCGGACGGCGTGAGCGGCCCACGCGGCCGCGTCCTCGGTCACGACCGTGACGTCGTTCGCACCGAGCCAGGTCAGCACGCCGGACGGAAGCGGCGACGCCGCGCTGACCGTCACCCGTGCACGGGCACGGCGGCCTGCGGCGACGACGCGGAGCAGCTCGGCGACGCGTCCGCCCTCGTAGCGGACCGTCACCGGCACGGCCTGGTAGCGCAGCGCGTTCTGCTCGGTCACGAGCCCCGTCGCGTCGCGCACGACCCCGAACTCGGACTCCCAGGCGTCGACGTCGGTCGCGAGCGCGGCGCGCAGCCACTCGGCGTCGGCCGCGTCCGCCGCCGCCACGGCCGAGGAGCCCAGGGCGTCGAGCGTCCGGGGCGAGCGGGCCGGGGCGTCGGCCCAGTCGGCGAGCCCGACGAGGTAGTTCGGCCCGCCGGCCTTGGAGCCCGCGCCGACCGCGGCCTTCTTCCAGCCGCCGAAGGGCTGGCGCTGGACGATCGCGCCGGTGGTGCCGCGGTTGACGTAGACGTTGCCGGCCTCGATGCGCGCGAGCCAGTGCTGCACCTCGTCCTCGTCGAGCGAGTGCAGGCCGGAGGTGAGGCCGTAGTCGATGTCGTTGACGATGTCGATCGCCTCGTCGAGGGTGTCCGCGGTCATGATGCCCAGCACGGGGCCGAAGTACTCCACCCGGTGGAACTCCGATCCGCGCACCACGCCCTCGCGGATGCCGGGACGCCAGAGCTGCCCCGCCTCGTCGAGCCGCTCCGGCTCGAGCAGCCAGCGCTCCCCGCCCTTCAGCTCGGTGAGCGCGCCGAGGAGCTTGCCCTCGGCCGGGCCGATCAGCGGCCCGATGCGTGTGGACCCGTCGCTGGGCGCGCCGACGTCGTAGGAGCGGACGGCGTCGACGAGCTGACGGCGGAAGCGCGCGGACCGCGCGGCGGAGCCGACGAGCACCACGAGCGAGGCGGCGGAGCACTTCTGGCCCGCGTGGCCGAAGGCGGAGTAGGCGACGTCCTTCGCGGCGAGGTCGAGGTCGGCGCTCGGCGTCACGATGATCGCGTTCTTCCCGCTGGTCTCTGCGAGGAGCGGGAGGTCCTTCCGGAAGCCACGGAACAGCTCGGCCGTCTCGTACCCGCCGGTGAGGATGACCCGTCCGACGGCAGGGTCGCTCACCAGACGCGTGCCGAGATCGCGACCGTCGAGCTGCACGTACTGCAAGACCTCGCGCGGCACGCCGGCCTCCCACAGCGCCTCGACCATGACCGCCCCCGAACGACGAGCCTGGCGGGCGGGCTTGATGACCACCGGAGAGCCGGTGGCGAGCGCCGAGAGCACAGAGCCCGCGGGAATCGCCACGGGGAAGTTCCACGGCGGTGTGACGACGGTCAGCCCGACCGGCTGCATGACCGCGCCGTCCACGTCGGCGAGGCGCCGGGCGCTCTCTGCGTAGTAGTGCGCGAAGTCGATCGCCTCGGAGACCTCGGGGTCGCCCTGCTCGATGACCTTGCCGGCCTCCGACCCCATGACCTCCAGCAGGTCGGCGCGCCGGGCCTCGAGCACGTCCCCCGCGCGGTGCAGGATCTCGGCACGGCCGTCGGCGCCGAGCGCGCGCCAGGCCTCGCCGGCCGCGACCGCGGTGGCGATCGTCTCGTCGACCTGCGCGACCGTGGACAGCGTGTGCGTGCGCGCCGTCTCCTCACCGAGCGTCGAGCCCTCCATCCGGGCACGGATCGCGTCGCCCCATGCCCGGTTGGCCGCGAGGCTCGGATCGGTGTCCGGCGTGTTCACGAACCCGTCGCGGAGGCCCGGAGCGGGCGCCGCGGTGCGGTCCTGCACGCGGTTGGGCCCGGGGACGCCGGCCGGCACGGTGCGGATCGAGGCGAGGAAGCGCTCCTTCTCACGCTCGAACAGCGCCGGGTCCGCGTCGAGGTCGAACACGGCCGACATGAAGTTCTCCGGCGACGCCCCCTCCTCCAGACGGCGGATGAGGTAGGCGATCGCGACGTCGAACTCGTCCGGGTGCACGACCGGGGTGTAGAGCAGGAGCGAGCCGACCGTGCGCTTGACGACCGTCGCCTGCGCCGAGGCCATGCCGAGAAGCATCTCGAACTCGATGCCCTCGGTCACGCTCCGCTGCTGCGCGAGGAGCCAGGCGAGGGCGATGTCGAAGAGGTTGTGCCCCGCGACGCCGATCCGGACGTTCCCGACGTGCTCGGGACGGAGAGCGTATTCGAGCACGGCCTTGTACGACGAGTCCGACTCCTGCTTGCTCGACCAGGTGGCCAGCGGCCAGCCGTGGGTTTCGGCGTCGACGGTCTCCATCGGCAGGTTCGCGCCCTTGACGACGCGGACCTTGACCGGCGCCCCTCCCGCGGCGACACGGGCGGCGGCCCACTCCTGCAGGCGGATCATCGCGCCGAGGGCGTCGGGGAGGTAGGCCTGCAGCACGATCCCCGCCTCGAGATCGCGGAACTCGGGACGGTCGAGGATGCCGGTGAAGACCGCGATCGTGAGGTCGAGGTCCTTGTACTCCTCCATGTCGAGGTTGATGAACTTCTTCCCGGAGGCGCCGCCCTTCGCCGTCGTGCCCTGAGCCGCGATGCGATAGAGCGGGAGAAGGGCGTCGATCGCGTGCGCGACGGCCTCGTCGAACGCCCAGGGGCTGTGCGGGGCGACGGTGGAGGACACCTTGATCGAGACGTAGTCCACGTCGTCACGGCGCAGGAGCCGGCGGGTGCCTTCGAGGCGACGGGCCGCCTCGTCGCGTCCGAGGATCGCCTCGCCGAGGAGGTTCACGTTCAGCCGGACGTCCTGGGCCTCCCGGATACGGCGGATCGCCGCGCCCAGCTTCTCGTCCCGCGCGTCGACGATGAGGTGGCGCACCATGCCCCGGAGCACCCGGCGGCTGATCGGCACGACGATCCCGGGGAAGAGCGGGGCGAAGGCGCCGCCGAGGGCGATCGCGGCGCGGAGCGGGAGCGGGAGGAACCCCGGGGTCAGCGGCACGAGCTCCTTGAGCTTCCGTGCGGCGACCCTCGTGTCCTCCGGCCGCACGACGCCGTCCACGAACCCGACGGTGAAGTCCAGGCCGTTCTCGTCGCGAAGGACGCCGGCGAGGCGCTGCGCGGCGGTGTCGACCGGCACGGCGCGGCTGTCGACGAGCCATTGACGGACGAGGGCGACGGCGTCGTCCGCGAGGGAGGCGAGGGCGGAGACGGCAGGAGTGCCCGCACCAGGAGCCGCAGCGGCGGGAGCGGTGTCGGAAGTGGCGGTCACGGCGGCGGGATCGGTCACGGTCATGGTTGCTCGGTTTCGGAGGGGTGGGTGGAGCGTGCGGGGGCACGACGATATCGATCCCAGCCTGTCCCTTCCGAACGTCTGTGAAAAGCGATGATTCATGACGGATAATGTTCGTCATATCCGTATGTTTCTTGAGGAGTGAAGGAGCTCCGTGTTCGAGCTGCGACGCCTGCGCCTGCTGCACGAGTTCGCGCTGCGGGGCACGATCGCCGAAGTGGCGGCGAGCCTCTCCTACAGCCCGTCCACGGTCTCGCAGCAGCTCGCCCTCCTGGAGCGTGAGGCAGGGGTCGCCCTCCTGGAGCCGGACGGGCGAAGAGTGCGGCTCACCCCGCACGGACGACTCCTCGCCGCGCACGCCGCGCGAGCCCTCGAGCTCGACGAGGCGGCCAGGCAGGCTCTCGCCACCGATCCCGCGCCCGCGGAGACCGTGCGGATCAGCGCGATGCCGACGGCAGCCGAGTCGCTCGTCCCCGCCGCGCTCACCCTGCTCGCCGAGCGGGCTCCCGCGCTCCGCGTGGAGATGGTCGAGACCCCGCCCGAGGAGGGGCTGTTCGAGCTCATCGCACGGCGCTTCGACCTCGTGATCGCCGAGCAGTATCCCGGGCACACGCGCGAGCGGCGCGGTGGGACGACGCACGCGCTCATCGGCGAGGACCCGATCCGGCTCGTGCTGCCGCCGGGCGAGGCGCCCGCCTCGCTGCCGGCGCTGCGCGACCGGCCCTGGGTCATGGAGCCACGCGGGTCCGCCGCCCGGCAGTGGACGATGCAGCAGTGCCGTGCCGCGGGCTTCGAGCCCGACGTTCGCTACGAGGCCGCCGACCTCACCGCCCACGTCCGGCTGATCGCCGCCGGGCACGCGGTGGGAATGCTGCCCGACCTGATCTGGGGCGACGCCGCGGCAGGGCTGACGCTCGCGGACCTCCCCGGCGACCCGGTGCGCGAGGTCTTCGCCGCCGTCCGCGAGTCCGCGCGGGACAGCGACGCCATCGCCCTCGTGCGGGACGCCCTCCGCGACGCCTTCCCCGCCCGCCGTTCCTCCTGACCCGGCGGACGCTGAGCCGGGGGCTGAGCCTGTGGGACTGAGCCTGCGATCGCCGGACCGGTCCTGCGTCACGAGACCGCTTCCGTGTCACGAGACCGCTTCCGTGTCACGAGACCGCTTCTCCCTCACGAGACCGCGGATTTCCCAGTAGCTCTCGAGACGGAGAAGCAGTCTCGCCCCGAGGCGCGACTGCCGAGGGCGCGAGGGTGAGAGGGAACACGGAGGAGCGGGCACACAAAGCCAGGGCACGCGAAGGAGCGGGCACGCGGAGGAGCGGGCCTCAGGCCGAACGCACCGTCGCGTCCCGGATCCGCTGCCGCATGATCCGTATCGCCTCGGGGTTGACGTCCACGAGCACCGCGTCGCGGCCGAGCTCCGCGGCCACCGCACCCGTCGTGCCGCTGCCGGCGAACAGGTCGAGCACGCGGTCCCCCGGGCGGCTGGAGGCCTGCACGATCCGGCGGAGGATCCCCTCGGGCTTCTGGGTGGGGTATCCGGTCTTCTCCCGCCCAGAGGTGGGAACGATCGTGTGCCACCACACGTCCGTGGGGAGCTTGCCCCGCTCAGCCTTCTCCGCGCTCACGAGCCCCGGAGCCATGTACGGCTCCCGCTCGATCTCGTCCACATTGAAGACGTGTGCCCCCGGGGTCTTCACGTACACGAGGATCGTGTCGTGCTTGGTGGGCCAGCGGGTGCGGGGCTTGGCGCCGTAGTCGTATGCCCAGATGATCTCGTTGAGGAAGCGCTCGCGGCCGAAGACCGCGTCGAGCATGACCTTGGCGTAGTGCGCCTCGCGGTAGTCGAGGTGCAGGTAGAGCGTGCCGTCGTCGTCGAGGAGGCGCCATGCCTCCTCGAGCCGCGGCATGAGGAAGTCGCCGTAGTCGTCGAAGCGGTCGTCGTAGGCGTGCAGCAGGCTCCGCACCCGCTCGTAGCGATGGCCGTGGAAGCCGCGGTTGACCTCGACATCGGAGCCGTCGGTCGCGACGGGATCGGTGCCGCTCGCCACCGCGGAATCCGCTTCGTCCTCCGCGGTCGGAGGCAGGGCACGTCGGACGGAGACCGCGTGCCGCTCCTGTACGCGCCCGGTGTTGAACGGCGGATCGAGGTAGACGAGGGTGAAGGACCCGGACGGCAGGGTCGCCGCGACGGCGAGGCTGTCACCGTGGACGATCTCGACCGCTCCCCGGCCGTTCGTCTCCGCCGCCCCCGCCGCGCCCGGTCCGCTCACGGAACGCGGTGCAGCCAGGCGTCGGTCCCGAACTTCGAGGTCACGAGAGCCTCCGCCTCGGCGTACTCCTCGGCCGAGATGACGCCGTCCTCCGCGCCGGTGAGCCCGCGGAAGGTCCCGATGAAGCGATCGATGATCTCCGCACGGGAGAGGCCGGTCTGGCTGCGCAGCGGATCGACGCGCTTGGCCGCCGACGCCGTCCCCTTGTCGCTGAGCTTCTCGCGCCCGATGCGGAGCACCTCGGTCATCGTCTGACCGTCGATGTCGTAGGAGAGCGTCGCGTGATGCAGCACGCCCCCGTTCGCCAGGCGCTTCTGGGCCGCCCCGCCGATCTTCCCGGAGGGCCCTGCGATGTCGTTGAGCGGCTGGTAGACCGCGTCGATGCCCAGAGAGCGGAGCGCCTGGAGCACCCAGTCGTCGAGGAAGGCGTAGGAGTCGGCGAACGTCATGCCCTGCACGAGCGCGGCAGGCACGTAGAGCGAGTAGGTGATGATCTGGCCCGCGGCCATCATCATCGCCCCGCCGCCGGAGATGCGTCGCACGACGTCGAAGCCGTGCTTCGCCGCACCCTCGGGGTCCACCTCATTGCGGAGCGACTGGAACGAGCCGATGACGACGGCCGACTCGTCCCATTCCCAGATGCGCAGGGTGGGACGGCGCAGTCCCCCGCCGACGCGTGTCGTCAGCACTTCGTCGAGCGCGAGGTTCGTTCGCGGCGAGACGGCGTCCTCGTGCACGATCTCCCAGTCGAAGTCCCGCCATCCCGGAGCGGTGACCAGCGCGCGGCGCACCGCCGTCCCCACCGCGTCCGGCGTGAACCCGAGGAGCTGGGCGCCCTCGGGAAGGGCGGAACGGACGGCGGCGGCGATGCCGGCCGCGTCGGTCTCGGCGGGCAGCCCCGAGACGGCGGCGTTGATGTCGTCGAGCGCCGTGTCGGGCTCGAGGAAGAAGTCGCCCGCGAGACGGAACCCGGAGATCGCCCCGCCCGTCACCTCGAAGTCGACGACGACGAGCTTTCCGCCGGGGACCTTGTATTCACCATGCACGTCCCCAGCCTACGCGCGGCACGGCGCGGTTCTGCGGAACGGCGTCCGCTAACGAGGGACGTGCCGGTCGAGCCAGGCCAGCACGTCGGCGCGCACCTCGTCCTGCTGGAGCTCGGCGAAGACCTCGTGCCGGGCGTCAGGGTACACGAGCGTGGTCACGTCGGTGAGACCGGAACGGGTGCGGTACTCGTCGGCGAGCCGGTGCACGCTGCGCGGGCCGCCGACCGGGTCGTCCCGGCCGACGAGGAGCAGGATCGGGACGTCGGCCCCCAGGTCCTTGCGCGGGCGCCCGTACAGCCTCGCCGCCTCGACCGGCCCGAAGAGCGCGAGCAGGGGCTCCTGCGTCGTGAGCGGATCGGCGGCGAAGGCGGACCACACCTCGGGATCCCGGGAGAGCCATTCCAGGCCGGTCGCCCCCGGCCCCGCCCAGCGGGCGTTCAACGGCCTGGCGTTGAGGAAACGCGGAGTGCGCAGCGCGGAGCCGCTGAGGATCACGGCGTCGTACGCGTCGGGGTGATCGTTCAGGAGCATCTGGGAGAGGAAGGACCCCCAGGAATGACCGAGGAGCACGAGAGGGACCCCCGGGTGCTCGGTGCGGATGATCTGGGTGAGCTGCCACTCCGCGGCGACCGCCGCACGGAGCCCTCCCGGCCCGAGGCGCCCGAGCCTGGACGCGTCGCCGCCGTGCTGCTTCATCCCGGTGCGGCCGTGCCCGCGGTGGTCGTCCGCGTAGACCGTGAACCCGGCGCCGGTCAGCGCGTCGATCAGCGCGCCGTATCGGCCTGCGTGCTCGCCCACCCCGTGCAGCAGCTGCACGACGCCACGGAGCGGCGCGTCCGGGGCGCCCGCCGCGGGATGCACGTCGTAGACGATCGCGATGCCGTGCGCGTCGGTGAACTCGGCGGTGCGGAACTCGGCCATGCCCCGAGTCTACGGAGTCGGTGCGAGGCGCCGTGTGGTCCCCGCTCGCGGCAGTGGTCCGGCCTCGGCACGAGATCATGGTTCGCCGTGTGGCGCGCGGGCTACAGCCCCAGAGCCTCGCGCACCGCCTTCGCCTGAGCGAGGTCGGTGACGTCGTGCCCGCCGACGCCGTCGGCGGCGGATCCCATCCGCACGTCTCCCTGGGCGAGCACCGTCCGCTTGGCTGAGAAGTGCACCGCGTCGACGCCGGTCGCCGCGATCTCGGCCACCGTATGGGCGTTCACCCCGCTCCCGGCCATCACCTCGATCCGCCCGTCTGCGGTCGTCACCAGCGCCCGCAGCGTGTCGAGGCCGTCGATCGCGGACGACACGCCTCCCGATGTCAGCACGCGCGCGAAGCCGAGCTCGACGGCGGAGATGAGCGCGGCCAGCGGGTCCGGCGTCACGTCGATCGCGCGGTGCAGCGTGACCGGCGCCCCTCCCGCCGCATCCCGCAGCCGGGCCAGGGCTTCCACGTCGACGGTCCCGTCCGCGGCGAGCGCGCCGATCACGACGCCGGACGCGCCATGGGCGACGGCGAAACGAACGTCGTGTTCGCTCGCGGCCAGCTCCTCCGCGCTGAAGTGGAAACCGCCGGCTCGCGGGCGGATGAGCGCGTGCACCTCGGGTCCGTCGTCCCCCGCGGTCTCGACCGCCTGCGCGAGCGTGGCGGGCGAGGCGGTCAGACCTCCGAGCGGAAGGGCCTGGGCCAGTTCGACGCGCGCGGCGCCGATCTCTCGGGCGACGCGCACACCAGCGGCGTCCTGGACGGCGACTTCGAGGGCAATCGTCATGCCTCCATTCTTCCCGCTCCCGCGGACGCGCTCCGCCATCGCTCCGATGTCTGCAGCTTCCGCGCCACCCGAAAACTACTTAGACTGTCTAAGTAATGACCTCCCCCGAAGACCCCCTCCATCGCACCGCCACCGATCTGCGGTTCGCCGCGTTCCGTCTCGCCCGTCGGCTGCGCTCGGTCCGCGCGGTCGACGCGATGAGCGACGCGCAGCTGGCCGTGCTCGCCGGACTGCGCATGCACGGACGGCACTCGGTCTCAGCCCTCGCCGAGCGCGAGCACGTCACTGCTCCGTCGATGAGCGCCATGCTCACCGGGCTCGAGGAGCAGGGCTACGTCGTGCGGATCCCCGACCCGGACGACCGGCGACGGGTGCAGGTGGAGATCACGGAGGTCGGGGCGGACATCGTCGCGGAGACCGTCCGCCGCCGCGACGAGCTGATGGCGGCGAAGCTCTCCGCCGCCGACCTCACCCCGCACGAGCTCGAGGTGCTCCGTGAGGCGAGCGCGCTGATGCGAAGGGTCGCCGAGCTGTGAGCGCGATGTTCCGGTCGTTCTCGACTTTCAACTACCGCGTCTGGTTCCTCGGCGCGATCGTCTCCAACGTCGGCGGCTGGATGCAGTCGACCGCGCAGGACTGGGTCGTGCTCACCGAGCTCACCGACAACGACGCGACCGCGATGGGCGTGACGATGGCCTTGCAGTTCGGCCCGCCGCTCGTGCTCGTGAGCCTGACCGGATGGGTGGCCGACCGCTTCGATCGGCGCAAGGTCCTCCTCACCACGCAGACGTCGCTGATGCTGCTCGGCGTCGGCGTGGCCGTCCTGCTCCTCACCGGCGTGATGACGCTTCCGCTCATGCTCCTGTTCGCGCTGGGCTTCGGGGTCGCGAACGCCTTCGACGCGCCCGCGCGGCAGGCCTTCGTCTCCGACATGGTCCGCTTGGAGGACGCCTCCAACGCCGTCGCCCTGAACTCCGCCTCGTTCAACATGGCCCGGCTCATCGGTCCCGCGATCGGCGGTCTGCTGATCGTCGCGATCGGGTCGGGCTGGGTCTTCGTCGCGAACGCGGCGACCTTCCTCGCGATGATCGTCGCCCTGCTGCTGATCCGTCGCGGCGAGCTCATCCCCCGCGTGAAGAACCGGAGCTCCGGCGGGCTCGCCGAGGGCTTCCGCTACGTCCGCAGCCGCCCGGACCTGCTGGTCGTGTTCGCCATGGTGTTCCTCATCGGCGCCTTCGGGATGAACTTCCCGATCTTCGCCTCGACCATGGCGCTGGAGTTCGGGCGGCAGGCCGACGGATACGGGATCCTCAGCTCGGTGCTCGCGATCGGCTCCCTCACCGGCGCGCTCCTCGCCGCACGCCGCGACCGCGCGCGCGTGCGGGTGCTGGTGATCGCCGCCGCGGGGTTCGGCGTGGCCTCGATCGTCTCGACGTTCATGCCGACGTACTGGTCGTACGCGGTCGTCCTCGTCTTCGTCGGCTTCTCGACAGTGACGATGCTGACCACGGCCAACGGCTACGTGCAGACGACGACAGACCCGGCGCTGCGCGGACGCGTGCTCGCGCTGTACATGGCGGTCATCATGGGCTCGACGCCTGTCGGCGCGCCCATCGCCGGATGGATCGTCGACGCCTTCTCCGCGCGCACCGCCATCGCCGTGGGCGGTGTCGCCGGAATCGTCGCGTTCGCGATCGGGATCACCTGGATGTCCGTCTCCGGGCGACTGCACCGGAGGGACGACGCCCGCTTCCTGCTCACGCTGGACGAGACCCGCCCGCTCTCGGTGGTGCGCGCGATGGATCCCGCCGCCTTCCGCGACGAGAAGGCCGCGACGACCGCCGCCACGCCCATCCGCGTCGAGCGCAAGGACCCGCCCACGCCCTGATCCGCGCTCGGGTTCTTCCCCCGGCGCCCCGTCAGCGTATGAATGTCGGACCAACGACACCCCGTCGGCCCCAACCCGCAAACCAACCCGACAAACGTGCTCAGGCCCGACAAACGTCAGGGCTGAGCCCGGGGCAGGGCAGCCAGGGTTCCCAGACGTCATCGGCCCGAGGCGGGCGAGCCGGCAGCACCGGTCGTGTCGCCCTGACCTGCCTCGGCATCGGGCGCGTCCGACTCGCCGCCGGAGGCACCCGTCTCGGCGGACGGCATCGGGACGACCGAGATCGAGACCGATGTCACGCCATCCGCATCGAGGACGAGCGGATCGACCGACGGAGCGGCGGGAAGGAGGAACTCATCCTCGTCGTCGAGGGGCTCGCCGGGGAGCGCCGCCCAGGCAGACGGCTCCTCAGGGCGTTTCGCGAAGAGTCCCATCCGTCCATTGTGCGCCCGTTCTGTGTGGCTCTTCTGTGCGCCCGCCGGGCAGCAGTGCGGCTCGTGCCGAGGGGCGGGACGCGTCGGGCGCGAGGACGGCGAGGACGCGGACCAGCGTGGTCATCCAGAGGAACCCGAGCCCGACGGCGATCGCCTCCAGCGCGGCACCGGAGAGCACTCGCCACGGCATCCACAGCAGCACCGCGCCGACCAGCAGCACCCCGAGCCCCCAGGTCGTGAGCGCCAGCGCACGCGGCGGCCCCGGGAGGACCCACGCCGTGACCGAGGCTGCGGCAAGGAACAGGGCGAGAGAGGCGACCGCGGCGACGATGTGCGGCACGGCCCATGGCCAGACGGGGACCGCGCCGACCACGACGAGCGCGGTCCCCGCCGCTGCCCACAGCAGCACCGCGACCGAGATGCGGGGAAGGGCCTCGTCGCCGATCAGGCGGTGCAGGTCGCGGCCGATGTAGGAGCCCACCGTGGCCATGAGGAACCCGGCGAGGATCAGCGTGCCGTTGAACGCCCATCCACCGTCGCCGAGACCGAGCTGCGAGAAGTTGTCCTCCCACCACCGCGGCTCGGTGGCGGTGAGCATCGCGAACAGCGTGCCGATGAGGAGGAAGCCGAACACGAGACCGGCGAGATCGCGCGTGCGCAGGCCGATGCCGGCCCCGTAGGCGAAGCGTCCGCCGACCGCGCTCGCGACCCCGGTGAACAGGCCGCCGCCGATCGCGGCCACCTCCAATCCCTCCAGCCCCTCCGCGAGCACCTGGCTCGCGAGCAGCACGCCGAGCGCCGCGACCGCGCCGAAGGCGATCGTCGTGGCTGCGCTCGACAGGTCCGCGACGACGGTCTGCCATCGGGGCATCGCCTTGGTCTCGCCACGACGGCTGGTGAGGGCGCTGACGACGAAGGCGAGCGCGGAGACGACTCCGGCGACGAGGGCGGCAGGGACGCTCATCGCGCCGGGCCCCGCCAGCGGCCGCGGATCCCCGCCGAGGAGGATCGCGCCGGCCACGGTTCCGATGATGAAGCAGACGCCCGTCGCGACGACCGTCCGCGTCTCGCGCCGCAGCGCCTCGTCCTCGTCCATCCCTCCCATCGAACCATGGACGGCGATCCGCCCGGGTCCCGGGCAGGGCGGACAGACCCGGCCCGGCGCCGCCATGCGACACCGGGCCGGGGAGGAAGCCGAGGAGAGACCGGTCAGGCGGCCAGGACCTCGCGCTCCAGGCGGGCGTACGAGGCCTCCATGCCATCGGTCATACCGGTGGCGAGGATCATGTCGCGGGTCTCCTTGTCGGGGTACTCGATGAGGAGGGTGATGAGCGTCGCGCCGTCCTCCTCTTCAAGGTTGAGGTCGTTGAGCGTCGACGGCCCCTCCATCCCCGTCATCCGCTCGGTGCTCACCTCCCGCCGCGGGGCGTCGACGAGGAGGGCCTCTCCCTCGAACCCGAAGGCCTGGCCTTCGTTGTCGCCGACCGGCGCCCACGCCCAGCGGAAGCTCTGCCCCGCCTCGGTCGCGGGCTCGCAGAGGGTCATCTCCCAGCCGTCGGGACCGATCATCCAGGCCCGCAACAGCTCCTCCTCGTGGTAGGCCCGCCAGACGAGCTCGCGCGGTCCCTCCACGAGCCGCGTGATGCGGACGTGGGTGTCGTCGAGCAGCTCGGTCTGCGTGCCCTTGCCCTGGGCGTAGGCCCGCAGGCCCTCCAGCACCCGGTCGAGCTGGTTCATGGCCATCGTCGAGCCCTCCACGGCGCCCATCGCCACGACCTGCTCCAGCGCCTCTGCCGAGGTGAAGTACGTGGTGTTGGTCAGCCGGGAGCCCTTGTCCGTCGCAGAGAACGCGAAGGACATCCGCATCGCCGGGAAGCCGTCGAGCGGGGCGCCCTCATCGTCGACGAAGCTGTCCAGCACCTCGAAGCGCGTGGGCGCTTCGATCGCGAGGAACTCCCACGACCCTGCGGAGGTCTCGCCCTTCGGGCTGGTCATCCGATAGTCCGCGCGACCGCCGACCACGGGGTCGAACGCGGTGAAGGTCGCCGGCCATCCGGGCGGGCCCCAGAAGCGCTCGAGCTGACGGGGATCGGCGAAGGCCGCCCACAGCCGCTCGACGGGGGCGGCGAAGTCCGCGACAAGGGTCATCGTCAGCTTCTCAGGGTCGGTGGTGACTTCGGTCACGGGCATTGTCGTGCTCCTTCGGTTCAGAGGATCTTCAGTGTTCGGGGGTCGGCTCGGCCAGCAGCGCGTCGAGGCGACCGACGCGCGCCCGCCAGAGGTCTTCGTATCGGGCCAGCAGGGCCCGTGCCCGGGCGATCATCGTGGGATCCGCCCGGACGAGGCGTTCGCGCCCTTCGGCGCGCTTGACGATGAGGTGCGCGGCCTCGAGCACGGCGACGTGCTTCTGCACAGCCGCGAAGGACATGTCGTAGTCGCCGGCCAGCTGCGAGATCGACTGCTCTTCGAGGATCGTCCGCCGAAGGATGTCGCGTCGCACTGTCGCGGCCAACGCCTGGAACAGGCGGTCGGTCTCGTCATCGCTCAACTCAATTCGTGCAACCATTTGGTTGTACGTTAATGGAAGCCTCCCCTCCCGTCAAGGGTCTCTTGATTTGTCCCTCCACGCGCGTATCGTCCCCGACAAGGGGACGTCACGACCGGAGGGCACACCATGGACGAGCCACAGGGGATCATCCCCTCCTACCTGCTGAACCGGCTGGCGCAATCCGGCCGGTTCCCGGAGGCCGCGCAGGCAGCACGGCAGACGCTCGCCGTCGGCCGCCCTGAGCGGCGGACGAGACTCGAGCTCTCGATCGACGAGAACGGATCGCTCGTCGCACAGGTCGAGGCCGCACCCACCCGTACGATCAGCGACGCCCACGGCACCGAGAGGCTGCCTGGCGCCGTCGTGCGCCGCGAGGACGACGGGCCGGTGAAGGACGCCACGGTGAACGAGGCCTACGACGGGCTCGGCGCGACCTTCGACCTCCTGCTCGACGCGTTCGGCCGCAACTCCCTCGACGACGCCGGCGCACCCCTCGACGCGACCGTGCACTACGGCTCCGGCTACGACAACGCCTTCTGGGACGGGCAGCGGATGGTGTTCGGCGATGGCGACGGCCAGGTGTTCCGCGGGTTCACCGGGTCGCTCTCGGTGATCGGGCACGAACTCGGACACGGCGTGATCCAGAGCACGGCGGGCCTGGAGTATCAGGATCAACCCGGCGCGCTGAACGAGTCGATCGCGGACGTGCTGGGCGCCCTGACCGAGCAGCGGGAGCGCGGGCAGTCCGCCCACCAGGCCGACTGGCTCATCGGCGCAGGGATCTTCACCGGCGCTGTACAGGGCAAGGCGCTCCGATCCATGCTCCATCCCGGCACGGCCTACGACGATGACGAGCTGGGCACCGACCCGCAGCCGGCGCACATGCGCGACTACGTGCGGACGACCGAGGACCACGGCGGCGTCCACATCAACTCCGGCATCCCCAACCGGGCGTTCGCGCTGTTCGCCCGGGCCGTCGGCGGCGACGCCTGGGAGACGGCCGGAGGCGTCTGGTACCGGGCGCTCACGGGCGGCCTCTCGGCCACGGCGACGTTCGCCGCGTTCGCGACCGCGACGCTCGCCGCGGCGGAGGAGGACGGCCAGAAGGTCGTCGCCGCGCTGCGCACGGCCTGGACGACGGTGGGCGTCCTCGACGACGGGAAAGACGATGCGCCAACCGGCTCCCGGCGCTGACGGGGTCCCGGACGACCGGGAGGCCGTCCCGCCGCCGGCGGACGGGGACGCGCCCGGCCCCGAGTCGTCCTCCCCCCGGGGCGACGACGGGCGGGCGGGAACGCTCGCGATCATCGTCGTCCGCACGGGCGGCATCGCCGGCCTCCGCCGGGAGTGGCGGGTGGAGCCGCCACACGAGCAGGCGAGGCGCTGGGCCGAGCTCGTCGAGCGCTGCCCGTGGGAGTCGCCCCTCCCTGCGGCCGACGGGGCGGACCGGTTCGTCTGGCGGATCGTCGCGCACCTGCCCTCCGGTGACCGCGCGCGCGACGTGCCCGAGGCGCAGCTCACCGGGCCGTGGCGCTCCCTCGTCGACGCCGTGCGCGACGCCGCGGACTGAAGGCGCTCGCGGACCCCGATGCAAGCCCCGGCACCGTCCGCTCAGCCGCGCCGGCTCCCCGCTCCCGACGCTCCGCCCGTCCCGTGGTCGAGCTGCTCTCCGCGCAGCGGCCAGCGACCGGTGCGCTTCTTGAAGTCGATCGCCATGAGGAGAGGCGTCATGTCGTACATCCGGATGTTCACGCCCAGCTTCGCACCCGAGGAGGAACGGATCCGGAGCATCGGCTGCCCGTTCGACATCGACATCCGGTGCTCGGCGATGTCGGCGTAGGCGATCACCCGCTCGCGGCCGAGGACGGAGCGGAAGGCCACCTCGTCGGCACGCGGCGCGACGTACCAGTTGCGATAGGCGAGGAGGGACAGCGCCCCTCCGATGAAGACCACCACCGCGGCGATCTTCATCGGGGTGAGATCGGCACCGCCTCCCGGGGCGGTGAACGCGGACAGCCCTAGGAGAAGGCCCACCGTGACGAGCAGCACGCCGACGACGATGACGATCCTCGGCATACGGACGCGATCCGGGTGCGCCGCGGATCGGTTCGGACGCTTGCGCGCCCACCACGCCACGCCGATCGCGAGGATCACAGCGAGCACGATCAACGCGGTTCTGAGGACGACGGCGGTGGTCATCCCCCGACGCTACCCCGCCTCATCCCTGTTGCCGGGAGGCGGCCCCGCATCCAGCGCCGGCGCGGCATCGGTGGACGCCGGATCGGGAACGACGTCGATCGCCTCGGTCGCGGCCTGATAGACCTCGGCGAGGCTGTCGTCCACCTCCTCTTCGTCGACCCAGGCGATGTCGTCGGCGGAATGGTCGTACGCGACCGGGACGAGGGCAAAGTCGTCACCGTACTCCTCCAGCCCCGAGCGGACGCTGTGCCGGACCGCACGCACCGCGTACTTGTCGCGGAGGATCAGCGGATCCCGACGGAGGTCCTTCACGAAGGCGATCATCATGAAGGCCATGATGATCGCGAACGGGAGGGCGGCGACGATCGTCACGTTCTGCAGCGCGCGAAGTCCGCTGCCCGCCTCTCCCGAGACGAGCAGCACCGCCGCGATCACACCGACGAGCGTCCCCCAGACCACGGCCACCCAGCGCGACGGCTCGGGACGCCCCTGCTGCGACAGCGTGCCCATCACGAGCGATGCCGAGTCGGCGCCGGTGACGAAGAAGATCGCGATGAGGAGGATCAGCGCGACGCTCGTGACGATCGGGAACGGCAGGTTGCCGAGGACGCCGAACAGCACCTCCTCAGGAGGATCCACGGCGAGGTCAGCGCCCTTCATCTGCTGGTCGATCGCAGTGGTTCCGAAGATCGCGAACCACACGAGCGAGATCACCGCAGGCACCACGATCACGACCGACACGAACTGACGCAGCGTGCGGCCACGCGAGATCTTCGCGATGAACATGCCCACGAAGGGCGACCACGAGATCCACCACGCCCAGTAGAAGATCGTCCAGCTGGACAGGAACGCCTGCGCCGCCTCGCCCTGCGAGCCCGACCTCGCGACCATCATGGGGAGGTCGGCGAAGAACTGCGCGGCGACGGAGGGGATCACGTTCAGGATCAGCAGCGTCGGCCCGACGAAGAACACGAAGAGCGCGAGGACGATGGCCGCGACCGAGTTGATGTTCGACAGCGCCCTGATGCCCTTCGAGACGCCCGAGACCGCCGAGGCGATGAACGCGGCGGTGAGCACGGCGATGACGGCGATGAGCACCCCGTTGCCCAGCGGCCCTATCCCGGTGACGATCTCGACCCCGTGTCCGATCTGCAGCGCGCCGAGGCCGAGCGAGGCGGCGGTGCCGAAGAGCGTCACGATGATGGAGAAGATGTCGATGGTCCGGCCGATCATCCCGGTCGTGCGGTCCTCGCCGAGGAGCGGAGCGAAGATCGACGAGATCAGCGGCGTGCGTCCACGCCGATACGCGCCATAGGCGATCGCGGCCCCGACGAGCGCATAGAACGCCCACGCCTGTGGCCCCCAGTGGTAGAGCACCTGCGTCTGGGCGGTGTGCATCGCCTCGAGCGTGTTCGCCTCGACGGTCCCCGGCGGCGGGCTCTCGAAGAAGGTGAGCGGCTCGGCGGCGCCCCAGAAGACCAGGCCGATGCCCATGCCGGCGGCGAAGAGCATCGAGATCCAGGAGAACATCGAGAACTCCGGCTGCTCGTCGTCACGGCCCAGCGGGATGCGACCATAGCGGCTGAACCCGACGAACAGCATGAACACGAGCACGATCGTCGCGACGCTCGTGAAGAAGAAGCCGAGGTACTCGACCACCCAATCGAGCACGGCCCTGGCGGTGCCGGCGAGGTTGTCACCGGCGAAGACGCCCCAGACGATGAACGCCAGGGTGAGGGTCACCGCGACGCCGAACACGAGCGGGTCGGTGCGGTAGCTGCGCTTGGTCTCCTCGACCGCCACACCGGGGACGAGCGCCGGATGGATGCTGCGCGGGGGCACGGCGGAGATGTCGCGCACCAGCTTGCGCGCGGCCTCCGCCGCCTTTCCCGTGGTCTTCAGCGGCGCGGTCGGTGGCGTCGGAGTCGCCGTCGGCCGCTCGACCGGGCCCGCGGGCTCCTTGCGCTGAAGGTCAGAACGCGTCGTTGCCTTATCGTCTGGGTTGTCCATGGAGACCCATCCTCGCAGACCGTCCTGACCGGCGTCCGGCCACGCTACCGGGGGCCGCGACCGAAGACCCCCGCGAGCAGGGCATGCAGGAGGGGGACGAAGGAGGCGACGACGAGGATCGTGCCGAGCACCGGGTTGGAGGCCGTCAGCAGCGCGCCGCCGATGAGCAGAGCGGCGAACAGCACCGCCGACAGCACGCGCCCGCCGATCCGCTCCAGCCGATCGAGCCTTCGTTCCAGGCGGGAGGTGTCGAAGGTCACCGACCCCCGGTCCATGCGCGTGATCAGGGCGTCTGCACGGGCCGGCAGGCGCCAGACGATGCCGGCGTTCGCCACAGCCTGACGCGCGAGCTCCTGAGCAATCCCGGTGCTCTCCTCACGCAGCAGCCGGGCGGCGTAAGGCTGCACCGCGTCCCAGATGTTGAAGTCGCGGTCCAAGCTCGTGCACAGGCCCGAGGTGAGCGAGACGGCGCGGATGAGGAGCAGAAGATGCTCGGGCAGTTGGAACGGGAGCGCCCGGATCATGTCGCCGAACTCCCGGGCGAAGTCGCGGAACTCGCGCGGGTCCACGTCGCGCAGCTCGGTGAAGCTCATGCCTCCGAACCGCGCGAAGAGCTGAGTGAGCGCACGTTCCAGCTCGTCCGTGTCCGCCGTGGGCAGCAGCACGCCCATCTGCTGCGCGGCCTCGACGAGCCCCCGTCCGTCGCGCGCGGCGACCGCGATCACGAGCTTGCGCAGGCTGTCACGCAACGCGGACGGCACCTCAGCCATCATCCCGAAGTCCACGAACGTGATCCGCCAGGCCGGCCCGCCCTGAGCGCCCCCCGCACCGGCGAGCGGGGTGACGAAGACGTTGCCCGGATGCGGATCGGCGTGCACGAACCCGTGCGTGAAGAGCTGATCGAACATCACGGCGCCAAAGGCGTGGGCGACCTCCGACGGGTCGACGCCTGCCGCCCGGAGCGCCTCGACGTCGTTGATCTTGATCGCCGAGACGTCGGACAGCGTGAGCACCCGTCGCGTGGTGCGCTCCCACGCGACGGCAGGGGCGGAGACCCGAGGATCGTCGGCGAAGCCGTGGGCGAACCGTTCGGCGTTGGCAGCCTCGTGGAGGTAGTCGATCTCCTCCCTGCTCGTCTGCGCGAACTCCTCGACGAGCGCGGGAGCGTCCACGCGCTCGGCGACGAAGCGCACGCGACGCAGCCAGCCGCCCACGCGGCGGAGGGCGGCGAGGTCGACCTCCACGATGCCGTCGATGCCAGGCCGCTGCACCTTGACGATGACGTCTGCGAAGCCGGCGTCCGCCGCGCTCTGCTCCGACAGCCGGGCGCGATGCGCCTGCCCGAGGGACGCGGCGGCGACCGGCGTCTCGTCGAAGCGCGCATAGGCGCGATCGAGCGGCACCCCGAGCTCGGCCTCGGCGAGCGCCCTGATCTCGGCGAACGGCACCGCGGGCACCTCGTCCTGCAGTCCGGCGAGCTCGGAGGTGATCTCCGGCGGCAGCACGTCGAGTCGGGAGGAGAGGAACTGACCGACCTTGATCATCAGACCGCCCAGCTCGACCGCGAGCACGTGGAAGCGCCGCGCGAGGCCGAGCATCCGCGCCTCCCGCGTGCGCTCCGCGACCGCGGAGAGCCCCAGACGGGGAAGGATCAGCTCGTACCACCAGGTCTGCACCAGATGGCGGGCGGCGAAGAGCAGGATGCGGCGGTAGCGGGCGCGATGGGCTCCGTCAGGCATCGAGTGGTCCCTTTCCTCTCCGCGGCCGCCGGGACGATCATCCAGGGCCGGCCACGGAGTCCGTCCGACGACGTTATCCCTGCGCGAGCAGCGAGTACAGCTTGCGGCGCGCGTCGTCGAGGATCTGGACGGCCTGCTCGACCTGCTCCGGCGTGCCGGTCTGCGCGACCTGCGCCGCGGCGCCCGCGAGCTCCATGCCCGCCTTCGGCAGCGCGGTGACGCGCGCTCCGTGGCGCGCGCCCGACGTCTCCCAGGGCGCGGGGGTGTCCGCAGCGTCGGCCACGGCCTCCCGGCCGACATCGGTGAGCGAGTAGGTCTTGCGTCCGTTCTTCTCCTCCGCGGCGATCAGCCCCTCGTCCGCGAGCAGCTGCAGCGTGGGGTAGACGGAGCCGGCACTCGGTCGCCACGCGCCGCCGCTGCGCTCCTCGATCTCATGGATGATCTGATAGCCGTGCATGGGCTCCTCCGCGAGGAGGGCGAGCACCGCGGCCCGCACGTCGCCGCGCGCCATCCGAGGTCCCCGCGCGTCGAACGACGCCCGCACCTGCTCCATGGCCTCCCAGATAGCCGCTCCCGGCCCCATCCCGGGACGGCCGAAACCTCCAGGACCGCCGAAACCGCGCCGTGCCCCTGCTCCGTATCCGCCAGGGCCGAACGAATCGTTCACGATGACCTCCTCGATGGGCGTGTACCTCGCGCCTCTGCGCGAGCGATGGTTAACGATATATCGAGATGTATCGGGAAGGAAGGCCCGTCCACCGGAACCCGACCACTAGCCTGCGAGGAGACACAGCTCTTCCTCCGCGCTCCGACCCGCCGAAAAGGTGCCGATATGACCACGCCCGTTCCTTCGTCCGCTCCGAACGCCGGACCGACCACGGGCAATCCCGTACCACGCCGTCGGCTCCGGTGGTGGGTCGTCGCTCTGGCCCTGCTCGGCGTCGTGGCCCTCGGCGGGCTGCTCGCGCGCGTCTCTCCGCTTCTCGTCGTCCTCGCCGTGCTGCTCGCGATCGGCACCGGCGTCTACGTCCTCGTGCGTGGCGCCGCACCGGCGCTTCGTCTGCAGTCGCGCGCGTCGAGCGGGGTCGCGCTGGGCGCCGCGCTCCTGCTCATGGTCGGGGGCGCCGGCGCCGGCGCCACGACCCGCCCTCCGGGCGAGACCACGCCGGTCGGCATCGCCGCCGTGCCGAGCTCCACCGCGACGACCCCGTCTCGACCGACGCCGACGCCGACCGTCGCCGAGATCGACGTCCCCTCGCCGGTCCCGTTCGAGCGGACGACCGTCGAGGACGGCGACCTCGACGCCGGTACCGTCACGATCACGACCGCCGGGGTCGACGGGGTCAAGGTCACCACGTTCCGCGTGACGACGATCGACGGGAAAGAGGTCTCGCGCGAGGCCATCCGCGAGACGATCACCGTCCCGCCGGTCACCGAGATCACCACACGGGGCACGCGCGCGCCGGCCGCCGCACCGGTGCCCTTCGCCGCGCCCGGCGCAGGGTCCTCCCCCGAGTGCCACCCGAGCTACGCGGACGCGTGCGTCCCGTTCGCGGAGGACGTCGACTGCGCGGGCGGCGAGGGCGACGGGCCGGCGTACGTGCAGCGCCCCGTTCGCGTCGTCGGCCCGGACGTCTACAAGCTCGACCACGACAAAGACGGCATCGCCTGCGACTGACAGGCCTGGCCGAGAACCTCTCCTCCTCCTTCTACGGTAGGAGGATGACGATCACCGCCGCCGCCGATGGATCCGCTCTCGGCAACCCCGGTCCCAACGGATGGGCCTGGTACATCGACGAGGACCACTGGGCCGCCGGCGGGTCGCCGCACGGCACGAACAACCAGGGCGAGCTGCAGGCCGTCCTGGAGCTCCTCCGCGCCACGTCCGCCGTCGACGAGAAGCTCGTGATCGAGTGCGACAGCCGGTATGTGATCGACTCCGTCACCAAGTGGATGCCGGGCTGGAAGCGTCGAGGATGGCGCAAGGCCGACGGCGGCCCCGTCCTCAACCGCGACCTCCTGGAGGGCATCGACGAGGCCATGCGTGGTCGCGACGTGTCCTTCTCCTGGGTGAAGGGTCACGCGGGGCACCCCCTGAACGAGGCCGCCGATGCGAGGGCGAACGCCGCAGCGACCGCGTATCAGCGCAAGCAGGAGCCGGACCGCGGGCCGGGCTTCGGGGGAGCGTCGCTGTCGGCGCCTCCGCCCGCCGGCGCCTCCTCCCCGGTGGTCGAGACGACCCCGGTCTCGCCTTCCTCCGAGGCGCGAGAGCCCGTCGTCCCCATCAGCGCCGCACCGCCCGGCGCGGTCGCGACCCCGGTGGTCGCGCCGTCCGCCGCACCGGCCCCGGCGCTCTGGGCCGAGGCGGCCGATCTGCTCGACGGTCTCGAGACGGCGGGCGAGAGCACGACGGTGGATCTGCACGTCACCCTGACCGCCGCAGAGCAGGCCCGTCTCCGCGACCGCGCCGAGGCCCAGGGCGTGTCGCTGGAAGAGGCGTTGCGTCGGCTGATCTGACCGGCGGCTCGGCCGCGGAGGCGGGCGCGGGTCGGCGCCGGGGACACACGCCTGCAGAGCCGATCGACGAGTGCATGACGATTCCCGAACGCTCCCTCAGCCATCCGGAGAATCCACAGCCATCCGGAGAGCCTTCAGCCGTCCGAAGAGTCCCGGCAGCCTGACCCGGAGACGCAGCGCCGCGACCTGCGGTCAACCGGCGGCGGCGATGACCTCGAGCACGGCCTCGCCGTAAGCCTCGCGCTTGCGCTCGCCGATGCCGGTGATGCCGACCAGCTCCTCGGACCGCGCAGGACGATGCTCGGCGAGGGCACGCAGCGTCGTGTCCCCGAACACCACGTACGCGGGGACGCCCTGCTCACGCGCTGTCTGCGCCCGCCAGGCCCTGAGCGCCTCGAAGAGCGGTCGGTCGGACTCGGCGAGCGCGTCGGCCGCCGACCGCTTCGCCGCGCGTCCCGACGAGGCGGCACGCGTGACGACGTCCCGACGCAGACGCACCGGCGTCTCTCCGGTGAGGACCCCGGCGCTCGCCTCGCTCAGCGCGAGCGTGCCGTAGTCGCCCTGCGCCTGCATGAGGCCGAGCGCGAGCAGCTGCCGCACCACGGACCGCCACTGCGCATCGGTGAGGTCGGCACCGATCCCATACGTGGCGAGCTGGTTGTGACGCATCGACCGGATGCGCTCGGTCGACGCGCCGCGGAGGATGTCGATGAGATGCCCAGCGCCGAAGGACTGCCGGCGCTCCCGCTGCAGGCGCACGATCGTGGACAGCAGCTTCTGCGCCGGGATGAGCCCGTCCCAGCTCTCGGGCGGCGTGAGGCAGGTGTCGCAGTTGCCACAGGGCTCGGAGGACTGCCCGAAGTATCCCAGCAGGTTCTGGCGCCGGCAGGAGACCGTCTCGCACAGCGCGAGCATCGCGTCCAGATGCTGATTCTGGCGCTGTTTGACCGTGCGGTCGCCCTCGCCCTGCTGGATGAACCTCCGTTGCTGCACCACGTCGCCGAGCCCGTACGCCATCCAGACGACGGCCGGCTCGCCGTCGCGGCCGGCGCGGCCGGTCTCCTGGTAGTAGCCTTCGACGGACTTCGGCAGGTCGACATGCGCGACGAACCGGACGTCCGGCTTGTCGATCCCCATGCCGAAGGCGATCGTGGCGACGACCACGACGCCGTCCTCGCGGAGGAAGCGGGCCTGGTGGGCGGCGCGCGTGGCCGCGTCGAGGCCGGCGTGGTAGGGGATCGCGTCGATCCCCTTCTCACGGAGGAAGGCCGCGGTCTGCTCGACGGACGAGCGGCTGAGGGCGTACACGATGCCCGCCGCGCCCTCCGGCTGGCTCCGGACGAACGAGAGGAGCTGGGCGCGGGCGTCGGCCTTGGGGTCGATCCGGTACTGGATGTTGGGCCGGTCGAAGCTCGCGACGAAGTGCTTCGCCGACGGCAGGCCCAGACGCTCGGTGATCTCGCGGTGGGTCTCCCTGGTCGCCGTCGCCGTGAGCGCGACCCGGGGCACGCCGGGGAACCGCTCAGCCAGCCCGCCGAGCGCGAGATAGTCGGGACGGAAGTCGTGACCCCATTGCGAGACGCAATGGGCCTCGTCGATCGCGATCACGCTGAGCACGCCGCGCTGGAGAAGGCGGAGCGTCGCCTCGTTCGACAGGCGCTCCGGAGCGACATAGAGCAGGTCGAGCGCGCCGGACAGATACGCACGCTCGACCTCGGCCCGCTCGCTCGCGTTCTGGGTGGAGTTGAGGTACGCGGCCTTGACGCCGTTGGCGCGCAGCGCGTCGACCTGGTCGTGCATGAGAGCGATGAGCGGGCTCACCACGAGCCCCGTGCCCTCACGCACCAGCGCCGGGATCTGATAGCAGAGGCTCTTGCCGCCGCCCGTGGGCATGAGCACCACCGCATCGCCCCCGCCGACGATCTGATCGATGATCGCGGCCTGGTCGCCCCGAAAGGACTCGTAGCCGTACACCGTCCGCAGCGCCTCGAGGGGTGACCCGAACCGGCTCGGCGCCGGTGACGGAGTCGCCTCAGGCGCGGGGAAGCTGCTCGCGGGGCTGGCCCCGGGAGCCCCGCTCCACTCGCCCTCCTCGGGCGGTGGCGCATCGTCCCAGGGCGCGTCATCCCAGGGCATGTCAGCGTAGGGGTCGTCCGGCACCTCGGGCAGCGGCAGACCGGCGTAGGGGTCGTGCGGATCCTGCGGAGGCATGCCTCCAGGGTAACCACGCCCGCCGACGCGCGCGCCGCCGTCCACAGCCCGCCTGTTCGCCCGCCTCGCCCTGCACCGGCGTAGGTTGGACCGAGGACGAGGCGGACGCAGGACCGAGGAGGAGCCATGCCCAAGATCAGCATCACCCGCAACGACGAGGCGTCCCGGTACGAGATCCGCTCCGACGGCACGCTCGCCGGGTTCGCCGAGTTCGAGCGCCGCCCCTCGGTGATCGTTTTCACCCATACCGAGGTCGACCCCGCCTTCCAGGGCCAGGGTCTCGCCGGGCGGCTGGCGGCGGAAGCCCTCGCCGACGCCGCGGCCTCGGGCGACACCATCCTCCCGTCCTGCCCGTACATCGAGAACTACCTCCGCACGCACGACGTCGAGGGAGCGATCGTGCGCTGGCCGGAACGGCCCGCGCGATGACGCTTCGCGGCCCGCGCTCGATCCTGCTGGAGGCGCGCGAGGTCCCGCTCGGCGGCGTCCGCGCCATGAGCGTGCGGCGCACCCTCCCGCACCGCGACGTCCCGACGATCGGAGCCTGGTGCTTCCTCGACCGGTTCGGGCCGGACGATGTGCGCATGCGGGTGGAGCCGCATCCGCACATCGGCCTGCAGACCGTGACCTGGCCGCTCGTCGGCGAGGTGCGCCATCGCGACACCGTCGGCAGCGACGTGGTGCTGCGCCGCGGACAGCTCAACATCATGACCGCGGGCCACGGCATCGCCCACTCGGAGTACTCGGTGGGCGAGACCGCGGTCCCCCTCGACGCGCTGCAGTTCTGGGTCGCCCTGCCCGACGGCGCACGGGAGGGCGCTCCCGCCTTCGAGCAGCACACGACCCTCCCCACCGTGACCCTGCCCGCCGAGGAGGGCCAGGACGCGGACGCCGTCGTCGTGCTCGGCGAGCTCGCGGGCGTCCGCTCCCCCGCCACCGTGCACAGCCCTCTCGTCGGCGCCGAGATCAGAATCCCGCCGGGGTCACGGACGACGCTTCCGCTCGCCGTCGGCTGGGAGCACGCGGTGCTGGCGGTCGAGGGGGACGTGCACGTGGCCGCCGTCGAGGTCTCCCCCGGCGGGATGCTCTTCCTCGGCGACTCCCGCGACGGCGTCGAGGCGATGTCCGACGAAGGCGCGCGGGTGTTCCTGCTCGGTGGCGAGCCCTTCGACCAAGACCTCGTGATGTGGTGGAACTTCGCCGGCCGCGCGCACGAGGAGATCGTTCAGGCGCGGGAGGACTGGGAGGCCGGATCCGGCCGTTTCGGCCATGTCGTCGGGCACGGCGCGGAACGGATCCCCGCCCCGCCGATCCCGCCCGTCCGACTCATGCCGCGGCGCCGCCGGGTCTGAGCTCCGCCGGGCGCGCGACAGGGAACGGATGCCGCGACAGCCCGCCCCCGCCGGATCGGCGGTGGGCCACAGGTCACCCGCGACGTCGGCGCCGAGCGACGATCAGCGCTCCGCCCGCGAGGGCGAGGAGACCGCCGATCGCGAGGGCGAGGGCCACCGCCCCGCCGTCCAGACCGGTCGCCGGGAGAGCGGCGTTCCAGTCTGCGCCGCCCGCCGCGTCGCCGGTGGGAGACGGGGTGGGCGGCGGCCCGCCCGCCGTCACGGCGAGCGCCGCGGAGGCCGACCACTCCCCCGCGCGCAGGGTGACCGTGTGCCCGCCCTCGGCGACGCCCTCCCGCGTCAGCACGGCCGACAGCCCGCCGTCGGCGCCGCTGGTCACGGTCGCGACGACCTCGCCGTCGAGCAGGATCTCGATCGGCATCCCCGGCGGGAAGCCGGCGCCGATCACCGTCACCCCGGACGCCCCGAGGGCTGCGGCGGTGACGGAGGCCGGCGACACCGAGGCGACCGGGTCGTACCTGACCGGCTCGGCGGGAACGTCGACGGTCACGATCGTCCGCGTCCCCGACTCGCCATAGGCGACCATGCCCAGGTAGCGCGTCGCCGGCTTCAGGCCCGACCAGCTCAGATCGTACGAGGCCTTCTCCCCGCGAGCCGTCGTGAGCGGGCTCGGCGTCGCCGTCAGCGCGCCCTCGCCGCCCGCCGTCACCTCCACGTGCGTCATGTCCCACGTCATCGGCCCACTGGTGGAGTAGATGTTCGCGACCACGAGGTAGGTGCCCGCCTCCGGGGCCAGGATCGTGACCTGCTCGTCGGCCGACGCGCTCGCCGAGGTCCACCGGCTGAGGGGCTTCAGGTCGGTCGGGCTCGCCACGCGGGAGACGGTCAGGTCCAGGTCTGATCCCTTCTTGTCGGACGAGGTCAGGTCGAACCGGGCGACCTCGACCCCCGCGGGGACGTCGACGATCCACGATACGTCCTTCTTCGCGTCGCCGGATCGCTCGTCTCCCGAATGGCCGGAGACCGGCCGGGCCGGATCGGTGAGCAACGCGACCGGGGCGAGACCGGACAGCGTCAGCGGGAGCTCGCCGGTGACCCCCGGCGTGATCCCGACGGCCGTCGAGCCGGTGGCTCCTGCGCCCGAGACCTCGGCCGGAGCGTCGACCGTCGTGGGACGGACGGCGATCGGCGAGCGCACCGTGTGGTCCGCGCTCGTCCACGTGAGCAGGCCCGTCGCCCAGGCCTCGACCGGAGCGCCGGCGTCGTCGAACGTCACCGTGAAGGTCGCGGTCTCCCCGGGCTTTGAGAAGGTGAGGGTCGACGGAGAGACGGTCGCGGCGATGCCCGGCACGTCGATCGCCGCGGTGTAGGTGCCCGCCGCCGTCGAGGTGACGGTCCGCGTGACGGTCTGCGCACGGGGGAGCGATCCGATCGCGATCGACGCGATGTTCAGGTCGCTGCCGTCGATCGGATCGACCCCGAAGTCCGCGAGGTCCTTGCCCTGGAGGAAAGCCTTCCAGTCGTCGGGACCGTTGAGGTAGAGGAGGCCGGGATCGAACATCCGCGCCGGATCGACCTGGCCCGCGCCCTGCGCGAAAGCGTCGGCGCTCGCCGAGCCGTCGGCGTTCACGGTGTCGTAGGCCGTCGTCATCAGCGCGGACTTGATCTCCGCCGGCGTCGCCTGCGGCTTCGCTCCGAGATAGAGCGCGCCGAGGCCTGCGACGTGAGGGGCGGCCATCGACGTGCCGGACATGACTCCGAAGTCCGGCTTCTCGCCCGGGTCGTTGCCGACCGCCGCGAGGATCGCCACGCCGGGAGCCGCGACGTCGGGCTTGAGGATGTCCGCGCCGTCGGCGCTCATCGGGCCCCGGCTCGAGAACCCGGCGATCTGCGGCACAGGGGTGGCCTTGCCCGTGACGTTCTCTCCGATGAGCGTGACCGGAAGGTCCGTCCCGCTCCGCACGGAGGAGACCACCTCGTCGTGGAAGGCGGAGGAGAGGTGCACGGTCGGAAGGGAGTGGAAGTCGCCGTCGAGCGAGTCCGCCCCGCCGGGGACGTTGACGAGGATCATGCCGATCCCGCCCGCGTCCTTGACGACCTGGGACTTCTCGGCCCGCGCGTTGTTCCCGCGGTCGCAGACCACGATGTGCCCCGCCGCCTTGGCGGGATCCAGCGATCCCTTGACGCACTGGTTCGCGTTCTCCCCGACCGCGGCGTCGCCGGCGTAGATCGACGGACCGGTCATCTCCTTGCCGAACGGGACGGTGACCGAGGTCCCCGCCGCCTCGAAACCGGGAAAGCGCACGGTGGCCTCCCACGTCGGGACGCTCGACGCCGCGACGGTGGTGTACCAGGGAGCGGCGTGATCGGCCGTGGCCTCACCGGGGCCGTCGTTGCCCGCGCTCGCGGCGACGTAGATCCCGGCGGCGGCCGCGTTCATGAACGCGATGTCGTCCGGCTGCAGCACGCTCGTCGCCGAGCCGCCGCCGATCGAGTAGTTGATGACGTCCACGCCGTCGGCGACCGCCTGGTCGATGGCGGCGAGCAGGTCGCTGGACGCGCAGATGTCGTCCGTCTTGACGGCCGGCTCCGGCCCGCTATAGCAGGCCTTGTACGCGGAGACCTTCGCGGCGGGCGCGACGCCCGAGAACGAACGCTCGATCTGCCCCACCGACGCCGTCACGCCGAAGTTCCCGGCAGCGGTGCTCGCGGTGTGCGATCCGTGCCCCTCGGTGTCGCGAGGAGAGAGGTAGTCGTGCTGGAAGTCGAAGCCGTTCGCCGTGGCGCCCGCGCTGAAGTACTGTGCGCCGACGAGCTTGGTCGAGTACGCCGTCGCGTCCCAGCCCTCGCCCGCGACGATGCGGGAGCGGAACTGCCTCCCCTCCGACTTGTCGACATAGACGTACTGGCCGTCGGTGTACGGCTGGTCGTCGCTCTGCTCCTTGCTCTTCAACGCGTCGCCGGCGAACGAGGGGTTCTCCGGGGCGATCCCGGTGTCGATGACGCCCACCACGACGCCCTCGCCCGCCTGGCCGGCGCCCCCGAGCGCGTCCCAGAGGCCGCCCGCGCCGGCCGTGTCGTCTCCGAGGCCCAGGTACTCCGTCGAGGACTGCTCGTCGGGATGGCGGATCTCGTCGGGGAAGACGCCCAGGACGTCCTTCGACGCGCGGAGCGTGTCGACCTGCTCTCCGCTGAGCGCCGCGCTGAACCCGTTCACCGTGACCTGATACTGCGAGTCGGGCGTCGCGCCCACCTTCTCGGCGAGGGCATCCTGCTCCGCCTTGAGGTAGTCGATGTACTCCTTGGACGCGCCGGAGCGCGCGTTGAGCGTGTTCCCCTGGTCGGGCTTGGTGCGCGGGAGGCCGCCGATGCCGCCCTCGTACGTCGCCACGGGGTCGTCCTTCATGAGCACGATGTACTGCCCTGGCGTGCCCGCCGCTGCGGCGGGAGAGGTCACCTCCTCTCCCGATGCAGCGCTGGCCGAAGGGGCGAGACTGCCGGCGACGAACGCTGCCAGGGTGATGGCGGCCGTCGTCCGGAGACGGGGTGTGCCCACTGCTTTCTCCGATCGCGTCGATGTGGCCTCGTTGCCACACCGACGCCCAACCTAGACCGCCGTCGACGTCCCGCCAAAGGCACTTCCCGACTATTTTCGCTTCGTAAACGACAAGACGATGTTTCGTCGAGGAGAGAATTCACGGCCGCGCTCGGATCCGCGCGCCGCTTCGGCCGAGTACGCTGGGCGGGTGCCGACCCGTTCCGCCCTGTCGACCCGCCTGCTGCTCACGTGCGCGGCGATCGGCGTCGCGACGGGGATCCTCGGCGGCATCGCCGGCTGGATGACTCTCGTCGTCCTCCCGATCGCGCCCTGGGCGTACGGCGTGATCCTGGGCTCGCACGTCCTGCCCGGCATCATCGCGCAGGAGGTCCTGCGCCGCCCGATGGTCGCCCTCCTCTCGCACGTGCTCGCCGCCCTCGTCGCGAGCGCGTTCAATCCCGCCTGGTTCCCCCGCTTCCTGGGGACGGCGCTCCTGTTCGGGCTGATCCAGGAGGGCGTCGCCGCCCTCACCCGCTACCGTGCGTGGGGCGCATGGCGGTTCTTCCTCTCGGCCGTCGTGATCGGCGTCGTGGTCGCGGTCGTCGTCTTCTTCGCGGTCGACGGGGCGTCGCAGGCGCCATGGGTCCGTGCAGCCTCGCTCGCGATCGCGGTGCTCGGGCCGGTCGTCTGGACGGCCATCGGCCTCGGCATCGGGACCGCCCTTCGTCGCGCGGGCGTGGCCCGGCGTTGACCGGCGGGGAGACGCCGCGACGACGATTGGCGGCTCAGGTTAGCCTCAACTAAATTTAGAGCATCGCCGCCGGGCCCTCCGCCCGTCGGGACCGACACCGTTCCGAGGTCTCTGCGTGCCCGCACCCGCACCCCTGATCCGCGTGCGTGAGCTCTCCCTCACCCATGCGGGGGCGAGCGACCCCGCGCCGCGGGAGGTGCGCATCGATCTCCGTCCCGGCGAGGTGGTGCTGCTCCTCGGGCCGAGCGGGTCGGGGAAGTCCACCCTCACCCTCGCGCTGAACGGCCTGATCCCTCATTCCGTCGACGCGACGGTCGAGGGAAGCGTCGAGGTGGCCGGCCGCGACACCGTGGAGACGCCGGTCGCAGCGTTGAGCGGGACGGTGTCGATGGTCTTCCAGGACCCGGACGCGCAGCTGGTCACCGGCACCGTGCTCGACGAGGTCGCCTTCGCCCTGGAGAACCTCCGCCTGCCCGTCGACGAGGTGCTCGCCAGGGCCGAGGCCGCGCTGCGGCGTACCGGCCTCTGGCACCGTCGCGCCGAGAACCCCGATCATCTCTCCGGAGGCGGTCGCCAACGGCTCGCGATCGCCTGTGCCCTCGCGACGGCCTCACCGGTGATGGTGCTGGACGAGCCCACGGCGAACCTCGATCCCGCCGGGGCCGACGACGTCTTCGACGCCCTCGCCCAGATCGCCGCCGATCCCGAGCGCACACTGGTCCTTGTCGAGCACGACCTCGACCGCGCCGTCCAGATCGCGACGCGCGTCCTCGTCCTGGACCGGATGGGCTCCCTCGTCTTCGACGGCACGCCGGAGGGCGTCCTCCGCGATCATGCCGAAGACCTGATCGCGATGGGCGTGTGGCTGCCGCGATCGACGCTCCTCGCCCGCCGTCTGCGGGAGCGCGGCATCGCCGTCGACCGGCTGCCGCTCACCCCCGAGGAGCTGCACGCCACGCTCGCGACGCACGGCCCTCTCCCTGCGACCGTGCCGCCCTCGGCCGAACCCCCCGCGCCATCGCGGGTCGACACGGACGCATCGAGGGGCGACACGGATGCACCGCCTGCCGGCCCGACCGCTCGGCCTGCCGGTGTGGCCGCTTCGCCCGGAGCCGCGGACCCGATCATCCATGCGCGCGGGCTCTCGGTCTCTCGCGGACGGACACCGATCCTGCGTGACATCGACCTCGACATCGCAGCGGGGACCCTCACCGCGATCGTCGGCCCGAACGGCGCAGGGAAGACCACGCTCGCCCAGGCGCTCGCCGGTGTGGTCCCCCCGCCCCGCCGCACCGTGACCGTCGCCGGCCTGGATCCCGCCACGGCCTCGCCCCAGGAGCTCATCGGACGGGTGGGGTTCGTGTTCCAGAACCCCGAACACCAGTTCATCGCCGCCACCGTCTTCGACGAGCTGGCGCACGGCCTCCGCCTCCGCGGCGTCCCCGACGACGAGGTCCGGCGGAGAGTCGACGAGATGCTCGCCCGGTTCGGCCTGGCGCACAAGGCCGACGTGCATCCGTTCCTCCTCTCCGGGGGAGAGAAGCGGCGGCTCTCGGTCGGCACCGCCCTCATCGCGCGACCGGACGTCGTCGTGCTGGACGAGCCGACCTTCGGCCAGGACCATGCCCGTGCGCAGGAGCTGCTCGCCCTGCTGCACGATCTGCGCCGTGGCGGCACGACGGTGATCCTCGTCTCGCACGACATGCAGCTCGTCGCCGAGCACGCGACCCATGTGGTGGTCGTCGAGGAGGGAAAGGTCAAGGCGAGCGGCCCCACCGCCCGGGTCCTCTTCGCCGCGCTCCCCCTCGTGTCGCTGCCGCCGGCGCTCCGGGCCGTGCCGGAGCATCTGCGGCCCCTGCTCGCGGAGGAGCGGGAGAGGAACGCCTCGCCCCGAGACGCCGTCCCCCCACCCGGCAGCCGCCCCCGCACCCATCCGTCCGAGGCCTCGGCACCCGGCACCGCGGAGCCCGAGGCCGCCACGCCCCAGACAGCAGAGCACAGCGCCACGGCACCTGACACCACGGCACCGGCCGGCGACCGCCCGGCCGCCGATCCGTTCGCCGCGCACGCCGCCGCACCCGGCCATGCCTATCTGCACACGATCAACCCCCTGGCCAAGCTGGGCGGCGTGGTCCCGGCGATGGCGCTGCTGGTGTTCGTGCGCGATCTCGCGACGCCGCTCGCGTTCCTCGCCCTCGCCTACGCGCTCCTGCTCACCGGAGCCCGGCTGACCCGCCGCACGCTGACGATCCTGTTGCTCGCGGTGCCCGCCGGCATGCTCGTCATCGCGCTCGCCTTCGCGGTCTGGGTGGACCCCGCCCTCGTCGCCGACACCGACGGACTGCTGCGGATCGGCCCCTGGACGCTCTACACGGGCGCGCTCGGCATCGGCGCGGCGACAGGCCTGCGGCTCGGCGCGATCCTCGCGCTCGGCCTCGTGAGCGGCCTCACCACGACCGGCCCCGACCTCGTGCGCGCCGGCGTGCAGCAGCTCAGGATCCCCTACCGGATCGGCTACACGGCCCTCGCCGCCTACCGCTTCGTGCCGCGCTTCGGCTACGAGCTGTCGGTGATCCGCGCGGCGCATCGCGTGCGTGGCCATCACGGCGGGCGGGGCCCGCTCGCCCGGATCGCGCGGGGCTGGGGCTACATCGTGCCGTTGCTGGCCAGCGGGATCCGCCATGCGGAGCGGGTGGCGCTCGCGATGGACGCCCGCGCCTTCGGGGCCTTCCCCACCCGCACCGAACGGTACCTCGTACCCTTCCGCCGTCGCGACGCCGTGTTCCTGGCCCTCCTCCTCGCGGCGTCCGCCGCCCTCTTCACCGCGACCTTCCCCTGGGGCCTCTAGCTGTATCTAGCGCTTGCCGGCGATCTGACGGCTCACGATGTCGCGCATGATCTCGTTCGTGCCGCCGTAGATACGGTGCACCCTGGCGTCGAGGAACGCGCGGGCGATCGGGTACTCGGTGATGTAGCCGTAGCCGCCGTGCAGCTGCACTCCGGCGTCCAGCACCTCCCACTCGCGTTCCGTCGCCCAGAACTTGACCTTCGCGGCCTCCTCCGCAGACAGCTTCCCCTCCTTGTAGGCCAGCAGCGCACGGTCGATATAGGCCCACAGCGCGTCCACGGTCGCCGCCATGTCGGCCAGCTGGAAGCGGGTGTTCTGGAAGTCGATGACCCGCTCGCCGAAGGCCTCACGGTCCTTCGTGTAGGCGACTGTCCAGTCGAAGGCGGCCTGCGCCGCAGCGGCGCCGGCGACGCCGATCGAGAGGCGCTCGAGGGGCAGGTTCATCATGAGCTGGACGAAGCCCATCCCCTCCTTGCCGCCGATGAGGTTCTCCTCCGGCACGAACACGTCGCTGAAGCTCAGCTCGGCGGTGTCGTGGCCGTGGAAGCCCATCTTGTTCAGCTTCTTGCCGTGCTCGAACCCCTCCATGCCGTTCTCGACGAGCACGAGGCTGAAGGCGTCGGGGCGATTGCCCTCGCCGGTCTTGACGAACGTGACCACGATATCGGCGGTCTTGCCGGACGAGATGAACGTCTTCGCACCGTTCACCACATACCCGCCGTCGACCTTCTTCGCCGTCGTCTTGATGCCGCGGAGGTCGGACCCCGCGCCCGGCTCGGTCATGGCGAGAGCGCCGACGACCTCCCCGGTGGCCATCCGCGGCAGCCACTTCGCCTTCTGCTCCTGCGTGCCCATGTGGACGAGGTAGGGGACGGCGAGGTCGTCCTGGATCCCGAACGCGCCGGCGAGGGACCCGGCGCCCGCCGCGATCACCTCTTCGTTGACGATCGCCCGGAACCGGTAGTCCTGGAGCATGCCCGCCCCGCCGAACTCCTCCGGCACCGAGAGGCCGATGACGCCGGCCTCTCCTGCCGCGAGCATCGTCTCGCGATCTACCTCGCCCTGCGCGTCCCACCTCTCGCGCGCCTCGTTGGTGACGTAGCGCTTGATGAAGTCCTTGACGACGTCGCGGAAGGCCTCGTGGTCGTCGTCGTAGATGTCGCGTTCCATGCGCGCTCCTCCATGTCGATCTGTGCGTCGTTGCTTCCGCGATTCTAGGCGGGTCCCCGCGAGTGTAACCGGCGATTGTGGGAATGCATCCCACAGATCATGAGACCGAGTGTCGCCGTTGTGGAAAGGCGCCAGAACGGGACGCGGAGACCTCTGCTCGACCGGCCGCCCGTGTCTCGCGCTGCGGCGCTGCGGTCAGGGACCGTAGTCCGGAGCGTCGGGGAGGCCGAAGAACCGCTCGAGCGAGGTGAAGCCGCCCGCGTGATACGCGTTCGCGAGCTCGGGACCGACATAGCGCAGATGCCATGGCTCCGGCGCATAGCCGGTCGTGCCCGTCGTTCCCTCGACGTAGCGCACGATGAAGCCGTGTTCCCAGCAGTGGGCAGCGACCCATCGTCCCGCCGGGGTGTCGCCGAAGGAGCTGATGCCGCTGCATTCATCCCCGAAGCACTCCTCGACGTCGGCGGCGAGCCCGGTCTGGTGCTCGCTGAAGCCCGGGCGCGCGGAGAGCGAGTCCGCGTCCGTCGGGCCGTAGATGTCGACCTGGCCGGAGTATGTGCTCACCTGCATGTCGTAGGAGCGGTATCCACTGCCGAGCCCCAGCGCGCCGACCCCCGCCTGCTGCGCCGCGGCCGACATCCGGTCCAGCGCCTGGGCGACGTCGCTGCGCAGCGGACCGGCGGTGGAGTCGACGCTGAGCGCCGGGGCGGCGAGCGATGCCGGCGCGTAGCGCACCGGATCCAGCGGACGGGACTTGTTCACCACCAGCCACAGGCGGGCGGGATCGGCGAGGTTGACGCAAGACGCGTTACCTCCCACGACGGCCGCGCGAAACGCCTCTCCCCCGCCGAAGGCCACGATCGTCGCGTTGTCATCCCCCGCAGCGAGCGCCTGCTGCACGGCGGCGTCCGTGCACCGATCCGCCACCGGCGCGGACGAGAACTGCACGGCCGGGAGCTCGGCCGCGATCGCGGGGCGAGGCAACGCGGCCGGAGCAGGCGTCTCGGGCGCCGCGCCGGTGGCGGAGCCGTCGGCGAGCGCCCAGATGATCCCGAGGATTGTGACCGCGAGCCCGATGGGCACGAAGATCCGCAGCCGGGCCGGCCCGTCCAGGGCATGCCGGGCCACGGGGAACTGCGGTCGGGTCACGTCCCTATTCTCCCCGCTCGCCTGGACGTTCGCCGTCAGAGTTCCTCCGAGCGACCGCCGAGGCCCTGGACCTGATGGTGACGCAGGTGACGCTCACGACGGCGCCGCCGCCCCTGGTCGCGTTCGTGAACGGTCCCCTTCAAGACCGGTTCACCGGGGCGGGGAAGAAGGACACGAAACGATGGTGCGCACGCTCGGCAGAGCACCCCGACACCGTGCACCGCCTCGCCGCGATCTACGCCGAGTACCAGTTCATGCTCCTCGGCGGCAAAGGAGCTCCGAGCCTGTACATGTTCATCCGCGAGGTCGCGGACTACCACCTGCCGTGCCTCGTCGACCCGAGCAGCGGTGTCTTCGCCGAGTGCGGACAATACGGACACGCAACACACGCCCGCACCGACACCGCGGCTACGAAGAAGGCCGATCTCGCCGCGCCCTCCGCGGCGGCCTAGGGAGGATGGAGCGGACCCATCCGCGGCCAATATGCTCAGGGGTATAGTTCGGACCGTGGCTATTGAAGCTGTCGCGGGCTGCGCGGCCCAATGAGTACAGAGAAGACGGCGATCATGACGATGATCACCCTCATCGATTCGGCTGCACACTTGGAGGCTGACCTTGACTGGAACGACCGCACCCCGTTGACTGACGGATTCATCGAAATATATCGATCAGCGGGTCGCTCGCTAGAGGACCGAATCGGTCGCGTGTGGGCGCAAGTCAAAGGACGCGAGAAGGCGAAAGTAGGCAAGAAGACCTACAGCTTGAGCCGGGCTGAGCTCGAAGGTCACCTCGCTCACGGCGGTGTCCTGTTCTTCTGTGTAGACGTCGGAGCGAACGAACGTACTCTCCCCGCATGGTATGCCGTGCTAACACCGTTCGAGCTACGGCGGATGCTTGACGAGATGGAGCCGAATCAGAAGAGCGCCTCGATCCAGCTCAGGAAAATGCGACGTACTCCACAGGAGGTCGCGCGGATCGTGGGAGTGGCCCTCCGGGCACGGCGTCAGGATCCGTTGCGTCACTTGGACCCGAACGTTTTCAACGAGATTCGCGAGCTGCAGATCGTGTCCGTCGACCCGATAGACCTTGATCGGCCCGTGAATCTCGACCCACGGAAAACGGCGTTCGCACTGGAGGCCGTCACCCGGTCTGGAAGCAGCGTGCCGCTTAATGCCGCGCTCAAGATCCAGCCTGCGGATTATGTCCCGCATACCCGCGACCTACGAGTAGCAGCAGGCGACGCAATTTTCGAATCCGTTATTGCTCAACGTGTCGATAAAAGCACGGTAAAACTCACTTTGTGCAAGGGTTTGACTCTGCTTGTTGCCATGGGCGACAGTCGCGAAATCAACGTGAGCGTTACTTTCCAGGGCAATTTTGGGGATCGTAAGCGCGCGATCGAGTTCATGGTCGGGATGGTTGACACACGCCAACTCCGAATCCTTGACGAAAGTATCCCCCTCGATCAGCTCGCAGCCGAGCTTGAGCCCCAGATCGAGGAGATGCGCTCCTACCTCGCGTACCTTCGCGATCTACAGACGCTCTTTGACAAGTTCAGTATTGATACTTCACTCGTCGATGTCGAGAACCTCGATGAGCAGGACCGACGCAATCTGCGCGGCCTCTACGAGATCTTCGTTGAGGGGAAGACCACTCAGCCAGCCGGTGATGTCCAGGGGCTCAAGTTCATCAAGTTCGGGGACGTGGGAGTCGTCATCCTCGCGATGAGTAGCGAGGAGCCCGGCACGTGGACCTACTACGACCCCTTCCCCTCAGACACCCCGCCGCCGTTCACCTGGATCGCAGCGAGGGTTGATCGGAGCGAATCGAGACCCATCACGATCTATGACGTTATCGACAACGAGTTGCTCCCGAGGATTCTCAACCTCCGCGCGAACCGCGCAGCGGAAGCTTACAGCCGCATCGCGAACGCAGACGGCACCTCCTCGTTGGCCAACAAGTTAGTGCGTCAGCTCCTCAGCCACGCCGACGAAGGGGTCTCGCGCCGCGACAAGTTCCTAGACGCTGCCGCGAGTCTCAACGACTGGCTCCTCAGCGAATACGGCGATGACCCGACTCACAGACTGAACGGTTGGCAGATCGCGTGGCGGCGAGGAACCCTCTCAGAGACGGACCTTGTCGCGATCCGCGACCTCAAGTATGAAGCGCCACGCTCAGACCATGAGTTCGCGGCCGAGCAAGAACTTGCCTGCGCATTACTCCTCGGCGATGTTGCGGAGACAAAGCACCTTGCCCGACGGATGGACAAGGAAAAGCGAGAGCAGATGGAAGGGTGGCCGATCTGGGAGCTCTACCGACAGCTGGTCCGATCTGACGGCGCCGCACCGACACCCGTTCAGCGCCGGGGAAGCGTGGGCCGACCTTAACGGGCTTGGAGAGAGTCCCCACCGGTCAGTAAGAGATCCTGCACCCCGGGAGCGATGCCATCAGCGCTCGGCCATCCGATTCGAGTCAATCAAACGCGGGGGTATCACGGGCGAAGCATGTGAGGACGGCGGTTGCGTTCATGATCGCGAGTACCGCGTTGATCCGGTTGTACTGGTGCCGGGTGATCGTGTGGCTCGTCGCGTTCCGACGATACCCGGTTGGCCGGTCGGCGGGTTTATACGACCCACTCATCACGGTGCTGAGAGAGTGCACGGCGAGGACAATCCGCCACCCCTTCTTCCGGTGTCGTTCGTAGGTGGAGACGTTCTTCGCACCACCGAAGCTCATGTCCAGCGCATCACGCATATGGTGCCGGCAGACCGTGTCAAGAACGTTAGTTGCAAGAGCCTGCCCAGCTTCGATGTGCCCGTCTCGCACGGCCCCGATCGCTTTGTGCAGCATGTCAACATAGAACAGTGCCCGACGATGGGGGAGACGCCCCACGACGTTCTCGCAGTCCGACAGGATTCCGCGGTGATTGTCCGCGATGATCCGACGGCGAGACGGCGCATCTGGCGCCTGCAGCAACCGTTCGATCACGCGCGCAGACGGCACCCAAGCCAGCGGGATCCCTTCCTCAAGGACCTGGCGCACAGAATCCTCGCTATCGCCCGGGCCCGCCACGACACCGCGCCAATTCGGCGGGAGGTGGAGCCGTCCGCGGCGCACGCTCTCCGCAAGACTTGCGAACCAGCTCTGGTCCCCGATGACCTGCTTGTAGAGCTCGGCCAGAGCCGAACCTGTAGGCAAGATGGCGGCGGCGACGAGGGAAGAGAGCGGTTCGAGGACCCGCTCTATCTGCGCGTCCAGCAGGGATGATGCAGGTGTCCCGCGAAAGTAGGCCGACAAGAGGTCCGATGCCGAGAAGGCCGCGTGCCGCGAGACAGCCTTCGCCCCCTCGCCCAGCGAGGCCCGTTCCTTCAACGACTGCCAGGCAGGATTGGATGCCGAAGCTACCTGGAGAACCGCAGCCACCAGGCCCTCAGACAGCTTGTGGTTCAGCTTCGGCGCCACCTCGAAGAACGACGTCACCGGACGGACGGAAACGGCGCTGGCCAGGTTGCGTGCGCGGCTCTGCTCACTGGCTTCGCCCGCATCTACATCGCTGCTCATTCGGGGCCCCTCGATCTAGTACTTCCACCAGAAGGCTAGCCGAGGGCGACTGACATAATCGTCATTGTCAGCGAACAATGGCCGATTCTCACAAGCTAGGTGTAGCACATAGCTACTACGCGGTCCCGGGTGGGCACGAAACGCGCGGTACAGCTACATCTCGGCGCAGCGCGCCGAGGAGCGCGCCCTGCTCGCCACGAAGCAAGCGCGGCCCGCTCCAGACGCTCTCGGCCTAGCAACTGCGCCTCCACACCCAAGTCGTCTCCATCGCTCCGGAGCGACAACCGCAACAGGGCTCGCATGGCTCCACTTCGGCGACGTCAACATCCGCGCCACCGCCCGCGTCAGACGATGGACCACCGACGCCGTTCAGCATCGCCGGCAAGACGCTACGACGCTGGGTCCGGCAAGGTGCCTGCGACCGCCTCGCACGACGCGAAGACGCCTGGAGCTAGCCATGAATCACTGAGGTACGCGCGTACAGATTTCTCTTGACAGCTCCCTTCCTCTCCTCTACGTTTCGAGGAAGAGAGGCCGGAACTCAGGATGTTGAGGATCGGTCGATGACTTGAGGGAGTCGTCTCATGCTCGCTGAAGAGCAGGCGCGGGAAGCCCTGATGCAGTGGAACATCAGTCGAATACGGCAGACGTTGATGTCTGCCCGTCGCGGGGAAGGGCTCTCCTGCGAGCAGGTGGCTCTTCGCGCCGGCGTCGCGACGATCACGTATCGCCGACTTGAGGGGGCTCTTCCCTCCTCCAGGCTGTCGACGTTGTTGCGCGTGTTGCCGGTGCTCGAGATCGACGAACTGTCGCTCACAGGACGGAAGAACCAGTAATGAGAAAGAGCCAACTTGCCGCCGGCCTGATCGCGATCGCTGCTCTCAGTCTGAGCCTCGCGTCATGTGCTCCGTCGCAGCCGTTCTCGGACGTGCCCACCGCAACCCTTCCGGCCGCGATGGAGGGAAAGGTTGGTGCTCCGATCAAGGACTCGGTGCGGCTTCTCGGAGAAGACTCCTCGGGAACGTCCTACTACGTCGGTACGTGGGCGGAGAAGCAAGGCGAGACCTGTCTGTTGATCGTCAAGGCGAGCGATCAGCTCCGCACATGTAGCGCAACACTACCGATTACGGCCGTGTTCGCCGGCAAGCGAGCCACTCTCGACGCCTCTCCGGCATCATCGCCTGCGCCCGATGGTTCGGAGTTAGTGGGCAAGTACCTGCTGGTGCGTTCCTGAACGGTCACCACCCAGGAACGCACCAGTCCTAGGGAACGCGGCTCGCGCACTGAGCGGACACCGAACCTCCGCTACCGCTCGTCGCGGCCCACCAACAGCGATTCCAGGCGTTGGCGCGCTGAACGTGGGTCATGTTGGCCCCCGATCCGTTAGATTCCGCCTGAAACTGCACGCCTGCAGTGGTGATCGTGTCGATATGGGATCGCCCATAGACGAGACCCCACGGATGGGTGAGGTTGATATTGATCTCTCCTCCGACCGTGTCGCGCCACGAGCTCGATGAAGCTACGGAGTTCGGGGGCAGCGGGCCGTCGAGAAAGACAACATTCGACCAGGCGAATGCGGATCCAGCCGGTATCGTGACGGCAGCGGCGACGGCGGCGGCGGTAAGGACGGCCCTCAGGGACTTGCTCATGTTCGCTCCTTAGCTGAGGTATCGGCAGATGAGCCAGATATTGGAAGGGTTCGCACCTCCGTAGGGTCGTTGGAAGCAACGCGCCTGCCCCGTGATGGTGCCGTGGGTGACCTCAGCCGCGGCCATGTTCCCCTCGGAGGACGCGTAGATTCCGAACGGTGTGATGGTCTGCGCCCAGATCGTCACATTGACACCTGCACCAGGGCCTGTCCGGGCACCGTTCAGTTGCGTCGTCGCGCTTGTCTTCGTGTCATAGGCGCCGAGCATGCCATCCCAATAGGTCGTGCTCGCAGCCGAAGCGCTGAGGGGCGTGACGAGCAGGAGCACGCCAGCTGCGAACGCGGCCGCGAACGCGCTTCTTCCCCCAAGCCGGGCCCTCATCGAGGAACCTCCAATGAGAACGGCTCCTCGAACAGGGCGAGCTGGAAGCCATCCTCAGCCGACGATCGGAGCTCCTCCGCCGTCGCCACATTGTTGGCTGTCCTGATCTCCGCCGATATCGCCGGATCGACCGTATACAGATTATCGGCAATGCGTGCCGCAGGCCCATCGACAGTGACGTCATCCGGAGTGAGATAGGCCTCGATCAACCCCTCCGGGCCGTAGAGGCGGAGCCCGACGCCGTTGGCGAGGAACGAAGCTGACCCACTGCACGACTTCCCTGCTGCCCACTCATCAGCGCCGAAGAAGGCAACAAGGCACACCTGCTTCTGATCATCGAGGGCGACCCAGTAGCGCGTCCCCTTGTCCTCCGCTAGGGGGCGAAGAGTGTCCGCATCGAGCGAAAGGTCATTCGGCGACACCTGGGGTGGAAGAGACCCCCGAGTTGAACTCGTCAGAGTCGCCAGATCATAGTCTCCGGCTGAAGGGACAGCCTGCGCAGTAGCCATGCTCGAGGCAGCGAGTCCAGATGCGCCAAGGCCAGCCGTGATGAACAGTGCAACGGCGAGTCGCCGGGGTCGTCCTCGATTAGAAGTGTTCATGAGGTCTCCATCGTCATCCTGAATCACCGATCTGGTGAATAGTCCGACCCTGGCCGGAAGAATCCGCGCTTTCAAGAAACAAAGGCTTCTTGCCACGCCGATCCAATGCTGCTAAATTTCGCGGCTCACTGACCAGCACGCACACAGCGCCCCGGACCTGTACTCGCAACTCGTGTGGACTGAACCGGTATATGCCGGGATTGCAGGTGTGATCCATACCGGTAGAGCGGCTGTTATGGGCACGACGATCGCAACGAACAGCTGGCGGCGTACAACGACTCGAGCCGTCAGGATGCCCCGAGCTGGTCGATGAGCTGCGCACGACGCTGGGCGCCAAGTTCGTCGCGTTCATCGCTGGCGTGCACGAGACGCGCGCCGTCCGTGAATGGGCCGAGGGGACGCGCAAGCCCTCCCCGAACGCGGTGCGGACGCTCCGCCTGACGTACCGGATGGTGCGCCTCGTCGAACAGAGCGAGGGCGCCGGCGTCGTCGCGCCCTGGTTCCAGGGCATGAACCCGTAGCTGGGACGACAAGTCCTCTGCACGTGTGCTCCGAGAGGATCGCACCGAGCAGGGCCACGCCACCGTCCTCAACGTGGCGAACATTGCTGCTGACTCCGCCTACGCCTGTTTCTTTGAGATCCTCGCCTATCTCCGCCCCGATCGCCCCGGCGGCAAGAACCTCCTCGACGACATCACTGAGGACCCCGCCGACGCCACCGACTACCCTGTCTTGCCCGCCGGCGTCGTTGACCCACTCTGGATCACCGGGAAGATGATCACCCAGGCCACCCTCTCCGATGCCTACGCCGATGTCCGCTCCTCAAACACGATCGCGGCACTCCGACCGCAGTTCTTCGGCCTGGTGCTCGCGCTCGGCTTCGACGATTTCGACGCCACCCTCAAGAGCGCCTACCCTCGTGAGCTCACCCAGCATGTCGCAAGCCCCCTCTACGACCTGCTCACCGACGACCGCGGACCGCTGGCCGACGGCGTCCGATTCGCCTCACGCCACGGTGACGAGCTCATCATGTGGGCGATCTTCGAACGCCCCGGCGACAGCCCCTCCAGCCGCCGGGTGGCTAACGCGACAGGACGCCTCGTCTCCATCGATGTACTCAGACCTCCCGCGAGTCCCTCCGCCGCGACGCGCTCCGCGGAGAGCCGGGTCGATATCGTCATAGAAGATATGCACGAATCTTCCTTGACAGAGATTCGCTCATCTGTTCGAATGTCTGCATGCGCTGGCAAGGACAACGGATCGACGAGACGGACGCCGATGCCCTGCCGGGGCTGGAGAGCCGCACCGGCTTCCTCCGCTCGGTGACCACACCGGAGTTCGCCGGGATGACCTTCCACGAGGTGCTGGCCCGCTCCGCCCTCAACCACGTCCCCGGCCCGTCGCGCATGCCGTTCTCCTGGACGATCAATCCCTATCGCGGGTGCTCCCATGCCTGCGTCTATTGCTTCGCGCGGGGGACGCATACCTATCTCGACCTCGACGCGGGGCGGGACTTCGACTCGCAGATCGTCGTGAAGGTGAACGTCGTCGAGGTGCTGGAGCGGGAGCTGCGGCGCGGCAGCTGGCGGCACGAGACCGTCGCGCTCGGCACCAACACCGACCCCTATCAGCGAGCCGAGGGCCGCTACCGCCTCATGCCGGGGATCGCCAGCGCCCTCGCCGCCTCGGGCAGCCCGTTCTCGATCCTGACCAAGGGCACGCTCATCCGGCGCGACATCCCCGTCCTCGTCGAGGCCGCGCAGCGCGTGCCGGTGGACGTGCAGATGTCGATCGCGATGTACGACGAGGAGCTGCGCGGGGCCATCGAGCCGGGTGCTCCCACGACGCAGGCGCGGCTGGACACGGTCCGCGCGCTCGCAGGCTCAGGGTTCCGCGTCGGCGTCTTCCTCATGCCGATCCTGCCCCATCTGACCGATTCGCTCGCGGCGATCGACGAGGGACTACGGAGGATCGCAGAGGCTGGCGCCGACCACGTCGTCTTCGGCGCGCTGCACCTGCGGCCGGGGGTGAAGCCCTGGTTCCTGCAGTGGCTGTCCCAGCACCGCCCCGACCTGCTGTCCTCCTACCGCGCACTGTATCCCGGGGCCGCGGCCGAGGCCCCGAAGGCGTACCGGCAATGGCTCGCCCGCCGGGTCCGTCCGCTCATCCGGCGATACGGGCTGGAGACCCGCCACGCCGACGCGCCTCCGATGCGCGGCTCTCGTCACCCCGACGCGCGTCCGACGACCCCTCGCTCGCCAGGGAAGGTCTCGGCCGCGCCTCGCGGGGCGGCCTCGGCTTCCGTGCCCGACATCGCGACGCTCTTCTGAGGCCCGCCGCCGGCTGCAGCCTCAGAATGTCGGATCAGATCACTTCTGTCGGATCTGATCGACGATTCTGGCCGATGAAAGTGGTCCGATCCGACAGAGGAGATGCTCCGACAGAAGCGCCCGGTCCGCCGGCGCCCGTCAGGAGGTGAGCTCGTCCGCCGTGGGGACGCGACCGGCGAGCTCGTCGATCAGCTCGTCGCCGGGTCGTGCGTCCTCGAACGGCGCATCGATCTCGGCCCGATCGAGCAGCTCCGCCATCCGGCGACGGCGCTGACGCGTGATGAGCGTGACCACACGGCCCGCACGCCCCGCACGACCGGTGCGACCGGCCCGGTGCAGATACGTCTTGTACTCGTCCGGCGCGTCGGCCTGCACGACGAGGTCGATGTCGTCGACGTGGATGCCCCGCGCAGCCACGTCCGTCGCCACCAGCACCTGCACCGCGCCCGAGGTCAGCCGGGCGAGGTTGCGCGTGCGCTTGGCCTGGTTGAGGTCGCCGTGCAGCGACACCGCGGGGATCCCGGCACCGTCGAACGCCTCGGCAAGCATCTCCGCGTAGGCACGCGTGCGCGCGAAGACGAGGGTCTTGCCGTCGCGATCGACGAGGGAGGTGAGGATCTCCGCCTTGTCGCGGTGCTCGATCACGAGCACACGGTGGTCGATCGTCCCGGAGCCCTGGGTCTCCCCCGCCACCTCGAAGACGGCCGGGTCCACGAGGAACTCGTCCACGAGCGCGGCGACCTCGCGGTCGAGCGTGGCCGAGAACAGCAGCTTCTGGCTGCGACCGCCCTCGGGGAGGCTCCGTCCGGCATGACGGAGGATCCGCTGCACCGGCTCCACGAAACCGAGCTCGCACATGTGGTCCGCCTCGTCGAGGACGGCGATCCGCACGTCGGAGAGGTCGAGCTTCCCCTGCTGGATGAGGTCCTCGATCCGGCCGGGGGTGCCGATGACGATGTCGACGCCCTTTTTCAGCGCGCCGACCTGACGAGCCTGCGGGACACCGCCGTAGATCTGGGTGGTGAACAGGCCGACGCTGCGCGCGATCGGCTGCACGGTCCGGTCGATCTGCAGCGCGAGCTCCCGCGTGGGGGCGAGGATGATCGCGCGGGGCGCCCGCCCGAACTCACGCTTCCTGCCCTTCTGCGACTGCAGGATGCTCTCGACGAGAGGAGCGCCGAAGGCGATGGTCTTCCCTGATCCGGTGCGCCCGCGCGCGAGCACGTCCCGCCCGCCCAGCACGGCGGGGATCGACGCGGCCTGAATCGGGAACGGCGTCCTGGCGCCCATGTTCGTCAGGATCTCGGTGATGTTCGACCCGAGTCCGAGGTCAGCGAAGGTCATGCCCTCGACCTCTGCGGCCTGGACGGCCTGGGCCTCGAGACGCGCGTGGACGACGTCCTGCTGCGGCGTCGTCCGCGCGGGATCGGCGGTACGGGTCCAGTCGTCACGGCTGGGGCGGGCCTCAGCGCGACGACGATCCTGCCGTGCGCCGCGCGAGCCACGCTCGACGGCGGGACGCTCGGCACGGTCGTACCGCGGACGATCCGCGCGGTCGCCACGCGGGTTCCCCGGCCGGTCGTGACGCGGACGATCGTCCGCCCGGGCACGCCGGGAGCGGCCCTCCTGCCCGTCCCACGGATGCGCAGGATGCTCCGCGCGAGCGCCGACGACACGACGGTCGTCCCGGTCGCCACGACGCCGGGGCGCGTCGAAGCGTCCAGGCTCGGCGCGGTTGCGGATCGCCCGCGCCTCGTCGCGCCCCGCCCGCTCCTGCGCCGTCCACCGGCGCTTCGGCGCGGGGGACTCCGTGTCGGCGGGGCGGTAGCCGCGGTGGCCAGGGCTCCTGCTCCCCGGCCGGCGGTCCACGGACGCGCTCCGCCCCTCGCGAGGCTCATGCGCCTCGCGAGGCTCGGCGGGGTCCGGCCGACGGCCCCGCGCGGAGGCGTCGCCGACGGGACGGTATCCGTGACGATCGTGGAACGGCGTCTTCTTGGCGTAGCGCGGCTCGAAGTTGCGCGACGGGCGGCCGCCTTTGGGCTTGCGGTTCTTGGGCATGGAGATGCGTCTTTCGGTTCTCGCACGAGAACGGCGTCTCGCACACGGGGGTGCGCGGACCAGACCGGGCGGTCGGCAGCCGGGGCCATTCCTGTGATGGTGGGTGACCATCGGCCCTGGGCTCACACACTTCGCACGACGACGCGTCCGTCCTGAGGGAGCGGGACACGATGCCCGAAGCCGACGTGGTCAGGATACCGGAGTCGCCTGAGACCGCGCCGTACGATGGCCGGGTGAGCTCACCCACCGGACGCCCGTTCCCCCTCCGCCGCGACGGCGTGACCGCCCTCGTCTCACAGGTCGGCGCCTCGCTCCGCCACCTGGAGGTCGGCGGGACGACGATCGTGCCCCCGTACCCGGCAGGCGCGCCGACGCCGCTGTGCTCGGGCGTCGTGCTCGCCCCGTGGCCGAACCGGGTCCGCGACGGCGTCTGGCAGGACGACGGCGTCGAACGCGCTCTCGCGATCACCGAGCCGAAGCTCCGCAACGCCAGCCACGGCCTCCTCCGCTTCACGGCCTACGACGTCGTCGAGCACACCGACGACGCGGTCACCCTCGCCGCGACGATCGTGCCGCAGACCGGGTACCCCTACCTTCTGGACACGACAGTGACGTACGCGCTCACCGCCGACGGGATCGCCGTCACCCACACCCTGGTCAACGGCTCCGGCTCGGACGCTCCGGTCGCTCTCGGGACCCATCCGTTTCTCACCATCGGCGACACGGATCCCGGCGATCTCGTGCTCCGCATCCCGGCCGAGACCTTCTTCGAGGTCGACGACAGGCTGCTCCCGATCGGAGAGTCCCCCGTCGCCGGCGGAACGGACCTGCGCGCAGGCCGCCGGCTCCGGGACGTGCAGCTCGACACCGGGTTCGCCACCCTGCTGCGCGACGCCGACGGCCGCGTACGGACGACGCTCACCGCTCCCGACGGGCGGACGACGACCGTGTGGCAGGGGCCCGGCTTCGACTATCTCCAGGTCTTCACGACCGACCGCTACCCCGGCCAGGCACGTGCGGTCGCGATCGAGCCGATGACCGCCCCGGCCGAGGCCTTCAACTCGGGCCGAGGGCTGCGTCGCCTGGCGCCGTCCGAGTCCTGGACCCTGGAGTGGGGAATCGCCTTCCAGCCCTGACCGCGAGGGCGGTCGTCCGGCGTCGCTCAGAGCGGCCCGAGCGACGCCTCGCGGGAGGCGTCGAGCGCGAGGGTCTCGAGAACCGTGAGGAGCGCCTTCTCCTCGTAGCGGAAATGGCTCTCCATGATGGCCGCGACCCCGTCGATGTGGTCGCGGAGCACGGCCGCGCCCTCTCCGCCCTCGACGGCCGCCCTGAGACCTCCCAGCAGGTGCGCGATCATCGAATGGTCCTGCTCCAGCGCACGCAGCGTCGGCGCGAGATCAGGATGAGCGGCCTCGATCGCGGGGAACAGCGCCCTGTCCTCGGCCCGATGGTGCCCGTCGAGCGCGAGGCAGAAGCCATGGCAGTAGAGCAGGAGGTCGCGGGTCGGCTCCGACGGATCCTCCGTCCCGGCCGCGAGCGCGCTCCTGGTCGCATGGAGCGCGTCGCGCAACCGGACGTGCACGGCGCGGAGCTCCGCCGCCCAAGCGGAGACCCGCACCGTCTCGTCGGTGCTCACGCGCCGATCATGCCTCGTCGGGCGCGACGGCGGGCCCACGGTCGCGCAGCTCCCGACGGGTGAGGGAATGGGCCCCGCCCTCAGCCGCCTCATCGGGCACCGCGCCCGCCCTTCCGGTCTTCCGGGCCTTGCGCCGCTCCTTCGCCCCCTCCACGAGGTTGTAGAGCGTCGGAAGCACGAGCAGGGTGAGGACCGTCGAGGAGACAAGGCCACCGATCACAACGATCGCGAGCGGCTGCGAGATGAAGCCGCCATGGCCGGTGATGCCGAGCGCCATCGGGGTCAGCGCGAAGATCGTCGCGAGTGCCGTCATGAGGATCGGGCGGAGACGACGCGAGCCGCCGGCGATGGTGGCGTCGTGCGCGCTCATCCCCTTCTCGCGGTACTGGTTGACCAGGTCCACGAGCACGATCGCGTTGGTCACCACGATGCCGATGAGCATCAGCACGCCGATGAGCGAGGCGACACCCAGCGGAACGCCGGTGAGGACCTGCAGCAGGATCGCGCCGGTCGCCGCGAACGGCACCGAGATCAGCAGCAGGATCGGCTGTCGGAGCGAGCGGAAGGTCGCCACCATCACGATGTAGACGATGAGGATCGCCGCGAGCATCGCGAGGCCCAGCTGGGCGAAGGCGTCCTGCTGCTGCGTGACCACGCCGCCGAGCGACGCGTCGGCGCCGGAGGGGAGCCGGGCGTCCTCGATCGCCGTGCTCACGGCCTGGGAGGCGGCCGCGAGGTCGTCGCCCTCCGGCGTGACGGTGACGGTCGCCGTCCGCTGCCCGTGCTGGGTGGTCACCGAGGACGGGCTCTCGCTCTCCTGCACCGAGGCGACCTGGTCGAGACGCACGAGGCCGGCCACACTCGGGATCGTCAGCGCCTTCAGGGCGTCGATCGTGGTCGGCGGGTTCGCGCTCTGCACGTAGACCGTGAGCGACGAGCCGTCGATCTCGACGGTGCCGGCCTTCTGCGGCTGCATGGCCTGCGACACGATGCCGCCGACGGCCACCTCGGAGAGGCCGCGGGCTGCCGCGGCCTGACGGTCCACCTGCACCGCGATGTAGGGAAGCGACGCCGCGAGGTTGCTGGAGACCTGGTTGATGCCGGGAGCGTCCTTCAACGAGGCGACGAGCGCGTCCGTGGCCTCGTCCAGCGTCTTGGCGTCCGGGGCGGTGACCTTGACGGCGATGTCGGAGGAGGCGAAGCCGCCCGAGGAAGAGGCGAGGGTGATCTCGCCCACGTCAGCGAGGTCCGCGACCGCCTTCTGCACGTCGGCCTTCACCGCCTCTTGATCGGCAGACGACTCGGTCGTGATCGAGTAGGTGATGCCGGATCCTCCGCCGGAGAACGCGTCGCGCAGGGCTGATCCGCTCGAGCCGATCGAGACCTGCACGGTCTCGATGCCCTTGACGTCCTTGATGGCCTCCTCGACCTTCTGCGCGGCCGTGTCCTCGGCCGCGAGGCTCGGGGCCTCACCGAGCGACTGCGTCATCGTGAAGGTGTTCTGCCCGGAGTCGCCGAGGAAGTTCACCTTCATGAGAGGCGCCATCGCCAGCGTGCCGACGAGCACCACGACCGAGAGCGCGAGGGTGGTCCACGAGTGCTTGAGCGTCCACGACAGGACCGGGATGTAGGCCCTCTGCAGTCGCGACGGGGGCGCGGCGGGATCCTCGGGATCGATGGCGTCCCCGTTCGCGTCGAGCAGCGGCTTGCCGGGGCGGAGGAACCAGTACGCGAGCACCGGCACGATCGTGAGCGCGACGAAGAGCGACGCCGACATCGCGATCGCGACCGTGAGCGCGAACGGCCGGAACAGCTCGCCGGTCATGTCGCCCACGAACGCGATGGGCAGGAAGACCGCGACCGTGGTGAGGGTCGAGGCGGTGATGGCCATCGCGACCTCGCGCACCGCGAGGAGGATCGACCGCCTCTTGTCCGCGTCTCCGACGTAGTGCCGCTTGATGTTCTCGATCACGACGATCGAGTCGTCCACCACGCGCCCGATCGCGATCGTGAGCGCGCCGAGGGTGAGGATGTTCAGCGAGTACCCGAACGCCTGGATCCCGATGAACGTGATGAGGACGCTCGTGGGGATCGAGATCGCGGTCACCAGGGTGGAGCGGACCGAGAGCAGGAAGACCAGGATGATGAGCACCGCGAAGCCGAGGCCGAGCAGTCCCTCGGTGGCCAGCGACTCGATCGACTGCTGGATGAACGGAGCCTGATCGAACACCGTCGTGAACGTGGCTCCCGGAAGGTCCTTCTCGAGGGAAGGGACGAGCGCCGTCACGGCCCGCGAGACGTCGACGGTGTTCGCCGACGGCAGCTTGGTCACGGCGATCGTGAGAGCCGACTTGCCGTCCACGCGGGAGATCGACGTCTGCGGGTCGCCGGTCAGCGCGACCTGCGCCACGCTCCCGATCGTCGCCGTGGTTCCCGCGAGCGGGATCGCGGAGACCGCGTCGACGGATGTCAGCTTCTCGCCGGTCTGCACCGTGAGGGTCTTGTCGCCCTGGGTGATCGCGCCGCCGGGGAACAGCACGCCGTTCTGCTGCAGCGCGTCCTTGATCGCCGTCGGCGAGGCGCCGGCGATCGCCAGGGCGGCCGGGTCCGGGGTGATCGTCAGGCGCTTGCCCTGACCGCCGACGAGCGAGGCGGCGTTGACGCCCTTCTCGCGTTCGATCTCGGGGATGACCGTGTCGGTGATCCGCGCCTGGGCGTCCTCGGCGTCGTCGAAGCCGGTGACGGCGATCTGGATCACCGGGAGGTCGTCGATGCTCGCGGTGATGACCTGCGGATCGACCCCCTCCGGCAGCTGCGCCTTGATCCGGCTGATCGCCTGGGTGATCTTCTGCTCGGCGGTGGCGAGGTTCGTCCCGTAGGCGAAGGACGCCTGGATCACAGAGGCGTTCGTGGTGCTCGTCGCCGTGGACGAGTCCAGGCCGGGGACGCCCTAGATCGCCGTCTCGACCGGCGTGGACACGTCGTTCTCCACCACCTCGGGCGAGGCGCCGGGGTAGGTGGTCACGATCGAGAGCTGTGGGAACTCGATCGAGGGGATGAGCTCTTGCTTGAGGCTCGTCAGGGCGAGGCCGCCGAACACCGCGGCGACGATCGTGACGAGGGCGATCAGCGCGCGGTTGCGGAGGCTGAGGACGGCGAGCTTGGACACGGGTGCTCTTTCGGGTCAGACAGGACGGTCGGTCGCGAGTCGGGCTGTGATGGAAGGGACGGACGTGGACGCCTCCGACGAAGACGTCGGGGCTTCGAAGATCGCGGAGAAGCCGGCCTCGATGAGGCCTCTGTCGAGCGGGGCATGGCCGACGAGGGACTGCCAGAGGACGCCGTCGACGAAGACGGCGGCGAGCGCCGCCCGCTGCGCGCCGCAGGTGGGCTCGAGGAAAGAGACCATGCGCTCGCCCCAATGCCGGGCGAGCTCCTGCAGGCGAGGGTCGTTCACGGCGGCGGTGACGACGGCACGGTCGGTCTTGACGGCCTGCGCGTCGGAGAGCCCCTGCGCGATCAGCGTCGCGAGAGAGGTCGCCGAGACGCCCTGCTCGATCAGCGCCGCGTGCAGATCGTCCATGCGCGCGTCGATGTCGTCGGCCAGATGCTGGAGCCCTGCGGCCCGCAGATCGTCGAGGGTGTCGAAGTACTGGGTGGTCGCGCCCAGCGGGACCTGCGCTCTCGAGGCCACCATCCGATGGGTGAGGGCGTCGACGCCCACCTCGGAGATCAGCTCGGCGGCCGCCGTGACCATCGCACGACGACGGGCTGCCGGATCCCGTCGCGCCCGCGTCGTCTCCCCCATGGCTCTTCCCCCTCCCCGAACAGTGTGTACGTTTGTACATCCACGGGGATGTGAGCATCCTGAGAAACGGGGAAAAATCACGGGAGCGGGACGAGAACTTGTCCGGAACGGCCGAGAACATGTCCGGAAGCCGATGTGCGCCCACGACGCGCACCGCCCGCCACCGGGTCAGAGGGTCGCGCCGAGGGCGAGGCCACCGAAGGCCGCGAGGACGCTCACGAGCAGCATGCCCCACGCGTTGAACGCCGAGGCGCGACGGGAGCCGTCTCGCCAGAGCGCCACCACATCGAGCATCGCGGTGCTGAACGTGGTGTAGCCGCCGAGAAGACCGGCGCCCACGACGAACACCGCCTCCGGCAGCGCACCGGTCACCACGCCCAGGGCGAAGGATCCGGTCACGTTGACGAGGAAGACGCCCCACGGGAAGCGCGCGCCCGCGAGACGCGAGACGCCCCGGTCGACGAGGTAGCGCGCCGCCGCGCCGAGGCCTCCTGCGAGCGCAGCGAGCACGAGAGCGAGTGGGCTCATGTGCTGCGCTCCTTCCGTGCGCCGAGGCGGAGCCCGAGCGCGGCCGCGCCGACCCCGAGCACGAGGCTCCCTGCCGCATACGCCGCGGCGAGCGCCGGGGCGGCGTGCCAGAGGGTGACCGATCCCATGGCGAACGCGCTGTAGGTGGTGAACCCGCCGAGCACGCCGGTGCCGAGGAAGATGCGCCACGATGACGACCCCGGGAGCCTGGCCGCCAGGATCCCCAGCAGGAGCGAGCCGACGACGTTCGCGGCGAGCGTCGCGACCGGGATCCCGGCGAGCTCGGGGAGGGCGGTCCCGAGGAGGAGCCTGGCGCCGGTCCCGATCGTGCCGCCCAGGGCCACGAGGGCGACACGGGCGGCGGGGGAGCTCACGCCGCCACTCTATCCCCGCGTTGTGAGAGGATCCCGGCATGGCCCATCCGGACGTCGAGCACGCGGCATCGTGAGAGTCGGGCGAGCGACGACGGAACGGAGACTGCTGGCGTCTCTGGCCGCGCTCTCGCTGGCGGTCGTCATCGGCGGCTGCTCCTCGCCGCTCGACATCTCCGCGGCAGAACGCGCGGCCACCGCGACCTGCGCGGAGCTCGATCGACTGCCCGGCGTGGCGCAGGCCGCCTGCACGGTCGACGACGGAGGGTTCGACGCGGGGATCGAACGCGAGACGGATGTCGTGCTCACCGCGGCGGCGACGGCGGCAGAGGCCCACCATGTCATCACGGCCTGGCTCCTGCTCCGGGAGGGCGGGCTCGGCACGTCCGAGGTCAGCGGGTCGCGGGCGGCAGCGCTGAGGCTGACGCCGGCGGCCGGTCCGGAGGCGTCCTTCCACATCGCCCCTGGCACTCCTGCCCCCGGCGTCGCCTTCGTCGAGGAATGGCTGAGCAGGGCGCATCAGGGGCTCCCGATCTTCGCGTCGGTCGGGGAGCGACGCACGATCGGGATCAAGGAGGACCATCTCTCCCCCGCCGCGCAGGCCGCACTCCTCGACGGCTTCTCGATGCAGACGAGGACTGATCGCCTCGTCCTCCAGCTGGGGACGGGTTCGCCGGTCGTCCACGACGCGACCTCCGTCGAGTCACCCGTGTCACCGGAGCTCGGCACGACGATCGGCATGTTCGAGAACGCCTACCGAGGCCTCGCCGAGAAGGACCCCGACCGCGAGCTGGACTTCACCGTCTCCGCCGACGCCGGATCGCCCCCGACCCTCTGGTTCCGGCTCCCCGCCGACCTCGCCCCCACCGCCGCCCCGGGTCAGGGCCTCACGTCGTCACCGGTCTGGGAGTACGTCCGCCCTCTTCTCGAGGCGGCGGCGCCGACCGGCGCGGAGTACGCGGTCGGCCTCTCGGCCACCCCCGGCGACGTCATCGGCGGCTTCAGCACCTCGGGATGCACGCCGAGACTCACCGGGCCGGAGCCGCGGTACGGCGCCGAATTGCAGGCGCAGTGGTCCGCCCTCCACGGCCTGTCCGCCCCCGCTTGCTCCTGACCGACGCCGGCTCACCCCCTCCGTCTTCGCAGGCCCCCGGAGTTTTCAGGCCCAGAGCAGGGATCTCTCTGCCCCCTTGACAGATTCGCGATATATCGTGTTACTCTTCAAGCACGCGATATATCGCGATCTTAAGACTTCCACCCAAGGAGAAGGAAAATGACTGAGAAGTGGCTCATCGCCCCCGGCGAGGAACGCGTCATCGACATCGAGAGCGCGTCTCGTCTCAAGGTCGGCCTCGTCGGCGGCCAGGTCGACATCATCGCCCACGACGAGCCGGGCGTCCGTATCGAGGTGCACGGCGTCACCGTCAAGGACCTGCGCATCGAGTCCGACGGGACGCAGGTCGAGATCGACCACCCCCAGCTGGGCTGGGACAACTTCCTCGAGGTGTTCCGCAACTTCGGCTCGGGCGGGCCCAAGGCGCAGGTCAGCGTGGCGGTCCCCCGGGGGATCTCGCTCTCGCTCGGCGTCGTCAGCGCCGGCGCCCTCGTCTCGGGCCTCGAGAACGAGGCCCGGCTCAGCACCGTCTCCGGCGACATCATCGTCGACACCCACACCGGCGAGCTGACGCTCAACTCCGTCTCCGGCGACGTGCAGGTGCGCGCCCTCACAGGCCCCGCCCTCGCGAACAGCGTCTCCGGCGACGTCGCCCTCACCGGGGAGATCCGCAAGGCCACGGTCGACACGGTCTCCGGGTCGATGGTCGTCGACGCGACGGGCCCCGTGAACACGATCGCCCTGAACACGGTGTCGGGCAACAGCACCGTCCGCCTCGACCCCGACCTCGCCGCCAACTACGTCATGCGCACCCTGAGCGGGCGTCTGCGCATCGATGGGCTCGACCGCGGCAGCTCCGGCCCCAGCAGCTTCTCCGGGCGCTCGGGCGAGCTGTCGGGCAGCTTCGTGGACATCCGGTCGAACTCGGTGTCGGGGGACATCACCGTCCTCCGCCGCAGCGCCGCCGAGGACCCGGTGGCCTTCACCGCCGAAGGGGAGGACCTGCTGTGACCCCCGCCGTCTTCTCCCACGGAGACCTGCGCCTCTACCTCCTGTCCCTGCTCGCGGAGTCTCCGCAGCACGGCTACGGGATCATCCAAGCCCTCACCGATCGGACCGGGGGCACCTACACTCCGAGCGCCGGCACCATCTACCCTCGGCTGGCCAAGCTGGAGGAGGAGGGGCTGGTCACCAAGACCGTCGACGGCCGCACCGCCATCTACGCCATCACCGACGCCGGGCGCACCGAGCTCGCCACGCGCGAGAACGATCTCGCCGGGATCGAGGCGGGTCTCACCGACTCGGTGCGGCTGATCGCGAACGAGGTGCGCCAGAGCGTGCAGGACGCGATGAAGAGCCTGCGCGCCGATCTCGCGAGCGCGGCCCAGGCCGAGCGGATCGCGGCGAAGTCACGCCCTCGCCCCCCGCGTGACGACTCCCGGATCGCGAGCCGGGAACAGCTCCAGCGCGCGGATGCGCTCATCAACGCGTTCCGTGCCCGGATCCGCACCGACCTGCGCACCCACGTCGCAAAGGGCGGGGAGCTGCCCTCCTCCGTCGTGAGCGACCTCGACGAGGCTCTCGACGCCGCCACGCACGGCGTGATCTCGGCGCTCGACGGTCTCCGCGGGAGCCGGGGATGATCGCGGCGGAGGGCGCGGCCCCCGACGGCGCCGAGCGCGACACGCTCTCGCAGCCGTACGCGCCCTCCCGCCGGATCGCCGCCCCGACCGCCACGGGCGCAGATCCCGCCGTCTCACGGACGGCGGGGACGCCGACGCCGCGGCCGCATCGGCACGGCGCACTCCTCCGCTACTACTGACCCTCCCCGCCACCACAGGGACGAGTCGTCAGAAAAAGCGCCTACTCGGACCAGATCTCCTGGTCGTCGGGCACCGGCTCCTCCAGCGGGACCACGAGCACCGGCCGGGACTGGCGGTGCGAGAGGCGAGCGGCGACGGAGCCGGTGAAGAACTCCCGGATCGACTCCCCGAGACCGCGCTTACGGGTCCCGACGACGATGAGCTGGGCGTCGACCTTGGCGCCGAGCTGCTTGATCGCCAGCGCGGGGTCGCCGACGAGCTGCCGTGCCGTCCAGGTGAGCCCGGTGCCGGCGAGCGCCTGCGCCGCCGTGCGCCGGACGTCCTCGAACTCGGCGATGCCGGTGTCGATGTTCAAATCGATGGGAGCGGAATGCACGTAGCCGTCCGGGTCCTCGAAGGTCACGAAGCGGGTGACGTCCACGTGCACGACCACCAGCGGAGCCGAGAGCAGCTGCGCATACTGCACGGCGACCGACAGCACCCGGGCGGGCTGATCGGGAAGCATGGCGACGATGACGGCCTTCTGCAGCTGACCGTTCTGGAGCTCGTCGTCGACGGGGGAGGAGGCGTTCTCTGACACGTCGTTCGTTCCCTTCGCTGTCGGTGCGCGGGCCGGGGCCGAAGGCCCGCGTGCTATTCTGAATGCTACTCTTACCGGCCTCAGCCGGTGCCGTGAATAACACCGGGCCCCGTTCCGCCCGGTTGCTTACAGTAAGGGGGTCTCGCGCATGGGCCGTGGCCGTCAGAAGGCGAAGCACACGAAGATCGCCCGCGAGCTCAAGGCATACAGCCCCGAGGTGAACTACTCGGCGCTGGAGCGCGAGCTCGGACAGACGCAGGACAGCGACGACGCGTACGTCGACAAGTGGGCCGACCAGTACGCCGACGAAGACGAGGACAAGCTCGAACGAGCCTGACCGGGCCTTCCGCCCCGCGGGGTACGGACTCTGGCCCTGACCGATCGGCATCAGCCCGGACGGTCAGGGCCTTCGTCGTGACAGCCGTTCCTCGCGTCAGAGCCGTGTCTGGCCCGGTCGGCGCCGCAGCCGTCGCCGGGCGGGTCGTCCGTCGTCCGGCGGTCACCACCGGCCGTGCCGGCGTTCCCACTCGTCCTCGATGGTCCGCCGACGGCCGGCGAGGATCCCGGCAGGGACCGAGGCGACGAGCGCTGCGGCGACGACCACGAGCGGCACCTGCCAGCCCCCGGTCGCCTCGTGCAGCACGCCGACGAGCACCGGGAAGACAGCAGCGAGGGTGTACCCGACGCTCTGCACGAAACCGCTGAGGGCGACGGCGCTCTCCGGGGTACGGGCGCGGATGCTGATGAGGACCAGGCTCAGCGGGAACAGGGCGCCGACCAGGCCGTAGAGACCGACCCAGAGCCAGAGGAGCCCCGGCTCCGGCGCCAGCAGGAGGCCGAGGAGGCCCACCAGTCCACCGACGACGCCGAGGAAGTACAACGGTCGGGTGGCCTGGAAGCGGACCACGAGAACCGGCACCAGCAACGAGGCCGGGAGGCCGATGGCGGCGAAGAGCGAGAGCAGGAGACCCGCCGCGGACGCGCTCACGCCGGCGCGGTCGACGAGGATCGAGGGCAGCCAGGCGAAAGCCACGTAGGCCATGGTCGACGAAGTCCCGAACACGACCGCGAGCGCCCAGGACAACGGGATCCGCACGACACGCGAGAAGCTGCGGGAGTCGGCGGGCGCCGTGACGATCGGTCCGGTCGAGACCGCGGCCACCTCGTCGCCCTCGTCCACGGGGCGGGTCAGCGCGGGCGCAGCCGGCGCGACGGGCGCGGACGTGGGCCCCTTCCGGTCCTTGAGCACGAGGACCAGCCACGGCATGATCCCGGCGAGGGCGAACGCCCCCCAGAGCCCGAGGGACACGCGCCAGCCGGCGGCGTCGGCGACGGGAACCGCCAGCAGCGGCGGCAGGAAGGTCGAGAAAGCCATCGCCGTGGTGTAGAGCGTCATCATGACGCTCAGCCGATCGGGGAAGTACCTCTTGACCAGGGGCGGCAGGAGGATGTTCCCCGTGCCGACGCCGGCGAAGATCAACGCGGTCGTCAGCAGCAGCGTGACGGAGTCCACCGACAGCCCGCGCAGCACCAGCCCGATCGCGACCGCGGAGAGCGCCACCACGGCCAGCCGCTCCAGTCCGAACCGCCGCTCGAGCAGCGGGGTGAGCAGCCCGAAGATCGCGAAGCAGACCGGCGGCGCCGTGCCGATCAGGCCGATCACGGCCGGAGGCAGCGGGAAGTCGGCGGAGATGTGGTCGATCACGGGAGACAGCGAGGCCACCGCCGAGCGGAGCGAGAACGCGCAGAGGAGGATGCCGAGCACTGCCAGCGTCCGCCCCTGCCACAGCGGGCGCGCCGCCGTCACGAGGTCTGTGCTCCCTCGAGCCAGGACAGATACTCGTCGCTGACCGCCCCTGTCACGTACCGCCCGTCGAACGGGCTCATGTCAAGATCGTCGAGATCGGACCCCTCGATGATCGCGGCCTTGAGGTCTTCGACCTCCTGGTAGACGATCCGGTCGCAGCCGAGCACGTCCGCGATCTCGGGGATCGTGCGCCCGTAGGCGACGAGCTCGTGCTTCGAGGGCATGTTGATCCCGTAGACGTGCGGATGACGGATGGGCGGTGCGGCCGAGGCGAAGATCACCGAGGACGCGCCCGCGTCGCGGGCCATCTGGATGATCTGCTGGCTGGTCGTGCCACGGACGATCGAGTCGTCGATGAGCAGGACGTTCTTGCCCCGGAACTCGGTCGACATCGCGTTGAGCTTCTGCCGCACGCTCTTCTTTCGCACCGCTTGACCGGGCATGATGAAGGTCCGGCCGACGTAGCGGTTCTTGTAGAAGCCCTCGCGATACTCGATGCCGAGCTTGCGGGCGACCTCCATCGCCGCCGGGCGGGAGGAGTCCGGGATCGGCATGACGACGTCGATCTGGTCGAGCGGGACGTGCTTCGCGATCGTGTCGGCCAGACGCTGCCCCATCCGCAGACGGGACTCGTAGACCGAGACGCCGTTCATGACGGAGTCGGGACGCGCGAGATAGACGTACTCGAAGGCGCAGGGGGCGAGGGTGGGGTCGGCCGCGCACTGCCGGGAGAAGAGCTCGCCCTCGGTCGTGACGAACACGGCCTCTCCCGGCTCGACCTCGCGCACGATCTCGTAGTCGGCGTTCTCGAGCACGAGCGACTCGCTCGCGACCACCCACTCGTCGGCGGCGCCCTCGGCCCCCGCACGACGGCCGAGGATCAGCGGGCGGATCCCGAACGGGTCACGGAAGGCGAGGAGACCGTGTCCTGCGATGATCGCGATGACCGCGTAGGCGCCCTCGATCCGCTCATGCGTACGCGACACGGCCTCGAAGATCCGCTCCGGGTCGAGGTCGATCGCGGAGGTGGTGGTCTGCAGCTCGTTCGCGAGCACGTTGAGGAGCAGCTCGGTGTCGCTGGAGGAGTTCAGATGTCGACGATCGCGCTGCGCCATCTCCGCGGCGAGCTCGCGGGTGTTGGTCAGGTTGCCGTTGTGGATGAGGATGATGCCGTAGGGCGCGTTCACGTAGAACGGCTGGGCCTCCTCCTCGCTCGACGCCGTGCCCTTGGTCGCGTAGCGCACGTGGCCGAGGCCCACGTTGCCGAGGAGCGAACGCATGTCACGCGTGCGGAACGCCTCACGCACCATGCCGCTGGCCTTCGCCATGTGCATGATCCCGCCCGGCTCGGCCGTGGCGATGCCGGTCGCGTCCTGCCCACGGTGCTGCAGGAGCAGGAGAGCGTCGTAGATGTCCTGGTTGACCGGGCCGTTGCCGACCATTCCGACGATGCCGCACATGGGGGGTTAGTTCTTCTCGCCTTCTCGATAGGCGCCCACGAGACGCACGGCCCCTCCGTCGACGCCCTTCGCCCCCTGCTCGAAGTCGCCGTCGGGCCGGCGGCCGGTGTGCACGGACGCGACCTGCCAGGTGTCGATGCCGCCCGCGGTGAGCGTGGCGGCGATGTCGGAGGCGGCGCTCGCGTCGACGACGGCGAGGAAGCCGATCCCGAGGTTCCAGGTGCCCTCGCTCGATGCGAGGGTGGTGCCAGCGATGTCGCTCAGCACGCGGAAGACGGGCGCCGGCGACCAGGTGCCGCGATCGACCTCGGCCCAGCTTCCCTGGGGGAGGACGCGGGCGAGGTTGGCGGCGATGCCCCCTCCGGTGACGTGGCTGAGGGCGTGCACCGCATCGCCGAAAGAGTCCGCGATCCCGAGCAGCGGCGTGGTGTACAACCGCGTGGGCGTCAGCAGCGCCTCGCCCCAGGTGGTCCCGAGATCCGCGGCCTGGTCGCCATACCCGATCCCCGCGTTCGCGATGATGTGACGGACCAGGGAGAAGCCGTTGGAGTGCAGTCCGCTGGAGGCGAGGGCGAGCACGACGTCGCCGTCGCGCACCTCCTCGGCGCCGAGGAGGCGGTCGGCCTCGACCACGCCGGTCGCAGCGCCCGCGACGTCATAGTCGTTGACGCCGAGGAGGCCAGGGTGTTCGGCCGTCTCGCCTCCGACGAGGGCCGTGCCGGTCAGCGTGCACGCCTCGGCGATCCCGCGGACGATGTCGGCGATGCGCTCCGGGAAGACCTTGCCGCAGGCGATGTAATCCGTCATGAACAACGGCGCGGCTCCCACCACGACGATGTCGTCGACCACCATGCCGACCAGGTCATGCCCGATCGTGTCGTGCTTGTCGACGGCCTGGGCGATCGCGACCTTCGTGCCCACGCCGTCGGTGCTCGTGGCCAGCAGCGGGCGCGTGTAGCCGCGCAGCGCCGAGGCGTCGAACATCCCCGCGAACCCGCCGACTCCCCCCAGGACCTCAGGGCCGTGCGTGGCGCGCACGGCGGATCTCATGAGCTCGACGGCACGATCGCCGGCGGCCGTGTCGACGCCGGCCGCGGCATAGGTGGGGGAGGACACGCGAATAGCCTACCGTCGGGCGCGACCGGCGGAACCGCTCGAGGATGCGATCCGCGCGGACGGCCGCCGTGTCGCTCGGCGGCTCCGATCCGTACGATGGGGCCATGGCCGACAAGCCGCAGTGGCTCGTGCGCGAGGACGCCGGGATCCCGGTGCTCGTCGCTCTCGCGCTGCGCCAGGATCTCGGGATCCGCGAACCGGCCGGTCTCCCCCCGCTGCGCGAACGTGGCACTCGCCCGCCCGATGCGCCGGAGGCCTCCGCGCTGGTGGAGCGTCAATGGCACGCGTACTGGGAGATGACGGTCGAGCCGATGGCGCATCCGTCCGAGGTGCCCCTGGAGCTGATCGACGGGTTCGACACGCTCGTCGCCCTGCCCGCCCGCGGGGCGGAGGAGCTGCGGGCGGCGATCCTTCCCCTCGGGCCTTCGGCGGTCTCCTACGCGCACGAGGTGCACGCGCGCTACGCCCGCTCGGTCAGCGGCACCGGCGACGCGTACCGCGCCTACGCCGGGGCGATCGCGGAGCACGAACGCGAGGCGGGGCGCCGCGCGCACTCGTTCGAGCTCAACGTCCACGTGCTGCCGCTCGCTCAGCGAGGGATCTGGTGGATCGGTGCGATGAGCGTCGCCGTCACCGATGGCCTGCGGCGTGACGTGGTGGCGTTCGACGAGGCCATCCGCCCGGTGATCGCGGAGCTGGCCTGACCCCCGGCTCTCCCCCGCTCCGTTCGCTTTCCCGGGCCTCCTCGCTCCCGTCACGGACTCTGTCGCTTCCGCAGCCCGAGGGCGACAGAATCCGTGACGGGAGGAAGGAGCCGAAGGCCACCGGAGAGTCGCCCCGGTCGGCGACCCGGGACAGCCGCGGCGCCGGGCTATTCGGCGACGGTCTCGCGCTCGACACGGACCGTGCGCTCGGTGCGCCGGGCCATCCGCTCCAGGACGAGCGCGACGAGGCCGCCCAGGGCGATGCCCGCCGGCGCCGTCCACAGCAGCAGGAAGCCGAACACCTGACCGGCGGGGTAGGTCACGCCGACCGCCTCGGAGGGCTCGAAGCTGCCGGTGAAGGTGAGGATCACGGCGACGATCAGTCCGAGCACGGCCCCCGCGCCGAAGAACACGCCCCAGCGCGGCGCACGGCGGACGCGGGCCTCGACGGTCTCGTCGCGGACGGTGCGGGGCTCGCTGCTCATGCCTCCATTCTCCCACGCCCACCACCACCCCTGCGTGTCGGCTCAATGCATGTTCGTCGGGCCAGATCACCGAATCCAACCGATAAAGCTGAATCCACCCGACGGGAGCGCGTAGGGAGCTGTGACCCCGAGACCCGGTCAGGGACGCAGGGGCAGCAGGTCGTCGAGATCGGCGCGGGTGCCGGAGGCGTGGACCCGACCCGACGCCATCGCCTCGGCCCAGGAGGACGAGCCGAGGGCGACCGCGACCCAGGTGGCCGGGTCCATCTCGACGACGTTCGGCGGAGTGCCCCTGGTGTGCCGCGGCCCCTGGACCACCTGCACGGCGCCGAACGGGGGAACACGCACCTCGACGCTGTTTCCCGGCGCCTTCTCGTCGAGCAGCTGGAGAAGGTAGCGGACGGCGGTCGCGTACACGGCCCGGGCGGGCCTCTCCCCCTCGCCGAGGGCCGTCGTGACCTCGGCAAGGGCCTTCCGCCCTGTCTCCGTGTCGATCTTCGCCGCCATCCTCCCAGCCTAGGCCGCGCCGTGGTGCCGGCCGGGCGCAGACCGAGGCCGGCCGGGGTGTCAGCGTGGGTTCCGGCCGGGGTGCCGGCGTCGGTGCCGGCCGGGTGTCGACCGGGTGCCCCCACCGGGTGCCGGCCGGGGTCCCGCCTCTGCGCCGCTCTGCCCGAGGAGGGATGGCGGCAACCGCCCCCGCCTCTCCGTCCGCGCCTACGCTGGTGTCATGTCCGACGCCATCCACGCCCCCGGTGACGCGGCCTCCGGTGGCACCGCTCCCGGCGGCCCGGCGACCGCCGCCGGCGCCAGGGCGGAGCTCCTCGCGGCGGCCTCGTCCCCGGCGTGGAGCTCGCTCCTGCCCGCGGCTCCGTCCGACGCCGTGCCGCGCGCGGCGGCGGTGCTCATCCTCTTCGGCGTCCTCGACGACGCGTTGGCACCGGCCGACGCCCCGATCGCCCGCGACCTGGACGTGCTGCTGCAGAAGAGGGCGGACACGCTCTCGTCCCACCCGGGCCAGGTGTCGTTCCCCGGCGGCAAGGCCGAGCCCGGCGACGTCGACGCCGCGGCCACCGCCCTGCGCGAGGCGCAGGAGGAGACCGGGCTGGACCCGTCCGGCGTCGAGGTCCTGTCCGTGCTGCCGGAGCTTCCGCTCATCGCCAGCAACCACCGAGTGACGCCGGTGCTGGGCTGGTGGCGCCGGCCCTCGGCGGTCGCCGCCGTGGACCATGCCGAGACCGTCGAGGTATTCCGGATGCCCGTCGCGCGCCTTCTGGATCCTGCCCACCGCTTCACCGCCGTGCGACGGTACGGCGACCGCGTCTTCCGTGCCCCCGCCTTCGACGTCGACGGCACCGTGGTCTGGGGGTTCACGGCGATGGTGCTGGACGGCCTGTTCGAGGCCGCCGGATGGACCGTGCCGTGGGATCGCTCCGTCGAACGGTCCGTGTGACCGGAGTCGTTCCGCGGAACGGCCCGTCTGAGGGGAGCGGATCCGCCGAGCCTCCCGTGCGACGGGACCGTGCCGCCGCGCAGTCCGCGTCGCACCGTCCCGCCGGACAGGCCGCGCGAGCCGGGTCGATAGGCTGGCCGGGTGAAGATCCTCGTCCTCGGTTCCGGTGCCCGCGAGCACGCGATCATCCTCGCCCTGCGGTCGGAGGAGGCCGCACATGACATCCTCGCGGCGCCCGGCAACGCCGGCATCGCGCAGGATGCGACGCTCGTCGACGTCGACCCGCTGGACGGCGCCGCCATCGCCGGTTTCGCGAACGCGAACGCGGTCGACCTGGTGATCGTCGGCCCCGAGGCCCCGCTCGTGGCCGGGGTCGCCGACGTCCTCCGCGAGCGCGGGATCCCGGTGTTCGGACCCGGACGCGCCGCCGCGCAGCTGGAGGGCTCGAAGGCCTTCGCGAAGCGGATCATGGACGCGGCGGGGGTTCCCACCGGCCGGGCCGTGCGGGCAGCGACGCTCGCCCAGGTCGAGGCGGCCTTCGACGACCTGGGCGCCCCACACGTCGTGAAGGCGGACGGCCTCGCCGCCGGCAAGGGCGTGATCGTCACCGACGACCGCGCGGAGGCCCTCGCCCACGCGACGCAATACCTCCCTGCCGGCCCGGTGCTCGTGGAGGAGTTCCTCTCCGGCCCCGAGGTGTCGCTGTTCTTCCTCAGCGACGGCGACACCGTGCGTCCGCTCAGCCCTGCCCAGGACTTCAAGCGCGCCCACGACGGCGACGCCGGCCCCAACACCGGCGGGATGGGCGCCTACTCCCCCCTTCCTTGGCTCGCGGATCGGTTCGGCAGCACCGAGGCCTTCGTCGACGAGGTGACCCGCACGGTCGCGACCCCGGTGATCCGGCAGCTCGACGCCGAGGGGACGCCGTTCATCGGACTGCTGTACGCGGGCCTGATCCTCACCCCCGCGGGGATCAGGGTGATCGAGTTCAACGCCCGGTTCGGCGACCCCGAGACCCAGGTCGTGCTTCCGCGGCTGGTCACGCCGCTCTCCGCCCTCCTGTTCGCCGCCGCCTCCGGGACGCTCGAGGACCAGCCGCAGCCGGCCTTCTCCGACGAGGTCGCGATCACCGTCGTCCTCGCGAGCGAGGGCTATCCCGAGGCGCCGCGGACCGGTCGTCTGATCGAGGGGTTGGGCGAGGCCGAGGCGATCGATGGCGTCCGCATCGTGCACGCGGCGACCGCCGGACCGGACGCCCCGGGCGGCACGCTCGTCGCCTCGGGCGGGCGCGTGCTCAACGTCGTGGCGACCGGCTCCGACTTCGCGGACGCGCGCGCCCGGGCCTACGAGGCCATCGGACGCATCCGGCTCGACGGCGGGCACTACCGCCGCGACATCGCCGCCCGCGTCGCGTCCTGAGGCGCTCGGATCACGGTCCCTCGGCGCGCCGCAGGATGCTGACGCTGCGGTAGTCCTTCGCCGGACCGGTGGCGTCCCAGCGCACCCCCCACAGCACCACCCCGCCGGCAGACGCGCGGACGAAGCCCATGCGCGCCCGATAGGCGTCGTCGCCGCAGGCGTGCGCGATCGGCGCGTCCGGGTCCCAGGCGAAGAACCGCCTGCCGTCGGCGAAGGAGACCGTCCAGTCGCCCCGGTCGTCCTCCGCGATCGAGAGCTCGCGCTCGATCGGCGTCGTCCCCGAGGCCCCGGTCATGACCCCGCGCTCGGTCCAGGCGATCCGCCCCCGATCTGCCGGCACGAGACGCGTCGTGCCGCTGACCGCGTACCACTCACCGCTCCGCCGATCGAGGATCCGCCGCTCGAGGAGCCAATCGCCCACGAGCGCGGGAGGGAGGGGCGTCGAGCGCATGCCCCCATCCTGACGCACGGGTCTGGGAACAGGCGGGCGAGCGGGACAACAGACGGGCGAGCGGACCGGAGAACGCGGGGACGGAGCGGCGAATAGCACGGGAACGGACAACGACCGCCCCGCGCCGGACGGGAACGGACAACGACCGCCCCGCGCCGGACGGGAACGGACAGCGACCGCCCGCGCCGGACGGACCGGAGCGGGCGCAGGCGGTGCCCGCTCAGATCCCGCCGTCGACCGAGCGGATCGCCTCCCCCGGCTCGTCGGGGACGAGCACGGGCGTGTCCCGGTTGAGGCTCTCGCCGCGGAAGAAGCGCTTCGACCGCGGGAAGAGGTACCACAGCGCCATGAGCACCACCCCGAACAGGAGCGAGCCGATCCCGACGACGAACGTGCCGCCGATCCCGAACAGCACCGTGTTGCCGTAGTCCACCGCCCACATGTCGATCGCGGACTGGACGAAGGCGTAGGTCAGCATGAGCGCGCCGAGAAGCGGCAGGAGTCCCTTGACCACGAACGCGCCGGCCGAGGAGAACAGCTCCTTGCGGAAGTACCAGACGCAGGCGTATCCGGTGATCGCGTAGTAGAAGGCGATCGCGAGGCCGAGCGAGGCGATCGAGTCCTGCAGGATGTTGTCGCTGATCAGCGTCATCCCGACGTAGTAGAGGATCGCGACCACGCCCATCACGAGGGTCGAGAACGAGGGCGTCCGATAGCGCGGGTGCACGTCTTTGAACCTCTCGGGGAGTGCCCGGTACACCCCCATCGCGAGCGTGCCGCGGGCGGTCGGGAGGATGGTGGTCTGCGTCGACGAGACCGCCGAGATGAGCACCGCGACGACGAGCACCCAGCCGAACGGCCCGAGCAGACCGTCCTTGATCGAGAGGAAGAAGTCGTCGGCGTTGTCGGCGTTGCCCAGCCCTGTGCCGTCCTCGCCGAGTCCGGCGTACATCATCGCGGCGATCGTGACGCCCACGTAGGTGACCAGCAGCAGCACGCAGGTCAGGAGCGCGGCGAGGCCGGGGATGCGCTTGGGGTCCTTCGTCTCCTCGTTCAGGGCCAGGCAGGTGTCCCAGCCCCAGTAGATGAAGAGCGCGAGGAGGACGGCCTCGGTGAACCCGCTCCACGACGTCATCGCGAAGGGGTTCAGCCACTCCCATTCGAACGGCGTGGGGTTCGGCGCGGTTCCGGCGAAGAACTGCACGAACGCGGCGATCACGAAGACGGCGAGCGCCCCGTACTGGACCGCCAGCAGCAGGTTCTGGATCTTCTCCCCGATCTCCACCCCGCGCCAGCTCACCCACGTCATCGCTGCGATGAACGCGACGGCGACGAGGATGATCCGCCAGTCGTTGTTCTCGAACGACAGCCCGAACATCGCCCAGAAGTAGATGCTGCCGATCTGGGCGAGGTTCGCGAGCACGACCATGCCGGCCACGGCCACGCCCCATCCGCCCATCCAGCCCACCCAGGGCCCGAACGCCTTGGTCCCCCAGGTGAAGGTGGTGCCGCAGTCGGGAACGTCACGATTGAGCTCGCGATAGGCGAAGGCGATGAACAGCATCGGGATGAACGCGACGATGAACGCGATCGGCGCCTGTGCGCCGATCGCCAGCACCACGAATCCCAGGCTGGCCACGAGCGAGTACACCGGGGCGGTGGAGGCCAGGCCGATGACGGTGGAGCCCCACAGCCCGAGCGTTCCCGCGGCGAGTCCCTTCCCGTCGGTGCGGCTGAGGTCGATCGGGGTCGTCGTCATGTCGTCTCCAGGGCAGCGTCGCCGTCGGGTGGCTGCGCCCAGGGAGGCCGGAGCGACGCTGCTGCCGGTGGCGCGGATGACGGCCACAGCCTAGAACAGCGGCTCGGGTCGCGTCCAGGGCGGAGGGCTCCGGTCACGAAGTCTGCGGCGCTGTCTTCCGCTCCGTCTGCGGCTATGTCGGCCGTGCCACCTGCAGCTACACCCACCGTTCCCGTCGCGATTTCTGTCGCTTTCCGCAGGGCCTGGGGACACAAAACGGGGACGGGACGGGGGGGGGGGGGCCCCCCGCCCCGCCCCCCCCCCCCCCCCCCCCCCCCCCCCCCCCCGGGGGGGGGGGAAGAGAGCCAGATTTCGGGACCGGAGCGCGGGCCCAGGAGATCCTTCGCGAGTCCGCGACGCGAGCGGGCGCGGCCCCCTCAGCCCTTGGGCGCGTGACGGCCGAGGAACAGGGCCGCGACCAGCGCCACGGCCATGATGCCCGCTGGAAGGAGCATGGTCTGCGCCATCGCGGTCGAGAACGGCCCGGCGACCGCCTCGGGCAGCGCCCCGCCCCCGATCCCGCCCTGGGCCTCGCCCGCACCGGGGAGGTTCGCCTCCAGGCGCGCCTGCATGAACGCGGCGATCGCCGCGGAGCCGATGACCGATCCGATCGTGCGGGTGGTGTTGTAGATGCCGGCGCCCGCTCCCGCCTGACGAGGAGGGAGACGTCGCGTGGCGGTCGTCGCGAGCGGACCCCACATGCCCGCGTTGCCGATCCCGAGCAGGGCGGAGGGCAGCAGGAACATCCAGATGGGGGTGTCCGGCGTCATCAGCGCGGCGTTCCACAGCAGGCCCCCGGCGACGAACAGGAGCCCGGGGACGAGGATGAGCCGCGGGTCGACCCTGTCGAGCAGGGAGCCGGCCAGCGGTGCGAGCGCCCCCGAGATCACGGCCATGGGGATCATGAGCAACGCGGCCTCGGTGGGGGTGAGCCCTCGTGCCAGCTGGAGGAAGAACATGTATGGCAGCGACATGCCGGTCACCGTGAACCCGACAGCCGCGATGGCCAGGTTCGCCCCCGAGAAGTTGCGATCGCGGAACAGATCGAGCGGCACGAGCGGCTCGCTCCTGGTGCGCGCCTGCTGGAGGACGAACACCGCCATCAGCACGAGCCCGGCGATGATCAGGCCCCACACCGTGACGGGCCCGGCGATCGTCCCCCAATCGTACTTCTCGCCCTCCTGCAGGCCGAAGACGATGAGGAACAGCGCGGCGGCGCTGAGCACGACGCCGACCATGTCGAAGCGGTGCGGGTGGGTCTCCAGGCGAGGCACGAGGAGCACAGCCAGGACGAACCCGATGACACCGACGGGCACGTTGATGAAGAAGATCCACTCCCAGCCGAGCCCGTCGACGAGCACGCCGCCGAGGAGCGGTCCGACCAGCGTCGCGACGCCGGCGGTCGCCCCCCACAGCCCCATCGCCGCACCCCGCCGCTCGGGCGGGAAGGTGCGGGTGATGACCGCCATCGTCTGCGGCGTCATGAACGCCGCGCCCAGCCCCTGCACGGCCCTGGCGACGATGAGCCCCTCCAGGGTCGTCGAGAGCCCGCACCACAGCGAGGCGCCGGTGAAGACCACGAGCCCGATGAGGTAGATGTTCTTCGGACCGAACCGATCGCCCAGGCGCCCGGTGATCAGCAGCGGGACGGCGTAGGCCAGCAGGTAGGCGCTCGTGACCCACACCACGTTGTCGAGGTTGTTGGTGCCGGGGTCGAGGGCCGCCTTGATGGCGGGGTTCGCCACGGAGACGATCGTGGTGTCGACCAGGATCATGAAGAACCCGATGACGAGTGCCCACAGCGCGGGCCACGGGCCACGCGGACCGGCCGGAGCGGTGCCGGCGGTCGACCGCACGGCGGTCGGAGAGGTGTCGGTCATTCGTGTGCAGCCTTTCGAGGTGCGTGATTCGTACGGGGCGGGGTGGGAGCCGTCGCGGCCTGGCCCACGCCCCAGGGGTATTCCGGCCGCGCGAGGGTGGCAAGGAACCGGTCGGTCCAGCTCAGGTCTGCCTGCAGCAGCGCCTCCCGGCGGTCGTGCTCGATGAGGAACTGCTCCGGGACGGCACGGCTCCGGGCGGATGCGAGACCCGAACGGAGCAGGTCGAGCTGTTCCGCAAGCTGTTCCCGGCGGCGAGAGAGGAGGAGGGCGACATCCTCCCTCGGAAGGTTGTGCGCCTCGGCGAGCGCCACCGTGAACTCCGCGTCGCGATCGAGGCGGGAGAGCCCTTGTCGCACCCAGGCCTCCAGCACCTCCGTCCCCTCGCCGAGGAGGGTGTAGGTGGTGCGCTCGGGACGGTTGCCCTCGCGGTCCACACCGATCTCGGCGATCAGCCCGTCCCGCTGCAGACGCGCGACCGTGTGGTACAGCGTGCCGTTGGTGAGCCGCACCATGCGGTCGTCCTTGCGGAACCGCAGCAGCCGCAGCATCTCGTAGGGATGCATGTCGGCCTCGCGCAGCAGCGCGAGCACCATGACGCCCAGCGGCGTCGGTGTCCGGGCCTTCATCCTTCCTCCACATCGATTAGTCCATATGGACTATACATCCTCGGCGCCAGGCGTCGCCTTCCTGCCCGCCTGCCGCCGAGGAGCGGGGCCGGCAGGTCGCGTCGGCCCGACAAGCGTGACGTATCGGCCCGCGCGGGATAATGGGCGGGTGAGCACCCCCGCGACCCCTGCGAACGACGCCCCCGCCCGCATCCCCGGCTGGCGGCACCTCTATTCCGGCAAGGTCCGCGACCTCTACGCCTCGGAGGACGCCGACGACACCCGCATCCTCGTCGTGGCGTCGGATCGCGTGAGCGCCTTCGACGTGGTGCTGGAACCGGGGATCCCCCAGAAGGGCGCCCTGCTGACGAGGCTGAGCCGCTGGTGGTTCGACCGCCTCGCCGAGGGCCCGCACCCCGTCGCGAACCACCTCGCCGAGGGCGAGGTCCCCGTGGTGGTGGCGGACAGGGCGATGCTCGCGCGCTCGCTCGACATGCTCCCGATCGAATGCGTGGTGCGCGGCTACCTCACCGGGTCCGGATGGGCCGAGTACCGCGAGGCCGGCACGGTCTGCGGCATCCCCCTCCCGTCCGGCCTGCACGACGGCGACCGCCTTCCCGAGCCGCTCTTCACGCCCGCGTACAAGGCGCCGCTGGGCGAGCACGACGAGAACATCGACTTCGCCCGCGTGGCGGAGCTCGTCGGCGCCGAGCGCGCGGCCGAGCTCCGTGACGCCTCGCTCGCCGTCTACCGGCGCGCCGCCGCCATCGCCGAGGAGCGGGGTCTCATCCTCGCCGACACGAAGTTCGAGTTCGGCGTGGACGCCGACGGCGTGCTCCGCCTGGCCGACGAGGTGCTGACGAGCGACTCCTCTCGCTACTGGGATCTCCAGGCCTGGCGGGCCGGCACCACGCCGGAGGAGCGCATGGCGAGCTTCGACAAGCAGATCGTGCGGGACTGGCTCGCGGCCCACTGGGACAAGCAGGGCGAGCCACCGGTCCTTCCCTCCGACGTCGTCGAGCGCACCGCGGCCCGCTACGCCGAGCTCATCGAGCGTCTCACCGCGTAACCGGGCCCGAACCCGCCGCCATCCCGACGACCGAATGTCGGACCGATGGAGGAATGAAGGACGGTAGAGGCATTTCCGCCCGACAAGGTTCACCTGATCCTGCAAAGTTCCGGCACGGCAAGGGCCAGCCCCGCCGGACCACAGCCGGGAGGGCTGCGTCGCTCCCAGGGAACGCTCAGGATAAGGTGGCGTGCAGCCTCCGTCCCCGACTCCGAGGAGCCCCCATGCCTCTGTGGAAGATCCACGGCAACGGCCGCACCGTCGAACCCGGCGCGGTCGTTCGCCCCGACGAACGCCTGAACTGGCCGGCCACGGTCGCGATCGGCGTGCAGCACGTGGTGGCGATGTTCGGCGCCACGTTCCTCGTGCCGATCCTCACCGGGTTCCCCGTCCCCACGACGCTCCTGTTCAGCGGCGTCGGGACGATCCTCTTCCTGCTCGTCACGCGCAACAAGCTGCCCAGCTACCTCGGCTCGTCCTTCGCGTTCATCGCGCCGGTCACGGCGGCGACAGCGGCGAACGCGGTCGGCGGGTCCGACGGACGGGGAGCAGCTCTCGCCGGGATCGTCGCGGTCGGCGTGCTGCTGACCCTCATCGGCGTCGTCGTCCACACCGTCGGCGTGCGCTGGGTGGATCGCTTCCTCCCGCCCGTGCTGGCCGGGGCGATCGTCGCGCTGATCGGCTTCAACCTCGCCGGCGCCGCGCACGGCAACTTCGTGAAGTCCCCGCTGACGGCGACGTTCACGCTCACGGTGACCATTCTGTTCGCCGTCCTGTTCCGCGGCTTCCTCGGCCGGATCTCGATCTTCCTCGGCGTGATCGCCGGCTACGTGTTCGCCGGGATCCGCGGCGAACTGGACTTCGAGGCCGTCGAGAAGGCGGACTGGGTGGGCCTTCCCACCTTCCATCTCCCCGACTTCGCCTCGCCGGGCACCTGGTCGGTGATGGCGATGTTCCTTCCCGTCGTCCTCGTGCTGATCGCGGAGAACGTCGGCCATGTGCGCGGCGTCGCGACGATGGTCGAGGACCCCTCGATCAACAGGCAGACCGGGAAGGCTCTCATCGCGGACGGCGTGTCCACCTCTATCGCCGGCTTCTTCGGCGGATCGGGCACCACGACGTACGGCGAGAACATCGGCGTCATGGCCTCCACCCGCGTGTACTCGACCGCCGCCTACTGGGTGGCCGGCCTCGCGGCGATCCTCCTCAGCCTCTCGCCCAAGTTCGGCGCGATCATCAACTCGGTGCCGGCGGGGGTGCTCGGCGGCATCACGACGGCGCTCTACGGGCTCATCGGGATCATCGGCGTGAAGATCTGGGTCGACAACCGCGTGGACTTCTCCCGCCCGGTCAATCAGTACACCGCGGCGGTGGCGCTCATCCTCGCCGTCGGCGGGTTCATCGTCAAGGACGAGGGCTCCGGCTTCGAGCTCGGCGGGATCGTGATCGCCACGCTCGCGGCCATCGTGATCTACCACGGAGGCAACCTCGTCGCGCGTCTGCGTCGCTCGGGCGCGGACGACCCGCGCCCGCTGGAGGCGGTGGGACCGCTCGGCGGCGATCCGGAGTAGCCCCGTACTGGGTCAGGTGGAGGCGCGGACCACCAGCTCGGTCGGCATGACCGACATCCGTGGCGGCTGACCGCCGGCGAGGACGTCGATGACGACCGACGCCATCATCGCGCCCTCGTCGCGCATGGGCTGTCGGATCGTCGTGAGCGGCGGCTCCAGGGTCGCCGCGATCTGCGAGTCGTCGTAGCCGACCACCGCGACGTCCTCCGGGACGCGCAGCCCCGCCCGACGCAGCACGCGCAACGCCCCGGCGGCCATCAGGTCGCTCGCGGCGAAGACCGCGTCCGGGCGCTCCGCTCCGCTCTCCAAGAGGCGGGTCATCGCCTCGGCCCCGCCCGCCTCGGAGAACTCCCCGTCCACCTCGCCCGCCGGCTCCAGACCCGCCTCGGCGAGCGCCGCGCGGAAGCCCTCCAGCCGGTCCTGCGCCGGCGGCATGGTGAGCGGCCCCGTGATCGTCGCGATGCGGCGGCAGCCGCGCGCGATCAGGTGCTCGGTCGCCGTCCGACCGCCGCGCACGTTGTCGACGTCGACGACGAAGTCGGAGGGACGCACGTTCGACGGCCGGCCGCCGAAGACCACGGGGACGGCCTCGGCGATCCGGTCCACGAACGCGTCGCTCGTGTGATGCGACACGATGATCGCCGCGTCCACCCCGCCGTTGCGCACGAAGCCCGTCATCTTGCCGCGCTCGTCCTCGCTCGCCACGAGGAGCGTCAGCACGTAGTCAGACTCCGCGAGCCGTGCGCTGATGCCCGCCACGATCGCGGCGAAGAACGGATCGCCGAAGAATCGCGTGGTGTCCTCGGGGACGACGAGCGCGATCGCGTGCGTCTGACGGCTCGCCAATGAGCGCGCCGCCCGGTTGGGGACATAGTCGAGGAGCACGATCGCGTCCTGCACCGCCGCCAGCGCGTCCGGGCTGACCGCCGGCGACCCGTTGACCACGCGCGACACAGTCGATCGGGACACCCCCGCCGCCGCCGCGACCTCCTCGATCGTCGCCCGCCCCATACGCTCCCCCGTCTCCTCCGCACATCTCCTGCACGCCGGGCCCGCTCCTGGAGGACGAGGCCCGTCCCGTTGCCGGGACAGACGACGTGATGGGCGACGCGGATCAGATCGCGCGTGCCGCGATGATGCGAGCGTACTCCCGACCGCTGTCTTTGACGATGCGTTCCTGGGTGTCGTAGTCGACGCGGACGATGCCGAACCGCTTCTCGTACCCCCACGCCCATTCGTAGTTGTCCAGCAGCGACCAGGCGAAATAGCCTCGGACGTCGACGCCCGCCTCCGCCGCGTCCAGCGTCGCAGCGAGGTGCGCCCGGAGGAAGGCGGTGCGCTCGACGTCGGGGACCCGCCCGTCGACCGGCTCGTCGTCGTAAGCGGCGCCGTTCTCGGTCACGAAGAGCGGTATGTCGGGGGCGTACTCGGTCGCGAGCCGCCGCAGCAGACGGGTCAGCCCCTCGGGCTGGACCTCCCAGTCCATGCCGGTGCGCGGCAGCCCGCGCTCCACCCAGTGCACGTCCTGTGCCGCAGGGAACGGAGAGCGGGTGGGACGGGTGACCCCCTCGCCGCCGCCGTGCACGTCGCGGTCGCCGTCGGGCTGCACGTGGCCCGAGAGGAGCTCGCCGTGGTAGTAGTTGACGCCCAGCACGTCGAGCGGCGCGGCGATGGCGTCCGCATCCCCTGGACGCACGGCCTGCTCCCACCGCGTGACCGCGGCCGGGTCGATCGCGCGCACGTCGTCGACCACGTCCTGCGGATAGGCACCGCGCAGGAGCGGGTCGAGGAACCACCGGTTGAACTGTCCGTCGATGCGGCGGGCCGCGTCGACGTCGGCGGGGTCGTCCGGGTCGGCGGGATCGGTCACCGTGAGGTTCAGCGTGAGCCCGAGCGAGAGCTCCGGGTCCCTGTCGCGCAGCGCGGTCATCGCGCGCCCGTGCGCGAGCAGCAGATGATGGGCCGCCACCAGGCCGTCGCCGACGCTTGTCCGGCCCGGCGCGTGCGCTCCCGCGGTGTAGGAGAGGAAGGACGAGCACCACGGCTCGTTGAGCGTCGTCCAGTCCCTCACCCGGTCGCCCAGCACGTCGTGGACGGACAGCGCGTACTCGACGAACCGCTCAACGGTGTCGCGGTCGGTCCACCCGCCCCGTTCCTCCAGCTCCTGCGGCAGGTCCCAGTGGTACAGGGTGAGCCACGGGCGGATCCCGGCGGCGAGCAGGTCATCGACGAGCCGGTCGTAGAACGCGACGCCCCGCGAGTTGACCGGCCCGCCGTCCGGGCGCACTCGCGCCCAGGAGGTGGAGAACCGATAGACCTGCAGGCCGAGCTCCGCCATCATCGCGATGTCCTGGGGCGCGCGATGGTAGTGATCGCAGGCGACGTCGCCGGTGTCGCCGTTCTGGACGGCGCCGGGCACGCGGGCGAACGCGTCCCAGATCGACGCGGTCCTGCCGTCCTCGAAGGCGGCGCCCTCGATCTGATAGGCCGCCGTCGCGGCGCCGAACAGGAATCCCTCGGGGAACGAGCGGGTCATCGGATCCGTCCTCTCTGAATGCGCACGATGCTAGCAGGCGTGGGAGCGCTCCCAACCCTTCAGGACGACACCCGTCCCGCGACTACGCTGGATCGGTGACCACCACCCCTGCGCTCGCCCGCGCCGCATCGCTCATCCGCTCGATCCCCGACCACCCTCAGCCGGGCATCCTCTTCCGCGACATCACGCCGCTGCTCGCTGACGCCGAGGCGCTGCGGGTCACGACGGAGGCGCTGATCGCGCCGTTCGCCGGGAGGTTCGACGTGGTGGCGGGCATCGAGGCACGCGGCTTCATCCTCGCGGGCGCCGCCGCGATCACCGCCGGCACCGGTCTCGTGCCGATCCGCAAGGCAGGGAAGCTGCCGCGCCCCGCGGCCGCGGTCGAGTACGCGCTCGAGTACGGCACCGCGACCATCGAGATGCACGACGACCTCCCCGCCGGGACGAGGGTCCTCCTCATCGACGACGTGCTCGCGACCGGCGGCACGCTCGCCGCGGGCCGGCGCCTGCTCGAACAGCTCGGGCACCACGTCGCCGGGGTCGCCGTGCTGTTCGAGATCGAGGACCTGCACGGCCGCGACGTGATCGGCGACACGCACACCGTCTTCCGCTCCTGACCTCCGCCTCCGCTCCCGATCCGCAACGGGCGCACTGTTCCACCGCGGCCCCCGTTCCGCCGCCGCGAGCGCGGCGTCCGCGGTCTGGCCGCCGGACGCCGCGGGATAGACTGATCTCGCCCCTCGCCCGCGACTTCCGGAGCCTCGAATGCCCACCATCGTCGTCGATGTCATGCCCAAGTCCGAACTGCTCGACCCGCAGGGGAAGGCCGTGACCGGTGCGTTCGCCCGGCTCGGGGTCGAGAGCTTCTCTGACGTCCGCATCGGCAAGCGCTTCGAGCTCACCGTCACCGGTGAGGTGACCGACGAGGTGCTCGCCGAGGCGCGGCGCATCGCGGAGGAGGTCCTCTCCAACTCCGTGATCGAGGACGTCGTGGGCGTCGAGGTCGTCGAATGACGGTGCGGATCGGCGTCATCACCTTCCCCGGGTCCCTCGACGACCGGGACGCGCAGCGCGCCGTGCGGATCGCCGGAGCCGAGCCCGTCGCGCTCTGGCACGGATCCCACGACCTCGACCGCGTGGACGCGCTCGTCCTCCCCGGCGGCTTCAGCTACGGCGACTACCTGCGCTCGGGGGCGATCGCCGCCCTCTCGCCCATCATGACCGAGGTCAAGGACGCCGCCGCGAAGGGGATGCCGATCCTCGGCATCTGCAACGGCTTCCAGATGCTCGTCGAGGCGCACCTGCTTCCCGGCGGCCTCATCCGCAACGACCATCAGCACTTCGTCCGCCGCGACCAGCGGCTCACGGTCGAGAACGCCGAGACGGCCTGGACCAGCGCCTTCGAACAGGGCCAGGAGATCATCATCCCGTTGAAGAACGCCGAGGGCGGCTACATCGCGGACGCCGAGACCCTGGACCGCATCGAGGGCGAGGGGCGAGTGGCCTTCCGCTACGCCGGCGTCAACCCCAACGGCTCGCTGCGCGACATCGCCGGCCTCACCAACGCCAGCGGCAACGTCGTCGGCCTCATGCCCCATCCCGAGCACGCGACCGAGCCCGGCTTCGGCCCCGACACCCCCGCCGCCATGCGATCGGGCGTCGACGGGCTCGGCTTCTTCGCCAGCGCGATCGCCGCGGTCGCCCGCGTCGCCGCCTGACCGGCGGCGCTCAGCCGAGCTCCGGAGGCTCTCAGCCCAGCGCGGGCGGCCAGACGCCGATGAGGAGGGCCATGAGCAGGACGGTCACCAGCTCGTGCGCGATGTTCAGGACGGTGAGGGAAGTGGGCCTGCCCTCGAAGGCGTCGTGGGTGATGAACCGCGCCGCCGTGAAGCCAGCCCACAGCAGCACGCTCGTGACAAGGGTCACCGTGAGGAACGACCCGCCGTAGAAATGCCAGGCGATGGCCGCGGCGCCCGCCAGGACCCAGGCGGTGAGGAAGCTCACGACGAGGGTAACGAGGATCGGGATGACCGCGCCGTTGCTCGGCTGGTCCATGTCGATCTTCGCCAGACGCGCCCATCGGGCGCCGAAGACGCCGCGGGCGTACCAGACGGCGCCCACGGCCATGCTCGAGGCGGTCGCCAACAGGACCGCCCAATAGTTGATCTCCGGCACCATGCGGACCCCCTCGGCTCATGACACGCGGCACCGCGTGTCCCTGGCCGAATCTTAGCCTCGCTCGTCACCCGGCGGCGACCGACTCCGGGGTGGAGACGACCGGGCGGGGCTAGGGTCGGAGGGTGAGCATCGTCGTCACCGTCCCCACCGACCGCCTCGCCCAGAGCCTCGGCGCGCTCCCCGACGACGTGGAGCTGCATGTCTGGGATCTGCGCACCCCGCCGCCCGCAGAGCGCCTCGATCTGGTCGTCCCGCCGTACATGGGGACCGCGCGTGTGCTCGGCGCCCTCGCCGGCATCGACGTCGGGCTCGTGCAGGGGCAGTCGATCGGCTTCGAGGAGATCGCCGGCGCCCTCCCGGCCGGGATCCCCTTCGCCAACGCGGCCAGCGTGCACGAGACCTCCACCGCCGAGCTCGCCCTCACGCTCATGCTGGCGGCCCAGCGCCGGCTTCCACAGTTCGTGCGCGCCCAGGATCGCGGCGAGTGGGACCCGGTGTTCGCGGAGAGCCTCGCGGATCGCCGCGTGCTGCTGATCGGCTTCGGCGGCGTCGGGACCGCGATCGCGCGGCGCCTGGCGCCGTTCGAGACCGAGGTCACCGCCGTCGCGCGCACCGCCCGGGCGGAGACCGTGGACGGCCTCGACACGGTCGCCGTGCGCGGGATGGACGAGCTGCCCGCCCTTCTCCCCGACGCCGAGATCGTCGTGCTGAGCCTGCCCGGCGGCGACAGCACGCGGCACCTCTTCGGCGCCGAGCTGATGGCGCGGATGTCCGACGGCACCCTCCTCGTCAACGTCGGACGCGGATCCGTCGTCGACACCGACGCACTGCTCCCCGAGCTCGAGAGCGGCCGCCTCCGCGCCGCCCTCGACGTGTTCGAAGAGGAGCCGGTGCCGGCGGGGCACTCGCTGTGGTCGGCGCCGAACCTGCTGATCGCTCCGCACGTCGGCGGGGCGACGACGGCGATGAACCCGCGGATCGCCCGCCTCGTCCACGCGCAGATCGACCGGATGCGCTCGGGCGAGCCGCCGCTGAACATCGTCATCGACGGGCGCTGAGCCCGTCCGATCACGCGCGACCTCATCCGCGGGGCGATCCGGACGACGCCTACTGCAAGCGCTTGCAGTAGGCTGACCGCATGGCTGAGCTCGAGCAGACGTCCGCACCCGGTTCCGAGTGGTGGCGGACCGCCGTCATCTACCAGATCTACCCCCGCTCCTTCGCCGATGCCTCGGGCGACGGGATCGGCGACCTCCCCGGGATCACCTCCCGACTCGACGCGCTGAAAGAGCTCGGCGTCGACGCGATCTGGCTGAGCCCCTTCATGACGAGCCCGCAGCGCGACGCCGGCTACGACGTCGCCGACTACCGCGACGTCGATCCGCTGTTCGGCACGCTGGCCGACTTCGACGAGATGCTCGCGCAGGCGCATGCGCGCGGGATCCGCGTGATCGTCGACCTCGTCCCGAACCACTCCTCGGATCGACACCCATGGTTCCAGAAGGCCCTGACCTCTGCTCCGGGGAGCCCGGAGCGTGCGCGGTACATCTTCCGAGACGGGAAGGGCGAGAGCGGCGAGCTCCCGCCCAACAACTGGGAGTCGGTCTTCGGCGGCGGCATGTGGCAGCGGGTCACCGAGGCCGACGGCACGCCTGGTCAGTGGTACCTGCACATCTTCGACGTCTCCCAGCCCGACTTCGACTGGACGAACGAGGAGGTCCGCGCGGAGTTCCGCTCCATCCTGCGCTTCTGGCTCGACCGGGGCGTCGACGGCTTCCGCGTGGACGTGGCGCACGGCCTCATCAAGGCGGAGGGACTCCCCGACTACACGCCGAACCCCGAGGGCGACTCCATGGGCGGTGGCGAGGAGGACGTGCCGTACTGGGGTCAGGACGGCGTACACGACATCTACCGCGACTGGCACGAGGTGCTGGCCGAATACGACGGCGACCGGGCGCTCTGCGGCGAGGCCTGGCTGCCGACGCTGAAGAAGACCGCGCTCTGGGTACGACCGGATGAGATGCACCAGACGTTCAACTTCGGCTACCTGATGACGCCGTGGGACGCCGGCCGGCTGCGCGGCGTGATCCGCGAGTCGCTCGACGAGTTCGGCGCGGTGGGCGCGCCCAGCACCTGGGTGCTGTCGAACCACGACGTCGTGCGCCACGCGTCCCGTCTGGCCCTGACCGCGGACAACCCCCAGGGCGAGGGCATCGGCCCGGCCTCCGCGGGCAAGCCCGACCCCGTCATCGGTCTCGCCCGCGGTCGCGCGGCCACGACCGTCATGCTGTCGCTCCCCGGCTCGGCCTACCTGTACCAGGGCGAGGAGCTGGGGCTGCCCGAGGCGATGGAGATCCCGGACGCCTTCCGGCAGGACCCGACGTGGTTCCGCACGGACGGCGAGCGCTACGGCCGCGACGGCTGCCGCGTGCCGATCCCGTGGACCGCCGACGAGCCGGCGTACGGGTTCAACGGGACCGGGGCGTCCTGGCTCCCGCAGCCGGCGGAGTGGGCGCGCTTCGCCCGCGACGTGGAGGAGCGTGACGCGACCTCGACGCTGAGCCTGTACAAGACGCTCATCCGCCTCCGCCGCGAGCATGGCCTCGGCGCCGGCTCGCTGGTCTGGGAGGACGCGGGCGAGCATGCGGTGTCCTTCCGTCGCGGTGACGTCCACGTGGTCGCGAACCTCGGCGAGGTGCCGCTGCCGCTGGGGGACGACGTGACGTTCCTCGTGCAGAGCACCCCGTTCACGGGCACGGCCCTGCCGCCGGACACGGCGGCGTGGTACACCCGCGCCTGACAGGTCATGGTCGGCATCGACGACGTCGCCCGCCGCGCGGGCGTCTCGACGGCGACCGTCTCTCGGGCGCTCTCGGGTCGCGGCCAGGTGTCGGCCGCGACCCGGCAGAAGGTGCATGAGGCGGTCGGAGCCCTGGGCTATGTGATGTCCTCCCGGGCGTCGAGCCTGGCCTCAGGACGCACCCGCAACGTGGGCGTGATCGTCCCGCACCTCGACCGCTGGTTCTTCAGCACGGTGCTGTCGGGGATCTCGGACGCGCTCATACACGCGGGCTACGACGTCACGTTGTACAACATCACCGACGACGAGGATGTGCGCAGAGAGGTGTTCCGCACGGCGCTGCGTCGTCAGCGCGTCGACGCGGCGATCGCGGTGTCGATCCGGCTGAGCGACGCGGAGACTGCGCAGCTGCTCGCCCTCGGCATCCCCGTGGTCGCGATCGGCGGACCGGACTCTCGCCTGCCGATGCTCACGGTCGACGACGCGGCGATCGCCCGGATCGCGGCAGGGCACCTTCTGGAGCTCGGGCACAGGGACATCGCGCACATCGGCGCCCGCCCCGAGTTCGACCGCGAGTTCCGTGTCCCCACCCAGCGACGGCGCGGCTTCGAGGAGGCCCTGACAGAGGCGGGCGTCGCCGTCCGTCCCGATCTGCAAGAGCCCGCGGACTTCACGATCGAGGGCGGCCACCGCGCGGCGACGCGCCTGCTCGACCGCGCCGTCGACCGGCCGACGGCAATCTTCGCCGCCTCGGACGAGATGGCGGTGGGCGCGCTCCTCGCCGCCCGCGATCTCGGCCTGCGTGTTCCGCAGGACCTCTCCGTCGTCGGCGTCGACGGGCACGACCTCGGGGCCGTGGTCGGCCTCACCACGGTCGACCAGTTCCCGCGCGAGCAGGGCCGTCGGGCGGCGGAGGCGGTGCTGCGGACGCTCGATGACGCCGCGGCGGCGACCGCGACCGCAACCGCGACCACGACCGATCCAGCGTCCGCCGCCCTCCCGTTCGAGCTCGTCGTCCGCACCAGCACCGCCCCGCCCGCTCGCTGATCCTCCCGCCCGCCCTCGCCGGTCTGCCCTCCGGCCTGTTCTCGCCGGTCCGCCGGCCAGCGTGCCAGTGCTCCGCCCCCGTCCCCTTCCTCTCCGCGACCGTTCCCGTCGCGAAAATCGTCGCTATGCCCTGCGGAAAGCGACAGAAATCGCGACGGGAACGGAGGAAAACCGCAGGTTCGCCACCGGAAGCGCTCGACACAGCCCCGAAACGCAAGACCGAAGACGCAGCCCCGAAGACGCACCCCGAGGACGCGGGTCGGCGCAGGCCCGGCAGACCGGGGCGAAGTGGCGGCCGGAGGGGTCGGGTCAGACCGGGTCGGGGGCGGCGACCGGATCGGCGCCGGGCGTTCCGTCGGGACACGGGGCCGGAGCGGCGTCGGGAGCCGGACCAGGACCTTCGGCGGGCTCGGGGCCGCGCCCGGCACGCCGGCCGACGAACAGGTGCACGCCGAGGGCGAGGACGAGGATGCCCGAGGACAGCGGCACGAGGGCGTCGGCGGGCAGTCCGCCGGCGATCGCCCCGCCGCCGAGACCGCTGCCGAGGGCCGATCCGAGGTGCATCGCGCTCGTGTTGAGGGCCACGAGGAGCGCGACCGATTCCGACGCCATCGCGCTCACCCTGGCCTGCAACGCGACCCCAGACCCGCCGAAGAAGGTCGCGCAGCCGAGGAACCACAGCACGATCGCCACCGCGCCGGCGACGCCGGGGAGGCCGAGCGTCGCGCTGCCCAGTGCCGCGACGCCGATGAGCGCGAGGATCAGGGTCGTGATCGCCCTGGTCGGACCGATCCCGTCGGTGAGCCGTCCTGACAGGAGGTTGCCGACGAGGCTCATCACGCCGTAGCCGAACAGCACGGCGATCATCGCGATGCCGGTCCCCGTCCGCGGGCCGACGATGAGCGCTGCGTAGGTGAAGCAGAAATAACTCGCGCACATGAGGGCCATGGGCACGACCAGGGCGAGCAGGATCCGGCCGCGGGTGAGCGGCTGGAGCGTGGCGCGGAGGGACAGCGGAGGCAGGTGCAGGCGGGGGACATAGCGGACGATCCCGCCGAGCGCCAGCACGCCCACCACGACGACCAGGAACAGAGGGACCCGCCAGTCCTGCTGGCCGACCACGAGCCCGAGCGGAACCCCGAGCGCCGTGGCGGCGAGCCACCCGCCCATCACGATCGACAACGCGCGACCACGTCGCTCGGGCGGGGTCTTCGCGACCACGTAGGAGGTGATCACCGCGGCGAGCAGGGCTCCGCCGACCGCCGAGACCACACGCCCCGCGAGCGCCCAGGCGAAGGTGGGCGCGAGCGCGACCATGAGGTTCCCGAGCACGAACACCGCGAGCGAGCCCAGGATCGTCCCCCTGCGCTCCCACCGCCCGGTGAGCGCGCTGAGCACAGGACCGGCGACCGCGCCGGTCAGGGCGAACACCGTCATGAGCTGACCGGCGGCCGCCTCGGTCACGCGGAGGTCCCCGGCGATCTGTGGCAGCAGCCCGGTCAGGACATACCCGTCTATCCCCATCGAGAAGTTGGCCACCGCCAGCCACGCCAACGCCCCGAACCCCGCTGTCCGCGACTCCGCCGTCATCCGCACCCGCTCATCCAACCAGATGCCGGCGACATCGCGCGCCCTCGTCCGAAAGGCCGCCTCACCGGGCACCCTGTCGCCGCCTCGAGCGCCCGAGTCATCCGACGCCAGAGGCGCCGATAGGCTCTGGCCATGACGATCGACCTCGACGCGCTCTTCATCGACCTGCATCGCAACCCGGAGCTGTCCTTCCAGGAGACGCGCACGGCGGCGATCGCCGCCCGCCACCTCCGCGATCTCGGTCTCTTCGTCACCGAGCACGTCGGCGGCACCGGTGTGGTGGGCGTGCTCGAGAACGGCGAGGGCCCCGTCGTCTGGCTGCGTGCCGACATGGACGGACTGCCGGTGACCGAGCAGACCGGCCTCCCCTACGCGAGCACCGCCACCGGCGTCGACCCGGAGGGCAACACCGTCGGCGTCATGCACGCGTGCGGACACGACATGCACGTGACGGCGATGATCGGCGCCGTCGAGACGCTCGTCGCGACGACCGGCGAGTGGGCGGGGACAGTCGTCGTGCTCATCCAGCCCGCCGAGGAGGTCGGCGGCGGGGCCAGGGCGATGCTGGACGATGGGCTGCTGGACCGTTTCCCCCGACCCGACGTCGTGCTCGGCCAGCACGTCACCCCGCTTCCGGCGGGCGTGATCGGCGTCCGTCCCGGGCCTCAGATGTCGGCCTCCGACGGCATCTCGGTCGTCATGCACGGCCGTGGCGGCCACGGCTCGCGCCCGCACGCCACGATCGACCCGGTCGTGATGGCGGCGGCGACCGTCATGCGGCTGCAGACCGTGGTCTCGCGGGAGATCGACCCGCACGAGCTCGCCGTCGTGACCGTCGGCGCGATCCACGCCGGCACGAAGAACAACATCATCCCGGCCGAGGCGACGATCGACCTGAGCCTGCGCTATCCGGACGAGGAGCTGCGCGCGAGGGTCCTGGCCGCGGTCGAGCGGATCGTCCGCGCCGAGGCGATGGCCTCGGGCGCGACGCAGGAGCCGACCATCACGACGCTGCACACCCTCCCCGCGACGATCAACGACGCCGACGCGACCGCGCGGGCGACCGCGGCGTTTCAGCGCGCGTTCGGCGCGGAGCACGTCATCGATCCCGGCCTGTTCACCGGGAGCGAGGACGTGTCCTGGTTCGCGCGCGACGCCGACGTCCCGCTGGTGTTCTGGTTCTGGGGCGGCGTCGACCCCGCCCGTTTCGCCGCCGCGGTCGAGAACGGCACGGTCGAGAGCGAGATCGCCACCAACCACTCGCCGTTCTTCGCCGTGGAGATGCACCCGACGATCGAGATCGGGGTGACGGCCCTCGTCACCGCCGTCCGCGAGTTCCTGGGCTGACGACAGGGCCGCGGGACCGTCGTCCTCAGATGGCGACGATCCGCGGCGGCGGCGCCGGCAGGGCGCCGAGCGTCGAGCCGTGGGCCTCGCGGTGCAGCTGCTCCATCCTGGCGTCGAGCTCGCTCGCCGCCTCCGCCGCTCCGGTGAGGCTGTCGACGAGGTGACCCGGCACCTGGCCCTGGAACTTGTAGTGGATCTTGTGCTCCAGGCTCGCCCAGAAGTCCATCGCGATCGTCCGGAACTGCACCTCGACGGGGACCGCGATCGTCCCGGTGGAGAGGTACACCGGGACCTCGAGGATCGCGTGCAAGCTGCGGTAGCCGTTCGGCTTGGGGTGGGCGATGTAGTCCTTGACCACCCGCACGGTGATGTCGTCCTGCGCCGTGAGCAGATCGAAGAGACGATAGACGTCGGCGACGAAGCTGCAGGTCACCCGCACCCCGGCGATGTCGGTGATGTGCTCCCTGATCGACCCGAAGTCCGCGTCGATCCCGCGCCGCGCCACCTTCTCGACGATGCTGTCGGGCGACTTGACCCGGCTCTTGACGTGCTCGATGGGGTTGTAGGCGTGGTGGTGGGCGAACTCGTCACGCAGGATCGAGATCTTCGTCTCCACCTCGCGCATCCCGAACTCATACTCGTGCAGGAACCGCTGGAACTCGTCCCGGAGCTCACGGGCCTCGGTGAGCGTCTGGTTCAGCGCCTCGTCGTCGACGGGAACGGTACTCATGATGCCGACGTTACGCATTCGTGATTCGAAGCGCCTGTGTGTTTCTCATCCCGGGATTCGCGCACATTGCGCTACCGGCGACGGCAGGCGTAATGTCGCCGGTCGTGACGAATGACGGCCGAGAGACCGCGGACGCCCCGCAGCTGGCCAAACGCATCCTCCTGGGCGACCCTCTCACCTCCGAGCAGGTCGACGAGCAGTTGCTGCCGAAGCGCATGGCACTGCCCATCTTCGCCTCCGACGCGCTGAGCTCCGTCGCCTACGCGCCGCAGGAGCTGCTGATGATCCTGCTCGTGGGCGGCATGGCGTTCCTCTCCTTCACCCCCCTCGTGGCCGGCGCCGTCGTGCTGCTGCTCGTGGTCGTGGTGCTCAGCTACCGGCAGCTCATCAAGGCCTACCCCTCGGGCGGCGGCGACTACGAGGTCGCCTCGAAGAACCTCGGCGAGATTCCCGGGGTCATCGTGGCCGCAGCGCTGCTGGTGGACTACGTCCTCACCGTCGCGGTGTCGATCGCCTCGGGCGTGGACAATATCATCTCCGCCGTGCCGGAGCTGAACCCCTGGCGCGTGGAGCTCGCGATCGGGTTCGTCGTGCTCATCGTGATCGTGAACCTCCGCGGCGTCCGCGAGGCGTCGACGGTGTTCGCGATCCCGACCTACGTCTTCATCGGCTCGGTGGCGATCATGGTCGTCACCGGCCTCGTCCGCGCCCTCCTCGGCGACGCGCCGGTCGCGTCCAGCGCTGACTACACCGTCCAGGCCGAGAGCCTGGGACAGGCCGCGACGATCCTGCTCGTGCTGCGCGCGTTCTCCAGCGGCTGCTCGGCCCTCACCGGTGTGGAGGCGGTGTCGAACGGCGTCCCCGCGTTCCGGATGCCGAAGATCCGCAACGCCCAGACCACGCTGGCGATGATGGGGTCGATCGCCGCCCTCCTCTTCGCCGGGCTCACCGCGCTCGCCCTCATGTCCGGCGTGCATTACGCGGAGAACCCGTGCGACCTCGTCGGCTTCGACTGCAGCAACCCGCAGCCGAGCCTCATGGCGCAGGTGGCCGCCGCGACCTTCGGCGGCGGCAGCATCCCGTTCTTCATCATCCAGGCGGCCACGGCCTGCGTGCTCCTGCTGGCGGCGAACACGGCCTTCAACGGGTTCCCGCTTCTCGGCGCGGTCCTCGCCCGCGACGGCTACGCCCCCAAGGCCCTGAACACCCGGGGCGACCGGCTCGTCTTCTCGAACGGCATGATCGTGCTCGGCGTCGCCGCGGTGATCGTCCTGCTGGTGTTCCAGGCGAACCTGACCACCCTCATCCAGCTCTACATCATCGGCGTGTTCGTGTCGTTCTCGCTCGGTCAGGTCGGGATGGTGCGGCACTGGAGGCGCGTGCTGCACCAGACCAGGGGCAAGACCGTCGCCCCGGCGGCGGGGGAGCGGCGCTCGGCGTACACCGGCCTCGTCATCAACTCGCTGGGCGCCGCCATGACCGTGGCGGTGCTCCTGATCGTCACGATCACCAAGTTCACCCATGGCGCGTGGATGGTCTTCTTCGCCATCCCCGTGCTCGCGATCCTGATGGTGGGCGTCAAGCGGTACTACCGCGACGTCGAGCACGAGATCGCGGTCGACGACACCACGCACTTCGGCTCGGAGGGCGACGTGGCGATCGTGCTGGTGAACCGGCTGCAGAAGCCGGTCATCAAGGCGCTGGACTACGCGATCGCGGCCAGCCACGAGAAGACCGTGGCCCTGCACGTCGCGCTCACGGCCGACGACGGCAAGCAGCTCCAGAAGGAGTGGTCCCAGCACCGCATCCCGGTCCCGCTCGTGATCGTCGACTCGCCCTACCGCACCTACGCCCAGCCGGTGGAGCACTTCATCCGCGAGTACCGCGAGAAGCACGGCCCGAGCGTGGTGACCGTGTACCTGCCGCAGTACATCGTCGGGCACTGGTGGGAGACGCTCCTGCACAACCGGCGCGCGCGGCGCCTCGCCACCCAGCTCATGCTGATCCACGGCGTGACGATCACCCTCGTGCCCTGGCTCCTCGACTCCTCCGAGCTCATCTACGGCCGGCGCTCCCGTCCGCTGCCCGGTCAGGAGCGCGCGGGTCGCCCCGTCATCTCGGCGTACGGAGGTCCGGGCGGACGCGGGCGACGCGCCACCCGCCCCGCCGGACCCCCGGACCAGGACGCCTAGCTCGGGCGCGAGCGAGGGGCCGGATGAGCGGCCGTGTGAGGACCGTGTATGGATCCCCGGGAGGAGCGTGAGGATTCCGTTCGGACGCCGTCGTGACGACTCTGCCCCGACGATCCTTGTGGGGTGCTCGATCTCATCTACCTGGCGCTGACCGTCGCGCTGTTCTCCCTGATCGCGCTGGTCGCGAAGGGGGTGGAGCGGCTGTGATCGTCTTCGAACTCATCGCCGCCGCGCTCGCCCTCGTCGCGATCGGCTACCTCGTCGTCGCCCTCGTCGCCCCGGAGAGGTTCTGATGGACGGCGCGACGATCTGGTTCGGCGTGCTCCAGGGCGCGACCCTCATCGCCGTCCTCGTCCTTCTCTACCGCCCCCTCGGCGACGCGATCGCCCGCATCTACACCGGCGCACGGGATCTCCGCGTGGAGCGCGGGATCTACCGTCTGATCGGCGTCGACGCGTCGTCCGAGCAGACCTGGCGCGCCTACGCGCGGAGCGTGCTGGCGTTCTCGATCGCCGGGCTCGTGCTGCTCTACCTCCTGCAGCGCGCCCAGGCGTTCCTCCCCCTCTCGCTCGGCCTCCCCGCCGTCCCCGAGGGGCTGGCCTTCAACACCGCCGCCTCGTTCGTCGCCAACACCAACTGGCAGTCGTACTCGCCGGAGCAGACGATGGGGCACCTGGTGCAGCTGGCGGGCCTGACCGTGCAGAACTTCATCTCGGCCGCGGTCGGCATCGCCGTCGCGATCGCCCTCGTCCGCGGCCTCGCCCGCCGAGGCAGCACGACGATCGGCAACTTCTGGGTCGATCTCGTCCGCGGGCTCGTGCGCCTGCTGCTCCCGGTCGCCGTGATCGGGGCGCTCGCGCTCCTCGCCGGCGGAGTCGCGCAGAACCTCGCCGGCTTCGGCGAGGTGCACACCATCGCCGACGGCGCCCAGTCCCTGCCCGGCGGGCCCGTCGCGTCCCAGGAGGCGATCAAGCTCCTCGGCACCAACGGCGGCGGCTTCTACAACGCCAACTCGGCCCACCCGTTCGAGAACCCGACGCCGTGGACGAACATGGTCGAGATCCTGCTCATCCTCGCGATCCCGTTCTCGCTCCCCCGCGCGTTCGGCCGGATCATCGGCGACAACCGTCAGGGCTACGCGATCGTCGCCGTCATGGGCGTGCTCTTCCTGATCTCGACCTTCGCCCTCTCGGCGCTCGAGCTCGCCGGCAACGGCACCGCCCCGCAACTCGCCGGGGCCGCGATGGAGGGCAAGGAGCAACGGTTCGGGATCCTCGGGTCCACCCTGTTCGGCAGCGCGTCCACCCTCACCTCCACCGGTGCGGTGAACTCGATGCACGACTCGTACACGGCCCTGGGCGGCATGATGCCGATGCTGAACATGATGCTCGGCGAGGTCGCCCCCGGCGGCGTCGGATCCGGGCTCTACGGCATGCTCGTGCTCGCGGTGATCGCGGTGTTCGTCGGCGGGCTCCTCGTCGGCCGCACCCCCGAGTACCTCGGCAAGCGCATCGGGCCGCGCGAGATCAAGCTTGCGAGCCTGTACATCCTCGTGACGCCCGTGCTCGTGCTCGCCGGCACGGCGCTGAGCTTCGCGATCCCCGCGATCCGCGACGACGTGACCGGCACCAGCATCCTCAACCCGGGCCCGCACGGGCTCAGCGAGGTGCTCTACGCCTTCACCTCCGCGGCGAACAACAACGGGTCGGCCTTCGCCGGCCTCACCGCGAACACGCCGTGGCTCAACACCGCGCTGGGCATCGCGATGCTGCTGGGACGCTTCCTGCCGATCGTGCTCGTGCTCGCGCTGGCGGGGTCGTTCGCCGCGCAGCAGCGCGTCCCCGAGACCGCGGGGACGCTGCCCACGCACCGCCCGCAGTTCGTCGGGCTCCTCGCCGCCGTGACGATCGTCATCACCGCGCTCACCTACTTCCCCGTGCTCACGCTCGGGCCCCTCGCCGAAGGACTGGTCTGACATGACCCTCACCGACACCCGTTCCGCCGAGGCCCCCCAGGCCTCCTCCGCGGCCGAGACGACGCCCGCGCGCGCCCCGCGTGCGTTCGGGGCGCGGCAGCTGGCCGCCGCCCTCCCTGGCGCGCTCCGCCGCCTCAACCCCGCCACGCTCCTGCGCAACCCCGTGATCCTGCTCGTCTGGGCGGGGGCGGCGCTGACGACGGTGCTCGCGATCGCCGAGCCGTTCCTCGGCGGCGCATCGGCCTCGGGCGGCGCCGCCGTCCCGAACGGCTTCACCTGGTCGATCGCGGCGTGGCTCTGGCTCACCGTGCTGTTCGCCAACCTCGCCGAGTCGGTCGCCGAGGGGCGCGGGAAGGCGCAGGCCGCCACCCTGCGCCAGACGAGGACGAGCACGACGGCCCGCCGCGTGCTCGGCTACGACCCCACCGGAGACCCGCTCGCGGAGCGCACGGCGATCGAGGAGGTCTCCTCCGCGGACCTGCGCCTCAGCGACGTCGTGGTGGTCTCGGCCGGCGAGGCGATCCCGGGCGACGGCGACATCGTCTCGGGCATCGCGACCGTCGACGAGTCGGCGATCACCGGCGAGAGCGCGCCGGTCGTGCGCGAGTCCGGCGGCGACCGGAGCGCCGTGACCGGCGGCACCAGGGTGCTCTCGGACCGGATCGTCGTGCGGATCACGTCGAAGCCCGGCGAGACGTTCGTGGACCGCATGATCGCACTCGTCGAGGGCGCGGACCGGCAGCGGACGCCCAACGAGATCGCGCTGAACATCCTGCTCGCCAGCCTGTCGATCGTCTTCCTCGTCGTCGTGCTCGCGCTGAACCCCATAGCCTCCTACGCCGCGTCGCCGGTGAGCGTCCCGGTGCTGATCGCGCTGCTCGTGTGCCTCATCCCCACGACCATCGGCGCTCTGCTCTCCGCGATCGGGATCGCCGGGATGGACCGGCTCGTCCAGCGCAACGTGCTCGCGATGTCAGGTCGCGCGGTCGAGGCGGCGGGCGACGTCACGACCCTCCTCCTCGACAAGACCGGCACCATCACCTACGGCAACCGTCGCGCGAGCGACGTCCGCCACGCGACGGGCGTCGACGCGGAGGAGCTGCTGCGCGCCGCGGCCCTCTCCTCCCTCGCCGACCCCACCCCGGAGGGCGCGTCGATCGTCGACCTCGCCCGCGAGCGCGGGATCGTCGTGGACTCCCCCGCGGGGGCCGAGCCGGTGCCGTTCACCGCGCAGACGCGCATGAGCGGCGTGGACCTGGCCGACGGCACGCGCATCCGCAAGGGCGCCGGCTCCGCGGTGCGGGCGTGGCTCGAGGCCGAGGGGGCGCCCGACAGGGCCGCTGCCGAGGAGGTCGTCAGGGCGGCCGACGAGATCGCCGCGAGCGGAGGCACCCCGCTCGTCGTCGCGGTCGCCGCGCCCTCCGGAAAGGGCGACCGAACGGGCGAGGGCGCCGGGACGCGGATCCTCGGCGTCGTGCACCTCAAGGACGTCGTCAAGGACGGCCTGCGCGAGCGCTTCGACGAGCTGCGCAGCATGGGCATCCGGACGGTCATGATCACCGGCGACAACCCGCTGACGGCCAAGGCCATCGCCGCCGAGGCCGGGGTGGACGACTACCTCGCCGAGGCGACGCCGGAGGACAAGCTCGCCCTCATCCGCCGGGAGCAGGAGGGCGGCCGCCTCGTCGCCATGACCGGCGACGGCACGAACGACGCCCCCGCGCTGGCGCAGGCCGACGTCGGCGTCGCGATGAACACCGGGACCTCCGCCGCCAAGGAGGCGGGGAACATGGTCGACCTCGACTCCGACCCCACCAAGCTCATCGACATCGTGCGGATCGGCAAGCAGCTGCTCATCACCCGCGGCGCGCTGACGACGTTCTCCCTCGCGAACGACATCGCCAAGTACTTCGCGATCATCCCCGCGATGTTCATGGGGGCCTTCCCCGGCCTCGCGGCGCTGAACATCATGCAGCTGCACTCCCCCGCCTCGGCCGTCACGAGCGCGATCGTCTTCAACGCGATCGTGATCGTGTTCCTCATCCCGCTCGCCCTGCGCGGCGTGAAGTACCGGCCCGCGAGCGCCTCGGCGATCCTGCAGCGCAACCTCCTGGTCTACGGGCTCGGCGGCGTCATCGCCCCGTTCCTCGGGATCAAGCTCATCGATCTGGTCGTCAGCCTCATCCCCGGCTTCTGACCGGGCCCGACGACCGTCACGAAAGGCAGATCATGTCCTCGTTCCGTACCTCCGCCCGCACCGCCGGCGTCGCCGTCCGCGCGATGCTCGTGCTCACGCTGCTCCTCGGCGTCGGCTACACGTTCGCGTTCACCGGCCTCGGGCAGCTCCTGTTCCCCTGGCAGGCCAATGGCTCGAAGGTCGACGGCGCAGGAGCGCCGACCGGAGGATGGGCCGGCGGCGGCGAGGCGGTCGGCAGCGCGCTGATCGGCCAGTCCTTCACGGACGCCGACGGCAACGCCCTCCCGCAGTACTTCCAGCCGCGCGCCTCCGCCGCCGGCGACGGGTACGACCCGGCCTCCTCCGGCGGCAGCAACCTGGGGCCGGAGAACCCCGACCTCGTCGCCGCGATCGCCGAGCGCCGCGAGGCCATCGCGGCCCGCGAGCAGGTGCCGGCGGAGAAGGTCCCCGCCGACGCCGTCACCGCCTCGGCCTCCGGCCTCGACCCCGACATCAGCCCGGCGTACGCGGAGCTCCAGGTGGCCAGGGTCGCCGAGGCGCGCGGGCTTCCGGCGGCCGACGTGCGGAAGGTCGTGGAGTCTAAGATGCAGACGCGAGACCTCGGATACCTCGGGGAGCCGCGCGTGAACGTGCTGCAGCTGAACCTCGCCCTCGACGCGCTCGCGAAGGAGAGCCGATGACGGATGCCGCCGAGCCCGCGAGCCGGCCCCAGGGCAGATCCCGGGGCCGGCTCCGCGTGCTGCTCGGCGCCGCGCCGGGAGTGGGCAAGACGTACGAGATGCTCACCGAGGGACGCCGGCTGCGCGATCACGGCCGGGACGTCGTCATCGCCGTCGTCGAGACCCACGGCCGCGCGGCCACCCTCGCGCAGACCGAGGGCCTGGAGCAGGTGCCGAGGGGGATCGTCGAGCACCGCGGCGTGACGCTCGACGAGATGGACCTCGACGCCGTCCTGGCCCGTGCCCCCGAGCTCGCCCTCGTCGACGAACTCGCCCACACCAATGCGCCCGGCTCCCGGCACGCGAAGCGCTGGCAGGACGTGCAGGAGCTCCTGGACGCCGGGATCGACGTCGTCACGACCGTGAACGTGCAGCACATCGAGTCGCTCAACGCCGTGGTCGAGAAGATCACCGGCATCGCGCAGCAGGAGACCGTGCCCGACGAGGTGATCCGCGGCGCCGACGACATCGAGGTGGTCGACCTCGCCCCGCAGTCCTTGCGCGACCGCCTCTCCGCCGGGTTCGTGTATCCGGCGGAGCGGGTGGACGCCGCCCTGTCCAACTACTTCCGGCTCGGCAACCTCACCGCCCTGCGTGAGCTCGCCCTCCTCTGGCTCGCCGACGAGGTCGACAGCGCGCTGCGGTCCTATCGCGTGCAGCACGGGATCGAGAGCGCCTGGCAGACCCGTGAGCGCGTGGTCGTCGCGCTCACGGGCGGCCCCGAGGGCGAGACGCTGCTCCGCCGTGGCGCGAGGATCGCGGCGCGGTCGGCCGGCGGCGAGCTGCTCGCCGTGCACGTCACCACCCAGGACGGCCTGCGCGACGACACCCCCGGCGCGCTCAGCACGCAGCAGCGACTCGTGGAGTCGCTGGGCGGGACCTACCACCAGCTCGTCGGCGACGACGTCCCGGAGACTCTCGTGGACTTCGCCCACTCGGTGGACGCGACCCAGCTCGTGATCGGCGTGAGCCGGAGAGGACGACTCGCGGCCGCGCTCACCGGCCCCGGGATCGGCGCTGAGATCGTCCGCGTCTCCGGCGACATCGACGTGCACATCGTCACCCATGCCGCGGCCGGGAACCAGCACGCCAAGCTTCCCCGGATGACCGGCGGCGCGCTCAGCTGGCGCCGTCAGGTGCTGGGCTTCGTGATCGCACTCGTCGGCGGACCGCTCCTGTCCTGGGGCCTGTTCGTCTCGAGCTCGCCCGAGTCGATCACCTCCGACGTCCTGGCCTACCAGCTGCTGGTCGTGATCGTGGCCCTGGTGGGCGGTCTGAAGCCGGCCCTGTTCGCCGCGATCCTCTCCGGCTTCACCCTCGACTTCCTGTTCGTCCAGCCGCTGTTCACGGTGACCGTGGCCGATCCCCTGCACGGCCTCGCGCTGCTGCTCTACGTCGTCATCGCGGTGCTCGTGAGCATCGTGGTGGACCAGGCCGCGCGTCGCGCCCGTCGCGCGCGCCGGGCCGCGGCGGAGTCCGAGCTCCTGGCCGCCGTCGCCGGGAACGTGCTGCGCGGCGACAGCGCCCCCACGGCGCTCGTCAGCCGTACCCGCGAGGCGTTCGGGCTGAGCGGCGTGCGACTGCTCACGCCGTCCGGAGGCGTGATCGCCCGCGACGGCGAGCCCCTCCCCGACGGCAGGTCGATCACGATGCCGGTCGGCCGGGCCGCCGACGGCACGCCCCGTGCGTTCCTCGAGCTGCACGGCGACGCGCTGGACGCGGCGGGGCGGCGGCTGCTCGACGCGATCCTCGCCCAGCTGGCCGCGGCGATCGAGCACTCGGACCTCCGCGAGACGGCCAAGGAGGCGGCGGTGCTGGCCGAGACGGATCAGGTGCGCAGCGCCCTCCTCTCCGCGCTCAGCCACGACCTGCGTCGTCCGCTCGCGGCCGCGGTCGCAGCGGTCGGCGGTCTCCGCGGCGCGCACGGCCTCTCCGCCGAAGACAGGGCAGAGCTCCTGGCGACCGCGGACGAGAGCCTGGCGACCCTGTCCCGGCTGGTCACCGACCTGCTCGACGTCAGCCGCGTCGAGGCCGGCGTGCTCGCGGTCTCCCTGGGCCGCGTGGACGCCGGCGGGAGCGTCGTCGCGGCGCTGGACGAGCTCTCCCTCGGGCCCGCAGAGGTCGAGCTCGCGCTCGACCAGGACCTCCCGCCGCTGCACGCGGACCCGGTGCTGCTGCAACGCGTCCTGGTGAACCTGCTGACCAACGCCACCCGGCACACGCCCGCCGGGGACCGTGTGATCGTGTCGACGAGCCGTCTGGGCGGCGTGGCCGAGATCCGGGTCATCGATCGCGGCGAGGGCATTCCGGAGGCCCGGCGCGAGAGCGCCTTCCTCCCGTTCCAGCGACACGGTGACACCGACAACACGACCGGACTCGGCCTCGGCCTCGCGCTCTCCCGCGGCTTCGCCGAGGGGATGGGCGGTACGCTGACGGCAGAGGACACCCCCGGCGGAGGCCTCACGATGGTCGTCTCGCTCCCCCTGGCCGCGGACGCCCCCGACGACCGGGACGGCAGCGGGTCCTCTCCGCGGCACGATGCCGGCACGGGGGACGCCGCCGGCACGGGAGAGGAGACGGCACGATGAGACTGCTCGTGGCGGACGACGACCCGCAGCTCGTCCGGGCTCTGCGCATCACCCTCGCCGCGCACGGCTACGACGTCATCGCCGTTCCCGACGGCGCCGCCGCCGTGACGACCGCCGCGCAGGCTCGGCCGGACGTCGTCCTCCTCGACCTCGGCATGCCGCGCCTGGACGGGATCGGCGTCATCGAGGCGATCCGCGGATGGAGCGATGTGCCGATCCTCGTGGTCTCAGGACGCACGGGATCGGCCGACAAGGTCCAGGCCCTCGACGCCGGCGCCGACGACTACGTGACCAAGCCGTTCCAGGTCGACGAGCTGCTCGCGCGGCTCCGCGCCCTCTCCCGGCGCCGCTCGACCGCCCCCGCCGAGGCGATCGTCGTCTTCGGCGACGTGGAGGTGGACCTCTCGGCGAAGTCCGTCACCCGCGCCGGATCCCGCGTGCACCTCACCCCGACCGAGTGGCAGATCCTGGAGCACCTCGCCCGGCATCCCGGCGCGCTCGTGACCAGGCAGGAGCTGCTGCGCGACATCTGGGGCACCGAGCATGTGACCGACACCGGCTATCTGCGGCTGTACCTCTCGCAGCTGCGGAAGAAGCTCGAGCCCGTCCCCGGATCCCCCGTCCACCTGATCACCGAGCAGGGGATGGGCTACCGCCTGGTGCTCGACGCCTCCTGACGGGACGGCGCAGGGCACGCCCGGACGAGAACGCCTCGGTCGAGACCCGCCCCGTGTGCCCCCGCTCACGCGTCGCGAGACCGCCAGAGGAGCCAGACGAAGTACGGGGCGCCGAGGAGCGCGACGATGAGACCGGCGGGGATCTGCGCGGGTGCGAGCACGGTGCGTCCCACCGCGTCCGCCACTCCGACGAGCACGGCGCCGAGGAGCATCGAGACCGGCACCACCCGCCCGTTGCGGGAGCCGACCAGCGCCCTGGCGGCGTGCGGCGCCACCAGCCCCACGAAACCGACCACGCCCACCGCGACGACGCTGAGCGCGGCCAGCACCGCGGCGACCAGCAGCAGCGTCAGGCGCGAGCGCTCGAGCGGCACGCCCAGCAGCCGAGGCGTGTCCTCGTCCATCGCGACCACGTCGAGATCGCGCCGCTGGGCCAGGACGGCGGGGAGGGCGATCGCGAGCGCCACGAGCAGCGGGACCACCTGCTCCCAGATGCGCCCGTACGTCGTCCCGGAGAGCCAGGTGTAGATACGAGGGGTGTCCCAGGGATTGCTCCGCAGCAGGACGAAGGTCGTGAGCGAGATCGCCCCGTAGGAGACGCCGATGCCGATGAGCACGAACCGGTCCGCGCTGATCCCTCCGCGCCAGGCCAGACCATAGACGAGCACGAAGGCCAGCAGCGCCCCCACGACCGCCGCGACGAGCATCCCGAAGGTCGACGCGGCCGCGCTCGTCACGATGAGAACGGCACCCAGCCCTGCGCCTCCGGTGATGCCCAGGAGGCTCGGGTCCGCCAGCGGGTTGCGGCTCACCGACTGCGTCACCGCGCCGGCCAGGGCGAGGGCTGCTCCCGCCGTCACCGCCGCCACCACGCGCGGCGCGCGTTCGTCCAGCGCGAAGGCGATCTCCGGCGGCGCATGGCCCTGCAGCCACAGCAGCACGTCTCCGGTGAGGAGCGGGGTGCTGCCGACGAGGAGCCCGCCCACGATCACCGCGCACAGGGCGACAAGACCCGCGACCAGCACGACCCGGAACACGCGCGGTCCTCGTACCCCGAAGCGCACCGACGGGGGACGGCGAGTGGGACCCGCGTCGCGCAGCCGGCGTGCCATCGCGACGAGGACGATCCCGCCGAGCACGGTGGTCGCGACGCCGGTCGGGACCGCGATCGCCCCCTCGGCGCCGATGAGCGCGCGCAGCAGGGCGTCCGCCAGGATCACGACGATCGCACCGATCAGCCCGGCTGCGGGGAGCAGCAGCACGTGCCGCCCGAGCGCGGGCACGAGGCGGGAGAGGAGCCGTGCGAGCACCGGCGCACAGAGCCCGACGAAGCCGATGGGGCCGGCGAGGGTCACGGCCGTCGCGGTGAGGACGACGGAGAGGAGGATCCCGGCCACGCGGGTGGAACGGACAGGCACCCCGAGCGACGACGCGGTGTCGTCGCCGAGGGACAACACGTCCAGCCGACGGGCGAGGACCATCGACAGCGCGAGGGCGCCGAGGACCACGGGGGCCGCCCGGAGGAAGGCCTCCAGGCCCAGCTGCGACAGGCTGCCGCTCCCCCACGCCAGCAGCCCCTTGGTCTGCTCCTCGAAGAGGATCAGGAGCGTCGAGGTCCCCGCTTGGAGCGCGAGGGCGAGAGCAGACCCCGCGAGCACGAGGCGCGTCGTCGACGAGCCGGCGCCTCCCGCGATCCCGAGCACGAGCGCGGCGGCGAGCAGGCCGCCGGCGAACGCGACCGCCCCCGACGCCCAGATCGGCACGCTCACGCCGAAGGCCGTGGCCGCCGTGACGGCGAAGTACGAGCCGGCCGTGACCCCCAGCGTGTCGGGCGAGGCGAGGGAGTTGCGCGAGAGCGACTGCATGAGGATCCCCGCCGCGCCCAGGGCGACGCCCACGGCGACGCCTGCGGCGAGGCGAGGGATACGGGAGCCGAGGAGGATCTCGGGGTCCGCGAAGACCGCTCCGCTCGTGCCCTGCGTCAGGTGCCAGCAGGCGACGAGGACGAGAGCCAGCGCGAGTCCGACGAGCACGGCCACCGCCGCGCCGGTCGAGCCGCCGCCCGCGGGCGTCCCCGGCGCCTCACCCGCCCTCCCGCGGGGATTGAGCACACCTCGACGATCCCCGGCGCTTTCCCCGACGGCGGCCGTGTCCCGGCCCGGCTCGACGGCGGACGGCCCCGCGGTCACTTGGTCAGCACGCCGACGAAGGCGTCGACGATCTGCGTGGCCGAGCGCGGGCCGCCGAAGGTCCAGATCCCGCGGGGGAACGCGGTCACCCGTCCGTCCTTGACCGCGGGGATCGACGCCCAGGCGGGGTTCTTCTTCGCCGCCTCGACGAAGCTCTCCGAGTCCGGATCCTCGGTGCCGGTGTAGAAGAGGCTGGCGTCGCCGATGGTCGTCATCCCCTCGATGTCCGTCGCGCCGAGCCCGTACGCCGGGTCGACCTCGCCCTTCCACGCGTTGGTGAGGCCCAGCCGCTCCCCGATCTCGCCCACCAGCGACCCCTGCCCGAAGGGACGCAGCGAGACGTTCCCGCCATCGACCCACCCGTCGAAGAAGACGAAGTCGGTGGTGACGGGCCTCGCGGCGGCGACCTTCTTCTCAGCCTCGGCGAGATGCTGCTCGAACTCGCCGATCACGGCCTTCGCGCGCTCCTCGCGTCCAGTGGCGGCGGCGATCAGCTCGAACGTGTCCGTCATCTCCCGGACAGGATCGGCGGCGTCCGCGCCGGTCGTGGCGAGGACGGGGACGCCGTACTTCTCCAGCTGCGCGATGATCGGGGCGTCGGGGGTGCTCGCCTCGACGACCACAAGGTCGGGCTTGGCCTGGAACAGCGCGTCGAGGTTCGGCTCCTGCCGGGTGCCGACCGAGGGGACGTCCTCCGGCAGCTCCTCCGCGGTGTCCCAGAGCCGGTACCCGTCGGCGTCAGCGACGGCCACCGGGGTGAGGCACAGGGAGAGCACGTCCTCGATCTGCTGCCATTCCAGGGCGGCGACACGCGACGCGGGGCGATCGAGCTGCACGGTGCGGCCCAAGGAGTCGGTGAGCGAGACCGGCCCGGTCGCGGTCGTGGTCGTGTCCTCGGCGCAGCCCTGGCCGGTCGCGGTCGCCGGGGAAGAGGTCGGCGCCGAGGAGGACGGCTGGGTCGTGCCGCAGGCGGTGAGGGCGAGAGCGAGCGCGCCGAGGGCGGCGACGACGGCGAGGGGCTTCTTCATGGGGACTCCGTCTCGGAAGGCGGGCACGCGGGCGCCCGGGGGTGTGGTCGATGTCGGGGAGGGCGGGCAGGAGGCAGGGGTGGCTCGGGCAGACCCTCACCGGCCGACAGGGACGGGCTGCGCCCACTCGGCCGGCGCGGCGACGCTCGGACGACGACCGTGATGGCGACCACGCGGGATCACGCGCACCCGGCCCGTCTCGGCGTCGACGACCGTGTCGATGTGCAGCCCGTAGACCGGCGACAGGTTCTCGCCGGTGAGCACCGAGACGGGGTCGCCGGTGGCATGCACCCGGCCGCGATGGAGGAGCACCACCTCGTCGGCCACCTCGGCGGCATGGCCGAGATCGTGCAGCACCACGCCGAGGGCCGTCCCTCGATCGGCAAGGTCGCGCACGAGATCGAGCGTCTCGATCTGATAGCGCAGGTCGAGATGGTTCGTGGGCTCGTCGAGGAGCAGGATGCCGGTGTCCTGGGCGAGAGAGGTCGCCAGCCAGACGCGCTGCAGCTCGCCCCCGGAGAGCTCGTCCACCGGACGGTGGGCCATCTCGACGAGCCCGGTGAGGGAGAGGGCTCGGTCGATCGCGTTCCGGTCGTCCACGGTCAGACCCGCGAAACGACCACGATGAGGATGGCGCCCGTGGGTCACCACATCGCGCACCTCAAGGCCCGAGGGGTGCGGGCGGGACTGCGACAGCATCGCCACCGTCCGCGCGAACTCGCGGGCGGAGAGGGTCTCGACATCGCGTGCCCCTCCTGCGTCGGCACCGATCCGGACCGAGCCTGTCTCGACCCGGTGCAGGCGGGCGATCGCCCGCAGGAGCGTGGACTTGCCGCTGCCGTTGGGGCCGACGAGCGCCGTCACCGCTCCGGGGCGCAACCGGAGCGAGACGTCGTGCACCACGGGGATCCGCCCGTAGCGCAGCGCGAGGTTCTCGGCGCTGAGCTCGCCGATCTCGGGGGTGGGGGGAGGGGCGCGGTGGTCATATTAGGGCATCCTAACCTATACTGGCGGGGTGAGTCATCCCTATCGCACGTACCGAACGACCGTCGCCCGCCTCACGCCGCTCTCCCCCCACTTCACCCGGATCACGCTCCACGGCGACGATCTGCAGTGGTTCGGGACCGACGGCCTGGATCAGCGCATCAAGGTGATGATCCCCTTCGGGGACGGCTCGTTCACCGACGTCGGGCAGTTCGACGAGTCGCAGTCGATGACCGAGTGGTACCGCCGATGGCGCGAGCTCCCTGACGCGCAGCGCAACCCCGTGCGCACCTACACGGTCCGCGCGGTGCGCCCCGAGGAGCGCGAGATCGACGTCGACTTCGTCCTGCACGGCACGTCAGGCCCGGCGTCGGCCTGGGCCACCGCGGCCGCCGTGGGCGACGTCCTCGCCGTCGTCGGGCCGGACGCGCGGGTCGAAGGGCACGACGGGGGGATCGAATGGCATCCCGGAGAGGCGACGACGCTGCTCATCGCCGGCGACGAGACCGCCGTCCCCGCCATCTGCGCGATCGTCGAGTCGCTTCCGGCCGATGCGACGGGACAGGTGCTGGCCGAGGTGCCGACCGAGGCCGATGCCCTGCCGCTCTCCGCCCCGGCCGGTGTCGCCGTGACCTGGCTCGCTCGCGGCTCCGCCGCCCACGGCGTGCGCCTGAGCGCCGCCGTGCACGCCTGGGGGCAGGAGCGCGCGGCGCATCTCGCCGACACGGCAAGACGAGCACCGGCCCTACGGGCCGCGGACTCGGCCGCCACCGCCTCGACCAGACGCTCGGCGAGCCAGGAGAGCACCGGAGGGGGCGTCGCGACGCTCGCTCCGGTCGCGGAGGAGTTCGCCGAGCCGGATGAGGACGAGGTGCTGTGGGAGGTCCCCGATCGGGTCTCCGGTGGCGAATACGCCTGGCTCGCCGGCGAGGCGGGGACGATCACCGCCCTCCGCCGCCACCTCGTCCGGGATCTCGGTATCGATCGTCGTTCGATCGCCTTCATGGGCTACTGGAGGGAAGGCCGCGCCGAGGCCTGACCCGCGCTTCGGCGGCGCTCGGGCAACGGGAGGGTCGCGGCCTGACCCTTCCGGGACGTCGGGATCACCCCCGACGGGAGGCGGCGACCGCGGCCTCGGTGCGCGTGGCGACGCCGAGCTTGCGCAGGATGGCCGAGACGTGCACGCTCGCGGTCTTGGCGCTGATGAACAGCCGCTCCCCGATCTGTCGGTTGCTGAGCCCCTCCGCGATCAGCTCCAGCACCTGCTGTTCACGAGCCGTGAGCGCGCTGGGGTCCGGCCCCGCCGAACGAGTCTCGCCATCGGCGCGGCCGGCGAGCGGGCCGGCGAGACCGGTCGCGTCCGCGATCGCCGCGATCTCGCGCCGCAGCCCGGCGTGACCGATCCGCTCCGCGATCTCCGCGGCGATCGACACCTCCTCCGCCGCCACCGCGCGATCGGCACGGGCGCCGGACGTCACGAGCAGTCGGACGAGCTCGCGCCGCAGGAGCACCCGGAACACCGCGGGCATGTCCTCTCCGTCGGCGATGCGCACCGCCTCGCGCACCCCGGACGGCGAGGGGTCCAGCATCGCGGCGAGCATCGCCCGCCACTCCGCCCGGCGGAGCTCGGCGGGAAGGGCGTCCCAGGCGCGGCGCACCACCGCCGCGGTCTCTGCCGCTGCGGCGTCATCTCCTCGGGCGCGGAGGCTCGCGACGACCCAGCCGCCGTCGAGCAGCATCCGAGCCTCATGTCCCAGCCGCGGCCCCGGATCGGCCTCGAGCGCCCGCAGCAGCTCGCGGGCGCCGGCGAGATCGCCCGCCGCGAGTGTGACCGAGAGGTCGGCCGCACGCACCGAGTACCAGATCTGCCGCTCGACGGCCCCGGCCGCCTCGAATGTCGCGTGCCATTCGTCTCGAAGGCTCCGCGCCTCGTCGATCCGCCCGCGCCAGGCGAGGGCACGGATGCGGGAGACCGTCGTGTAGACGCGGAAGATGCGGAGCGTGCGCATCGTGAGGTCTTTCGCGAGAAGCTCCTCGACCCGGTCGATCTCACCGAGCTCCAGAAGCGGCTCGACCATGTTCTGGGTCATGATCGAGCCGGTCGTGCGCTCGATCCCCAGCCGACGGGCGTGCGCGATCCCCTCTTCGGCCACCCGGACCGCCTCGCGGTACCGGCCGAGCGTGCGCAGGGCGTCGGAGTAGTTGACGCGGTAGCGCAGCCGGGGATCGTGGTCGACCGCGCATTCCCAGGACAACCGGTAGTCCGCCAGCCCCTCGGCCACCTGCCCCAGATGCACGCGGCTGCTCCCGCGCAGGTTCGCTGCCACGGACATCGCGGCGTCGTCGCCGATGCGCTCGGCGAGCCGGAACGCCTCGTCGGCGGTCGCGACCGCCTCCTCGGATCGGCCGCCGGTCAGGTGCCGGCCGGCGAGGTAGTTGAGCATGGTGGCGCGCAGACGGTCGTCGTCCACCCGCCCGTCCATCACCGCCAGCCCCTCGCGCAGCAGCTCGACCGAGCCCGGCCGGCCGAGGTTCTGCAGATAGAGCGCCTTGTCGCGGAGCAGTCGCACGTACGCCGCCGGGTCGGTGGTCACAGGGTCCGCCTCGGCGAGCGCGAGATCCACGACCGTGAGCGCCCGCTCGCCGTCGCCGGCGTTGCGCAGGATCGATCCGAGCCGCGCGAGCAGGGTCACACGGTCGATCCCCACCGCGGCCTCGGCGGCGGGCACCTGTTCCCACAGCTCGAGCGCGAGCTCGCCGAACCGTGCCGCGGTGGAGAAGGCGTAGCTGGTCTTCGCCTGCTGCATGGCGTCGACCGCGGACACGAGGGCCCGATGCGGGTCGTGCGCCTGGTGCCAGTGGAAGGCGAGGGCGGACGCCGGAGCCGTGCCCTCCAGCGCTTCGGCGTAGGCGCGGTGCAGGCGGGCCCGCTCGCCCGGGAGCAGGTCGTCGTGCACCGCCTCGCGCAGCAGGGCGTGCCGGAAGCCGTAGGCCTCGCCGTCGAGGACCGCGAGGATCGCGGAGTTCGCCGCCTCGCGGACGGCTTCGTCGAGGCGGTCGTCGGGCAGGCCGGCGAGCGCCGAGAGCAGACGGTGCGGCACGGCTCCGTCCGAGCCGGACACCGTGCGGACCACGCGCTTGGCGTCGTCCCCGAGCAGATCGAATCGCACCAGGAGCACGTCGCGCAACGTGTCGGGGATCGGTCCCAGAGCGTTGCACGCGAGCTCCTCGACGAAGAACGGCACGCCCTCGCTGCGCTCCAGGAGCCGTGCGAGAGCGGCTTCATCGACCGGGCCGCTGATCTCCTGCACCATCTGCCGCACCGCGACCGGGTCCAGCCGCCGCAGGGCGACCCTGTCGAGCAGGCGGGCGCGCTCGGCCTCGACGAGGAAGCCCCGCACCGGACCCCCTCGCCGCACCTCGTCGATGCGGCAGGTGAAGAGGAAGAGCACCCGACGCCCCATGAGCGCACGGAGGAGGAAGGACAGCATGGAGAGGGTGGCCGCGTCGGCCCAGTGCAGGTCTTCGACGACGATCACGAGCGGACGGCGCTCGGCGGCCGCCTCGAGCAGGTTCGCGATGACCTCGCCGAGCCCTTCCGGTCCCACCGCCGAACGGTCGACCGGGCCGTCGCCCCGCTCCGGCAGGAGCAGGCGCAGCGCCTCGCGCCCCGGCCCCGCCGCCGTCTCGGCCTCGTCGCCCAGCTCGGCCAGGACCCCGCGGAGGATCGCGGGGAGAGGACCGTACGGCGCGGGCGTGGAGCCGTAGTCCAGGCACCAGCCGACGAGGACGGTCGCCGCGTCCCCGACCCGCGCGCCGAACTCCCGCAGCAGACGCGACTTGCCGATCCCCGCCTCGCCCGCCACGAGCAGCGCGCCGGACTGCCCGGCCGACGCACGATCGAGCGCCGTCCGCAGGACGTCGAGCTCGGCGTCGCGGCCGATCATCTCGACGGTCGGGGCGGTGAGGGCCATGCCCTCATCGTGCCACCGGCCACCGACATCCGGGGCGGCCGCGGCCACGCCGGCCGACGCCGCCCGCCGTCCTCCGCGCGGGCCCGGCCCCCACCCTCGGGCCGGCCGGACGTGCGCGGCTTCGGCCCTGCCGTCGAGCCGGGCAGGAGCCGCCCCGTCCCCCGCCGTCACACCGAACGGGAAGCGGTCGCTCGAGAGGCGACGGGGGCGGGGCGGGAGGCCGCGGACCGCCCGGGGGCGAGACGCGGCGAAGCGGCGCAGGAGGTCGCCGCGGTCGGGGAGGTCGTGGGGACCGGCGCCGTGCTCGCCGCGGCCGGAGCCGGCCGGACGTCCGCGGCGGGCGAGGCCGCCGGGCCCCGCGACGCACGCCGGCGTGCCGAGGCGTCGCGGAGCCGGGTCAGCAGGCCGCGACGCGGTGGGAGCCGGTCGGCGTTCTCCGCGATGACGCGGGCACGCTCGGCGGCCTGGGCGATCTCGAGCTGCGAGACGCGGTAGGTGAGGGAGGGGTGCTGCTCGAACATCGTGAGCTCCTTGGTGCTCTGTCTCCTTGGTTCTCTGTCCCCTTACTCTTCGCGCTAAGGCCCCCTCCGCTCATCGGGCAGATGCCTTATCTTTCCGGCGACGGAGACGGAGGAACCGGGGCGATCGTCTGAGACCGCGGTCCCGCGGCTACCGTGGAGCCATGGGCATGTCCGCCGCGATCCGCGCCGCCAAGCGCGCCCCGCTGCTGCAGGTCGCCAAGTCCGCGGCGGCGACCATCGCGGCCTGGCTCGTCGCCGGAGCCGTCGTGCCGGGACCCCTTCCCGTCTTCGCCGCGATCGCCGCTCTGCTGGTCGTGCAGCCGAGCGTGAACCAGTCGCTCGCCAAAGCGATCGAGCGCAGCATCGGCGTGATCGCCGGCGTCGTGATCGCGATGCTCCTCAACCTCCTCCTGGGCACCCAGAACGGGACCGTGCTCCTCGCCGTCGTCGTCGCGATGCTCGTGGCCTGGGCATTCAAGGCCACCCCCGGAACCGGGAACCAGGTGGCCATCTCGGCGATGCTCGTCCTCGCGCTCGGCTCTTCGAGCCCCGCATACGCGATCGACCGGATCGTGGAGACGCTCATCGGCGCCGCGATCGGGATCGTGGTCAACGTGCTCATCGTGCCGCCGGTGCTCGTCGCCCCCGCCCGCCGCGACATCGCGCTGCTGGGAGGCGAGCTCGCCGCGACCCTCGACCGCCTGGCCGACGCCCTCCCCGCCGTGCAGCCGCCGGCACGGCGCGAAGAGCTGCTGCTCGAGGCCCGCCTCCTCCGGCCGATGAAGGAGGCGGCCGAGGCGTCGGTGGCGGCCGGCGAGGAGTCGCTCTCGCTCAACCCCCGCCGATCCGCGCACCGCGACGAGCTGCGCGCGGCGCGCGCCCTGCTCGACCGGCTCAGCCCGATCGTCACGCAGGTGATCGGCATGACCCGCGCGTACCTCGACCACTATGACGACACGCTCGCGGAGGAGCCCGCCCTCGGCGCGATCGCCGAGCAGCTGCGCCGCGCCGGGCACGACGTGCGGCTGGCCGTGCAGCTCGCCGAGGTCTCCCCGGAGCCGGAGCCGCTGACCTCCGCCGTCCCCGCGCTGACGGCCCCGCTCGCGCTGCGCCCGCCGTCCTCGGACCACTGGATCCTCATCGGCTCGCTCATGGAGGACCTCCGCCGCATCCACGGCGAGCTCCGCGCCGAGGACTGATCTCGCCCGTCCCTCCCGCCCCCGGCTCCGTCCGCCGGCTCCCGCCGACCCGGCCCGGCCCGGCCCGTCCCTCCCGTCGCCGCATCCCGCCCGTCTTCACCTCCCGTCGCGAAATCTGTCGTCAAATCCCCGGAATGCCGACATTTTTCGAGACGGGAACGGATAGGCGCGACGCGACGGGAGGGAGCGACGGCCGGGGAAGCAGGGAGGGAGCGACCACCGGGGCGCGCCGCGCGGCGCGGAGACGCGGCGGTCGACTTCAGGCGCGGGGGATCTCAGCGACGGAGGAGTAGACCGGGAGCCCCCGCTCGCGGGCGATCGCCACGTCCTGGTCGGCGCCGCGGGACTCGCCGGGGAGCCGCAGCACCGCGTCGCAATGCTGGAGAAGGCGCTCGGCCGTGGGATACATGACCTTCGCGGCGAGAGGATCGTCCGGACCGCTCGCGCCGGCGCTGGACAGGACGGGAAGGGCGACCCACTCCCCGATCATCGGGATATGACCGGCCTCGAAGATCGGCCAGGCCGCCTCCTCGAGCCGCTTCAGGTTCCGCGCCATCAGCGCGGGATCGCCATCGGTGCCGGACGCGTAGGGGCCGGCGATCAGGATCAGCATCGGTTTGCTCATCCCGCCACCATAGTGCACAATCGTGAAAGAACAGGAAGGAATCGGAATGCTGGCTGCCGCCCGCCGAGAACTGCTCCTCGATCGCCTCCGCCGCGACGGACGCCTCGTCGCGAAGGAGATCGCCGCCGAGCTGGGCCTCTCCGAGGACAGCATCCGTCGCGATCTGCGCGAGCTCGACGACGCCGGCCTCGCCGTCCGCGTCTACGGCGGAGCGCTGCCGGCCTCGCCCGCCATCGCCGACTACGCGACCAGGACCACGGTCGCCGCCGAGAGCAAACGCGGGGTCGCCGCAACCGCCGCCGCCCTCGTCCGTCCAGGAGCGACGGTCATCCTCGACGGCGGCACGACCGCGCTGGCCGTCGTCGCGGCCCTCCCACGATCCCTCGACTGCACCGTCGTGACGCACAGCCCTACCGTCGCCGCGGCGCTGCTGGACCATACCGCCGACGTGTTCCTCCTCGGCGGGCGTCTCTTCAAGCATTCGGCGGTCGCCTGCGGGGCGGCGGCGGTCGAGGCGGCGAGCGCGATCAGTGCCGACCTCTTCCTCCTCGGCGTCACCGGCGTCCACCCGACGGCGGGACTCACGACGGGAGACCCGGACGAGGCGGCGATGAAGCGGGCGCTCGCCGCGCGTGCCGCGGAGACCTACGTGCTCGCGAGCGACGAGAAGATCGGGGCCGCCTCCCGCTTCTCCGTGCTCCCCCTCGACGCCGTCGCCGGCGTCGTCGTCGATCGCTCGCCGCGGCGCGGAGACACGAAGGAGGCCGCTCTCCGCGAGCTCGAGGAGCGCGGGATCACGCTCCTCTCCTGACCCGGCCCGCCCGGCCCAGACCTGCCCGGCCCCGCCTCGTCGGCTCCCCTCCCACACGCCTGCCCGACCTCGCCCCGGCTCCCCCACCGTTTCCCCTCGCGAAATCTGTCGCTCTATCCGGAAAGGAACGACAGAGTTCGCGACGGGAACCGACCTCCTCCGGCCGGCGTCTCGGACAGGAGGGGCCCCGGACAGGAGGGGCCTCGGGCGGGAGAGCGCCCCGAGAGGGCGCTCAGGGGGTGTCACCGACGGCATGGGGCCGCGGGAGAGCGAGCAGCGTGCCGGTCTCGGTGAACTCCCGCTGGATCTCGTCGTCATGCCGATAGGTGAGGAGACTGATCGCCACGGCCGCGACGAACCCCAGGACGAACGCCGGGAGCAGCTCGTAGAGGCCCGTGTCCAGCGCCTTCCAGAGGAAGACGGTCGCTGCGCCGACGGACATCCCCGCCAGAGCGCCCGCGGTCGTCAGCCGACGCCAGAAGAGACTGAGCAGGATCACCGGGCCGAAGGCCGCACCGAACCCGGCCCAGGCGAACGAGACGAGGCCGAGGATCGTGTCGTTCGGGCTCAGCGCGAGGATCAGCGCCACCACGGCGACCACGAGCACGGCGAGCCGGCCCAGGAGCACCAGGCGCTTCTGCGGCGGAGGCGTCCGCCGGAACACCGCGTACAAGTCCTCGACGAGCGCCGAGGAGCAGACGATGAGCTGGCTCGAGATCGTGCTCATGATCGCCGCGAGCACGGCGGCCAGCACCAGACCCGCGACGAACGGGTGCAGCAGCGTCTTCGACATCAGCAGCACGACGGTCTCGGGGTTGCTCAGGTCCGTGCCGGTCCTGGCGATGTAGGCGACGCCGACGAGACCCGCGAGCACCGCTCCAGCCATCGACACGACCATCCATGAGATCCCGATCCGGCGGGCGCTCTTCGCCTCCTGCGGACTGCGCAACGCCATGAACCGCACGATGATGTGCGGCTGCCCGAAGTAGCCGAGACCCCAGGCGAGGGACGAGACGATCGCGAGCACGGTGCCCCCGGTGAGCGCCGTGTCGCCGAGGAGTGAGAGATGACCGGGGGCGACCTCGCCCAGGGTCTCTGCCGTCTCGCCGAGCCCGCCGACCGCCACCACCGCCGCGACCGGCACGACGATCAGCGCGACGACCATCATCAGCCCCTGCACCACGTCGGTGAGCGAGGCGCCGAGGAACCCGCCGAACAGCGTGTAGGCGAGCGTCACGCCGCTCACCAGCAGAACGCCGACGAGGTAGTCGCCGCCGAAGGAGCTCTCGAAGAACACCCCGCCGGCGACCATCCCGGAGGAGATGTAGAGGGTGAAGAACACGAGGATGACGACCCCGGAGAGCACCCGCAGCAGCCGGGTGCGGTCGCGCAGCCGGTTCTCGAAGAAGCTCGGGACGGTGATCGAGTTGCGTGACACCTCGCTGTACGCCCGCAGCCGCGGCGCGACGAGGAGCCAGTTGAGATACGCGCCGATCGTGAGGCCGATCGCGATCCAGGCCTCGATGAGCCCGGAGAGGTAGATCGCCCCGGGCAGCCCCATCACGAGCCAGCCGGACATGTCGGACGCGCCCGCGCTCAGCGCGGCGATCCACGGCGGAAGACTCCGTCCGCCGAGCATGTAGTCCTCGTGGTCCTCGGTCCGGCGGAACGCCAGGTAGCCGATGAACAGCATCCCCGCGAAATACAGCCCCAATGCCCCATACGTGAAGACCTGATCAGACATCTTCGTCCCCCTCTCCTGCTCCCCCCGAGCAGGACCCGTTCGATCTTGCCAAGCCGCCGCCGCGGGCGCCACCCTTTTCTTGTGCGTTCCGTCCCCCTCTGGCATTCCGCCGCAGCCTCGCGCTCTGAGCCTTCCCGTACGACGAACTAGGCTGTCGGCGGAGGTGCCCCATGACAGAGACGACGCTCAGCGACGCGCTCGAGGAGCTCGCCGCACTGGAGGACCCGAAGGCGCGCGCGGTGAACGAGCGTCATGGAGACGCCCATGGCGTCAACCTCACCAAGATGCGGGGGGTGGCAAAACGCATCGGCACCGATCAGGAGCTCGCCCGTCAGCTCTGGGCGTCCGGCGACGTGGCGGGACAGCTGCTCGGTCTCCTGATCTGCCGTCCCCGCGACTTCTCCGCCGACGAGCTGGACGCCATGGTCCGGGCGACCGACAGCGCCAAGGCGCACGACTGGCTCGTCAACTACGTCGCGAAGAAGTCCCCGTTGTCCGAGGAGATGCGGCTGCGCTGGCTCGACGACCGTGACGAGGGCGCACGGGCCGCCGCCTGGTCGCTCACCACCGATCGCGTGGCCAAGAAGCCCGAGGGACTGGACCTCGACGCCCTGCTCGACACGATCGAGCGCGAGCTGAAGGACGCGCCGAGCCGGCTGCAATGGGCGATGAACGAGACGCTCGCCCACATCGGCATCCACCACCCCGAGCATCGCGCCAGGGCGATCGCGATCGGCGAGCGCCTGCAGGTGCTGGCCGACTACCCCACTCCGCCGAACTGCACCTCGCCGTTCGCTCCGGCGTGGATCGCCGAGATCGTCCGCCGCCGCGAGGGCTGACCCGCGGTCTTCCTCGCCCGGCTCCGGTCCTCGCCCGGATCGGGTCACGCGAACCGCTTGAGCGCGAGACTGCATCCGCGTCACGAGACCTAGCGCTGTCTCGTGATGCAGATGCAGTCTCGCGGCACGGATCCGGCCACGCCCCGGCCACGCCCGGGCCGCGCGCGGCCGCCGGGGATGGGATGATCGAGGGACCATGTCTGCGCGCCTCGATCCGACCGGTCTCCGCACCGGCGACGGGTCGAGCCCCGACCCCGACGCCGTGTACTCCGCCTTCGTCGGCTGGGCGGAGAAGACCGGGTTCGCGCTGTATCCCGCGCAGGACGAGGCCGTCATCGAGATCGTCTCGGGGCAGAACCTGATCCTGTCGACGCCCACCGGGACGGGCAAGTCGCTCGTCGCGGTCGCCGCGCACTTCGCGGCCCTCGCCGATCGGCGGAGGAGCTACTACACAGCGCCCATCAAGGCCCTCGTGAGCGAGAAGTTCTTCGCCCTCGCCGAGACCTTCGGCCCCGAGAACGTCGGCATGGTCACCGGCGACTCGGCCGTCAACCCCGATGCCCCGATCGTCTGCTGCACGGCCGAGATCCTGGCCAATCTCGCCCTGCGCGAGGGGCCGGGGGCCGACGTCGGGCAGGTCGTGATGGACGAGTTCCACTTCTACGGCGATCCCGACCGCGGATGGGCGTGGCAGGTGCCGCTGCTCTCGCTCCCCCAGGCGCAGTTCGTCCTCATGTCGGCGACCCTGGGCGACGTGACAGGGCTCGCCGCCGACCTCACCCGGCGGACGGCGCGCGAGACCGCGGTCGTCACCGGCGTCGAGCGCCCGGTGCCGCTGCACTACTTCTACGAGACGACGCCGATCCACGAGACGATCGAGGAGCTGCTGAGCACCGACTGCGCGCCGGTCTACATCGTCCACTTCGCCCAGGCCGCGGCCATGGAGCGCGCCCAGGCCCTCGCGAGCGCCAAGATCGCCACCCGCGAGCAGCGCGACGAGATCGCGACGCTCATCGGCGGCTTCCGCTTCACCACCGCCTTCGGCAAGACGCTCTCACGCCTCCTCCGCCTGGGCATCGGCGTGCACCACGCCGGCATGCTCCCGAAATACCGCCGCCTCGTGGAGCAGCTGGCGCAGCGGGGCCTGCTCCGCGTGATCTGCGGCACCGACACGCTCGGCGTCGGCATCAACGTCCCGATCCGCACCGTGCTGCTCACGGCGCTCACCAAGTTCGACGGGACGCGGATGCGGCAGCTCAACGCCCGCGAGTTCCACCAGATCGCCGGGCGCGCGGGACGGGCGGGGTTCGACACCGCGGGGACCGTCGTCGCCCAGGCCCCCGAGCATGAGACCGAGAACCTGGCCGCGATCCGCAAGGCCGGGGACGATCCGAAGAAGAAGCGCAAGATCATCCGGAAGAAGGCGCCGGACGGCTTCGTCTCCTGGGGCGAGCCGTCGTTCCGGAAGCTCGTCGCCGCCGAGCCCGAGCCCCTCGCCTCGCACATGCAGATCACGAGCGCGATGCTGCTGAACGTGATCGGCCGGGGCGGCGACGTCTTCGCGAACGTCCGCGCCCTCGTCTTCGACAACCACGAGCCGCGGGCGCGGCAGCGCGTGCTCGCCCTGCGCGCGATCGGTGTCTTCCGGACGCTTCTCGAGTCGGGCGTCGTCGAGCGGACGCCGGACGGGCAGGTGCGCCTCACCGTCGACCTGCAGCCGAACTTCGCCCTCAACCAGCCCCTGTCGCCCTTCGCCCTCGCCGCCTTCGAGCTGCTGGACCCCGAGTCGCCGACGTTCGCGCTGGACGCCATCTCGATCGTCGAGGCGACCCTCGACGACCCTCGCGCGGTCTTGAGCCAGCAGGAGTTCACGGCCAGAGGCGAGGCGGTCGCGGCGATGAAGGCCGAGGGCATGGAGTACGAGGAGCGCATGGAGGCGCTCGAGGACGTCACCTACCCGAAGCCGCTGGAGGAGCTGCTCGGTGCCGCGTTCGAGACGTTCGGCGCCGCGCAGCCGTGGATCCGTGACTTCACGCTCCACCCCAAGTCGGTCGTCCGCGACATGTACGAGCGCGCGATGTCGTTCGGCGAGTACGTCGCTCTGTACAAGGTCGCACGATCCGAGGGCGTCGTCCTGCGCTACCTGTCGGATGCCTACCGGGCCACCTCCCAGACCATCCCGGAGCATCTGAAGACGGAGGAGCTGCGGAGCCTCATCGAATGGCTCGGCGAGCTCGTGCGCCAGGTCGACTCGTCGCTGCTGGACGAGTGGGAAGAGCTGGTGGGCGGGCGCCCCGCCAGGCACGACGCGGACCCCGTCGTGCCTCCGGCTCCGAGACGGCTCACGAGCAACGCGCGCGCCTTTCGGATCCTCGTCCGCAACGAGCTCTTCCGTCGCGTGCAGCTCGCTGCCAGGGAAGACGTCGAGGCCCTTGCCACGCTGGACCCGGAGTTCGGCGCGGCCGGCTGGGACGCCGCGCTCGACGCCTACTTCGCCGAGCACGACGAGATCCTCACCGGCCCCGACGCCCGGAGCACGGCGCTCCTCCTCCTGGACGAGACCGGCGGTACCGCTGCGGGCTCCCCTGACGCGGACGCGCCCGATACGGGTGCAGGCGGCGGCGAGGAGGAACCGAGGGGCGTCCGAACCGCCGTCGCACGCGTCTGGAGCGTGCGGCAGATCCTCGACGACCCGGCCGGCGACCACGACTGGGGAATCTCGGCGCGGGTGGACCTCGATGCCTCCGACGAGGCCGGCGAGGCCATCGTCACGGTCACGGCGGTCGATCGCCTCTGATCCACCAATTCACTCCCTTCACAAATTTGTGAAATGCGCGTACGCTCGCGGTCATGAACGCGATCATTCGCACGAGCGGCCTCACGAAGCACTACGGCCGCGTCCACGCTCTCGACGGCCTCGACCTGCAGGTGGACGAGGGGCAGGTGCACGGCTTCCTCGGCCCGAACGGCGCAGGGAAGTCCACCACCATCCGCATCCTGCTCGGCCTGGCGCGCAAGACCGGCGGGACGGCTGAGGTCTTCGGCGAAGACCCCTGGACCGCCGCCGTCGCCGTCCATCGACGTCTCGCCTATGTTCCCGGCGACGTGAGCATCTGGCCCAACCTCTCCGGCGGAGAGGCGATCGACCTGCTCGCGCGGCTGCGCGACGCGGACACCCGACACGGCGCCTACCGCGCCGAGCGCTCCCGGCTGGAGGAGGCGTTCCAGTTCGACCCCCGCAAGAAAGGCCGCGCGTACTCCAAGGGCAACCGACAGAAGGTCGCGCTCATCGCCGCCTTCGCCGTGCCCGCCGAGCTCTACATCTTCGACGAGCCGACGAGCGGACTCGACCCGCTCATGGAGGTGATGTTCCGCCGCGAGGTCGCCCGAGTCAAGGCCGCCGGGGCCACCGTGCTGCTCTCCAGCCACATCATGTCCGAGGTCGAACAGCTCTGCGACCGTGTCTCGATCATCCGCGCAGGGACGATCGTGGAGGCCGGTTCCCTCGCCGACCTGCGGCATCTGACCCGGACCGAGGTGTCGTTCGCCGCCGCCGGCCCCTCGGCGCTCGACGGCATTCCCGGAGCCCACGACGGCGCGATCGAGGACGGCCGAGCCCGTTTCACCGTCGACAGCGACCAGGTGCCGCTGGTCCTGCCCGCCCTCGCGGCGCGGCAGGTCGAGGGGTTGCGGATCGAGCCGCCCTCGCTGGAGGAGCTCTTCCTGCGGCACTACGGCGACGACCTCGCCGTGCTGGAGGGAGTGGGATCGACGGCAGGCCGGGACGACGACGGACCGAGCGTGCCGGGCACCCGTGCGGCACGGCGTGCGCACGAGAGGACGGCACGCTGATGTACGCCTCGCCCCCTGCCGCCCGGCGCTCCTCCGGCGCTCCCCTGCGCACGCTCCTGCGGCAACGGATCCGCCGCGATCGTGTCCAGCTGCCGCTGTGGATCCTCGGCACCGCGGCCCTCGCCGGCGCCGCGGTGAGCGGCGCGGCCTCGTCCTACGGCACCGAGCAGGAGCGGACCGAGCTGCTCGCCACGGTCATGGCGAACCCCGTGATCCTGATGTTCCGGGGCCTCCCCTCCGGCGCGGGCGAGGAGGAGTTCACGCTCTTCCTCATCCTGCCCTTCCTCGCCATGATGGCGGCGTTCATGAGCGTCTTCCTCGCCGTGCGGCACACGCGCGGCGACGAGGAGCAGGGCCGCAGCGAGCTGCTCGCCGCCACCTCTGCCGCGCGCCTGCGGCCGCTCGTCGCCACGATCGTCCACGGCCTGGCCGCGAACATCGTGCTCGGCGCCCTGACGGCCGCGGTCTTCACGGGGTCCGGGTTCCCCCTGGCCGGCTCCGTCGTCTCAGGCACGGCGACCGCGGGCGTGGGCGTCTGCCTCCTCGGCGTCGCGTTCACGGCAGGACAGCTCATGCGAACCTCCCGCGGCGCGAACTCCCTGGCGGTGTGGGTCCTCATGGCCGCCTTCGTGATCGCCGGCCTCGGCAACGCCATCGGGACCCCGGACGCCACGCTCACCCGCATGGAGAGCAGCGGGCTCGCCTGGATCTCGCCGTTCGGATGGGCGGAGAACAGCCGGCCGTTCGCGGACGACGCGATCGGCCTCGCGCTGCTGCCGGCAGCCCTCGGCCTCTTCCTGGTCGCCTTCTCGCTCGTGCTGCAGAGCACGCGCGACCTCGGCGAGGGACTCGTGCCGGAGCGGGCGGGACGCGTGCACGCCGGCCCCGGGCTGTCTTCGCCGCTCGGCCTGGTCTGGCGCCTCACCGGCGGCGCGACCCTCGGCTGGGCGGTGGGCGGGTTCCTCACCGGACTCCTCGCGACCAGCCTGGCCTCCGTCATCTCCTCGATCGGCTCCCAGCTGCCCAGCGTGCAACGGATCTTCGAGGCCATGGCCAAGGACGGGAACCTGGAACAGGGCATGGTGGTGATCTTCTACACGATCGTCGGCGTGCTCGCCGCCTGCGCCGCCGTGCAGACGATCAGCCGCGCCCGCCAGGAGGAGGCCCACGGCACCGCCGAGGCGCTGCTCGCGACCGCGGTCGCGCGGGTCCGCTGGCTCGCCGGCTACCTGGCCGTCGCCCTGATCGCTGTCGTCGCCACCGCGGGCATGGCGATCCTGGGATCCCTGCTCGGGGTGGTCGGACGGGGCGAGGCATGGAGCCTCGTCCAGGACGCGCTCGTCGCCGGCCTCGGCCAGGCGCTGGCCGCCGGGGTGTTCCTGGCGGTGGCCGCGCTGCTGTTCGTGCTCATGCCGCGCGGAGCGGTCGCCCTGAGCTGGGCACTCGTGCTCGTCGCGCTCATGCTGGGTCTGTTCGGGCCTCTGCTCGGCGCCGCCGAGGAGGTGACGAGCCTTTCGCCGTTCGCGCAGGCTCCCCTCCTGTCCGGCGACGGCGTCGACGTCAAGGGCCTGTGGTGGCTGCTGGCCGTGGCCGTCATCGGCTCCGGCGGCGCGCTCATGCTCATGCGCTGCCGGGAGCTTCACCCCGCAGGCTGACAGGCCCCGGATCGGCCGACGCCCGGGCGTTCGGCCGATCCGGGGCAGGATGGAGAGACCATGACCCCTCACCCTCCCGAGACCCCCCGGCCGAAGTCCCCGGCACGGAAGACGGCCCCGACGGAAGCCACCGGCACGGAAGAGCACCTCGGGATCGACGCCGCCGAGGAGGCGGCGGCGATGATCGCCGGCGTCGGCTTTCCCCGGATGCCGGGGCGCGTGATGATGGCCCTGATCGCCGCGCCCGCCGAGGGATACACCGCGGCGGACCTCGCCGTGCGCCTGGGCGTGAGCGCCGCGGCCGTGTCCGGAGCGGTGCGCTACCTGCAGACGATCCAGGTGGTGCGCCGGGTGTCGCGGCCGGAGGAGCGACGCGACCGCTACGTGATCGTCCCCGACACCTGGTACGGGCTGATGACGAACAACGGACCGATCTACGATCGCCTCGCCGCGCACATCGAGGCGATCGGGCTCGCGCACGACGACGACCACGCGGCCCGCGACCGCGCCGACGAGATGGCCGAGTTCTTCCGCTTCATGGCGAGGCGGATGCCGCAGCTCATCGACGAGTGGGAGGCGCACCGCGCCGAGCGCCCCGCGCCCTGAGCGCGGCGGCCCGAGGACGTTCAGATGGCTGGGAATCACCCGGATGGCCGAGAATTCCGCCGCGGACGCCCGGCCATCCGGATATTCCTCAGCCATCTGATTCGGTTGACGGGGCCCCCGCCGTTGCCTCGCCCCGACGTGGACGGGCGACCACGCCACCCCGCACGCCACCCCGCGCCCCGAACGGCGGGACGCGCGGCCTCCCCCACCGCGCCGGGCGCAGAGGGGGAGGGCCCGCCTCAGGGGGTGAGCACCACGCGCAGCTGCTCCAGCGCCCAGTCGATCTCCGTCGGGCGGATCACGATCGGGGGCGCGATGCGGATGGTCTGCCCGTGCGTGTCCTTCACGAGCACGCCGCGCTCGAGCAGACGCTCGGCGATCTCGCGTCCGGTGCCCAGCGCCGGGTCGATGTCGACACCGGCCCAGAGCCCGACGACCCGGACCTCGGTCGCACCGTGGCCGAGGAACGGCTCCAGCCCGGCACGCAGATGGTCGCCGAGGGCCTTCGCCCGTTCCTGGAACTCCCCGGACTCGAGCATCTCCACCACGCGCAGGCCCACGGCCGCGGCCAGCGGGTTCCCGCCGAACGTCGAGCCGTGCTCACCGGGGCGGATGACCCCGAGAACGTCCCGATCGCCGACGACCGCGGAGACCGGGAGTATCCCGCCGCCCAGCGCCTTGCCCAGCAGATACAGATCCGGCACGACTCCCTCACGGTCACAGGCGAAGGTCTCGCCCACGCGCCCGAGGCCGGACTGGATCTCGTCCGCGATGAAGAGCACGTTCCGCTCGGTGCAGATCTCGCGGATCCGGCGGAGGTACCCCTCCGGCGGGACGATCACCCCGGCCTCGCCCTGGACCGGCTCGACCAGCACCGCGGCGGTCTCATCGGTGACCGCGGCGACGATCGCCTCGGCGTCTCCGTAGGGGACCACGTCGAACCCGGGCGTGAACGGACCGAAGCCATCGCGCGCGGAGGCGTCATCGCTGAAGCCCACGATCGTCGTCGTACGGCCGTGGAAGTTGCCCGCGGCCACGACGATCCGCGCCTGTCCCTCCGGGATGCCCTTGACCCGGTACCCCCAGGCCCGGGCGACCTTGACACCGGTCTCCACCGCCTCGGCGCCGGTGTTCATCGGCAGCACCAGGTCCTTGCCGCAGAGCCTCGCCAGCGCCGCCGCAAACGGCTCCAGCCGATCGTTGCGGAACGCGCGGCTGGTGAGCGTGATCCGTTCGAGCTGCTCCTGGAGCGCCGCGACGAGGGCCGGATGGCGGTGGCCGAAGTTCACGGCCGAGTAGGCGGCGAGGAGGTCGAGATACCGTTTGCCCTCGGTGTCGGTGACCCAGGCGCCCTCGCCGCGGGCGATCGTCACCGGCAGCGGGTGATAGTTCTCGGCGACGTGGGGCTCGTTGCCGACCCCGGGCTCAGCCACAGCGTGCGAACCGGTCATCAGGCACCGCGCAGTTCCAGCGTGCAGCACTTGATCCCGCCCCCGCCGAGGAGGAGCTCGGAGAGGTCCACCGTGATCGGGTTGTAGCCGCGCTCGCGCAGCTGCCTCTCGAAGCCGATGGCCCGAGGCGAGATGATCACGTTGAGGCCGTCGCTGGCGGAGTTGAGCCCGAACACCGCGCCGTCCTCGTCCGAGACGAGGATCGCGTCGGGGAAGCGCTCCTCCAGGATCGCGCGGCTGGCATCGTCGAATGCGTGCGGGAGGTAGGCGATGTTCGCGCGCTCAGGGCCGCCGTTCTCCGCCCCGACCACGGGGTCGAGCACCGTCAGCGCCGTGTCGAGGTGGTAGAAGCGGGGGTCGACGAGGTTCAGCGAGACGACCTCGCGCCCGAAGACCTCTCCGACCTCGCGGTGGCTGTCTCCGGTGGAGCGGAAGCCGGTCCCGGCCAGGATCACGTCGCCCGCGAGCAGGAAGTCGCCCTCGCCCTCGTTGACCTCCTCCGGCTCGACCGTGTCGAAGCCGTTCGCACGGAACCAGTCGGCGAAGGCGGGGGCCTCGCCGGCCCGCTCCTGGAAGCGGAACTTGGGGACGTAGGCCCGTCCGCCGATCACGAAGCCGCCGTTGGCCGTGTAGACCATGTCGGGGTAGCCCGCGAGAGGATCGATCAGCTCGACCTCGTGCCCGAGCTCGATGTACAGGTCGTACAGCCGCTGCCACTGGGCGACGGCCTTGGCGGTGTCGGTCGGGTTGGCCGGCTCCATCCAGGGGTTGATGGTGTAGCTGACCGTGAAGTGCTCCGGGCGGCACATGAGGTACCGCCGGTGCTGCTGGACTCGGGGAACGGCCGGGGAGATGGTCGTGGTCTCGGGCGTCGACATGGATGCTCCTCTGGAAAGGGATGCGGCGGACGCTGTCCAGGGGCCCGGCGGTCCTTCGACCGGCACTCGGCGAGGATGCTCATCGAGGAGTGCGGGAAGATGCGACACGGGCACGCCGCCGTCCATTCTCTCACCCCGGGCCCCGGCACCGCCAGCACCGCCGGCCCGTCCGTCCGACCGCGTCGGCCGAGCAGGGCGTCAGCCGTCGATGCGGACCACCGTCTTGCCCGCCGCGTGCCCCGCCTCCAGGTGCGCGAGCGCGGCCGGGGCCTCGGCGAACCCCCACACCCGCTCGACCATCGGGGCCAGCCGGCCGGCGGCGACGAGGTCCAGCAACGCCGCGACGACCTCGGGACGCGCCGTGGCCGCGAGCGGCCTGACCGGCCTGCGCGAGCCGATCGACACCGCGGCGGCACGGATCATCCGGGGCACCGGTCCGAGGACCCGGCCTCCGTCGCCGGTCACGAGGACCACGGAGCCGCCGTCTCGCACCAGCCGCTGGAGCGCCCGGACCGGGACACCCCCGGCGACGTCCACGACGGCGTCGAAGTGCGCCCCGGGAAGGTCGCCCAGCGGAGCCGCACGGTGGTCGAAGACGCGCACGGCCCCCGCCTCCTCGACGAGAGCCCTGTTGCGCTCCCCGCAGGTCGCCCAGACCTCGGCGCCCCGTAGCGCCGCCAGCTGCACGGCGAAGATCCCGACGCCTCCGGACGCGCCGAGCACGAGGACACGGGGCACGGACCCGGGTGACGGATCGTCTGCGGCGAGCCCCGGCACCCGGGCGAGCTCCCACGCCTGCCACGCGGTGCCTGCCGCGATGGGCAGGCAGGCGGCGACCTCGGCCGGGACGCCGTCCGGCCTCCGGGCGAGCCGGTCGGCACGCACCGTCGCGAACCGCGCGAGCCCCCCTCCGCCCGGGAGCTCGCCCACGACGGCGTCGCCGACCTGAAGCTCCGAGACGCCGTCGCCCAGAGCGGCCACGGTGCCCGCCACGTCCATGCCCCGGACCGGGTTCTTCGGACGGAACAGCCCGAAGACCGGGCGCACGAGCAGCGGGTCGCCGGCCATGATGCGCACGTCGCCGGCATTCAGCGCCGTCGCCTGCAGGCGGCGCCGCCCCGCCCCCTCGGGGGGGGGGGCCGCGGGTCGCCGCTCCTGGCGCGGCCGGGCGGCGGGGCCGTAGCGGCGCTGCACCCACGCGGGCATCGTGGTCTCCTCCGCCTCCTCGGCCGAAGAGGCGGAGGGCGGCACGGGGGACTCCTGGTCGTCGGTCACCATGTCAGTCCTGTCCTTCCGGGGTGTCGGGGTACTGGAAGAGAGCGTCGAGGGCGACTCCGAAGACCCTCGCGAGCTGGAAGGCGAGCTCGAGCGTCGGTGAGTACTTGCCCTGCTCGATCGCGTTCATCGTCTGCCGCGTCACGCCGATGCGCCGGGCGAGATCGGCCTGCGTCATCCCCGCCTCCTCGCGATGGGCGCGGATGGCGTTGGTCACCCTGGTCGGCTTGACCATCAGACGAGGCCACGGCGGTACGCGATCACACGCGCGAGCCCACCGACGAAGGACGACACCGCGAAGCCGGCGAACATCGTGTTGGCGATCCAGAACACGTCGGCCCGCACCGCGCAGAGCAGGATCACGCCGAGACCGGCGATCACGAGGAACGCGTGCTCCACGCGTCCGCCCATACGGGCGATGTCACGGTCCCGAAGATCCGACACGGTCGCCGCGTCGCGGTCGCGGAGCCCGGCGATCATGCCCCACACGACGGAGAGGAGGATGCTCAGCACGATCGAGCCGCCGATCGCGCCGAGCATCAGCGGCCACCAGTCGACCGCGACGATCGGACCGCCGCCGGCCGCAGCGAGGAGCAGCACGACATAGGCGGAGACGCCGAGCGCCGTCGCGAGGAGCGCCGACCATGCGGTGCGTTCGTGGTAGACCATCGCAGCCTCCATGTAAAGGATTCTTTACATGGAGACTATGGCCCCTCCGAGAGGATGTCAAGAATTATTTACACAGCTCGGCTCGCCAAGGTGCCTGGCCATCGGCGCCTCGAAAAAAGTGAACCCTGTCGGGAGCGAGAGAAAGCGCACTCGACAGGGTCCACTGGCGACGACGAGCCCCCCAGCCCGTCATCGTGCGTCCACTGCCCCCACCCCCCGGTCGCGGCATATCTGGACGCTGACCATAAAACCGGTTGCGGACCACGTTAGACGCTCGCTCGTCGAAACGGAAGAGGAACGCGGCGGAAACGATCAGATCGTCTCCGCGCTCCACGGGTCCGGATTCCCGAACCGGTGCGCCGTGATCGTGATCGACTGCTCGTGCAGGAACGACAGCAGCTCGATCCGCCCGGCCGTCGTCACCTCGCCTCGGTAGACGGCGAGGTCGGGGTCGCCCCCGACGGCCTCGGCGAGCGCGTGGTGGAGGCCCTCGACGGCACCGGCCGAGCCCACCAGGCGCACCCGGCCCGGGCGCGCCAGGACCGGCTCTCCGTCGACGACCGTCGCCGCCTGCGCCGGATCGCCCTCGCGCAGGGCGAAGCGCCGCACCCATTCCTCGTCGGACTCCACGAACACGGGAACGCCCACCTCGCCCAGCACGCGACGTACTCCCGCGGGCAGGCCGACCGGCGTGGAGAGCACGATCTGCGCACCGGTGCGGATCCCTGCGATCGTCACGCGCAGGAGCTCTCGCCACGCGGCATCGCCGGTCGCTCGGATGGCGACCGGAACCGGCCGGTAGCGGAACAGGTTCCGCTCGATCCCGAGACGCGAGACGTCGCGGACCCGGCCGAACTCACGATCCCAGGCCAGGGCGTCCGAGAGCGCGGCCCGACGCAGCCACTCGAAGCCGGGGTAGTCGAGCGAGGGCTGCGCCGCCTCGATGAGCGCGGTGATCCGCGTGTCCAGGCCGCGCAGATGCAACGTGCTCGACGGCGCACCGCCGCCTGTCCCCTGCCAGGAGCCGAGGCCGATCAGATAGTTCGGGCCGCCCACCTTCGCTCCGGCGCCCACCGAGGAGCGCTTCCAGCCTCCGAACGGCTGGCGCTGGACGATCGCCCCGGTGATCCCGCGGTTGACGTAGAGGTTGCCTGCCTGCACCCGATCCAGCCAGAGCGCGAGCTCGTCGGGGTCCTGTGTGCACAGTCCCGCGGTCAGCCCGTAGTCGACCGCGTTCTGCAGTTCGATCGCGCGGGCGAGCGTCGGCGCGTGCATGACGCCGAGCACCGGCCCGAAGAACTCCTCGCGGTGGAACCGGGAACCGGGCTGGACGCCGACGCGGATCCCCGGCGTCCACAGCCGTCCCTCCATGCCCGGATCGTCCGGGGTCTCCTGCATCCGCGGCTTCAGGAGCCACTTCTCGTCCCCCTCGAGGTCGGTGAGCGCCCAGAGGAGCTTTCCCTGCGGACGCTCGATGACCGGGCCCACCTCCGCGAGCGGGTCGGAGGGGAGCCCTACCCGGAGCGACTGCGTGGCGTCCAGCAGCTGACGAGCGAAGCGCTTCGAACGTCCCACGGGCCCGACGAGGATCGCGAGCGAGGCGGCCGAGCACTTCTGCCCCGCGTGGCCGAAAGCGCTCCGCACGAGATCGGCCACGGCGAGGTCGAGGTCGGCGGAGGGCGTGATGATCATCGCGTTCTTGCCGCTGGTCTCGGCGAGGAGCGGGAGATCCGGGCGCCAGCCACGGAACAGCGCCGCCGTGTCCCAGGAGCCGGTGAGGATCACCCGGTCGACGTCGGGATGGGCGATCAGGCGCCGGCCGAGGGCTTCCTCGTCGATGTCGACGAGGGCGAGCACGGCGCGCGGGACGCCCGCGTCCCACAGCGCTGCGGCGATCACGGCCGCACAGCGCCGGGCTTGCGGGGCCGGCTTGAAGACGACGCCCGAGCCGGCGGCGAGCGCGGCGAGCACGCCGCCGGCGGGGATCGCCAGGGGGAAGTTCCACGGCGGCGCGACGATCGTGAGCCGCGAGGGCACGAAGGCGGCCCCCGGCACCGCGTCGAGCTCACGGGCCTTGGCCGCGTAGTACTTCGCGAAGTCCACCGCCTCGCTCACCTCGACGTCGGCCTCCGTCAGGACCTTGCCGGTCTCGGAGGCGGCGACCTCGATCAGCTCGGCGCGACGCGACTCCAGCACGGCCGCCGCCCGAAGGAGGATCTCGGCCCTCTCCGTCGCCGGTCGCGCGCCCCACGGCGCCGCCGCCCCGCGCACGGCGACGATCGTGCGCTCCAGCGTCTCCGGCTCGTCGATCCGCGCCGCGCGCAGGACCTCCTCGCCCGCCGTCGAGCCGGGGATCCGTGCGAAGATCTCCCGCGCCCACTCCCTGTTGGCGGGGAGCGCGGGGTCGCTGTCCGGCGTGTTCGCGAAGCCCGGGGCGCCGAGCGCGACGTAGGCGATGTCCTCCCTGGTCGCGTACACGGCCGTCTCGACGAAGGTGTCGTCCAGACTCCGCTCCGTCGAGCGGGCGATCCCGAGCACCGCCTGGGTCAGTGCGGCGTCGCTCCCCGCGGCGTCGGGGGCACGCACCATGGACTCGTGCACCGGCGCCTTCCGGTCCTGGGTGCGTCGCGGACCGATCCGCAGCCCCGCGTCGGCCGAACGCTCGACCGACGCGGCGAAACGCGCGGCCTCCCTGTCGCGCAGCCCCTTGTCCTCGTGGAGACGGAAGGCCGCGGAGAGGAAGTTCTCCGGGCTCGCGTTCTCCTCCAGCCGCCGCACGAGGTAGCTGATCGCGACATCGAACTCCGCGGGCCTGACGACGGGGACGTAGAGGAGCACAGGGCCGACCTCGCGCGACACGGCAGCGACCTCGCCCTTGGCCATCCCGAGCAGCATCTCGAACTCCACCGCCTCGCGCACGTCCCGATCTCCGGCGAGCAGCCAGGCGTAGGCGATGTCGAACAGGTTGTGCCCGGCGACCCCGAGCCGCACCGCCCTGACCGACTCCGGCCGCAGCGCCTCGGCGAGGCAGCGCAGGTAGTTGGCGTCGGTGTCGACCTTGACGTCGTAGGGCGCCGGCGTCCACCCGTGCAGGCGGGCGTCCACGTGCTCCATCGCGAGGTTCGCGCCCTTGACCAGACGCACCTTGATCCGCGCGCCGCCGTGATCCACCCGGTTCTGCGCCCACGCCGTGAGCTCGCGAAGGGCGGGGAGGGCATCCGGCAGGTACGCCTGCAGCACGATGCCCGCCTCCAGCCGGGCGAGCCGCGGATCCTCGAGGATCCGCGTGAACACCGCGATGGTGAGGTCGAGATCCCGGTACTCCTCCATGTCGAGGTTGACGAAGGTCGCGTCCTCGGCCGCCGTGAGGTACAGCGGGAGGAGGCGAGCGGCGACCTGCTCGACCACCTCGTCGAACGCCCACATCGAGATGCGGCTGACGATCGCCGAGACCTTGACCGAGACGTAGTCGACGTCGGGGCGCCGGATGAGGTCGTGGATGCCGTCCAGGCGCCGCCGGGCCTCCTCCTCGCCCAGGACCGCCTCGCCCAGCAGGTTGAGGTTCAGGCGTGCGCCGTCTTCGCGGAGCTTCGCGATCGCCGGCCCCAGCTTGTCGGGCCGGGCGTCGACGACGAGGTGCCCCACCATCTCGCGCAGGGCGCGACGGGCAAGCGGGACGGTCGGAGCGGGCAGCGACGGGGCGACCGCCCCGCCGACGCGCACGGCGGCACGCAGGTGCCAGGGCAGGAACTCGGGGACGAGCGGAGCGATCCGATGCAGGTTCGCGGCGGCGGCCCCGAGGCTCTCCGGACGCATCACGCCGTCGACGAACCCGAGGGTGAAGGGCAGCCCGTGCGGATCCTGCAGCACGCCGGCGAGACGTTCGGCGGCAGGATCCGCCGGTGCACCGGTGTCGGCCTTCGCCGTGGCGGCCTCTTCGATCCACCGCTGCGCCAGCTCGACGGCTCTGCGTGCGCGATCGCGATCCTCGTCGGCGAGCGTCTGCGGCATCCGTCTCATCCCTCTCTGCGCACCCGGGATCAGGCCCCGGCCACACGTGCTCTCTCCAGCATGACCCGCTTCGTGCTCGGACGTATCGAGGCACGCCCGGCTCCGGAGGGCTGATCGACCTTCAGCCGGCGAGGGATCTCCGGATCAGTCCGTCCAGACGCTCGGAGCGGGGGCCTTCGTCGGCGGCAGAGAAGAGGCCGTGGCCCAGTCGTGGATCCAGTCCGCGACGCCGGGCACTCCCTCGGGGCGCCCGAGCGCGCCGAAGAGCTCTTCGTGCGAGACGGTCCCGCCCGCGCGGCGCAGCATCCGCGCACGCACGATCACGCGCGCGTAGACCTCGCCGTCGACCACGGCGCGGTGCTCCAGGAAAAGCGCCTTGTCGTCGTGCCCCATGAGGCGCGACTCCACGTCGAAGCGCTGCCAGAGCTCGAGCGACTTCCGGAAGGTGACGGTCTCACTCGACACCACCGCGTACCAGCCGCGCTCCTTCATCGCGTCGAAGAGGCCGGTGCGGATCAGCAGATCCCAGCGTCCGAGATCGAACAGCGAGAGATAGCGGCCGTTGTTCATGTGACGCAGGATGTCGAGGTCCGTCGGCAGTGTGGTGAGGCGCACGCGGCCGACCTCGTTCGGTGCGAGCGTCTGCCCTCGACGGGCGCGACGGCGGGCGGCGGAGATCACGAGCAGGGTGCGCCAGATCACGTTCACGAGAGGCGATGGTAGCGAGGGGCGAACGAGAACGCAGATCTGTTGTCGCTCTTCTCTAAGACATCGATGGAGAGCGCCCAGGGCCCCTGAGGCGGACGGGCGGAACACGACTCAATTTCGCGTCTGCGGTGCCTCCGCGTAGAGTCGCCGCATGAGCGCCGATGCCCAGCCTGAGATCATCGTCCGGCCCGTCCGCGATGTGGACGCGGAAGCCCTCGGTCGCGTGCACGCCACCTGCTGGCACGAGACCTACGACCACCTCATCAGCAAAGCCGCCCTCGAGGCCGTGTCGCCCAAGCGTCTCGCCGAGCTGTGGACGCACTGGGCCGCCCAGGGCCCGGACTTCACGATGCGAGCCGCGCTCGTCGACGGCGAGATCGTCGGATTCGTCGGATCCGGTCCCGCCCGCGACAAGGACGCCCCCGCGTTCCGCGAGCTGTACTTCATCTATCTCCTTGACGCCTGGCACGGCACCGGGATCGGGCAGCGGCTTTTCGACGCCGCCGTGGAGAAGGACCAGCCGCTGTACCTGTGGGTCGCCGAGGACAACCCGCGTGCGCACCGCTTCTACGAGCGCAACGGGTTCCACCTCGACGGTGCCACGCACACCGAGCCGTTCCTCGGCGAGACCCTCACCGAGGTCCGTTTCGTCCGCTGACCCGCGGGCGGACGCCGTCCTGTGGGACGCCTTCGCGTTCCGCTGGGCAGAGGCGGGTCAGCGCCCGCTGACGTTGCCGAAGACCTTGGCGATCGGGGCGAGGACGAGCGGGCGGGCCGCGATCCACGCGGCGGCGATCACGACGAGTGAGGCGACGAAGACCCAGAACCCCGTCCATGTGACCGCATCCTGCGCGGCGTACATGTGGTTGAGGTTGCGGAGGAACCCGGTCAGCATCACCAGGGCCACGTGCACGACGATGAATCCCACGAAGTAGAGCATCACGGGGAAGTGCACCGCGCGCGCCCACTCGACCGGGTAGGCCTTCGAGAGCCGTTCGGCCTTCTTCGGCCACATCCCGGACATCCGGAATCCGGTCACGGCAGCAAGAGGCGCGGCGAGGAACACCGTCGTGAAGTAGGCGAGCTGCTGGAGGCTGTTGTAGTTGACCCAGCCGTTCTCGGTCGGCCAGTCGAACGAGACGTACTGCAATGCCGCCGACAGCGCGTTGGGGAAGACCTCCCAGCTGGTCGGCACGATCCGCGCCCAGTGCCCGCTCACGAACAGCAGGACGACGAACACGACGCCGTTCACGAGCCACAGGATGTCCAGCGCCTGGTGGAACCAGAGCGTCAGGCTGATCTTGCCCTTCGGGTTGCCCCGCGGCGTCCAGAACACGGTCGGCCGCTTCTCGCTGCGCACACGGAGCCCGGAGCGGATGATCAGGACCATCAGGAAGACGTTGAAGAAGTGCTGCCAGCCGATCCAGGCCGGGAAGCCGGGAGCCGGGTTCGCCGGGGAGTGGTACTCCCCCGGGAACATGGCGAGGAAGTCCTGCATGAAGGGCAGCGTGAGGAACGCCCGGACGAAGGCGATCGCCGCGCCCGCGACGATCCCGAGACCTGCCGCGGCGAACAGGGCCGCGAACGCCTGTGTCCAGGTCGGGCGGCGGCGCGGCCGCGCGTCCGTCACCCCAGGGCTGGCGGGCGGCGCGGCGGTCCGGCGCGGCGCGGCGCCGGGCCAGACCGTGCGGGTGAACGGGAGAGGGACGGAGAGAGGGACGCCCGACACGGTCGTCCCGACGGAGACGGCGGGAGCCGAAGGGGCCGAGTTCGCGGCGACCGGGGCCGAGTCGGCTGAACCGGCGTCCAGACCGCCTGCGGCCGCAGGAGCAGCGGCGTCGGCGGAAGGAGCGCTTGCGGCGTGCGTGCCCGCGGGCGGCCAGGGCTCTCCGCCGCTCATACGGGGAAGACCCCGGCGCAGAGCGGGCCCGTGCTCGCCAGCCACCGACGCCGCCAGGACCGCGACGGCCGGCGCGTCGTCCGCGACGGCCGCGGAAGGCGCGGCACCGGTCGCGGCCGGGGCAGAGCCGGCCGGCACCGGAGGGGAACCCGCCGACGTGACGTCGACGCTGACACCGGTCGCGGCGCCAGCTGTTCCGGCGGGGGCTGCGGCCGAGGCCATGCTGACCGACGGCCAGGGCTCACCCCCGGCGATACGCGGGAGGCCGCGCCGCACGGCGACGGGCGCCTCCACCGCTCGGGCCGCCGATGCGGACGGACCCGTCTGCGCAGCGGTCGCAGCCGTCTCCTCCCTCGGCGCCGAGGGTGCGGGCGAACCCGTCGACGCGGCGACCACGCTCACGGCATCGGTCGCGGCCGGGACGGAAGCGGTGACGGCAGCCGCGACGGCGTCCGCCTCGGCAACATCGGCCGAGATCCCGGCCGGCGGCCATCCCTCGCCACCGGCGACGCGGGGAAGCCCCCACCGCAGCATCCGCTCAGCCATCGGCCGCTACTTCTTCCGCGCCCGCAACGCCTCGACCACCTGCGGCACCACCGTGAACAGGTCGCCGACGATGCCGAAGTCGGCGACGTCGAAGATCGGCGCGTCGCCGTCCTTGTTGATCGCGATGATCGTCTTGGACGTCTGCATGCCCGCCCGATGCTGGATCGCACCGGATATGCCGAGAGCGACATACAGCTGCGGCGAGACCGACACCCCGGTCTGGCCCACCTGATGGGCGTAGGGGATGTAGCCCGCGTCGACGGCCGCACGGGATGCCCCGATCGCCGCCCCCAGCTCGTCGGCGAGCTCCTCGACCAGCGCGAAGCCCTCCTTCGACCCGAGGCCCCTGCCCCCGGAGACGACGGCCCGAGCGCCTCGCAGCTCAGGACGGGAGGAGGCCGCCTCGATCGCCTCGATCATGCCGGCGGTGGCGGCGGGAGCACCGGACGAAGGCGCCTCGAGCTCCTCGATGCGCAGCTCCTGCGCCTCGGCACGAGCGTCGACGGCTCCCTGCCGGAGCGTGACCACCGGAGGGCCGAAGGTCGGAGCGGAGTCGACGAGGAACGCGCCGCCGTAGACCGAATGATGCGCCACGACGCCCTCGTCGTCGCGGGAGACGCCGACGGCGTCGACCGAGAGCGCAAGCCTCTCGCGCACCGCGAGGCGCCCGGCGACGTCGCGCCCGGCGATCGAGTTCGAGACGAGCACGGCGTCGGGGCGCACGGTCGCGAAGGCGGCCTGCAGCGCATCGACGACAGGCACGGTGAGGGTCCCGGCGTCTGCGGCGGCGACGAGGACCTTTGTCGCCCCTGCGGCGGCAGCGGCCTCCGCAGCGGCCTGGGCGCCCCCGGCGGGAGCGGCCACCAGAGCGACCGGCGTGCCGAGCTGGGCCGCGGCCCCCAGGAGGCCGGCGGTGCTGGGAGCCGCCTCCCCGGAGGGCATGACGTCGACGAGGACGAGGATCGTGTTGTCGGTCATCTCACACCAGCCTGTTCTGCACGAGGAAGTCGACCAGCTGCGCGGCGGCGTCGCCCTCGTCCATGATCTTGACCCCCGCGGCCCGCGGCGGCTTCTCGGCCACACGGGTCATGATCGTCTGCGGCGCGGCGACAGGGCTCACGTCCACGCCGAGGTCGGCGAGCGAGAGCACCTCCAGCGGCTTCTTCTTGGCCGCCATGATGCCCTTGAAGTTCGGGAAGCGTGCGTCCGGAAGGGCCTCGGTGATCGAGACGACGGCGGGGAGCGGCGCCGAGACCTCCTGAGGACCGAAGTCCGTGGCCCTGGTGCCGGAGACCGCGTCCTCCGCGATCCGCACGGCGCTGAGCGCGGTCAGCTGCGCGATGCCGAGGTGCTCGGCGAGCATCGCGGGCAGCACACCGGCGGTGCCGTCGGTCGAGAGGTTGCCTGTGAGCACGAGATCCGGCTCGTCCCGACGGATCGCGGCGGCGAGGACGGCGGCCGTCGTGCCGAGGTCGGCGCCTCTGAGGGCCTCGTCGACCACCTGGACGGCAGAGGACGCACCCATCGCGAGCGCACGGCGCACCGAGGCCGTCGCCGACTCGGGCGCCATCGACAGGGCGACGACCTCGGTGCCGGGGTTCGCGTCCGCGTGGCTCAGCGCCACCTCCAGAGCACGTTCGGTGATCTCGTCGAGCACCACTTCGCCCGCGCCGCGATCGGCGAGGCCGGTCTCCAGATCGAGTCTGCGGTCGCCGTAGGTGTCCGGCACTTCCTTCACCAGCACGAAGATCTTCATCGATACCCTCCGCGTCCAGTCTGCCATGGCGCGCGCCTGGTCCCGTCTGTCGAATCGCCTCGCTACCGTGGAGTTCGTGGTTCGTTCACACCCTCTTCCGGTCGATCCGCTCGCCGAGGCGAAGCGGCAGTGGATGGCGCACGGATGGACGGATGCCGCAGACGGCATGTCGGTCGTCGTCTCGGTGATGCGCGCGCAGCAGCTGCTGCTCGGCCGGGTCGAGGCGACGCTGCGCCCCTTCGAGCTGTCCTTCGCCCGTTTCGAGGTGCTGCGGCTCCTCGCCTTCAGCCGGGAGGGCCGGCTTCCGCTGTCGAGCGTCGTGGCCCGGCTGCAGGTGCACGCGACGAGCGTCTCCAGCACGGCGGAGCGGCTGGTGCGCGACGGCCTGATCGTCCGCGAGCCGCATCCGCACGACGGCCGCGCGGCGATGCTGGCGCTGACGGACGAGGGCCGCGGCCTCGCAGAACGGGCGACGGCGGCCCTGAACGCCGAGGTCTTCCGTGATCCAGGCCTCTCCCTGGCCGACGCCGCGGACCTCGTGGCGATCGTGGCGCGGCTGCGCAAGGATGCAGGAGACTTCGCCGACCCCCGCCCGCAACCCGATCCGCTCTGAGTCGAGGGAGCGTCCGCATGCCGTCCTTCGTCCTGGAGCGCCCCATCGGCGCACCTCCGGAGCGGCTCTTCGCGCTGTCGCTCGACGTCGGCCTGCACACGGACTCGATGGCCCGCCATGGCGAGCGTGTCGTGGCCGGCCCGGCCTCCGGGCGGCTGGGCGAGGGCGACACGATCACCTGGAGCGCCCGGCACTTCGGCATCCGCTTCCGGATGACCTCGCTCGTCCACGACGTGGACGAGCCCCACGCCTTCTCCGATCGTCAGGTCGCTGGCCCGTTCGCCGAGTTCCGCCACCGGCACGAGTTCGTGCCCTGCACCGACGGGACCCTGATGCGCGACGAGATCACCTTCCGCTCCCCCTTCGGCTCCCTCGGCCGGATCGTGGACGCCACGATCATGCGCCGCCATCTCGTCGCGCTCATCGAGGCCCGCAACGACGAGATCGAGGCGCGCGCCACCGGCCGTGCCTGAGGCCGCGCACCCCGCCCGTCCCGAAACCGCATCTTCATCCCGAGGCCGCTTCTCCGTCACGAGGCCTCCGCGTGCTCCGCCGGTCTCGTGACGGAGAAGCGGTCTCGCAGATCGGGCGCACGGATCGTAGGCTGACCCGCATGACCGCACAGTCCTCCTCCGAGCTTCGCCTTCATGCCGTGCTCGAGCCCTTCGGACCGGCCGGGGCCCTCGTCCTGAGCGACGAGCAGGTCGCCGCGCTGGGGAGCGTCAAGAACCCTCCGGTGGTCGTGCGGATCGGCCAGACCTCGGCCCGGCTGCGGATCTCGCGAATGGGCGGGCGCAACTGCATCGGCTTCAGCAAGGCGGTCCGTGCGACCTTCGGGGTGGAGCTCGGCGACGAGATCGACGCCGTGATCACGCTCGACAGCGCCGAGCGGACGGTCGACGTGCCCGCTGTCCTGGCCGCCGCGCTCGACGCCGAGCCGGCGCTGCGCGCGGCGTTCGACGCCCTCTCCTACACCCGCCGGAAGGAGCTGGCCCGAGGGATCGCCGAGGCCAAGCAGGACGCCACGCGGGAACGCCGTCTGGCGGCGGCCCTGGAGAAGCTCCGCGGCTGACGGCCGAGCCTTCGTCGGAGCATCTTCCCGTCCGCCTGCGCCGTCGACCGCCGTCGACGACGGCGCAGGGGTCAGTCGCCGTCGTAGACGTAGCGGTCGAAGCGGGGCGGGATGTTCATCCGCTGCCACGCCAGCTCCTCGTCGCGACGGGAACGGTCGCCCGGGAACGCCTTGGCCGTGTACCGCGGGACCTGCCGGCTGTGCCCCGCCATGTGCGCCACCGCCACCGCCTGCCCGCACACGCGCGCCGCGGCGACGGCCGCCGGATCCTCCGCCTCTCTGGCCGCCGCATGGCAGGCGAAGGCCTTCTCGCGCACAGCGTTGATCCCGAGCTCGCCGCGTGTGAACGCCCAGGCCGCCGCGATCGCCTCCTGCGGGCGGGTGTCGTCCGGCCGCTCCTCGACGAAGAGCGGCAGCAATCGCTCGGCGCAGGCGACGGTCCAGCCCACGAGCACGCGACGGTCCTCCTCGGACAGGGTCAGATCGTCGTCTTCCGGAAGCGGGAGCCCATCGTCTCCAGGAAGCGGAGGCCCGGCGTCGTCCGACGACCCGGCGTCCGGATCCTCCCGACCGCCGCGGAAGACCTGTGCCGGATCGGGCGTCACGGGATGGTTCATCGGTGCCGGAACCCCGGTGCGCGTTTCTCGCGGAAGGCGGCCATGCCCTCCTTCTGGTCGGCGGTGTCGAAGAGCGCGGCGAAGGCCTGCTTCTCGAACGCCAGCCCGTCGGCGAGGGAGGTCTCCATCGCGGTGTCGAGAGCCGCCTTGGCCGCGTAGAGGGAGGGCAGCGACTTCGACGCGATCGTCTCGGCGAGGGCGGAGACCTCGGTCATGAGCTCGGCGGCAGGGACCACACGAGAGACCAGGCCGATCCGCTCCGCCTCCTCGGCGCCGATCGTGCGCCCGGAGAGGATCAGCTCCGCCGCCTTGTAGTAGCCGACGGCGCGGATCAGACGCTGCGATCCGCCCATGCCGGGGATCACGCCAAGGTTGATCTCGGGCTGTCCGAAGGCGGCGTTGTCGGCGGCGAGGATGATGTCGCACATCATCGCCAGCTCGCATCCGCCGCCGAGCGCATACCCCGAGACGGCCGCGATCACGGGCGTCCGCACCGCCGCGAACGCGGTCCAGGCGCCGAAGTGATCGGTGCCGAGGATCTCCGCGGCGGTCTTGTCCTCCATCTCCTTGATGTCGGCGCCGGCCGCGAAGGCCCGCTCCGAGCCGGTGACGACGATCGCCCCCACGCCCTCGTCCGCGTCGAAGGCGGTGGCGGCGGCGGTGACCTCCTCGGCGACCCGCGTGTTGAGGGCGTTCAACGCCTGCGGCCGGTTGAGGGTGATCCAGCCGACGCGTCCTCGCTGCTCGACGATGATCGTGGCGTACTCGGTCATGGTGCTCCCTCCGGCCGCGCCCTCGCGGCTCTCTCCAGTATTTCAGCCCTGGCCCCAGGGAGGCGCCCGCCTCGCGCGAGGCGAGACCGTACGCCCGTGGGACGTCTGGCCGGATCGTCAGCCGGCGTCGCGGATGTCGGTGATGATCCCGGAGAAGTCGCGGCGCGCCCCGTCGCCGGACGCGAAGGCGGCGTAGATCTCCTGCGCGAGGCGGCCCATCCTCGCATCGGTCCCCGTGCCCTCGATCGCCTGCAGAGCGAGGCCCAGGTCCTTCGCCATCAGCGCCCCGGCGAAGCCCGGCTGATAGTCGCGGTTGGCGGGGCTCGTCGGCACGGGCCCCGGCACCGGGCAGTTCGTGGTGAGCGCCCAGCATTGGCCCGAGGCGTTCGACGCGACGTCGTACAGCGCCTGGTGCTCCAGCCCCAGCCGCTCACCGAGGACGAACGCCTCTGCGACCGCGATCTGCGAGATCGCGAGGATCATGTTGTTGCAGACCTTGGCGGCCTGACCGAGCCCCGACCCGCCGCAGTGCACGATCCGCTTGCCCATCGCCTCCAGGATCGGCGAGGCCGCCGCGAAGTCCTCCGCGGACCCGCCGACCATGAACGCGAGAGTGCCGTTCTCGGCGCCGACGACCCCGCCCGAGACCGGGGCGTCGATGTTGCGGTGCCCCGCGGCGAGCGCGAGGTCGTGAGCCGTGCGGGCCTCGTCCACCGCGATGGTCGACGAGTCGATGAACAGCGTGCCGGGGCGGGCCGCCGCGAGGAGCTCGCTCCGGTACGCCTCGATCACATGACGACCGCTCGGGAACATCGTGAGCACGACGTCGACGTCAGCCGCGGCGGCGGCGCCGCTGGCGGCGACCTCGATCCCCGCCGCGGTCGCCGCCTCGACGGCCGCAGGGACCACATCGAAGCCGATGACCTCGAAGCCGGCACGGACCAGGTTCTGCGCCATGGGCAGGCCCATGTGGCCCAGCCCCAGGAATGCGATCTTCATCGTTCGCTCCTTCCGGACGGTCAGTCCGTCTTGAGGACCTCACGCCCGACGATCAGGCGCATGATCTCGTTGGTGCCCTCGAGGATCTGGTGCACGCGGAGGTCGCGCACGACCTTCTCGATCCCGTAGTCCTGAAGGTAGCCGTAGCCGCCGTGCAGCTGAAGGGCCTTGTTGGCGACCTCGAAGCCGGCATCGGTGGCGAACCGCTTGGCCATCGCGCACCGCTCGGCGGCGTCCGAGGCGTGCTCGTCGACCGCGCGCGCCCCGTCCTGCACCAGGAGCCTGGCGGCGTGCAGCTCGGTGCGCATGTCGGCGAGAGCGAAGACGATCGCCTGCTTCTCCGCAAGGGCCTCGCCGAACGTGAACCGCTCATGCACGTACGCCACGGCGCGTTCCAGCGCCCACTGCGCGCCGCCGAGCGAGCAGGCGGCGATGTTCAGCCGGCCGCCGTTGAGGGCCGACATCGCGATGGTGAAACCTCGCCCCACGTCGCCGAGCACGTTGACCGCCGGCACGCGGACCTCGTCGAGGACCACCTGCCGGGTCGGCTGCGCGTGCCACCCCATCTTCTTCTCCTCGGCGCCGAAGCTGAGGCCCTCCGACCCCGCGGGGACGAGAAAGGCGGTGATCCCGCGCGCGCCGGGCTCGCCGGTGCGCGCCATGACGACGTACACCGCGGCCTCGCCCGCCCCGGAGATGAACTGCTTCACACCGGTGAGCACGTACTCGTCGCCGTCACGGATCGCGCTCGTGGTGATCGCCGCGGCGTCCGACCCCGCCCCCGGCTCGGTGAGGCAGTAGCTGCCGAAGCCCTCCATCGACGTCAGCCGCGGCAGCCATTCGTCGCGCTGGGCATCGGTGCCGTAGGTGTCGATCATCCAGGCGACCATGTTGTGGATCGAGATGTACGCGGCCACCGTCGGGTCGCCCTTCGCGAGCTCCTCGAAGATCGCCACGGTGTCGGTCCGCGAGAGCCCCGTCCCGCCGGACTCCTCGCGGACGTAGATGCCGCCGAGACCGAGTTCGCCCGCGTCGCGCAACGTCTCCCGCGGGAACTCGTGCTTCTCGTCGCGCTCCGCCGCGAACGGCGCGAGCTGGGTCTCCGCGAACTCGCGGACGGCGCCGATGATGGCGGCGCGCTCCTCGGCGGTGGTGGTGGTGATGGTCATGACCTCTCCCTGGGGTCTCCTGGGCTCGGGCTCAGTGCATGGTGGGGATGACGAAGCTCGCGCCCTCGCGGATCCCGCTGGGCCATCGGCTCGTCACCGTCTTGGTCTTGGTGTAGAAGCGGAAGGCGTCGGCGCCGTGCTGGTTGAGGTCGCCGAAGCCGGAGCGCTTCCACCCGCCGAAGGTGTAATATGCGATCGGCACGGGGATCGGCACGTTCACGCCGACCATGCCGACGTTCACGCGCGCGACGAAGTCGCGTGCCGCGTCGCCGTCCCGGGTGAAGATGCCCACGCCGTTGCCGAACTCGTGGTCGGAGGCGAGACGCAGGGCCTCCTCGTAGTCGGCGGCCCTGGCGATCACGAGGACGGGACCGAAGATCTCCTCGCGGTAGATCGACATCTCCGGTGTGACGTGGTCGAACAGGGTCGGGCCGAGGTAGAAGCCGTCCTCGTGCCCCGGCACGGTGAGGCCCCGCCCGTCGGCGAGCAGCGTCGCGCCGGCGTCCACTCCCTGCTGGATGTAGTCGGAGACGCGCTCCACGGCCGCGCGGGTGACGAGCGGCCCGTAGTCCACGCCCTCGGCCAGCGACGGGCCGACCCGGAGCGCGGCGACCCGCTCCCGGAGCTTCGCGGCGAGCGCGTCCGCCGTCTCCTGCCCCACCGGGACGGCGACCGAGATCGCCATGCAGCGCTCGCCCGCCGAGCCGTAGCCGGCGCCGATGAGGGCGTCCGCGGCCTGGTCGAGGTCGGCATCCGGCATGACGACGAGGTGGTTCTTCGCGCCGCCGAAGCACTGGGCGCGCTTGCCGTTCGCCGAGGCGGTGGCGTAGATGTACTCCGCGATCGGCGTGGAGCCGACGAAGCCGATCGCCCGGATGCGCTCGTCGGTGAGCAGCACGTCGACGGCCTCCTTGTCGCCGTGGACGACGTTGAGGACCCCGGCCGGGAGACCCGCCTCGAGGAACAGCTCGGCGATCCGCACCGGCACGGAGGGGTCACGCTCGCTGGGCTTGAGCACGAAGGCGTTGCCGGCGGCGATGGCCGGTCCCATCTGCCACAGCGGGATCATCGCGGGGAAGTTGAACGGGGTGATCCCGGCGACGACCCCGAGCGGCTGGCGCAGCGAGTACACGTCGATGCCGGTCCCGACGGCGGTGGAGTACTCGCCCTTGAGCAGGTGCGGGGCGCCGATGCAGAACTCGATCACCTCGACGCCGCGCTGGATGTCGCCCTTCGCATCGTCGAGGGTCTTCCCGTGCTCGCGTGAGAGCAGCTCCGCCAGGGGGTCCAGCTCGTCACGGAGGAGCTCGAGGAAGCGCATGAACACGCGGGCGCGCTTCTGCGGGTTGGTCGCGGCCCATTCGGGCTGCGCGGCCTCCGCGTTCGCGATCACGGCCCGGACCTCGTCGGCAGAGGCCAGCGGGACGCGCGCCTGCACCGAGCCGGTGCTCGGGTCGAAGACGTCGCCGAAGCGACCGGATGCGCCTTCCCGACGCGATCCGCCTACGAAATGGGGGATGTCACGGATCATTGTGCTCGGTCCTCTCGTGCCGCCTTTGGCATCGTGTCGATGATACGTGGACAGTCACCTATTTACTAGGTCTTCCAAGCAAATATCGGTCGCCCGTTCGTCGTCCACGACGAACCGCATACCGCCCCTCACGACGCCGACAACGTCACCGACCTGAGCCGACGCAAGGAGAGACGCGCCGACGCCTTTTGCACTGCGTTCACCTGCCGTACACGTCCGCCGCGTACAAACGGTCCTGCGTGGACAGGGACTCTGACCGGATCGGGTGTGGCGTTCTCTCCGCGCTCGCGGGATGCCCTTCTCGGCCCCGCCGCGGTGTCTGAACCGCGAGGCCCCCGCCGAATCGGGTCGGCGGGGGCCTCCTCCCCCTCGTCCGGGATCAGGACGTCTCGGGAGAGCGTCGGCCGGGATCGGGACGGATGTTCGGATCAGGCTCCGACGTGCCTCTCCGGCACGCCGTCATACGCCGAGAGCGGGCGGATGAGGGCGTTCGACGCGGCCTGCTCCATGACGTGCGCGGTCCAGCCGGTCACCCGCGACGCGATGAACAGCGGGGTGAAGATCTCGGTGTCGAACCCGAGCAGGTGATACGCCGGCCCTGACGGGTAGTCGAGGTTCGGGTGGATGCCCTTGCGAGCGACGAACTCGTCCGCCAGCGTGTCGTACAGCGCGCCGAGGTCGGTGCGGCCGGTGTCTGCGATGAGCACGTCGAGCGCCGCCTTCATCGTCGGCACGCGCGAGTCGCCGTTCTTGTACACGCGGTGCCCGAAGCCCATGATCTTGCGCTTCTCGGCGAGCGCGGCATCGAGCCACGGGACGACCTTCGACGCGTCGCCGATCTCCTCGAACACGTGCATCACGGCCTCGTTCGCCCCGCCGTGCAGCGGGCCCTTGAGCGCGCCGATCGCGCCGACCACCGCCGAATAGATGTCGGCCGTCGTCGACGCGATCACCCGTGCGGTGAACGTAGAGGCGTTGAAGGAGTGCTCGGCGTACAGGACCATCGAGATCCGGAACACGTCGACCGCGGCGGCCGAGGGCAGCTCGCCGAACGTCATCCACAGGAAGTTCGCGGAGTAGTCCAGGTCGTCGCGCGGCGGGATCGGCTCCAGCCCGCGGCGCCGGCGCTGCACGGCGGCGACCGCCGTCGGGATCTGCGCCAGGAGATACACGGCACGGCCGAGGTCGAGCTCACGATCGGTCCAGCCGCCCGGCCGGTGCAGCGTGCCGTCGAACGTCCCGAGCTGGCTCACCGCCGTCCGGACGATGTCCATCGGATGCGCCTCGACCGGGATCGTCTCCAGCAGTGCGACCGTACGAGAGTCGAGCGGGCGCAGCGACCTCTCCAGGGCCTCGAACTCCGCCAGCTGCGCGGCGTCGGGGAGCTCTCCGTGCCACAGCAGATACGCCACCGCCTCGAAGGGCTGCGTCGCCGCGAGCTCCTGCACCGGGTAGCCCCGGTAGAGGAGGCTGTTGGTCTCGGGGTTGACCTTGGAGATCGCCGTCGTGTCGACGACCACCCCGACCAGGCCCTTCTTGATGTCCGGCTCGCTCATGTCACTCCTTCGTGATGGTGAAGTTGAAGACGCCTGCATCGAAGCGGTTGTAGCCCTCGTAGTCGATGAGGTCGTAGAGGTCGGCGCGATGCTGCATCTCGCCGAGCCTCCCGGTGAGGTGCCCTTCCTCGTTCAGCGTATCGAGAGCGCGCCCGGCGGCGCCCATCGCGATCCGCAGCAGCGAGACGGGCCAGATGACGATGCTCACCCCCGCGTCGCGCAGCTGCGCGCTGGTGAAGAGCTCGCTCTTGCCGAACTCGGTCATGTTGGCCAGGATCGGCACGTCGAGCTCCCGCGCCATCCGCTCGAACTCGGCGAGGTCGCGCATGGCTTCGGGGAAGATCGCGTCCGCGCCGGCGTCGACGAGCGCCTTGGCCCGGTCGACCGCGGCGTCCATCCCCTCCACGCCGCGGACATCGGTCCGAGCCATGATCAGGAAGTTCGGGTCGCGGCGCGCGTCGGCCGCCGCACGGATCCGCTTGACCGCGGTGTCCTCGTCCACGACCGCCTTACCGTCGAGGTGCCCGCACCGCTTCGGGTTGACCTGGTCCTCGATGTGCGTGCCCGCGAGCCCCACGTCCTCGAGCGTCTGGATCGTGCGGGCGACGTTCATGGGCTCGCCGAACCCGGTGTCGGCGTCGACGATCGCGGGGAGCTCCGTCATCCGCGCGATCTGCTGCGCGCGGCCGGCGACCTCGGTCAGCGTCGTCAGCCCGATGTCGGGGAGGCCCAGGTCGGCCGACAGCACGGCGCCCGAGATGTAGACGCCCTCGAACCCCTTCTGCTCGATGAGCCGCGCCGAGAGCGGGTTGAAGGCGCCAGGGAGGCGCAGCAGCTCGCCCGACGCCAGGCGCTCGCGGAACAGCCGCCGCTTCTCGGCGGCCGGCGTGGTGGAGTACAGCATCAGAACAGGCCCTTCGGCGCGGGGGCCGTCGCGAGCACGCCGGGGGCGGCGACGATCGAGAGCGCGGCGACCTCCTCGGTCGAGAGCTCGGGCAGGCGCTGCACGAGATCCAGGAACCGCTCGATCTCCGCCGGCTCCAGCACCGGCTCGGCGAGGATGCGGAACTTGCGGATGTAGTCCTCGCGGGCGAAGGGACGTGCGCCGAGCGGGTGCGCGTCGGCGACGGCGATCTCGTCCTCGAGCACAGAGCCGTCGGCCAGGCGGATCTCCACTCGGCCGCCGAAGGCCTTCTCGGCCGGGTCGACGGAGTGGTAGCGGCGGGTCCACTCCTCGTCCTCAGCCGTGGTGATCTTGTGCCACAGTGCCACGGTGTCCTCGCGTCCCGCGCGCTCGGGGGCGTAGGAGTCGACGTGGTGCCAGGCGCCGTCCTGCAGCGCGACGGCGAAGATGTACGGGATCGAGTGGTCCAGCGTCTCGCGCGAGGCCGCCGGGTCGTACTTCTGCGGGTCGTTCGCCCCCGATCCGATCACGAAGTGCGTGTGGTGGCTGGTGTGCAGGACGATCGAGGCGATGTTCGCCGGGTCGGCGAGGTCGGGCCGCTCGTTGTGGAGCTTGCGCGCCAGGTCGATCCACGCCTGCGCCTGGTACTCGGCCGAGTGCTCCTTGGTGTACGAGTCGAGGATCGCGCGCTTGGGCTCGCCCTGCGCCGGCAGCGGCACCTCGTAGGCGGCATCGGGACCGTCGAGCATCCAGGCGATCACGCCGTCCTCGCCCTCGTAGATCGGACTCGGCGAGGTCTCGCCCCGCATCGCCCGGTCGACGGCCTCGACCGCCATCTTGCCGGCGAAGGCGGGGGCATGGGCCTTCCAGGTGGAGATCTCGCCCTTGCGGCTCTGACGTGTGGCGGTGGTGGTGTGCAGCGCCTGGCCCACCGCCTGGGAGATCGTCTCGACGTCGAGGCCGAGGAGCGTGCCGATCCCGGCCGCGGCCGAGGGGCCGAGGTGCGCGACGTGGTCGATCTTGTGCTTGTGCAGGCAGATCGCCTTCACGAGGTCGATCTGGATCTCGTAGCCGGTGGCGATGCCGCGCACGAGCGCGCGTCCGTCCGCGCCGACGTGCTGGGCGGCGGCGAGGATCGGCGGGATGTTGTCGCCGGGGTGCGAGTAGTCCGCCGCGAGGAAGGTGTCGTGGTAGTCGAGCTCGCGCACGGCCACCCCGTTCGCCCATGCGGCCCATTCCGGGCTCGTCCGGCGGTCCAGCGCAGGGCCGAAGACGGTCGCGCCCCTGCCGCCGATCGAGACCGGGTGGTCGAGCGCCTGCTGCCGGGCCGCGCTGACGGGCGCACGGGTCAGCGACGCCGCCGCGACCGCGGCGTTATCGATGATCCGGTTGACGATCATGTCCACGACCTCGGGCTCGACCTCGACCGGGTCGGCGGCGATCTCGGCGATGCGCCAGGCGAGCTGTCCTTCGCGAGCGAGGTTCTCGTCGCTGCGGTGCACGCGCAGGTGGTGGGTGACGGTCATGGGCGGTCCTTCCGGTCGCGGTCGGCGGAGGTGATGACGGTGTCGCGGCCGCCGTCGGAGGACGGCTCGGCAGCGAGGGTGGAGAGGATGCTGACGAGCGCGTTGTGCAGGTGCACGTGCGTGGCGTGGGCGGCGAGATCGGCGTCCCTGGCGGCCAGGGCCTCGGCGATGAGACGGTGCTCGGCGACGGAGGCGGCGAGTCGTTCCGGCCGATCCCGCGCCATCCGCCGCACACGGACGAGATGGGTGCGGATCGTGCGGAGAGCCCCGGTGAGGTAGTCGTTGTCGGCCGCGGCGTCGAGCGCGGCGTCGAACCGGGCGATGCGCCCCTCATACGCCCCGCGGCCCTCAGGGGTGCCGAGATCGTCACCGCTCGCGAACTCTTGGGCGAGGGCCGCGAAGACGGCGGCGTCTCCGCGCACGGCGGCGATGCGGGCGGCGGACTCCTCCAGAGCGCGGCGCACCTCGAACAGCGCCTGGATATCGGACGCGTCGATCGGCGCCACGACGGTCACCCGCGGCGACTGCTGGATCACCAGGCCGTCGGCGGCGAGCCGGCGCAGCGCCTCGCGCAGCGGTGTGCGGCTCACGCCGAGCCGGGCGGCCTGCTCCACCTCTCCGAGCACGGTGCCGGCGGCGAGCTCTCCGGACTGGATGCCGTCGAGCAGCGTCCGATAGGCGTGCTCGCCCGCCCGCAGTCCCTCCGCCGCCATGGCCATTCCCTCAGTGTATACACAAACCGCGCCACATGACACTCATGTCTGGATCAGAAAGATGTTTTGCATACATAGGGCCGGGGCATCACGGTCCACGGCGTGGACGCGGCCCCGGTCCCGGCCTGGCGGCCGCCCTGGGCCCGCGACGCCGCCGGTCGCCGACACGGTCATCGGCGCCGCCGTCTCAGCGCGCTGTCACACGCCCGAGATAGTCCAGCGTCTGGGCGAGAGCCTCCTGGGCCTCGTCGGTGTCGAGGTGGAACTGGTACTCGTGGGGCAGCGCAGGCTCATGCTGCGCAGGCCAGAACGCCGTCGTCACGTCGACGCCCAGCTCGCGCAGGCGATTCGACATCGGGATGCTCTGCAGCCAGGTGAGGTCGTCGCCGTTCCCTCCGCTGACATACGTGGGAGGGAAATCCTCGGTGACGAACTCGATCGTCGACATCGTCGCACCCGAGTACTCCGCCGACCAGCCCTTGGTGCCCGTGTAGGCCCAGAGGGAAACCTGGAACCCCCAGGCGAAGATGCCGTTGAGCTCGGCCATGGCGCGGAGGTCGTACACGCCGCAGTTGAGGATCACGCCGACGAGCTGTGACGGCGGGAGAGCCGGGCGGATCCCGAGGAGGTCGGAGTAGTCCTTGTTGGTCACGAGCGTCGCGAGCTGGCTGGCCAGCTGCGCGCCGGCCGAGTCCCCCGCCAGGACGATCCGCTCCGGATCCACACCGAGCTCGTCGGCGTGCTCAAGGATGTACGCGAGCGCCGTGTTCAGCTGGATCACGGCCGTCGGGTACGTCGCCTCCGGCCCCAGGGTGTAGTTCAGGGCGATGCCCGTGTATCCCTCCGCGGCGAGGATCTGGAGGTACGGGTCGACGTTCGCCGCAGACCCCGATATCCAGGCGCCGCCGTGAACCCAGACGACTGTCGGGAGTCGTTTCCCTTCCTGCGCCGTGGTGTGGAGGTTGAGCGTGGCATCGGCATCGTCGCCGTACTTCACGTCCTTCATCGTGCGCAGCGGCTCGTCCGGGACATGCCGGAGCATCTCGGCGGTCGTCGCCGCGCCTCCCTGCTCGAACACGGACCGGATGACCATCGCCGAGGGCCACGGCGTCAGCGACAACACGATCACCGCGGCCAGGACGACAACCGCCAGCCCGCCGCCGACGAACGAGAGGACCCGCCTGGCTCGCCCCGGCCGTCTCTGTGTCGGGGGCCGCTCGTCCGTCGCGAGATGGCGCTGCGGGGGATCAGACGTCATGGTTCCTCCTGGGGAACAGCGGCACCGGGGGGGCTGGTGCCGTCGGGGACCAGTGTGCCACGGGCGATGCCGGAGGCCGGGGCACGGCCGGTCGCGACCGGCCTCAGGCCGAGGGGTGACCGACCACGCCCTTGCGCAGCGACGCGTTCCCGTATTTGCGCGTCTCGCCGGTGCGGACCAGGAGATAGGCCCCCTTGGCCACGTCGTAGTACGCGAACCGCTCGACGAACCGGGTCGTCGGCTCTGCGGTGCCGGCGGCGGCCATGAGCTCCCGCTGCACGTCGAGCACCGCGCCGTCGGCCGAGGCCATGAGGTCCATGCCCGGCGCGTCGTCCAACGGCAGCACGGAGCGGATCGCGGCTACGACCTCCGGCGTGGTCGTCCCGGGGAGGTCGATCACCCGGTCACCCAGGGCCCACGCGGGGAAGTGCGCATCCGCGACGACGACGGCGTCGGAGTGCCCCATCCGGTCGAGGTGCAGAAGCAGCTCACCGGTGAGCAGCGGGTTGATCCCTTCGAGCATGCGTCCATTCTCCTTCGTCTCTGTCCGCTTCGTCTCTGTCCGCTTTCGTCCCTGTCCGTTTTCGTCCCTGTCGCCCGTGCCCGCCCCGCCTCGCCTCCGCTCCGGCCCCGCGGCCCCGTCCCGCTCGCCTCCGCCTCACCTCCGCGCTGCGTTCCCGTCGCGATTTCTGTCGCTATCTGCGCGAAATGCCGACAGAAATCGCGACGGGAACGGAAAGGCGAGGCCAGGAAGCTGGACGGGCGACGGGAGGGCTCAGGCGGGGATCAGCTCGTCGGCGGCGAGCTCACGCCACAGGTCGCCGGGGATCGGCAGGGCGGCGTACTCCGCGTTCTGCCGAAGCTGCTCGGGCCGGCTCCCCCCGACGACGACCGAGCGGACCAGCGCCGACCGCAGGGGGAACTGCAGCGCTGCAGCCGGCAGGGGCACGCCATAGGAACGGCAGACGTCGGCGATCCGCACGAGACGACCCCAGAGCTCGTCCGGCAGCGACCCGTACTCGTATCGGCCGTCGCGCCGCGGCTCGCTCTGGGCGAGCAGACCCGAGTTGAAGACCGAGGCCGCGACGATCCCGGTGCCGCGCTCGGCGCACGCGGGGAGCACGTCGGCGGCGGCCGGCTGCTCGAGCAGCGTGTAGCGCCCCGCGACCATGATGAGGTCGAGGTCGGCGGCGCGCACGGCAGCGGCGAGCGCCTCGGAGACCATCGAGCCGATCCCGATGGCGGCCACCTGGCCGTCGGCGCGCAGCGCCTCCATCGCGGGGAAGGCCTCGCGCAGGGCAAGGTCCAGATCGTGCCGCTCCGGGTCGTGCAGGTAGAGCACGTCGATGCGCTCGATCCCCAGCCGCTCGCGCGACTCCTCCAGGCTCGTCCTGATCCCCTCCGCCGAGAGGTCCCACTCGCGGCGGAGGTCGTCGGGCACGTGGAAGTCGTTCGCGGTGTCGAGGCCGCCGGCGGCGTCGGGGTTCGGTCGGAGGAGACGACCCGCCTTGGTCGACAGCACGTACTCGTCGCGGGGCTTGGTGCGCAGGAACGCGCCGAGGCGACGCTCCGACAGCCCGAGGCCGTAGTGCGGGGCGGTGTCGTAGAAGCGGATCCCGCTCTCCCAGGCCGCGTCGAGCACCGCCCAGGCCTCGTCGTCGGTGAGCGGGCGGAAGAGGTTCCCGACGTTGGCGGCGCCGTAGCCGAGGGCGGGGACGGTCAGTTCAGCGTGCGGCAACGTGCTCGCCCTTCCACTCGTAGAGCTCACGGCTCTCGGCCTTCATCTCCATGCCGTTGCCCGGGGCGGTGGGAGCCATGTAGGAGCCGCCGCGGATGTCGGTGGGGACCACGAAGTGCTCGTGCAGGTGGTCCACGTACTCGATCATCCGCCCCTCGCGGCTGCCGCTGACGGCCACGAAGTCGAACATCGACAGGTGCTGCACCGCCTCGCAGAGCCCCACGCCCCCGGCGTGGGGGCAGACCGGCACGCCGAACTTCGCCGCGAGCAGCAGGTTCGCGATGTTCTCGTTGACGCCCGCGACCCGGACGGCGTCGATCTGCATGACCCCGATCGCGTCGGCCTGCAGGAGCTGCTTGAAGATCATCCGGTTCTGCGCGTGCTCGCCGGTCGCGACCCTGATCGGCGCGACGCCCCGGGCGATCTCGGCGTGCCCCAGCACGTCGTCCGGGCTCGTGGGCTCCTCGATCCAGGCCGGCCGGAACTCGGCGAGCGCGTTCACCCAGGCGATGGCCTCGGCGACCTCCCACCGCTGGTTGGCGTCGATCGCGATCGGGAAGTCGGGGCCGCACACCTCGCGGGCCTTGCGGAACCGGCGAATGTCGTCGTCGAGGTCCGCACCGACCTTGAGCTTGATCTGGGTGAAGCCGTCGGCGATGGCCTCGCGGGCCAGGCGCTCGAGCTTCTCGTCGGAGTAGCCGAGCCAGCCCGGGCTCGTCGTGTAGCCCGGGTAGCCGGTGGCAAGCAGCTCCCGCTCCCGCTCGACGCGGCCGGCCTCGGCGTCGCGGAAGATCCGCAGCGCGTCATCGCGGGTGAGGGCGTTGGAGAGGTAGCGGAAGTCGACGAGGTCGACGAGCTGCTCCGGCGTCATCCGCGCCAGCAGCTGCCAGAGCGGGAGTCCCGCGCGCTTGGCCTTGATGTCCCACAGCGCGTTGACGACCGCGCCGATCGCCATGTGCATGACGCCCTTCTCGGGGCCCAGCCAGCGCAGCTGGGAGTCGCCGACGAGCTCGCGGAAGGTTCCGCCCATGTCGTCGAGGAGCGGTTCGGCCTCGCGCCCCACGAGGTGGGCGGCGAGGGCGTCGATCGCGGCGACCTGCACGTCGTTCCCGCGGCCGATCGTGAACACGAAGGCGTGGCCGTCGATCCCGTCCGCGGCGTCGGTGCGGATCACGACGTAGGCCGCCGAGTAGTCCGGGTCGGGGTTCATCGCGTCCGATCCGTCCAGGCTCAGGGACGTGGGGAAGCGGATGTCGCTGGTCTCCAGCGCGACGATGCGGCTCACGGTGCTCCTCACTCGGGCGGATCAGCCGAGGAGCGGCGGATCGCGGGGACACTTGGAGTGTAAACATCCGATGTCTATACTGTCAACGCAGGCGCCACCGACGGCGCGGCAACGGAACGCCCGGGCGGGCGCCGAAGGGAGAACCCATGAAGTTCGCGCGGCTTGGCGCATCCGGAGCAGAGATCCCGGCCGTTCTGGTCGAAGGACACTTCTACGACCTGCGCTCCGTGACATCCGATGTGAACGGCGACTTCCTCGCCGACGATCCGGTGGGACGCACGCAAGCGGCCCTCGCCGCGGGCACGCTCCCCGAGATCCCCGGCGCCGGCGACCTGCGCATCGGCGCGCCGATCGCCCGGCCCAGCGCGGTCATCTGCATCGGGCAGAACTACGCCGCGCACGCCCGCGAGTCCGGCGCCGAGCCGCCCACCGTGCCCATCCTCTTCCTGAAGACCCCGAACACCGTCGTGGGCCCGAACGACCCGGTCACGATCCCCCGCGGCAGCGACAAGACGGACTGGGAGGTCGAGCTCGGCGTGGTGATCGGCGCCCGCGCGTCCTACCTCGACTCGCCGGAGGAGGCCGCAGCGCACATCGCCGGCTACGCCGTCGCCAACGACGTCTCGGAGCGCACGTTCCAGATGGAGGTCTCCGGAGGACAGTGGTCGAAGGGCAAGATCGCCCCGGGCTTCAACCCCACCGGCCCCTGGCTCGTCACCCCCGACGAGGTGGACGTGCAGAATCTCCGCCTGCGCAGCTTCGTCAACGGCGAGCCGCGCCAGGACTCGAACACGAACGACATGATCTTCACGGTCGCCGAGATCGTGCACCACCTCTCGCAGTACGTCGCGCTCGAGCCGGGCGACCTCGTCCTCACGGGCACTCCCCAGGGCGTCGCCTTCGGCGGGAGGTTCCCGTATCTGAAGGCCGGCGACGTCGTGGAGGTCGACATCGAGGGCCTGGGCGGTCAACGCCAGGAGTTCACCGCATGGAAGGCAGGACGATGACCGGGCAGAACCGCGAAGTGGAAGGACTCGTTGCCATCGTGACGGGCGGCGCCTCCGGGATCGGCGCCGCGATCGGCGCGCTGCTGCACGCCCAGGGAGCCCGGGTGGCCGTGCTCGACCGCGACACCTCGCACGCCGACGAGCGGTTCGCCGCGTTCACCGCCGACGTCTCCGATCGGTCGAGCGTCGAGGAGGCCGTCGCCGCCGTGGCCGAGCGCTTCGGCCGGATCGACATCGTCGTCAACAACGCCGGGATCGGCGCGCAGGGGGACGTGACGGCGAACGACGACGACGAGTGGGCACGCGTCCTCTCCATCAACGTCACCGGCATCGCCCGCGTCACCACCGCCGCCCTCCCCTGGCTGCGGAGGTCTCCCGCCGCCGCGATCTGCAACACCGCGTCGATCGCCTCGACCACGGGCCTCCCGCAGCGGGCGCTGTACAGCGCGTCGAAGGGCGCCGTCGCCGCGCTCACCCGCGCGATGGCCGCAGACCACCTCCGTGAAGGAATCCGCGTCAACGCGGTCAACCCCGGCACGGCGGACACCCCCTGGGTCGGCCGCCTGCTCGACTCCGCCTCCGACCCCGCTGCCGAGCGCGCAGCGCTGGAGGCCCGGCAGCCCCACGGGCGACTGGTCTCGCCGGAGGAGGTCGCCGGCGCCGTCCTGTACCTGGTGAGCCCCGCCTCCGGGTCCACCACCGGCACGTTCATCGAGGTCGACGGCGGGATGGCGCAGCTGCGCCTGCGCCCGGAGTAGCTCGCCCGGGCCCGGCCGCGTCCGTCGAGTCGGTCCTGCCGGTCCCGTCAGCACGATCCGACCCCGCCGGTCCCGCCCTCGCCGACGACCCGCTCTCGTCCTGAAATCTGTCGCCATCCTCCGCTCCCGTCGCGAAAACTGTCGCAAAGCGAGCCTCGAAGCGACGAACTTCGGGACGGGAGCGGACTGCGGCCCGCCCACAGGCCGGCATACCGCCAGGTGAGGCAGACCGCCAGGCCGGGGAGGCCCCCCGGGCGAGACGGATCGGGCAGCGAGACGGATCGGGCAGCGAGACGGGAACGGAACAGGGTCCGCCCACGCACAACGGGCGGTCCGCGGGGCCGAGACGGACGGACCGGGAGCAGAGCGCCGGAGCGATCACGGCTCCTCCACATGTGGACAAACGCCAGGCCAGGCGCGCCGGCGATGCCAGAGTTCTGGGATGAGAAGACCGGAGGAGCTCCCGGGGCACATCGGGGCGCGGTTCAGCGTGCGGGACGCCCTTCGCGCCGGCGTCTCCCCGGAGCGCCTCAGGCGCGACGATCTGGCACGTCCTTTCCCCGGCGTCCGCATACGCCTCCCGGCGGAGCCTTCGACGACCGGCGGCGGCGCCACGGACTCGCCGCCGCGTGACCTCTACGCCCGTCAGACGGGCGAGCGGCTGTCCCGGATTCGCGCCTACGCCCCTCGCCTCGGTCCGGGCCAGTTCCTCAGTCATGAGTCTGCGGCCGCGCTCTGGGGCGCGCCGTTGCCGCTGGTGCTTCGCGACGGCGTCCCGGTCGACGGTGGGACCCTCCCGGTCCATGTCAGCACGTTCGGCACCGCGTCGCTCGTCCGCACCTCCGGGGTCCGCGCACATCGCGCTCGGATCGAGACGACCGCCGTCCACATGCTCGACGGGGTCCGCGTCTCGTCTCCGGCGAGCACCTGGGCGTCGCTGGGGACGCTCCCCCTCGTCGACCTCGTCGCGCTCGGCGATCATCTCTGTCGCGTCTGGCGCAGACGGCCCGGACGGCCTCAGCCCGACCGTCCCGCGCTCACGACCGTCGAGGAGCTTCGCCACGTGATCGCGTCCGGACGCCGGGTCGGCGTGGGCCGCCTCCGCGAGGCGGTCGAGCTCGTGCGGGAGGACTCCTGGTCTCCGCGCGAGTCCGCGCTGCGCTGCCGGATCGTGCTCGCCGGCCTTCCCGAGCCGGAGCTGAACCACGACGTCTACGACGCCTCCGGACGCTTTCTCGCGTGCGTAGACCTTGCCTATCCGTCGCGGAGGATCGCGGTCGAGTACCACGGCGTCGTGCACCACTCCAGCTATGCACAGGACGTGGAGCGGATCGCGAGGCTTCGAGCCGCCGGCTGGATCGTGATCGAGGTCACCGCTTCGCTGTTCGCCGCCGACGACGAGCTGATCCGCCGGATCCGCAGCGCGCTCCGCACCGGCTGATCGCCATGAGACCGGTGTCTCCCGCCGCTGCGGGCGGCCCGTGTCCAGATCAGCCAACGTCCGGACCAGCCTGCGCCCGTGACCAGCCTGCGTCGTCTCCTCACTCCCGTCCCGAAATCCGTCGTTTCCTCCCGCTCCCGTCTCAAAAACTGTCGCTACTTCCCGTTCAGAGCGACAGATTCTGCGACGGGAGCAACCGACGAGGTGAGCGAGCCGGACCGGGACACCAGGGCCGGGCCAGGGGGCAGGCGCCGGGCCAGGGCAGGGGCAGGGCCGCCTGGCGGCTCAGGCCTGGACGGCCTGGCGCAGCCAGCGTTCCACACCCGCGATGTGCGCGGTCGCGAGAGAGGTCGCCAGGGCCGGATCGTGCTGCGCGATCGCGTCGGCGATGGCGCGGTGCTCGGAGAGCGTGCGCTCCACGGCGCCCTGCTCGGTGAGGCCGCGCCAGATCCGGGCGCGGACGGTCTGGCTGGACAGGCTCTCGATGAGGCTCGCGAGATAGCCGTTGCCGGTCATCCGCACGACCTCGCGGTGGAAGCGGCTGTCGTGCGCGACGAGATCGTCGATCGTCACCGATGACGAGTCGATCCCGTCGACCTCGGCGTGCAACGCCGCGATCGCCTCATCGTCACCGTGCGTCGCAGCCAGCCCCGTCGCCTGCGACTCGAGCATCCGACGTACGGCGAAGAGCTCCAGCAGCGAGTCGTCGTCGTGCATGTCCACCACGAAGCTGATGGCCTCCAGCAGCAGATCCGGCTCCAGGCTCGTCACGTAGGTGCCGTCGCCGCGGCGCACATCGAGGACGCGGATCACCTCGAGGGCCTTGACGGCCTCGCGCATCGAGTTGCGGGAGAGCCCGAGGCGTTCGGCGAGCTCCTTCTCCGGCGGCAGCCGGTCACCGGGGCCGAGCTCGCCCGACACGATCATCGCCTTGATCTTCTCGATCGCCTCGTCGGTCACCGCCATAGCGCACATCCTAGCCAATGATCGGATGTCTCCTTCGACGCGGGCGTGCGGATGGGAGAGGATGGCGATATGCACGCGATCGACTCGCACCTCCACCTCTGGGACCCCGAGCACCTCGACTACGCCTGGCTCGACGGGCCTCTGCAGGCCCGGTTCGCCGCCGACGACCTGGCCGATGCCGGGATCAGCGGCGTCTCCCCCGGCGAGGCGGTGTTCGTGCAGGCGGAATGCGCGGAGGAGCAGTTCCTCGACGAGGTGCGCTGGGTCGCCGCCCATGCCGCACGCACGGGCGTGCGGGGGATCGTCGCGGGCGCCCGACTCGACCGCGGCTCGCAGACCTCGGATCATCTCACGGCGCTGGACGGGCTTCCGCTGATCGTGGGAGTCCGGCACCTGCTCCAGGGCGAGCCCGACGGCTACGCCACGTCCCCGGCGTTCCTGGAGGGCGCCGCGCTCGTCGCGGCCCGTGGCTGGGCCTTCGACGCCTGCGTGCGCGCGCGTCAACTCCCAGACGTGGCCGCTCTCGCCACCGCGCTTCCCGACCTGCGCATCGTGCTGGACCACCTCGGCAAGCCGGAGGTCGGAACCACCGCCGCCCCCGTGACGCCGGCCGCCCGATGGGTCCGCGATCTCCACGCCCTCGCAGCGCGCCCGAACACCTTCTGCAAGCTGTCCGGCCTTCCGGCCGAGGCCGGCGGCGCGTGGGACGCCGACCAGGTCACGCCCTTCCTGGACGCCGCCGCCGACGCCTTCGGACCCGAGCGCCTGATGTGGGGCAGCGACTGGCCCGTCTCCGCGCTCGCCACCACGGGATCGGGCGGCGTCGTGTACCGCCCCCAGGAGCGCGACGCATGGTTTCACACGGTCGCGGACTGGGCGCAACGGCGGGGGCACGACATCGAGGCCATCATGCACGGCTCGGCCGCCCTGGCCTATCGCCTGCCCTGACCCGTCCGCCCGCCGCGTCCGCCACCGTGACAGACGGCGTGACGTTCTCTCCCCCGGCCATGGCAAGGAGACCCGCCCGGGTACTGTCGAGGCATGAGCGACTGGGTGAATGCCGCCGTCCGCAAGCTCGAGGCGGATGCCAACCGCAGTGCGGACACGCATCTGCACCTGTTCCCGCTGCCGCCCGAGTGGGGCATCGACCTGTATCTGAAGGACGAGTCGGTGCATCCGACCGGGTCGTTGAAGCATCGTCTCGCGCGGTCGTTGATCCTGTACGGGCTGGTGAACGGGAGGATCACGGAGGGCACGACGCTGGTGGAGGCGTCGAGCGGGTCGACGGCGGTGTCGGAGGCGTACTTCGCGCGGATGCTCGGGCTGCCGTTCATCACCGTCGTGCCGAGGACCACGAGCCAGGAGAAGATCGACCTGATCGAGTTCTACGGCGGCCGCTGCCACTTCGTCGACAGCGCACCGGAGATGTATCCGGAGGCGGAACGCCTGGCCGCGGAGTGCACCGGACACTACCTGGACCAGTTCACCTACGCCGAGAGGGCCACAGACTGGCGAGGGAACAACAACATCGCCGAGAGCGTGTTCAGCCAGCTCGCCGCCGAACGCCACCCGATCCCGTCCTGGATCGTCGTGGGCGCGGGAACCGGGGGCACGAGCGCCACCTTCGGCCGTTACGTCCGCTATCGCCGGCACGACACCAAGGTCGCCGTGGTCGATCCCGAGGGCTCCGCCTTCTACGGCGGCTGGAAAGACCGCAACCCCCGGCACACCACCGGCACCCCGAGCCGCATCGAGGGCATCGGCCGCCCCCGGGTGGAGCCGTCGTTCGTCCCCTCGGTCATCGACGAGATGATTCCGGTGCCCGACGCCGCCTCGATCGCCGCGATCCGCCTCCTCAAGGACCGCACCCTGCACTGGGCCGGGGGATCGACCGGCACCAATCTCGTCGGCGCGTTCCAGCTCATCGCCCGCATGCGCGCCTCCGGCCAGGAGGGAAGCGTGGTCACCCTCATCTGCGACGGCGGCGCCCGCTACCTCCACACCTACTACTCCGACACCTGGGTCGCCGAACAGGGCTGGGACCTCGCCCCGCACCGTGCGCAGATGGAGCGCTTCCTCGACACCGGCCGGTGGTGACCACGGGAGGCGACCACGACGGAGACCACAAGGGTGACCTCCCGGACGCCGCTCGCTACGCTGGCCGCATGACCACTCTCATCCTGACCGTCGTCGGCTCCGATCGCCCCGGCCTCGTCGCCGCCGTCGCGGACGTCGTCGACGCACACGGAGGAAACTGGGAGAACAGCCGCCTCGCCGAGCTCGCCGGGACGTTCGCCGGCGTGATCGAGGTGTCCGTGGCCGACGAGCGCAGCCAGGAGCTGCGATCCGCCCTGTCCGGGCTGGACAGTCTGCTGACCGTCGCCGTCCACGCGGGCGCGGAGGCGGTGACGCCCGCGGAGGCGGAACAGCAGCTCACGATCCAGGTGATCGGGAACGATCGGCCGGGCATCGTCCGCGAGATCTCCGGCGCGCTGAGCGGCCACGCCCTCAGCATCGAGAGCATGACGAGCGAGACCCGCGAGGCGGCGATGGCCGGCGGGCGCCTCTTCGAGGCCGAGGTCATCGCGACCCTGCCCGCCGACGCCGACCCGGAATCGGTGCGCGCGGCGCTGGAGCGGATCGCCGCCGACCTCCAGGTCGACATCGCCGTCGCCTGACACAACCAGTTCGCCGGATAGAAGAAACTCTGTCGGCCCGGATGTCCGATCTAGGCCGACAGAGTTACTTTGACCCGACAAACAATGCCGGAATGACCGAACGTCAGGCCGGCGGTCAAACCAGACGCGGATCGGCCGTCGCCGCGCTCACCCGACGATGCGCGTGGGCTGGATGTCGATCGCGTGCCCTGTGCCGCTCTCGATGGTCACCCCGAGCGTGTCCTGCGTGTCGAGGTAGTAGAACTCGATGTCGGCCCCGGTCTGACCGCCCATGACCTTCTCCGCGCCGACGTCGGCGATGAGCTCGTCGGAGTCCTCCTTCGAGTGCTTCATGATCGCGATGTGCTGCACCCCCTCGCCGTGCCGGTCGAGGAACTCCTGATAGATGCTCTCCCCGCCGGTGGGCTGGATGAGCTCGAAGCCGATGCCGCCGACCATCGTCTCGGCGCCGATCATCGTGAACTCCGCCGGCTCGCCGCGCAGGTGGGCGTCGTGCAGCAACGGCGCCTCATACTCGAACACCTTCCACGGCCCCCACCCCAGCCGCTCGGTGTACTCCTTCATCGACCGCTCGATGTCGCGGACGACGATGCAGATCTGGCTGATCTCGTGCTTCGGGCTGTTTCCCGTCGTCTCGGTCATTGCATCCTTCTCTCTCGGTTCTCTGGTTCTGTCCTGCGGGGTCCGGTCACACCATCAATGCCACGACCTCCTCCTCCCGGGCCGGCGCCGAGGGCGGGGACTCCACCTCGCCGGCGACCGCCCCGTCGTGCAGGACGAGGATCCGGTCGGAGAGGCCGATCAGCTCGAGAAGGTCGTCGCTGACGAGGACGACGGCCGCGCCCTGATCGGTCAGATCCCGCAGGAGCTCGTAGATCTCCTCCTTCGCCCCCGCGTCCACACCCCGGGTCGGATTGTCCGCGACGATGACCTCCGCCCCCTCCCGAAGCCACTTGGCGAAGACGACCTTCTGCTGGTTGCCGCCCGAGAGCGTCCGGACGGGCTGCTCGAGCGCCCTGCGGCGCACGCGGAGGCGGTCCGACCATTCCGCAGCGGCCGAGCGCTCGGCACGGCCGTTTCGCATCCGGGCCAGGGATCCGCGTCCCAGGGTCACCTCGTTGACGTTCTCGGTGATCGACATGCCCAGGCTCGCGCCCTCCGCATGGCGGTGCAGAGGGATGTACGCCATCCCGGCGGCCACGTGGGCGCGGACGCCGCGCCGGACGCGCTGCCCGTCCACCTCCACCGTCCCGCTCGCCGCCGTCGCCCCGAAGAGGGATGCAGCCAGCTGGCTCTTGCCCGAGCCGAGAAGGCCGCCGATGCCCACGATCTCCCCTGCACGGACCTCGAGGTCGAGCTCCTCGAGCCCGGGGGCCGCGAGCCCGCGGGCCGTGAGGCGGATCGTCTCGCCGGGACCGCACTGGCGGTCCTTGCGGTACATGTCCTCCGCCCGCTCACGGCCCACCATGAGACGGTGCAGCTCCGCTTCGGACGTCTCCGGCCCGACCTCGGCGACGAGGCCGCCGTCCTTCATCACGTACAGGCGGTCGGAGTGACTGAGCAGTTCCGGAAGGCGATGGGAGACGAAGACGAAGGAGGCGCCCTCGTCGCGGAGCGATCCCAGCAGCCGGAAGAACAGTTCCAGCTCGTGCCCTGCGAGGGCGGCCGTCGGCTCGTCCAGCAGGATCACCGGCGATGCCGCGCCGAAGATGCGCGACAGGGAGACCGCGCGCGCGATCTCGAGCAGCTGCCGTTCGCCGAAGGTGTAGGACGCGACCGTACGGTCGACGTCGATGTCGAGGCCGAGGTCGGCCATCACCCGGCGCGCGTGGTCGCGGGCACGCCTCCGTTGGAAGACCCCTGCCCGGCTGAACCGCTGCTCCGCGCCGAGGCACAGGTTCACCGACACGGGCAGCCTCGCCACCAGGCTCTGCTCCTGGAAGACCCGGAACACGCCGCTGGCGGCGCCGTCCATCAGCGAGGAGAACGCCACGGGACGTCCGTCGACGCGCACCTCGCCATCGGTGGGCCGCAGCGCGCCGCAGAGGATGTCCATGAGCGTCGACTTGCCGGCGCCGTTCTCCCCGATGAGGCCGACGACCTCGCCGGGGAGCACGCGCATCGAGACCTCGTCGAGCACCCGGTTGGTGTCGAAGACCATTCCGACACCAACCGCCTCGAGCCGCGCCGCGGTCGTCGCGGGCGTGCTCCCCGGTTCGATCGTCATGACCTCTCCTTACTTCTGCCCGAAGGAGGACGAGCCCGAGCGCGTGAGCGCGATGACGCCGCCCAACGGGTTCTCCTTGGCGTGGGACAGGTACAGCGCGGCGAGGTCGGTCACGGCTCCGCCGTCGAGGTCCTTCTTGAGAGCCTCGGGCATCACGTAGCCGCTGGGCGCCGGCTCGCCGATGCGTCCCCAGTAGTCCGCGGGGTCGATCGGGCGGAGCGGGACCTGGGTGTCCCAGGCGTCGCCGGCCTCGGCGCGCGACATCGCCTTCCAGTCGAACGGGAGCGGGTCGGCCTTGTACACGACGTCCTGGTACTTGCCCGCCGCCTCGGCCGTGTCCACCGTGAGGGAGTCCTGGAACATCATCGACTCGGCCGGGGTGTACTTCTGCCCCTTGAACGCGTCGTAGAGCCGGACGACGTTGTATCCGCCGAACCAGGACCCGTGGATCGCCACCGTGGCCGCCGCGTTGCCGCCGCTCTTCATGTCGTCGAGGAACTCGTCGATGGCGTCGATCCCGCCGACCTTCACGTCCTTCATGCCCCGATCCCGCAGCGCGTTGATGACCGCGATGGCCTCGTCGTCGTTGTGGCAGATCACCGCGGCGACGTCGGGATGGGCGGTGAGCAGGTCCTCGATCACCGGCTGGGTGGCGACGCGGTTCTCGCCACCGCTCTCCCGGCCGACGAGCTCGACGCCGGGGAACTCCTTCAGGGCGTTCTCGACGCCCAGCTGCCGCTCCTCGGCGGTGGTGTTGCCGGGCAGACCCGTGATGTGCAGGACCTTGCCCTTGCCGCCGATCTGTTCCAGCACCGAAGTGGCCATGTTGTAGGAGTCCTGCACGTTGTCGGGCAGGAAGTACCCGACGTAGTGCTCGTCGAACTCCGCGTCGGAGGGCGTGGACCAGGCCTGGTTGGAGAAGATGTTAGTGACGTAGATCCCCTGCTCCGTCGCCGCCGAGATGAGGGTCGGGGACGACGCCTGGTCCTGCGCGAACAGGAGCGCCATGTCGACGCCCTTGGAGCCCGCCTGCTGGACCTGGCTCAGCTGGGTGTCGGTCGAGTCGCCGTACACCTGGACGTCGACGTTCAGGCCGAGGGCGGTGGCGGCCTCCTTGGCGCCCTTGATGACGTCGGCCCAGTACGAGTTGTCCATGGTGGGGACCTGGACCATGACGGTCGACGCATCGGGATCGGCCGAGGCGGCGTCTCCGCCCTGTGGGCTCGCGCAGCCGGAGACGAGGATCGCGAGGGCGGCTGCCGTCGTGGCGGCGGCGACACGGACCGGTCGCCTTCTCATCGGGGTGGACATCGTGCACACTCCTTCGTGTTCGGGTTGTACTGCTTCTTTCGGGTGGCGGCATCGACCGCCCGTCATTTGACGCTGGAGAGCTCTTTGCGGTTGAGGGTCAGGGCGACGGCGGCGATGAGCACGACGCCCTTGATCGTCTGCTGCGTGAACGGATCGACGCTGGTGAGGTTCATCCCGTTGCTCAGCACCGAGATCACCAGGACGCCGAGGATGGTGCGCGTCGGGCCTCCGACACCGCCCATCAGCGACGTGCCGCCCAGCAGGATCGCGGCGAGCGCCTCCATGAGGAAGGGCTCGCCCATCGAGCCCGACGCCGAGTTCGTCCTGGTCATCAGGAGAAGCCCGGCGAAGGCGGCGAAGACGCCGGAGAGCACGAAGGCGAGCACCTTCACCCGCTCCACGTCGATCCCGGAGAGCTTCGCGACGGTCTCGGCGTCTCCCACGGCCTTCGCCCGGTAGCCGAAGACCAGCTTGCGCTCGACGAGGACCGCGACGACCAGGGCGAGCAGAGCCCAGAGCGAGATCGTGGGGATGCCGAAGAGGACGGTGCCGCCGAAGATCGCCGAGAGCTCCGGCGAGCGCAGTCCCTGGGGACGCCCGCCGGTGAGGATCAGCGCGATGCCGGCGAAGACGAACATCGTGCCGAGCGTGACGATGAAGCTCGGCACCTTGAGGTACACGTGCACGAGCCCGTTGACCAGTCCGCAGCCCACGCCCACCGCGAAGCCGACGAGCGCGCCCCAGGGGCCGATCACCCCGACCAGCATCGCCGACGACACCCCGGTGAGGGTGACGATGGAGCCGATCGACAGGTCGATGCTCCCGATCAGCACGACGAACGTGGAACCGAGGGCGACGACGAGGAGCACCGCCATCTGACGGACGAGGTTGACGAGGTTGCTGCTGGTGAGGAAGACGGGGCTGGCGACCGCGAAGAAGATCACGAGCGCGAGCAGCGCGATCACCGGGGCGAAGAGGATCAGCCGGGAGCGGAGCGTGCCGCCGCCGGGCCTCTCCCGTCGCCGCTGGGTGGTCACGGTCTCGGTGAGCGTCGAGCCGGCCGGGGCGCTCATCGCTCGTCCTCCGGCTCCCACGGGCGGTCCACCTTGTCGCCGTCCGTCCAGGGCGCCTTCACGAAGACCGCGCGGAAGGTCGCGTCGAACGGGTTGCGCACGAGGTGCTCCTCGCCGGGGCGCGCGTGGACGAGCTGCCCGGCCGAGACCACCAGGCGTTCCGAGCGGTCCAGCCAGATCTCCGCCGCGCCCTCCAGCACGAGGAAGCTCTCGGTGTGGTGCTCGTGGAGGTGGTTGGCGAAGACGTCTCCCGGGCGGAGGACGACCGTGCCGAACGCCGCCGCCCCATCCTTCGAGAGATATCCCGGCCCCCAGTCGCCGAAACGGAGCTCGGCGTCGCGGACGGTCACGATACGGTCATCGGTCATGACGACGCACCCCCTCGGGCCCGTTCCTGGTAGAGCTCGTGCGCGTCAGCGGGGTCGAGGTCGTCATGCACCACGGCGCGGACCGCGGCGATCATCGCCTCCGGCGCCTCGCTCTGGAAGATGTTGCGGCCCATGTCGACCCCTGCGGCGCCGGCGCGGACCGCGTTGGAGGCCATCCGCAGCGCGTCCAGCTCACCCAGCTTCTTCCCACCGGCCATGATCACCGGCACGGGGCACGCGGCCACGACGTCCTCGAAGCCGTCCTCGCAGTAGTAGGTCTTGACCATCTGGGCGCCGAGCTCGGCGATGATCCGCACGGCCAGCCCCAGATAGCGGGCGTCGCGCGTGAGCTCCTTTCCGACCGCCGTCACGCCGAGCACCGGGACCCCCGAGCGGTATCCGCCGTCGACCAGGGTCGTCATGTTGCGGATGCTGCGCGACTCGTGCTCGCCGCCGACGAACACCTGGACGGCGACCGCCGAGGCGTTGATCCGCACGGCGTCGTCCATGGCGAGGGCGACGTGCTCGTCGGAGAGGTCCTTGAGGATCGAGGGCCCTCCCGAGGCGCGGACCACGAGTCCTGCCGAGGTGGACGCCGGGATCGAGGTCCGCAGGGCGCCACGGGTGCCCATGAGCGCATCGGCCTTCGTCGCCAGCGGGGCGATGCCCAGGTCGATCCGCTCCAGGCCCGAGGTGGGTCCCTGGAAGTATCCGTGGTCGAAGGCGAGCATGACGGTCCGCCCGCTCTCGGGGTCCAGGATCCGGGAGAGCCGGTTCTGCATCCCCCAGTCGAGCGCGTGAGCACCCTTGATCGCGTTCGCGAAGCGAACCGCCGGGACGTCGGCATGGAACTGCTTCGCAGAACGGTTGCCGTCGAGATCAGCCATGGTGTTTCTCCTTCGTGGTTGGTCCGTGGTCGTCGATCGCCGGGCGGGCGGCGCCAGGCGGAGTGAAAAGGGCCGGAGTGCCGGCCATGACGGTCGCCGCGCGCTGCGCGTCGTACACCTCGCGCCACCGGCGGGCGGCCGCGCGGTAGGCGTCCCGCTCTCCTTCTGCGGGCACGACGGGCTCCGGCTCGTGCAGGAGAGGGGGGAGGTCGAGCCCTACGGCCGAGCCCGCGAGGCGGGCGGCGCCGTAGGACGTCGCCTCCGGAGCCTCGGTGGTGCGCGTCGTGCGGCCCGTCGCACCCGCGACGACGCGGGGCCAGAGGACTCCGGCGCTGGAGCCCCCGGTGAACGCCACCTCGCCCGAGGACGAGGCGTCTCCGGCGGTCAGCTCGTCGAGGATGCCCAGATGGGCGTCTGCCACGAAGGCCGCGGCCTCCTCGATCGCCCGCACCACGGTCCCCCGGTGGAAGCGCGCGGAGTCGGAGATGTCGAAGCCGACCAGCGCCGGCGTCGCGTGATGCCAGGCGTCGGCCTGCATCACGTCGCTGAGCACGGCGACGAGACCGTCGCAGCCGACGGGCACGTCGGCGGCCCACGACTCCATCACGTCGAAGGCGCTGACGCCGCCGCCGCGGGCGAGGTCGATCGCGTCGGGGCAGAAGGCGTCTCGGAACCACCGCATCGCGAGGCCGGACAGGAAGCCGATGCCCTCGACCATCCAGCTCGACGGCGACACGTGGCACAAGGTCCTGGTACGACGGAGGGGATCGATGACGGGCGTCGTGACGACGGCGGTCGTCTGCCAGAAGGTTCCCGCCACGATGGTGGGACGACCGGGGCCCGCGGCGATGGCGTGCAGCGCGAGCTGGGTGTCGGCACCGCCCATCACGACGGGCGTCCCCACAGGCAGGCCCGTCTGCGTCGCCGCCTCGGGGGTCACCCCGCCGATCCGGGCGCCGGGCTCGAGCACCGGCGGGAGGATGCGCGGGTCGATCCCTGAGCGTTCGGCCAGGTCCGCCGACCAGGTGCGTGCGGCCACGTCGAACAGCGCCGTGCTCGATCCGCAGGTCGGGTCGGTGAGATACTCGCCGGTGAGGCGACGGTTCACCCAGTCGCTGAGCATCCCGAGGTGCCTCGCACGCGTCAGGATCTCAGGGCGGTGGCGGGCGATCCAGCGGATCCGCGCAGGAGCGGTGATGGAGACCCAGTCCCCGCCCGTGGCGTAGATCTCGTCTGCGAGCCCCTCTGCGACGAGCTCGTCGGCCTCGACCCGCGCACGGCCGTCGGTGTTGGGGCAGGCGAAGAGCTCCGCGCCCTCGCCGTCGTAGAGCACGAAGCCCTCACGCATGCTGGAGGCCGCGACCGCGGCGATCTCCCGGCCGCGCAGGTCCGCTGTCATCTGGCGGAGCGCGGTGCACACGGCCTCCCACCCGCGCACGGCGTCGAACGCGGTCCCGCCGGGGTGGCCCGGGACAGGGGCATGGCTCCACTCGACGGCCGCGTGGGCGACCGGCGAGCCCGCCGCGTCGAAGGCGATCGCCCTGGCGGATCCGGTGCCCGCGTCGACAGCGACGACGACCGGGCTCCGCGGGTTCACAAGGACCACCTCCGCGTACGCCCCTCGGCGAAGGCGACGACGTCGTCCGCGATCATCTCGCTGCCCCGCTGAAGCGTCTCCAGCGTGGCCCCGCCGAGGTGCGGGGTGAGGACGACCTGGGGCAGGGCGACCAGTTCGCGCCAGACGCCGTCCGGCTCGTTGACGTCCATCGCGACGCCGCCGACCTGGCCCGAACGGACCGCCGCGAGCAGCGCCTGCTCGTCGACGAGGCTCTCGCGGGCGGTGTTGATGAGAAGCGCCCCGCGGCGGAGCGCCGCCAGCGCATCCTCCCCGATGAGGTGGCGGTTCTCCGCCGTCGCCCTGGCGTGCAGGCTGAGGACGTCGATCCGGGGCAGCAGCTCGTCCAGGCTCGACACCAGCTCGGCGTCCGACACCGAGGCGGGATCGACGAACGGGTCGAAGGCGATCACCGTGGCCCCCAGCGCGCGTGCCTTCGCGGACACGAGACGTGCGACGTTCCCGTATCCGATCAGGCCCAGAGTGAGCGTGGAAACCTCCCGCCCGAACCATCGGGCGCCCTCGAACGTCGACTCGGCGAGCGGCGCCCCGGACGCACGCCGCTCCTCGACGTCGTGCAGGGATGCCGGCACGTTGCGGATCATCGAGATCAGGAACCCGATCGTCAGCTCCGCCACCGCCTCGGCGTTCTTGCCCGGCGTGATCGACATCGCCACCCCGCGCTCCTTCGCCGCCGCGACGTCGATGTTCACCGGACCGCCCCGCAGGCAGCCGATCATCGACAGTCCGGGGTTCGCCTCGAGCACCTCCGCGGTGATCGGCGCCCCGTGGACGAGGGCCACGTCGTAACCCCTGAGCAAGTCGGCGACCTCGGCGGGATCCCCCTCGAACTCCCGGATGCCGGACACGTCCCAGGTCGGGACGGCTTCGGTCACCGTGCGACGGTCGACGGCGAATCCGCGGTCCGCGAGGGCGGCGGCGATCTGCTCGGCCGACATGTAGCTGTCGCCGATCGCGAGGATCTTCAGGGGGGACTCGGTCATGGGTGGCACTCCTCTTTCGTTTCTTCCGTCGTCTCAGCGGCTTCCGCCGGGGTAGCTTCCCGACGCGACGGCGCCGGGCAAGCCTTGAGCGTCGAAGCCCGTGTCCACGCTGACTCGCAGGCGGTCGGTGCGCACCGACGCCCTGGACACGTCGATCGGCACGCCCTCCTGGTCATAGGCCACGGCCTCGACCACGACCACGGGGTGGCCCGTCTCGACCTCGAGCAACGCCCCGAGGACGCGATCGGCGGTGGCCGCCTCGATCGTTCGATGCATCCGCGCGATGCGCACTCCGGTCACCCTGGTGATCGCGGCGTAGAGGCTCGCTCGCGGGTCGCGCAGATCGGGGATGATGCCGGCGAAGCGGGCCGGCATGTAGTTGACGACGTGCACGGCGGTTCGGGCGCCGACCGCCCGTACACGCTCGAGCACGAAGCCCTGCCCCTCGCTGTCCCTTCCCACCGTGGCGGCGGCCCAGGAGGGCAGGGGCTCGACCCCGGCGCGGATGATCGTGGAGATCAAAGCGCTGCGCCCCCGTTCGCCGTACTCGCCCAGAAGGCTCGGCGCCGAGGGCAACGTCCATGCCGAGGGGCCGTGCGGCGGCTCGACGAAGGCGCCCTTGCCCTGCTGTCGCGAGATGATCCCGGCCTTCTCCAGCTTGGCCATGGCCTCCCGCACCGACGTCCGGGACACGCTGAGCTCGTCGCAGAGCTGGTGCTCGCTCGGCAGGCGGTCTCCGGGGCGGAACCGGCCGCTGGCGATGGCTTCCTCGACGCCCCTCATGATCTGGAACCAGATCGGGATGTCGCTCTCGCGATCGATCGCGGGGAGAGAGGTCGTGGGCATGACGGCTACCTCGTCTTTGAGACAGTGAAGGATGCCGGCGACGCCCCCTTTTCGGGTGGGGTCGTCATCGGACTTGTCTCATCTTCACAGGCCAGGCGCATTCGGACCTAGAGACAAGTCAACCGATTTGGGGATAAATCTTTTTTTCATGGTCAATCAGGCGTTTTTTTGACCTCACCGAATCCCGCCCCCGATCGGGATGCTCACTCCCCTCCTCTCCGCACCCGACGAGAAGACAAGTTCCCGTCCTGTATCGGCCGACCGACCGCTCCCGGCTCGATCGGGCCGCGCACGACGACGGCCGACCCGCGCAGAGCGGATCGGCCGTCGGATGTCTCGGTGGGCAGTCAGACCAGACGGGCCGCCGGCGAGACCGTTTCGGTGTCGGCCGGGTCGGAGTAGACCGCGTCGCCGAGAGCCGCGTCGATCGCCGCGAGGGTGTCAGCGTCCAGGGTGACGCCGGAGGCCTTCACCGTGTCGGCGAGCTGCTCCGGTCGGGAGGCGCCGACGAGGGCCGCCGCCACGTTCCTGTTCTGGAGCACCCAGGCGATCGCCAGCTGCGGCATCGTGAGGCCCGCCTGCTCCGCGACGGGCTTGAGCCGCTGCACGGCCTCGAGGATGTCGTCCCGGAGGAAGCGCTGGATGAAGTGCGCGCCCGAGTGCGGGTCGGTGGCCCTGGACCCTTCCGGCACCGGCCGACCGGGCAGATACTTCCCCGAGAGCACCCCCTGCGCCATCGGCGACCAGACGATCTGCGAGATCCCGAGCTCCTCCGACGCGGGGACGACCTTGCCCTCGATCACCCGCCACAGCATCGAATACTGGGGCTGGTTCGAGATGAGCTGGATGCCCAGCTGCGTCGCCAGGGCATGACCGGCTCGCAGCTGCTCCGCCGTCCACTCCGAGACGCCGATGTAGAGGGCCTTGCCCTGTCGAACGATGTCGGCGAAGGCCTGGAAGGTCTCCTCCAGAGGCGTCTCGTGGTCGTACCGATGCGCCTGGTAGAGATCGACGTAGTCGGTGCCGAGGCGACGGAGGGAGCCGTTGATCGACTCCATGATGTGCTTGCGACTGAGGCCGGTGTCGTTCGGTCCCTTGGGGCCGGTGGGGAAGTAGACCTTGGTGAAGATCTCCAGGCTCTCGCGGCGCTGGCCGGCGAGGGCTTTGCCGAGGACGACCTCCGCGGCCGTGTTGGCATAGGTGTCTGCGGTGTCGAACGTGGTGATCCCGGCGTCGAGAGCGGCGTGCACGGTGCGGACGGCGGCATCGTCCTCGACCTGCGAGGCGTGCGTCACCCAGTTGCCGTAGGTGATCTCGGAGACCTTGAGACCGCTGTTGCCGAGGTAGCGATAGTTGACCATGGATCCAGGCTAGAGGCGCGAGCGTTCCGTAGGGCCGCCTCGCGCCGTCCGACCCGCTCCCGACCCGTCCTTCCCCGTTCGGGCACAGTCATTTCGTCGGGCCAACGCACGTTTGTCGGCCCGAACCGCGGAAATCACCCGACAGAGTGAATCTCGTCCGACTTAGGGACGGGGCCGGGGCTCTCGGACGAGCCCGAACCGCCAGCCGCATCCGGCCTCGCGTTGCGCTCCGCACCCGCCGGCCCGACATCCACGGATGCCCCCGCCGCGTCGGCGGCCCCGGACGACGCGGCCGCCTGCTGCGGCACCGTCGCGAGGGCCGCTCCCGCGGCTGCTCCCGCGGCGACCACCGCGGCTCCGGCCTCGGCCCCTCGCCGGGCTGCCTCGGCCTCGGCGGCGTCGGCGAACGCGCGGTCCTGCGCTCCCCGGGCGATGATCTCCGCACGCTCGCGGAAGCTCTGCGTGCTCACGCGATCGAGGTCGACCTGCTTGCGCAGCGCCGCCGTCTTCTCGTACAGCGACGGCTCGCCGAAACTGGTGAGGACCTTCACGATCACCGGCAGCAGCTCGATCATGAAGAAGAGCGCGGCGATGAGCCAGTGCGCCCAGAAGATCGTGGGCGCCTTCTCGGCCAGCCGATTGAGGCCGCTGATCTGGCTGAGCAGTCCGATGGCGCCCGCATTCCCGTCGGCGACGGCCGACGCGCGGGCGTTGTATGCGGCGAGCGCCTGATCATACGACTGGCGCGCGGCGGGGAGCTGGCTCTCCGCCTCCGTGCGGTTCTGCGCCTCCGAGGCGGAGGTGTTCTCCTTCGCCGCGGCATCGGCGGTGGCGAGCTGCTCGTTCGCGGCGCGCAGCTGCCCGGCGAGGGCGTCGTAGGTCTGCTGCGCCTGGTCGAGCTGCGCCTTGGCCGCGTCCGAGCTGGCGCCCTGACCCTGCACGCCCGTGCAGCCCGGCACCGTTCCGACGCCTTCGCCGGTCAGCTCGCACTGGTAGACGAGCCGTGCCTGGTCGATCACCTTCTGCTGTTCGGCCATCTGCGCGGTGACCTTGTCGACCGTGCTCTGCGCGGCGGACTGCGAGGCGGAGTCGGCGGAGGTTCCGGCCACGACCCCGGTGGCGGCCTGGTTCTCCAGGTCTTTCAGCCGCGCGGACGCGGCGTCGAGCGCCTTCTTCTCCGGCCCCTTCTCCAGCGCGTCCTGATCGGACTGCGCCTGCGTGATGTTGGTCGCGGCGACCTCGCGCGCGATGTCGTTGTGGAAGACCTGCAGCACGACCGGCTCCGCCACGACGAAGCCGATGACCGCGGCCATGAGCACGCGGGGGATGGCGAGGCCGATCAGCCGCCACACGTTTCGTGTGGAGGTCATGGTCGAGGTGAGGAAGCGGTCGAGGTTGAAGATGAGCGCGGCCCAGACGATCGCGAGCGGGATCGCGAGCCAGACGAGCACCTGCACGCCCGTGGTGAGGGCGAAGAACATCGACAGCGCGGAGACGAGCGCCGTGCCGAGGAGGACGAAGAACATCTGCACGAACCGCGGCGTCTCGCTGGGGACGCGGTCGAGGATCCCGCCCTCCGCCCCGCCGAGGATCGCCATGCGGCGCCAGGCCCAGCCGGGCTGACGCGGCGGCTTCGGCTCCCGCGGGGCCTGGGCCTGCCCCGCGGCCTGGGCCTGCCGCGGGGTCTCCTGCCCGTGAGGCGAGGCCGTCGCCGGGGCGCCCGCGGTCTCGGCGTCCGCGGAGGCCGAGACCATCCGGGCGATCAGCTCGGTCCTCGACGGGGCCCGCACGGAAGGGGCCTCAGCCGGCTCGGCGGCCGGTGCCACCTCCGGCTCGGCCGGTGCCGCCTCGGGCTCGGGCGTCGCCGCCTTGGGCTCGGGCTTGGGCTCGGCCGTCGCGGGCTCCTCCGCAGAGGTGCCGGGCGAAGCGGGCTCGGAGCCGGTCGGCGTGTAGTCACGGACGAAGTAGGAGTCCTCGGGCTCGGAGGGGGTGCCGGGCTCACCCTCCATCTCGAAGGCGATACGGCCCTGGGAATCCATCCGTCCAGGGCGGTGCGCGGAATAGGACATCCCTCAAACCTACGAAAGCACGGCTGGAAGATCGGTGCACGAGGCCTATGCGGGGCCAGGGGAGACCCTCTGTGAACCCGATGAGCCGCGCGGGGCCGGACGCGGTCAGACGAGCGCCGCGGCGGCCTCGTCCTCGGTCGTCGCGACCAGCTGGCCGCAGGCGCCGTCGATCTCCTTGCCCCTGGTGTCGCGGAGGGTCGTCGGGATGCCCGCGTCGTTGAGACGACGCACGAACTCGTCCTGCACCGGCTTCTCCGAGGCGGTCCAGATGGATCCCGGCGTGGGGTTGAGTGGGATCGGGTTCACGTGCACCCACCCGCGTCCGCGGGCGTTGAGCTTCTCGGCGAGCAGGTCGGCGCGCCAGGCGTGGTCGTTCATGTCCTTGATGAGCGCGTACTCGATCGAGACGCGACGCCCGGTCTTCTCGAAGTAGCCGTGCGCGGCGTCCAGGGCCTCGTCGACCTTCCAGCGCGAGTTCACCGGGATGAGCTCGTCACGCAGCTGGTCGTCCGGGGCGTGCAGGGAGAGCGCGAACGTGACGGGGATGTCCTCGTCCGCGAGCTTGCGGATCGCCGGGACCAGGCCGACGGTGGAGACCGTGATCCCCCGCGCGCTCATCCCGAGACCCTCCGGCTGCGGAGCGACCATGGTCCTGACCGCATCCATCACACGCCTGTAGTTCGCCAGCGGCTCGCCCATCCCCATGAAGACGATGTTGCTCACCCGCTCCATCGAGTGGTCATCGCGACGCTTGCCGCCCAGCTCGCCGTTCGCGATCGCGCGGTTGGCGCGCACGATCTGGTCGACGATCTCGGCGGTGGACATGTTGCGGGTGAGCCCCGCCTGCCCTGTCGCGCAGAACGGGCAGTTCATCCCGCACCCGGCCTGGCTCGACACGCACAGGGTGATCCGGCCCGGGTACCGCATGAGCACCGACTCGACGAGCGCGCCGTCGTGCAGCCGCCAGAGGAACTTGATCGTGTCGCCGCGGTCGGTCTCCAGACGCCGGACCTCGGTGAGCAACGGCGGCAGCATCCCCGCCACCAGCTCCGCCCGTTGCTCGGCGGGGAGGTCGGTCATCTCCGCCGGGTCAGAGGTGTAGTGCCTGAAGTAGTGGGTCGCGAGCTGCTTCGCACGGAAGCCGGGCATCCCCAGCTCCGTCACCTTCGCCACGCGCTCCGCGGGCGTGAGGTCGGCGAGGTGCACAGGCGGCTTTCCGCGCTTCGGGCTCGCGAACTGCAGCAGCGGGCGCCCCTCGGCGTCCTTCTTCTGCGTCCAGCCCTCGGTGGCGGGGCGCACCTGCGGGGCTCGGGTCGAACGCACCGGCGTCATCCCCTCGCCCTGCGCCGCCGTTCCGTTGCGCTCGCCGGCGCCAGGGGCCGTCGCGGACGAGCGCGAGGACGAGGAGGAGGGGATATCGGCGGGCATGAACCCAGGGTACGCGGTGGCGGCCGGGAACACCCTGCCAGACTGGGGCCCATGGAACCGTGGATGTGGATCGTCGGGTTCGTCGTCCTGCTGCTCGTCACGGCGTGGGCCGCGCGGTCGATCCGACCGAGGCCCCCGGCGCCCGTCGACGTCACGGGAGCCGTCTCGCGCACCTCCGCCCCGTCGCGCCGGGCCACGGTCTCTCCGGAGACGCTCGACGCCGCCTCGGTCGCGGAGATCGACCGCCTCGTCACGGCCGGGAGCGCCATCGCCGCGATCAAGGTCTTCCGCGACCGCACCGGAGTCGGCCTGCAGGAGGCGAAGGACGCGATCGATCGCTGGCGGCCCGGCGCCACGACCTCGCCGGCGACCGCACGACCCGGCCTCGGCGCCTTCTCCGCCGCCTCGCTCCCTTCCGACGTCCGTGCCGGGATCGACCGCCTCGTCGCCGCGGGGCAGCCGATCTCGGCCATCAAGCTCCTGCGCGAGCACGCAGGCCTCAGCCTCAAGGACGCGAAGGACGCGATCGACGCCTGGCCCTCGGCGCGCTGAGTCTCGGCCGCCCGTCGCCCCGGCGTCCAGGAGAATGGAAGGGTCCCCCACCGAAGGAGCCCCGATGACCGACCGCCTCGCCCGCACCCGTTCCGCCGGAGTGCTCGCCGTGCTGCGCGCCCCCTCGCCCGAGGCCGCGCTCGAGACCGCGGAGGCGCTCATCCGAGGCGGGATCACCGGGATCGAGGTGACCTACTCCACGCCGGACGCCCCCGTGGTCATCCGCGAGCTCATCGCCCGCCACGGCGCCGCCGCTCACGTGGGCGCGGGGACGGTGACGACGCCGGCGGAGGCCACCGCCGCGGCGGGGGCCGGCGCGGAGTTCCTCGTCAGCCCCGGCACCCTCCCCGACCTCACCCGGGCGATGCAGGACACCGGCAGGGTCGTCATGACCGGCGCCCTCACTCCGACCGAGGTCATGACCGCGCTCGATCTCGGCGTCGATGTCGTGAAGGTCTTCCCCGCCTCCCTCGGCGGCCCGTCCTACCTCGGCGCGCTGCGCGGCCCGTTCCCGCACGCGACCCTGATGCCGACGGGCGGGGTCACCCCCGACAACCTCGCCGCCTGGTTCTCCGCCGGCGCCGTGGCCGCGGGGGCCGGCGGCGACCTCGCGAACGGAGCCGCGATCGCGGCGGGCGACTGGGCCGACATCGAGCAGCGCGCTGTCCGGTTCGCCACCGCCCTGGCGGCCGTCCGCGCCGGGGCTGACCGATAGCCCACGCCATGGCCCGCCGCCCGACCCTCCTCGCGAGCGTCCTCTTCGTGGGCGTCATCGTCCTCGCCGGATGCGGCCCGGCGACGCCGGGCCCGACGGGCTCCGCCGCCGACCGTTCATCTTCCCCGGAGGGTCGCATGACCGCAGACGCCGACGCCCTGTTCGCCGCCGCCGCGGCGGGTCAGGACTCCGCCGTCCGCACGCTGATCGAGGCCGGCGCGGACATCGAGCACCGCGGCGAAGGCGGGATGACGCCGCTGATCGCCGCGACGAAGGCCAACCGCATCGAGGCCGCCCGGATCCTGATCGAGGCCGGCGCAGACGTCAACGCGAAGGACGACATCCAGGACTCCGCCTATCTCTATGCAGGCGCACGAGGCCACGACGAGATCCTCCGCATGACCCTCTCCCACGGCGCGGACCTGCGCAGCACCAACCGATACGGCGGGACGGCGCTGATCCCTGCGGCCGAGCGTGGCCTGATCGACACCGCCCGCATCCTGCTCGCCGCCGGCGTCGACCCCGATCATGTCAACGACCTGGGCTGGACAGCGCTGCACGAGGCGATCGTGCTCGCTGACGGCTCCGACCGCTACGTGCAGATGGTCCGCCTGCTCCTCGCCGAGGGCGCCGACCCCGCCGTCCCCGATGGCGACGGCGTGCTGCCGCGAGACCTCGCCGCCGATCGCGGCTACGACGCGATCGTCGCCGCGATCGACGGATGACCTGACCGGGTGCGGAGGCCAGGCCTCAGTCCAGGAAGATGTCGGGGAACAGCCGGTCGTCCGGCGTGCCGGGCACCGCCGCGTATGCAGAGAAGTCGGTCACGCCCGCGGCCTCGAGCACGTCCTCGACGATGAGCGAGCGTCCGGTGTTCTCCCGCGCGGGCGAGGTGAGCACCGCGTAGGCCGCGTCCGCGTAGATCTCGGGCGTCCGGCTCGCGGCCATCACCCGGTCGCCGCCGAGGAGGTTCTGCACGGCGGCCGTGGCGATCGTCGTGCGCGGCCAGAGCGTGTTCGCCGCGATCCCCGCCTCCGCGAACTCGGCCGCGAGCCCGAGGGTGACCATCGTCATGCCGAACTTCGCCAGCGTGTAGCCGGTGTGGGCGCCGAGCCAGCGCGGGGTGGGGTTCAGCGGCGGCGAGAGGGAGAGGATGTGCGGGTTCGGAGCGTCCTTCAGCACCGGGATCGCCGCGCGGCTCAGCATGAAGGTGCCACGGACGTTGACGTCCTGCATGAGGTCGTACTTCTTCGCGGCGAGGTCGAGCGAGGTCGACAGGTCGATGACGCTGGCGTTGTTGATCACCGCGTCGATCCCGCCGAACTCGCCCTGCGTCTTCAGCACCGCTTCGGTGATGTCGTCGTCGTCGCGCACGTCGCCGACGATCGGGAGCGCCCGCCCGCCGGCCTCGCGGATGCGCTCGGCCGCCGTGTGGATGGTGCCCTCGAGCTTCGGATGCGGGGTGTCGGTCTTCGCCAGCAGCGCGATGTTCGCGCCGTCGGCGGCGGCGCGCAGCGCGATCGCGAGTCCGATGCCGCGGCTGCCTCCCGACATCAGGATCGTGGTGCCCGCGAGGGCCTTCTCGTTCTCGGCCATCCTGCGCTCCTTCTCTCTTCCGGTCGTTCGCTCCTCCGCCGGAACGCCGGCGAGGCGGCGACCCGGCGGGTCGGAGAGCGCTTACTTCGGCGCCATGCGGATCGCGCCGTCGAGGCGGATCGTCTCGCCGTTGAGGTAGTCGTTCTCGACGATGTGCTGCACGAGCGCCGCGTACTCGTCGGGTCGCCCCAGACGAGCGGGGTGCGGCACCTGCTGTCCGAGCGAGTCCTGCGCGGCCTGCGGGAGGCCCGCGAGCATCGGGGTCTCCATGATGCCCGGAGCGATCGTGCAGACGCGGATCGCGTGGCGAGCGAGCTCCCGAGCGATCGGAAGGGTCATGGCGTGGACGCCGCCCTTGGAGGCCGAGTAGGCCGGCTGCCCGATCTGCCCGTCGAACGCGGCCACGCTCGCCGTGCTCACGATCACACCGCGGTCGCCGCCCTCGGCCGGCTCGTTCCTCGCGATGGCCGCGGAGGCCTGCGAGGTGACGTTGAAGGTGCCGACGAGGTTGATGCGGACGACACGCTCGAACGCGGCGAGGTCGGTGGGGCTGCCGTCGCGGTCGAGCACCTTGGCCGGGGGCGCGATCCCCGCGCAGTTCACGACGATCCGCAGCGGGGCGGCGGCCTGCGCGGCGTCGACCGCGGCGCGAACCTCGTCCGGGCTCGTGACGTCGGCCGGGACGAAGAGGCCACCCAGCTCCGCCGCGACGTCGGCGCCGGCCGAGCCGGGGAGGTCGATGATCGTCACATGCGCGCCGGCGTCCGCGAGGCGCCGTGCCGTCGCGAGGCCGAGTCCGCTGGCGCCGCCGGTGACGAGGGCGCCCGATCCCTGGATCCGCATCTTCGAGTTCTCCTTCGAACTTCGCCGCAACGGCGACCGAGTGTCAGTGTAGGTGATCCCCGGTCTCAGCCGATGACGCGCGACCGCTGGCGGACGAGCGCCAGGAGGTGTTGGCTGAGGCCATGGAACTGCATCTCAGGCGAGCCTACGACACCGCGTCCGCGGACGACGGCTTCCGCGTGCTCGTCGACCGGCTGTGGCCTCGTGGCGTGACGAAGGAGCGGGCGGGGATCGACCTGTGGGCCAAGGACACCGCCCCGTCCCCCGAACTGCGGAAGGCGTGGCACCATGCCCCGCCCGAGGAGTGGGAGGTCTATGCGGATCACTACCGCGCCGAGCTCGCGGGTCCGTCCGCGTCCGCGCTGCGCGCCCTCTCCGCAGAGCTGCGCGACCGCCCCGTCGTCACACTCGTCTACGCCGCACACGACCCCGAGCACAACCACGCCGTCGTGCTCGCCGCGGCGCTCCGCCCCCTTCTGGCCTGACCGTTCTCCCACTGTCGGCGCCGGAGCATATGAACGTCACCGCCGGAGTGCGGCGGTGACCCAGAACGCCAGCCGTTCGTCCGAGAGACCCTTCCCGTCCGCGGTCACCCGGATCCACCCCGTCCCCATCGCGCGGCCCCGTCCCATCTCCGCCCGCGTCGCGTCGGGCTCGGCGAGAAGAGACCCGTCCTCCGCGGGAGCGACGCGGACGAGCAGGCCGCCGTCCTTCTGCACCGCGACCGCCATCGCGTCGTCGACCATGAGGGCGACGGCCCCGAACATGCTCACCTCGCGCACCTCGCCCGCGCCGAGGAGCACACGGACGCGATCGAGCAGCTCCCGGCGTTCCGTCGTCATCGAGGCTCCTTCCCCGAGGGGACGCTACCTCCGCCACCCGTCACGGACAACCGGCGGCGGCGAACGGCTCGCCCCGGGCGTCCGCGAAGAACGGGAGCGCCCGGGGCAGAAGACACGGCGAAGCACCCTCGCGCATAAGGCGTGAGGGTGCTTCGCCTCTCCGAGCTCACCGGTCCCGCCGTTCGTCCGCCGTGGAGGTGTGGCGGACGCTCTGCGGGACGCGGCGCCCAGCCTCAGGGAAGGGTCGCCACCGACGCGTAGTTCGTCGACGACACGTCCGTCGCCCTGTCCCCGTCGATGAGGACCTTCGTCGGCGAGTAGAGCGGCGTCGGGACGATGCCCGTCCCGGTGTTCCCCTGTCCGTTGTAGCCGGCGGCGAACAGACGTCCGTCCGCGAGCTTGACCACGGAGGTGTACTCGCCGTTGACGATCTTGTCGACGACCGCCCCCTTGGGCAGGCCGACGTACGCCGGCTGCGCCGCCGTGAAGATGCCGCTGCGCTGCCCGTTGGCGAACAGTCCGTACCCGTTGCGTCCCCACGCACGGACGCTGTTGTCGTCCATGACCGCCCACCCCGTCCAGCAGCTCGCGAAGACCTTCCGCGCGCCACGCAGGATCACCGTCGGCGTGCTCTTGCGCTCCTGCATCCCGTTGGCATATGAGCCCTGATAACCCCAGGCGTAGAGGTCGCCGTTGCTCGCCAGCGCGAAGCGCGCGTGATAGGCGGCGGCCACCGCGACGATCGTGAAGTCCTTGCCCTCGTTGAGCGGCCGCACCTCGGCCGGCGCCGCTCCGTACCCGCCGAAGTTCCCGTTGCCCAGCTCGCCGCTGGCGTTGTAGCCCCAGGTGTAGACCTTCCCGGTCTTGCTGAGGGCGATGCCGCCGCGGTAGCCCATGGCGACCTGCGAGATGTCCTTCAGCTGCTGAACCTTGGTCGGTGCGAGCACGCGCTTGAGGTGCCCGAGCCCATGCGCGCCGGCACCGCCATATCCCCAGGTGTAGACATCGCCGTTGACCGTCAGCGCGGCCGAGGCCAGCCCGCAGCCGTCGGCGACGTCCATGAACCGCACCCGGTCGATGTTCTGTGCGGGGACCGGCGTCCGGACGTAGCCCGGAGTCACCGACCCGGTGCCCAGGATGCCGTTGGCGTTGGAGCCCCAGGACCAGATCTGCCCGTCACCGTCGACGACGTACTGCGTGAGCCGCGCGCTCCCCGTCGCGATGTAGGTGCCGCTCCGCAGGGCGGGCGAGACCGGGACCGGTCGGTGGACGAGCGCACCGTCACCGATCATCCCGTAGCTGCCGCGTCCCCAGGAGTTGGCGAGCTTGTTGATCTCGGCGACGACGGTGAGGTGGCGCTTCACGCCGGGATCGCCGCACCCGGTCACTCCGATGGCCATCGCGTGGATGCGCAGGTTGCCGAGCTTGTCGCCGCGGACGCGCACTCGAGCGAGGCCCGAGGGACCCGTCGTCACGGTGATCGTCTTGCCGACCGCCGTTCCGGCGTCGTTCAGGAAGGACGCCTCCCCTTCCGGGGCCGCCCCCGGCCCCTCGGGGGCGAGAGCCTCCGGCGCCTCGGGAGCCTCGGAGTCCTCGAGCGCCTCCGACGACGGCGCCTGAGGGCCGTCCTTGTCCGGGTCCTCCTCTTCCCCCTCCTCGAAGGTGACCGGCTCGAGGGTGAGCTTGATCTGCGTGCCCGGCGTCGGCTTCGTGCCGACCAGCGCGGCGACGTCGAACTCCACGACCTCCCCCGGCTTGACCCGGAGCGCGCCGTCCGGCGCATACCGGGCGAGCGGACACTTCGACGCCGACGCGGCGGCCAGCGGCATCGCCGACGCAGCGGCGATCACGGGGATGCTCCATGCGGCTCCCCTCACGATCGTCCGTCGCGAAACTCCCTGCGTCTGCTCCGAGGCAGCCGCGTCCTTGATCTCATCCATGCGGATGATCCCCCTTCGTTCTCAGTTGGATGCACCGCCCCTGCGAACGTGGAACTCCGTGGCGGATCGACGACCAGATGTCGTTTTCCGCGGCTCAAGCGTCGCTTCCCCAGGACGGCGACTCGATGCTCTAGGACTTTCTGGATCGAGGCGAAATACTAGTTGCCGTCCTGCTCGTTCTGGTTGCAGATCTGACGCTTCCCCCGCAGGAGCCGCCCCGGCTCCGCTTCGATGGTTCACGTCTGCGCGGCCGCGGACGCGCATCGGGGGGTGTACGCGAAGAGACCATGGTGAACGGGGAGGGGCGTACCGAACGCCGAGTCGCGCTCAGCGGCGACGCGGCGCGGCGATGGGTGGAGCGCAACGGCTTCGTCCCCGCGACGAACGACGACCTGCGCGTCGCCGGCGACGTGATCCAGAGACGTGACTTCCTCGTCGTCCGCGAATGGCGCAGCCCCGCACGCATGCGCCTTCCCGCGGACGTCCCCGCCGACCACGCCTGGTTCCTGTTCCCGCTCGAAGGGTCTGTGGAGCACGTCTCCGACTCCGGCTCCTTCCACGTGCGCTCCGAACAGGACTGGATGGCCATCGACCCTGCCTCGCCTCCCCTGCTCGTGAACAAGAAGCCGTTCGCCTATACGGCCGTGCGCACCGATCGGGAGCAGTTCCGCGAGGCTCTCGCCATGAGCGAGCTGCGGCTGGGCACCCGGCTCGACCAGGGCGACTTCGGGCGCTGCCTGATCTCCCTGCTGATGACGATGTTCAACTCCGCCATCACGCACACCGATCCATCGTTCGTGCACATCGTCGGATCCGTCCGTCATCTGCTGACCGCCGAGCTCAACGCCTCGCTGCTGCGCGATTTCCCCTCCGGCGCGAGCCCCGCACCGGCCGGCGAGCTGCAGACCTTCTGGAGAGCGCTGACCATCATCGAGGAGCACTACCACGAGAGCGAGTTCCGGATCGCGGATCTCGCCGACCATCTCGGCGTCTCGGCGACCTATCTCAACCGTGCGTTCGCCCGCAGCGGCTCGACACCGCTGCAGCACCTCGAACGGGCCCGGCTGCGAACGGCTCAGACGCTCGCGGAGAATGGGACAGATCGCTTCCTCAGCCGCACCGAGGTGGCCCGGCGCTCCGGGTTCCCGTCTCTGCGCGCGCTCCAACGCGCCCTGCGCAAGGCCCGTGCCCGTTCCGCCGACTCCTCTACTCTGCGTGCCTCTCCGCCGACCGAGCCGAAGGCATCTCGTCCGCCACCCCGATGACCGTCCTGACGACGACGGCCCGGACGCGGGTCACCCGTGCTCGGGCAGGATGGAGCCATGTCGATCCCCGACCAGCCTGTCGCCGTCCCCGCCCGTGTGGAGGAGCTCGCCCGCGGGGCGGATCTCGTCTGCGTCTGGGACAACGACTATGGCGGGCTCACCTTCCGTGCCTCCCCGGCCGACGGCCAGCCCTTCTACGTCAAGTGGGGCCCACGGAACCTGGAGTTCTCACTCCGCGACGAGGCCGAGCGCATGAGCTGGGCAGGATCCTGGATCCGTGTGCCGCGCGTGCTCGATCACGGCGAGGACGAGACGCACGAATGGCTCGTGACCGTCGCGATCGAGGGCTGGAGCGCGGTCGACCCGCGCTGGCAGAGCCGGCCCGAGCGGGCGGTGCGCGCCGTGGGCGAAGGGCTCCGGGCGATGCACGACGCGCTCCCCGTGTCCGCATGCCCATGGGAGTGGAGCGTCGAGTCGCGGATCGCCAACGCCGAGCGACGTGGGATCGTCGTCCCCGAGCGCTTCCGCACCGCACCCCCGATCGATCGTCTCGTCGTCTGCCACGGCGACGCCTGCATGCCGAACACGCTGCTGGACGATGACGGTCGTTGGACGGCCCACGTCGACCTCGCCCTGCTCGGCGTCGCCGATCGCTGGGCCGACATCGCGGTCGCGACCATGAGCATCGAGTGGAACTACGACACCGGGTGGGAGGACACCCTCATCGAGGCCTACGGCATCGAGCCCGACCGCGAGCGCCTGGCCTACTACCGCGGTCTCTGGGACGCGACCTGACCGATCGGCGTCAGGCGGGCCCGAGGATGAAGTTCCAGGTGCCGAAGACGACGGCGGCGGCGATGGCCGCGAGCGGGATGAACGCCGCGACGAGCAGGAGCGCGGTGTCGCCGCCACCCCATCGGGAGACCCGCGCCCACGTCCGCGGGCCCCGGCCGCCGAACCCTCGGGCCTCCATCGCCGTCGCGAGCGAGGAGCCCCGGCGGATCGCGAGCACGAAGAGGGCGAACGCCATCCCGAGCGTCCGCCGGATCCGCCCCTCGTCCGCGACCCCTCGCGCCCGGCGGGCGAGGGCGAGGGCGCGCCAGTCCTCCACAAGCAGCCCGAGCATGCGCATCCCCGCGAGCGCGCCGACGACGAACCGGGCCGGCAGCCGCATCCGTTGACCGAGGGCGTCCGCCAGATCCGTCGGATCGACGGTCGTGAACAGCGCCACGGCGGGGAGCCCGATCGCGAGGACGCGCAGCGCGGTCGCCACGGCGAGCGCGAGCGACCCCTCGCTCACCCGCACCACCAGCCATTCGACGAGCACCGCCCCGCTCGTCGCCCCGTAGAGGGCGATGGTCACGGCGCTGAGCGGCGCCGCGACCCACAGAACCGCCGTGCGCGTCCAGAACTCCCGTGGCCGCAGGCCCGCGCAGAGCAGGATCGGGATCTCCAGGACGAGCGCGACAGCGGCCGAGAGCACGTCGATCGTGAGGATCAGCGGAAGGCCGATGAGCAGCGCGGCGGCCAGCTTGGCCAGCGCGTTGCGTGAGGCGATGGGGCCGGTGCGGATGGCCCTCGCGCCGGGCGGGCTCAGCGCGGCCACCGTCGTGGCCCCTTCCCCTCATCGGGGACGCCCCCGGCGCCTCGCCCCTCCATGACCACAGGGCGGGCATGCAATGCGCGGAGGACATCGTGGTCGTGCGTCACGGCGACGACCGCGGTCCCCGCGTCGCGGACGGCGGCGATGAGCGCGACGAGCTCGGCCCAGGTGGTCGCATCCTGGCCGAACGTCGGCTCGTCGAGGACGAGGACCCGCGGCCCCGTGGCGAGAGCCGCCGCGACCGTGAGTCGGCGCTTCTCGCCGCCCGAGAGCGTGTAGGGGTTGGCCTCGGCGAGCGGGGCGAGGCGCAGTCGCTCCAGCAGTCCGTCGACCAGGGCGTTCGCCTCCGCATCGTCGAGGCCGAGGGCACGGGGGCCGATCGCCAGCTCCTCGCGAACCGTGCGGGCAAGGAGCTGGTGCTCCGGGCTCTGCAGCACCATCCCGATCCGAGTCAACAGCGCACGCGACGGCCAGGCGTGCGGGTCAGCGCTCTTCAGCCCCTCCGCGAGCGCGGAGGACGCGACGACCCGTCCCGCCTGTGCGGGAATGAGCCCGGCGAGGGTCAGGCCGAGCGTCGACTTGCCCGCACCGTTCGGCCCGGTGATCCCGACCGCCTCCCCGGCGCGTACGGTCAGGTCGAGAGGGCCCGCGACCGGCGCCCTCTCGACCCGTCCGACGACGAGACGCTCGCTCCGGAGGAGTTCCTCCCCCGGAGCCGTGGACGGCGGAGGAGGGAAGGCCGGCCGGACCCCCGGAACCCAGACGCCGGCGGCCGCGAGCTCGTCCCGGCGGGCGCCCAGCACCTCGTCCGGGCTCCCGTCCGCAAGGACGACGGTGCCCTGGTCCTCGGCACCGAGCACGATCACCCGGTCCACCAGCGGGAGCCAGGCGTCGATCCGGTGCTCGATCACGACGAGGGTCGCCCCCGTGGCGCCCAGCGCGCGCGCGACGGCGTCGCGCACCTCCACGACGCCGTCGGGGTCCAGGTTCGCGGTCGGCTCGTCCAGCAGCAGGGCGCCGGGACGCATCGCGAGCACGCCGGCGAGCGCCAGCCGCTGCTTCTGCCCCCCGGACAGCGCCGAGGTCGGATGGTCGAGCGGCAGATCGAGCCCGGCTCCGGCGAGCGCGGCGCTCACCCGCGGCCAGATCTCGGCCCGGGGGACGCCGAGGTTCTCGCAGCCGAACGCGACGTCGTCACCCACCCGGGCGAGGATCGTCTGCGTGTCCGGATCCTGCAGGACCATGCCGATCCGCCCCCGCGTCCGCGAAGCCGGTAGGCCGTCGACGAGCAGCGCGCCGAGCTCCTCGCCCTCGTCCGCGCCGCCCAGCACTCCGCCGAGCCCCTGGAGCAGGGTCGATTTGCCCGAGCCCGAGGCCCCCAGCAGGAGCACCCGCTCGCCGGGCGCGATGCGCAGCGTTGCCTCGCGGACGGCCCACCGCAGACGCGTCGCATACCGCCATCCCCAACCGCGCGCCTCCAGCGCGGCCGGGGTCGGCGCGAACGGTGCGCTCACACCCGCGTGGTGGCGGTGCGCCCGGACGCGAACCTGCTCAGGGCACCGGTCGCGGCCAGGCCACGGGTGATGAGCCAGCCGCCGAGCCCGGCGATGACGGCGCCGGAGAGGGTCGTGGCGGTGATGTAGACGACGGTGAAGAGCGTGTCCGCCCCGGCGTACCAGAGCAGGCGGTCGTTGATGCCGCCGGCAAGACCGGCGCCGGCGCCGGCGAGGACCGCCACCGGCAGCCGCCATACGCCATAGAGGAAGAGGAGGAAGACGATCTCGGCGCCGAAGCCCTGCACGAGGCCGGAGACGATCGTCAACGGTCCCCACTGGTTGCCCACGAGCGCGGAGATCGTCGCGGCGACGAGCTCGGTGTACAGCGCGGCGCCGGGCTTGCGGATGATCAGACCGCCGAGGACGCCGGCGATCAGCCAGGGCCCCGCGAGGAGTCCCTGGATCCCGGGCAGGAGCGGCTTGAGGAGCGTTCCCGGGACCTCATTGCCCACGTTCCAGAGCAGGAAGACGACGGCGCAGGCGACGGCGACGACGCTCGCGACGACGATGTCGACGACTCTCCACCGCCAGCGGTCGGTGCGACGAGCGGCCGAGGTCCCGGCCGGGGAGACGGGTGCGGACGTGTTCATTCGATACTCCTCCCTGCGCTGGCATGATCCAGATCAGGTTCGACGGTCGAAGCGCGGATCGCTTCCTCTCAGCCCGGCTCGCCGGACTCCCGTGGTGTGTCCCGCCATCTTAGCGCCGCGGACCCCTGCGTCGACGCCGGGGGCTCTCCGCTCGTCACCGGGGCGCGTGTCCGACGATCCCAGAACCCGCGAACCCGACATGCCGCGGACACCGGAGCGGCAGTCCCACAGGAGCCGCCGGTACGGTGGAGCCGTGACCACCGACGACGCCGACCCCGGCGCCCCCACGGCGGACGAGTCGCCTGTCGGCGGGACCTCGAACGCCGACGCCCCCACGCCGGACCTCGCCGCGCCGGCCCCGGCGCTCGCCGTCTCGGACCTGGCCGCCGAGGTCGCCGCCGCCGAGGCGGCCCTGGCTCCCGCGAACACCGTCGCGGACGGAGCATCCCCTGCTCCGCGCGCGACGGGAACCGTGGCGGTCGCCCCAGGGGCCATGACGGCCCCGGCGACCCTGCCGGCTCCGGACACATCCTTGATCGATCCCGCCTCTCCTGATGCCGACGCCCTCGCCTGGGTCGACATCGAACGCCTCGCCGTGTCGACCGCCACCGGATCGTCCGCGACGGAGGCGTTCGCGAGAGGACGAGGCGATCTGCTCCAGGACGCGCCGCGCCGATCGGCGCTCCGTCCCTCCGTGCTCGTCCCGCTCGCCGTGCTCCTCTGCGCTGCCGGGGCCTACACCGCGACCACGGCGCTGTGGCCGCTGACCGAGCTTCCGCCGACGGTCACGGCGGCGTCCATCCGGATCGACCCCGCACCGAGCGCCGCTGTCGCCTGGCCCACGACCGGCAGTGCGGCGGTGGGCATCGAGGGGATCGGGGCGGTCGCCTCGGCCGAGACGCAGGTGCCGATGGCGAGCATCACGAAGGTCGTCACGGTCCTCGCGGCGCTCGAACGCATGCCGCTCGCACCAGGGGAGCAAGGACCCTCCTTCGCCTTCACCCAGAGCGACAGCGACCAGTACTGGCGCTACCGCGAACAGGATCAGTCCTCGCTCGACGTGCCGGTCGGCGGCTCGCTCACCCAGTACCAGATGCTGCAGGGGATCCTCCTCGGCTCCGCCAACAACTACGCCGACCGTCTCGCCCGCGAGATCTGGGGCTCGGACGCGGACTTCGTCGCCGCCGCCCAGGCCTGGCTGCGCAAGAACGACCTGACCGGGATCTCGCTGGAGAACCCCTCGGGATTCGGGATGGGCAACACGGCGACGCCGCGCGCGCTCCTTCAGCTCGGCCAGATCGCGGTGCACCACCCGGTGATCGGCGAGATCATCGCGACGCCGTCTGCGGAGATCCCCGGCGCAGGGGTCGTGAAGAACTCCAACAAGCTCCTCGGCGAGACCGGGTTCATCGGCGTGAAGACCGGGACGATCGGCGAGACCGGTCAGGAGGACTTCAACCTCCTCTCCGCCAAGGAGATCACCGTCGACGGCACGACCGTGCGGGTCTACGCCTCGGTCCTCGGACAGCCCGACGACGAGGCCCGCTACACGGCGAGCCGTTCACTGTACGCGGAGGTGCAGCACGCACTGACGGACAAGTCGCCGGCCGTGCGGAAGGACGCACTGCTGGGCACGGTGACCACCGCCTGGGGCGAGAAGGTCGAGGCCGTGGCTGGTGCGGACGCCCGGGTCGCACTGTGGAACGGCGCGACAGCGACCGCCACCAGCTCGTTCTCCCTCGGCGAGGACTGGGACGAGGGCGCACGGATCGGGACACTGACGGTCAAGGGCCCGCTCGACGCCGAAGACGTGCAGATCGAGCTCGCCTCCGCCCTGCACGGCCCCGACCTCTGGTGGCGGATGACCCATCCGCTCGACCTCTTCGGCCTGAGCGAGCGCTGACCGCAGGCACGCCGCGCCCGCCCGACCTCCTCGTTCCGCCGCACCCGCTCAGGTCTCGAGATCCGTCGCTGTCAACGCCCGTCGACGAACAGATCTCGGGACGGGAGCAGGGGAGAGAGACGGGTCGGTCAGCGGACACACGACAAAGGGGCCCGCGCCGATACACGCGGGCCCCTTTGTCGTTCGCTCAGGAGCGGTGCTCGCCCTCAGGCAGGTCGTCGACGGCATCGGCCGCCGCGGACTCCGCCGTTCCGGCAGCCGCCGCGCCCTCGACCGTCGCTACGCCGACCGCGGTCGCGAGACCGACGGACGGACTCGCCTCGACCGAGCCCGTAGCGACCGAGACCGAGCCCGTGGCGACCGACAGCGAGCCGGTGAGCGCCTCCTCGGCATCGACGTCGACGGACGCCTGCTCGAACTGCGACTGGTAGAGCCTCCAGTAGGCGCCCTGGGCTGCGATCAGCTCCTCGTGGTTGCCCTTCTCCACGATGTCGCCGTGCTCCATCACGAGGATGATGTCGGCGTCGCGGATGGTGGACAGGCGGTGCGCGATCACGAACGACGTGCGCCCGTTGCGGAGCGCCGCCATCGCGTGCTGCAACAGCAGCTCGGTGCGGGTGTCGACCGCGCTGGTCGCCTCGTCGAGGATGAGGATCGACGGCTGGGCCACGAACGCGCGAGCGATCGTGATCAGCTGACGCTCACCGGCCGAGACGTTCGAGGCGTCCTCGTCGAGCTTCGTGTCGTATCCCTCGGGGAGGGAGTGCACGAACCGGTCGACGTATGTCGCCTTCGCGGCCTCGATGATCTCGTCGTCCGTCGCGGTCGCCCGCCCGTAGCGGATGTTCTCCCGGATCGTGCCGGCGAACAGCCACGGGTCCTGCAGCACCATGCCGGTGCGTGCACGCAGGTCAGACCGCTCCATCTCGGCGATGTCCTGGCCATCGAGCAGGATCCGACCGCCGCTGAGCTCGTAGAACCGCATGATGAGGTTCACCAGCGTGGTCTTGCCCGCTCCGGTCGGCCCGACGATCGCGACCGTCTGTCCCGGCTCCACCCGGAATGAGAGGTCGGTGATGAGAGGCCGCTCGGGGTCGTACGCGAAGGCGACGTGCTCGAACTCGATGACGCCCTTGCCGTCGGCGACGGTCGGCGCATCGTCGGCGTCGGCTTCCTGCTCCTCGGCGTCCAGCAGCTCGAAGACGCGCTCGGCCGATGCCGTGCCGGACTGCACGACCGCGGCCATGCCGCCCAGCTCGCTCAGCGGCTGCGTGAACTGCTGCGAGTACTGGATGAACGCCTGCACGTCACCGAGGCGGATCTGACCGCCGGCGACCATCAGGCCGCCGAGCACCGCGATCCCCACATAGGTGAGGCTTCCGACGAAGGTCATGGCCGGCATGATGATCCCGGACAGGAACTGCGCCTTGAAGCTCGCCTCGTAGAGCTCCTGGTTCTCGCTCTGGAAGCGGTCGAGCGCGTCCTTCTCGCGGCCGTAGACCTTCACGAGCGCGTGGCCGGAGAAGGCCTCCTCGACCCGGGCGTTGAGACGACCGACCTTGCGCCACTGCATGCCGAAGGCCTTCTGCGAGCGCGGCCCGATGATGCCGAAGATGACCGCCATCAGCGGCAGCGCCACGAGAGCGACCAGGGCGAGCTGCCACGAGATCGTGAACATCATGACCAGCACGCCGATCACGGTGAGGACCGAGGTCAGCGCTCCCGACAGCGACTGCTGCATCGTCTGGGTGATGTTGTCGATGTCGTTGGTCACCCGGGAGATCAGCTCACCCCGCTGCACCTTGTCGAAGTACGACAGCGGAAGGCGGTTGATCTTGGCCTCGACGTCCTCACGCAGGCGCCACATGGTGCGCACCATGATCACGTTGATGACGTAGCCCTGGATCCAGCTCAGCAACGCCGAGACGACGTAGATCGCCAGCACGGCCGTGATGACCCAGCGCAGCTTGTCGAAGTCGATGCCGGTCCCGACCGAGAAGTCGTTCATGGCCGCGACCATGTTCGCGAAGTCGCCCTGCCCGGCCTGCCGGAGACTGTCGACGACCTGCTGCTGCGAAGCACCGGCCGGCACGCCGTTCTGCGCGAGCGTGTTCGAGATGAAGCCCTCGTAGACGAGGTTCGTGGCCTCGCCCAGCACCTTCGGCGCCGCGACGGCGAGCACGACGCCCACGGCCCCGAGGAACGACACGAGCACGAACCAGAGGGCGGAGGGCTTGAGCAGCCCGATCATCCGCTTGAAGCTCGGGCCGAAGTTGTCGGCCTTGCCAGGAGCGGGGCCGTCGAACATGCCGCCGCCCTCCTGACGCGCCTTCTCGGCCTGCTCGGCCTCGTACGCCTCGAGCTCGGTCATCTCCGCGACGGGCGCGGATCCGGCCTCGGCCTTGGCACGGCGCTCGGCCACGCGCGCGGCACGGGCGGCCTTCTTGTCGACGTTGTCGCTCATGCGTCCACCCCCAGCTGCGACTCCACGATCTCGCGATAGGTGTCATTGGTCTCGAGCAGTTGCTCGTGGGTGCCGACACCGACCATCGTCCCGTCTTCGAGGACGATGATCCGGTCGGCGTCGGTGATCGTCGAGACGCGCTGGGCGACGACGATCTTGGTGACGTCGGGCAGCTCCCGCCACAGCGCCTGGCGGAGCCGGGCGTCGGTGGTCAGGTCCAGCGCCGAGAACGAGTCGTCGAAGACGAGGATCCGCGGCTGGTGCACGATCGCCCTGGCGATCGCCAGACGCTGACGCTGCCCGCCGGAGACGTTGGTGCCTCCCTGCACGATCGGCGAGTCCAGGCCCTTCGGCATCTCCGAGACGAAGTCCTTCGCCTGGGCGATCTCGAGCGCCTTCCACAGGTCCTCGTCCGTCGCGTCCTCACGGCCGTAGCGGAGGTTGGACGCGACCGTCCCGGTGAACAGGAAGGGACGCTGCGGCACGAGCCCGATGCTCTGCCAGAGCGCCTCGACATCGGCCTCGCGCACATCGGTCCCGCCGACGGCGACCGATCCGCCGGTCACGTCGAAAAGGCGGGGGATGAGCGAGACGAGCGTCGTCTTGCCCGAGCCGGTGGACCCGACGATCGCCACCGTCTCACCGGGGTCGGCCGCGAAGCTGATTCCGGTGAGCACCGGCGAGGCGGCGCCCGGATAGGTGAACTCGACGTCGTCGAAGGCGACGGCTCCGGGGACGGGGAAGGTCGTGACGCCGTTCTCCGGACGGGTCATCGTCGACTCGGCGTCGAGGACCTCGCCGACGCGCTCGGCCGAGACCGCCGCACGGGGGATCATCATCGCCATGAAGCTCGACATGATGATGCCCATCATGATCTGGCCGATGTACTGCATGAACGCGAACAGCGTGCCGACCTCGACCGTGCCGTCGTTGACCTCGATGCCGCCGAACCAGATCACGCCGACGACGGTGACGTTGAGGATGAGCATGAACAGCGGGAAGAGCAGCACGAAGAGCGAGCCGACCTTGCGGCCGACGACCATGATGTCGGTGTTGGCCTCGCGGAACCGCTCCTCCTCGATCCGCTCGCGCACGAAGGCGCGCACGACCCTGACGCCGGTGAGCTGCTCGCGCATGACGCGGTTGACCGCGTCGAGCTTGCCCTGGTAGCTGCGGAACAGCGGGACCATCCGGCCGATGATGAGAGCGGCGACGATCAGGAGCGCCGGCACCGAGACCGCGATGAGCCAGCTGAGCCCGAAGTTGGTCTGCAGCGCCATGATGATGCCGCCGATCGCGAGGAGCGGCGCGGTGATGAACATGGTCGAGCCCATCATCGCCAGCATCTGGACCTGCTGCACGTCGTTCGTGTTGCGGGTGATGAGCGATCCGGCGCCGAACTGCGAGACCTCGCGTTCGGAGAACCCGCTCACGCGGGAGAAGACGTCGGAGCGGATGTCGCGGCCCATGCTCATGGCGGCGCGGGCGGCGAAGTACGTCGCGACGATCGACGCGACGATCTGGCCGAGCGAGACGGCGAGCATGAGCGCGCCGTGCGACCAGATGTATCCGGTGTCGGCGGTGGCGACGCCCTTGTCGATGATGTCGGCGTTCAGACGTGGCAGATAGAGCGATGCCAGCGCACTGGCGAACTGGAAGACCAGCACGCCGAGGAGCAGCCATCGGTAGCGGGTGAGATAGCGGACGAGGATTTTTCCGAGCACAGGCGGACTTCCTGGATTCCTGGTGGGCGGATGAAGCCGGGATTCGGCCACGCTATAGAGTGCCACGAGCCGCGGACATTCACACCCGCGAGTTCTGAGCCTTCGCTGTCAGCGAAACTTCCCCGGGACGACCTGGGCTTTCCGCACCCGGTCAAAGAAGGGTGAACCCGTCAGCAGTCACCCCTTCCCGCGCGATCGCGCAGGACGAGGGCGATGAGCTCGGACCTGCCGCCGATCCCGATCTTGCGGAAGATCCGGCCGAGATGGATCTCCACCGTACGTCCCGCGATGCCCAGACGAGCTCCGATCTCGCGGTTCTTCATCCCCTCCCCGACGAGGTCGACGATCTCGTTCTCGCGAGCGGTCAGCCTGCTCCGCAGCTGCGCCCGCATCCCGGCGGCGCGCGTGAGCCGGGCAGCGATCGCCGTGATCCGCGGAGCCCGCAGCTCGTACTCCAGGTCCAGCTGCACCGAGGACGCCGGCCGCACCAGGGCGAAGGAGCTCTCGAGGCCCCACAGGTCGGGGGCCGTGTGGCGCAGCACACGCAGCACGCTCGTCATCAGGCCACCGGCGAAATGGGTCATCGGCAGCCGCAACAGCGCGTCTCGGAGCGTCGCCGCCGCGCTCGCCGGCTCCCCCGCGAGGAGAAGAAGCACCGCCTGCTGCCCACGGAACTGGGCCTCGATGATCGGCGACAGCGGACCGGTGGTGATCCGCCACGGCCATGCCGGCCGTGCGCCGACCGTGGTCGCCATGAGGCGCGCCTGGATCCCGTCCACCTCGTCGTCGTCACCCCAGCCGGCGAGGATCGCCGCCATCCCGTGCAGCGCCTCGTGATCGGAACGCGTCGCCTCGAACTGGCGCAGAGCGCCACCCAGCCGCAGGAGCGTCGCAAGCCCGTTCTCGGCCGGCAGCGCGCCGTGGAGCATGCTGTCGATCGCATCACGCAGTCCCGCCGCCTCCTCCCCCTGCCTCGTGCCGTCCAGGGAGCGCAGCACCGCGACCGCTTCCTCGAAACAGCCCAGCGCCGCCGCCGCGCGACCCATCAGCAGACGTCCGCTCGCGCTCGGCCCGCCGTCACCATCCCCTGCGACGAGCCTGCCGACTCGGTACGCCGCGTCGGCGGAGCCCCCGGCGAGGAGCCGACGTCCGAAGCGTGCGAGCTCCGCGACCGCCCCGCTCGCGGCACCGCCCAGCTGAACGGCGTGCCAGGCCTCGCGCCCCGTCTCGCCCCGCCGACGATGCGCACGGGCGAGCGCTCGATGGACCGTGTCCCGGTGACTGCGCGGCGCCTGGAGAACAGCGGCCCGCGCCGCGGGCGAGACGAAGCGGAAACGTCCATCGTTCCACGACAGGAGCTCGCCCATGCCGTCAGTGAGGAGGACCGCGGGGTCGATCGCGGCGGCGGCGAGCACCACGTCGAACCGATCGGAGGTGCTGAGGGCCGCGGTCAGCAGCAGCCGCCGTCCGGCCGAGCCCGCGGCCTCCAACGCCGACGCATGACGATCGCGGAGCGCAGGCGAGAGCGGGAGCGCGGCGGGAAGGACGGCCATGCCGCGGAGCTGAGCGGTCGAGAGCGCTCGGAAGACGTGCCCCAGATCCTCGTCGTCGAGGTCGCCGAGGCGAGCGATCTCGCCCGCGACATGGGGCGCGATCGCCCTCTGCCCCTCCGCTCCTGCAGCCCGCTCCGCGAACGCCACCGCTCTCACGGCTCGCGTGATCAGCATGCACCCTCCCCCCGGATGGCACCGGCGCCGTACAGGCCGCCAGCGGGAACATGGTGGCACGGGTTTCGCTCACCCGTCCGCCGAGGACGATGCAGGCATCCATGCCCTATGTGTTTGCACATAGGGCATGGAGATCGGCGCCAGGGCAGGCACGGACCGCGAAGGAGGTCAGAAGCGCGCCGTCAGCCCCAGAGCGGCGCCGGCGGGACGTAGGCGCGCGCCGCGACCGCCGCATCGGGAGAGAGCTCGGCGAGGGTACGGGGAATCCACAGGGGCGTGCGGTCCTTGTCCACCAGCTGCGCGCGGATCCCTTCGACGAGGTCGGGGTGGCTCGTGGCGAACCAGAGCACGCGACGATACTCACCGGCGAGGGCCTCCCGCAGGCTGGCCATCGCCCTGGCCTCGCGCACCGCCTCCAACGCCACGGCGAGGGCCGTCGGCGAGATCGCCTCCAGCTCGTCCGCGGTCGCCATCGCCTCGGAGACACCGGACGCGCGCAGCCGGGCGACGATCTCGATCACCGAGTCGCCGGCGAAGGCGTCGTCGATCCACCCTCGCTTCGTCGCCAGCGTCGACGGCTCGGGCGTCTCGTCGAAGAGCAGGACGATCTCGCTCGGCCCGGTCGGATCCGCCCGGTACGCCAACGCCTCCCGCAGCGCGTCCACGCGGTCGGACGGCACGAAGTGGTCGGCGAGGCCGGCATAAAGCGCGTCGGCGGCATCCATGCTCCCGCCTGTGAGGGCGAAGTACTCGCCCAGACGACCCGGCGCACGACCGAGCAGCCAGGTCCCGCCCACGTCCGGCGTGAAGCCGATCCGGGTCTCGGGCATCGCCAGGCGCGACCGCTCCGTGACGATCCGGATCGCGGCGTGTCCCGCGAGCCCGATCCCGCCGCCCATCGTGATCCCGTCGGCGATCGCGACGACAGGCTTGGGAAACTCCGCGATCGCCGCGTCCAGGGCGTACTCCTCGCGGAAGAAGGCGACGATCTCGTCGTCCCGGCCCTCCGTGATCATGTCGTACAGCGCGCGCACGTCCCCGCCCGCGCACAGGCCCCGGTCGCCGGCGCCGTCGAGCAGGACGATCTGCACGTCGGTGTCGTCCCGCCACGCCGCGAGCGCGGCGTGGAGCTCGCGGATCATCCCCAGGTCGAGCGCGTTGAGGGCCTTCGGCCGGTCGAGCGTGAGGTGCCCGAGCGCGCCTTCGGTGCGGGCGAGGACGTGCGAGGCCGACGGGGCGGCTGCGGGGGCGGGAGGCGTCACGCCAGCCAGGTTACTCTCGCGGACCGGCCTTCCCCCTGTCCACTCCGACCGGAAATCACGGGGTCGATGAGCTTTTCGGGGTAGTTTCCGACAAGATAGACAGGTATTGCCCCCTGACGACGAGAGGTCGCGGATGACCGACGGACAGCTGCTCGAGTTCTCGCGGGCGACGAAGCGATTCGGCGCCCTCACCGCGGTGGACGACCTGTCCGCGCAGATCGCGCCGGGCGCGGTGACCGGGTTCCTGGGTCCCAACGGCGCGGGGAAGACCACCTCGTTGCGGATGCTGCTCGGCCTCATCCGCCCGACCTCGGGCACGGCGACGATCGGGGGAACCCCTTATGCCGACCTGCGTCACCCGCTGCGCACCGTCGGCTCGGTCATGGAGGAGGCCCTGTACCGCCCCCGGCGCACGGCGGCGCGTCAGCTCGCGATCGCGGCGAAGGCCAACGGGATCCCGCTCGCGCGAGTAGACGAGGTCGTCTCGCTCGTCGGCCTGCAGAACGAGGCCGAGACACGCATCGGCGCCTATTCGCTCGGCATGCGCCAGCGGCTGAGCATCGCGACCGCGTTGCTGGGCGATCCCGGGGCCCTGGTGCTCGACGAGCCGGCCAACGGCCTCGATCCCGAGGGCATTCGCTGGATGCGCCTGCTCATGCGCCGCCTCGCGGACGAGGGGCGCACCGTGCTCGTGTCCTCGCACGTGCTCAGCGAGATCGAGCAGATCGCCGACAACGTGCTCGTGCTCGCCCGGGGCCGTCTGGTCTACGCCGACAGCATCAACAAGCTCTCCGATCCGACCAACGGCTCGGTCGTCGTCGACGCCGAGGACCGCGACGCGCTGATCGCCGCGCTGACGCAGGCGGGCCTCGCCTACGACGTCCTCCGGATCGGCCTCAGCGTCCACGACACCGACGCGGCGACGGTCGGCGCACTCGCGGCGTCGTCGGGCATCGCGCTGAGGACGCTCCAGCAGCGCGGCCCCACCCTCGAGGAGGTCTTCCTCGATCTCGTGCACGGTCGGCGCGACCCGGTAGCCGGGGCTCCGTTCGACGCAACCGTGGCGATGCCCACCGTCGCCGCCGACGCGGAGACCGGCACAGGTGTTCGCGCAGGCGCGGCCGTCGCCGGCGCGGCAGCGGCCGGAGCGGCGGTGGCGGGAGCCGCAGCCGCCGGAGCGGCGGGGCTTCTCCCCGGACCGGATGACGCAGGCGAGCTCTCGCCGCGCCGCGCCGCGCGCGCGCAGGCCGAGGCCGCGCGGCATCCCGCGGGCGCCCCGGCCGCGGACGGGCACGCTGACGCCGCGATGGCCGAGGACGCCACCGGCGCGGCTCCGGTCACGGAGGAGGCCACTCCGATCGAGGAGGAGGCCACGACGTCCGACGAAGGCTCCGCGAACGACGGCGCGCGATCCACGGACACCCTCGCCAGCGATGCGGACACCGCCACGGAGGACACGGGGGCCGACGCAGAGGCCGGCGCAGAGGAGGCGGGCGCGGATCCGGTCGCCGAGAGCAACGCGTCCGTCACCGCTGTCGCTGCATCGGCCACAGACGATCACGGCGCGGAGGACGCCCCCGAAGGCATCGGCGCGCTCGCGGGCACCGCACGTGAGGACGTCGAGCCCGCCGACGAGGAGGACTCCAGGACGGAGGACGTCGAGCCCGCCGATCACACGGCGGACGAGGACGACACGTCCCTCGGGAACGACCCGGCCACGCACGACCCGTCCGCGCATGTCCCCGACGGACTCGAACCGCAGGAGGCGGGCCCGATCGAGGAGGAGGCGACCGAGGAGTCACCGGCCCACGAGCCCGCGGCGAACGCGGAGTCCGCCGACCCGAGCTCCTCGACCGTGACAGACGAGGAGGCCGCAGAGGAGAGCCCGTGGGACGCCGACACCGGCGACACCGGCGACGCTGCTGCCGCCGAAGGGCGCGTCGCGGAGGAGCCCAGGGATGAGCAGGCCGCAGACGAGGAGTCCGGCGGAGAGGCACCGGGCGTCGCTCTCACCGCCCCGATCGCCACCGACGAGGACTTCGGGCTCGCCACGGGCGAGACGTCGGAAGGCGACGGGCAGGCGGACGAGCCGCGGCCGGTCACCGCTCCGACCTCCTTGTTGTTCGCGACGCCGGCTCCTGCCGCTCCCGAAGAGGACGAGGGGTCTGGCGTCCTTCCCTTCGCCACCGAGGCCGTCTCCCTTCCGCCTGCCGACACGACACCCCGCTTCGACGACCTCGTCTGGGGTCCAGCGGCGACCGCCTCCACGGACGCCGCTGCAGAGATCGCCCGAGTCGACCGTCAGGGCGAGAGCAACGCGACGCCGGCCGAGCACACCGGCGAGGCAGCGCCGGCGGAGACCACGAGGCAGGCCGGCGAGGGGCACGCCCTCCCCGCCGAGAGCACCGAGGCCGGGGACCACGACGGGCGGGCGGAGCACAGCCAGGCGATCGATGACCGCCACGTCTTCGAGCCTGATCCGGCCACAGCCGTGTTCGAGGTGCCGAGCCCCGATCTCATCGCCGACCGGGACGACGCTCCTGTCGAGCCGTCGACCGAGACCACGGAGATCGCCGGGATCGAGATCTTCGCCCCCCTCGCCGACGGGCAGACCCAGGAGATCCAGGTGATCCTCGAGCAGCCGCACGAGGACGACCACGGCGACGACGAGGTGACCCGGGGCGAGGACCCCAGGGCCGCCGCCGTCAGCGCCTCGCTCGCGGCCGCCGCTCGCGCCTACTACAGCGACGACGCCCCGGCATACGCCCCCTCGGACGCTCCCGTCGCCCACGCCGAGCCGGCGACGCCTGGCTCCGACGACGCCGGTGCCGAGCGCGCGGAGGCGAGCGACGTGGAGCCCGCCCCCGAAGACGAGCGGCCCGCGCAGGCCGCGCCCTCGCATGGGGATACGGCAGCGGAGTCCGAAGGACCTGCGGACGGTGCGCCCGAGGACGAGGGTCAGGAGGCCCAAGGACACGACCACGGCGCCCCGCACTCCGAGGGATACCGACGGGGCTGAGCCCGGCCGCAGACTCCCGACGGGAGCGCGACGATCCGATGCGGGTCGCCGCGCTCCTCCGTCTTCCGCGTCACCGCCTCGGCGGCCGTGACGAGTCTCGACTCAGGCCGGGCGGACGGACGGCTTGCCGCTGCGCGTCTTGCCCCGGGACGATGTCGGGACGATGTCGGAGACGTCCGCCGGCTCGGACGACACGTCCAGTCGCAACGCCTGGGTCAGGGCGAGACCGTGCCTGGTCGTGAGGATAAGACGCTGATAGTCGGCGTCTCGGAGATCGATCACGACGCTCGGCCGCCGGCGACGGATCAGCACGAAGTCCTGCCCGGAGGCCGACCGCCACGTCCCCGCGGCGAGGACGCCCGGCACATGGGTGCCGGGCGAGGCGACGCCGCGGAGCCAGGTCCATGCGTCGTCCGTGAGCTGCACCTTGACGATCGCGTCCCGCTCGATCAGCAGGTTCTCGCGGTGGAGCGTGACCGCGCGCTCGATGGGCGACAGCACCACCTCGAGCCGTGTCCGATCCAGCAGCAAGGTGACCATGGCACCCAGTCTGCCAGCCGTCGACGTATGCGGCCCGCAAACAAGCTCACAGGACGGCAACGATCCGCCCCCTCGCGCCTCCCTCCCGCCAAGGAGGAAACGGCTCAGGCGGCAGCGCGGACCGCGGCGCGAGCGGCCGCGGGCAGAGCGGCCTCGATCGCGCTCAGCTCCTCCTCGCCGTGCGCCGCCGTCAGGAACCAGGCCTCGAACACGCTCGGCGGCAGGGCGACGCCGGACTCCCGCATCGCGTGGAAGAACGGGGCGTAGCGGAAGGCCTCCTGGGCCAGCGCCTGGGTGTAGTCCTCGGGGGCGGCCGCAGAGAAGGCGACGCCGAAGAGGTTGCCCGCCCGCGGCACGGCGTGCACGACGCCCTCCGCGGTCAGCGCCCGGTCGAGCGCGCTCGCGACCCGCTCGGCTGCGGCGTCCACCCGTGCGTAAACCTCCGGCGTCGCGAGCCGGAGCGTCGCCAGCCCCGCGGCGACCGAGAGCGGATTCCCGGAGAGAGTGCCGGCCTGATACACCGGGCCGACGGGCGCGAGCATCTCCATGACCGCCGCGCTGCCGCCCAGCGCCGCGAGCGGCATCCCGCCGCCGACGACCTTGCCGAAGGTGATGATGTCGGGGACATAGTCCTCGCCGGCCTCCTGCTGAAGCCCCCAGTATCCCGCCGGATGCACGCGGAAACCGGTGAGCACCTCGTCCAGGATGAGCAGGGCGCCATGCGCGTGCGCGGTCTCCGCCAGCAGCCGGTTGAAGCCGGGACGCGGGGGGACCACACCCATGTTCGCCGCCGAGGCCTCGACGATGACGGCGGCGATCCGCTCGCCGTGCTCGGCGAACACCGTCGCCAGCGCCGTGGGGTCGTTGTAGTCGATCACCAGCGTCTGCGCGGCGATGGGCGCGGGGACCCCGGCAGAGCCGGGGAGCGCCAGAGTCGCGACGCCGGAGCCGGCCGCGGCGAGGAGACCGTCGGAGTGCCCGTGGTAATGCCCGGCGAACTTCACCAGAAGATCGCGTCCTGTCGCACCGCGTGCGAGGCGGATCGCGGTCATCGTCGCCTCGGTGCCGGTGGAGACCAGCCGCACCCGCTCCACGGGACGGGCATCGCCCACGCGCACCCTGTCGGCGATGAGGGCGGCGAGCTCCACCTCGCCCTCGGTCGGCGCGCCGAAGGAGAGCCCGCGCGACGCGGCCTCCTGCACCGCGGACACGACCTCGGGATGCGCGTGCCCGAGCAGCGCCGGTCCCCAGGAGGCGACGAGGTCGACATAACGCCCGCCGGCGGCGTCGGTCACGGTCGCACCCTGCGCGCTCGCGAGGAACCGCGGGGTCCCTCCGACCGAGTCGTAGGCGCGTACCGGCGAGTTCACCCCGCCGGGGATCACCGTGCGCGCGGCCTCGAAGAGATCGTCGTTGCGGTCGGTCATCAGTTCTCTCCTCCTGCGTCGCGCCAGGCCATCACGTGACGCCATCATGCGGAGCCGCCGGGCGGGGCGGCCAGGTGGCCGTCAGCCGGCGCGCAGCCAGCCGGCGGCCTCGGTGGCCCAGTAGGTCAGGACCGCGTCCGCACCGGCCCGTCGAATCGAGAGCAGCGACTCCTGGACCGCGGCCCTGCGGTCGATCCATCCGTTGGCCGCGGCCGCCTCGATCATCGCGTACTCGCCCGAGACCTGGTACGCCCACACGGGGACCGTCGCGGCGTCACGCACCTCTCGCAGCACGTCGAGGAACGCCATCGCCGGCTTGACCATCACGACGTCCGCGCCCTCGGCCTCGTCGAGCAGCGCCTCGCGCACGCCCTCACGGCGGTTGCCGGGATCGAGCTGGTAGCTGCGGCGGTCGCCGTGCAGCTGCGAGTCGACGGCCTCACGGAACGGACCGTAGAAGGCGCTCGCGTACTTGGCCGCGTAGCCGAGGAGGAGCGTGTCCGTGAATCCTTCGCCGTCCAGCGCCTCCCGCACCGCGGCGACCTGGCCGTCCATCATCCCGGACAGGCCCAGCAGCCGTGATCCGGCACGCGCCTGCGCCAGTCCCATCGCGACATAGCGCTCCAGGGTGGCGTCGTTGTCGACCGTGCCGTCCGCGGCGAGGACCCCACAGTGCCCGTGGTCGGTGAACTCGTCCAGGCAGAGGTCTGTCTGCACAAGGAGCGCGTCGCCGACCTCGGCAGCCACGGCGGTGGTGGCCACATTGAGGATCCCGTCCGGATCGTCGGCGCCCGACCCGCGCGCATCGCGGACGGCGGGGACGCCGAACAGCATGATCCCGGAGATCCCGGCCTCTGCGGCGTCGGCGGCCGCGCGGCGCAGCGAGTCGACGGTGTGCTGCGCCACCCCCGGCATGGAGCCGATCGGCGCGGGCTCGGCCAGCCCCTCGCGCACGAAGGCGGGCAGCACGAGATGCCGCGGCAACAGGTCGGTCTCGCGGACGAGTCCGCGCACGGCCGGCGTCTGACGCAGCCGCCGGGGGCGTACCGCCGGAAAGGAGCCGTTCACGGACCGCCGGGCGCTCACGGCGCGAACTCGTCGGTCGCGTGCGGAAGGGTGAACTGGGAGACCGCCTCGATGAGGGCATCGACGGTCTGGCGATCGGCGACGACCGACACCGGCAGTCCTGCGCGCTTGGCGTCCTTGGCCGTCCGCGGCCCGATCGCCGCCAGCAGCGTGGTCTCGGGGATGTCCGGGAACTGCTCGCGCACCTGCTCGGCGACCGATCCGCTCGTGATGAGGATCGCGTTGATCCGGCCGTTGGCGACGTCGCGGAGGATGCGCTCGGTCACCGGCACACCGACCGTCCGGTAGGCGACGACACTCGACACGTCGTGCCCCGCGTTCAGCAGCGACCTGCTGAGCACGGGCTTCGCGATCTCGCTGCGCAGGCTGAGGATGCGGCGGGGCTCGGTCTCGAGCGCGATGAGCTGCGCGGCCATGCCCTCGGCGGAATTGTCCTCCTCGGGGACGAGGTCGACCTGATATCCCACGGCCTGCAGCGCAGCGGCGGTGGTCTCGCCGACGGCCGCGACCTTCGTGGTCGGGGGGATGACGGCCCGGTGGGCGAAGAGCACGTCCACGGTCGTGGCACTCGTGACGGTCAGCCAGTCGAACGCGCCGTCGGCGAGCTTGACCAGGGCCTCGTCCAGCGACGCCTGGTCGGTGGTGGGGCCGAAGTTAATGAGGGGTGCCACCACCGGGACAGCGCCCTGAGCACGCAGAGACGCGGCGACGCCGTCGCCCCAGGGACCGCCGCGCGGCACGAGCACGCGCCAGCCGGTCAGCGGTTTGGTTGGCTTCGGATCAGTCATGGTCATCGGGTCTGGTCTCGGGGAGGAGGCCGGCCGCCCCTTGTTCGAGCAGCCGACGGGCAACATCCGACCCGATGTCGCGCGCGGCGCCGATCGGGTCTGCTCCATCGGCAGCATTCGCACCATCGCCACTGCCGTTCCGACGAATATACCCCCTGCTCAGGGGTTCCGTGACGTCGACGCCGATCCGCCGCTCGTCGGAGGGAGCGTAGACGACAGCGCGGACACGGAGATTCCGACCTTCCATGGCCGCATGCACGGCCATCGGCGCCTGGCACCCGGCGTCGAGCCCGGCCAGCGTCGCCCGCTCGGCGGTCACCGCGATCCGGGTGCCCTCGTCGTCCAGACGGGCCAGCGCCGCACGCAGCTCCTCCGGAGCATCGGCCGTGGTCTCGACCGCGAGCGCTCCCTGCCCCGGGGCCGTCGGCCACTCAGCCAGACCCAGCGCCTCCGCGTGCAGACCGTCCAACGGATCGCCGTCGAGGCGCGAGAGCCCCGCCGCGGCGAGGATCACCGCGTCCAGCTCCCCCGACGCGACCCTGCCGAGACGGGAGTCGACGTTGCCGCGGATGTCCACGGCGCGGGAGCGCGGAGCGCGGATGCGCACCTGCGCGATCCGCCGCGGCGAGCCGGTGCCGATGGTGCTTCCCGTGCGCAGCTCGTGCAACGGGGCCCCGTCCCTCGTGACCGCGACGTCGCGCGCGTCCGCTCGCGCGGGCGTCGCGGCGATCACGAGGTCGTCGGGCTGGGCGGTGGGCAGGTCCTTGAGGGAGTGGACGAGGAGGTCGCACTCGCCTCGCCGCAGGGCCTCGCGCAGACGCGTGGCGAACACGCCCATCCCGCCGATCTCGGAGAGGGAGGCGCGGTTGGTGTCGCCCTCGGAGACGATCGGGACGAGCTCCACCCTGCGGCCCGAGGCCTTCTCCAGGGCGGCGGCGACCTGCCCCGACTGTGCGCGGGCGAGCGCGCTGCGGCGGGTGCCGAGGCGGATCGGCGCGGTCGTGTCGCTGAGGCTGCTCATGATCGGCCTCTCTTACTGCAGCACGTCGGCGATCTCGTCCACGCGCAGGCGCCGCCCGGTATAGAACGGCACCTCCTCCTTCACGTAGCGGCGCGCGTCCGTGTACCGGAGGTCGCGCATGAGATCCACGAGCTCAGTGAGGTCGTCAGCCTCCAGCGGCAGCAGCCACTCATAGTCGCCGAGGGCGAAGGAGGCGACGGTGTTCGCGATCACCCCGGTGAACGCGGCGCCCTTGCGGCCATGCTCCGCGAGCATCTGGCGCCGCTCCTCCTCCGGAGCGAGGTACCACTCCGGCGTGCGCACGAACGGATACAGGCACAGCCAGTCCTTCGGCTCGACCCCGCGGAGGAATCCGGGGACGTGCGCACGGTTGAACTCGGCGTCGCGGTGCACGCCCAGCACGTTCCAGACCGGGAGGAGCGTGCGCAGCAGCTCGGTACGACGCAGGCGCCGGAGGTCTCTCTGCAGATCCTCCGCCGTGGCGCCGTGGAGCCAGACCATGAGATCGGCGTCGGCCTTGAGACCGGAGACGTCGTAGAAGCCGCGCACCGAGACGCCGCCGGCCTCGATGTGGGCGACGATGTTCTCCAGCTCGGTCGCGTCCGTCTCGGTCACCGGAGCGTCGGGATTGCGGCGCCAGACCGCCCAGAGGGTGTATCCGGACGGCGAAGCGGCGGGCTCCGACGCCGTGCTCTCGGGTGACGCGGGCGCAGTGATCTCTTCTGCTTCGGGCATGACCCCAGTCTGCCCCTTCGAGCCCGTCCTCGCGAACACGCCGGGGCCATGCTGATCCTCTGCGCCCTCGGTGCGACGGCCGGACCGGCGTTCCCAACGCGGGCCGGCGTCCCGGCGATAGAACGGATCCGGTGACGGACGCCGCTCAGCGGGACAGGGCGCGTGCGACGCCCCAGACGATCCCGCCGACGGCCACGGCGATGCCGACGGCGCCGGCGATCGCTGCCGCCGGATTGCGACGGGCGAAGGCGCGGGCATTGACCGCAGCCCTGGCCGATGCCTTCTCGATCCGGCGCGGGAGGTTGCCCTTCACCTCGATCGCGGCCAGCGCGGCCTTGAGCTCCGCCCGGGCCGACGCCACCGGGTCCACGATGCCGTGCGGGACGGCGGTTCGCGGAAGCGGGGCGGCTGCGGGCTTCCTGGAGGCGGGGTTCCTCGGGTCAGCGGTCGTCATCGCCAGCCTCTTTCACGATTCGGATGTCCTCGGCAACGGCCTGGGCAGGGTTCTCCCGGGCTGTCAGGCGTTTGAACTTCAGGATGCCGAGCAGGGCGAAGAAGGCCACTGCCAGCAGGAGGATCCCGAAGACCGCGAGCGCCGACAGCCAGACCGGCCACCAGGAGGAGATCCCGGCGATCGCGAAGACCAGGAGGACGGGGATCGCCCAGAACAGGAAGAACAGGGCGACGAGAAACCAGACGCTGCCGATCCCTGCGTCCTTCGCGGTGCGGGAGATCCACACCTTGGCCGCGTCGATCTCGGCCTTGACGAGATTGCTGATCAGGTCGGGCAGATCGCCGAGCAGCGTCAGCAGGCTGTCGTCGGCGCGATCCCGGTATCCGCGAGGCATGTCACTTGCCGCTTCGGGGCTTCTTGGGAGCGGCGGGCTTCGCAGCGGACGGCGTGGCGGCGGCCTTCGTCGCCGCCGGCTTCGCCGACGCGCTCGACGCCGCCTTCGCCTGCTGGGCGAGCTCGCCCTTCTCCGCGGCCTCGATCGTCTCCTCCGCGGCCCGACGGACCTCGTCGACGACATCGCCGCCGCTGGCGATCGCCGAGTCGAGCCGCTGCCCCGGGGTCTGCCCGGCGCTTGCCGCCTTGACGATCTTGACCGCACCGTTCCAGAGCGCCTGGGGAACCGCGGCCGCCTGGGACTTGGCGAACTCGCGGGCCTTCGACACCTGGGCCTGGACGGGCTCGAGGTGCCAGACCTTGAGCCACTGCCTCTTGATCTGCTCGTAACGCTCACGTCCGGCCCGCGTCCCGAGGACGTAGCCCACGCCCAGTCCGACGACGAGTCCGATCTTGCCCTTCATAGGGTCTCCCTCACCATGTGGTCGGCCTTGCGGAGTACCAGCGTAACCCCGTATTCCGATTTCGGCATCTATCGCCCCCGCACGCTGACCCGGTGGTCTTTACGTCCTTCGTTCTGCGAGAGGCCCATGCCTCCGCCCCGGGCCGCATCAGCCGCGGCGCGGAGCGGTCAGTCCCACAGCAGGGCGCGACGGAGGCGCTCGGCCTCCGCGCGCGCATGCGGGATCACCTGGGCCAGTCCGGTCCCCGCGAGCCAGGCGCCGGTCGCCGCGAGGTGCGGCGTCTCAGCGACCGCCCGCGCTGCCGCCGCCCGCCGCTCGGCGGCGCCGAGCGAGGCCGACGGCTGGGACTGCGCGAAGCGGGCGCGGAAGGACCCTCGGAGCGCGGTCGCGGTGAGCGGGACGCCGAGGAGCGCGGCGGCCTCCCGAAGGGCGAGCGCGGCCGCGGCCTCGTCGTCCAGCCCCGCCGTGGCGGGGGGCTCGCCCTGCGAGCCGAACGAGACGCGCACGACATGGCGTCCACCGGCCGCCGCACGCAGCCATGGCCACTTCGCCGTGCCATGGGTGAGCGCCTTGGCGGTATGGCTCCCCGGCACCGTCAGCACTCCGGATCCGCGGGGCGCGGCGTCCAGCTCCGGCGCGTCGAGCACGAGCGTCACGATCTCGATCTGCGGCGAGGGCCCGGGGGGGATCGCGGTGAGAGCGGGCACGTGAGGGCTCAGCAGTCGACGGGCGGCCACCTCGTCGACCGCGAGGATCACGGCCTCGAAGGATCCGGAGCCGGAGTCGCCCTCGTCGGGGCCGGCTGCGTCGGAGCCGCCGTCATCGAGCGCCCCGCGCTCCGCCGGACGTCCCGCAGCGACGTCGTCCGCCGCGACCGGCTCTGCGTGGACCGTCCAGACGTCATCCTCCCGGCTGATTCCCGTCACCGGCGTTCCGGTACGCACCTCGACGCCGAGCAGGGCCAGGCGCTCCAAGAGGGCGTCGACGAGCGCGGCCATGCCGCCGGCGAGGCCTTGGACGGCAGCACCCGGCCGGCGTTCCAGGGCGCTGCCACCGGCCTTCGCGGCCGTGGTCGCGCGAAGCTCGGCGACGGCGCCGGAGAGCGATCCGGCACGGGTGAGCGCGGCGTTGAGGCCAGGCACCGCGACATCCGTGTCGATGTCGTCCGGATGTGCCGAGTGCACCCCTGTGCTCACCGGCGCGACGAGGCGTTCGAGCACGCGCGCGCCCATCCGCGAGCGGACGAGATGCCCGAGGCTGCGGTCGTGACCGATCGTCAGCGGTGGCCGCACCCGGTCCAGGTAGGCACGCCACGCGCCCGGCCAGCCGATGATGCGCCGGACGTCGTCGGCGAAGGGGTTCTCCGGAATCCCGAGGATCCCCCCTCGCGGCAGCGGGGCGGCGCCCGCCCCGGGGATCCCCGCGAGCCAGGCGCCTCCGGGCGCCGGGTCGACGACCTTCTCCGCGATCCCCAACTCCTCCACAAGGCCACGGACGTGTCCGCCGCGGGTGGCGAAGCTCTCGGCGCCGGCGTCGAAGACGATCCCGTCGGCCTCGCCCCTCCGCACGACCCCGCCCGCCCGCTCTTCCGCCTCGAAGACCGTCACCCTCATGCCCACCGCCGCGCACTCCTTGGCCGCGACGAGCCCCGCGATCCCGCCGCCCACGACGGCGATCCGGATGCCCGCGGCCTTGGCCACGAGCTCCGCGGCGGGGACGGACGCCACGCCCGCACCGGCGGAGTCGACGCCGGCCGATCCCGTTCCCTCCGGGCCTGGGCCCACCGGATCGACGCCTTCGGGGGCGCTCATGCCGCACCTCCGGTCCGGGAGGCGTCCTCCGCTCCCTCACTCGCATGCACGAGCTCGACGATCCGGGTCAGCACGCCGGGATCCGCATCGGGCGGCACGCCGTGGCCGAGGTTGACGATGTGGGCCCTGGCTGCGGCACCGCGGGCGAGCACGTCGTGCACGTGAGCCGCGAGCACCGGCCAGGGCGCGGAGAGCAGGCCGGGGTCGAGGTTCCCCTGCACGGTGACGTCCGGGCCGAGGAGCCGTACGGCCTCGTCCAGCGGGGTCCGCCAGTCCACGCCGACCGCGGCGGCCATGCCGTCCAGCCGCATGTCGGCGAGGAACGGCCCCGTGCCGACGCCGAAGTGGATGACCGGGGCGTCGATGCCCACGACAGCCGCCGCCGAGTGCGGGGCGACGAACGCACGATAGTCCGCTGCGGACAGGGAGCCCGCCCATGAGTCGAAGAGCTGAACCGCCGAGGCGCCCGCCTCCCGCTGCGCGAGGAGGAAGGTGCGCGAGACCTGGGCGAGCCAGCCGGCCAGGCGGTTCCACGAATCTGGGTCGGTGTGCATCATCGCTCGCGCCCGCAGATGCTCCTTCGACGGCCCTCCCTCCACGAGATACGCGGCCAGGGTGAAGGGCGCTCCCGCGAAGCCGATGAGCGGCGTCTCTCCGAGCTCGCCGACGACGATCCGCACGGCCTCGGCGATGGCCGCGGTGTCCAGGGACGCGGGATCGATCGCGGTGATGCGGGCGACGTCGTCCGCGGTCCGCACCGGGGAGGCGAACACCGGCCCCCGGCCCGGCTGGATCTCGACGTCGACCCCGGCCAGTCGGAGCGGGACCACGATGTCGCTGAAGAAGATGCCCGCGTCCACGCCGTGACGCCGCACCGGCTGCAGGGTGATCTCCGCCGCCAGGTCGGGGGTGAGGCAGGCGTCGAGCATCCGCGTCCCCACCCGCAGCTCGCGATACTCGGGCAGAGAACGGCCTGCCTGCCGCATGAACCAGACCGGCGTGCGGTCGGGGCGGGAGCCGGCGAGGGCGCGCAGGAGCGGAGCATCGGAGAAGGCCATGCCTCCATCCTTCCACCGGGGGCTATGGGGCGGCAGGACATGGCACCCCCGCCCGGCCCGGCACCCCGACGCCATCCGCACCCCGGCCCGGTACCCCGCCGGACACGGCACGGACGGCGGGAGATCCGACGCATGGCGGATCACCCCGCACGGGATCGTCCGCCAGCCGGAGAATCGTCCGCCATCCGCGTCGCGCGACGCGAACCGCACCGCCGCCCGGGAGCCCGCACGGCCCAGGGCAGGCACGGCCCAGGGACCTCGGCGGACCCGCACGCGGGCCCAGGGGTAGACTCGGAGGGTGCTGCTGTGCCTCACGGCGAGTCACAAGACCGCCTCCTTCGATCTGCTCGAGCGTCTCAGCCGCACCCCTGACGGCGTCGCGACCGGTCTGGTCGAGATGGCCCCGTGCGTACAGGGGGCGGTGGTGCTCGCGACGTGCAACCGCTTCGAGGCGTACGTCGAGATGGACGAGCCGGTGACGGCCGCCGGAGCGATCGCCGTGGAGGCCGTGCTCGAAGCGGTCGAGGCCGCCACCGGCGTCCCGGCGTCCGACCTCGCCGGCGGCTACGCCGTGCACACCGGCCGGCGGGTGGCGGAGCATCTCTTCGCCGTCGCCTCGGGACTGGAGTCCGTCGTCTCAGGGGAAGGCGAGATCGCGGGTCAGGTCCGTCGCGCCCTGACGGCCGCGCGCAAGAGCGGGACGACCTCTCCAGAGCTGGAGCGGCTGTTCCAGCGCGCGAGCCAGGCCCAGCGCAAGGTCAAGAACGTCACCGCGCTCGGCCGGGCAGGACGCTCGCTGGTGCGCCTCGCCTTGGAGCTCGCGGACAGCCGGATCGCCGATTGGAGCGGCGAGCGCGTGCTGCTCGTCGGGACCGGCGCATATGCGGCCGTGACCCTCGCCACCCTCCGGGAACGCGGCGCGACCGACATCGCCGTCCACTCCCCCTCGGGCCGTGCCGCCGTCTTCGCGAGAAAGCACGATCTCCGCGCCCTCCGCCCGGAGGAGTATGCACGAGCCGCCGCAGAGGCCTCCCTCGTGATCACGTGCACGTCGGCCGAGGAGCACGTGCTCGATGCGCGCACTCTGCGAGAGGGCCGCGGGATCGACGCCGCCCCCGTGGCCGCCTCCTCCGGCTGCCCGGTCTTCGGCGCGCCCGCCGGCCACGCACAGCTGATCATCGACCTCGGGATGCCCCGGAACGTCGACCCCGACGTCGCCACGATCGAGGGCACCTCGCTCCTGGACCTCGAGACCATCCGCCTGCACGCCCCGCTCGAAGAGCTGCAGGCCACCGACGCCGCCCGCTCGATCGTGCGCGAGGCAGCCGAGACCTTCCACGTCGTCGGCGAGCGCCAGAGCGTCACGCCCGCGGTCGTCGCACTCCGCTCGCACATCTTCTCGCTGCTCGACGCCGAGATCGACCGTGCCCGCCGTCGCGGCGACGAGGACGGCCGAGTCGAGCAGGCGATGCGGCACCTGGCCGGCGTGCTCCTGCACTCCCCGACGTCTCGGGCGCACGAGCTGGCCGCCGCCGGGCGAGGTGCCGATTTCACCTCCGCGCTGGAGACCCTGTTCGGCCTCGTCCCTGATGCCCCGCCCCTGACCCAGACCGCAGAGAGCGCCTGACCGACCGCTCCCGCCTCCAGACGCAGGTGCGACACTGGGGGCATGGCCCTGCACGTCACGATCCGCGAAGGGGCACAGCGCTCCGTGCTGCTGCTGCACGGCGGCGGCTGCGGAGGGTGGATGTGGTCACCGCTCGTGGCAGAGCTGGACCCGGGGCTCCGGCTTCTGATTCCCGACCTCCCCGGACACGACCGCAGCGGCTCCATCCCCTACCGGGCTCATGACGAGACGCTCGATCACCTCATCCCGCTCATCGAGGCCGAAGCCCCAGAGGCGGTGGCCGTCATCGGTTTCTCGCTCGGCGCACAGCTCGCCGTCCTCCTGGCCGCCCGCCGTCCCGATCTCGTGAGCGACGTCGTCGTGATCAGCGCTCAGGCGAAGCCCTCGCCCTTCCCCGCTCTCACCCTGGCCACGCTCGGCCTGGCCGCCCCGCTCGCGCGAAACGAACGCTTCGCGCGGCTGCAGGCCAGAGAGCTGTTCATCCCCGAGACGCTGATGCACGACTATCTGCGAACGTCGAAGGGCATCGCCAAGGCCACCCTGCTCGCCTCGGTCGGCGAGAACATCAGATTCACCGTCCCGGGCGGGTGGGGAGCGTTCCCCGGGCGCTCGCTGATCCTGGCCGGAGCGAGGGAACGCCCCATGATGCGAGCATCGGCACGGCTCATCGCCGACGCGAGGCCCGGAAGCGAGCTCGAGATCGTCGGGGACTGCGGACACGGCCTTCCTCTGCAGCAACCGGGATGGCTGGCGCGACGGCTCGACTCTCTGCTTCGCTGAGAGGGCCGCGGGTCGCCCTCGTCTACGAGAGAGACCAGCCGGTGTTCATCGGCGATGCGAGTCAGCTTTCCGAGACGCGCTCGTGAGCGTTCTCGGTGGGCGCTTCTGTGAGGATCGATGAGATCGCTGCGAGCACGCGGGGGAGATCTATCTCGAGGGTGGCCCACACCGCGTCATAATCGGTCGCCTCATAATGATGAGCATGCCGATCGCGCATGCGCTTGATGCTCGACCAAGGCACCTGGGGGTTCGCGACGATCATCTCGTCACTCAGCCGCGCGACGTTCTCACCGATCTTGATGATGATCGATTCGGCCGCAAGCCCCGGCGTGTTGAGCTCATCCGAGACGTACCAGTCGTGACCTCGGTGCGCCAGTCGCACGCCATCGTCACACAGGCGCACGATCTCACGGAGCGACCGCTCGTCCTTATCCCTCACGCAGCCACCGCTGATCGGATGATCGGAGGGAAGCCCTCCATCTGTGACCACGTCGACAGGAACGCCGAGTAGCTGTTCGGCTGCTGAGGTGAACTCGGCGATCGTCAGCAATCCCACGTTCGGCGCCCGCGTGACAAGAAGGTCGAGGTCGCTCTGCGCCGTGTCCGTCCCCCGCCCGGCGGAGCCGAACACGCGCACGTTGCTCAATCCGTACTCCGCAGCAAGCTCCTTGAGTGCGTCACGATGCCGTTCAAGTGCCTCGTGAGGCAACGGGCGCATAGCCGAAAGCAACCTCGTGACCATTGCGTCCGACGGATCCCGCCGCCCGGACTCGTATGCGGCGATGTTCGGCTGCGCAACCCCGCTGCGTAGCGCGAGTTGCGACTGGCTGAGCCCAGCGCGCTCGCGCGACTCCCGCAGCATCTCTCTCATATCATGATGAGATCTCTCAGAGGGAATCGACGGAAGGACGCGTGTGGAGCCCGCCCGGTCAGTCACGAGGCGAGCGGCTGTGACGCCCGGTAGAACGTCACCCCTGGCACACTGTCTCCATGGCCCTTCACATCACCGGAGACCCCGCCGCTGACGAACTGCTCACGACGAACCCGCTCGCACTGCTCGTGGGCATGCTGCTGGACCAGCAGGTCGCGATGGAGACGGCCTTCGCCGGGCCGCTGAAGATCGCGCAGCGCACGGGAGCCGTCGACGCGGCTGCCATCGCCTCCTACGACCCGGAAAGGTTCCTCGCCGCGTTCACGGAGACGCCGGCGGTGCACCGGTTCCCCGGATCGATGGCGGCGCGTGTGCAGACGCTGTGCCAGACGCTCGTCGACGACTGGGGCGGCGATGCGTCCGCGCTCTGGACACGCGACGACCCGGACGGCGCGGAGGTGCTCCGCCGCCTCCAGTCCCTGCCCGGGTTCGGCGCCCAGAAGGCGAAGATCTTCCTCGCCCTTCTCGGCAAGCAGTACGGCTTCACCGGGGCAGGCTGGCGGGACGCGTCCGCCCCCTACGGCGAGGACGGCTCATACCGCAGCGTCGCCGACATCGTCTCGCCCGAAGCGCTCGCGAAAGTCCGCGAGCACAAGAAGGCCATGAAGGCGGCGGCCAAGGCGGCGAAGTAGCCGATGAAGAGGACAGGGGACGACGTCGCCGGCGCGATCGCCAGGGCGACGCCAGCGGTCCGCCGCCGCGACGCCGAGACGCTCACGGCGCTGATGCAGGAGATCAGCGGCAGGGAGCCGGCGATGTGGGGGACGATCATCGGCTTCGGCGCCTGCCGCTACCGCTATCCCACGGGCACGGAGGGGGATTCGCCGCTCCTCGGCTTCGCGCCCCGCAAAGCCGCCACGACCGTTTACCTGCTCGACGGGATCGACGCCCACGCCGCCGACCTCGTCCGCCTCGGCCCGCACGCCACGGGAGCAGGCTGCCTGTATCTCAAGGATCTCGACGCCGTGGACCCAGTCGTCCTGCGCGTCGTCCTCGCCCGGTCCCTCGCCTGGGCCGAGGCCGGTGGCTCGTCGGGAATGCAGCTGACCGTCACCTCCTGACCCCGAGAGGACCCCGATGAGCACGCCCCTCCTCGACGCCCCGTTGCGCTTCGGAGCGAACTACACGCCGTCCGCGCACTGGATGCACTCCTGGATGGAGCTCGACCTCGACGACGTACGCCGTGACTTCGCCGGCCTCGCGGCGCTGGGTCTCGACCACGTCCGCGTCTTCCCGCTGTGGACGATCCTCCAGCCCAACCGGACGCTGATCCGGGAGCGCGCGGTGGCCGACGTGCGGGCGGTCGTCGACGTCGCGGCCGAGTTCGGCCTGGACGCGAGCGTCGACGTGATCCAGGGGCATCTCTCCAGCTTCGACTTCCTCCCCTCGTGGCTGTCCACCTGGCACGACAAGAGCATGTTCACGCATCCCGCCGCCCTGAGCGGCCAGGTCGCCCTGGTCGAGCGCCTGGGCGCCGCGCTGCGCGACGCCCCGAACTTCCTCGGCTTCACCACCGGCAACGAGACCAACCAGTTCTCCGCCGAGACCCACCCCTCTCCCTGGCCGGTGACCGAGGCAGAGGCGGCCGGATGGATCACCGCCCTCCTCGACGCCGCCCACAGCGCGGCCCCGGAGCAGACCCACGTGCACAGCGAGTACGACGCGGCCTGGTACATGGACGGACACGGCTTCACCCCTGCCCTCGCCGCCCGTCTGGGCGCGATGACGACAGTCCACTCCTGGATCTTCAACGGCACCGCCCAGCGCTACGGAGGCCGCTCCGTCGCCTCCGACCGGCACGCCGAGTACATGATCGAGCTGTCACGCGCCTTCGCCGATGACGCGCACCGACCGATCTGGCTGCAGGAGGTCGGCGCGCCGTCGAACTGCCTGGCGCCTGATGAGATGCCCGGCTTCCTCGAGGCGACCGTGCGCGCGGCCACCCGCTCGGCGGACCTGTGGGGCGTGACCTGGTGGTGCTCGCACGACGTGAGCCGCGAGCTCGCCGACTTCCCCGAGCTGGAGTACTCGCTGGGCCTCATCGGTCAGGACGGTGCGGCGAAGCCGATCGGCCGGCGCTTCGCGGAGATCATCCCCGACCTGCGCGCGCGGCGTCCCGTCCCCGCCCGCCCGCTCGGCATCGTGATCGAGGTCGACGACGCCGACACCCCGGTGAGCCGGGCATCGCTGAGCCCTGGCGGAGCGGTGTTCCAGGCCTGGGTCGACGCCTGCACGGACGGCGCGGACCCCGCCTTCGTGACATCCCGGACCGCCGAGGATCCAGCGGCGCTCGCCGCCCGCGGCGTCACCGAGCTCCTCCGCCCCGACCTCTCCCGCGGCGTCGGCGTCTACTCCTCCACCAACACCGTCGTGTCGGGGCCCGGATCGACGAACTCGAACGTCATCTCCTCGGGTGGAGGGCCCCAGGGGTCGAAGATGATGTCCGGGTCGTAGACGTCGAGAGCGACCTCGGTGCCAGGACCCCAGTATTCGTCCGCGTCCAGAGCACGGAAGGTGAAGTAGTACCACCCGCGCGAGTTCGTCAGCAGACGGCGTCGGGCGTGTCCCTCGGCATCGAGCGTGATCACTGCCGAGGGGCCCGCCATGCTCGCGACGAAGACCCTCCCGTTCGCGGGTCCGGTGAAGGCGACCACCAAGCCCGTCGTGCTCGCCTCGGTGACCGTCATGTCCTCGAAACCGGTTAGCTGCTCGAAGCCCTGCACCAGGAGGGGGAGGACGGTAAAAGACCCCGTCGACGCCGCCGACTGGGACTCCTCGTCAAACGCCCATACCTCGTACTCGTACGTGCCCGCGCCGAGCTGCAACGTGCGCATGTCGAAGGTCCAGGTCCCGTCATCGGCCACTGTCGGGGCATAGCGGGCCGAATCCAGCGACAGTGCGACGCCCGTCCCCGGCGCGGTCCGCCCGGAAATGACCGGAGAGAGATACCCCGATGACGACACCGGGCTGGTGAGACCGGGCGAGGGTCCTGAGACGGATCCGGGGTCGGGCCCTGGCACGTCCGGTCCAGCCTGAACGGGACGATCCGGAGCTATCGGGACTTCCTGCGTGGGATCGTCGCTCAGCCAGGTGTTCGGCACCGACGGGTCCTCGATGTGCCGGCCGGTCGTCCTGTCGTCGACAGGCAAGGACTCCATCGGCGCCTCCTCGTCGATCGACGAGGAGGGCGGTCCGAGAGGCGGAACGGAAGAGGACGCGTGCGTGCCGGGCGCCGGCTCGGCGACGATCTGCGTCCGCGGCGGAGCAGGCGGGTCAGGCACCGCCGCGAACATCGGGGCGAGGGCGAGGGTGCCTGCCGTCAGCGCTCCGATCCCCCCGACGAGAAGCCAGGCGGGGATGCCGATCCCCGACACCGCCGCCACCGCCGCCGCCGTGCCCGAGGACAGCGACGCGACCGCCGGAAGCCCGACGCCGGCGGAGCCCAGCAGGACAGCGAGGGTGCTGCCCTGGAGCCTTGCCGCGGCGCCGCGCATCCCTCGAACGAGGTCGTCACAGCTCATGCAGGCGACGAGGTGAGCGGCGACCTCGGCCGACACCGCCGTGTCGCCCGGCTCGGTGAGATATCGCGGGATCAGTCGTGCCACATGTGCCGAGTCGTCGCGCAGGCCGACCGGGATCTGTCGCAGAAGCCACTGGTACTTCAGTCCCGAGCGGGCACGACGCTGCAGCGCCGAGACCGCGTTCGGCTTGATGCCCAGTTCCCGGGCGATCTCACCCCTGCCCACCTCCGCGATCTCGGCGAGCCAGAGCACGCGCTGCCATCGGTCAGGAAGCTCCTGGAGAGCAGCCAGCACGTCTCCGGCGCTCGCCTGCTGTTCGACGATGCTGAGACCGTCACGGGGGTCGATCTGCTCGACGTCCTCGTCGTCGGTCAGATGGTCCATCTCCTTCTGCCAGCGGATCGCCGTGTTGCGCATGACCGCCTTGAGGTAGGGGCGGAAGGCGAACTCCGGGCCTTTCCCGGCTCTCGTGACCGTCTGGTAGACGACGAGGAACGACTCCGAGACCAGATCATCCGCGCGCGACGGGAACAGGTGCAGGGCGTAGCGGTGGGCGGAATGCGAATGCCGTCGCCACAGGGACTCGTACGCGCGCCGGTCTCCGGCGCGCACCTCTCCGAGCAACTCCGCGTCAGTGCGGGAATCGTCCACGTCCCCTCCCGAGGAAAAGGGCTCTCCCCCCGGAGCTCAGGTGGTCGGAGCGACGGACACGGCGACTCCGAGCCTCAGGATATCGGCAAAGGACCGAAAAGCGTCCTCTTTTCTTTGCGGTCAGGTCCGGTTCGCCGTCACCGCGTCACCATTCGTGGCGTGTGCACTCCTTCACAGTGACGCTTGACCCGAAAGCGTATGTGACCCGAAGCGACACCTCCTATGAACCCACGCACTCCCGACCCGCGAGCGATGCCGATGACGCTGGCATCGCTCGGCTGGGCTGCAGGTCAGGACGGCCCTCAGCGGTCCTCCGTGGAGATGGTCAGCAACAACTCCTGGAACGTGGCACGCGTCTGGACCTCGGCCGGATCCCTCGCCGCCGCTCCGACAGAGCCTCAGATCACCCGTATCCTCGTCGGGGTCGATGGGACGGGGACGCTGCAGTTCGGCTCGAGCACCATGGAGCTCGGCGCACGGCAGATGATCCTCGTCGCCGGGGACGAACAGTTCTCCACCGTGAACGATGGCATCTGGGCGCGCTGCGAATGGAAGCTGCGCTCTCCGGCGATACGGCAGGACCGCTTCACGCCCCACTATTCGCAGATCATCGCCCTCCAGCCCGAGAACTACACGTTGATCACCACCATGACCAACGTCCTCAGCACGAGTCAGAGCATCCAGGCCGGGGCCGGCGCGCCTCTCTTGCTCGAAGCGCTCACCGGCGTGATCATGGCCTCGCTCCTCGACGCGACTGGGCAGTCGGCAGGGCTCACGCCCCACCAGGCCGCCATCATCCAACGCGCGTCCGAGGTGATCGAGCACCGGCACACGGACCCCGACTTCGACGTCACGGCCCTCGCTGAGGAGCTCCACCTCTCCGTCCGTCACCTTCGCCGCGTGTATGCGAACGCCGAGCAGACCCCGCGCGGCGCCATCGAAGCGCGGCGCGTCATGACCGCGCAGTCCATCCTCAGCGTCAACCCCGGCTGGTACCGGAGGTCCAAGGAGGAGGTCGCGCGCGCCGCCGGATTCTCTTCGATCGAGCAGATGGACGCCGCCTTCCGGCGCCACCGTATCCGGCCCGGTGCCCAGACTCTGTCGACCTCCGCCTGAGCGACGAGACCGACGCCTGGGCACCGGGCAGGTGAGATGTGCGTCCGACAGCAGGACGGACGGGCTGTCAGGAGGGGGTGCAGAGGACGAGCGTCTGACGGAGCCCGCCTTGTGCCTTCGTCCCCGCGCCCGCCGTGCTTCCGGCCGGGAGTGTAAGAGAGGCCGTGGTCGTGGTGAGCACGGTGACGCTCAGCAGCCATCGGATGTTCATCTGTCCTCCGGCCGGGATCTCCTGGGTGAGGGTGATCCCGAGCCGGTTGGAGGAGAGCAGGTCGACGTCGGCCAGTCCTTGGCCGGAGAGGGAGACGAGGTTCACGGTGAGGACGCTGGTGCTCTCCAGGACGACCTGCGTCCCGACCGGGATCGGCGAGGTCCCCGCGGCGACCGTGAATCCGGGGCCCAGGGCGCCGAGGAGGCCACAGGTCCCATCGACCCGAAAGCCGTCGACGACACCTGTCGACGCGGTGGCTGCCGGTGTCGCGACGACGGAGGCGATGACCGGGATCGACCACGCCGCGCCCTTCACGATCGTCCGACGCTGAACGACATCGCTTGGCCCCGATTGCGGGGCCAGCACGTCATCGGAGGTGGAGTTCATGTTCTTGATGGTCTTTCTCTTCGTTGATCCAGATCCAAGAAGCCCTTCTGCAGGGGGCCTTGCCTCCGAAGAGCCAAGGCCCCCTGCGCCTGCTCGCTGGGGACGTCGCAGGCGGGCGCCGGCTGGAGGACTCCCCATCGTCAGCCGGCCCTCGCACGCCCGGCCGGAAGAGCTCCGGCTACGGGGTGAGGGATGGTCAGGGTGTCCCGAATCAGGTCTTAGGGGTCCTGATCCGGGACACCGTGGGTGGGGTTGGTTATGCGCGGCGGCGTCGGATGGCCAGCACACCGGCCCCCGCAGCGACCAGGATGAGCGCGGCGATCCCGTACCCGGTCATGTCCGCGCCACCCGTCGTCGCCAGGGACGACCCGGCCGGCTTCGGCGTCGCAGACGGCTTCGGCGTCACCGTCGGAGTCGCGGTCGGGCTGGGAGTGGGGGTCACCGGAGCGACCGTGGTGACCCTCGCCGTCGCCGGAGAGGACTCCACCGCAGCACCGCCAGGGGCCGTGCCCGACGCGGTGGCCGTGTTCACGATCGGCTCATCCGTCAGATCAGCCGCGACCACCGTATACACCGCGGTGCACGTCACCTTCTCAGCCGGAACGAGAACATCCGCCTCGGCCGGGCACACCACGTCACCCAGCGTTCCGTGACCGGAGAACGAGCCCTCCGTCACCGACACGTCCGCGACATCCACATTCCCGGTGTTCGTCACGACGAACGAATACGTGACCTTCTCACCCACTGACGACACCTGAGCAACATCCGCAGACTTCACCAACCCCAAAGACGGAGCAGGAACCACCGGGGGGCGGGGAGCGAACGTGGCAGTGTTGTTGCCCATGTTCGGGTCAGCCTCGTTGCCGTCGACCGTGACCGTGTTCCTGAGCGAATCAACGGTCGCGTCGTTCGCCGCCGTTCCGGACACCCTGATCGTGGTGCTCGCGCCGGACGCGAGAGTCCCCACGGTGCAGTTCAGCGTTCCGCTCGTGATCGAGCATCCCGCCGTCGCCGTGCTCGGCGAGGTCAGCCCCGCTGGGAGCTCGTCCACAACCCGAGACCCGCTGGACACCCCGGCACCGTTATTCTTCACCGTGATCGTGTAGGCGTAGGCCTCACCGGGAGTGAAGGTCTCGTCTCCCGACTTAGTCACCGCGAGGTCAGCGCCCGGGCCCATGATCGACGCGGCGTCGTTGTTCGCCGTCGGCTCCCCGGAGTCCCGGGAGACCAGCTGGAAGCCCGGGTTGGCGCTGTCACCGTTCATGATCGCGATCTGATACACCGTCCCGTCCGTGTTCCCCGTCAGGCCGATGTTCCCGTTGCCGTACAGCCACTGGCCGCCGTACGGCTGAGCGGTCAGGCCCAGAGAAGAGATATCGAACACCGACGTCGCACCGCTGTGCGGATCAATCCGGTACATGAGACGCGAGTCTGCCGTCCGACCGTCGTAGGCCCAGACGAACCCGTCACGGTAGACGATGTCCGAGACGTTCGGGACCTGCTCCGAGAGCACGATCTCCGACGCCTGCTGCGTCGCGATGTCGATCGCCCACATGCGGCCCGTGTGGTTCATGCTCCGCACATAGTACGTACCCGCGTCCGCCCCCAGGCCGAACGTCCCCTGGTTGTACGAGAACCCGGCAGTCGGCAAGCCCGCAACAGCACCGAGCGGCTCGATCGCCCCCGTGCTGTCGATCCGCAACAACCCCTGAGTGTCGTTGTTCATCGCGTACAGGTAGTTGTCTTCCGTGTTGAACCCCAAGGCGTTATACGACACCGACCCGGCCGGCCGAATCACATCAAGATCAAACCTTCCCGAAGCACCCAAAGCCGTACGCGCCAACGTCGTGGGCGCGTCGTATCCGATCAGTACCGCCGGTTTGGCCGGGTCGAACGGCACACCATCCGCCGCAACAGCCGCAGACGGGACGAGCATTCCTGCTCCCAGCACCGCCGAGAGCCCCAGCCCGATCGCGGCACCCCGCATCGCGCTCACGCCCTTCACCGGCATCCTTACTTTTCGGGAATCCATGACAAATCTCCTTCGATACAACACGGTCCAACAAAGATCAGGTACTGCTACCGCCCTCCCTTGTTCCGCTGTGAGATCTCAGTGGGTGACCGAGGTCTTTGTCAGCGGCCGGGCCATGCGGTCTGTGACGGCTGGTGCTCCTCTCGGCTTCGCGGCACCCCTGCACCTACTGCTGGTTAGCAGTCGACCCGGGTGGTGTAGGGGTTGTTGGTGAATTTGATGGTCGCGGCGGATGCGGTCGCGGTGGGGACGGCGATGGTCGCGGCGATGACGGGGGCTGCCCAGACCAGGGCGCGGCGGGAGAGTGTCTTCGTGTTCTTCCCCGTGGTTGGGCCCGTGGTCGGGCCGGTGGGCTGGGTGTGGGTGGTGCCGGTCATGGCTGTCCTCCGGTGGTGCAGAGTGTGGTGATCGTGGTTGTCGCGGTCAGGGGTGTGGTCGCGGTCGTCGCGGTCGCGGTCAGGGGTGTGGACCCCAACCCGATCCCGTAGACGGTCGCGTTCACGACACCACCGGTCCCGGCGGGGACGGTGATCGTGGTCGACCCGTCCGCGAACCGGGCCACCGACCCGTCCGCGATCGTCAACGTGACCGGTTCACCTTCCGTGACGGGGAGACCGGTGCCCGCGGTGACCTGCACGGTCACGTCCGTGGTCTCCACCATCGACACGGCCTCGATGTTCGCGATCTGCGGACCCGCAGCCGTGATCATCGCCCCGGGGTAGACGAACGGGTCCCACCCGGGCTGGACCCCACCGGTCCGGGTGAGCGCATCCGCCGTGGCGGGCATGTCCGACAAGAACCGGACCGTCGTCGAGGTCGACGTCGGCGTGAACGTGTACAGGTATGCCTGCCAGTCCGGCCCCGCCCCCGGGGTCTGCGTCGCCGTGAGCGGAAGGACGTACTCGGTGTGGGCCGTGCCCTCCCCGGTGTCCGCATACAGCGCTGCCTCGCGGATGGCCTGCCCGTTCGCGCCACGCAGGGTGTCGACGTTCGTCGACGCGAGGAAACGCACCGTCACCGGAACCCCGGGCCTGGTCGCCAACGTCGTCTGAATCCCCCCGAACGCCGCAGCCCCATTCAAGTCGACCGACCGCACCCCGACACCCAGCCCCGTATCTGCCTCCCCGTAGACCTCAGCCCCGGCACCGATCGCCGTCCACCCGCCCAGCCACGACTCACCCGCAGCGAGCACCCGACGATCCGCCGACCCCACCACCGTGGCACCCGTGTCCGTGAACTGCCCGTTCACCACCGGGAGGGGAACACCCATCGGAAGGACAGCGTTCGAGCGGGAAGCGCCGCAGGCAGGCTCCTCACCCCGAAGAGCGGACGACA
>NZ_JBNAFT010000003.1:340925-368713 GCF_049800815.1 Microbacterium sp. S308A+ | reverse complement strand
CACCCGTCGCCCCTCGCCTCCAGGAGCATGCGTGACCACGCCTCGCACACCCGCAGAACACGTTCCCGACTCGGTCGCCAATGCGATCGCGACTCCGGAGAAGGAGCAGCCCTACGCGGCGCTGGGCCTCAAGGACGACGAGTACGCGAGGATCAAGGAGATCCTCGGCCGCCGCCCCACCTCGGGCGAGCTGGCGATGTACTCCGTGATGTGGTCGGAGCACTGCTCTTACAAGAGCAGCAAGATTTACCTGCGCCGTTTCGGGCAGAAGGTCTCGGACGAGATGCGCGAGCGCCTCATGGTCGGGATGGGGCAGAACGCGGGCGTCATCGACGTCGGCGAGGGATGGGCGGTCACGTTCAAGGCGGAGAGTCACAACCACCCCTCGTTCATCGAGCCCTTCCAGGGCGCGGCGACGGGCGTGGGCGGCATCGTCCGCGACATCATCTCCATGGGCGCCCGCCCGGTCGCGGTCATGGACGCCCTGCGCTTCGGCGCGGCCGACGACCCCGACACGGCGCGGGTCGTGCACGGCGTCACCAGCGGCATCAGCTTCTACGGCAACTGCCTCGGTCTGCCCAACATCGGCGGCGAGACCGTGTTCGATGCCGTCTATCAGGCCAACCCGCTGGTCAACGCCCTCGCGGTGGGCGTGCTCCGACACGAGGACCTCAAGCTCGCCAACGCGACCGGCATCGGCAACAAGGTCGTCCTCTTCGGCGCACGCACGGGGGGCGACGGGATCGGCGGCGCGTCGATCCTCGCCTCCGACTCCTTCGACGAGGCGGGGCCGACCAAGCGCCCCGCGGTGCAGGTCGGCGACCCCTTCGCCGAGAAGGTGCTCATCGAATGCTGCCTGGAGCTGTACCGCGACGAGTTGGTCGAGGCGATCCAGGACCTCGGGGCTGCAGGCATCTCCTGCGCCACGAGCGAGCTCGCCGCCAACGGCAACAGCGGAATGCACGTCTCGCTCGACAATGTGCTCCTCCGCGACCCCTCGCTCACGGCCGAGGAGATCCTCATGTCGGAGTCGCAGGAGCGGATGATGGCCATCGTCTCGCCTGCGAAGCTCGACGCGTTCCTCGCCGTCACCGGCAAGTGGGAGGTGGAGACCTCCGTGCTCGGCGAGGTCACCGGCGACGGCCGTCTCGTCATCGACTGGCAGGGAGAGCGGATCGTCGACGTGGACCCGTCCACGGTCGCCGTCGACGGCCCGGTCTACGAGCGCCCCGTCGCATACCCGACCTGGCTCGACGCCCTGCAGGCCGACGGCGCCGAGCTCCTCCCCCGCTCGAACGACCCCGCGGTCCTGCGTGAGCAGTTCCTCGCGCTCGTGGGCTCCCCCAACCTCGCCGACACGTCCTGGATCACGAACCAGTACGACTACTACGTGCTCGGGAACACGGCCCTCAGCTTCCCTGACGATGCCGGCATGATCCGCGTCGACGAGGAGTCAGGCCTCGGCTTCGCGATCGCAACCGACGCGAACGGCCGCTACTGCCAGCTCGACCCGTACGCAGGCGCACAGCTCGCCCTCGCCGAGGCCTACCGCAACGTCGCGGTCACCGGCGCCGTGCCCACTGCGGTCACCGACTGCCTGAACTTCGGCTCCCCGGAGAATCCCGAGGTCATGTGGCAGTTCGGTCAGACGGTGGACGGGCTCGCCGACGGCTGCTACGCCCTGGGCACCCCGGTCACGGGCGGGAACGTCTCGTTCTACAACCAGACCGGCGACGTGCCGATCCACCCCACTCCTCTCGTGGGCGTGCTCGGCCTCATCGACGACGTCTCGCGCCGCATCCCCTCGGGATGGCAGGACGAGGGCCAGAACATCTATCTGCTCGGCGTGACGTCCACGGAGCTCTCCGGCTCCGCCTGGGCCGACACCGTGCACGATCACCTCGGCGGCCGCCCGCCGGCCGTCGACCTCGCCGCCGAGAAACGCCTGGCCGGGCTCATCGCCGCCGCACGCGACGAGTGGCTGGTCTCCAGTGCGCACGACCTCTCCGAGGGCGGCCTCGCGCAGGCCCTCGCCGAGGGCGTGATGCGCTTCGGCGTCGGCGCGCGCGTGTGGCTCACCGAGCTCATGGAGCGCGACGGCGTGGACGCCGCGACCGCCCTCTTCTCGGAGTCGACAGGGCGCGTGATCGTCACCGTCCCCCGCGAGGACGACGTGAAGTTCCGCGGCCTCTGCGAGGGGCGCGGCTATCCGGTGCTGCGGATCGGCGTGACCGACAGCGAGCCGACGCTCGAGGTGCAGGACGTCTTCACCGTCTCCGCCGCCGAGCTGCGCGAGACCTCGCGTGCCACGCTGCCGGCCCTGTTCGGGCCGACGGTGACCGAGCAGGTGCACGCATGAGCGACGGTCTCAGCGAGGACTACGGCGACCTCGGCGAACGCCGCAATCGCCGGGTCCGCATCGTCGCCTGGGTGACGATCGTCTCACTCATCCTCGTCGGAGGCGGCGCGACCACCCTCGCCGTCCTCTTCGGCTGACGCCCCCACTCCAGCCGCACAAGGGCACGGCCTCAGGCCGGGGCGGAACGCCGCATGACACGCTCGGCCGGTGTGACGGTGCAGAGCCTTCGATTAGTCCCTCGGGAACCCCGACCCGCATGATCTCCTCGTGAAACCGGTTCCAAGAGCGCGCCTGCCTCTCATATCCTCGCAGAATGCACTCTGACCTCGGCTCCTCACGCGAGCTCTATCGCACAGAATACGCGCCGACGGGCGTGTACTCGATGCACGCACTCCTCTCAGACATGACATTGAAAATGCCTTGACGGCGCCCAACAGCCCGGATACGTTAACGAGATTCGCGTCTGAATGATGCGTAGGCAGAATTCAGCCTCCGTCACCCATGCATTGCACGGGCGACGGGAAGATCAGTACAAAGGAGAACTGTATGCGATTCACAAGAGATATCGTCCTCGCCGCGTGCGCGGCCGCCGCTCTCAGCATGAGCACGGCCATCCCCGCGACCGGCGCGTCGCGTCCCGACGGCTCGGATGCCCCGTCCTTCCAGGAGTTCGCAGCTTCGACGTACCAGGACGTGGACGGCAGCTACATCGTCAACGGTGACGAGGTGATCTCGGACTGGGCCGAATTGCGAGCGTTCTACGAGCAGCTCCATCGCCCCGAGACGCTGAATGACGGCCTGATCGTCAACACCGTGGGCGGCGCCGCGGACAAATGGCCAGCCGAGCAGGCAAGAAACCTCACCTACTGCGTCAGCACGAAGTTCGGCTCCCGTCACGCCGACGTCGTAAAGGCGATGGATGGCGCTGCTGCCCTCTGGGAGGCCGCTTCGTCGAGGATCGCCTTCGTGCATGTCAGCGGCTCCGACGCCCAGTGTGAGACGAGAAACAATTCCGTCCTTTTTTCGGTCGAACCGGTGCGGACATCGCGGTACGTCGCCAGAGCATTCTTCCCGAGCACGCCGGCAGGCCAGCGGAACGTGCTGATCGACGACTCGATCTGGTCATCGGGCTCCTGGACCCCGACCAACGTCCTCGGTCATGAGCTCGGCCACGTCCTCGGTTTCCGACATGAGCACACGCGCCCCGAGTCCGGAAGGTGCTTCGAGGACAGCAACTGGCGACCGCTGACACCGTACGACTCGTCCTCGATCATGCACTACCCGCAGTGCAACGGCTCATCCGAGGATCTGTCGATGACGAGCCAGGACCACGCAGGCGTTGCCCTCCTCTACGGAAGCTAGGCCGGAGAGGATCTGCCGCCGGCCGTCACGGACGGTCGGCGGCAGATCCCGCTCGTGACGAGGACCGCCAGGGAACAGCACCGGACCTGGCCGCCCACACCAGATGCCCGCGCAACGCAGCGCGGCCATCAGTAGGCTGAGGGATCATGCAGGAGTTCTTGCCGGAGTTCTGGAACTTCGCGCGCCAGTACTGGTGGCTGATCTTCCCGATCATGGGGGTCGCCGGGGGCGTCGCGAAGTCCTGGGAGCGTGGCGCGCGACGACGTCACGAGCGCCGGATGGAGGCCCTGCGCATCAAGGGCGAGATCAAGGCCGCGCAGATCGCCGCGCGCGGCGGTCGCACGCTCGGCGGGCCGGCCCCGACGGTGGTCCCGACCGACGCCCCCGTCGCATCCTCCGAGCTGCTGGCACGGCTCTTCGCCGAGCACGACGAGATCACCGCACGGTGGCTCGACTACGAGCTCGACGTCGCCAAGCTCATCGCCTTCCCCGCCATGAGCGACGGACGTCAGCCGCTCACGGCCGCGTTCCTGCGCGCCAAGAAGACCGCCGACGCCCTCCGCCCCTCCTCGTCCGACGCGAAGGTCAGCGAGCAGCAGGTGGCCGAGTATCTCGACGCGGTCGGGGCGTACGCCGTCGCGTTCGAGGTCGCGGAGAAGGACGCCCGGCGCCTGCGCGACTCGACGTTCACCGAGGACGAGCGCAAGCGTCTGGAACGCGCGAGGCACATGCTCGCCGTCGCCGTCGACGAGTCCGCGACCGCGGCCGAGCGACAGACCGCCTACCGCCGTGTGCGCGAGGAGCTGGACGGACTCCTCTCCCTCTCCGACGAGGCGGTCGAGAACCTGGAGAAGAGGGTCGCGCTGCAGCTCGAGCCCACGACCTCCGCCGCTGCGGCGCCTGTCACGCACGAGCCCCCCGCGAAGTCCACCGCGCCGGGCTCTCCGGCGCGCGAGCCCGCGGCACCGGAGACCGACCCGACGCCCGGTACGACGCGGGAAGCCGATCCGCTGCGCGCGCAGAGACCCGACTCCCGATGACTCCGGAGAACCTCACCGGACCCGTCTCCTGGCATGCGGAGGGACCGGTCTGGTGGTCAGGTCCCCGAGGCGGGCTGCGATGGGTGGACGCCGACGCCGGCGACCTGCTCGCCCTCACCGACGACGGCGTGCGCCGCACGCACGTCGACGACGAATACCTCGCCTTCGTCCGGCCACGAGCGAACGGCGGCTACGTGGCCGTCGGCGCACGCAGCATCCACCTGTCCTCGGATCCGGAGTGCCCGCCCACAGCGTCGACAGCGCTCGCCGTGGGCTCCACGGCGCGGATGAACGACGGCTGCTGCGACCCCCGCGGGCGCCTGCTCGCCGGCTCGATGGGCCTCGGGACGACACCCGACGGCGGGTCCCTCGTCCGCATCGGACGAGACCTGACCCCGACGACCGTCCTCCCCGCCGTGGCGGTCTCGAACGGCATCGGCTTCACCGGCGACGGCACCCTGGCGTACTACGTCGACAGTCTCACCCGCCGGATCGACGTGTTCGACGTGGACGAGGAGGGGGAACTCGTGGAACGCCGTCCCTTCGCCCGTCTCGCCGACGCCGACGGCCTTCCGGACGGACTCACCGTGGACGCGGGCGGCGGCGTCTGGGTCGCCGCCTGGGGCGGCAGCGCGGTGCTCGGATACGACGACGCCGGCATGCTCCGCGAACGTATCGCGCTCCCGGTGCCCCAGGTGAGCGCCTGCACGTTCGGCGGCGACGACCTGGGCACCCTGTTCGTCACCACCTCGGCGCAGGGCCTCCCCCACGATCACGGGACCGACGCCGGCTCCGTCTACGCCGTGCGGCCGGGCACGCGCGGCCTTCCGGTCCTTCCCTTCGCCGGCTGACCCTGCCGGTCGCCGCGCGGCGCTTCCCCGACCCACCCACCCCACCCGCCGCACGGCCCGGGGAGCAGGAACGCGTCGACGGCCTGTGCCTACGGCACGGTCGCACTCAGCGGGAAGGACCGTGCCGTAGGCGCAGACCGCCGACGGTCGAAGGGGCCGGCTCAGGCGAGGCGCACGCGCTCCGTGCGCTGCCGCTGGCGGCCGAGCCTCTCGATCTCGACCGTCATCTCGTCGCCCTCACGGAGGTAGGGGAACCGGCCGGAGAGCGCGACGCCCTGCGGCGTCCCCGAGTTCACCAGGTCCCCCGGCTCCAGAACCATGTACTGACTGAGGTCGTAGACCAGCTGCAGCACGGGGAAGATCATGTCGGCGGTGCTCGAGTCCTGACGCGGCTCGCCGTTGACGAACGAGCGCAGCCGCAGCTTCTGCGGGTCGATCTCGTCGGCGGGGACGAGCACCGGGCCGAGCGGGTTGAACGTCTCGGCGCACTTCCCCTTCGACCACTGGCCACCCGAGACCGCGAGCTGGTAGTCGCGCTCGGAGACGTCGTTCGAGATCGTGTAGCCGGCGATCACCCCCCGCGCCGCCTCGGGAGACGGAAGATAGCGCGCGGGCTTGCCGATCACCACCGCGAGCTCGACTTCCCAGTCCACCTTGGTCGCTCCAGGGGGCAACAGCACCACGTCGTCGGGACCCACGATCGTGTTCGGGTGCTTGAAGAAGACGATCGGCTCGGTCGGCGGCGGCGACCCGGACTCCGCCGCGTGCGCTGCGTAGTTCTGGCCGATGCAGACGACGGCGGTCGGCCGGGCGATCGGTGCGCCGATCCGCTGCCCGCCGATGTCGGCCGCCGCGAGCTCGCCCCGCTCCAGCGCCGCTCGCACGCGGGCGATCCCGTCGGCGGCGAGGAAGGCGCCGTCGATCTCGTCAGTGATCGGGGAGAGATCGCGGACGATCCCCTCGTCGTCTCGGGCGTATGGCCGTTCGGCCCCGATCGGGCCGATCCTCATGAGCTCCATGGCTGCTCCTCCTTCGTCGTCGACCGCGACCGTCAGCGCACCCCGGCGTGGGCGGGGTTGACGATGGCGGAGACCGGCTCGCCGCCGAGGAAGCGGACGAGGTTCTCTGCCGCGTGCACGGGGAGATCCTGCAACGCCTCGGCGGAGTACCAGGCGGCGTGCGGGCTCAGGAGGACGTTCGGCGCCTCACGGAGGGCAGAGTCCGCCGGCAGCGGCTCGGCCTCGAACACGTCGAGCGCGGCGGCGCCGATCCGGCCCTCGTGCAGGGCGGCCACGAGCGCGGCCTCGTCGATGAGCGGGCCACGGCAGGTGTTCACGATCACCGCCCCTTCCTTCATCGTCGCGAGCGCCGCAGCGTCGAGCAGGTGGTGGGTCGCGTCGGTGAGCGGCACATGCAGCGTCAGGATGTCGGCGGCGGCGATCGCGGCGGCGAGGGCGACGGGCTCGCACCCCGCCGCACGCACGGCGTCCTCGGGGGCATACGGGTCGGCCACCAGGACGCGGAATCCGAGGCCGCGGAGGCCGCGCGCCACGAGGGAGCCGATCCGGCCGAAGCCCAGCACCGAGACGGTCGTACGAGAGGGACGGACGGCCACCGGACGAGCGTCGACGGCCTTCCACTCGCCGCTCCGCACCGCTCGGTCATAGGCAGGCAGGCCTCTCCCCTGGGCCATGATCATCGCGACCGTGTGCGCGGCGACCTCCTCGATGCAGTAGCTCGGGGTGTTGGCGACGGCGATGCCGCGGGCCGTCGCCGCATCGACGTCGACCATGTCATAGCCGATGCCCAGGCGGCTGATCATCCGGAGGCTCGGCATCCGATCCATCAGCTCCCCATCGATGCGCCGCCATTGCACGATGAGCCCTTCGGCCTCCGCGCCGAGCTCGGCGAGGGTCTCGAACGAGGTCTCGGGCGCGCGCACCGCCCGCAGGCCCGCGGCACGGAGGGTCTGCTCGGCCGCGTCGCCGGGCAGGTCGCAGTCGGTGATGAGGATCAGAGGCTCAGCCATGAGAACAAATGCTATAGCATCTAGCAAGCGGGAGGAAAGGCTTTCATCGCTCGCAAGTTTGCTATAGCGTTTTCATCATGACTGCTCGCCGCGCCCTCGTCACCGGCGCGAGCTCCGGCATCGGAGCCGCCGCCGCCCTGGAACTTGCCCGCGAGGGCGCCGCCGTCTGGATCACCTACGCCGGACGCGCCGCCGAGGCCTCCCGCGTCGCCGAAGAGTGCCGCGCCGCCGGCTCCCCCGACGTGCGGGTGTCGCGCCTCGATCTCCGGGCCCCTGCGTCGATCGACGCGCTGGTCTCGGAGGTCCAGGCGGCCTGGGGAGCGCTTGAAGTGCTGGTCAACAACGGCGGCGTCTGCCCTTACGTGCCTTTCGACGAGATCGAGATCGACGAGTGGGACCTCGTCCTCGAGACCAACGCCCGGGGGACATTTCTCCTCACACGCGGCGCCCTCCCCCTCCTCCGCGCCGCCGAGGGCGACCGCTCCGTCGTCAACATCTCCTCGATCGCCGGCCAGGTCGGCGCGCTGCAGACCGGCATGCACTACGCCGCGAGCAAAGGGGCCCTCCTCGCGATCACGCGGAGCTTCGCACGACTCCTCGCCGGAGAGGGCATCCGCGTGAACGCGGTGACCCCCGGCCCTGTCGCGAGCGCGATCACCGATCAGCTCCAGGGGGAGGGAAGGGCGAGGCTCGCCGGCTCGATCCCGCTCGGCGCGTTCGGCGAGCCGCAGGACGTCGCCTGGATCATCGCCACGCTCGCCTCGGAACGCGCACGATTCGTCACCGGCGCCACCTACGACGTGAACGGAGGAGTTCGCATTGACTGATGTCTCCCGCACCGCCCTGGACACGGTCCAGGCCCAGCTCGACGCGTTCAACGCCCACGACCTGGACGCGTTCGTCGCCACGTACGCCGACGACGCGGTGATCACCGGCGTCGCCCCGTCTCCCCTCGTCGGCGCGGCCGCGATCCGCGCCTTCTACGAGCCGCGTCTGCAGAATCCCGAGCTCTCCTGCGAGATCGACACGAGCGTGCTCTTCGGCACCCGCTGGGTCGTCGCCCAGGAGCGCGTGATCAACGCCGGCGTCTCGACCGAGACCATCGCGACCTTCGACGTCGTGGACGGCCTGATCGCCCGGGCCTCGATGCTCAAGGCCTGACCGGCCCGGCACGTCGCGCCCGATCCGCCTCCCGGGACCGCCGCCGTCCCGTCCCGGACCCATCCCTCGGGCCTGCCCGGCTGGAGGATCCAGCAGCCAGCCGCCGCGATCGGCCGGCCGCGGCGGCGAGCCGGAGCCGCCGGTCGGTAGGCGCAGGCGAGCCGCGGGTCGGGGCGGCAAGGCGGCTGGCTGCAGGGCGGCCGGCGAGGCTGCCGGCCGTAGGGCGGCTGGCCGGCGAGACTGCATCTGCGTCACGAGACCTTGTAACCCATACACGGTCTCGGGAGGGAGATGCAGTCTCGGGAGGGAAGTGCCGTCTCGGGAGGGCGAGAGGGCGCGACGGGAGGGTGGACGCAGACGAGTCAGCGCGCGTCGAAACGTGCGCGGAGAGCGGGGTCGATCCTGACCTCCCCGAACGACGAGGTCCACCCTCCGTCCACCGCGATCGACTGTCCGGTCAGATACGGCGCCTCGTCGGAGAGGAGGAACGCGGTGAGCGCGGCGACCTCTTCCGCCCGCGCGATCCGCCCCATCGGCGGGCCCTCCGCGAGCGCGCGCTCGGCGGCCTCGGGATCGGCGGACGCGGCGATCTGCGCCTCCAGGTGCGGGGTGCGCACCCCGCCAGGGGCGACCGTGTTCGCGCGGATGCCGAGTGCGCCGTACGACACGGCGACGCTGCGGGTGAGGGCGTCGATGCCGCCCTTCGTGAACTCGTACGCCGCGTGGTCCGGGTGGCTGGCCCGTCCGTGGATCGAGCCGATGTTCACGATCGCGCCGGCGACCCCCTGGTCCACGAACGCGGAAACGGCGGTGGAGCACCCCCAGACGTAGCCGAAGCCGTTGATGCCGAGGATCTCCCGCACGACGTCCTCGTCGAGCTCATGCAGCCTCGTGCGCTTGGTGATGCCGGCGTTGTTCACCCACCCGGCGAGCGGGGCCAGGGCGATCGCCGCCTCGGCCGCCCGGCGGTGGCTCTCCCGCTCCGAGGCGTCGCCGAGCACGACCTCGGCCACGACACCGTCCTCGACCGTCCCCGACCCCGGCGAGCGCTCCAGGCCCACGACGATCCAGCCGTCGGCGGTCAGCCGCTCGGCCACCGCGCGGCCGATGCCCTTGCCCGTGCCCGTCACCACCGCGCTGCGTGGTCCTGGACGGGGAGTGTCGCCATGGGCGGACGAGGAGATCGCGTTCATCCTGTGCTCCTGTCGAAGTCGAAGACCTGCGGATCGAGCTCGAAGCCGAGACCCGGTGCGGACGACGGCGTCACGCGGCCCGCGAAGTGCGGCCCTCCGCGCACGAACAAGGGGGCGGGGTCGTAGGGATTGCCGCCGCGGGCGAAGGTCTCCACGCCGATGCCGAGGTGCGCGACGACCTCCGGGTACACGTGGCCGGAGACAGGGACGCCGCGCTCATGCGCCCAGGCGATCATCTCACGTGCGGGGGTGACGCCGCCGATCGCGACGACGTCGAGGCGGAGCACGTCCACGCCCCCCTCGTCGACGAGCGCGCGGAGGACCGCGGGGTCCGTGACCTCGTCGCCGACCGAGACCGGAAGCCCCGACGCCTCTCGGATGCGCGCGCATCCGGCCGCGTCCTCGGGCAGGAGCGGATCTTCCAGCCACGCCAGCCGTGGGTCGCCCCACTGCGCGATCTCGGCGAGCGCCTGCTCGGCATCTCGCCAGCCGAAGCCCACATCCACCACGAGACCGGTGTCCTCGGGCAGCTCGTGGTTCAGGATCCCGATCAGCTCGCGCATGTATGCCGGATCTGGAATGCGGGAGATCTTGACGTTCGTCCAGCCCTCCGCCTGGCTCAGTGCCTCCTCGGCCACCTCCCGCGGCGTGCGCGAGGGCGTGGGGTATGCGGCGACGAGCATCGAGGGCCGTGGCTCGTCCCCCGTGCCGAGCAGGCGCCAGAGCGGCACGCCGGCCCGGCGCGAGGCGATGTCCCACAGCGCGATGTCGACGAGGCCGATGGCCCGGCGCACGAGTCCCACACGTCCGACGATGGCGCTGCCGCGGAGCATGCGGTCCCAGGCCGTGGCGGGATCGTCCGCGTCGGCCCCCACGGCATGGGCCGCGACGAGGCGCTCGACGATCTCGGCCATCGGCGCCTCCCGCGAAAGGCAGTAGGCCACGCCCCGCGTGCCGTCCGCGGCCGTCGCGCGCACGGCGGCATACTCGCGACGGGTCACGGTCATCGCTCCCAGCTGCAGCGGAGCCGGAAGCGGGAGCACGGCGGTGACCGTGTCGATGCGCGCGATCGCGGTCATTCCGGCTTCTTCGCGAGCGGGACGCCGTAGTCGACCATGAACCCGCCGTCCACGTACAGGGTCTGCCCGTTCATGTAGCGGGCCTGGTCGGAGACGAGGAAGCTCACCGCGGCGGCGATCTCGGCGGGGTCGGCGAGGCGGCCGGCCGGGATGCGCGCGAGGATCGTGTCGAGGCTGAGCGTGCCGGCATCGACGCCCTGCCGGAAGACCCCGGTGTCCACGTAGCCGGGGGCGACGGCATTGACCCGCACGCCCCGCGCGGCCCACTCGGCCCCCGCGGTCGCGGTGAGGCCGATGACGGCCGCCTTCGTCGTCGCGTACGGCGCGCGTCCGGCCGACCCTCGCGAGGAGATCGAGGAGATGTTGACGATCCGCCCCTCCCCGCGCTCCAGCATCAGACGGCCCGCCGCCTGGAGGCACGCGAAGACACCGTGCAGGTTCACGTCGACGACGGCCTGCCATTCGTCCCAGGCGAGGTCCTCGATCCCACGGTGACGCTGGATGCCGGCGTTGTTGACGAGCACGGCGATCGGCCCGACCTCGGCCTCGATCTCGTCGAAGACCCGCGCGACGGCAGCGTGGTCGGTCACATCGAGCTCGCGCCAGAGGATCCCGGCCGGGTTCTCCCCGGCGGTGAGAGCCGGCACCCGGTCGACCGCGACGACGACGTGACCGTCTGCGGCGAGACGCTGTCCGATCTCCCAGCCGATCCCGGCAGCTCCTCCGGTGATGACGGCGACGGGTGCCTGAACGGTCATTCTCTCTCCTCGATGGACGGTCGGACAGGTCTCCGAATTTGCTATAGCAAAGCCTAGCCCGCGGTGGACGGCTCTTCCAAGAGCTGCTGCACGACAGCGCAGGCGTGCTCTTCCAGGATCTCCAGAGCACCGGGCGCCAGCGGTGTCTGCCATGCCTGGTAGGCACCCCGCGCATAGGCCTCCCGCGTGGGCAGATACACGAACCCGGGTCCGTTCGTGAGGTTCATCACCACGATCGGGGTCTCGGGGAAGCGCGCGCGGAGCGTGGTCTGCAGCCGCGAGTACGCCTCGCCGGGGTGCCCGAGGAGCACTGCGTCCCCCAGGCGCCATGCCCAGACCGGATGCGTCACGGTCGAGCCGTCGATGTAGCCGTCGCGGAGGTTCCGCGCCCGGCCGAGCCGTTCCTCGCGAGAGCGGGGGTCGATGTCCTTCCAATCCTCCGCGAGCTCGTCGAGAGTGGGCAGGTCCCGGAGCGGCAGCTCGACCCCGGCGACCTGCCCTGCCGCGACGTCGCCTGCCGTCGCGGGCCGGCCCGCCCAGATCGCCAGGGGCGCCCCCGATTCGACGACGCCGACGAGCTCGACCTCCGCGCCCGGCTCCGGGAGGCCGTCGAGAGCCGCGAGCACGGCATGACCGAGGGAACGGCCGTGCCGATCGGCGACCGTGACGTCCCCGGTGTACTGCTCACGAGGGGCGAGCTCGCCCGAGGCACCCTGCACGAAGAGACACGGCGCACCGGTGGCGGCCTCAACGGTCTCCCGCAGCGCGCCGACATAGTCCGGAGACACCTCCCGGCATTCCCAGGCCAGCGTGGTGGGGTGGCAGGCGTAGTTGACGAGCGTCGCGACGACGGCGCCGTCGATGCTGAGACGGCCGACCATCACGGTGTCATCGGCCTCCCCCGCCGGGTTGAAGCCCACGAGCGCTCGCCCGTCGACGTCGAGCTCGCGATCGGCCGCGAGCGCGCAGTGCCCGCGGGTCCATTCGACGAGGCCGGGACGCGCGTCGTCCAGCGCCTCGCGCCCTGCGGCGATCCCCGCCGCCACGAGCGCGTCGAGGTATCCGGGGATCAGCTCCCCGCCGGGAAGGCCCGCGTCCGCCGCGCAGAGCACCGCGCCGGCATGGGTGTGGGAGAGCGAGAGCATGAGCTGGTCGACCTCGAGCCCGAGGCCCGCCAGGATGGCGCCGCGCACACCCTGCTCGTCGGCGACACGGCGCCACCAGGTGCCGTCCACGGCGAGGAGGACGCGCGGACGCGCGTCGCCGCCCACCAGCGCGAGGGCCGTCAGCGCGAACGGCCGATGCGTCCCCTCGGAGCGCTCCCACTCCGCCGGCCCCCAGTTCTTGGCCCTGATGCCGACCGGGGGCGTGATGTCCCGCCGCGCGACGCCGATCCTCGCCGCCGTGCGCGGCACTCGGATCCGGTCGCCGATCCTGGTCCGCACCGCTGCCGTCGACCCCATGCCGCCTCCTCGCATCCTTTGCTATAGCAAATCCTACTCTGTGCTCCGTTCCGATGGCTGGCCGGGATCGTCACCCTGCCTGCCACAGCGCGGCCGCCTCGGCACGGCGCCGACGCTCGGCCGCGGGGTCGGCCACCGGGATCGCGGCCATGAGGCCGCGGGTGTACTCGTGCTGAGGGTCGGCGAACAGCTCGTCACGCGGACCGGTCTCCACGATCCGCCCTTGCTGCATCACCGCGACGGTCGAGGACATGTACCGGATGACGGCGAGGTCGTGGCTGATGAAGAGGTAGGTCAAGCCCAGCTCCGCCTGGAGCTCGCGCAGCAGGTTGAGCACCTGCGCCTGGATCGAGACGTCCAGGGCCGAGACCGACTCGTCGAGCACGAGGAACTCCGGCTCCAGCACGAGTGAGCGGGCGATCGAGACACGCTGGCACTGCCCGCCCGACATGGACCGCGGCAGCCGATCCGCGAACTCCTCGTCAAGGCGCACGCGGCGCATCGCCTCGCGCACCTTCTCGGCGCGGCTCGCGGTCGTCCCGATCCCGTGCGCCCGCAGCGGCGCCTCGATGATCTGCGCGACGGTCTGGCGACGGTTGAGCGCCGAGAAGGGGTCCTGGAACACCATCTGCATGCGGCGACGCAGCCGGCGCAGCGGCTCGGCCTTCAGCTCGTGCGGACGCTCTCCGTCGAACTCGACCGACCCGCCGTCGATCCCGCCCAGGGCCAGCACCGCCTTGGAGACCGTGGACTTGCCCGACCCCGACTCTCCCACCAGGCCGAAGGTCTCGCCGCGACGGATCTGGAACGTCACACCGTCGACCGCGGTGACCCGGCGCCCGGAGCCCAGGGTGAACGCCTTCCGGAGGTCGCGCACGTCGACGAGCACGTCGCCCTCCTCGCGGGCACGATCGACCGCGCTGATCGATCCGGCCTCCTCGACCGCCTCGGTGCCCCGCTCCTGCACCTCCGCGGCGGTGCGGATCGGCCGGTGCACATCGACGGTGAGGTCGACCACCGCACCCAGCAGCGCCTTCGTGTACGGATGCTCCGGAGAGGAGTAGAGCCGGTCCACCGGCGCCTCCTCGACGATGCGTCCGTCGCGCATGACGTGGATCCGCTCGCAGAAGCCGGCGGCGACGCCGAGGTCGTGCGTGATGAGGATCACCGCGGTCCCGTGCTCGTCGGCGAGCCGGTCGAGGAGATCGATGATCCGGGACTGCGTCGTCACGTCCAGCGCCGTGGTCGGCTCATCGGCGATCAGCACCTTCGGCCGGGACGACATGGCCATCGCGATCATCACACGCTGCCTCATGCCCCCGGAGAACTCGTGCGGATACTGCCCGAGTCGCTCCTCGGGGAACGGCACGCCCACCTCCGTCAGCAGCTCCACGGCCCGAGCCCGCGAGGCAGCCGCCGTCGTCCGCTCGTGCAGACGGATCGCCTCCACGAGCTGATGCCCGATCGTGCGCACCGGGTTGAGCGAGCTCATGGGGTCCTGGTAGACCATCGCGATCTCGCCGCCGCGCACCCGCTGCATCGCGCGCCGGGGCAGGCTCAGCAGGTCGCGGCCGTCGAGGAGGATCTCGCCACCCAGGGACGCGCCCTCGTTGAGCCGCATGATCGAGAGCGCGGTGAGCGACTTCCCCGACCCCGACTCCCCCACCAGGCCGATCCGCTCCCCTGGGCGCACCGCGAAGCCCACGCCCTTGACCGGCGTGACGTCTCCGTAGGACACGGTGAGGTCGCGCACCTCCAGCACGGGTGCGGTCTGTTCGGCGCTCATCGACGAGCCCCCTTCCGATCGCCGCCGAACTGATCGGCGAGCACGTTGAGCAGCCAGATGGTGACGAAGATGAACAGCGCAGGGAACAGGACGTATCCGATCGACTGGTACATCTTCTGGTAGCCCTGCTGCACGAGCGTCCCCCAGGTCGCCTCCGGCGGCGCGATGCCGAGGCCGACGAAGCTCATCGACGCCTCCAGGAGGATCGCGTTGGCCGCGTTGATGGCCGCCTGGACGACGATCGGTCCGCGGGCGTTCGGCAACACCTCCGCGAAGAGGAGACGCCTGCGCGTCGAGCCGAAGGCGACCGCCGCGGTGAAGTAGTCCTCCTGGAGCTCGGTGAGCACCGCCGAGCGGACGAGGCGCGCGGTCGTCGGCGTGAGCAGGACGCCGACGATCACCGCGAGCTTGACCGGATCGGCGCCGAAGGCCGAGATGAAGACGAGCGCGAAGAGGATCTGCGGGATGGCCATGACGGTGTCCGCGAGGCGCATGAGCAGCTCGTCCGCGATGCCGCGCAGGAACGCGGCCGCCATCCCCCAGGCGATGCCGAGGACCATGGCGACGAGGGTCGCTCCGCCGGCGATGAGCACCGTCAGCTGCCCGCCGTGGAGCACCCGGCTGAGCAGGTCGCGACCGAGCTCGTCCGTGCCGAACAGGTGCGCCCCCGAGGGCGGCGCGAACCGGTCGGGCGACTGCGCGGTCGGGTCGAAGGGCGACAGCACGGGTGCGAGCACACAGGCGAGGACGATGAGGGCGAGGACGCCGACCGACAGCCAGGAGGCGACGGCGACCCGTGGGCGGCGCTGCGCGGATCGGCGGCGCAGGACGATGGAAAGCGTGTCAGCCACGGCTCCTCCTTGTCCGTGGGCGGGGGCTTGTCCGGGTGCGGGGGCTCGTCCGAAGGCGGGGGTCGAGGACGCCGTAGAGCAGGTCGACCACGAGCGTGGTGAGGATGAACATCGCCGAGATCAGCAGCACGACGGACTGCAGCACGGCATAGTCGCGTTTGAACACCGCGTCGATCGCGAGGGAGCCGAGTCCGGGGATCCCGAACACGTACTCGACGATCACGACGCCGCCGAGCGTGTAGCCGACGATGAGGCCGAGCATGGTGAGGCCGGGGATGAGGGCGTTGCGCAGCGCGTGGCCGAGCACGACCCCCGCGGCCGACTGTCCCTTGCCCTTGGCCGTGCGGATGTAGGGCGCGTCCAGCACCTCCACCATCGACGCGCGCAGGAACCGCATGAGCAGGGGCGCTGCGGCGAAGGCGAGGGTGAGGGCGGGAAGGATCATGCGAACGAGGTTCTGCCCGAGGTTCTCGCCGATCGGCGTGTAGCCGCGCGCCGGGAGCACCTTCAGCTGCACCGCGAAGACCACGATGAGGAGGATGCCGATGAGGAACTGCGGCAGAGCCATCCCGGCCGTGGAGATCGCGGTCAGCACCCGATCGAGGACGCCGAGCGGACGGAGCGAGGCGAGCACGGCGGCGGGGAGCGCGATCAGCACCGCCACGAGGATCCCGATCAGGGTGAGCTCCAACGTCGCGGGGAAGCGCTGCGCGATGAGCTCGGTGACCGAGAACTGGTTGAAGTAGGACTGACCGAAGTCGCCGGTCGCGATGCCGCCGACCCAGCGCAGGTACTGCTCGATGATCGGCGCGTCGAGGCCGGCCTCCTCCCGGAGGCGCTGCAATGTCGCCGCGTCGACGCCGGGCGTCGACCCGAGCCGGGTGATGACCGGGTCGCCGGGCAGGAGCCGGAGCACGACGAACACGAGGAGCGAGGTGGCGATCAGCATCGCGACGCTGATCGCCACCCGGCGGAGGACCGACAGGATCACGTCAGCCCTTCACCTGTGCGCCCTCGAGGTGCAGCTGGCCGCCGCCCTCGACCCAGACGCCCGTGACCCTCGATCCCGTGGCGCTGACCACGGTGGACTGCAGCGGGACGATGAGCGGGACCTCGCGGTTGACGATCTCCTGCACCGTCGCCCATTTCTCCTTGCGCGCCTTCTCGTCGGGCTCGGCGATCGCGCCCTGGAACGCCTGCGTGAACTCCGGGTTCACCCAGTTGCACTCACAACGGCCGGAGAGGTAGAAGTTCAGCGAGTACGCGGGCTCCGGCGGCGTGGACTGGAAGTTGGGCACGATGTAGCCCGGGTACGACTTGCCTGCCGGATAGAACGAGTCCACCCAGGTCCCGATGTCGTTGTTGTCGATCTTGAGCGTGATGCCGATCTCCTTCAGGCTCGCCTGCAGGATCTCGCCGCTGGTGTTCCACTCCGGATACTGCCCGGCGATGCCCCACCAGGTGAGGGTGCTGCCCTCGGTCACACCGGCCTCGGCGAACAGCTTCTTCGCCTTGTCCAGGTCGTAGGAGTAGTCGGTGAGGTCGCCGCCGAACCATGGGTTCGCCTCACCCAGCGCGTTGTTGGTCGGCGAGACGAGGCCCTGGCCGGAGTAGGCCGCGTCCAGGATCGCCTGCCGGTCGGTCGCATAGGCGAGCGCCTGGCGGGCGCGCACGTCGTTGAACGGCGGCGACGTCGTGTCCACCTCCCACGACGGCCACTGGCTCGGGTTGTCCGGCCGGACCAGGGAGATATCTCCCCCGCTCTCGAGCCCCGCCACGTCGCCCTGGGGCACCGACCAGAGCACATCGATGTCGCCGGAGCGGAGGCCCGTCACCGCTGCCGTCGACTCCGCGGCCTTGACGATCGTGATGGTGTCGAGCGCGGGCTTGTCTCCGAAGTACTTGTCGTTGCGCACGAGGGTCACGGAGTCGTCGGGCGTGAACGTCGAGACGGTGTACGGACCGGTGCCGACCGGCTCCTTGTCGATCGTGGCGAGCCCGTCGACGTCGAGCATCTTCACCCAGACGATCCCTGCGGGCAGCGTCGCGATCGGCTCGGAGAGGGTGAGCACGACGGTCTTGTCGTCGGGGGCGGCGACGTCGGTGATCATCGAGATCTTGTTCTTCTCCTGAGTGGCGGTGCCCTCGTCGAGGTAGTACTGGAAGGCCTTCACCGCGGACTCGGCCGTGAACGGGTCCCCGTCGGAGAAGGTCACGCCCTCGCGGAGCGTGAACGTCCAGGTCTTCTGATCGGCGGACGCCTCCCACTTCTCGGCGAGGTCGCCGACGACGTTCCCCCTCTCGTCCGTCTTGGTCAGGCCGTTCCAGAGCAGCGGGAAGAGCACCTCCTCCCAGGCGAACGTGCGGATGGCGGGGTTGAGCTGTGGGATGCCCTGGGCCGCGGCCACGGTGATCGATCCACCGCCCGCGTCGCCGGATCCCGGCGCGGGCGACGAGCAGCCGGCGGTGACGAGTGCGGCCGTGAGCAGCATCGCCGCTCCGAGCCCAGCACGACGACGTGACATGGTGCCTCCTCCATTGGTGCATCAAACGGGTAGTTCGCTATAGCATCTAGCAAAACTCGTTCCACGTCCAGTCCCTCTTTCACACCACTCTCCCCCATCGGCTCGCCGGAGGCCGAGATCATCCGAAAGCGGGACCTCCGGAACGGGATCGGATACCGCGCCCGTGGATGCCATAGCATCGGGGAAGCAAACACGCCCTCCCGGACCGGAGGCTCCGAGGGCGGGGAGGAGGGCGGATGCGCAGCGTCGCCGATCAGAACATCGCGGAGCAGGTGGCCGACGAGCTGCGCGCCGCCATCCAGTCCGGCGAGCTCGCCCCCGGCGAACGGCTCGTCGAGCGCAAGCTCGCCGAGCGCCTGGGCGTCAGCCACATCCCTGTCCGCGAGGCCCTGACCCGTCTCGCGCAAGAGCACCTGGTCGTCCGCGAACCACGGCGCGGCGCCCGCGTCGCGGCGCTCACCGCCCAGGACCTGGAGGAGATCTCCAGCCTGCGGATCGTGCTGGAGCAGTTCATGGCGCTGCGGGTGCAGGAGCGGTGGGACGAGAGCTCGGCCGCGCGCCTCCAGGGCATCATCGACGCGATGGCGGCGGCCGACCCGGGAGACATGGACGAGGTGCTGCGCCAGGATCGCGCCTTCCACGAGGAGCTCGCCGAGCTGGCCGAGCACCGCTTCCTCACCGAGCTCAGCACGCAGATCCGCGGCCGCATCGCCGGGTTCCTCCACGCGGCCAACGCCGCACTCGACCCCTCCCAGCAGGAGGAGCACGTGCGCAGCCATCAGCTGATCGTCGACGCGATCGCCAGCGGGGACCCGGACCGCGCGCGCGAGGTCATCGCCGCGCACGTCGCGGTCGCCGTCGCCCGCATCCAGCCCACCCCCGCCACGGAGTAGCCGCTTCGCCCCGCACCGGCACACGGTCCGGGAAACCTGCCCGGTGCGCCAGCGCCGAAGACGGAAGGAGACCCCCGGCACGGCACCGGAGGCCTCCCCCGTCGGCGACCCGGAGGCCGGTGCGACGCTCAGACCGTGACGTTGCCCGTGAGCACGACCGACGGCCCCTCGGACGGCATCGCCGTGCGCGTCGTCCCCGTCTCGACGTTCGCGGAGTGCACCAGGGTGGACCCGGCGCCGAACGCCTCGGGAGCGAGGCTGAGCGCACCGCCGTCGAAGCGGTTGCCCACGATCCGCGCATGATTGCGGCCGCCGCCGAGCTCGATGTGCGCCCGCTGGCCCGAGAAGGTGCCGTTCGCGACGTCGAGCCGGAGCTCGGCCGCGCCGTCGGCCGACAGGAACGCCCCCTGCCCGCCCTCCGCCCGCACCCCGGACAGCGCGATCGCCTGCGGGTCGGCGCCGTTCGCACGCACCCGGGCGTCGGCGAAGGTCGTCCCCTCGAACCGGACGGATCCCGCGCTCACCTCGACCGGGGTCGCGTCGGCGGCCGCCGACAGCGTGCCGCCACGGAACGTCACAGGGCCTGCCCCCTTGATCCTCATGCCGCCCACACCGTCGAGGTCGGTGTCGACAAACGTGACCGGCGTGGTCACGGTGTCGTTGGTGAGGTCTCCGGCGGCGGTGAAACGGAACCGCGAGTCGGCGATCACGGTCGGCCGCGACGAGGCGTCCGACTGCTGGGTGATGATGAAGGTGTCGGACGCGGTGCACCCGCGCAGCTGCGCGCCGTCGGCGTTGATCCACAGCATCCCCGAGCTCGGCAGAGACGCCTTGCCGATCACGTGCACGTCCTCGAGCGTGAGGTCGGTCACGCGTACGCGGGCGACGAACCAGGAGCACACATGCGTGCGCACGGTGATCCGCTTGGCCGCCGACCCCCAGGCCGCGCCGGAGTTCGCGAAGGTCATGAGCCCTGAGTTCCCGATGTAGGTGAGGTCGTGCTCGTACTGCCCGTGCGTGACGAACGGACCCTGGTCGTCGCCGTCGCCGTGACAGTTCTCCACCAGGCAGTACGCGCTCGCGGTGAAGTCGTTGAGGTGGCGGGCGTTGGAGGTGTGACAGTTGGCGACATAGCCGTAGAGGCAGTAGATCTGCTGCGTCAGGTATCCCGCGCCGCCCAGCGTCACCGAGACCGGATTGCTCAGGCGGCAGTGCTCGGTGGCGTAATGGGTGTTCCAGCGGCGCATCACCAGCGGCCAGAAGGTGCGCTCGCCCTCGACGTGATCGACGTCGCAGTGCACGGCGTACTCGAACGCGATCGGGTGCGAGCCGGTCACGTCGCTGTCGCCGCCTCCTCGGAAGCGCAGGCGCGAGATGCGGACGCGCTGCACCGGATCGACCCTGCGCCAGGTCATGACGCGATCGGCGCCGAGCGGCCAGCCGACCTTGTAGCCGATCCGGATGTGCCCGCCGTCGACGATCTGCGTGACCTGGACGAGGCGCTGCACCTCCCGCTCCCAGCGACCGCCCCGTCCGTTCACCTCCACCGCATACCAGGAGCCGACGGAGAAGAACGAGGAGTCGGCGACGGGGAGCACGTCGGCGAGATCGGGGACCTCCTCGCCGAGCACGGACTCCTGGACCTCGTCGGTGACGACCCCGCGGAAGAACATCACGGCCGAGAACGGATCGTTCGGCGCCGCGTTCTCGATGCCCTCTGTCGTCATCAGGTGTCCGCCGAAGTCGAGGACGAGATCGGAGCGGGAGAAGACATGGCGGCGGACGAAGTTGAGGTCGCTGTGCGCCTCGATCCTGTGCACCGCCGCGTCGCCGACCATCGCGTCCAGCGCGTCGTCCGCCGGAGTCTCAGGGCCGAAGATCCCGTATGCCCGGAAGTCCAGGGTCCCCTCGTGCAGACGCACCCAGACCACGCCGCCCTTGCCAGGGACGACCCGTCCGCCGTCCACGGCGGGAAGGTCACGAGTCACGCAGCGGAACAGCCCGCCGCCCCCGTCGCCCGCCACCACGTATCCGGCCACCGCGATCACGTCGTCCTGCTTGCCCTTGACATCGGCCAGGTCCTGCACGGTCGCGGTGCTGTCCACCCCACGGGCCGCCATGACGCCCATGGGCACACCCGTGGGCGTCGCCGCCTCCGCTGCGGCCGGAGCCGCGACCGCGGCCACGCCGCCGAGCGCGGCGGCGCCGAGGCCCGCCAGCACGGTCCGGCGCGTCCGCGGCTCGCTCTCGTTCGTGTCGTCTCGATGCGTCATCGTCATCGTCGTCCTCTCTTTCACGGCATCGGTGCCGTGTCTCTGGGCGGCCTGGGGGACCGCCGTCCGGGGGCGACGGCTCTACGCCGGCCGCCCGCCGCGGGCGAGTGCCGCCGCGCGGATGCTGTTGGCCACGACCGTGCGGGCCTGCGCCCACGGCGCGGTCATCCTGCCGTGGGGGACGTCGGCGGCGAGCTGGCGGATCAGCCCCTCGAAGCCGAGCTGCCGTCGCGGATCGGCACGAGACTCCGCTCCCCCTCCGCTCGCGGCCGCGGCCAGGCCGAGCGTGCGCACGCCGCGGTCGGTGACGATCTCGAGCGCGTAGGCGTCGTCCCCCGGCACCCCGCCGATCACGGCATGGACCGGCACCGGCTCCGCGCGTCCGGGGACGTGGAGGACGGCAGCGATCCCGGCGACGTCCTCGGAGCGTGCGCCGGGCAGCGCCGAGGCACGGGTCCACCCCGTGCCCGCGCCCAGGACGGCCCCGGGGAGGATCCGATCGACCATCTCCCACGCGTGGATCCCCACCGTCACCGCCGTGCCGCCGCCCACCGTCGGATCGTCCTGCCATGCGCGACCGGCGAGGCGGAAGGAGGCGGCGTCGTGCTGAGCGAGCACGCGCACCGAGAGGACGACCGCGCCGCGGACGTCCGCGACGAGCGCCGTGAGCGCCGGCGCGAACCGCAGCACGGAGGCGGTGCCGAACAGCGGAGCCGCGGAGCCGTCGCGGCGACCGGCCACGAGCGCGTCCCACTCCCTCAGGCGGGTCTCGTCCGCGGCGGCGACCTTGTTGAGGAAGACCGGCGCCCGGCCGACCAGGGCATGACCGACGGTCATCGCCTCATCCGGCCTGGGCGTGGCGATGACGAGGTCTGGCCGCAGCACGGGCAGCTCTGCCACATCGGCGACGACCCGACCGCCGAAGCGGGCGGCGAACTCCTCCGCCCGCGCCGGGTCGACGTCGTGCACGCCGGCCACCTCGCCGCCCAGGCTCCGGATGTTCTCCGCGTCTGAGAACGGATGCGAGTGCGCGAGACCGGCGAAGACGACCCGCATGACTCAGCCCATCGAGGACAGCTGCGCGCGGGTCACGGCATGGTCGAGCGGGCGCCCCGCCGCGAAGGCGGCGATCTCGTCGGCCACGATCCGCCCCTGGCTCAGCCGCCCTTCCCTGGTGCCCGCAGCGCGGTGGGGAGTGAGGAGGAGGTTCGGCAGACCGCGGAGCGGCGAGTCCGCGGCGAGGGGCTCCTCGTCGAACACGTCGAGCGCCGCCGCGATCCGTCCCGTGCGGACCTCGGCGAACAGCGCCTGCTCGTCCACGACCCAGGAGCGGGCCGTGTTCACCAGACTCGCGCCGTCGGGCATGAGGGCGAGCTCACGGGTCCCGATGAGGTGACGGGTGTCCGGCAGCGTGGGCGCGTGCACCGCGACGACGAGCGCGCGGCGAAGCGCCTCGTCCAGGCCGACGAGCTCGGCGCCCAGATCGGCGGCGGTCGCCGCGTCGATCGTGGGATCGACGAGCAGCGGGCGGGCGCCGAGAGCACGGATGAGCGCGAGATACGCCCGCCCTGTGCGCGAGGCCCCGATCACCGCGATCGGCGCGCCGAGGATCTCATGCTGCACGCCGGCCGCCGCCGCGTCGTACCAGCCTCCCCGTGCGCGGAGCCCGTCGTGCAGCTGGGGGATGCGGTGCAGAAGCGCGAGGGTGAAGGCCAGCGAGACCTCGCCGACCGCGCGTGCCATGCCTGCGCCCGCCTGGGTCACCACGACACCGCGGTCGAAGAGCTCGTCGCTCACATACGGCTTCACGGTCGCACCGGTGTGCGCCACCAGCTCCAGTCGTGGGAACCCGGCGAGCACGGGGGCGTCGAGCCGGTCGACGCCCCAGCTCGTGATCAGCACACGGGCGGAGGCGGTGTCCGGCGCGTCCGCGATCCGGTCCACCCGCAGGAGGTCGCCGCCGAGCGCGACCGACGCCGCGCGTACGCGGGCCTCGTCCTCGGCGGAGAAGAACTCCGCCCACAGCTGCTCCGAGACGACGGCGAGCACGACGGGACCGGTCATCGCAGCCAGCCGTCCTTGCGCTCGGCGATGAACGCGTCATCGTTGAGCTGCGGATAGGCCAGGCGCACGCGCTCGATCTCCTCCGCCTGTCCCGGCGAGAGGCCTTCGGCGGGGTCCAGGCACCAGATCCCCTCCAGCAGCCCCTGCTGCCGGAGCATCTCGTGCACGCCGGCGATCACGCCGTGGAAGTCGTGGGCAGGATCGAAGACCGCCTGGTTGAGGTCGAGGAGGTCCGACGCGGCGCGGCCCAGCTCTTCCCGCGCGACGGCGTCGCCGTCCGCGGCGGCGTGCGCGCGCTCCAGGAGTCCGACCGCCGCGTGCGTGCCGACCGCCCATTGGCCCAGGAGACCGCCGGCGAACCGCAGGGTCCGCGGGCCGTGCGGGGAGTCGACGTGGAACTCGGCGAGCAGGTCGGGGACGATCGCGTCGTCGTTGCCGGTGTACAGCGCGATCTCGTCCGCACGTCCGGAGGCGGCGATCCCGCGGACCAGCTCGAGCGTGCGGTACCGGTCGAACGGCGCGGCCTTGACCGCCACGACGGAGGGGATCGCGGCGAAGTCGCGCCAGAAGTCGCGGTCGAGGACCGGACCGCCGATCGCCGTCTGCAGGTAGAAGCCGACGACCGGCAGCACCTCGCCGACCGCACGGGCACGGCCGAGGAGCGTCGCGGGCTCGGCGCCGGGTACGCGCGGGCTCACCAGCACCGCGTCGTAGCCGAGCGAGCGAGCGAGCTCGGCCTCGGCGACGGCCTGCGCGGTGTCGCCGGCGATGCCCGCGATCCGCACGACCGCGGCGTCGGCGCGCGCGTCCAGCTCCTCCGCGGCGAGCGCCAGCACCGGCTCGAACAGGGCGTGCTCGGGGTCCCGGATCTCGAACTGGGTCGTGTGCACGCCGATCGCGACGCCGCCGGCGCCCGCGTCGAGATAGTACCGGGTGAGCGCGCGCTGACGGCGCTCGTCGAGACGGCGCTCCGCGGTGAGGGCAAGAGGGTGGGCGGGGATGACGGCACCCCGAGCCAGCGTGCGCGCGGCCTCCGGACGGAGAACAGGGACCACCATCAGAACTTCCCGTCCCGTACGGCCCACTTGGTGGGCTTGGCGGACATCGGCAGCCCGGCGGAGAGCCATTCCGCCTGCCAGGCGATGAGGGTGTCGGCGGGTACGGACGGGTATCCGAACAGCGCCATGCAGCGGCGGGCGTCGCTGAGGAGCGCCGTGGGCTCCGGCTCGTCCACGAGCGGGACCTCGCGGCCGAGGAGCTCGCCAAACCGGCGCGCGACGGCGGCGACGCTGAGCGTCTCGGGCCCGGTGAGGTTGACGATGAAGCCCTCGGCCGACGCGTGCCCGAGGCTCCGCAGCACGACCTCGTTCGCGTACCCCTGCCACACGACGTTGACGTTCGCCGTGGCGACCGAGACGGGCTGGCCCGCGTGGACGGCGCTCGCGATGTCGGCGAGCACGCCGTAGCGCAGGTCGACGGCGTAGTTGAGCCGGATGACGGCGATCCGGGTGCCTCGCTGCTGGGCCGCGAACTCGAACACGCGCTCGCGGCCGAGGCAGGACTGCGCGTACTCCCCGACCGGGGCGGGCGCGACGTCCTCGCTCGCGCCGCCGGAGGACGCGGGCAGGAACGGGTAGACGTTGCCGGTGGAGAGGATCGAGATCGCGCTGTCGCGATAGCGACGAGCCACCCGGTCGGGAAGGGCGGCGTTGACCTCCCATGCCCAGGAGGGGCTGGTGGCGGCGCCGAACTTCGCGCCGACCATGAAGACGACGTGGGGCGCGTCGGGGAGCGCGGCGAAGTCGTCGGTCTCGATGAGGTCGAACGGCACGACCTCAACCCCTGCCCTCGTCAGCCGCTCGCGCACGCTCGCCTCGCCGAAGCGCGACACGGCGTAGACGGTGTCGCCGCGGCGACCGGCGGCGTCCAGTCCGCGCCGGGCGAGGACGGCGAGGGTCGGCCCCATCTTGCCGCCGGCGCCCAGGATGACGAGGTCGCCCGACCCGCGGGCGAGGTCGGCGACGAGCGCCGGACTCGGCGTGGTCAGCGCGTCCTCGAGCTCGGCCTCGGAGGCGAAGCCGGTGCCGGGGCGCGGGGCTGGAGTGGTCACGGAAGGTCCTTTCGTTCGAATGCGGGCGGCCGGCCGCGGGGCGTCAGCCTTTGATGCCGGTCCCGGTCACGCCCTCCTGCACGTAGCGCTGGGCCACGAGGTAGGCGAGGAAGATGGGCAGCAGCGCCACCACGGAGCCGGCGAGCATCGTGCTCAGGGGCACGTTCTGCTGCTGGAGCGAGGAGATGCCGACCGTCAGGGTGAACATCGCGTTCGACTTGCCGATGATGAGCGGCCAGAGGAAGTCGTTCCAGTGCCAGAGGAAGACGAAGATGCCGAGGGTCGCGAGGATCGGCTTGCACAGCGGCAGGACGATCCGCAGGAAGATGCGGAACTCCCCCGCGCCGTCGATCCGCGCCGCCTCGAAGAGCTCGTCCGGGAGCCCCTCGATGAACTGGCGCATGAGGAAGACGGCCTGGGCGTTGGCGAGCGTCGGCAGGATGAGGCCCCAGTAGGTGTCCACGCCGCCGAGGTTGGCCATCAGGATGAACGTCGGGATGAGGGTGACGTGGAACGGCACCATGACCATCGCCAGGAACGACCAGAACATCACCTCCTTGCCCGCGAAGCGCTTCTTGGCGAAGGCGTATCCGGCCAGCGCGGAGAGGAAGAGCACCGCGACGACCGAGACGAGCGAGTACACGAGCGTGTTGCCGAGCCAGCCGAGCAGGTTCTGCCCGCCGAGCACCTGGGCGTAGGAGTCGACCGAGAGGTTCCAGGGCAGGAGGGACCCCGGGAGTTCGACGACTTTGCCCGGCTTCAGGCTCAGCACGACCATCGCGTAGAAGGGGAAGAAGCTCAGGATCGCGGCGATGCTCAGCCAGATCCACCGGAGCACGACGCCGAGGCCGGTGGGCTCGAGGGCGCGATAGGAGCGCGAGCGGCGGCGGCCTGCGCCCGGCCTCACCGGAGTCCGCGTCGTCCGGGCCTGCGTCGTCGTCGGGGTCACGGCGGTCATCTCTGCTTTCCGATCACGAGGCGCTGGATGAGGGCGACGACGAGGGTCATGGCGAACAGCGCCACCCCGACCGCGGCGGCATAGCCGTAATCGAAGTACTTGAAGCCCTGGTCGTACAACAGGTAGACGAGCGAGTAGCTGGCGCTCGCCGGTCCGCCCTGGGTCATGACGTAGATGACGTCGAAGACCTGGAACGCGGCCGTGGTCTCGATCACCGCGAGGAAGAAGAACGTCGGACGCAGGTGCGGGAGGATGATCGCCCGGAACCGCTGCCAGGCGCTCGCACCGTCCATGAGGGCGGCCTCCTCCAGCTCACGAGGCACGTCCTGCATCGCGGCGATGAGGATCATCATCCCGTACCCGAAGCGTGACCAGACCCCGACGACGATGATCGCCGGGATCACCAGGACCGTGCTGCCCAGCCACGAGCCACCGAGACCGAGCGGCGCCATCAGCGCCGACCACGGCCCGTTGGCGGAGAAGATCCACACGAAGATCGACCCGGCCAGCACGAGTGAGGTGATGACGGGGAGGAAGAAGATCGAGCGGAAGAAGCGCGAGCCGCGGAAGGCGCGGCGCACGCCGAGCGCCATCACCGTGGAGAGCACGAGCGAGATCGGCACCGCGAACACCGTGTAGACGACGGTCGTGCCCATCGCCCGCCAGAACAGGGGGTCGGCGACGAGGCGCTGGAAGTGGTCGAGGCCGCGCCAGGCGATCTCGCCCGTGATGTCGTAATCGAAGAGGCTGAGGGCGACGCCGGCGATGCTGGGCCCGAACCGGAACGCGAGGAACAGCAGGAACGCCGGCAGCACGAACAGCAGCGCCACCCTCGCCTCCCGGCGGGCGAGCACCCGTCCCACCGTCCCCATGGGCCTCTTGCCGGTCGTCGCCGTCGTCATCTCGCACCTCGCGTCGCTGGGGGTCCGGGGGCGCGCGGGCCGCGCGCCCCCGGAGGGGTCACTTCTTCAGGATCGGAGCCGCGGCGGCCGCGGCGTCCGTCAGCGCGGGGGCCCGGGACGTGTGGCCCCGG
>NZ_JBNAFT010000003.1:335249-340915 GCF_049800815.1 Microbacterium sp. S308A+ | reverse complement strand
CCCGCGCCGGGGGGGGGGGGGGGGGGGCGCGCGCCCCCCCCCCCCCCCCGGGGGGGGGGGGGGGGGGGGGGGGGCGCGCGCCCCCCCCCCCCGGAGGGGTCACTTCTTCAGGATCGGAGCCGCGGCGGCCGCGGCGTCCTTCAGCGCGTCGGCCGGGGACTTCTGACCGAGAAGGGCCGCCTGGATCTCCGGCGACAGCACGCCCATGAGCGCGCGGGAGCTCGTTGCGAGCTGGCCCACCGTGGTGTCGGGGACGTACTTCTCGACCTCGCCGAGCAGCGGATCGTCGGCGTACAGCGGCTCGGTGGTGCTGAGCGCCGAGAAGTAGCCGGCCGCGGTGAGGAACGGCTTGATCACGTCGGCACCGGTCGCATACTCGGCGAAGGCCGCCGCGGCCTCGGGGGCCTTCGAGCCCTTGAGCACCGCGAGCGAGCCCACCGTGCCGTAGGCGACCGACTTCTCGCCCTCGAGCGGCGGGAGGACCTTCACGTTCTCCTTGCCCCAGAAGGGTGCGATCTCGGTGACCGCGTTGTTGAACGTGCAGGCCACCTTGCCCTGGGCGATCGCGGTCTGCTCGAGCGGCACGTTGGTGGTGAGCGCCTCGGGGTCGAGAGCCTTCTCCTTCGCGAGGTCCGTGAGGAAGGTCAGCGCCTTCTCACCGGCCTCGCTGTCGAAGCCGACGCCGCCGTCCTTGTCGTAGACCTCGCCGCCGGCCTGCCACAGCACCGGGTAGAAGGTCATGTTGAGGGTGTTCTCCGCCGAGGCCGGGTAGTTCAGCATCGAGACGCCCTTGGCGGCGAAGGTGGGGGCGAGTCTCTTCACGTCGTCCCAGGTCTTCGGATACTCGGCGACGCCCGCCTGCTGGAACACCGCGGCGTTGCACACGAGGGGCTGCGCGCTGGTCAGAGCCGGCGCCGCCATGAGGTCCCCGTCGATCGTGACGGAGTCCTTGACGTTGGGCAGGAGGTCCTTCTGCCGGTCGGCGCTGAGGAGGTCGTTCATCGGCGCGATCGACTTCTTGTAGGCGGCGAGCTGGTCGGGGACGAGATAGACGAGGTCAGGGCCCTTGCCGGCGGCGATCGCCGTCTGCAGTGCCTCGTCGCGGTTCGCCCACGGGAAGATCTCGTAGTCGACCGTGATGTCCTTGTGCTCCTTCTCGAACGCCGCGATGGTGTCGTCCCAGAAGCTCTTGTTCGTCGCCTCGTCGGCGACGACCGGGTACATCCAGAGGGTGACGTGCTTCTCGCCGGAGGCGGCCTGGCCCCCTCCCGCCGAGCATCCGGCCAAGAGGGCAGCAGCAGCGATGCCCGCCGCGACCCCGGTGAACTTGCTGACGCGCATGGTGCTCCTTTGCTAGAACCGTGCAGGGTAGAGCCCATTATGACATCAGCTTGTGATAATCCGTCAAGGGGCTATAGCAAACTGATCTCTTGACCTTTCAGGAGGGACCCGCGGGAGGATGAGCCGAGCGCTCTCAGATACCCCACTGCGATGTGCTAATTTGATCGACAACTGGCCGACGAGGACGAGAGGAGCGACGATGTCCGGCAGCACAACCCCGCCGATCGCCGCCCGTTCGGCCGACCATCTGCGCACCGTCGGCAGCGCCACGGTGACCGAGATCGCGCAGACGCTCGAGCTCTCCCGCACCTCGGTCGAGAACGCGATGGCGGCGCTCGTCGAGGCCGGCATCGTCGCCGAGACCCCTGGCCCCTCCGCAGGTCGGGCAGGGCGGCCCGCCCGCCGCTACGCGTTCCGCGCGGACGCGGGCCATGTCGTCGGCGTGGACGTGGGCGTGGCCAGCGTCCGGGTGCTCGTCTCCGACCTCGCCGGCCGAGTCGCCACGCAGCGGCGGTTCGAGGGGATCGCCGGTGAGGGCGACGGCGCCGCGCAGCTCGGCGCGGTCGTCGCCGACATCCGCGCCACGCTCGCCGATGCCGGAGTGCCCTCCTCCCGCGTGCGGGCGATCGGCGTCTCGCTCCCCGGCCTCGTCGACGACGCGGGGCGCGTGATCGCCTCGGTCGTGATCCCGGAGTGGTCGGGCGTCGACATCGGGGCGCAGCTGCAGCAGGCCTTCTCCTGCCCCGTCGCCGTCGACAACGGCGTGCGCCTCGCCGCGGTCGCCGAGCACCACCTGGGGGTCGCGCAGCTGGTCGACGACATCGTCTACCTCTCGGTCGGCAACCGGATCGCGATGGGCCTCATCCTCGGCGGCCGGCCGCGCCGAGGGGTGCACAACGCGGCCGGCGACATCGGGAGACTCGCCTTCCGCGGCCTCGATGCCGAGACCGGGCAGATCCCCTGGCGCACCGCGACGGATGCCGCCGAGGTCTTCGCGCTCGCCGAGAGCGGGTACGCCGAGGCTCGACGCGAGCTGGACGCCTTCGTCGACGAGCTCGCGCACGGCATCGCGACCCTCGTGATGACCGTGGACCCCGCGATGGTCGTGATCGGCGGCGGCCTGTCGGGAGCGCACGGACGCCTCCTCGACCCGCTCCGCGCCGCGCTCCCCCGGCACATCCGCCTGCCCTTCGAGGTCCCCCTCGTCGAGGCCCGGCTCGGTGCCGACGCGGCCGCGCACGGCGCCCTCGTCCTCGCCTTCCGCCGGCACGCCGACGCGGTCTACTGCATCGAAGGCCTGCCCACCCCCCGCGTGACCCCTTTGCCGCCCGGCGAGCGCGGGGGCGCCGCAACCGACACCATCAGGATCGAGCCCCTCCCCACCACGAAGGAGCACTCATGAGCGACGCTCTCCCCCATCCGGGAAAGAGCCGAACCGACGCGCGCCCGCTCCCCTCCGAGACGCTGCGGGTCGGTCTCATCGGCGCCGGCGGCATCTCCCACGTTCATGCCGACGCCTGGCGCGCGCTCGGCGTCACCGGCTTCGTGACCTCGGCGCAGGGTGCCGAGGTCATCGCGGCCGAGTATGGATTCGAGGCGGTGCCCGACGTCGACACCCTCCTCGATCTCGTCGACGTCGTCGACATCGTCACGCCCAGCAGCACCCACGCGGACTTCGCGCTCCGGGCGATCGCGAAGGGGCGGCACGTGGTGTGCGAGAAGCCGCTCGCGGCGACCGCCGATGACGCCGCGAGAGTCGCCCGTGCCGCCGCCGCCGCGGGCGTGCGTCTCTTCCCCGCCCACGTCGTCCGCTACTTCGGCGAGTACAAGGCCATCAAGGACGCGATCGAGGCGGGACGGATCGGCACCGTCGCAGTGCAACGGTTCAGTCGCGCCGGATCCGCGCCGCGCACGCCGTGGTTCTTCTCCGAGAGCACCGGCGGCGGCCTCATCCGCGACCTCATGATCCACGACATCGACCAGGCGGTCTGGTTCGCCGGTCCCGTCGCATCGGTCTACGCGGTGCAGAACCCGCCGACCGTCGACGACCGTGTCCCCGTCCCGGTGACGGCGCACGTGGTGCTGACCCACCGCAGCGGCGTGATCAGCCACCTGCACGCGAGCTGGGTCGCCGAGGGCATGCCGTTCCGCACGAGCGTCGAGGTGTCGGGCTCCGAGGGACGCCTGCGCCACGACAGCGCGGAGGAGAGCGTGCTGCGCGCCGACGCCGTCCTCGCCGAGGGCAGCACCGACTACCTCCCCCCGATGTCGCCGCAGGAGAGCCCGTACTACGCCGAGATCGCCGACTTCGTCGCCGCGCTCCGGACCGGCGGCGACGTACGGGTCTCCCCCGCCGACGGCATCGAGGCCGTGGCGATCGCCGAGACCGCCTACGCCTCCATCGCCTCCGGAGCACCCCTCGCCCTGCCCGCGCCGGGAGTGCCGCTCGTCGCCCCCGCGACCGCCGCGTCCGTCGCTGAAGCCGAGGAGGCCACCCGATGACCACTCCTGCCCCCCTGCGCATCGCCGTCCTGTCGTTCGCTCACACGCACGCCCTCAGCTACGTCCACGCCCTGCGCGCCATGCCGGGGGTCGAGCTGATCGCGACGGATCCCGACGGCGCCGCGGCGCCCGATCGCGCCCCGCGGGGCGCCGAGCTCGCGGCCGAGCTCGGCGTGGATTACGTCGACACCTACGACGACGCCTTCGCCTGGGGCCCGGACGCCGTGGTCGTCGCCGCCGAGAACTCCCGTCATCGCGCACTCGTGGAGCGGGCGGCGACGGCCGGCGTGCACGTGCTGTGCGAGAAGCCGCTGGCCACCACCGTCGACGACGCCGTCGCCATGCGCGAGGCGTGCGAGCGCGCCGGCGTCGTCCTCATGGTGGCGTACCCGGTGCGCTTCGCCCCCGCCTTCCGCGACGCGCTCGCGCGGCTCCGCAGCGGCCGCCTCGGCCGCGTCCTCGGCGTGACCGGGATCAACAACGGCAAGCTCCCGCAGGACCGCGCCTGGTTCACCGACCCGGAGCTGGCCGGGGGCGGAGCGCTCGTCGACCACGTCGTGCACTGCGCCGATCTCCTCGACGAGCTGCTGGGCGAGCGCGCCGACACGGTGCGCGCGGTGTCCAACCGGTTCCTGCACGCGGAGCGAGAGCTCGCCGTCGAGACGGGAGGGCTCGTCACGCTCCGGTACCCGAGCGGCGTCGCGGCGACGATCGACTGCTCGTGGAGCTGGCCGATGAGCTCGCCGACCTGGGGCGGCCTCACCCTCCAGATCGTCGCCGAGCGGGGGACGATCACGGTGAGTCCCTTCGCGAAGGGCGTGGCCGGCCACGACGCGACGGGCGAGACCTGGACGCCGGTGGGCGCCGACCTCGACGCGCTGCTGCTGGCGGAGTTCGTCGCCGCCGTGCGTGAGGGGCGAGCGCCGCAGCCCGACGGCGCGGTCGGCGTCAGGACGGTCGAGATCGTCGCCGCCGCCTTGGCCTCCGCGGCGCAGGACGGCGCGGTCGTCCCCCTCCCCTGACCTGACCTGGCCTGCCCTCCTCCACGCACGTCAGGGCGCGTTCACGTACGTCAGGGCGGGTCCAGGGACTTCCAGCGGACGTCTCTGGGGAGTCCGTGTCAGCGTGCGTGGCGGCGGCACCATTCGTACATGATCACGGCGGCCGCCGCGCTGGCGTTGATCGACCGCGTCGAACCGTACTGGGTGATCTCGACGTGGCCTGCCGCGGCGGCGATCGCCTCGTCCGAGAGGCCCGGCCCCTCCTGTCCGAACAGGAGGACGCAGCGCTCGGGGAGGTCGGCACGGTCGACCGGCACCGCGCCGGCCACGTTGTCGACGGCGACGATCGGCATCCGCTCCGCGGCCGCCCAGGCGGCGAAGGCCGCGACGTCCTCGTGATGGACGACGTGCTGGTACCGGTCGGTCACCATCGCGCCGCGCCGGTTCCAGCGGCGACGGCCGATGATGTGCACCGTGTCGGCGAGGAACGCGTTGGCGCTGCGCACGATCGAGCCGATGTTCATGTCGTGCTGCCAGTTCTCGATCGCGACGTGGAACGGGTGACGACGGGTGTCGAGGTCGGCGACGATCGCCTCCATCCGCCAGTACCGGTACCGGTCGACGACGTTGCGGGTGTCGCCGTGCGCGAGGAGCTCGGAATCGTACCGATCGCCCTCGGGCCAGGCCGCGGGCCCGCCCGGCCAGGGTCCGACGCCGTGCGTGCTGAGCTCGGGGGTCGGTTCTGACACCATCCCGCCAGCCTATCCGCGGCCGGCTCCGGAGGCGCGGGCGCCGAGGGGGGGGGGCCCGCGCCCCCGGGGG
>NZ_JBNAFT010000003.1:0-335239 GCF_049800815.1 Microbacterium sp. S308A+ | reverse complement strand
CTACCCCCGGCCGGCGCCGGCGGGGCGCGCCCCGCGCCCCCCCCCCCCCCCCCCCCCCCCGGCGCGGTGAGCAGAGTGCCGGGGAGGCCGCAGCCACTTTTAGGCACGCCGAAAAAAGGGTAGGTTTTCGGCATGCCTAAAAATCTCGGACGCGACCGGACACTGTTCCTCCTCGGCCCCGCGCTCGTCGCCGGTATCGCCTATCTCGACCCCGGCAACGTCGCCAGCAACATGACCGCGGGCGCGCAGTACGGCTACCTCCTCGTGTGGGTCGTGGTCGCCGGCAATGCGATGGCCTGGCTCGTCCAGTACCTCTCGGCGAAGCTGGGCGTGGTGACGGGACGCAGCCTTCCCGAGGTCCTCGGCGAGCGGATCCGGAGCCGGTGGGCGCGGCGCGGGTACTGGCTGCAAGCCGAGCTCGTGGCGATGGCGACCGACATCGCGGAGGTCATCGGCGGCGCGATCGCCCTGCAGCTCCTCTTCGGCGTTCCGCTCCTCCTCGGCGGGGCGATCACCGGCGTCGTCTCGATCGTCCTGCTCGTCGTGCAGTCGCGGCGCGGGGCGCGGCCGTTCGAGCTCGTGATCGTCGGGCTCATGGTCGTCATCGTGCTGGGGTTCACGGCCGGGCTGTTCGTCGCGCCGCCCGACCCGGCAGGCGTCGCCTCCGGCCTCCTCCCCCGCTTCGCCGACACCGGATCCGTGCTCCTCGCCGCCTCGATCCTGGGGGCGACGATCATGCCGCACGCGATCTACGCCCACTCGGCGCTCGCGCGCGACCGCCACGTCCCGCCGGGGACCGCCGTCGGCACCGGGACCGTGGGCTCGACCGCGCCGGAGACCGCCGCGGTGCGCATCGCGGGGGCGACGCCCCAGGCGGCAGGGCCGGAGCGCGGCGATCCGCTCCCCTCCGGCGCCGGCCATGTCGCGCTCGCGGCCGCTCCCACCGCGGGCACCGCTCCCGGCGCTGCGGGAGACGCCTCTCGCGTCCGCACGCTCCTCCGGGCGACGCGGTGGGACGTCTCGGTCGCGATGGTCGTCGCCGGCGCGGTGAACCTCGGCATCCTGCTGCTGGCGGCGGCGAACCTCGCCGGCGTCGAAGGCACGGACTCGCTGGAGGGCGCCCACGCCGCGCTCGCGCAGGGCCTCGGCCCGGTCGTCGCCACGCTCTTCGCGGTCGGCCTGCTCGCCTCGGGCCTGGCCTCGACCGCGGTCGGAGCCTACGCCGGCGCCGAGATCATGCACGGCCTGCTGCACGTCCGGGTGCCGATCCTCGCTCGCCGGCTCGTGACTCTCATCCCGGCGCTGGCACTGCTCGGCTTCGGCGTCGATCCGACCTTCGCGCTCGTCCTGAGCCAGGTGGTGCTGTCGTTCGGCATCCCGTTCGCCCTCATCCCCCTGGTGGCGTTCACCGCGCAACGACGGACGCTGGGACGCCACGCGAACCGCGCGGTGACCACCGCGCTCGGCATCCTCACCTCCGTGCTGCTGATCGCGCTCAACGCCGCCCTCCTGTGGCTCGTCTTCACCGGGGCCGCCTGATGCGCCGCCGGAGGCGAGACCCCACGGCGCATCGGCGAGCGCGGGTAGGCTCGTGTCATGGCCGATTCCTCCTCCCGCCGCGCGTCCGGCGGAGCCGCCGCCAGACGGGAGGCCGAGGAGTCGGCGCGACGCGCCGTGCGCATCTGCACCTGGGCAGCGCTGGCGACCGCCGCACTCGGCGTCCTGCTGATCGCTGTCCCGAAGCTCCTGCCCGTGGGCGGCCCGTGGGTGCAGCTGGCCCTCGGCGCGATCACCCTGATCCTCGCCTTCCGGGCTCGCGCGATCGGCATGCGCGGGATCGAGGGCTTCGACGGGCGCCTGTCGTTGCTCGCTGCGATCGCGGCGTTCGTGGTGCTCTTCTTCTCCGGCCAGGTCGCCTTCGGCGTGCTGACCTCCCTCGGCTCCTGAGCTGCACGCGGCTCCCGCTTCTTGCAGGACCTAGTGAACCCTGTCGGTCCCGACAGCTTCGGCGACCCGATATTCCTGCAACGTACCGACATCCGACCCTCACGCCTCCGGCCACCGTGCCCGGAGCACGGTGGCCGGAGGCCCGGAATCGCGCCGATAGGGTGGTGAGGTGGCATCCCCCGCAGCCGATGACTACCTGAAGACGGTGTACGCCCACACCGAGTGGCAGGACGCTCCGATCACGCCGTCTCAGCTCGCAGGAAAGCTCGGGATCGCGCCGTCGAGCGTCACCGAGATGGTCAAGAAGCTCGCGATGGCCGGGCTCGCCTCGCACGTCCCCTACGGCGCCGTCCGGCTCACGGCCGACGGCGAGCGTCGTGCTCTCGCGATGCTCCGGAGGCATCGGCTCATCGAGACGTGGCTCGTGCGGGAGTTCGGCTACGCCTGGGACGAAGTGCACGACGAGGCCGAGGTGCTCGAGCACACGATCAGCGACCGACTGCTGGAAGGCATCGACCAGCGCCTGGGACGACCGCGCTTCGACCCGCACGGCGATGCCATCCCCGACGCGGAAGGACGCGTCGTCCGAGAGCCGTTCGTGCTCCTCGCCGACGCCGCGCCAGGGCACTGCGGCCGTGTGCTGCGCGTCGACGACCGCGATCCTGAGCTGTTGCGGGTGCTCGACGGTCTGGGGCTGCGCATCGGGCTCGACGCCACCGTGACCCCGGGCGGACTGCGCATCGACGGCTTCGACATCCCGCTCCCCGCGGGGTCGGGGCAGGCCGTCTGGCTGGCGGCCTGACGAGGTTCGATCAGGCCGGGATCGGGATCGGAACCGTGCCGGTACGAGTGTCGATCGTCGCCCTCGCCCCCACGGGAGTGGCCGGGATCGGCTCCGACGACCGCCGGACGCGCGACGCGGCGAGAAGGGCGCGCAGGATCGCGGGCGCGGGTGATCCCGCGCCCACCGAAGGGACGCCGCCGGCACGGACCAGGGGAACCTCGGCCACACGCAGCCCTGCCCGCTCGGCGCCGTGGAGCAGTTCGACGACCGCGCTCTCGTCGGACGCGAGAGGGATCGCGTGCACGCGACGCAGCGCATCGGTGCGAGAAGCACGGACGCCGCTCAGCACATCGCGGACGTCGGTGCCGATGAGCCGGCGGAGCAGAGCGTTCGCGAGTCTCGTGGGCCCCCATCCTCTGCGGCATCGGCCGGAGCGCGCCGCCCCACGGTCGCCCACCACCAGGTCCGCATCCTCGAGCGCGTCGAGCAGATCGGGCAGAAGGTGCGCACAGGCCGCCCCCGCGTCCCAGCGGATCACCGCGTCGTGTCCGTGGCCGAGCGCCCAGACGACCCCTTCGCGCTCGGTCGCGGTCAGGATCACCTCGGCGTCCGGAAGCCAGATCCCGATCTCCTCCCGCAGGGAACGGGCATCCTCCCGGCACGAGTCGGCCGGGACGATGACGAGCGTGCGCATGCCGTGACCTCGTTTCGGATCGAGAGGCGGACGATCCGCCCCGCGGGGCACCACGATAGGCGGGTTTTCTAAGGGAGCTGTAAGCGCCGGCCACGTCGCAGGAGCGTCCGTGAGGGGCGGAGCCGAGCGCCCTCACCTCGTCGTGGCTGTTTCCTCCCGTCTTGCCGCCGAACGCCAAATGCCCCTGCCCGACCCGTGTCTCCCAGGGAGGACAAGTCTGCTTACCCGAGAGGATCCGACATGGATACGGAGTTCCCCGTACTTCCCCGGCGCACCGTCGTCAAGGGGGCCGCATGGTCGCTTCCGGTGATCGCCACGGCGATCGCCGTCCCCGCTGCGAGCGCCTCCGTCGCCTGCCAGCCGGGGAGCGCGGTCGTCACCGCGACCGGCACCGCGCCGGTGGAGCGGATCGTCGTCGTCCCCGCCGCGGCGAGGACCATCACCTTCCGTGTCCAGGGCGGCGCCGGCGGCGGTCCCCAGGCCGGAGGGGCCGGGGCCGTGGTCACGGGGCAGATCACCCCGACCGGAGCCGACATGCCACTGCTACTCGTTGCCGGAGGCCGCGGCCACAGCCGCACGGAGGCGCAGCAGATGTCGTTCGGCTTCGGCGGCGGTGGCATGGCGGGCAACGTCGCTGGCCGCAACGGCACCGGCGGCGGTGCCGGGTCCGCGATCCTGCGCGGCGGAATGCCCCTCGTCGTCGCCGGAGGCGGAGGCGGCGCCGGCGCGACCATCGACCAGGGGAAGAGCATGACCTTCTCCGGTGTCGGCGGCGCCGGCGGCGCCGCCCCGACCTCGGGCCAGGGGAACTCCTGGACCACGGCCGGACTGGCGGCGGTGGGCACCAGGCCCGGCACCGGCGGTGTCGGGAAGATCCCGCCCCTGGGTGCGTCGACCGGCGTCGCGGGCGGCGGGTACGGCAGCGGCCAGCCCGGCACCTCCGGCGGCGGGCGCAACGGCGGAGGTGTCGGCGGCAACGGCACGGCAGGCATGGGCGGTGGCGGCGGTGGCGGTCTCGCCGGTGGCGGCGGCGGCGCGTCCGCCGGCTGGGTCTACATGGACACCCGTCCCGCGCAGAACAACGCGAGCGGCGGCGGTGCCGGCTCCAGCCTCATCGCGATCCGCGCGGGCGTCGCCGGCACCGTCACCACGGGCCCCGTCCCGAGCTTCACGGAGCAGCCGGGCAGCGTCACCGTCAGCTGGACCTGCTGACCGGCGACTCCGACATCGCCGGCCAGCGGCCGGAGGAGGGGCCGGGTCGGGAATTCCGACCCGGCCCCTCCTCATCGGCGCATCAAAACGGTCGCGAAGAGCGTGCTTCAGGAGCGCCGCGCGGGAAACCTCACCTCGTCGTGGCCGTTTCCTCCCGTCTTGCCCTCGAACGTCAAATGACCTCCTTGGTCCGGTGTCTCAATGAAAGACACAAGCCTCCTTACCCGAAAGGACCCGACATGGACACGGAGTCTCCCGAGCTCCCCCGACGCACCGTCGTCAAGGGCGCCGCATGGTCGCTCCCGGTGATCGCCGCCGCGGTCGCCGTGCCCACCGCGAGCGCCTCCGTCACCTGCCAGCCGGGCAGCGTGACCGTGACCGCCACCAACTGGGGACAGGCGGAGCAGACCGTCATCGTCCCCGCCGCGGCGAAGACCATCACCTACCGCGTCCAGGGCGGCGCCGGCGGCGGCCCCCAGTCCGGAGGAGCCGGAGCTCTGATCACGGGGCAGATCACCCCGACCGGCGCCGACATGACCCTGTTCCTCGTCGCCGGAGGCCGCGGCCACAGCCGCACCGACCCGCAGCTGACGTCACACGGTTACGGCCGCGGCGGGAACGCGGGCAACATCTCCGGACGCAACGGCACCGGCGGCGGCGCCGGGTCCGCGATCATGCGCGGCGGGGTCCCCCTCGTCGTCGCCGGAGGCGGCGGCGGCGCGGGAGGGACCAACGACCAGGGAGCCAGCGTGAACTTCGCCGGCATCGGCGGATCCGCGGGCGCCACCGCGACGGCGGGACAGGGCAACTCCTGGGCCATGGGCGGCGGAGCGGCCTTCGGCGCCTCACCCGGCGCCGGAGGGGTCGGCACGATGCCGGCCCTGGGATCGGGCACCGGAGTCGCGGGCGGAGGGTACGGCAGCGGCATCACCGGCACCGCCAACGGCGGACGCAACGGCGGCGGCATCGGCGGCAACGGCACCGCGGGCCTCGGCGGCGGCGGGGGCGGCGGCTACGCCGGCGGCGGCGGGGGCGCGTCCTCCGGCTGGTCCTACATGGACACCCGTCCCCCGCAGCGCCAGACCGGGGGCGGCGGGGGCGGCTCCAGCTACATCGCGCCGGGAGTCGCCGGCACCATCACGACCGGCCCCGTCCCGAGCGTCACCGAGCAGCCGGGCAGCGTCACCGTCAGCTGGAGCTGCTGATCGTCTCACCCTGCATCGCCGGGAGAGGCCGACGGGAGGCTTGCTGTCCGTGGGGATTCCGACAGCGGGCCTCCCGCCTGCGTCACGGACGGCGAAGCACCGCCGGCAGGGTGCCGGGCGCGGCGAGCCACTGCCGCAGCGCGAGATTGAACACGGCGGGTCTCTGCACGGGCCAGGAGTGCCCCGCACCCGGCACGTGCGCCCAGGATCCCGCAGGGAGACGCCCTGCCAGATCACGGGCCGAGCGCCGAGCATGCCCCGACTCAAGAGCCCCGGCGAGAACGAGGACAGGGGACGCCACGGCACCGATGTCCGACACATCGGCGCCGCGCAGGATCTGACCGCTGATCCGCCGGTAGTCGTCCACACGCACCGGCGCGGTCGTCTCCAAATGCCGCCGCCGCGCGTTCGCGTCCAGTCGCATCGCGCGGGTGAGCGCTCTGTGCGCGAGAGGGGTGGCGAGCAGCGGCCAGGTGACCGTGTCGAGCACGAGCTCGGCCCGCGGCACCGCGAAGGTGCTCACACCGGTGAGCAGGGCGGTGTCCACGAGCTCCGGATGCCGGGCGAGCATCCGTATCCCGACGTCGCCCCCGAGCGAGAAGCCGACGAGGTGCACCGGACCGCCGACCCGGTCCGCGACCACCGCGGCCACCCTGTCGGCGACGTCGTCGAGCGTCGTCCATGGCGTGCTCCTGCTCGCCCCGTGCCCCGGCAGGTCCACGGCGATGCAGGGGCGCTCATGGCGGAACTCCGCGATCTGCCGATGCCAGGAGATCCCGGCCCACCCGGCTCCGTGGACGAAGAGGATGGGCCTGCGCCGGCGGCCGCTCCCCGACGACGGAGCGGCCTCGGTGTACGCCAGTCCGTCCATGTCCGCCTCCGATCCGCAGGACGCGAGCCTATCCGTCGTTCTGATGCGCAGGCTTCGTGCCGCCGCCGGGCCTGTGCCCTGAGGCGTCCGCTTATGCTGCGCATAGGCCGACCGCCTACCGTGCGCCTATGCGCCGTGCCTTCTTCTCGACCGTGCCGCTGGTGCTGCTCGTCTTCGCCGCCGTGCTCTACCTGGGCGTGCCCTATGAGGCCGTGGCCGGCTATCCCCTCGATCCGTCTCGGTCCTACCTGTCTGAGCTCGCCGCGGCGGATCAGCCGCTCGCCCCGCTGTTCCGCTTCCTCGACGGATCGGCGGGGGCGCTCGTCGCGATCGCCGCCACGCTGCTGCTCTTCGCCTCCCCCCGGTGGCCGTTGCGCGTGCCGATCGTCGGGCTCGGCGTCTTCGGCCTGGGCACGCTCGCCGACGTGGTCTTCCCCATGGCGTGCGCCTCTTCGTTGAGCGCGGCCTGCGCGCGGGCCGACGCGGCGGGAACGCTGGGGATCGCGCATCAGGTCCACACCGTCACCAGCGTGGTCGCGCTGCTCGGCGCTGTCGTCGCCGCCCTGTCCCTCGTCCTGCTCGCGCAGTGGACGGGCATCCGTCCGGTCCGTGCGCGGATCCTCGCCACGGTGGGCGCCACCCTGCTGATCGGCGTGACGATCGCGATCAGCGTGATCGCCCTCGCCAGCACCGCCGACGGAGCGCTGCCCCCGGGAGCCGGGTACGTGCAACGCGTGCAGACGGTCCTCCTCTCGGTGTTCCTGGCCTCCTTCGTGCCGCTCGTCCGCGCCGTGCTGAAGGCGTCCGACGCCCCGCGACGCCGATCCGCACGCAGGAACGGCACGCATCGTCCTCCGGCCGCCCGGTCCTCGCTCGAGTTCGCCGACGCCCCGAACGCCGACGCGTCGAACGCCCCCGTGCCCGCGGCCCGCATCGCGCGCATGTCCAGGCGGGACCGGGGCAGGGCATCGACATGACCCGGCTGCTCGGCCTCGACCTGTTCCGGGCGGTCGCCGTGTTCGGCATGCTCGTCGCGCACGTCGGCCCGAACGCCTGGGCGCCGGGGGACGGCGGCGGCACCGTCCTCTGGCAGTGGGAGGTCTTCCACTCCCGCATGCCCGCGATGTTCGCGTTCGCCGCGGGTCTCTCGCTGACCCTCGGCAGCCGCCCGAGCACCGCCGGCGCACGCGCCCCGATCGCGCCGATGCTGGTGCGAGCGGCGCTGCTGGCTCTCATCGGCGGGCTCCTCACCGCGCTCGGCACCCCGGCGGTCGTGATCCTCGCCTCCTTCGCGGTCTGGTTCGTGCTCGTCATCCCGTTCCTCCGGATGGGTCTGCGCGGTCTGCTGATCACGGCGGCCACCTGGGCCGTGGGAGGGCCCCTGCTCTCCTTCGTGCTGCGCCGCGCGTTCCCCGAGGCGGGAGGGCTCGTGTGGACGGGGCTCGTCGGCGGCGACTACCCGACGCTCACCTGGATGCCGTTCGTGCTCGCAGGCCTCGCGGTCGGCCGGCTCGACCTCTCGTCGCCCCGGGTGCGGATCCGGCTCGCGGCAGTGGGGGCAGGGATCGCCGCCCTCGCCTACGGCGGATCAGCCCTCTTCCTCGCCCTCGGCGGACGCGAGCTCCTGCTGCGGGCGGTCACCCCGAGCGGCGGCCGGGACGCGGTCCAGGAGGCCGCCCGGATCTTCTTCCGCGAGTCCGGCGTGACCGACACCGGATCCTGGCTCTGGCTCCTCGTCCCCGGGCCCCACTCGGGCAGCTGGACGGACGTGTTCGGCTGTCTCGGCGTCTCCGCCCTCCTGCTCGCCGTCCTGCTGCCGCTCGGGGACTGGGCCGCACGGCGCACGGGAAGAGCTCAAGAGCTCCTGCGCGTGCCGGTGCGCGCCGTCGCCACGATGGGCGCGATGGTGCTCTCGGTCTACGCGGCCCACATCGTGGGCATGGCGGCGATCACCGCGCTCACCGGGCACAGCTTCCGGCCGGGACAGAGCGAAGGGATGCTGTTCGGATTCACCGCCGCGCTGCTGCTGTTCTCCGTCGTCTGGCTCCGGTCGTTCCGGCGCGGCCCCCTTGAGGAGCTGCTGGCCAGGGCGAGCGCGCTCACCGCACGAACGGGAAGGCGAGCGTCTGGCGGATCGTCCCGCCGGTGAGGGACATCACGATCCGGTCCACGCCCAGACCGATCCCCCCAGTCGGCGGCATCCCGTACTCCAACGCGCGGAGGAAGTCCTCGTCCACCTCCATCGCCTCGGGATCGCCGAGCGCCGCCTGGAGGGACTGCGCGACGAGCCGGCGACGCTGCTCCACCGGGTCGTTCAGCTCGGAGTAGGCGGTGCCCAGCTCCATCCCGAAGGCGACCAGATCCCACCGTTCCGAGAGGCCGTCGACGGTACGGTGCGGACGGGCCAGCGGCGAGGAGTCGGAGGGGAAGTCGAGGTAGAAGGTGGGCAGGGTCGTCTCCGGCTCGACCAGCTCCTCGTACAGGGCCTCGATGATCTGCCCCGCGGTGTCGGCCGCCGCCACCGACACGCCGTAGGCCTTGGCGAGGGCGGCGAGGTCCTCGGCACCGAGGTCGATGGCGACTCGTGTGCCGATGCGCTCGGTGAGCGCGTCGCAGACGGTGACCGCACGCCAGGGCGCCGAGACGTCGACGCTGCTCCCGTCGGGAGTGATCATGCGCTCCCCTCCGGTGACGGCGACGGCCATCCGCTTGATCAGTCCTTCGGCGAGCACCCTCATGTCCTGATAGTCCGCGTATGCCCGGTATGCCTCCATCGCGGTGAACTCCGGGTTGTGCGAGGCGTCCACGCCCTCGTTGCGGAAGTTCCTCCCGATCTCGAAGACCTGGCCGAACCCCGCCACGATCAGTCTCTTGAGCGCCAGCTCCGGCGCGATGCGCAGGCTCAGGTCGCGGTCATAGGCGTTGATGTACGTGGCGAAGGGACGTGCGTTCGCTCCGCCGTGCACACGTTGGAGGATCGGGGTCTCGACCTCGAGGTAGCCGTCGGCGAGGAGTCCGTCACGGAGCGCGCGCACCGCGGCGGAGCGGGCACGCAAGAGACTCGCCGCCTCGGCGGACGTGGCAAGGTGCACATGCCGCAGCCGGACCTGCGCCTCCGGGTCCCGCAGCCCCACCCGCTTGCCCGGAGGCTGCTGCAGCGACTTGGCTGCCAGGACCCACGACGTCGCGAGGATGCTCGGCTCGCCCGCCCTGCTCCTTCCCGGCATCCCGGTGACCGACACGATGTCGCCGATCTGCAGATCGCGGAGAAGGCCGAAGCCCTGCGTCCCGTCCGCGGTCGCGACGGCCTGGATGCGGGCATGCTCCTCGTCGAGGTCGACGAAGACGATCCCGCCATGGTCGCGGCGGGCGACGACCCGGCCTGCCACCGACCGGGGCTCGGCCGGGAGACCATGGCCGGCCTCGATGTCGGCACGGGTCTGCGCGATCGTGTGGCTACGGGGCACCTGGGGCGGATAGAGCGCAAGCCCCTCCGCATCGAGCCGAGCCGCCTTCGTCGCACGCGCGCTCGGCCGAGACCCCTGCGCGACGCGCGCGGCACCCGCCGAGGCCTCGGCCTCCACCTCGGCGACCATCCCGGGATAGGACGCCGGGCGAGGGGACGCGATCGGCTGACGGGTGCGCGGCCAGCCGCCGACGAAGCGCTCCGCGCGGGCCGCCGCGAGCATCACCGTCGCCAGCGAGGTGCGGCGGTCGCGCATGAGGTACCGCTGGCGCCACGCCGGCGCATACTTCTCGTTCGCGCGACGGAGCGAGTCCAGCTGCCACTTCCGGGAGAGCAGGAGCAGCAGGGAGCGCCGGAAGCGGAGGAAGGGGCCCGCGCCCACCCGCGCCCCGCGGACGAACACGTCGCGGAACACGGCGAAGTTCAGCGAGACGCGTCGAACGCCGAACGCCCTCGCCTCGGAGACGAGAGTGGTCACCATGTGCTCGACGATGCCGTTGAGGGCGTCGTGGCTGCGCCGCATCACGTCCAGCGAGAGCCCGTCCGCGTTCCACGGCACGAAGACGAGCAGGGCGATGGCGACACCGTCGCGATCATGCGCGGTGACGACGAGCGACGAGGGATCGGCCGCGTCGCCGGTGCGCGAGAGCGCCATCGAGAAGCCGCGTTCCTCTCCGCCCATCCGCCACCGGTCGGCGAGGGTCTCGATCTCGCGCCGTTCGTCCTCGTGGAGGTCGCGCTGGCGGCGGATCCGGACGCTCACCCCTTCCCGGTGCGCCCGGCGCCGGATCGCCGCGACCTGCGGGCTCCGCACCAGCCGACGCGCGTCGGCCTCCTCCACCGCGAGGATCGCCTCGTCGCCCAGCTGCATGCCGCGCATCCCGTGTCGCACGTAATGCTCCGCGCCCTGCTCGGTCGCGGCCAGGACCGCGGGCCGCCAGCCATGCGTGCGGACGAGTTCGAACCACGCCCGCGTGGCCCCGCCCCACGCACCCTCCGGCCCGATCGGATCGCCGCTCGCGAGCGCCACGCCGCCGACGACACGATAGGAGACCGCCGCGTGGCCGTCGGGCGAGAACACCACGGACTTGTCGCGCCGCGTGGCGAAGTACGCGAGGGAGTCCTCGGTGCGGCTCCCCGCGAGGATCCGCCGCACGTGCAGCTCGTCCGCCGCGCTCAGCAGACGACGGGCGCGGGCGCTGCGGAGGATCATCCCCAGCGCGATGAGGAGCGAGACCGCCGCGATCGAGGTGACCAGGAGCGCGATCCCCGGACGCAGCACACCCTCCACCTCCTCGCCCGTCAGCAGTTCGTAGGGATACACCCCGATCGCGGCCGCCAGGGACAGGAGCCAGCTGTCGCCCGGGGCGCTCCCTCGCGCCGGGCGCAGGCCGCCCAGCACCCCGCCGACGACGACGGCCAGAGCGATCCCGCCCAGCAGCACGCTGCCCGCCCGGACGTACGAGCCGCCCTCCAGGCGGGCGGAGAACTCCTTCCGCGCGACGATCAGCAGCACGGCGGCCGCTGTCGCGATCGTGGCGGCGATCGCGTCGACGATCGCGACGTCGACATAGGTCTCTCCGTCGAAGATGAGAGCCGTGCCGGTGATCAGGCTCACCAGCGACTGCAGGATGGTCGGAACCTGGAAGAGGACAAGGAAGATCATCGCCCCGCGGATCCTCCGCTTCGCCGCGGACCCGGCGATGAACAACAGCACGGCGTTGAAGACGAACGGCTGCGGGGTGAGGCCGAACAGGGCGAAGTAGGACCGGGCCCAGTACACGCCGTCCGGCAGTGCCGCGTCCCAGATCACGCTGAGCACGAGCGAGATCGCGACCAGCTGCACGATCCGTCCCGTCCACAGCGGGACGCCGGACAGGAAGCGCCGCGCCCATCCTCCCTCCTCGGGGGCGCCATGGCCGCGGCGGAGGGCGGGCTCACGGTCGCCACGGCGCCGCGACGCGTCCGTGTGCCCGGCGGCGCGCTCCTGGCGGTCGGCCGGCGGCTGCGCGGTGGCTGTCATCCGGATGCTCCTCTCGACGCCCGCGGCATCGGCGCCTCGGCCCCTCCGAACGAGCGACGGCGTCGACGGCGGCGGGGACCCTTCGATGGTGCAGAGCATTCCTAAGCGCCAGTTATGACTCCGTCCGGAATCCCCGTCTCCGCTCGCACGCCCTCTTACGCTGGAGCACGGCCCGGCGATCGTGCTCCACGCGTCGGGTGCGCGGCCGGGGCAGAGGAAGGAACGGCATATGGACCCCGACGGCCCGATCGAGCTGCCGCCGCAGATCTCCCAGGATCCGGGCACCGATCTGCTCTCCACATACTGGCCGGCCGCGATCGTTCTCGTCCTCGCGCTCTTCGGCGTCCTGCTGATCGTCCGCGCCGCGCGGAGGACAGGACGCACGGGCCCGCGGAGCCGACGCCGTCGCGGCTGGACCGTGACCGCCTGGTCGATCCCCACCGCCCTGCTGGTCGTGGTCTCGCTCGCGCTCGGCGTCAACGCCTGGGTCGGCTACTTCCCGTCCACCGGCGCGCTCGTCCGCTGGGTGGACGACAAGGTGCGAAAGCCCGTCGCCACCAACGACAAGGTCGCGATCGACGGTGAGAAGGCGAGCAGGAACGGCGCCTCCGCCCCGCCGAAGGAGCGCGTGACCTCGGCGGACAGAGGCTACGCCTACCTCACCAGCGTCCCCTCCACCACACGGGGCGTCAGCACCCGCGGCGCCTGGGTCTATCTCCCGCCGGACTACGACAAGCCGGGCAACATCGAGCGCTATCCCGTGATCTACACGCTGCACGGGGCGCCGGGGAGCGCCGCGGACTGGTTCGCCGGCGGGCGTCTGGACTACTACCTCGACGTGCTCATCACGCAGAAGAAGATCCCTCCGGTGATCGTCGTCTCCCCCGACCTCAACCCCGGGTCGGAGCGTCTGGACAGCGAGCCGCTCGACCTCCCCGGCGGACCGCAGCTCGAGTCCTTCGTGACCGAGGACGTGGTCGGCTGGGCCGACGCCTCGCTGCGCACCCGCCCCGAGGCCAGGGACCGCATCACGGCAGGCATGTCGGCGGGCGGGCTCGGCGCGCTCGTCTACGCCCTGCACAGCCCGGACGTCTTCGGCGGGACGGTGGCGATCATGCCGTATGCGACGCCCTACACGAAGGAGGTCGTCGGCGATCCGGAGGCCCTCCGGCGCAACACGCCCCTCGACGCCATCGCCGCTCGCGGCGGTCCCTCCGGCCAGAAGTTCTTCCTCGGCCAGGGCGACCAGGAGACCACCGCCGAGTCGACGCCGATCCGCGACGCCCTGCGCGCGCAGGGTGACGTCACGACCCTCCGCGTCCTGCCCGGACTCGCCCACAACTGGACGACGGCCCGCACGGTCATGCCCTACGGGCTGGTGTGGATCTCACAGCAGCTCGGATGGGAGCTCCCCGCCGGCTGAGCCGGGCGCGGCTCCCTGCGGACAGCGGACGAGCCCGGAGGGAAGACCCTCCGGGCTCGTCGCGTCGTGTCGACAGGCGGCTTATGCCCGCCGCTCCGCGGTGACCTTCTTGAGGTCGTCGCTGTTGAGGAGACGGAACAGCAGAGCCGCGATGGCCGCGCCGACCAGCGGGGCCACGACATACAGCCACAGGCTGGACCAGCCGAACTGCCCGCTGATCGCCAGGCCGAGAGCCACCGCAGGGTTGAAGCCGCCGCCGGAGATCCCGCCGACTGCCACCGCGCCCACGAACACCGTGCTCCCGATCGCGAGACCGTAGAACGAGTTGTTCGGGTGGTCCTTCGACGTCGCCACGTTCAGCACCACCCACACCAGCACGAGGGTGACGACCGCCTCGACGATGAACGCCGGAAGGACCTTGATCTCCTTCGCCGCCGCCGCATGCGGCCAGATCACCGAACTCGCCAGCGCCGCCAGCGCGCCGCCCACGAACTGCGCGACCACGTAGGCGCCGAAGTCGGCCACACCCATCCGGCCCCGCAGCAGAACACCCAACGACACGGCAGGGTTCAGATGCCCGCCCGAGATGTGGCCCGACGCGTAGACGAGGACCATCAGCGCGAACCCGATGGCAAGAGCCGACAAGGCCACACCACTGTTGACGATCCCGATGATGAAGAACACGAAGAGGAACGTCGAGATCGCCTCCGTGAGCGCATTACGCGCAATGCCGGTCATTTCAAAGCCTTCCTATGGGCCGGAGGCAGACCCTCCGGCGTCGATCGTTCGACCACACCGTAGCGAATCGGCCCCGCCACCGCCATCATCGGCACACCGGCGTCTGCACGACGCCGCGTCCCCGCCGGGCTCGCATGTCCGTGACATGACGTTCCGAACACGATCCGCCGAACGCCGACGCCGCGTCTCAGGAAGCCGTCGGATGGGGGATCCGCAGGGTGAAGCACGATCCCTGGCTGCCGGTGTCGACCGTCACCTGGTACCCCGAGGCGTCGGCGAGCGCGCGGACGATCGCGAGCCCGAGCCCCACCGTGGTGCGCTCCCGTGTGCCGTGCTCGGTCGTGTCCTCCACCTGGGTGAAACGGTCGAAGAGCGTCGGCAGCGCGGCGTCCGGGATTCCGGGCCCGTCGTCGGTGACGGAGATCTCCACCGCATGGCGCGTCTGCGCGAGAGCCACAACCACCTCTGTCCCCGGCGGGGTGTGATGCCCTGCGTTGGCAATGAGGTTCAGCAGCATCTGCCGGATCGCGTCCTCGTCGCCGAGGAGATCGGCCGGCTCCTCCGGCAGGGTCAGGCGCCAGACGTGGTGCGGGTACGCGAAACGGGCATCCGCGATCACCTCGACCACGACCCGGGCGAGCTCGACCTCCTCGCGGCGCACCCGAGGGTCGGCGTCGAGCTTGGCCAGCAGCAGGAGATCATCGACGAGGGTGCTCATGCGCGTCGCCTCGGCCCCGATCCGGCCGAGCGCGCCGGCGGTCTCTCCCGCGTCCGCGCCCGGCTGGGCGTAGAAGTCGGCGTAGCCTCGGATCACCGCCAGCGGGTTGCGCAGCTCGTGGCTCGCCTCCGCGACGAACCGGCGCATCGACTCCTCGGTCCGGTGCCGGGTGTTGAGCGACGTCTCCACATGGTCGAGCAGCCGGTTGAGCGCCTCCGCGACACGATCGGCCTCGGATCCGATGTGGCGTCCGTCCCGCGGCACCCGCACCTGCCGGTCGACCTCGCCGGAGTCCAGCGGCGTCTGAGAGACGTGGTCTGCCACCGCCGCGACCCGTTCCAGGGGGCGCATCGCGGAGCGGACGACGCGGAGCCCGACGAGCGCGCCGATGGCGGCCACCCCCGCCCCGATCACGACGACCCAGAGCGCGTAGGCGCCCACGATGTCGTTCACCTCGTTCAGCCCGACGCCGATCACCAGCGTGCGCGGAGTGGAGCCGTCCTCGAGAGGACGGAGCGCGACGAGGAAGTCGCCGATCGCGTCGACGGAGACCTCCCCTCCGTACTCGGCCTCGCTGAACACGGCACGGAGCTGGACGATCTCGGCCGGGGTCAGCTCGCGGTAGTCGTAGTCGCGGCTGAGGTAGGCGGACGTCACCGTGCCCGCGCTGTCGAGGACGAGGTAGAACGTGTCCGCGGACAGCATCGGGCCGACCTCCTCGCCGAAGGCGGGCACCCGTCCCTGGATGTCTATCTCGTCCTGGATGTGGGTCTGGGCGTACAGGGCGAGCGTGTTCAGGGTGTTCTCGCTCTGCAGGACGAGGCTCTGCCGGAGGATCGCGAACGACACCCAGCCGAAGACCGCGAGTGCGACGAGCAGCAGTCCGGACACGACGAGGACGAGGCGTGTGCGCAGCGTGCGGGGCTGCACGCGATGGCGCAGCGTCGCCGCGCGCCGACGCCAGACGGTCATGGCGCTCCGGCACCGACCTCTGAGGCCGCGCGCATCACGTAGCCGACGCGACGGATCGTGTGGATCATCGGCTCGCGCCCATGGTCGATCTTCTTGCGGAGGTAGGAGATGTACAGCTCCACGATGTTGGACTCACGCCCGAAATCGTAGTTCCACACCCGGTCGAGGATCTGGTCCTTGCTCAGCACCCGATCGGCGTTGAGCATGAGGAACCGGAGCAGCGCGAACTCGGTCGCGGTGAGCGTGATGTCCTCGCCCCCGCGGGTGACGCGGTGGCTGTCCTCGTTGAGGACGAGGTCGCCGACCTCGAGGAGCGGCGTGGGCGCGGCGGCGGCGAGCATGGGGCTCCGCCGCAGGAGCCCTCGCAGCCGGACGACGACTTCCTCGATGCTGAAGGGCTTCGCGACGTAGTCGTCGCCGCCGGCCGAGATCCCGGTGATGCGCCCGGCGACCGTGCCGTTGGCGGTGAGGAACAGCACCATGGTGTCGGGCAGATCGGTGCGGATCGTCCGCAGCACCTGGATGCCGTCGATGTCAGGGAGCACGATGTCGAGCACGATGAGGTGCGGCCTCAGGCGCAGGGCCGCGTCGATCGCCGCCTGACCGGTCCCGGCCGTCTCGACTGCCCAACCCTGGCGGGTCAGCACCGCCGCCAGAAGGTGCCTCAGATTGGGCTCGTCATCGACGATCAGCACTCGGATGGGGCTCTCGCCGCGCACGGTCCCGTCGCTCATAGGTACACTCTGCTGACGTTTCCTGTGCGCAGGATAAGCAGAATGCACCGGGTCGGACCGCGCATCGGGCATCCCTCGCGCGCGGTCGCCCTCGATTTCACGCCGCCATTGTCAGGAAAACACGGCCTTCGACACTACCCTCCGTGGTTTACTGCCACCAGGTGGTACGACTAACCTGGTTTACTACCCTGGTTAGATTGAAGGGTCGATCGTGGGAGAGACGACAGCGGGGGCGGTCGACCCGCAGGACGCCCTCGAGAACGTGGAGTCAGTCATCGACGACTGCTTCCACGCCGAGTGGCAGCGCGGCGGCGGGTTCACGGAGTTCGATCGCGTCTGGAAGGCCGCGTGGCGACTGTCGAGCGGCGGCAGGATGCCACGTTCGCGTCTGCTCCTGGCCGCGCACGATGCATTCGCGGAGTCGCCCCCCTCGGACGAGGTCATCAGAGGCGCGGCGGCTCTCGAGCTGCTGCACCTGGGCTTCTTCCTCCACGACGATGTGATCGATCGCGCACTCGTCCGGCGGGGCGAGACGAACCTCATCGCCCGCATGCGAGACGAGGCGCGTGACCGCGGGATCGCCGAGGAAGAGGCCCTGCATTACGGACGCAGCTGCGCCGTCCTCGTCGGCGATCTCCTCATCGCCTCCGCACACCGCCTGGTCGGCGAGCTCGACGTCTCGTCCGAGCGCCGTCGCATGATGCTCGGAGTGCTGGGAGAGGCGGCGAGCGCTGCGGCCGCAGGGGAGCATTCCGGTGCTCTCACCCGTCTCCTCACGGACGCCGACGAGGACACGATCCTGCGCACCCTGGAACAACGGAGCACGCAGCACTCGTTCGGCGCCCCGCTGCGGATGGGCGCCGTGCTCGGCGGAGCCGATGCCGGCACAGCCGTGGCGCTCGACGTCATCGGCAAGACGATCGGCGTCGCCGTGCAGGCACGCGATGACGTCGCCGGCGTCTTCGGGGGTCAGGACCAGGCGGACGGCTCCGCCCTCTCCGACCTCCGGGACGGGAAGCTCACCCTGCTCATCGTCTACGCGCGGAGGGATCCCGCGTGGCCGCATGTCGCGCATCTGTTCGGTCGCCCAGACCTGCGTGAGAGGGACGCCGAGCGCCTCCGCGAGGTCATCATCGGGAGCGGCGCGCTCGACCGGGTCGAGTACGCGATCACCAGCCTCGCCGACGCCGCTCGCTCCTCGCTCCGGCGAGCGAGCCTGCCCCTCCCCCTCGTCGAGCGCCTGGAGGACACGATCGCGCAGACGACGGCCCGCTCCCGCTGAGCGTCGTCTGCCCTTTTCCTCCGCTCTGCGCTCGTCCGCCTAGGCTGAGGGCATGGTCGAACGCACCGAGATCGAATGCTGGCTCACCGACATGGACGGGGTGCTGGTCCACGAGAACGACGCTCTGCCCGGCGCCGCCGATCTGCTCGCCGGCTGGGAGCGCGAGGGCGTGCCCTATCTCGTGCTCACCAACAACTCCATCTTCACCGCGCGCGACCTGAGCGCCCGGCTCCGCGCCAGCGGCCTGATCGTGCCGGAGGAGCGGATCTGGACCTCCGCGCTCGCCACCGCGGACTTCCTCCGTCAGCAGGTGCCCGGCGGCTCGGCCTTCGTGATCGGTGAGGCGGGGATCCTCACGGCTCTCCACGAGGCGGGCTTCATCATGACCGAGACCGCACCGGACTTCGTGGTGGTGGGCGAGACCCGCAACTACTCCTTCGAGGCGATCACCAAGGCGATCCGCCTCATCGAGGGTGGCGCGCGCTTCATCGTCACCAACCCCGACGCCACCGGCCCCAGCGCCGACGGTCCGCTCCCGGCGACCGGGGCCATCGCCGCGCTCATCACCAAGGCGACGGGGCGTGAGCCCTACGTCGTCGGAAAGCCCAATCCGATGATGTTCCGCTCGGCGCTGAACAAGATCGGCGCGCACTCCGAGAAGACCGGGATGATCGGCGACCGGATGGACACCGACATCGTCGCCGGCATCGAGGCGGGTCTGCACACGGTCCTCGTGATGACGGGGATCAGCGACCGCGCCGAGATCGAGAAGTACCCGTTCCGCCCGGACGAGATCGTCGGCGGCGTGATCGATCTGCTCCCGCCGCAGGACGCCGCGGCTCGCTCGGAGGGATGACGTGGGAGTTCTCGACGACGGCGAGCGCATCGCTGCGGCGGATGCGGCGGCCTGGCGCGCCTGGCTCGAGGACAACCACGCCGCCACGTCCGGGGTCTGGCTGCTGAGCGTCCGCGGGAACGCGAGCACGGGCGTCGGCTACGAGGACGCGGTGCGCCAGGCGCTGTGCTTCGGCTGGATCGACGGCCCGGTACGCACCTTCGACGACCGGACGGTGGGACAGTGGTTCTCCCCTCGGCGCCCCGGGAGCGGCTGGGCCGCCACGAACAAGGCCCGCGTCGCGGAGCTGGAGGCGGCGGGACTGCTCGCCCCGGCGGGCGTCCGGGCGATCGAGGCCGCGAAGGCCAACGGCACCTGGACGGTCCTCGACGGCCCGGAGGCGGGGATCGAGCCGGCGGATCTGACCGAGGCCCTCGACGCGGATCCGGCCGCACGGGCCGCATGGGACACGTTTCCGCCCTCGGCGAGAAAGCTGGGCCTCACGAACATCGCGATGGCCCGACGCCCGGAGACCAGGGCGAAGCGGATCGCGACGATCGTCGCGAATGCGGCGGAAGGACGACGACCATGAGTCAAGGCACGGTGCTCCTGTGGGTGATGCTCGTGATCGGCCTGGCCACGCTGGCCGTGTGGATCGTGCAGTTCGTGCGCTCCCGCCGCGGCTCGGACTCGTCAGACGGTCGCGCGGGCTGGTGGGAGGGCCCGTGGGAGGAGGACGACTCGAAGCGCTGAGCCGTGGCGAGCCGACACGGTGCCCGAGGCGTGCGCCGGGAAGAGCGCGGCGCACGCCTCGGGCCGTCAGGCCTCGACGCGAAGGGTGAGCCCGTCGATGCGGGCGACCGGATCGGGAAGACGCAGGGGTCCGGCTCCGGGTGTGATGGTGCCGAGGACGCGAGCCTCCCCGGCACCGATCGCCTGGGGGACCACGGCAGGGACGCCGTGCAGCGTGCACCAGCCGAGCAGAGCGAAGAGGATCGCCTCCTTCGCGTCGGCGGGGGCGCCGAGCTCGTCGGCGAGGACGATCTCGGTCTCCGCGAGCGCCTCCCGCAGGCCCGCCATCAGGAGGGGATTGCGGCACCCTCCGCCCGAGACCGCGAGATAGCCGACGCCCGCGGCGCGGACGTCCTGGGCGACCGTGCGGACCGTCAGCTCCGTGAGGGTGCGCACGACGTCGGGAACCGCCACGTCCCGTCCCGCGAGATGCGCACGGACGTACTCGAGGTGGAAGTGCTCCTTGCCGGTGCTCTTCGGCGCGGGGCGGCCGTAGTACGGATCGGCGAGGAGGGCGTCGAGGAGCGCCGCGTCCACCCGGCCGGACGCGGCGATGCACGCGTCCTGGTCGTAGCCGAGGTCGTTCAGCCCCTCCGCGACGATCACGGCGTCGATCAGCGCGTTGGCAGGGCCGATGTCGTAGCCGATCACATTCGCGCCCGTCACGACCGAGACGTTGGCGATCCCGCCGAGGTTCAGGGCCGCCGAGGTCCCCGGCCGGCCGTGCAGGAGGAGCGCGTCGAGGAAAGGGACGAGCGGCGCTCCCTGTCCGCCGGCGGCGATGTCGCGGATCCGGACGTCGGAGACGACGGGCGCCCCCGTGCGCTCGGCGATCCATGCCGGCTGCCCGATCTGCAGCGTCCCCCGCGCGCGGCCGCCGTCGACCCAGTGGTACACCGTCTGTCCGTGTGAGCAGATGGCGTCGACGCCGCCCACGGCAGCGGCGGCGCGCGCGGCAGCGTCCGCGAAGGCCTGACCGATCAGGGTGTCGAGCTCGCAGACCTCTTCGAACGTGGTCCGCGCCGGCGGGAGCGCCGCGATCAGACGCGCGCGGAGGGCGGGGTCGTAGGGGGTCTCGTCTCTGTGCAGCACCCGTCCACGCAGCTGCGCGCCGTCGAGCGCGAACTCGACGACCGCCGTGTCGATCCCGTCATGAGACGTGCCGGACTGTACCCCGAGAACCCGCATGACCGTGTCCTTTCCGTTCGTATGGCCCCGATGACGTGACGTCGGCAGACGTGTGCTCAGCGCAGCACGAGCGCGGCGGCGCCGATCAGCGGGCCCTCGTCGCCGAGCCCCGAACGGACCACCCTGGTGTGCTGGGAGTACTCGTGCGCGGCCGCGTCGAGAAGAGCCCGCTGCACGAGATCGATGTAGTCGTCGGCGACGCGCGAGAAGCCGCCGCCGATCGCCACAACCTCGAGGTCGACGAGCGTCGAGGCATCGGCGAGCGCCGCTCCGACCGCGCGCGCGGAGCGCTCGATCGCCGCACGCGCCACACGGTCGCCGGAGGCGGCGTCACGAGCGAGGTCCTCTCCTCGCTCCCCCGCCCATCCCTGCGCCTGAGCCCAGGCGACGCTGGCAGGCCCCGACGCGACCTGCTCGAGCGTGAGCGCGCCCTCAGCGTGCACCTGGCCGAGGTGCCCGGCGTTCCCGCTCGCGCCGGGGAGATAGCGACCGTCGACCACGAACCCACCGCCGACCCCGGTGGAGACGACGATCGAGAGCGACGTCGACGCCCCCTGGGTCGCGCCGAGCCAGGACTCGGCGAGCGCGAGACAGCCGCCGTCGTGCGCGAGCGTGGTCGGAACGGGCGCGTCGACCGCCGCGGCCGCGCTCTCGGCGACCGCCGATCGCAGATCGAACCCTCGGGCGCCCGGCATGTTGACCGGATGGATGAGCCCGCGGTCGCGGTCGATCGGTCCGGCGCTCCCGATGCCGGCGCCGACGAGCTCGGCGCGCGGCCCCCGGGCGTCGACGGCGTACGCCACGGCCTCGTCCACGGCGGCCCGCAACGAGTCCGGAGTCGTGTCGGGGCCGGTCGGGCGCCGGATGCGCGAGGCGGCGAGGACCGTCCCGCCGGCCGAGACAAGCGCCGCCTCGAGCTTGGTCCCGCCCACGTCGACGGCGAGGGCGAGGGGAAGAGAGGGGCGATCCTCGATCGCGGCGGCGGTCACTGCGGCTCGAGCCCGAGATCGTCGAGGTCGACCGCGGCGCGCCATTCCAGCCCCGCCTGCTCGATCGCGGCCTGCGCCCCCGTCTTGCGGTCGACGATCACCGCGACCGCGACGACGTCCGCGCCTTCCCGGCGCAGGGCCTCGACCGCCTTGAGCGCCGACTGCCCCGTCGTGGACGTGTCCTCCAGGACGACGACGCGTCGCCCCGCGACGTCTGCGCCCTCGATCTGCCGCCCGCGCCCGTGGTCCTTCGGCTCCTTGCGGACGACGAAGGCGTCGAGCGGACGATCCGTGCCGGCCGAGGCGTGCATGACGGCGTTGGCGATCGGGTCGGCGCCGAGCGTGAGACCGCCGACCGCGACCGCGTCGAGGTCGCGGACCAGGTCGAGCATGATCCGGCCGATCGCGGGAGCCGCGCGGTGGTCGAGGGTGAGACGGCGCATGTCCACGTAGTAGGTGGCCTTCTTGCCGCTGGAGAGCGTGAAGTCGCCGTGGAACACCGCCTCGTCGGCGATCAGCGCGATGAGGGCCTGGCGGTCGGCTTCGAGTTCGGGGGTGCTGAGCGTCACACCGCCAGTCTAGGGACGCCGGCCTCTCGGCACGGCGCGGAGACACGGAGCGGGGACACGGACACGAGGCAGAGGGCGCAGACAAGGGGGTGTCCCGAGGCCCGCGGCGATGCGAGGATGGCGGCATCCCACTCGTTCCGACCGAGGAGGCCGTCATGCTCGACGTCGATCCCTATTCCGCGCTGTCCCGCCTGCGCACCTTTCCGGCGCTGGAGCTGAGGAGCGCCGACTTCACGGACGGAGGGGCGCTCCCCGTGTCGGCCTGGTCGTCGTCCCGCGGCGGGGCGGATCGCTCCCCGGAGCTGTCGTGGGGCGACCCGCCGGCCGAGACGAAGAGCTTCGCGGTGTCCTGCTACGACCCCGACGCACCGACCGGATCGGGGTATTGGCACTGGGCGGTCTCGGATCTCCCGGCCGGCATCCGCTCCCTCGCCGCGGGAGCCGGGGACGGTGAGCCGGGCTCCCTCCCCGCAGGCGCCCTCACGCTCCCGAACGAGGTCCGCCTGCCGCGATACCTCGGCGCCGCCCCGCCGGCGGGCACCGGCGTGCACCGGTACGTCTTCGTCGTCGACGCGCTGGACGTGGAGTCGCTCGGGCTGAACGGCGACGAGACGCCGGCGATCCTGGGCTTCCACCGGCACTTCCACACCCTGGCGCGCGGAATCCTCACCGGCACCGCGGATCCGTCCGATCGCTGACCGGACCGGCCACAGCCGATCCGAACGCTTCGGCCCTCCTTCCGGATGGCTGGCGATCCGGGCGCTCCGGTCCTCCGTCCGGATGGCTGGCGATCCGACAGATGCATGACCATCGTCCACCGAATCCTCCGCCATCCGGAGGATCGTCATGCGTCTGAGGGTGCGCGGCGGGCTGAGCGTTCGACGGGACGGGCCTCATGGCCGGCAACGGACCACGGCTCCTCGCCCGAGGACTGCGCGACCTCGGCGTAGACCGCGCGCCAGACGCGGTCGAACGCGTCCTCCCGGATGATGCCGGAAAGGAGGGCGGACCCGGCGCCCTGGATCGCGGCGGCCAGCACCTCGAGCCGCTCGGAGCAGGCCAGGTCCTCCGCGTCGGGACGCAGCGCGGAGCAGCAGGACGAGATCGCCACGGCCCTGCGCCGCACGGGCGCGGCCTTCACGGCGAGGAAGATCGCGACGGGCACGGCCACCAGCAGCACGGCGAGCGCGGCGAGCTCCGGCGTCGCCCCCAGGCCGCACAGGGCAGCCCACGCCAGCACGCCGCCGATGACCGCCAGAGGGGTGAACCGGTGCGAGAGGTCGGCGAAGAGACGCCGCCCCTCGGGCGCATCGGGAGGGTAGACGACGAGCCGCGACGACACGATGCCGTAGCGGCCCGCGGTCCGGGACACGTAGCCCCATCGCGGGGCCAGCCGTTCGTTTGCCATGGCAGCAGCCTGCGCCGCGGCGGCGCCCGAGACGCGGATCCCTACGGAACGCATGCGCCGGGGCCCGCATCCGCCGCGGATCCTCACGGATTCCTCGCGCCCGCCCGACCCACCCGATCGGCGTGCCGTGCCGCCCCCCCTCCCGTCGCACCGGGACGTCGGCGGGCGACCGTAGGCTGGGACCATGCGCTTGGCCACCTGGAACGTCAACTCCATCCGCACCCGCGTCGCCCGTACCGTCGAGTTCGCCGTCCGCGAGAACGTCGACGTCCTGGCCATGCAGGAGATCAAGTGCACGCCGGAGCAGTTCCCCTACGCCCCGTTCGAGGAGGCCGGCTACCACGTCGAGGTACACGGCCTGAACCAGTGGAACGGCGTGGCGATCGCCAGCCGCGAGCCGATGACCGACGTGTCCACGGCCTTCGCGGGCATGCCCGGCTTCGCGAAGGGGCACGAGGGTCCCGACGCCCCGCACGAGGCCCGCGCCCTCGGGGCGACCATCGGCGGCGTGCGGGTGTGGAGCCTGTACGTGCCGAACGGCCGGTCGCTCGACGACCCCCACCTCGCCTACAAGCTGCGCTGGCTCGACGCCCTGCGCACGTCGACGGCGGCCGAGCTCGCCGCGAACCCCTCGCTGCCCCTCGCCCTCGTCGGCGACTTCAACATCATCCCGTTCGACCACGACAACGGCGACCCCGACATCGTGCTGGGCCGCTCGACCCACGTCTCGCCCGAGGAGCGCGCCGCGTTCTTCGCGCTCGAGTCCGCGGGCGTCAGCGACGTCGTGCGCCCCCTCCTCCCCCAGGGGTACACCTACTGGGACTACCAGCGGCTGAAGTTCCCCCGCAACGAGGGGATCCGGATCGACTTCATCCTCGGCTCCCGCGCCTTCGCCGACGGGGTGACCGGCGCCTCGATCCACCGCGACGAACGCAAGGGCGAGCAGCCGAGCGATCACGTGCCGGTCGTCGTGGACCTCGACCTCGCCGGCGTCGCTGACGACGACGACCTGCCGATGATCTTCTCCTGACGGCCGGCCCCTGACCATGCGGCGCCCCCGGCTGATCGCGACCGACCTCGACCACACGCTCCTCGCCTCCGATGGCGGCGTCTCGCCGCGCACGCGAGCGGCGCTCGACGCGGCGCGAGCGTCCGGGGTCCACGTCGTCCCCGTGACCGCACGCCAGCCCATCGGCCTCCGCGAGGTGGCGGCCGGGGCGGCGTTCACGGAATGGGCGCTGTGCGGCAACGGCTCGTTCGGCATCCACCTCACCCGTGGCGACCTGCTGTTCACTCAGGAGATCCCCGCAGCCGTGCAACGAGAGCTTGTCGATGCGCTCACGGCAGCCCTCCCCGGCGTGCTCTTCGCGAGTGTGCGCGAGGCGGGCGAGCGCTTCGTCGCGCAGGACGGCTACGCCGCGCTGGCACGTCTCAGCGACCACAAGCGCGACCCCAGGACCATGGGCGGGGTGCCGCTGTCGGACGTGGTGGCCGAGCCCAGCCTGAAGATCGTCATCCGGCACCCGGAGGTCCCCCTCGCCGAGATCTTCGTCACGCTGCAGGGGCTCGGTCTGCGCGGCTTCGAGGCGACGATGTCCGGGGCGCCCTTCGTCGAGGTGATGGCGGAAGGTGTGACCAAGGCCAGCGGGCTCGCGCAGCTGTGCACGCACCTCGGCGTCGACCGCACGGAGGTCGTCGCGTTCGGCGACGGTCTCAACGACCTGGAGATGGTGCGGTGGGCAGGGCACGGCGTCGCGGTCGCGAACGCGATCGACCCGCTGCGCGACGCGGCCGACGAGATCTCCCCCTCGAACGACGACGACGGCGTGGCCATCACGATCGAGCGCCTCCTGGCCTGACGCACCACGCGACGCCGCGGACGAGACGGCAGCCGAGTCAGGCGACAGCAGCGATGCGGAAGGCCTGGGCGAACCGGTCGAGAGTCGCCTCCTCGCCATGGACCACCGCGACGAGATCCTGCGCGATCGCCTCCGCAGGGGTCACCTCGCCGGCGATCAGCCGGCGGATCCGCGGCCCGGCGACGATCACCGCCTCCGGCTCCCCCTCGGGCACCGCTCCGCCCACGGGCGGCGCCGGCGGAGCGATCCGGATGACCTCCAGCGCGCCGTCTCGGATCTGCACCCGCGACGCGATGTCACCGACGTGGAGCTCGACGTCGAGGTCGTCCGCTCGTGCCGGCTGGAAGGAGGCGCGCAACATCATCGTCAGCGAGTCGGGGGTCACGACGTCCCCCTCCGTCGGATCGCCCATGGCCTGGAGGCCCCAGCGTCCCAGCGCCAGCAGGATCGGCTCCAGCGCGCGACCGTACGGGGTGAGCTCATAGACGAGACCGCCGTTGCGCAGCGGAACCCGGCGGATCACGCCGCCCGCCTGAAGCTCCTTCAGGCGGGCGGCGTGGATGTTGGGGGGATACGCGGCAGTCCCTGCTTGAGGTCGGCGTCAAGGGAGCAACCCGAGCCGGCAGAAAGCCGGGTTCCGTCGCGCGGGGGATGCCTCGGTCCGCCAGGAGTCCTACGGTAGGAGGATGCCGCCCCTCGCGCCCTTCACGCGCACGCCGACCGAGAGCGACCTGCGCGGGGATCTGTGGCTGGCGATGATCCTGTTCGGCGGCGGCATCCTCAGCGCCGCCCTGACCTCGATCGCGCAGATCTACGGCGACGAGCAGGCGCCGCTGTGGACGGCGCTGGTCCTGGCCCTCTTCACGACCCTGCCGCTCGCCGTCCGGCGACGATGGCCGGGGTTCGCCGCCGTCGTGGTGTCGCTCGCCTACTTCGTGGGTGTGACGTTCAAGGTTCCCGAGCTCTACATCGGCAACATCGCCGTGTTCATCGGCCTCTACACGATCGGGGCCTGGATGTCCGACCGACGTCGGGCGCTCCTGGTGCGCGTCGCGATCATCGTCGGGATGGCGTTCTGGCTCGTCACCGTGATGTACCGGAGCGCGATCGAGCAGGCGGCGGAGGAGAAGATCGTCGCCGGGGCGCTCTCGCCCTACCTGGCCTACATGATGCTGCAGCTGCTGCTGAACGCGCTCTATTTCGGCGGGGCCTACTACTTCGGCGAGCGCTCCTGGAACGCCGCGGGGCAGCGCTCGGCCCTCGAACAGCGCACGGCGGAGCTCGAACGGGAACGCGAGGTGAACGCGGCGCAGGCGGTGGCGCTGGACCGGGTGCGGATCGCCAGGGAGCTGCACGACGTCGTCGCCCACCATGTCTCAGTCATGGGCGTGCAGGCCGGGGCGGCCCGGCTGACGGTGGACAGGGACCCCGCTGCCGCGAAGCGGATCCTCGTCGACGTCGAGGCGGCCTCTCGCGAGGCGATCCATGACTTCCGCCAGCTCCTGGAGACGCTGCGCACACCGGGGAACGAAGAGGACGAGCCCTCCTCCACCGTGACGATGGCGGACATCGGCACCCTTGCCGCCGCCTCGTCCTCGGCGGGGCTCCCCACCGAGTACACGGTCATCGGCCAGCCTACGTCGGTGCCCGCCCTGATCACCGTGAACCTCTATCGCATCGCGCAGGAATCCCTCACCAACGCACGCCGTCATGCCGGGCCGGACGCCGTCGCGGACGTCCGCGTGCGCTACACCGGCGGAACGGTCGAGCTCGAGGTCGTGAACACCGGCCGCGTGGTGACCGGCCTGCGCCCCGGCCTCGGACAGCTGGGGATGCGGGAGCGCGCCCTGGCCTCGGGCGGGACGATCGAGCTCACCCCGCGCCCCGCCGGCGGGTTCCGTGTGCGCGCCACCGTTCCCCTCGCCCCGCAGGATGACACGGCAGAGCGGGCGCGCCCGGATCCGCGCGACCGCTCCGCCACGGAAGGGACCCGATGACCGACCCGATCCGCGTTCTCCTCGTCGACGATCACGCGATGCTGCGCGCCGGGTTCCGCACGGTGCTCGATCTGCAGGACGGGATCGAGGTCGTCGGCGAGGCGGCCACCGGCGCCGAGGCCGTGGCGCTCGCCGCCTCGCTGGCGCCCGACGTGATCACCATGGACGTGCAGATGCCGGATATGGACGGCCTGGAGGCGACTCGCCTGCTCGTCGCCGATCCGTCGGTGGACGCCTCGATCGCGATCGTCACCACCTTCGACCGCGACGACTACCTCTTCGAGGCGCTGGACGCGGGGGCGAGCGGTTTCCTGCTCAAGAACACCGGGCCGGAGGAGCTGATCGCCGCCGTGCGCGCCCTCGGCGCAGGGGACGCGATGCTGTCCCCTGAGGTCACCAGGAGAGTCCTGCACCGCTTCGCCATGAAGCCGGACCCCGCGCCGTCGCCTCCTTACCCGGCGGCAGGCGTCGTCGGCCCCGGCATGGTGCTGGCCGAGCCGCTCACCGAGCGTGAGGCGGAGGTGCTGCGCCTCCTCGCCGAGGCGTGGAGCAACGCCGAGATCGCCGGGGAGCTGTACATCGGCGAGGCCACCGTGAAGACCCACGTCTCCCGCATCCTGCAGAAGCTCGGGGCCCGCGACCGTGTGCAGGCGGTGGTGCTCGCCCACCGCCACGGTCTCACCGCCCGCCGCTGACCGCAGGCCGGACGACGCCCGCGGCCGGCGACCCGCGGCCGGCGACCCGAGGAGAATCCGACAGCGCGAGCCGCCTATCCGCCTCACGGGGGATGTGGCGCCGCCGCCCGTCCTCCTAGCGTGAGGAGCATGACCACAGGCCTTCTCGACCTCTCCGGCATCGTCAAGAGCTATGGCTCGCGGCGTGTGCTCGACGACGTCTCCTTCCGCGTCTCCCCCGGCCGGCTCACCGGCTTCGTCGGGGGCAACGGCGCAGGCAAGACCACCACCATGCGGATCATCCTCGGCGTGCTCGCCGCCGACGACGGCACGGTCGTCCTGGACGGGCGGCCCGTGACCTCCGGCGACCGTCAGCGCTTCGGGTACATGCCCGAGGAGCGCGGTCTCTACCCCAAGATGAAGGTGCTCGAGCAGATCGTGTACCTCGCGCGGCTGCACGGCTTCGCCCGCGCGGACGCGACGGCACGGGCGACGTCGCTGCTCACCGAGCTCGGCCTCGGCGAACGCCTGGAGGACAAGATCGAATCACTCTCCCTCGGCAATCAGCAGCGCGCGCAGATCGCTGCCGCCCTCGTCCACGACCCGGAGGTGCTGATCCTCGACGAGCCGTTCTCGGGCCTCGATCCGATCGCCGTCGACGTCGTCGCGGGAGTCCTGCAGAGCAAGGCGGCCCAGGGAACGTCGATCCTCTTCTCCTCTCATCAGCTGGACGTCGTGGAACGCCTCTGCGACGACCTCGTGATCATCGCCGGCGGCACCGTCCGCGCGTCGGGCTCCCGTGAGGAGCTGCGCGCCCGGCACTCCACCCTCCGGTACGAGCTGAGCACGACGGGGGATGCGGGCTGGCTCCGCGCCGAGCCCGGCGTCACCGTCGTCGATTTCGAACGAGGGAGCGCGGTGTTCGACGTCGACGGCTCCGAGACGGCGCAGCGGATCCTCCGCAGCGCCGTCGAGCGCGGCGAGGTCACCTCCTTCGCGCCCCAGCATCCCACTCTCGCCCAGATCTTCAAGGAGGTCATCCAGTGACCGTCTCGACCAGCACGCGCACGCAGAGCACCGGCGGAACGAGCGCCGGCAGCGCCATCTGGCTCGTCGCCGAGCGGGAGATCTCCTCCAAGCTGCGCAGCAAGGCGTTCCTCATCTCGACGGGGATCCTTCTGCTGATCGCCCTCGCCGGCGTCCTCATCGGCGGGTTCACGAGCAAGGCGCCCTCGCAGACCGCCGTCGCGGTCACGAGTGAGACCGCGGCCGCCGTCCAGGCCGACAAGGGCGTCAAGGTCACCGAGGCGTCCGACGCCACGGAAGCCGAGAGGCTGGTCAGGGATGGCACCGTGGAGGCCGCGCTCGTCCCGAGCGACGATCCGACGTTCGGCTACAGGGTCATCGTGCTCGAGAAGACCCCGGAGTCGCTCGTGATGTCGCTCGCGAAGACGCCGGAGGTGCAGGTCCTCGAACCGGCGACGACGAACCCGCTCCTGCGCTACTTCATCGCCATCGGCTTCGGCGTCGTGTTCCTCATGGCGGCGTCCACGTTCGGCGGCACGATCGCGCAGAGCGTGGTGGAGGAGAAGCAGACTCGCGTGGTCGAGCTCCTCATCTCGGCGATCCCGACCAGGGCCCTGCTCGCCGGGAAGGTGATCGGCAACACGATCCTCGCGATGGCGCAGATCCTCGCCCTCGCCGCGATCGCGGTGATCGGCCTCATGGTCACCGGCCAGAACGCGGTGCTCAGCGGCATCGGCGCACCGATCCTGTGGTTCGCGATCTTCTTCCTGTTCGGCTTCATCCTGCTCGCCGCGCTCTTCGCGGCCGCGGCGGCGATGGTCTCGCGGCAGGAGGACATCGGCTCGACGACCATGCCCATCACGATGCTCGTGATGGCCCCATACATCCTCGTGATCCTCTTCAACGACAACCCGCTCGTGATGACGATCATGTCGTATGTGCCCTTCTCGGCACCGGTCGGGATGCCGCTGCGGCTGTTCCTGGGCGACGCCCAGTGGTGGGAGCCCCTGCTCTCGCTCGTGATCCTCATCGCCTCATGCGTCGCAGCGATCCTGGTCGCCGCGAAGATCTACGAGAACTCCCTGCTGCGGATGGGCGCGCGGGTGACGCTGGCGGAGGCGCTGCGCGGCTGAGCCGCCCAGGCCGATCGGCGCAGACAGCAAGGGTCCCGGTGCGACGCCGGGACCCTTCGTCGTTCCTGGACGGCGGTCGCGGACGGGGCTACCCTGCGGCGGCCGGCCCGCCGTCGTGCGACCGTGAGCGACGCCGGCGCAGCCCCCAGCGACCGAGCAGAAGGACCACGACGAGCCCGACGACGCACATCGCCACGGTCCCGTCGCTCACCTCCAGGAATCGGGTGAGGAACGGATGCGCGGCCTGCGTCGCCGCGTCGAACTCCCAGTACACGTCCGAGCCGCGCACCGCCGCCCCCGGGGCGCGCCGCATACCGCCGAGGGCGTGGCCGATGGCCGGACGGACCACGCCGTTCAGGAGGACGCCGACCGCCAGCGGTCCGACGAGACAGGCGAAGAAGCCGACCTCCGACCGGTCGACACGGAGGGCTCTCCCCCACCACGAGGCCACCTGGGAGACCGTCGGCGAGCCTGCAGCGCGCTCGGGCATCGTCCGCGCCTCCTCCGCCACACGCCGTCGGGCCGGATCGGCCTCGAAGGCCCATCGAACCACGCCGGCCCGGCGATCGCGCAATCCGCCGGGCAGAGATGCCTTCGGGAATATGCATGCGCATACATAGGTTAGAGGTGAGGACGCGGACAATGGGGTCCGGAAGACGAAACGATCCGAAAGGCCAGCACGCCCATGAGCACCCCCGTCCTCGATCGCACCGCCCCCACGGAGCACCCCCTCCTGGAGGTCCTCGCCGATCGATGGAGCCCCCGCGCCTTCGACCCGTCCGCCCCGATCGACGAGGCCAGGCTCGCCTCCGCGCTCGAGGCGGCCCGCTGGTCGCCCTCCGCCAACAACTCGCAGCCCTGGCGCTTCATCGTGGCCCGTCGCGGCACATCCCTGCACGAGGGCATCCAGTCGGCGCTCATGGGCTTCAACCAGACCTGGGCCGGGAACGCGGCCGTGCTGATCGTCGCGGTCGCCGAGACCGCGACCGCCGACGGCACGCCCTACACCCACGCCCTCTACGACCTCGGGCAGGCCGTCGCACACCTCTCGGTGCAGGCCCACCACGACGGCCTCGTCGTCCACCAGATGAGCGGCTTCGTCCCGGAGCGGATCCGCGAGCTCGTCGACCTCGACGAGCGGTTCGCCCCGACCACGGTCATCGCCGTCGGGGAGCTGGGCGACCCCGCCACCCTCCTCCCCGAGGCCCTGCAGGAGCGCGAGTCCGCGCCTCGCGTCCGCCGCGCCCTCGACGAGACGATCGTCGCCAGCGCCTGACGCCCTCTTCGAGCCCCGGCCCGCTCTCCCTCGCGGCCGGGGCTCGATGCCTGCGCGGACGTCGCCGAGCCCCCGGTCCCCTCCTCTCCATCCGCCCGGCACAGGTCGCGATCCCGCGAACACAGTGACCTCCTGCGGCCGTGTATGCCATCGGATCCCCGGCCACGCAGGGGGATTGCTGTCCCCGACGCACGACGTCCCCCTAGGATCAGGGCCCATGGGCATGCCTCGGAGGGTGAAGAGCGTCGAGCAGTCGATCGCCGAGACGCAGGACGAACGTCGGTCGCTCCGACGCGCGCTCGGCGTGGGCGACCTGGCCGTGATGGGCGTGGCGGTCGCGGTAGGGGCCGGGATCTTCTCGGTCGGCGCAGAGGCCTCCGCGCACCGTGCAGGACCCGCCGTGATCGTCTCCTTCCTCATCGCCGCGCTCGTCTGCGGGCTCGCGATCCTCTGCTACGCCGAGTTCGCCTCCTCGATCCCGGTCGCGGGCTCCGCCTACACGTTCACCTACTCGACGCTGGGCGAGTTCCTCGCCTGGATCATCGGCTGGGACCTCATCCTCGAGATGCTCATGGCCGCGGCCGTGATCGCGAAGTACTGGGGCGTGTACCTCGGCAACGCGGTCGCGCTCTTCGACCTGGACATCCCGATGACCATCCCGATCGGCCCCCTGTCCTTCGACTGGGGACCCGTGGTCATCGTGGCGATCTTCACGCTGCTGCTCGCGCTCGGCACGCGCCTGTCGAGCCGGGTGAACGCGGTGTTCACGATCATCAAGGTCGGGATCGTGCTGTTCGTGATCGTCGTCGGCTTCTTCTTCGTGAACCCGGCGAACTTCACCCCGTTCGTCCCGCCCGCCCAGCCCGGGCCAGCCGCCGACAGCGTATGGACCCAGTCGCTGTTCTCGTTCATGACAGGCGCGGATCCGTCCGTGTACGGCGTCTTCGGGATCCTCAGCGGCGCCGCGCTGGTGTTCTTCGCGTTCATCGGCTTCGACGTCGTGGCCACCAGCGCCGAGGAGGCCAAGGACCCCAAGCGCACCGTGCCCCGCGGGATCATGCTGGGGCTCCTGATCGTGACCGTCCTCTACGTCCTCGTCACCATCGTCATCACCGGGATGGTCTCCTACGCCGACCTCGCCAAGCTCGACGCGCCGTCGCTGTCGAGCGCGTTCGAGCTCGTCGGGGCCACCTGGGCCGCGAAGGTCATCTCGATCGGCAGCCTCGTCGGGCTCACGACGGTGGTCATGGTTCTGCTGCTCGGACTCGCCCGGGTCGTGTTCGCGATGAGCCGCGACGGCCTGCTCCCCCGCGGCCTCAGCGTGACCGACCCGAAGCGCGGGACGCCGGTGCGCATCCAGCTCGTGGTCGGCGCGATCATCGCGATCATCGCCGGCTTCACCGACGTGCAGGTGCTCGGCGACATGATCAACATCGGCACCCTCTCCGCCTTCGTGCTGGTGTGCATCGGCGTGCCGATCCTGCGTCGCACCCGCCCGGACCTGAAGCGCCCGTTCACCGTGCCGTTCTCGCCGTGGCTCCCCTGGATCGCCGCGATCGCCTGCCTCTGGCTCATGCTGAACCTCAGCACGGAGACCTGGATCCGGTTCGCGGTCTGGCTCGCGGCCGGCATGATCATCTACTTCGGCTACTCCCGACGGCATTCGGTGCTCGGTCAGGAGCTGGCCGCCGACCTCAAATCCGGTGCTCGTTCGATCGGCGGCGCCGGGCGGTAGAAGAGCGGCGGCAGAGCGGTCGCGCAGGAGAAACGACGCCGGCGACATCTCGCAGAAGGCCGAGGCCCCGGAGCCGGGCAGCGCCGCGTCACCCCGCGCCACATCTTTGCTAGTGTGATCACACTAGTGTGATAGCGAGGATGCATGAACGGACGAACGACGCGGCGGCGCCCCGGCCACCGAGCCCTCGTGGGGCTCACCCTGGCGGCGAGCACGGCGCTGGGAGCGATGACCACGGCCGGCCCGGCCCTGGCCGCAGATGAGACGACCGGAGGGGTACGCCCTTCACCCGACGCCACGACGACGTGCCCGTACGAGGCCGGCCGGCAGCACCAGACCGGAGACCAGTTCGCGGGAGAGCTTCCGAGGGTCTTCTATCGGGTCGACACCCGTCCGCCGGAGGTCGTCTTCCGGGACGGCTTCTCTGCCTGGGGCAGCAACATGGACCTCGTCCGGCACACGATCAACACGCGAGACCGCTCCTCGGGCTTCGTCGCGCTCACCGACGATCTGGGGGCGGCCAACCAGATCGCCAACGACTACCTGTCCGATCTCGACGAGGCGGGAAACCGACGATACGAGAGGGTGTGGGTCTACCGCGTCGCCCCCGGCGGCGACGTGCACAACGTGAACCGCAGCCTGGAGCGGATCGAGGAACTCGTCCAGCAGCGGGTCGAGCTGGGAGAGCAGCAGGTGCGGGGCATGTGCGGCGGCGAGGAGCGCTATCGGCTGCAGACCGAGATCATGGCCTGGGGGACGTACCTGGCCTTCACCCGGTTGTCCGCCGAGCGCCACGCGGCGCAGCGGGAATGGGTGAGCACCGGCGTCGTCCTCGGCGAGAGGGTCGAGGCGGGGGCTCCTCTCACCCGTCCGAACGAGATCTCCCAGCGGGGAGAGCGCCTGTGGGACGAGGCGGCGATCCGCCATGAGGACTTCGACGGAACCCTCATGAACGTCCCGCCCAGTCGCGAGCTCCTCACCGGGGTCCCCGCGGACCGCGCGGCGCTCGAGGACAGCGTGAAGAGGATCCGGAAGGCCTTCCGGGAGGCCGGTGTCGGCCCGAGCGGCAGCAGGCCCTGACCGGGGCGAGCGGGGAGGGGATCGGCCGCCCGGCGGCTCAGCCGGTCGCCGCGTCCACGTACGCCGACACGGCCGCGAGGACGTCCGGCTCCCCCAACGCTCCGCCGTGCCCGATCAGGTCGGCGACGATATGCTGGGCCTTCGACCCCAGCCGATCCGCCACCTGGTCCGCCCACTCCCGCGGGGTGGACGGATCGAGCCGGTTGCTCAGGAGCAGGATCGGGCGATCGGTCGTCGGAGCGAACGGCGCCCCGGCCCCGGGGCTGGGGGCGATGCCGGTGGCGCAGGTGGACAGGTAGCCCATCGACTCGGGAGCGACCTGCACGTCCGGTGCGACCGCGCCGGTCTGCGCCAGGAGAGCTCGCATGTCCTCGGCCGACGAGATGCGCAGGTCGAAGTCGGAGCAGACGATACGGTCGGGGAAGAACCACAGGGTGGGCGCATCGTCCTCGGTCGCTCCCTCGTCGAACCCGCCGGGCTCCTCGTCGGAGATGCTGGCGAGGAGCGCCACCCCCGCGACGTAGTCCCCGGAGCCGATCGCGCCCTCGACCACCTGGACCACGGCGGCGGGCTCCCACGGGCGACCGGACGAGCTCATCCCGGGGATCCGGCCCCCCTCAACGTTTCCGATCGCCCGCCGGAGCGCCCCGGCGGCGTCGTTGCCCAGCGGAGCGCACTCCTCCTCGGCGGAGCACCAGTCCGCGAAGGCGTCGAAGATCTCCTGGGTGCCCCGGGCGGCGACGGTCTCGAACTCGATCGCCGACTGCTGCGGGTTGAGCACGCCCTCCAGCACCGTCGCCGTCACCCGCGACCCGAAGAGCTCGGCGTACCGCGCCCCGAGCAGGGAGCCGTAGGAGAAGCCGTAGACCCCGACGCGGTCGATGCCGAGAGCGCTGCGGAAGGCATCGGCGTCGCGTGCGTTGCTGTAGGCGTCGAGGTGGGCCTGCAGGCTGGCGGGACGCGTCGAGCAGCTCGCCGCGAAGCGCGCGCTCGTCGCCGCGAATCCGGCGAACGGGCTCTCCTCCGCCGGGGGGACGAGCGGCAGCCGCAGCGTCTCCCGCAGATCGCACAGGAGGAGCCCGTCACCGGACACGCCACGCGGGTCGATGCCGATCAGGTCATAGCCCGGCGCGAACTCCGCGATCGCGTCGAAGCCGGTGTCGGCGGTCGAGCCTGGACCGCCGGGGAAGTTCAGGAACGTCCCCCGGGAAGGGCCGGCCGCCTTCTTCCGGTAGACGGTGGTCGTGAACCTCTCGCCATCGGGGTCCGCCCAGTCGACGGGCAGCGTCATGGACCCGCACTCCACCCCTGGATCGAGCCCCAGGGGGCCACGGGCGCATTGCCCCCATGCGATCGTGTACGGGGACCGGGGATCGCCCGCCGGAGCCCTCTCGGGCTGTCGCACCGGAGAGGCGGGGTCGCCGCACCCCGCCAGGAGGAGCACACCGGCCACGGCGGCCATCGCACCGAGAAGACGTCCTCCTCGCGCCACTGTCGCCACCTCCTCAGAACACCGATTTCAGGACACCGGAGACTCTAGGACATCGGGGCCGAACAGACGCTGTCCGCCCTCCGCCACCCCGGCAGCAGGAGAGCCGCGCGGAGCGGAGGACGACCCGGCCATGGCGACGAGCGCCACGGCCGGGTCGTCCTTCTGCGGGCGGGGTCAGTCGAGAAGCTCGGCCTCGACCACGTCCTCCGCCTCGGGAGCGGGCCCGGCGCTCGTGAGCACGAGACCCGTCCCGTCCGCGGAGACGTCCACCCGGACGACGTCTCCGTCGTGCACGTTGCCGGAGAGCAGCGCGGTGGCAAGCCGGTTCTGCACCTCGGTCTGGATGAGCCGGCGCAGCGGACGGGCGCCGAACACCGGGTCGTACCCGCGCTCGGCCAGCCATGCCCGGGCGTCCGGCGTGACCGCGAGGGTCAGGCGCCGATCCCGCAGCCGTGTCTGGAGCTGGTCGACCGCGAGCTCCACGATCTGCGCCAGGTCGTCCTCGCTCAGGGCCTGGAACATCACGATGTCGTCGAGACGGTTGAGGAACTCGGGACGGAACGCCTGCCGCACGAGGGTCATCACCGCCTCGCGCCTGCCCTCGAAAGTCATCGTCGGGTCGATGAGGATCGGCGACCCGATGTTGCTGGTGAGGATGAGGATGACGTTGGAGAAGTCGACGGTCCGCCCTTGCCCGTCGGTCAGCCGCCCGTCGTCGAGCACCTGGAGCAGCATGTCGAACACCTCGGGATGCGCCTTCTCCACCTCGTCCAGGAGGACGACGCCGTAGGGGCGACGCCGCACGGCCTCGGTGAGCTGGCCGCCCTGCTCATAGCCGACGTACCCCGGGGGCGCCCCGACGAGCCGGGAGACGGAGTGCTTCTCGCCGTACTCCGACATGTCGATACGCACCATGGCGTGCTCGTCGTCGAAGAGGAACGCGGCGAGCGCCTTCGCCAGCTCGGTCTTGCCCACCCCGGTGGGGCCGAGGAACAGGAAGGAGCCGGTGGGGCGGCCAGGGTCGCTGATCCCGGCCCTGGAGCGTCGCACCGCGTCGGACACGGCCTTCACGGCGTCCTTCTGCCCGATCAGGCGCTTGCCCAGCTCGCTCTCCAGGTGCAGCAGCTTCTCGGTCTCGCCCTGCATGAGGCGGCCGATGGGGATGCCGGTCCATGCCGAGATGACGCTCGCGATGTCCTCCTCCGTGACCTGGTCGCCGACCATGCGCTCGTCGGTGTCCTCCGCGCGCTCGGCATCGTGCAGCTCGCGTTCGAGGCCGGGGATCTCGGCGTACAGGAGCCGCGACGCCTTCTCCAGGTTGCCCTCCCGCTGGGCCCGCTCGGCCTCGCCGCGCGCCGCGTCCAGGCGCGTCTTCAGGTCTCCGACGCGGTTCAGGGTCGAGCGCTCACGCTCCCACCGGGCCTGCAGGTCGTCGAGCCTCGCCTGCTCGGCGGCGAGGTCGTCGCGGAGCTTGGCCAGGCGCTCTTTGGACGCCGGGTCCTTCTCCTTCTTCAGCGCCAGCTCTTCGAGCTTCAGGCGGTCCACGTGCCGGCGCAGCTCGTCGATCTCGAGCGGGGCGGAGTCGATCTCCATCCGCAGGCGCGAGGCGGCCTCGTCGATCAGGTCGATCGCCTTGTCGGGCAGCTGCCGGCTGGGGAGGTACCGGTTCGAGAGCGCCGCCGAGGCCACGAGCGCCCCGTCGGAGATGGCGACCTTGTGGTGCGCCTCGTAGCGCTCCTTGAGACCGCGGAGGATCGCGATCGTGTCCTCGACGGTCGGCTCGCCCACGTAGACCTGCTGGAACCGTCGTTCGAGCGCGGCGTCCTTCTCGATGAACTCGCGGTACTCGTTGAGAGTCGTCGCGCCGATGAGACGCAGCTCGCCGCGGGCGAGCATGGGCTTGAGCATGTTCGAGGCGGCGACCGACCCCTCGCCGCCACCTGCCCCCATAAGCACGTGCAGCTCGTCGATGAAGGTGATGATCTGACCCTCGGACTCGGTGATCTCCTTGAGCACGCTCTTGAGCCGCTCCTCGAACTGCCCGCGGTACATCGCGCCGGCCACGAGCGCCGAGATGTCGAGGGCGACGAGCTCCTTGCCCTTGAGTGACTCCGCCACGTCTCCCGCCACGATGCGCTGCGCAAGCCCCTCGACGACGGCCGTCTTGCCGACGCCCGGCTCGCCGATCAGCACAGGGTTGTTCTTCGTCCGTCGGGTGAGCACCTGGCTCACCCGACGGATCTCACTGTCCCGCCCGATGACCGGGTCGAGCTTTCCCTGCCGGGCACGGTCGGTCAGGTTGATGCCGAACTGTTCCAGGGCGCTCTGCTGCTCGCCGTTCGCGGTCGCACTGTTCGCGGGGGTGGCCATTCGTCCTCCTGGGGTCTCCTTCGCCTGTCTCTCGTCGCACGGACCATCGTTCGATCCAAACTTGAGTTAGTTTGACTCAAGTTTAGCAAGAGGGCGTGGAGAACGCCAGGAGCTCTCACTCACCGGCGGCATAGGCCGCCAGGAAGAGGTCGACAGCGCCTACGTCGTCGGCGTCGCCACCGGATCCGGCCAGCATCCGCGCGTTCAGGGGGGCGCCGATGACCAGCCAGGTGAACTGCTCGGCAGCGACATGAGGGTCCTCGATCCGCAGACGCCCCTCCGCCGCGACCGATCGCAGCGCCGCCGCCAGCGCACGGATGTTGGCGCCCCAGCTCTCCTCCAGGTAGGTCCGCGCGACCTCGGGCTGATCCGCCGCCTCCGCCGTGACCAGCCGACGCATCGCCAGCACCGGGGGGCTCAGGATTCCCGCGCGCATGGTCGCAGCGAGGGCGAGCAGTCCCGCACGCACGTCGGCAGAGTCCCGCAGGAGCTCGAGCGCCGGGCGCATGGCATCGCGCCCGGCGGAAGCCCAGTGCCGCACGACCGCGGCATACAGCGCTCCCTTGGAGGCGTGCTCGCGGTAGAGGGTCGCCTTCGAGACCCTGGCCCTCCTCGCGACCTCGTCCATCGACGCACCGCGGAACCCCCGCTCCAGGAACACGTCTCGCGCCACGGCGATGAGGTCGTCTCCGGTGAGCCCGGCGGGTCGGCCACGCGAGACCGGAACGGATGCCATGTCGACATTTTAGTACTTGACAGTTCCGAAAGGGGCTCGTACATTAAGTACTCATCAGTACTAAAGGAGTGGATCATGATGGTTCTCGGCATCGCACTCGCGACGATCGCCTCGTTCGTCGCCAGCGCTGCACTGTACGCCCTCCCCCCGGTGTCCGCCCTCGTCATGCGGACGAGCACGCCACGGCCAGGGCTCTCCCGCGCCGTCCAGATGGCGTCGGTCGCCACCCGGAGCCTTCTCGCCTCCTGCCTCCTCGCGGGCCTGATGCTGGCCGCCGGCTGGCATGGCGCGCTCGCCGGCGCCCTCCTCGGCACCGCGCTGTCGATCCTCCCTCTCGTCCTGCTCATGGGCGGCGTCGTCCACGAGAACACCGACCTGCGCGCGGCAGGGATCCATCTGATCGACTGGATCGTCAAGCTCGCCCTCATCGGCGCCATCACAGGACTCTTCGTCTGAAAGACCGGAAACGGAAGAAGGAACCATGGACCACACGCCCCTTGACATCGTCTTCACCGCCACGCTCGGCAAGGTCCGCGCCGGTGACACCTGGACCTGCGTCCAACTCCCCGACTCCGCGACGATCTTCGGGACGCGCGGACTCGTGAAGGTCGAGGGGACCGTCGACGGCGAGCCGTTCCGGGGCGCCTTCATGGCGCTCGGCGACGGAACGCACAAGCTCCCCGTCGCCGCCGCGATACGGAAGCGGATCGGGAAGACGGACGGCGACGACGTCACCGTCCACCTCACCGCGCGCCTGAACTGATCCGGAGCCGGCGGGACAGCGGTCCGGCCGATCGCAGTCAGGCCCGGATGCACGGCTGAAGAGCGGATGCACGGCTGAAGAGCGGTCTCGCCGTTCCGACATCGGTACGCGACGTCGGGGCATCGCAACCCTGACGGCCCGGGATCTCATTCAGGCCGACAGAGCCGCGAAGCTCCGACAAACGACGCGTCACACGGTTCGACGGCGAAGAGCGACGACGGCGTCCCACAGAGCCCCCGCCACCGTGCGCTTGGACCCCGCGGCCGTGGCCACCACCGCGCCGCCGGCGCCGATGAGCTCGATCGCGTTGTCGTCGCGCTCGAACCCGTGCTCGGCGTCGGCGAGATTCACCGCGAGGAGATCCACCCCCTTGCGCTCACGCTTGCGACGGGCGCGTCCCCGACGAGCCTCGGGATCGGCCAGGGTCTCCGCGGCGAACCCCACGAGCACCTGCCCGCCCGGCGCGGCCCCCCGCGCGCGGGCGGCGGCGAGGCCGGCGAGCACGTCCTCGTTCTCGACCAGCTCGATCCGCTCCAGGCGGCCGTTCTCCTTGGTCAGCTTCTGTTCCGACGCCTGCGCGGGCCGGTAGTCGGCGACCGCGGCGGCCATCACCGCGACATCCGCGCCCCGCGCCACGGTGGCCATCGCCGCCCCGAGCTCGGAGGCCGTGGCCACCGGCTCCACACGGATCCGCGCGTGCGAGGCCTCGGCGAGCACGTCGACGCCGACGTTGGCTGCCAAGAGCACGACCTCGGCGCCTCGCTCCGCAGCGGCACGGGCGATCGCGACGCCCTGCCGGCCGCTCGATCGGTTGCCCAGGTAGCGGACCGGATCGATCGGCTCACGCGTGCCGCCCGCCGACACCGCCACCATGAGACCGGCGAGATCCTGCGGCGCGACCGCGTCGAGCGCGACCGCGACGATCTCCTCCGGCTCGCTCATCCGGCCGGGGCCGCTGTCCCCGCCGGCGAGCTCTCCGTCGGCCGGCCCCACGATCCGCACCCCGCGCGCGCGGAGCGTGCGGATGTTGGTCTGCGTGGCAGGATGGCGCCACATCTCGGCATGCATGGCGGGGGCGATCACCACGGGCGCCTCGGTGGCCAGCAGCGTCGTACCGAGGAGGTTGTCGGCGATCCCCGCCGCCATCCGCGCGATGGTGTTGGCCGTCGCAGGGGCGACGATCACCAGGTCCGCGGCCTGACCGAGCGCCACGTGGCGGACTCTGGCCACGTCGTCGTGCACGCTCGTGGTGACCGGGTTCCGGCTCAGCGCCTCCCAGGTCGGCGCGCCGACGAAACGCAGGGCGTCCTCGGTCGGGACGACGGTGACGTCGTGCCCCGCCTTGGTCAGCAGCCGGACGACCTGCACCGTCTTGTATGCGGCGATGCCGCCCGAGACGCCTACGACGATGTCCACCCCTCGATTCTGCCCGACGCCGGCCGCAGCCGGGCCGCCGACTCAGGGAAGGACACGCCTCGGCACGCGACTGCGGCGGCTCAGCGGTCCCAGCGGCCGGGATGCGGGAGCTTCTCGTCGCGCAGCACCACTCCGTCAGGCGATACGAGGGCGACGCAGTAGAGCAGCGACTGGGTCGGATATCCGTGCGGCCGGTTGTCGCGGATGATCGCGCGGTCGTCCTCGGGGTCCAGCCTCGCAGTCTCTGCGAGGAGGTCGACCCATCCCTCGGGCCAGTCCAGTCCTTGGGAGGCCCGGTCCCGGAAGACGGGGAGCCAGCGGGCGATCCGGGCGGTCGCCGGGTCGTCCAGGTCGTCGTGCGCGATCATGTGCACGCCCGGCGGCACCGGCGTCTCCCGAAGAAGCACCCCGTCCCAGGAGAGCACCCGCGCGCCCGAGGGCGAGACCTCCAGCAGGTTGAACCCGTGGTGCGGCAGCGAACCGTCGGCCGCAGAGGGCGCCCTGCCCGCGACCGCGTCGAGCACGAGGGCGCCCCGGGACACCGTTCGGTCCTCGGGGAGGCCGCGCACGTCCGCGCGGTTGAGCAGGACGGCCAGACGCCGGCGCCCGGGATCGGCGGCGAGCCACGCCCCGCCGGCCCGCCGGTCGCGGATCCCGATGACACCGGGATGACCGTCCTGCCACCAGGGGCCGAGCGCATCCCACTCCCGCTGCGGGTCCTCGTCACGCACCGCGAGCACCCGCGCCACGCCCTCTGCGGCGATCTCGATCACGACCGTGCACACGCCGCCAGTCTAGGAGCCGGCGGACGATGTGGACTCCGCCCGACCGGGCCGGGCGGAGTCGGGCTTGGCACGCCGTGCGCTACGACGCTACAGTGAGCCTGTGGCAGAGATATATCTCTGCATAGAGTCGCTATAGAGAGGTTCCACCATGCCCGCACTCGACATCCCCGAGCCGGTCTCATCCTTCATCGCCGCCGTGAACCGCCACGACGAGCAGGCCTTCCTCGACGCCTTCACCGAGGACGGCGCCGTGGACGACTGGGGACGCACGTTCCCCGGCCGTCAGGAGATCAAGCGCTGGAGCGACAAGGAGTTCATCGGCTCGGCCGGAATCCTCACGCCCGAAGAGGTGCACGTCGACGGCACGGCGGTGACCGTCGTCGGCGACTGGCGCAGCAACTACGCCAACGGGCGGTCGCGATTCGTGTTCGACGTGCGCGGAGACCTGCTGGCGAAGATGACCATCCGCGAAGGCTGACCCGCGACGAGCAGGGCCGCCCGCACACAGAGCGCTGCGACGGTGGACGGCCCTCGCCGCTGCCCGGACGCGCCCGACACCGGCGGGAGCGATGAGAGCACAGGAAAGCCATGCCACTCCGAGAAGACACCGCCTTCGCGCACCTGTTCCGCCACGCGATCGAGACGCAGGGCGTCTCCCTCTCTCAGCTGCGCCGACGCCTGGCCGCGCAGGCGATCCCGATCTCGCTGGCGACCCTGAGCTACTGGCGCTCAGGGGCGCGTCGACCGGAGGGCGAGCAGTCCCGCGCCGTCGTCCACGCCCTGGAAGAGATCCTCGGGCTCGATCCCGGCGCACTCGTCGACGCCCTAGGCCCCTCCCGCAGGCCTGGCCAGTCTCCTGCTCCCGGCACGGTGTTCGCCGACGAGCACGAGCGCTGGACCACGGAGACCCTCGCAGCGATCGACGCAGACCCGTCGGAGCGCATCCGCGAGATCTCCTCGACCACCGTGGCCACCGTCGGCCCCGATGGCGCTCTGAAGAGCCTCCGAACCCGCTCGCTCCACCAGGCGACCACGGGCAAGGGAGTGCGGTCTCTTGCGATGGTCATCCCCGTCGATCCCGATACTCCTTCACGCCCTCGGATCCTCACGGTCCGGGGCGCTGACGTGGCCTTCGAGTTCACCCACCCGAGCAACGCGATGATCGGTGCGCGGATCGTGCTCGAAACGGAGCTGCGGGCGCCCGAGACCGCCATCGTTGAGTACGGCTTCGATCTGCCCCCCGATTATCCGCCACAGTACGCCGCGGCCCACGGTACCCTCCGCCGAACGCGCGAGCTCGCCATCTGGGTGCAGTTCGACCCCGCAGCGGTGCCCGCGTGGGTCCAGGAGACAGAGGAGAACGGCGAGGGCGAGCGGGTGCATCCGCGCCACCCGGTCCAAGGCACCACGGCGCATGCGATCCGGCGCAGCTTCGGCCCCGGCTGGCTCAGCATTGAGTGGGGCTGAGCCAGCCGCTTTCACACCCCCCCGGTGGCACGTCAAGGCGCCCGTCAAGAATCGTCTTCGCGACGGCACTCGGCTCCGTGGCGAACCATCGCCACGCCGACGAACGAGGAAGAGCAGATGACCGGCTCAGGTCTTACCCGAGGCGACGAAACCCAGATGAGGGAACGAAGATCCAAGACGCATCGGCCGCTGATGTCGACGCTGACGCTACTCACCCACGCGGCCGGGACGCTGCCCTCCCCCCGGGTCGCGAACGTGCTCGCCGAGTTCGCTCACGGCGATGCGGCGGCGCTGCGAGAGCTGACAGCGCATCTCCGGCCTCGGCAACTGCAAGGCGAGGAATCGCTTCCCTCCACGCTCCCCTTCGTGCCGGCGATGACCGAGGAGGTCACCCTCGCGGGTTACACGCCCGCCGAGCGCCGCGTCCTGCTCCGCGCGGCTCTGGACCTGACCGGGGACGCGTCGGTGATCCTGGACGCCGCGGCGGTCGATGCGGGCGTTCTTCTGCTGGGACCTGTGCAGGCGTGCCTGTCGATCGAGAACGGCCGCACGGTGTTCCAGGACGGCCGACTGCGTTCGCTCCTCGTGAGCGACGCGACCGTGCCGGAGCGACTGGAGGCCCACGCGGACCTCGCCCGAGCGACGCGTCGCATGGGACTGGAGGCCGCCGCGCTCCTGCATCAGCAGCGCGGCGGGCTGGGCGAGGCCAGGACGGTCGCGCAGGGCCTGGTCCGCGCGGCCGGGGAGCAGCTGCGCCGGGGGTTCACCGAGAACGCGGCCACCCTCGCACGAGGGGCGATCGAGCTCACCGAGCCGACGACCCTCGCCTCGGCCCGCTCGATTCTCGGCCGCGCCGCGTTCTGGAACGGTGCCTTGGAGGAGGCGAAGGAACACCTCGATCCCGTCCGTGACGCCGCTCTGCACGATCTGATCGACGCGATCCGCATCGGACCCTCCGAAGACCTGCCCCCGACCAGACGCGCCCAGGCGGTGACCCGGATGCTGGAACAGGTCGCCGAGACGGACGCCGATCAGCGCACCCTCGCTCTCATCGGGCGCATCGGGGACCACTGGCACGCCGGCGAGGCAGAGGACGCGGACTCGCTGTGCGCCCGCTTGTTCCTCTCCGCCCACGCCGGACAGGACGCCACCGGGTGGAGGCCGGGCAGCGAACGGCTCACCCCGCTGACCCTCGCCCAGGTGCGCAGCATGGAGGTCGGGCTTCAGATCCATGCCGGAGACCTCACCGGCGCCGCACACACCCTCGCCTACGCCATCAGGACCTGCCCTATGGAGCATGCCGCGGCCGGAGTCGTCCCCCGCTACATCGCCCTGTTCGCGGCGAAGGACATCCCCTTCGAGACCGACCTCTCCCTCCACTACGACCGACTCCTGCGGCAGCGCGACTCCACCCCTTACGAGGCGGACGGCGCCGTGACCGGCGAACGATCCCTCGCGGCCATCCGCACCCATCGCACCCATGCCCCCGCCACGCATATATGGCACACCACGGATTTCTCGCCCCGGCAGCGCGACGTCGCCCGTCTTCTTCTCCAAGGGCTCACCAATCGCGAGATCGGGGCAACCCTCGGAATATCCGAGCGCACCGTCGAAGTGCATCTTCATCTTGTCTATCGAAAGGCCGGCGTCCGCACCCGCGCCGAATACCTCAGCCAAGCGATGCGCACGGGCCCACGCTAAGCAGAAGAGAGGATGCGCACACGAAAGAGTTGGCTCCCGAGAAGTGGGACAACACCTCTCGGGAGCCAACTCCGGATATCACACGCGATTCAGTCCGCCGCGCGCCAGAGATACCAGTTGTTCCCCTCCCTGGCGATCTCCACGACGCCGTCGCATTGCTGCCTGTCCGTCTGGGGGAGTTTCTGCGGCCATCCGTCGTCACTGATCGCCGGCTCCAGCTGCGCGACGTCAGCGCCGACCGCCGAGCACCCTTCAAGAACAGGGATGCGGGTGGGCGAGACGAAGCGAACCATATACCCCGGGCCGTCGGTCCTGTTCGTGATCCGGATGTCCGTCGCATCCTCTGGGACCCACCGGGGACGATCGACGGGGGCGTCGTTGTCCCGGTGCATGTCCTCCGCGCTCTTGTATTCCACGGTCTGTCGGTGGGTGATGAGATCGACCGGGATGGAGCATCCGGACAGCGAGATCGTTCCGACGGTGACGATCATTGCGGCTGAGAAGACCAGGCACGATTTTGTGATGTGTCGCATGCAATAAGCCTAGAAAAGCGGCCGGCTGCACTCGTCATCCCAGAGGATGACTTCCTGTTCCATGGGAGGGACATGACATGAGCGGTCACCGGAACACATGCCAGCATCGCTCCTTGATGAGCCGCCGCCTCCCATTCAGCGAGCCTCAGTACCTCGTCACACGACGACGGCGCAGGTGTCCCAGTACGTCGCCGCGATCGACGAAGCCAGACCACCAGCAGAACCTAGATGGGCACCGTTCCCGCCGATCGCCGCTTGAGGCTCTGATCACTGCTGCACATCCTGCAGCAGTGCCGCCGAGCTCTGACGTCGACCGGGCACGGCTACGCCCCGATGACGGCGATGACGAACATCGTCAGCGCCAGAGTGCGCGACGATCGGCCGACGCTACTCCGCCCCGACGCTCGATGTGTCTTCCTTGCGAGCGACCTCCTCATCTCCGCCCCGTACCCGCGCCGGATCTTCACTGCCGTAGGAACCACGCCTCACGAGGCGATCAAGGTCGAGGTCGAGGCACCATGATCATCCATAATGGTCACGGAATCGCGATGAACGCCGACGCCTTCGACTCCGCCGACGGGCCTTCCACGAAGGAATGATGCATGTCATCCATGCGAATGACATGCATCCCTCTATATGCGACGCGAGAAGGATTCGGCGTCCCGACATGGCGCATACCGTGGTCCCGATGAGCAATGACTCGAAAGCCGTCAGACGGCAGAACACCCGCGGCCACCTCACTCCCGATGCTGTGCCCCGGCAACGCTGGGCCTTCCTCGACACGCTCCGAGGGTTCGCTCTGGCCGGCATCCTGCTGGTGAACTCCCTGGACATCTCCCGGCTCGGCTACGAGAACACCACCCTCGAGCCCGACCCGACCCGGGAGATCCTCTACCTCACGGTGCAGACGCGCTTCGTACCGATCTTCGTCGTTCTCTTTGGCATGAGCCTCTTCCTGATTCTCCGGGGCGCTCGAGAACGAGCACCCCGGCCGTGGCTGCCGCTCGTGCGCCGGCTGGTCACGCTCGCTGCGATCGGCGGACTGCTGATGCTCGTCTATCCCGGAAACATCCTCGTCGAGTACGGCACGGTCGGCCTCGCCATCCTCCCCGCCGTCCTCTTCGCCCCTCGGTGGCTCGTCCTAGCCTTGGGCATGGTCGGCACGTCTCTCGCGTACGCGCTCCTCGGTGGCGGCTTCGCCGCAACCCCGGGGCTCATGCTGCTCGGAGCCGCAGCAGCCGCCTACGGAGTACCTGCGATCCTCGAAGCCGGTGGAAGAGGAGTTGCCATCGTCGCTTTGGCCACGGCCGCCCTCGCCATCCCCGCCATCATCTGGCAGCTCACTGAGCCAGGCGACCCCCGCTTCACTCTCGCCGGAGGCGTGGCCGGGCTCGTCCTCGCCGTCGCATACACCATGCTCCTCTCCGCACTGTGGCGAACTCCGGCCCGCCGCACCCTCTCCGCCGTCTTCGACTCGCTCGGGCGCATGGCGCTGACGAACTACGTCACCGGCGCGTTGCTCGTCGCCGCCACAGCGGCGGTCGTCGACTTCACCCGCATGCCCTCCGCCTGGCCTGCCGTCGCCATGAGCCTCGTCATCATCGCCGTGCAGTCGCTCGCGAGCCGCGCCTGGCTCAGCCGGTTCTCCTACGGCCCCGTCGAATGGCTCCTGCGGATAGCCACCTGGGGCCGACCGGTCTCTCTTCGACGAGACCGCTCGTCGATAAGGGGAACCGCGTAGCCTAGTCGGGTCGCAGGAACGACACTCGGTATCGTCGGCGTCAAGAGCCTGCCACCTGGAGGATCCATGACGTTGACCACACGCCCGAATACCCCGGCATCGGTGAAGGTGGCCTTCTGGGTGCTCCTCGTCTCCATCGTCCTCGACCTCCTCACCGTGGTCCTCACGCTGCTGAGCGTCACGGTGCTCGCCGTCGCAGACCGGTCGCTTGAGGTCGACGGAGAGACCCTGTCCGGCCCTCTCCTGTTCATGACTCCCACGCTTCGCCTGATGATCGCGATCGTGCAGTTGACGCTTCTCGGAAAGCTCAGGCGCGGGGACAGCCGCGTCCGGATCTTCTTCACCGCCCTTGAGGGCATCAGCCTTCTCGGCCTGACCACACACCACGACACCTTTGACATCGCCGCCGCCACCGTCGGAGTCGTCGCGATCGCGCTGCTCTGGCTGCCGGCTTCGAACGCGTTCTTCCGTCGGCGCTGACCTCGCTCACGACCGCACCGGGCTCATACCCCGCACACTGGTGAATTCTGCCGGAGCACGGCAGCAGCTGGTCCCGAACCCGCTCTCCTCCGCGATCCGCTCGACCCCGAGATCCATCCGCTCCAGCAGACGCCGGGCATGGAGCACGCGCTGCCGCGTGAGCCAGACCGCCGGGGTCATGCCGTGCTCCGCCTTACCCCCCCCGCCCCGATCGCACGGGTCAGCTCCCGAGCACTCGCTCGTAGACCGCGATCATGGCCGCGGTCCGAGAGGACTGGCGGAACTGCGTGGCGACCTCCGGATCCGGTGTCGGCGCCGCGCCCGCCGCGATGTCCGCGACCGCGACGCGCAGCGTACGGGCCAGGGCGGCGACCCTTGTCCGCTCATCCGCTCCGCCCTCCGGCACCGTCCACTGCCCGCCACGCAGCTCGCCCGCGATGTCGGGATCGCTGACGATCGTCGGGGTGCCGAGGGTCGCCGCCTCGAACGGGGTCATCCCCTGGGTCTCGAAGCCGATCGAGGTCTGCACGACCGCGTCGGCCGCGGCCATGCGCGCGAGCACCTCGGGATAGGACAGGCGGCCGAGGAAGCGGATCCTCGGCCGCCCGGCGCGCGCCGCGATCCGCTCCGCCGCCTTCCGCTGCGCCCCGCCGCCGACGATCTCGACCTCGGCCTCGACGTCGGAGGCCACGACGGCCTCGAGAAACGGCAGCAGCCGCTTCTCCGGGCTCATCCGCCCGAGCCAGACGAGCCGCGGCGGTCCCGGCTCCCGCGCGGCGGGCACAGCGGCCAGTACCTCGGACAGCACCTCGTCGTCGATCCCGTTCCAGACCACGTCCACGGACGGGAAGACGCCGTGCTCCTCCAGCCGGCGCGCGAAGTGCCCCGAGGGCGCGGTCACCGCGCGCGACTCGGCGGCGACGCCGCGCAGGTACGACCACCCGTCCCTCCCCGAGGGCTGGTCGCCGATCCCGCGCAAGGCGCTCCGGCGCCAGGCGTTGAGGGCCGTCAGTACCGGACGATGCATCGGCGTGACCGCCTGGATGCCGACATCGACGCGGTTGTGCATCGTGTGCACGGCCGGGACACCGTGCCGGTGCGCGAAACGGTGCCCGATGAAGGCGCCCCAGAAGTCGGCCTGCACGTGCACGAGATCCACCGGCGGACGGGAGGCGAGCGCGCGGTCGAGGATCCGGTCGGTGCGCCGTCCCGGCCAGGTCATGGCGTACTCCCGGTCGGCCGTGATCGGGAACGAGGGCAGGTCGAGGTACGAGGGATCGACGGCGCCCGACCGGCGGCGCTCCGCGGCCCTGTGCCCGTGCAGCTCCGGCGCGACGACCGAGACGGTGTGCCCCGCACGCTCCAGGTACTTCCGCTGAAGCCGCATCGACACCTGTGCGCCGCCGAGCGACTCGAGGTGCTGATCGCCGAAGAGGACGACGTGCACGGCTACTCCGGCAGGGGTTCGCCGCGGTACAACGCCTCGAACGTGTCGAGGGTGCGCGTGATGTCATGCACGATCACGCCGTCGAGGGAGGCGCGCTGCATCCGCTCGTACTCGGCGGGATCCGCGGTCAGCACACGGGTGAGACGGTCGGCGAGGGCGCCGACGTCACCGGGCGGGAACAGGTAGCCGTTCTCGCCGTCGTGCACGAGATGCGGAAGCGCGACGGCATCGGCGGCGACCACCGGCAGCGCCGAGGCCATCGCCTCCATCGTGGCGATGGACTGCAGCTCGGCGATCGACGCGATCGCGAACACCGAGGCACGCGAGTACAGGGCGCGCAGCTGCACGTCCGAGATCCGCCCGTGGAAGACGACCCGGTCGCCGAGGCCGAGCTCACGGGTCAGGTTCTCCAGGCTCTTGCGCTGGTCGCCGCCGCCGACGATGTCGAACGACACGTCCAGCCCCGGGTCGAGCGTGGTGATCGCACGGAGGATCACGTCGATCTGCTTCTCGGCCGTGAGCCGGCCGACGAAGATGATCCGGTTCTTCTCGCGCGGCGCGATCATCGGCTCGTACTGCGAACGGTCGATGCCGCAGCTGACCGGGATCACCTCGCCGACGTCGATCGTGCGTTCGAGGAAGTCGGCGGCCTTGCGCGTCGGCGTCGTGATCGCCCTGGTGAGGCGGAGGGTGCGCTGCGCGTCGCCCCAGGCGAGCCGGACGAAGAGGCGGTTGAGGAACTCCGGCAGCGTGGTGTGGTCGAGGATGTTCTCGGCCATCACGTGGTTCGTGGCGATCACCGGGATGCCACGCCGATGCGCGATGCGCGACAGACCACGCCCGATCACGATGTGCGATTGGATGTGCACGACGTCGGGCCTGACCTCGTCGAGCACCTTGCGTGCGTAGTGCTTGGAGCGCCAGGGCCAGACGAACCGCAGCCAGTCGTGCGGAGGCCAGCGCACCGACGGCAGGCGATGCAGCGTCATCGCCTCGCCCTCGATCACCTCGGTGCGGGCACGGGCGGTGCGGTAGGCCTGATTCGGCGCGACGACGTGCACGTCGTGGCCGCGCTGGACGAGGCCGGCGGCGAGCCGTTCTGCGAAGCGCGCGGCGCCGTTGATGTCGGGGGCGAACGTGTCGCAGCCGAGGAGGATGGTCAGCGGCGCTGCGGCGGAGACGGCCTGGGGCTCGGGATCGGCCGAGGTCGAGCGGTCGTCGGGAGGAGTCACGTGTGCTGCCTTTTCTGGGCCTCGGTCAGGGAAACGTTGCCGGGGTCGGGCGGAGGCCACTCTACCTGAGGCGCCCTCGGCCGCCCCGGCACCGCTCCGGAGCACGTCGGATCCCGGCCGCGTCCTGTCGCTTCGCACGACAGCGATCGTCGGCGCATTCCCATGATCCGCCGCTACCGTGAGGGCATGCGCCTGACCGCCGACGCCGACCCCGACCTCTGGCTCCCTGTGACCGGCTCCCTGGGCTTCCGCGGCCGCCGGCACCGCAAGGCCGCGATCCGGATGCTCCTGGGGCAGGCCAACACGGCGGCGGGCGCGGCCGCTCGTCCTGGCTCGGGCTTCGCCGCCTGGGCCGTGAGCCAGGCGACGCCGTTCCTGATGCGCAAGGCCGATGGGCGTGTCCTGGTGTGGACGTGGCGGGCGGAACCCGAGCTCATCGTCGCGATGGCATCCGCGCAGGAGCTGACCCCGCAGGTGCGCGCCGCCCGCGCGATGATGCCGATGGAGTACGACGACACCGAGGACTTCCGCACCCCGTATCTCGGGGCAGGAGAGAAGCTCGTCGTCCCGATCCCGCCCTCCCCGCAGTCGCCCCCGTTCGCCACCTACACCTGGGACACCGGGACGCATCTCGTCACGCTCCAGGCGGTGTGCGGAGACCGCGAGCGGTTCGGCACGGTGATCGGCGCCGTGGACGACCTCGCCCGGACGCTGCGCACGGCCGGCGACATGACGATCGGCGAGTCCGGTCCCGTCCTTCGCCTGCCTCCGGCCTGACCCCTCGGGAGTCCCTCTCCCGGTCTCTCCGTTCTGCGTCACCGTCTCCTGCACCGCCTCGCGGCGTCACAGGCTGTCCACAGATCCCACCGGGAGGGCCCCCACGACGGTCGTCCCGGCCATGCTCGAAGGAGTCGAGACCGGAGGACGACATGGACGAACGCCAGAGCTGGACCCTCATCGGCGTGTTCGCCGCGGCCGTGCTCGGCGGGATGGCTCTCGTCACCGCACAGTTCAACCGCGTGATCCGTGCCGAGCTGAGCGGGACCCGCGGCGAGATGCACGGCATGCTCGGCGAGGTCCACACCCGGATCGATGCCGTGGACATGCGTCTCGCGCGCATGGAGGACAAGGCCGACGACCTCGACAGGGAGATGACGAACCTGGCGGTCCGTATCTGGCGTTCGCCCTGAGCCCGCGACCTCAGGCCAGCGCCCGGACAGGTCCCCGCAGCACGACACGGTCGATCGCGAACGCCCCCGCGCCGGTGAACACGAGGGCGAGGGAGGCGCCACCGAGGAGCGCCACGAACTCGTATCCGCCGTTGCTCACCCAGAGCCCGGCGGGAAGGTGGACCAGGACGATCGCCCCGACCATGTCCACGGCAAGCAACAGCGCGACGGGCCGCGTGAGGAGCCCGACGACGAGCAGCAGCCCGCCGATCAGCTCCAGGAAGGCGATGAAGGGGCCGACGACCTCGGGCAGCGGTGCCCCCATCCCCGCGAACGCCTGGACGGTGCCGGGGATGGTGAACTCGAAGACCTTCTGAGCACCGTGAGCGACGAAGATCGCGCCGACGACGACGCGCAGGATCAACAGTCCGAACGACGCAGACGGACGGCCGGTGGTGGTGGTCGACATGAGGAAAGGGCTCCTTCGTTGCAGGACACCGCGTCGGGCGCGGGCGCGGGAGCGAGAGCCCCCGGGGCGTCCACCGTACGGAAAAGAACTTATGTCCTGTCTGAACAGCGTCCAAATATGACGCGGGCGGCGCACCCGTCGTCAGACCATGCCGCGCGGACATTCCTTTCCGAAACCGCTCGCGCATAACCGAGCACTGTCGCGATCATTTTGCGAACAATCCCTGGATCAGGCCGACTCCCGTACCGCGAACCCTGATAATTTCCTGATCATGCCGGCCTCGAAAGCGTCGCATGCGCTGAGTCGAAGAAGATTTCTCGCGGTCGCCGGACTGACCGGGGGCATGATCACGGTCGGCTGTCTCGAGGCCGAGCCGGCCAACGCCTTCGGTGCACGGACCGTCACCGCGTCGGTGGCTCCCCCCGCGACGCTTCCGCCGTCGGCCATCGTGAAGTCGGCTGTTCCCGCGCTCGACGGCAAGCGGGTCATACAGTCGATCTCCTTCTACACGCCCATCTGGTCGGACGCCGACGCGGTCTACGTCGCCGATTCCCTGCCCGTCACCGATCTCGACGCGATGAGCGTGGTCATCCGCTATCCGAAGAGCGGCACTCCTGCCGACGGAACGGTGACCCAGCTGGGCGTGTTCCCCCACGCCCACGACAACCAAGGCCATGCGAGCGGGAGCGTGACGGTGACGGATCGGGGCACGGTTCTCGCGACGGCGGCGACCCACCCGCTTCCCAGCATCTCGACCGGCATCAAGCTGTTCGCCTCGGACGCGAAGCACGACGTCTCCTCCTTCACCCTCCTCCCCTCGCTGACGGGACAGGGGGACTCGAGCTCGTATCGTCGTTTCTTCCGCGACCCGCATTCGGGCGCGACGTACCTTCTCGCCCGCGGCAGTCAGTGGCAGGCGATCCTGTACCGCTGGGATGAGGATCGGCAGATCTTCCGACGGGTCGACCGCCCCGGCACGCTCCCCCTCGGAGACGGCCTCGGCGACGGTCTCAACGACCGCTCCACGGGCGGCTACGGCCATGAGATCGCGTTCTCCGCGCCGGCGGGCGCCGACCAGCCCCCGACCATGTGGTGCGCTCCGGAGTTCGTCATCAGCGGGACCCAGCAGGGCGTTCCGAACATCCGCACCGGGTCGCCCCGTCGCGACATCTCATTGATGCGTTCCGACGACGGAGGGCACACCTGGCGTAACCCCGTGACGAACGCCGTCGTCGAGGAGCTGTTCCGGCCGACGGGCCCCGCGGGGCCAGGAAACGTCAACGTGGTCTTCCCCGCGCCGCCCTATGACCAGACCAAAGACGACTATTACTACAACTACAACGCGACGCTCTCCCGGGTCGGGGTCGCGGCCAACGGGCACCCGGTGGTCGTCGCCGCGTGGGCGAATCCCGACGAGTTCCCCGGCCTCAACGAGAACGTCAGGATGCACCGCTCCCTGTGGGCCGCGACGCTCGACCCTCAGACCGGCGTGCTGACGAGGACCAAGCTGCTCCAGAACACCGAGATGCCGAACGACGCCGTCTCCCGATGGAACAACGTCGGCGATCCGACGCTCGCCTATACCAAGTCCGGAACGATCGTCGTCGTCGCCTGCGCCACACACGGCGGCGGCAACACGCCGGCGGGATTCAGCAAGACATATCTCTTCACCAGCGAGGACGGATATGCCTGGCGATCCTACGTCATCGAGAGCTCCCCCGCGTTCCCTCGCCCCGGCATCACCGGCGCCTACATCGACCCCGAAGGGCTCGAGCGCGACGGCGTCGTCCGCCTCTACCCCACCTACTCGGCCGGCACGCAGGATGCGGAGGTCTGGGAGGTCACGATCCCGGAGGTCTCCTCTCTCGCTCGACGCCCGAAGGCTCCCGAGGCGCCGCTGCTGTCCGCCCGTGGGTTCGACGGGCGCATCGATCTCAGCTGGATCACTCGTTCCGACGGCGGCTCGCCGATCACCGGCTTCTCCCTCTATCGCTCCGCCACTCACTCCGACCCTGCGCGCGGCGGGACGGGCATGGGACAACGCTCCTACATCCGGGGCGGCATCGACCTCCTGCGCCCCAACGGGACCGACTACTGGTACTGGATCTACGCCAAGACCGCCCATGGCGCATCGATCGCATCGAACGTGGTGAAGGTCAGCGCCACGGCGGCGACGCGCGCACTTCCCACCCCGACCTCCACCACACCGACGCAGTGGTTCCGAACGGATGACTTCGCAGGGCGCACAGCGCTCGACTCCATCGGCACGTGGACCTCGTCGATCGCCGATCCGACCGGCGTCAGACAGGCCGCGATCGCGTTCCAGGCGCCGACGAGCAACGGCTGGTTCAACGGCACCGACTCCCGCCCCCGGCTCATCGCCGACGGACCCAACGGATCACCGGCGCTTCGCTTCAGCAGAGCGGACGTGTCCCGACTCGTGGTTCCCTCGGCCGCCGGGACCTCGGCGAAGGGACTCACCGTGCTGACCGTGGCCCGGATGACCGATCACAGCGCATCCGCGTTCATCGCGAACGCCGACGCCTCCGGCGCCATGGTCGGATACGGGCCGTACTCGCGCGTGAGCCATCAGGGTCTGGACATCCGCTTCGCGGATCCCGCCGGCGACGCCGGCCGTGACTCCGCGCTCCGCGGCCGCACCGTCCACACGACGATCGGCGTCGGCCCGTGGAAGGTCTTCGTCACACAATGGCGCACTCCGTTCAATCGGCGCTTCGCCTCCGGGCAGATCAATCGTTGCCTCGGCGGCGATCCGGTCGAGACCCCCTACAACGAGCTCCTCTACGACCCCGCTTCGGAGGCGCCTCTGGTCACCGCGAGCGCGCCGCTCGAGTCCGCCCCGTGGATGACCATCGGTGCCGTTCAGGACACGACGGGCGAGACGCTGACCTCTGCCGTCGACATCGCCGAGGTCCTTCGCTTCGACACGGTGCTCACGAGACCGCAGATCCGTCAGTGGGTCGAATACCTCCTGGCCGTGCACGGCCTCCCCATGACCAACGCCATCCCCCTCGACACCGGCGAGCCCTGGGACCCGATGACCGATCCTCGTCCGTGTCTGCCTGAGCCGAACAGGTCGCTCGATCCGCACTCCCGCTGCACGAGCATCCCGCTGGCGTGACGGCGCCCGGGGTCGCATCGGCACGCAGAGACGGCCTACTCCCCCAGCCCGTCTGCCGATGCGGCTGCGGTCTCGCCCGTCCGCCCACTCCAGAGCGCCGGCGACGGTCAGCGGTCGGTGTCGTCGGGATCGCCGGCGGGGGCGATCCGCGGATGCCACAGCACCACCTCGGTGGATCGGCGGATCCGGCGCCCGGACGGGACCGTGACCACCTGGCCGGTCGTCCCCGCGGCGAAGATGCGCACCCCGGGACGGCTCGCGCGCTCGACGCGCAGCGCCTCTTCGAGCTCCGCCACCCGGCGACGCAGGCGACGGGTCTCGTCCTCGAGATCGAGCAGCCGCGCGATCGCGGGCAGGCTCATGCCCTCGCTCGAGAGCTGGGCGACCTCACGCAGCTGCTCGATGTTGCGAGTCGAGTACCGGCGCGAGCCGCCCCGCGTACGACCGGGCACGACGAGGCCGATGCGGTCGTACTGGCGCAGAGTCTGCGGATGCATGCCGGCGAGCTCCGCCGCGACGGCGATGGCAAACACCGGGGTGTCGGCGTCCATCCGCCCCTCGTTCACGTCGTCACCTCCGATGTCATCGCAGAGCCTGCCCGGACGGACGCATCGCGATCAGCCCCGCGCCTGGGAAAGGAGGTCGGCCCGCGGGTTCTCCGCGGGCTCGAGCTCGTGGAAACGCGCGAGCGCCTCCTTCGCCGCCTCGTCGAGATGCGTCGGGACGGCGACCTCGAGCTGGGCGAGCAGATCCCCGGTCCCCTTGGCACTCGTCACGCCGCGCCCCTTCACACGCAGCACCCGACCGGACGGCGTTCCTGGCGCGACCCTGAGCTTGACGGTCTCGCCGCCCAGTGTCGGCACCTCGATCGTCGCGCCGAGCACGGCCTCGGTGAAGGTCACCGGGACCGTCATGCGCAGGTTGAGCCCGTCACGGGTGAACACGGGGTGCGCACGCACGGTCACCGAGATGACGATGTCGCCGCTCTCGCCGCCGTCCGGCGACGGACGACCACGACCGCGCAGCCGGATCTTCTGCCCGTCGGCCACTCCCGCAGGGATCTTCACCTTGAACGGCTTGCCGTCCTCGCCCTGGAGCGTGATCGTGTCGCCCTTCACGGCGGTGCGGAAGTCCAGCGTGGTGCGCGCAGTGACATCGGCGCCGCGCTGCGGTCCGCCGAAGCCTCGGAACCCGCCCGAGGGCTGCCCGAACCGACCGGAGCCGAAGGAGCCGCCCCCGCCGCCCTGGTTGAACATCGCGAAGATGTCCTCGAAGTCGGCGTTCTGACCGCGGCCCCGGTTGAAGCCGCTGAACACGTCCTCGAAACCGCCGTTGCCTCCGCCGCTCGCCGTGAAGCGGGCGCCGCCGGCACCCATCGCCCGGATCTGGTCGTACTCCGCGCGCTGCTCCTTGTCGCTCAGCACGGCATAGGCCTCGCTGATCTCCTTGAACCTCGCCTCTGCGGCGCTGTCGCCGGGGTTCGAATCGGGGTGGTACTTTCGCGCGAGCTTGCGGTAGGTCTTCTTCAGATCGCCGTCGGAGACGTCCTTGGAGACACCGAGGACCTTGTAGAAGTCCTTGTCGAGCCAGTCCTGGCTAGCCATCGATCACCTCGCTCCTCTGCACCCTCATCCGGTCCTGCGCCGTCACTCGGCGGGGACGGCGACGACGACCTTGGCCGGTCGCAGCTCGACCTCGCCCAGGCGATAGCCGACCTCGACGACCTCGAGGATCGTCGTCTTCTCGACGCCGGGGGTGGGCTGCTGGAAGATGGCCTCGTGCTGCTGCGGGTCGAACTCGTCACCCGCCGCACCGTAGGCGACCACGCCGAGCCGCTCGACCACGCCGCGGACCTTCTCGGCGATCACGGCGAACGGGGTCCCCTCCGTGAGGTCGCCGTGCTGCTCGGCGCGCGCCAGGTCGTCGAGCACGGGGAGAAGGCCCTTCGCGGCCTCACCCCTCGCCCGCTCGACCTCGACGACGCGCTGTTCCTCGGTGCGCCGGCGATAGTTGGCGTACTCCGCCTGCAGGCGCTTGAGGTCGCCGAGGAGCGCGTTCTCGGCGTCGACGATCGCGTCGTCGCCCGCTGCGGCATCCGCGCTCTGGGCGGCGTTCAGGATGTCGTCCACCGTGAGCTCCTCGCCCTCGGTCACGTCGTTCACCGTGGCGTCCTCCGCGCCGGGCCCCTGCGGCGCGGGGCCGGAGGCCTGAGCCTCCGACCCCTCGCCCTGGCCCTCAGCGGGAACGCTGTCGTTCTCGTCGAAGTCCTTGGCCGTCATTACTTCTTCTTCTCGTCCTCGTCCTCGACGACCTCGGCGTCGACCACGTCCTCCTCGGGGGCGGACGAGCCGCCCTCGGGAGCGCCGTCGCCAGCCGGGGTGCCCTGTGCGGCGTCGGCCTGGGACTGGGCGTAGATCGCCTCGCCGAGCTTGGTCTGCGACTGGTTGAGCTTGTCGAACGCGGCCTTGACAGCCTCGTCGTCCTCGCCCGCCAGCGCGGTCTTGAGCGCGTCGACATCGGCCTTGACCTCGGTCTTCACGTCCTCGGGGAGCTTGTCCTCGTTCTCCGAGATGAGCTTCTCGATCGAGTACGACAGGGTCTCGGCCTGGTTGCGGACCTCGGCCGACTCACGGCGCTTCTTGTCCTCGGCCGCGTGCTCCTCGGCCTCACGCACCATCCGGTCGATGTCGTCCTTGCTGAGCGACGAGCCGCCGGTGATGGTCATCGACTGCTCCTTGCCCGTGCCCTTGTCCTTCGCGGACACGTGCACGATGCCGTTCGCGTCGATGTCGAAGGTGACCTCGATCTGCGGGATGCCACGAGGAGCAGGGGCGATGCCGGTGAGCTCGAAGGTGCCCAGCGGCTTGTTGTCGCGCGTGAACTCGCGCTCGCCCTGGAAGACCTGGATCGCGACCGACGGCTGGTTGTCGTCGGCGGTGGTGAAGGTCTCGCTGCGCTTGGTCGGGATGGCCGTGTTGCGCTCGATGAGCTTGGTCATCATGCCGCCCTTGGTCTCGATGCCGAGACTCAGCGGGGTGACGTCGATGAGGAGGACGTCCTTGCGCTCGCCCTTCAGGACGCCGGCCTGGAGGGCCGCGCCGACCGCGACGACCTCGTCCGGGTTCACACCCTTGTTGGCCTCCTTGCCGGTCTCGCGCTTGACGAGATCGGCGACGGCGGGCATACGGGTCGATCCGCCGACGAGCACGATGTGCGCGATGTCGCCGACCTTGATGCCGGCCTCGCGGATCACATCCTCGAACGGCTTCTTGGTGCGGTCGAGGAGGTCCTTGGTGAGGTCCTCGAACTTCGCGCGGGTGATCGTCTCGGACAGCGACACCGGGCCGTTCTCGGTGAGCGAGAGGTAGGGCAGGTTGACGCTGGTCGAGGTCGAGGAGGACAGCTCCTTCTTGGCCTGCTCCGCGGCCTCCTTCAGACGCTGCAGGGCGATCTTGTCACCGGAGACGTCGACGCCGGTCGAGTCCTTGAACTGCTTGATGAGGTAGTCGACGAGACGCTGGTCCCAGTCGTCGCCGCCGAGACGGTTGTCTCCGGCCGTGGCGCGCACCTGGATCGTGGAGAAGTCGTCGTCCTTGCCCACCTCGAGGAGGGAGACGTCGAAGGTCCCGCCGCCGAGGTCGAAGACGAGGATCAGCTCGTCCTCCTTGCCCTTGTCGAGACCGTAGGCGAGAGCCGCAGCGGTGGGCTCGTTGATGATGCGCAGGACGTTGAGGCCCGCGATCTCGCCGGCCTCCTTGGTGGCCTGGCGCTCGGCGTCGTTGAAGTAGGCGGGGACGGTGATGACCGCGTCGGTCACCGTGTCTCCCAGGTAGGCCTCGGCGTCGCGCTTGAGCTTCATGAGGATGCGCGCGGAGATCTCCTGCGGCGTCCACTTCTTGCCGTCGACGTCGAAGGACCAGTCGGTTCCCATGTGGCGCTTGACCGAGGCGATCGTGCGGTCGACGTTGGTGACGGCCTGGCGCTTGGCGGTCTCGCCGACGAGCACCTCCCCGTCCTTGGTGAAGGCGACCACCGAGGGGGTGGTGCGGAAGCCCTCGGCATTGGCGATGACCTTGGGCTCGCCGCCCTCGAGGACGCTGACGACCGAGTTGGTCGTACCGAGGTCGATACCGACAGCACGTGCCATGTGTTTCTCCTTCGTGAGGCTGTTCGTGGGTTCTGGAAAGTCTGCGGACGACCCGGGGTCCCTGCCCCTCCGGAAACCTGAGTCGCGATGACTCAAGGATAGGGCAGCCTGGCGGAGCTGTCAAGAAAGTTGAGGCGCCTGGACTCAACTTCGGAGGGGCGTGAGCGTCAACGACCCCCGGGCGGGCCGATGAGGAGCAGCACTACGAAGAGCAGGACGACCGCGAGGAGGATCAGCAGCGCCAGCACCCACGGCCGCCTCAGGAACCACCGCATCGTGCGGTCGTACCACGTGCGGTCGCGCGGATCGTCGGTCTCGGCGAGCCGCCATGCCCCGTCGAGGCGGCCGGTGCGGTGCAGCCAGACCTCCACCGGGATCGTGGCGTAGGGGACGATCGCACTCGCCACCGCGAGCACCGCGACCCCGGGATGCCACCTCTGGTGGAACGCGAGCAGCACGGCCATCGCACCGTAGGAGAGGAAGACGAAGCCGTGGATCCCGCCCGCGATCGTGACGAGGACCGGGACGCCTCCGGCCGCACGGGCGATCAGCGCGCCGATCAGCAGGGTCCAGGTGATCGCCTCCGCGATCGCGAGGACGCGGAACAGGCGGGCGGGCGTCGTGAACACAGGCTCTCCTCGGATCGACACAGTCAGCGTATGGTTCCCGCCTATGACTCTGCCCTCTCTCGCGCCCCGGCGCGAGCCGAGCGGCCGCGGCACGGCGAGGACGCGGTCCCGCCGACCGGTCGACAGCCCGCCGGATGGCGCATAGAATCGGCGGACACCGGGAAGCGCCCCGGGATCCGAGGAAGGAGCGAACGATGAACACCGTCTTTGTCGCGCCCTTCGCCGATCCCCTTCTCTGACGAGGCCGCTCCGCACGCACGAGCGGCCTCCGCACTCCCGGAGCCCTTCTCGTGACATCCTCCTTCGCGTCGTCCGACGCCTTCTCCCCTCTCCCGTCCTCTCCGTCGTCTTCCGCGTCCGAGCCACACCCGGACGCGGAGGGCCTGGCCTTCGCCGACGTCGAGCTCGCCGACGGCCAGCGCTGGTCCACTTGGCCCGCCTCGACCCCGACCGAACGCGGCCCCGAGCCACGGCCGCCCTGGGTCGTGACCTCGGCCGGCGCCGTCGACACCGAGCTCGGCATCCTCAAGACCGGCAAGGAGGCGGACGTCTTCCTCCTCGAACGCGCAGTTCCCGGGGAACCGGCGCAGCGCTCGCTCCTGGCAGCCAAGCGGTACCGCGGCACGGAGCACCGCGACTTCCACCGTTCGGCGGTCTACTCCGAAGGACGACGCACCCGGAACTCCCGCGACGCTCGCGCGCTGGCACGGAAGTCCACGCATGGACGAGACGTCGCGGCCGCGCAGTGGTCCTTCGCGGAGTTCGAGGCGCTTCGCCGGATGTGGGAGCTCGGCGCGCCCGTCCCCTACCCCGTCCAGGTCAGCGGAACCGAGGTTCTCATGGAGTTCATCGGCGCGGACGGGATCGCCGCACCACGACTCGCCCAGGCCCGGCACGACCGGACAGATCTCGCCGATTCCTTCGCGCAGGTCGTCGAGATCATGCGCGTCTTCGCTCGGGCCGGGCTCGCGCACGGCGACCTCTCGCCGTACAACCTGCTCGTGCATCACGGGCGCGTGATCGTGATCGACCTGCCGCAGATCATCGACACCGTCGCCAATCCGCAGGGTCTCGATCTGCTGCACCGCGACTGCGTGAACGTGTGCGCCTGGTTCAGCCGGCAGCGGATCGCGTGCGACCCGGAGGACCTCTTCGCGGAGCTCGTGGCGGAGTCCTTCGGCTGAGGCCTGCGCGGGAGCGGGGCCGCGGCGGGTCAGCGGTCGAGGGCGTCGAGCAGGCGCGCGAGCGGCGGAGGGATCCGGGCGGGCGGGAGCGCGGCGATCACGTCGGCCGCGAAGCGGGCCTTGCGCCCGGCCGCGGTCCCGGCGAAACGGTGCAGCTGCGCCTCCACCGGACGCCCGCGCTGCGCGGGCTGCCCCTGGAAGACGCGGAAGAGGTCGAGCTCCGCCCTGGCCTCCAGCGTCGCCAGCACGGTCTCGGCGCCGGCGGCGCGGATCGCCTCGTCCTCCAGATCGCGGTCGCACCCGAAGCAGCCGAGGGCCTCCAGCACGGCGTCGTCCGCGGCCCCGGGCGCGCCGCCCGCGGAACCGCCTCCGCCCGCGGGACCGCCGCCGAAACGGGGACCGCCGCCGGAGCCGGGACCGCCGGCCGAGCCGTCGTGGCCCGGCACGGTCGCCGGGGCCGCGGCCGAGACCGCGGCAGGGGCGGGCGGCAGGGACAGAGCCGGAGGCGGGGACAGAGCCGGAGGCGGGGACAGAGCCGGAGGCGGGGACAGAGCCGGAGCCGAGGCCGGGACCGGCGGCAGCGTCCCGGCCTCGGCGAGCGCCCCTGCGACGTAACGGCGCTCGGCGACGTCGTAGAGCACGAAGACCCGTCGTTCCGCGAGCTCCGGCGAGACGAGCGCGGCACGGAGGTTGGTGATGCCGCCGAGCACGATGCGCTCCGCGGCAACGGTCGCTCCGCGCACGCGCGCAGCCGCCTCGAAGGCGAGGCGATCACTCTCGCCCTCGAACAGCACGGCCTCGGGCATGCCCGACGCTACCGGATCGCCGGCCGTCCTCCGGCGCGCCGCCACCTGTCGTTCACCCGGCACGGCCAGACTTCGGGCATGAGCACGCCAGAGCGTCCGGGCTCCCCTGCCGGCGATCCGCACCCGTCAGCGACGGCCACGAGCGGCGCGGTCGCCGTCGTCGGGCTCGACCTGCGCGGCGAGGAGCCGGCGACCAGGAAGCAGATCTACTCCTGGGCGCTCTGGGACTGGGCCACGCAGCCGTTCAACACCGTCATCCTCACCTTCGTCTTCACCGCCCTCTACCTCACGACCGATGCCTTCCTCCCCGCCTCGGTCGCCGCCCTCGATGACGGGGACCCCGCGAAGGTCGCCGCGATCGCGGACCTCACCAGCGGGCTCGGGCTCGGCTCGACCATCGCCGGGATCGCGATCCTGCTCATCGCCCCCGTGCTCGGTCAGCGTGCGGACGCGGCGGGGCGGCAGCGCCTCTGGCTGGGGATCGGCACCGGCGCACTGATCCTCTGCATGCTCGGGCTGTGGTTCGTGGAGCCGTCGCCCCCGCTGTTCTGGCTGGGCGTCGCCCTCATCTCGGCGGGGGCGGTCTTCGGCGAGATCGCGGCGGTGAACTCCAACGCCATGCTCATCGGCATCGCGACGCCACGGACCGTGGGCAAGATCTCCGGCCTCGGCTGGGGCTTCGGCTACATCGGCGGGATCGTCGCGCTCGTCCTCGTGATCGTCTTCTATACGTCGGGGTGGTTCGGGCTGTCCGCCGAAGGCGGGCTGCCGTTCCGGCTCATCGCGCTCGGCTGCGCGCTGTGGGCGATCGTCTTCTCGATCCCGATCTTCCTGAACGTCCCCGAGCCCTCGCTCGGCCGGCCCGAGCGCAAGGTCGGCTTCTTCGCGTCCTACGTCGTCCTGGTCCGGGACGTCGTGGGCCTCGCCCGCGAGCCGCGCACGCGGCCGACGTTCTGGTTCCTCCTCGCCAGCGCGGTGTTCCGCGACGGGCTCGCCGGCGTGTTCGCATTCGGCGCCGTCATCGCCAAGACCGTGTTCCACTTCGAGTTCCTGGAGCTCATGATCTTCGGCGTCGCGGCCAACCTCATCGCGGGGGTCTCGACGATCATCGCGGGCCATTTCGACGACCGCTTCGGCCCCAAGCGCGTCATCCTCACCTCGCTCGCCGCGATGGTGCTGTCGGGCGTCGCGGTGTTCCTGCTGGTGGACGCGGGCAAGACGGTCTTCTGGATCGGCGGGCTGATCCTCTGCGCGTTCGTGGGGCCCGCCCAGGCCGCGTCACGTTCCTTCCTCGCCCGCGTCACCCCCGCCGGCCGGGAAGGGGAGATCTTCGGGCTCTACGCGACGACCGGACGCGCCGCGAGCTGGATGGCATCGAGCGCATGGACCGTCCTCATCGTCGCCACGAGCGCGACGGCCTTCGGGATCCTCGGGATCGTCCTGGTGCTGCTCCTCGGCTTCCTGCTGCTGCTCCCGGTGCGCGAGCGGATCTCCTGATCGCTCGGCCAGCCCCCCCGGTCGAGACCTCTGCCGAGGCAATCTCGTGCCGTCGGGCCGATTCACGTCTGTCGGCTCGGAGGCCCGAATCGGCCCGACGAACTTAATCCGACCGACAAAAGCGAGGCAGAGGGAGTGAGCCGAGCGGGAGAGCTCAGGCAGGCCAGTTGTCGGCGAGCTTGGTGAGGAGCCGGGCGAGCTCGGTCCGCTCCTGCGCCGAGAACACCTCGAGCGCCTGCCCCAGAAGCTCTCTCCGCTGACCGCGGACGCCGCGGACCAGCTTCCCCCCCTCGTCCGTCAGGGCGATCCGGGTGCGACGGGCATCGTCCGGATCCGCTTCCCTGCGCACCCATCCGTGCTCGACCCCCTGCTGCACGAGGCGGGACGCACGCGGCTGATCGACGCCGATCGCCTCGCCCAGGGCGCTGACGCTGAGGTCCTCCTTCGCGAGCGCCTCGAGCATACGGAACACCGCCGGTGCGCCGTGCCGCCCGGCGGGATCTCCCCCCCACGGACTCCGCCAGCCACCCCGCCCCACCCGTGGCCCATCACCGCGGTCGCGACCAGGCACCTCATGCAGACCGCCGTGAGCACCCGCGTGCGAACCGTGCGAGCCCCCCCGTCGGCCGCCGTGTCTTCCCGGCGCCTCGTGCGGGAGATCGTGGCCATGCGGTCCGGGACCGTGGGGACCGCGGCCGCGGCCGCGCAAACGGCCCAGGGCCGCCGCGATCGCCTCCACCGGATCGGGTTCCCCGCCCGCCAGGGCGTCATGGTTCGCAGAGGTCATGAGGCGATTTTACATGTTGCTTGACATGAGAACTATTTACATGTCAGACTGCATTCACATGCAATATGACAAGCAAAGGATCACCTCATGACCACCGAGAACACCGCCTCTGAGAACACCCCCGACGGCGTCGCTCCCGAGAACGCCCCTTCCCACGGCGCCGAGCGGCCGTTCGGCTTCTGGATCACCGCCGTCGACCGCCTCCTGCGCGCCGAGTTCGCCACCGCGTTCGAGCGCGAAGGGATCACCCGCCGCGACTGGCGGCTCCTGAACCTCGTCGACGGCACCGTGCCGGCCGGCCGGCCGCTCCGGGCGGAGAAGCTCCGCCGCCTCGTGGAGCTCGGCTGGGTCTCCCCCGACGACCACGGCTGGACCCCGACCGACGAGGGCCGTGCGGCGAAGGATCGGCTGGGCTCGATCGTCGACGACATCCGCGCCCGCGTCGCCGCCGCCGTCGAGCCCGAGGAGTTCGCCGTCATGACCTCCTCGCTCGAGAAGGTCGCCCGTGAGCTCGGCTGGCACGAGGGCATGCGCCTTCCTCGCACCGGCCGCGATCGCCGCGACTTCGGAGGGTTCGCCCGCCACGAGCACCACCATGGCGGACACCGGCTCGGCGCCGACAGCACCCGTCAGCACGGCCACGCGCACGACCACGGCGATGCCCGTCACACCGGCAGCGGCGAACGCTGCGGCCACCGCGCGCATCACGGCCGCCACGGCATGCCCGGTCACGGCCTCGGACCGCACGACGGCCGGGCCCGGCACCTCCACATCCACCTTCACGACTGATCACGGGACGCGTGTGCCCCGCCCGAACCGGGCCTCGACGGAATAGCCGACGCGAGGCCCGGTTCGTCCTCTCATGAGCTCGACCGCCGCCCTCGCGCCCTCCCCGCCTCCGCGCGGGAGCGGACAGCAGAAGCGGTCGAGCGGCTCCTCGCGTCCGTCGACGTCCATATCCGTCACCAGATCCGGCTCACCGCCCAGGGCGACGAGATCGTCCCCGAGTTCGTCGGATCGATGCACTTCTGTCGGGCCGATCTCACCGCTAGAGCCGACCGCATTGAGCCGACCCGAGAAAATTGAGCCGACCCGGCCTTTCCTCCCGCCCCGACCGAACGACGGTCGAGCCGCGGCGACGGGAGCGGCAACAGGGACGGGGGCGGTCGTGGTCATGTCTCCACCCTCGCCCCGGCGGCGATCCCGCACCCGGACCAGCGTCCGCCGGATCGTCCGCGGTTCGGATGAAGGACCGGTGACCGCGGCGACCGGCGTCCGACGCTCGTCGGCGACTACCCCCGGCGGCCGGATCGCTTCCTGGCGAGGAGGACGAGGAAGGTCCCACCCCCGGCGACGACGAGGGCGCCGAGGATCGCCGGCCAGGGCACGCCCCCGCCCGTGACGGCAAGGTCGGGCCTCGTCGCCGCGCGCGTCCCGGAGGCGCTGCGGGAGGCCGACGGCGTCGGTGCGATCGTCGGGTTCAGCGTCGGCTCCGGAGCAGGCGTCGGGTCCGGAGCGGGCGTCGGGTCCGGCGCAGGCGTCGGGGCGGGAACCGCGCCGGTGAGCGCGCATCCCGTTCGGCCCAGCTCGAGCCGCGATCCCGTGACGAAGCACTGACCGATCCCGAACGTCTGCGTGCCGTAGCCCCGCCCGGCGATGGCCGTCACGCTCCCGTCGGGACGGACCTCGCACGGGTTGTCCTCCGCGCAGAGCGCGCCATCCCGGTTGCTGGTGCTGTTGATGCCGACGACGGTCAGCCCGTCTCCGGCGACGAGCGCCGAGCCCGACGTGCCGGGATAGGTCTCACAGGCCGTGCTTCTGGCATAGCGAAGAGCGTCCTTCACCTCGTACCCGGCCTCACGCAGCGTCGGGACGATGGCCTCGACCGTGCAGGCCATCGGCGCGCCTCCGGTGTTCATGAGCATCACCGCGGCGCCTGCCAGAGCGGGGGTCGCGACAAGACGGAGGACCTTCGCCCCTTCGGCCGTCAGCTGCGCATAGGACTTGCCCAACCGGAAGACGGCGATGTCCGTGCCGGTCATGGTCGCGTACATCAGCCGGTCGACCGGTGCACTCGTCATCCGGTACCCCTTCTCGTCCGTGATCGCCACGGAGGTGCCGGGGAGGGCGCGATCCACGATCGCCGCACCCGGTGCCGGGCGCCCGATGCTCCTGTCCACCGCCGCCACGCAGTGCCCGTTGGTGAGGAGGAGAGCGGGGTCGTCGTCCTCCGAGGACTCGGTGCGCACGATCGATGAGGAGCAGTCACGCAGGGCGGGATAGCCTCTCATCCCGTTGTCGATCGGATCATCCGGGATGCTCTCGAAATCACGCATGGTGTCCGAGACCCAGGCTCGATATCGCGTGACATCGGTGTAGAGGCCGGCGATCCCCTCAGCCCCTTCCTCGGGACCGGAAAGGACGCCGGCGAGGCGCCATTCGCCGCCCTCTCGAACGACGAGAGGGCCTCCGGAGTCCGCGTTCCCCGCCTTTCCCCTCGGGCCGCCGTCAGCCGTGCCGACGCACAGCTCGCCCTCGCCGCCGCTCGGGCAATCGGACAACGGCCTCAGGACCGTGTCCGCCTCCTGCAGCCGGGTGGGATAGGCGGGGCCACACGACCTGTCGCCCTCCGCGCAGGTGTCGCCCCAGCCGAGGATACGGCCCGGCGTCCCCGCGGCCGGCGACGTCGACGCAAGCGGGATGGGCTTCGCCTGCACGGGAGTGCGCAACCGGAGCATCATCATGTCCCTGCCGAAGAAGCCCTCCTTGTTGCTCGCCAGACGGAAGAATCTCTCGACCTCGACGGTCTCCCCGCCCGAGGTCACGTCGGACGAGCCGACCTGCACCGTCCATCCCACCGGGCTCCCGGCCTTGGCATCGTTGTTCTTCATGCAGTGCGAGGCCGTCAGCGCCCACTGCGGTGCCAGCAGCGAGACCCCGCACCCGTTGCCGCCCGGCCCCGGCGGCACAGGCTGGTCCGGCTTGTACGCCCCCATGAACGAGTACGGTTCTGTCGAGTCCCTGCCCCCCGAGATCGCCTGCGCCGGAACGGCGCTGAGAAGGACCAACACCACAGCCAGGAACCCGGCCGTCCACAACCCTCGTCGTCTCATACGGCCACGGTAGGACCGACGACATATCGTCAGCGTATGGCGGCTCGACCGCAGAGCTCCTGGCGACGAGGAGCCCCGGGCCGAGAGAGCGCGGCCACGGAAGACAGCTAGCCGCCGATCGCGCCGCTGTCGGTCACGCCGACGTCGGTGCGGTGGAAGCCCTGGAACGAGCGCGAGGCGGTCGGTCCGCGCTGACCCTGATACCGATTGCCGTAGGGACCGGATCCGTACGGGTTCTCCGCCGGAGAGGTGAGGCGGAAGAAGCACAGCTGGCCGATCTTCATCCCCGGCCAGAGCTTGATCGGCAGGGTCGCGACGTTGGCGAGCTCGAGGGTGACGTGGCCGGTGAAACCGGGATCGATGAACCCTGCGGTCGAATGCGTGATCAGGCCCAGACGCCCGAGCGAGGACTTCCCCTCCAGACGCGCGGCGATGTCGTCGGAAAGGGTGACCCGCTCGAACGTCGCGCCGAGGGCGAACTCCCCCGGATGCAGGATGAACGGCTCGTCCGGCGCGACCTCGATGAGGCGGGTCAGCTCGGGCTGGTCCTCAGACGGATCGATGAAGGGGTACTTGTGGTTGTCGAACAGCCGGAAGTAGCGGTCCAGGCGCACATCGATGCTCGAAGGCTGGATCATCGAGGGTTCGAACGGGTCGAGCCCGATCCTTCCCTCATCGAGCCCGGCACGGATATCCCGATCGGAGAGCAGCACGGACACCAGCCTAACCGCGGGCACGGCGGATGCCGAGGCCTCTCCTCCACGCCTCTCTCCGGTTCTCCTCAGAGAAGGCCTGGTAGAACGTGATCAGTCCCCCAAATCGCGCATTGCGACCGCCGCTGCGCGAGAGGGGGCCGAGGTGGATCACGAGGACAGCGAGCTTCTCGGGCATTTCGAGGAGACATCCGACAAGCCTGCGGCATTCGTCCTTCGCTGCAGGGGCATCGTCATCCGGCGAATGGTCTGGACGGAACCCGCCCGCTGGGCGTGGCCGGGCGCGGCCGGGACGCTGTCGGCGGCGTACGGGCTGGCCGAACCGGTCGCCGTCGTGTTCCCGGAGAACGCCGGCGTACTCCTCGGCAGGGAGGAGGCCGCCGCCTCACCCGCTCCGTTCTTCCTGCAGCGAGGGAGACCCGAGCGCGTCACCTGGGACGACGCGGGGTCGTGCCTCGTGCTCTGGGCCGAACGGAGCGCCCTCCAGGCGGCCGCAGAGAACAGCGCCGCCCTTCCGCGACGGGTCTCAGAGACGGTCCTCACCCGCTCGCTGCGCGGGCTGCTCACCGCGACCGCGGACGGCCTCCGGACCGGCCCGCCTCCGACGGCCGCCGCCCAGTACGTCCTCGAACACCTCCTGATCGAGGGAGCGAGAGGGATGATCGTCGAGGCGTCAGGCACCGACGAACGGAAGCGGGGCGAAGGGGTCTATGAGCGCGCACAGGCGCTGATCCGGGTCAAGGCTTCCGACCAGGAGTACAGCGTCGCGGCCCTCGCCGCCGATCTGGGCCTTTCCGAGCGGCATCTTCAACGGGCGTTCGCGGAGCACGACCGCTCACCCCGCGGCACCCTCCGTCGCACCCGGGTGGATCTCGCGCTGGAGATGCTGAACGATCCCGACGCCGACGGGCTCACCCTGGACGAGATCGCCCTGCGCTCCGGCTTCGCCGACTCCACCGCCATGCGTGCCTGCTTCGCCCGGGAGTCCCTGGACACCCCGCGCCGCCTTCGCCGCAATCGGGATCGTAGGCGCCTCGAGAGCCATGACCGGGTCGGGGAGGACCCGCGCTGAGTCTCGGCCGATCTCTGCCGGTCTCCGCCGACGCCAGCCTCCGCCGTCGCGACGCCCGCCGCCGCGTTCGCGTCACCCGCCCGCGGACACGGGTGCGGAGGGAAGGGCCGAGGCAGCGGCAGGCGTGAACACCGACGTGGCTGCCGACGGGTCGATCCGGCTGCGGCCGATCGGGTTCTCCAGGCTGCCGGCGTAGATGAGCGAGGCCGACTGGTTCGCGATGTCCACCATCCGGAGCGTGTTGCGCAGCTGCAGCCGGTTCAGGCACGAGTGGGCGAAGGCGTCGGCCCGCAGGTCGACGAGGGAGTCGAGATCGGGGTGCTCCGCCGCGTGCCGGTCGATCGTCTCGGCCACGAGCCGCCAGAACTCCGTCTCCGGCAGCGTCCCGTCCAGATGCAGGATCCCCGCAAGGTGCCGCAGCACGCCGTCGAAGACGTCGGTGAAGATCGCGAGCGCCTTCTCCTCGTCGTCCACGGGCGAGATGATCCGGCGGATCTCCTCGGGCACGGCGCGGTCGGCGAGCAGCATGACCTCCTCGCCGATGTCCTTCATGAACACCCCCGTCGGCACATGCTCGTCGAGGATCAGGATGAGGTTCTCCCCGTGCGGCATGAATGCGAGGTCGTGGGCGAGCAGGCAGTGCACGATCGGACGCAGATACGCGTGCAGACAGGCGCCCACCCATTCGGCGGCCGGCAGCCCCGACGCGCGGACGAGCGCCGTCGCCACGGACGCCCCCGCGGCGTCACGGTGCAGGAGCGAGGCCATGGTCGCCAGCCGCTGCGATCCGGACACGAGAGGAACCGGGCTCTCCCGCCAGAGGGCGGCGAGCATCTTGCGATGAGCCGACGGCTCGGGCGTGCGGTGGTAGACGTCGCCGACGTATCCGATCGAGGCCCGTTCGCGCAGCAGGCGGAAGCCGGCGTCCCGCAGCGTGGAGTCGCCCGCGACGAGATCGGCGGCCCAGTCGTTGATCGCCGGCGTCACCCGCATGTACGCAGGAGAGAGCCCACGGAGGAACCCCATGTTCTGCACCGCGAGCGCGGTCTTCACGTAATGCCGTTCCGGGTGGGAGGCGTTGAACATCGTGCGCACCGACTGCTGCGCCCGGTACTCGTCCTCGCTCTCACCGATCAGGACGAGGTCGCGTCGGGCGAGGTCGGGGGCGAAGGTGATCGTCACCCGGTTCTCCCACTGCCAGGGATGCACCGGCAGCAGGTGGAAGTCCGCAGGATCCTCGCCCAGGTCCCGGAGGCGAGAGGCGAAGCGGGCCCGCTCGGCGCTGTCCAGCTCACCACGGAGGAGCGTCTCCGCGTCCAGCCCGGCGCCGAGAGCCAGGTGGGAGACCGATCGTCGGGCGGCGAGCCAGACCATGCGGAACGGGCGGCCGGACTCCGGGGCGAACGCGGCGTGGTCGGACACCCCGAAGCCGATGCGGCCGTTGTTGGCGACGAACACGGGGTGTCCCTCGGTCATCGCCGTCTCAACGGTCTGGAAGTCGGCGTCCGCGAGGGCCTGCGCCGTCGGGCCTCCCCTGGCGATCTTGAACATCGCCCCGGCGAGCGTGGAGGCGAGCTCCTCCAGATAGATCGGCAGGAGCTCGTCCGAGAGCCCGAGCAGCGGCTGGAGCTCCAGGATCAGTTCCTGGACGTCCGGCGCCGCGTCGTGCCCGTCGACGATCCGGCGGATGCTGTCCTCATCGACGACCCAGTGTTCGAGCGTCAGGCGTGCCGCCGCGAAGCGGTACTCGACGTCTCCGGCCGGCACCAGGAGCCGCCAGCCGTCGTCGCACGGCTCAGGGGTGATGAGGCGCTCATGGCTGAACTCGGCGACGGCCTTCGCCACGAGATGGCGCTGCGCCCGATCGAGCGCGCCGGGGGTCAGATGCGCAGCAGTCTCCGGAGGCGTGGCGGTGCGCGGCGACGGGGCGGTCATGCTCGTCCTCCTTCGCGGCGGATCAGGCAGCTGAGCTCGGACGCCGCGAACGACGCCCGCGTGCACACCGACAGCATGGCCGTCTTGGCGTGCCCGCCGTCGGCGACCGTCACCTCACGGAGCTCGGCGAAACCGGCTCGCGCGTTCTTGCGGCGGATGCGTCCGTTGCGGACGTCCGGCTCGACCACCACGCGCTCGGCCTCGAGGGCGGAGAAGCACCATGCCATCACGGTGGCGAAGACGGCGTCGGTGAGGCCGTGCCGCGGCTCGCCCGCGGGGGGCGAGATCAGCACGTGCATGCCGAGGTCGCCCTGCGCGAGGTCGCGGACGCCTGCGAGCAGCACCCGCAGCGGGTCGTAGGTCTCGGCGTAGAACGTCGGAGCGCCGTCGACCAGGCCGAGCCACGCCTGCTGCGCGGGGTGGGCCAGGACACCGTCGAGATAGTCCACGATCGCGGCCCGGTCGAGCCCCCCCATGCCCCAGAAGGCCGCGTGCGGATCGGACAGCCAGGCGTGCAGCACCGCGGCGTCGCGCCGAGGGTAGGCCGCGACGAGGGCGATGTCGAGGTCGGCGACGCTCATCGGGCCGTCTCCGTGGCGTGCCGGGACGAGCGGCGAGAGGACTGCGGGATGCCGAACTCCTGAAAGGCGATGCGCCGCTCGATCGGATAGACCTCGCGCCCGGTGATCGAGGCGAGGATCGAGGAGTTCCGCCAGGCGCCGAAGCCGAGGTCGGGGGCGGTGAGGCCGTGCGTGTGCTCCTCGCCGTTCTGCACGAAGACGCGGCCCCGGCCCCCGTCGACGCTGTAGTCGCGGGCGACGTCGAGCCGGCCGAGCAGGTCCCGGTCCAGCCGGTCGGCGATCCCGGAGAGGAACGGCGGCGTCTCGGCCGCGTAGCCCGTGGCAAGGACCAGAGACGCGGTCCGGTGCTCGTGACGCTGGTCGAGCTGACCGTGCCGGAGGCTCAGCCGGAAGCCGCCGCCATCCCAGTCGGCCGCGGTCACCTCGGTGTCGGTGAGCAGCGTCGTCGGCACGGGGCCGTCGGCGCTCAGCCGGTAGAGGGTGTCGTAGATGTCGTCGATGAGATCGGCGGAGATGCCCTTGTACAGGCTCCGCTGCTCCCGCCCGAGGCGCTGACGCAGGCTGAGCGGCAGGCGGTGGAAGTGGTCGGTGTACTCCGGCGACGTCATCTCCAGGGTGAGCTTGGTGTATTCCATCGGGAAGAACCGGGGCGATCGGGTGATCCAGTCCAGCCGGTAGCCGTCGGCACGGGCGCCGTCGAGCAGATCGCGATAGATCTCGGCCGCCGACTGCCCGCTGCCCACGATCGTGATCGAGCCGGAGGCCCGCAACGCGTCCCGGTTCTCCAGGTACTCCGCGCTGTGCACCGCGCGTCCGGCGACGTCGCGCAGCCCCACCGGGACGTGGGGCTGCGTGCCGACACCGACCACGACGTGCCTGGCCCGGATCGTGCGCTCCTCGCCGGTGTCGGTGCGCATGGCGTGGACCATGTACAGATCGCCGGCGGGCTCGTAGGCGATCCCGACCACCTCGTGGTCCCACAGGAGGTTCGGCAGCCGGCTCGCGGCCCACCGGCAGTAGGCGTCGTACTCGGTGCGGAGGGCGTAGAAGCTCTCGCGGATGTAGAAGGGGTAGAGCCGCCCGGTGTGCTTCAGCCAGTTCAGGAACGAGAACTCCGAGGCGGGGTCCGCCATCGTCACCAGATCGGCGAGAAAGGGGACCTGGATCGTCGCGCCCTCGATCATCATGCCGTGATGCCAGCGGAAGCCGTCCGCGCGATCGAGGAACACCGCGTCCAGCCCGGTCGGCTGCGCGAGGCACGCGAGCCCGAGGTTGAAGGGACCGATGCCGACGCCGACGAGGTCGTGCACCCGCTCGCTCACGCGTCCGCCCCGATCAGGTCGACGCGACCGCCGATGCCGGCGAGCGCCGTGGCCGTCTCCTTCACCAGACCCAGGATCGCCCGCACGTCGTCGAGCGCGGTCTCGGGATTGAGCAGCGTGAGCTTGAGGCACGGGCGACCGTCGATCACGGTCTTCGCGACGATGGCGAGCCCCGACTCGAACAGCACCCGGCGCACGGGGGCGACGAGCGCGTCCTGAGCCGGCGGCTCCGCGCCCTCCGGCCGGACGTGGAACAGCACGGTGCTGAGCTGGGTGCGTCCCACGAGCTCCAGCTCCGGATCGGCCTCGACGATCCCCCCGACCTCGTCGGCGAGATCGATCACCGCGTCGAACATCTCGCCGATGCGATCGGCGCCGATCGCACGCAGCGTCACCCACAGCTTCAGGGCGTCGAAGCGACGAGTGGTCTGCAACGACTTGTCGACCTGGTTCGGCTCCTCGTTCTCCAGCGGGTTGAGGTAGTCGGCGTGCCAGGCGCCCGCGGCGAGATCGCGGGGATCGCGCACGATGATCGCGCTGGAGGAGACCGGCTGGAAGAAGCTCTTGTGGAAGTCGACCGTCACCGAGCGGGCGCGCTCGATGCCGGTGAGCAGGTGACGCCGACGGCGGGACACGAGGAGCCCGCAGCCATACGCGGCGTCGACGTGGAGCCAGACGTCGCGCCGGTCGCACACCTCGGCGACCGGCAGGAGCGGGTCGATCACGCCGCGGTCGGTAGTTCCGGCGGTCGCGACGACGGCCATCGGCAGCCGCCCGGCGCTCGTCGCCACGGCGATCGCGGCGTCCAGGGCCTCCGGCCGCATGCGCCCCTCGCCGTCCGCGGCCACCTCGATCACCGCGTCCTCGGCGAGGCCGAGCAGCAGCGCGGACTTCCCCACGCTGAAGTGGCTGGAGGCGGTGGCGAAGACGACCAGCCGAGGAAGGACGGGGGTGCGCGGGCCCCTGGCCTTCGCGATCGCCGCCTCCCGGGCGAGGAACAGACCGTGCAGGTTCGACTGCGTGCCGCCGGACGCGAAGACGCCGTCACCCGCGTCGAACCCGATCCAGCCGGCGACCACGTCGATCAGCCGGCGCTCCATGAGGGTGCCGACCCTGGACTGGTCGTACGTGTCGACGGAGGGGTTCACCGCGGCGAGCACGCTCTCCGCGGCCACGGCGGGGAGAGCGACGGGACAGTTCAGGTGCGCGGCGTAGGCCGGATGGTGGAACCAGACCGCGTGGGCGAGGAAGAGCTCGTCGATCTCTCGGATCGCCGAGGGACCGCCCACTCCGGAGCCTGCGAGGTCGACGGCGTCGACGAGCCGCTGCAGCTCGTCGCGCGAGGCGCACGAGCTGGGCTGCGCCGTGTCGGCGAACCGAGCAGCGACGCGAGAGGCGGTCTGCGCGACGAGGGAGCGGTAGAGACCTGCCGTGGACGAGGTGAGCAGCTCATGCACCAGTTCGACTCCTTAGGGTTTGCCCGTTTCCGGACTGCTGATCGGCATCTCGGTCAGGAATCGCCGTCGTTCCCCAACTGATAGTACTAGACATTCTAGGTATCTCAATCTTCCCTCGCCCACGCCGGACCACCGGCAGCCAAGGAGAGGCTGTCCTTACTTAGACTCCGTACAAGAATCCGAATCTACTCCGCTCGGAGCGTTCGCGCGTCCTCCGTTCGGGGGACAAATCGAGACCGGGACAGCGCGACGACCACCGGCGTTTGGCGATCCCCCGCCGAGCGGGTAGGCTGGCCGCACCCTGTTCTGCCGCGTGTTTTCGCGGCCGAACCGGTCTGGGGCTGTAGTTCAATGGCAGAACTTCTGCTTCCCAAGCAGACAGCGCGGGTTCGATTCCCGTCAGCCCCTCCACTCAGGAACCTCCTGCGCGAGGCCCCGCGGCCCGTCCGGACGAACGGCGCCTCGCGCGGTCACCATACGTCCGGACCCATGAGTGCGGCGCCCCCGCGCGTCCACCGTCTCAGCAGAAGCTCCCCGCCCCTCTCCATTCGGATGAGGCGGGGAGCTCACGGCGTCCGGCGAGGGAGAGCGTTCAGTCCGCGTCGCTGGGCTCTTCCTGCTCGACGGCCGTTGCCGGCGGCTCTCGTTTGTCCCTGGCCCGTTGGACGGTATCGGTGAGGACGAAGGTCGCCACCGCGACCAGCAGGAACCCAGGAACCATCCACGAGAAGCGTGTCGAGAACGCGATCGCCAGGCAGGCGAACGCCGACAGAGTGAGCAGATTCGCGACGACGTGCACCCATCGTGTTCCTCAGGCGACGTTGATCCCCACCCCGATCGCAAAGAGCAGGGTGAGCGTGTAGGCGCCGAAGTCGGTTGATACGAACTCAGCCATTTCCTGGCTCCGGGACCCCTCGGCGTGCCTTCATCTAGACCTTCCTCCGTTCGTCACCGACGGGGCCATATGCTCCCGCCGAGCTTTGGAGGTTACCCAGCGGGCGGAACGATGTCTGTCGGCCAGTTGGAGGACGAACGACCCCCGCCCACTTCGTCGAGAGGGTGCGGGGTCGTTCGCGTCCGTCAGACCGTCCGGACGCGATGGGCGGGCGATTCCTCCAGCGGCCAAGGCGTGACGGACGACGGGTGTCGACTCACGCCGCGCCGCCGTTGACGTAGAGCACCTGACCGTTGACCCAGCGGCCAGAGCCCGCGAGGAACGACACCATCTCCGCGATGTCGTCCGGGGTGCCGAGGCGCCCCATGGGGTTCGCGGCGGCGATGCCGCCGACCTGCTCGGGGGTCTTCCCCTCGAAGAACAGCGGCGTCGCCGTGGGGCCGGGCGAGACGGTGTTGACGGTGATGTCGCGTCCGCGCAGCTCGCGCGCCAGGATCAGGCCGATCGCCTCGACCGCGCCTTTCGAGGCCGCATAGGCGCCGTATCCCGGGGTCTGCAGGCGGGTGACGGAGGTGGAGAAGTTCACGATCGCGCCGCCCTCGCGCATCCGCTGGGCCGCGAGCTGGTTGACCACGAAGGTGCCACGCACGTTCGTCCGCAGCACGCGGTCGAACGCGTCGAGGTCGAGCTGTGCGATCGGCGCCAGCGGCATGATCCCCGCGGTGTGCACGAGCACGTCGACGCCGCCGAACTCCTGCTCCGCGGCCTCGAACAGCGTCGCCATGGCGCTCTCGTCGGCCACGTCCCCGCCCACGGCGATCGCACGCCCGCCCCGCGAGACGATCTCCGAGACCGCCTCCGACGCCCGCGCCTCGTTGCCCGCGTAGTGCACCACGACGGCCATGCCGTCCGCCGCGAGGCGCTCGGCGCTCGCACGCCCGATGCCGCCGGAGCCGCCTGTGACGATGGCGACGCGATCCGTCTTCGTGGTCATGATCTCTCCTCGAGGTAGGATGTGGACGATAAGTTCATAAATGACGATAGCATCGTAATGAACGAAGCGTCCACAAAGGAACGGTCCGCAAAGGAACGAAGATGTCTGGCTCCCCTCCCCCGCGGCGAGGCCGCGGTCGCCGCCCCGCCGCCGAGGTCCGCGCCGAGGTCCTGGCCGCCGCCGGCCGCCTCCTCATCGAGGAAGGGATCCAGGCGATCACCTTCGAACGGATCGCCAAGGAGTCCGGGGCAAGCAAGACCACGCTCTACAAGTGGTGGACGTCTCCGGGAGCGCTGGCCGCCGAGGCGTACTTCCTCAAGAGCGAGCCCGAACTGGAGTTCCCCGACACCGGTGACCTCCACGCCGACCTCGTCACGCAGATCACGTCGTTCATCGGGCTCCTCACGCGCGCCGGGAAGCCGATCTCGGAGCTCATCGGCGCGGCCCAGATCGAGCCCGGCCTCGGCGAGGCCTGGTCCTCCGCGTACGCCCTCCCGCGACGGGAGCTGGCGCGCGAACGACTGCGCGCCGCGCAACGCCACGGCGAGCTCTCCCCGGACGCCGACCTCGACATCATCGTCGACCAGCTCTGGGGAGCCTGCTACCACCGGCTGCTCATCCTCAAGGTCTCCCTCGCCGACCTCGACGTCGAGCGCCTCGTCGCCTCGGCGCTCCGGGGAGCGGGCTGAACGGGCACGAGCCGGCGCCGTGAAGCGGCTCGGATCGGACGACCGCACGCCTCAGCTGTAGGTGATGACGATCCAGCCCGGGCCCGCCGGCGTGCGCGCGGCCCCCTTTCCGTTGTTGTCCGCGTGGTCGGTCGTGGTCATGGTCGCGTAGGCGGGGTTGACGTAGGAGCCGCCACCGCCACCCCCTCCACCGATGAACATACGGAGGAGCTGGCCCGACGAGTCGTTCTGCGCGTATATGCTGATGCCGCCGCTGCCGCCGCCTCCGTATCCGGACCCGCCACCGCCGGACATCGCCGAGAACTCGTTCAGGGCGGCCAACACTCCGCTGCCGCCGGACTCAGGGCCGCCCTCCCACCCGTTCTGCGTCGTTCCCGCACCTCCCGCGCCGCCGACCCTGCCCGCGCCAGGTTGCCCTCCCTGCGCGGAGACGTCGGCGACGCTGTTCCGCACTATCGAGGTGCCTCCGGGCTGCCCGGCATCGCCGCCCGGTCCCGCAAGCGCCACCGGGTTCTGATCGGGGTATCGATAAGCGATCGACGTGCCTGCGCCGCCTCCGGCACCTGCTACGACGAGAGGGACGGAGCCGATGCCGATGCCAGAGGCCCCGCCGCCCGCCGCGGCGGCGAGGTTGACGGGACGGCCAGGCAAGCCGCCGCTGTGGCCGCCCCGTCCAGGGCCGTACCCCGAACCTCCGAGCGCCTGTTTTGTGGTGGAAGAGGATTCGCCCGGGTTGCCGGGGATGAGGTGCAGGGTCTGTCCGGCCACGCCCGTCAGCGTTCCGGTCAGCAACGCGCCTCGGCCTCCGTCCGCCTCCCGGTCCGGCCCCGGTGCGTTACCGGTATAGCCACCGCCGGCGCCGGCGATCTCGTAGGTGACGATCGTCGCGCAGGGAGGGATCTCCAGGTCTCTGGCCTGGCCGTACCCGGTGACCCGGACCGTTCCGGAGCAGCCGCCGGTCGAGGCCGCCGCCTGCGGGACGGCGGTGGCCGTGGCGATGATCGGGATGGACCATGCGGCGCCTTTGACGATCGTGCGTCGTCCGATCACTCGTTCTTCGGACAGGGAGGATTCGCTGTTCTCCACGATGAGAAGACCTTCCATGGGGGATGGATAGCGGACGCGATCGGGGCGCACGCCGCCATCGACCTTCCTATCCGAGCGCCACGACGACCACACGACGTTCGCACGATCAAAGGGAGAATCCCACCCGGATCGCGAGAGGTTCGAGCCTCCGTCGGCTCTTCGGCGCCGCGGTCACCGTCCGCCTGCACGGCGCGGGCGTCCCCGGTCGAGACGACGTGGACATCCACGGTCTCGACCGGAGACACGATGCGGGGCCCACCGACTCTGGAGCTCCGCAGCCCTCGCCCCGCCGCGCGTCAGGCCCGCCGGGCGCGGAACAGGATCAGCGTGAGCACCGCGCCGAGCAGGGCGATCGCGCCCGCGACGACGAAGGCCGCGGAATAGCCGCCGGTCAGCGCCACTGGGTCGCCCAGCGCGCCCGCGCCGAAGCCTGCAGCGACCGCCGAGACGACCGCGAGACCGATCGCGGAGCCGACCTGGTAGCTCGTGTTGACGATGCCGGAGGCCAGGCCGCCCTCCTCCGGCGGTGCCGCCGAGATCGCGGTCTGCAGCGAGGGGATGAAGGCCAGCGCCTGCCCGAACGCGACGACGAGCGACGGCCCGAACGCATCGGTCCAGTAGCCGCCATCGGGCCGGATGAACGCCATCCATCCCAGGCCGGCGGCGAGGATGAGCAGGCCGGCGACGATCGGGACCTTGGGTCCGAAAGCGGCGATGATCCGCGGGGCGAGCACGATCATCCCGATCATGATCAGGACCGTCATCGGCAGGAGCGCCGCCCCGGCCGGGAAGGCCGTGAACCCGAGGACCTGCTGCAGGTAGAGGTTGAGGAAGAACCACATCGGCACCCAGGCCGCCCCGAGGAGCACCTGGGCGAGGTTGGCGGCGCCGAGGTTCGGGGAGCGGAAGATCGACAGCCGCATCAACGGCGTGCGCGTGACGCGCTGCACGATCACGAAGACCGCCAGCAGCACGACACCGGCCGAGATCGCGATCCACGTCTCGGCCGCCGCCCATCCGACGGCCTCGGTGCGGACGATGCCGTAGACGAGCGCGGCGATGCCCGCCGTCACGGTGAGCGCGCCGATCACGTCGACGGAGCCGCGCGCCCCGACGTCGCCCGCGGGGAGCGCCCGCCACATGAGCAGCAGCACCAGCACGGCGATCGGCACGTTGATGAGGAAGACCCACGGCCACGAGGCGAACTCGGTGATGACACCGCCGAGGAACACCCCCGCGGTGCCGCCGGCGGGTGCTGCCGCCCCGTAGAACGCCATCGCCTTGGTGAGCTCCCTCGGCTGGGCGCCGAAGAGCATCATGAGGAGCGTCAACGCAGCGGGGGCGATGAGAGCGGATCCCGCGCCCTGCAGCACCCGGCCGACGAGCTCGACGACGACACCGTCGGCGAGACCGGCGACGAGGGATCCGGCTGCGAGGATCACCCACCCCGTCGCGAACATCCTGCGCGGCCCGAACAGGTCGGACAGGCGGCCGCCGAGGAGCAGCAGCCCACCGAGCGCGATGACGTAGGCGTTGAACACCCAGGAGAGCGTGTTCGGAGTGAAACCCAGATCAGCCTGCATGCGAGGCAGGGCGACGCCGATGATCGACGCGTCCATGATGACCATGAACTGTGCCAGCGCGATGAGGACCAGACCCCACCATCGTGTGCGGGACGCAGGGGCCGACGAGGGCACGGAGAGTGACGAGGACACGGGACGACTCCATTCGGGAGGGGGGAATCACCGGCGGCACCGGATGATTATACCCTAGGGGGGTACTGTATTCAGAGCAAACCCACCACCATGCACCGGCATTCCCGCGGACGGCGGCACAGAGAAAGGAGACGTCCCGCTCTCGATCAGACGAGAACGGGACGTCTCCGCACGCGGTCACACGGATCGCGGGCCCCTCACCCCGGGATTTCCGTCGACGCGACGCCTCAGCGGGCTGCACCGCCCGCGGGAACAGGCTCCGAGCGCTCGAGCTCGTGCGCGAGAGAGTCGAGCTCGGCACCGCCTGCCATCATGCTCGTGAGCTCCGCGAGCGTGATCTCGCTCTTCGGGAAGTCGCCGAGGCTCGTCCCACGGTTGAGGAGCAGGAACCGGTCGCCGACCGGATAGGCGTGGTGCGGGTTGTGCGTGATGAACACCACGCCGAGACCGCGGTCGCGGGCACGGGCGATGTACTTCAGCACCACGCCCGACTGCTTCACTCCGAGGGCGGCGGTGGGCTCGTCGAGGATGAGCACCCTCGCGCCGAAGTACACGGCGCGAGCGATCGCGACGCACTGGCGCTCCCCGCCCGAGAGCGTCCCGATCGGCTGGTCCACGTCGCGCAGGTCGATACCCATGTTGAGGAGCTCGGTGATCGTGATCTCGCGCATCGCCTTCACGTCGAGGCGACGGAAGGGCCCCTTCCCCCGGGTCAGCTCGCTGCCGAGGAAGAAGTTGCGCCACACGGGCATGAGCGGCACGACGGCGAGGTCCTGGTACACCGTCGCGATCCCCGCGTCGAGGGCGGCGCGCGGTGACTCGAACGCGACCGGCTTCCCGTCGATCAGCAGCTCGCCCTCGGTCGGCTTGTGCACGCCGGCCAGCGTCTTGATGAAGGTGGACTTCCCCGCGCCGTTGTCGCCGAGCACGCAGGTCACCGTCCCCGCGGAGACCTGCGTGGAGATGCCGTACAACGCGTTGACCGGTCCGTAGCTCTTGCCGACGCCCTTGACCTCGATGATCGGAGCGCTCATGATCGACCTCCGCCCTTGAGGCGCACGTAGTGGTTGAGCAGCACAGCGAACAGGAGCATCACGCCGAGCACGGTGCGCAGCCAGTTCGTGTCCCACTGGGCGAACGTGATGCCCTGGAACACCATGCCGTAGATGAGGGCACCCAGCGCCGCGCCGATCGCCGAGCCGAAGCCCCCGGTCATGAGGCAGCCGCCGACGACGGCGCAGATGATGTAGATGAACTCCTGACCCACTCCGGTGTTCGCCTGCACCGTCGAGGTGCGGAACAGCGAGATCATGCCCACGAGCCAGGCGGCGCCGGCGGTGGTCATGAAAAGGCCGATCTTGGTCCGCATGACCGGCACCCCCACCTGGCGCGCCGAGGTGACCTGCCCGCCGACCGCGAAGATCCAGTTGCCCGGCCGTGTGCGCAGCAGCACCCAGGTGGCGAGCACCGTGACGAGGAGCCACCAGAGCACGGAGATGTAGAACGTGCCGCCGCCGATCGTGACCGAGGAGCCGAACAGCGGCTGGATCGTGTCGTACATCGGCACGTTCGTCATTCCCTGGATCGCGACCTGTCCCGTGACGAGCTTGGTCACGGCGAGGTCGATCCCCGCGAGGATGAAGAACGTGCCGAGGGTGACGATGAAGCTGGGCAGGCCCGTCTTCATCACCATGTAGCCGTTGAGCGCCCCGATCGCCAGCGCGAGCGCGAGCGACAGGAGGGCGGCGACCCAGATGTTCAGGCCCCACTGCGTGGTGACGATGCCGACCACGAGCGCCGTGAACCCGGTCATGACGCCCGCCGAGAGGTCGAACTCCCCGCCGATCATGAGCATCGCGACGGCCACGGCCATGATCCCGAAGGTCGATGCCGACTCGAGCCAGACGCCCGCGCCCGCGAGCGTCATGAAGTTGCCGGTGTAGAAGGTGAAGAAGAGCATCACGGCCAGCGCGGCGACGAGCGCGCCGATCTCCGGGCGGGACAGCAGCGAGCGCACGACGTTGCGCTCCATCCGCGGTCTGCTGGCGACCGTGACGATGTCGGTGGTCGTCATCAGCGGGTGCCGTTCTTCGCGAACTCCGCCACCTGCGCCGCGTTGTCCTCGGTCACGAACGCCGGCCCCGAGTACACCGGCTGCCCGCCGCCGATCGTGTTGCCGTTGATCGTGTTGAGATAGAGCGCGGAGACGCCGAGGAAGCCCTGCACATAGGGCTGCTGGTCGACGGCGAAGACGATCTTCCCCGCCTCGATCTGCGTGATGACGTCGCTGGAGAGGTCGAACGTGGCGACCTTCGCCGCGCTCCCGGACTCCGTGGCGGCCCCGACCGCGTCGATCGCGTACTGTCCGCCGAGCGTGAGCACGCCGTCGACCGACGGGTCGGACTGGAGCTTGGCGCGGAGGGTGTTCTTCACCTCGGCGTCGTTCGTGCCGTCCACCTGGATGTTCTCCATCGTGCCGCCGAACGCCCCCTTCGCGGAGGAGCACCGGTCCTCGAGGCCGACGTTGCCCGCCTCGTGGATCACGCACAGCACGTTCTTGAGTCCATCGTCGCCCAGCCGCTTGCCGACGGCGGCGCCCGCGACGGTCTCGCTCTGGCCGATGTGGGTGATCGCGCCGAACTCCTGGGACCTCTCCATGCCGGAGTTGATCGTGACCACGGGGATCCCGGCCTTCACCGCGCGCTCGACGCTGTCCTTGAGGCCGTCCGGATTGGCCATCGAGACGACGATGCCGTCCACCTTCTGCGCCACCGCGTTGTCGATCAGCTGCGACTGCTTGGCGGGGTCGGGATCGCCGTTGTAGAGGATGCTGGCGCGGTAGTCCGCACCGGCCTGCTCCGCGCCCGACTTGACGCGGTCCCAGAACGCGTCGCCGGGGGCGGAGTGGGTGACGACCGCGTAGCTGTGCTCGGTCGTTCCCGCCGCGCCGCCCCCGCCGGCAGCGCCGGTCTGGGCGGGCTGGCCGGTGCCCGAGCATCCGGCGAGGACGAGGGCGGCGGCAGCGAGGCCGATCCCTGCGAGGAGTGACTTCTTCATCGAGGTTCCCTTCGGGTGCGGTCCGCTCGACGACGAACGGGCCAGAACGGCGGGTGTCGGTCGATTCTGTGCCGCACCCGTAGACTTTGTCAAGACATATTATCTAACTGTCGCCCAGGAGCGGGCGTTGCGCCACGACCCGCCGCTCGTACTCCGCGCGGGCACGTCGCGTCGTCTCCCGCGCCGAGACCTCCGCCACCGGCACATCCCACCAGCCTTCGCCGTCCGGGGCATAGACGAGCGGATCGGCGTCGACGTGGATGAACGTCGCCCGCGGCGAGGCCTTCGCCTGCCGCACCGCGGCGGAGAGATCGCGCACGGCGTCGGGTCCCGGCGCGACCTCGATCACGTCGATCCCGTAGCTGCGGGCGTTCATCGCGAGGTCCACCGGCAGCAGCTGCTCGCCCTGGAAGTTCCGGGACTGCGGGTCGTACGCACGGTACTTCGTCCCGAACCGCTCGGAGCCGACCGTCTCGGACAGATGCCCGATCGAGGCGTACCCATGGTTCTGCACGAGCACGACGATGATCTTGATCCCCTCCGCGACCGCCGTCGCCAACTCGCTGGAGAGCATGAGGTAGGAGCCGTCACCGACCATGACGATCACGTCCCTGTCGTCACCGAGGTCGACGAGGCCGCGCTTCGCGCCCATGCCGCCGGCGATCTCGTACCCCATGCACGAGAAGGCGTACTCGACGTGGTACCCCAGCGGATCCCGCACCCGCCAGAGCTTGTGCAGATCGCCGGGGAGAGAGCCCGCGGCCTGCACGATGACGTCCTCGGGTGCGCTGGCGGCGTGCACCGCGCCGATGATCTCCGGCTGGCCGGGAAGGGCGGCCCCGGTCGGCGCCAGCGCCGTGTCGACGATCGCGTCCCAGCTGCGCTTCTCGCGGGCGATCCGCTCGGCGAGCGCCGGCGCGACCGCGTGGCCGGCGAGCGCGTCCGTCATCCGCACAAGCGTCTCGGCGGCGTCGGCGACGACCGGCACCGTGGTCCCGTGCTTGTACGCGTCGAAGGCGGCGATGTTGACGTTCACGAACGCGACGCCGGGGTGTCGGAACGCCGTGCGCGACGCGGTGGTGAAGTCGCTGTACCGCGTCCCGATCCCGATCACGAGGTCGGCCTCCGCAGCCAGGCGGTTCGCGGCCGTGGTGCCGGTCGCGCCGACGCCGCCGAGGTACTGCGGGTGGTCCCAGGGCAGCGCGCCCCCTCCCGCCTGCGTGGTCGCGACCGGGATCCCCGTGGCCTCGACCAGAGCCCGCAGCGCCTCCTCGGCGCCCGAGTAGATCACACCGCCCCCGGCCACGATGAGCGGTCGCTCGGCCGCGCGGATCAGCTCGACCGCCCGCGCGAGCGCCCAGTGCTCCGGGAGCGGACGGCGAATCACCCACTCGCGCTCCCGGAGGAACTCGTCGGGGACGTCGAGCGCTTCGGCCTGCACGTCCTCGGGGAGCGCGATCGTGACCGCGCCGGTCTCGGCGGGGTCGGTGAGGACGCGCATCGCGGCGAGCGCGATCGAGAAGAGCTGCTCGGGGCGCTGGACGCGATCGAAGAAGCGGGAGAGCGGCCGGAACGCGTCGTTCACCGTGAGGCCGATGTCGTGCGGCTGCTCCAGCTGCTGCAGGACCGGATCGGCGACCCTCGTCGCGAAGGTGTCGCTGGGCAGCAGCAGCACGGGGAGCCGGTTGGTCGTGGCCAGCGCCGCCCCGGTGAGCATGTTCGTCGCGCCGGGGCCGACCGACGCGGCGGCGGCGTAGGTGGCGCGACGACGGTGCATGCGGGCGTAGCCCACCGCCTGGTGCACCATCGCCTGCTCGTTGCGCGCCTGGTGGTACGGCATCAGGGCCGGCTCCTGCGCGTTGAGCTGCTGCAGGGCCTGGCCGAGCCCCGCGACGTTCCCATGCCCGAAGATCCCGAACACTCCGGGGATGGTCCGCTCCCTGATGTCGCCGTCGACCGTGTACTGGTTCGCCAGGAACGCGATGAGAGCCTGGCCCACCGTCATCCGCGTCGTCGCCATCTCAGTCCTCCTCGCCGCCGAAAGGCAGGCGCTCGTCGATCCGCTGCCCCGCCCAGGTCTCCCGCACCCAGGCATGGGCGGGGTCGTCGCTGATGAGCCAGGCCCGCTCCGGGCCCGGTCCTGCCATCACGTTCAGGTAGTAAAGGTCATAGCCGGGTGCGGCGGCGGCAGGCCCGTGATAGCCGTGGGGCACGAGCACCACGTCACCGGTGCGCACCATCGCGTTGACGTCGAGCGATCCGGCCGGGGAGGAGTAGGCCGAGAACGTGCCGAACGCCGCCTCGGCGGTCCCCCGCCCTCGCTCCGCGGGCGCCGCCTCGAAGTAGTAGATCTCCTCCAGCCGGGACTCGGCCCCCGGCACGTCCTCGTCGTGCTTGTGCGGCGGGTACGACGACCAGTTCTCGGCCGGGGTGATGACCTCGCACACGATCAGCCGGTCGGCGTCGAGCGCCGGCGGGGTGCCGAAGTTGTGCACCTGGCGGCTCGACGCCCCCGCGCCGCGCAGCTCGACGGGGGTGTCCGCCGCCGGGATCCGCACGGTCGGACGCACCCGTGCGGTCGGCGACGTCACCACGGCGACACGACCGTCCCCAGTGACCGTGGCGGTCGCGGCGGTGGACAGGTAGAGCACGTCGGTGGGGCCGGCGAAGACGCCGGGGCGCCCGTCGAGATCGATCGTCCGCGTCCCCTCGCCCTCGTCGACCGTGACGCGGAAGGACCCGGAGAGGGGCACGACGATCTTCTCCGTCCCCGGAAGAAGGGGAGGTGCTGCGGTGCCGGCGAGCTCGGCGACGAGGAGGCCCGTGTGCTCCCATCCGTTCAGGGCGCCGTCCACCGCCGTCTCCCAGCCGTCCCTGGTCAGCGACCCTCGGGGATGCACCCACCGCTGTCCGCTCATCGCCGCTCTCCCTTCATCGCCCGCGCTCCCCTCATCGCCACTCCCGTCCTCGCCACTCCCGTCCTCGCCCGCTCTCCCCTCCGCGAGATTGCTTCTCCGTCACGAGACCTAGTAACAAATCCTCGGTCTCGTGACGGAGATGCAGTCTCGCGGTCCATGGTGGCCCGTTCAGTCGTTCTGCGGGAATCCGAGGTTGATGCCGCCGTGCTTCGCCGGGTCCAGCCAGCGGCTGGTGATCGCCTTCTCTCTGGTGAAGAAGCCGAAGCCGTGCGTGCCGTAGGCCTTGGCGTCGCCGAAGAGCGAGGCCTTCCAGCCACCGAACGAGTGGTAGGCGACGGGGACCGGGATCGGCACGTTGATCCCGATCATGCCGACCTGCACCTCGTGCTGGAACCGACGCGCCGCGCCACCGTCGTTCGTGAAGATCGCGGTGCCGTTGCCGAACCGGCCCGAGTTGATGAGATCGACGCCCTCCTGGAAGGTGCGCACGCGCACGACCGAGAGCACGGGCCCGAAGATCTCCTCCGTATAGGCCCGTGACGTGGTCGGCACCCCGTCGAGCAGCGTGGGACCGAAGAAGAAGCCCTCCTCGTGCCCCTCGACCACCACATCGCGACCGTCCACCACGACCACCGCGCCGTCCGACTCCGCGATGTCGACGTACCCCGCCACCTTGTCACGGTGCTCGCGGGAGATGAGCGGGCCCATATCGGGCTCACGGCCCTCGGACCCCGCACCGTCACCGATGCGCAGCGCGGCGATCCGCTCGCCGATCTTCGCGATCAGCTCGTCCGCCACCGGCTCCACGGCCAGGACGACCGAGATCGCCATGCACCGCTCCCCCGCCGCGCCATACCCGGCGTTCACCGCCTGGTCGGCGACGAGGTCGAGGTCCGCGTCGGGGAGCACGAGCATATGGTTCTTCGCTCCGCCCAGGGCCTGGACGCGCTTTCCGTTGCGCGAGGCGCCCTCGTAGATGTACTGCGCGATCGGCGTGGACCCCACGAACGAGATCGCCTGCACGATCGGGCTCTCGATGAGCCCGTCCACGGCCAGCTTGTCACCCTGGAGGACGGTGAAGACGCCATCCGGGAGCCCCGCCTCCTTCCACAGCGCGGCCATCCAGAGCGCGGCCGAGGGGTCCTTCTCGCTGGGCTTGAGGACCACGGCGTTGCCGGCGGCGATCGCGATCGGGAAGAACCACATCGGCACCATCGCCGGGAAGTTGAAGGGGCTGACGATGCCGACCACGCCGAGCGGCTGCGTGAGCGAGTAGACGTCGATGCCGGTCGAGGCATTCTCGCTGTATCCGCCCTTGAGCAGGTGCGGGAAGCCGCAGGCGAGCTCGACGACCTCCTGTCCGCGCAGGATCTCGCCCATCGCGTCGCTGAGCACCTTGCCGTGCTCCGCCGTGATGATCGCCGCCAACTCGTCCCGACGCGCGTTCAGGAGCTCCCGGAAGGCGAACATCACCGTCTGGCGCTTGGCGATCGAATAGCCCGCCCAGACCTCCGCCCCACGCTCGGCCGACGCGATCGCCGCATCGATCTCGGTCTGATCAGCCAGCGCCACGGCCGCGGTCTGCGCGCCGGTCGCCGGATTGTGGACGGGAGCGGTGCGCCCACTGCGCGAGACGCGCGGGGCGCCGTCGATCCAGTGGCCGATCACGGGGAGGTCGGTGCTCATCGGTCTTCCTTCGGTCTCGGTTTTCTCATTCGGCGGTCGCGCTCGCGCCGCTCAGGACTGGGGGGCCGGCGTCGGGGCATGCACGAGGCGGGCCGCGGTCGCGACGGCGCCCTCCACGTCGCCGTCCGGCGGGTACAGAAGGGTGCGGCCGACGGTGAGCCCCCGGACGCCCGGCAGCGCCAGCGCCCCCTCCCACGCCGCGAAGGTCTCCTCCGGATCCGCGCCGGAGTCACCGCCGAGCAGGAGCGTCGGCAAGGTCGTCGCCGCCATGACCCGTTCCATCTCGGGCACGACGGGAAGCTTCATCCAGGTCTGCGCGCTCGAGGCTCCGAGCCCCTGCGCGATGGCGATCGAGAGGATCACCGCGTCGGGACTGAGGTCGTTCACGATCCGGCCATCACGCCGCGTGGACAGGAAGGGCTCCAGCATGATGGGGAGCCCGGCGTCGGCCGCCTGCGTCACGGCCCGCGCGGTGGACTCCAGGGTCGCCGCGGTGCCGGAGTCGGCGTGGTCGATCCGGATCAGGGCCTTGGCCACGTCGATCCCCCGTGCGGCCATGGTCGGCACGTCGTAGCCGGTATAGCGGTCGTCCATCTCGAAGGCGGCTCCCCTGAGCCCGCCGCGGTTCATCGACCCGACGACGATCTTGTCGTCGAGCAGCCCGAGCGCCGCCAGGTCGTCGATGACGTCCGGGGTCCCGAGAACGCCGTCCACCCCGGGGTGCGCGAGCGCGACGGCGAGCCGGTCCAGCAGGGAGTAGCGGTCGGCCATGGCGATCGGATCCGCGCCGACCGCCAGCGCACCGCGGGCGGGATGGTCGGCGGCGACGATGAACAGCCTTCCGTCGCCGCGGAGCAGATCGCGCCGGCGACGCGACGCGAGCGCGCGGTCGATCGCCGCGGGGTCCGTGGCGCGCAGGTCACGCAGCCGGGCGAAGTCGCTCTCCGAGACCATCTCAGGCCGCCTTCCGGTCGAGGATCTGCTCCACCTCGTCGCTGGTCGGCATTGCGGTCGAGCACTCCAGGCGGCCGGCGACGATCGCGCCGGCGACGTTCGCGAAGCGGAGGGTCCGCTCCAGACCCCACCCGGCGAGGAGCCCGTGGCAGAGCGCACCGCCGAACGCGTCACCCGCGCCGAGGCCGTTGACGACCTCGACCGGGTGTGGCGGGACCTCGACGCGCTCGTCGCGGGACTTGGCCAGCACCCCCCTGGGCCCCTGCTTCACGATCGCGAGCTCCACGCCCCGGTCCAGCAGCGCGTCGGCAGCCCGGTCGGGCTCGGTCTCGCCCACCGCCACCTCGCATTCCTCGCGGTTGCCCACCGCGACCGTCACGTGCTCGAGAACGGCCGACACCTGGGCGGTGGCCGTGGCCGGCGACTCCCAGAACATCGGCCGGTAGTCGAGATCGAGGACCGTGTGCCGACGGCGCGCACGCCGGCGCAACGCCTCGGCGTGCGCGGCACGGCTGGGCTCGACGGAGAGCCCGGTCGCCGTGATCCAGAACACCCCTGCCTCCTCGATCGCCGTCAGGGGGAGCTCCCCTGGCTCGACGTTCAGGTCGGGAGCCTTGGGCTCCCGGTAGAAGTAGAGCGGAAAGTCGTCCGGCGGGAAGATCTCGCAGAACGTGATCGGCGTCTTCAGCCTCGGGTCCGTCCGCACGGCGGCCGCGTCGACGCCGAGCCGGCCGAGCTCGGCCCGCAGATAGCGCCCGAACGGATCGTCGCCGACGCGGGAGATCAGCCCGGCCCTGCGCCCGTGACGAGCGGCGGCCACCGCGACGTTCGCCGCGCTCCCGCCGAGGAACTTGCCGAAGGTCTCGACCTCGTCGAGACCCACGCCGCTCTGCAACGGGTAGAGGTCGACGCCGAGCCGGCCGAACGTGAGCACCTCGGGACTGCTGGCCATCTGCTCCTGCTCCCTGTCGCCATCCGCCGTGTCGCGGTCCGGGGCCGGACCCGCAAACTTTGTCCTTACATATGATCATTGTCCGGGATATGCTGTCAAGCGCGACGACGAGCGTCGGGGCGCGAAGACGCGAGAGGAGCGCGGATGGGCGAGCACGAGATGCTGGGCGTGGGACTGGTCTCGGTCGGCTGGATGGGGCGCCTGCACTCCCGCGCCTATCTCGCGGCCCCGCAGCACTATCCCGATCTTCCCGCTCGCGCGAGGCTGATCGCCGCCGCGGACCCGGACGAGGGAGGACGCGCCCACGCGACCGGCGCGCTGGGCTATCGCGAGGCCGTCGACGACTACCGCAAGGTGCTCGCCCACCCCGACGTCGACGTCGTCTCGATCTGCTCGCCGAACTTCCTCCACCACGAGATCGCGCTCGCCGCGATCGCCGCGGGCAAGCCGTTCTGGATCGAGAAGCCGATGGGACGCTCTGCCACGGAGTCCGAGGCCATCGCCCGCGGCGCCGCCGACGCCGGCCTCGTCACCTCCGTCGGGTTCAACTACCGCCACGCGCCGGCCGTCGCCCGGGCGCGCGAGCTCGTCCGCGACGGAGCGCTGGGGGAGGTCACCCACGTGCGCGTGTCACTCCTGGCCGACTACTCCGCCGACCCCGCCGGCGCGCTCACCTGGCGCTTCCTGCGAGCCAGGTCCGGCTCGGGCGTGCTCGGCGACCTTCTCTCACACGGCGCCGACCTCGCGCAGTACGTCGTCGGCCGGATCACGTCGCTCACGGGCCAGACGCGTACCTTCCTCACCGAGCGGCCCCTGCCCACGGCAGGGGCCGCGAGCCACTTCAGCCGCGGCGCCGAGGGCGGTCCGACCGGAGAGGTCGAGAACGAGGACTACGCATCGGCGCTGGTCCGGTTCGACTCGGGCGCCGTCGGGACGCTCGAGTCCAGTCGCATCGCGATCGGCCCGCGCGCCGAGTACGCACTCGAGGTGTACGGCACCCGCGGCTCGCTGCGCTGGGACTTCCAGCGGCTGAACGAGCTCCAGCTCGCCGACTCTCCCGCCGGCTATCGCACCGTGATGGCGGGGCCGGACTTCCCGGGGTTCTCCGCGTTCCAGCCCGGGGCGGGCACCGGCATGGGGTTCGACGACCTGAAGACGATCGAGGCCGCGCTCTTCCTCCGCTCGGTCGCCACGGGACGACAGCTCGCCCCGTCGGCGGCGGACGCCTGGTCCGCGGCCGAGATCGTCGACGCGATCGAGCGCTCCGCCGCGTCCGGCTCCTGGGCCGAGGTGCCCGCCGTCCAGGGAGAGACCACCGTCGACCGCTGAGGCCATCGAGCAAGCCCCTGACCCGCGGGCTCACCTTCCGCCGCCACGAAAGACGGCAGCCTTGCACCGGCTTGCCCACTCGACCAGGCGTGTCCGGAGTTCTCGTGCCCAGAGCCGCACGATCCGCGTGACCGAGCGCGCCGCGGAGATCTAGCCCGGGTCCTGCGACGCGACGGCGTCGTTGACCGCGGAGGCATATGCGACCAACGCGTCTCGGCCGCCCGCGGCGATGTCCGAGGGGTCCTCGACGGTGTTGAGTGCGGTGGCGTACAGGCCGGTCACAGCCCATGCGAGAGCGATCTGCTCGGTGGCGCCGGCCTGCGGGAAAGAAAGGCTCGGACCTGCCTTCGCCGCCGCGTCCACGAGGCTCCGCAGATCCGTGATCGTCCTCTCGGTCGTGTTCTGCAGCGCCGCGGCCATATCGGTGAGCGCTGCAGCAGCCTTGTCGATGGCGTCGCTCGCTGCACGGTTCGCTGCGGCGGTCTTGCCCGTCGGGGTGGTCGCGGCCTCCTTCGGAGTGGTGGCCGTGAGGAGCTTCTTCAGTTCGTCGCCGTCCGCCACGAGGGCGGTGAGCGCACCCGCCGAGTCGATCATCGCCGGGGTCACGACCGCGAGTACCTCGTCGACCGCGACGTGAACGTCGACGGCCACCTTCCGGTGCGCACGGTAGTCCTCGGCCGCCGCGGCGAGGGTCTCCTTCGTGTCCTCAAACTGCTCGCGGGAGTGAGCCAGCTCGGCGGCCTGCGTGCTCTGCACCACGGCCGGGACGGCGATCGCGGTGCCGGCGACGACGATGGCGGCGACGGCGACAGCCGGGACCCGCCTCGAGCGTGCACGCGACGTCGCTGTCGCCTCCGCGCCGGAGGTGGTCTCGCTCATGTGTACCTCCCGGCGGCCATGCAATCATCGTAGGCGACTCGGCGGAGAGGAGACGGAAGGGCTGCGGCCGCGAGCGCTCTGGCCTGACCGGCTGCAGCGCGCACTCGCCGTCCTCGATGAGGAGGAGCGCTCCTCAGGCGAGCGTGACCGAGACGACCGTGCGCTCCGCGGCCGAGCGCGTCGCCGCGTCAGCGAGGAGGAGGGCGCTGCGGCCGTCCTCGTAGGTCGCCGCGGCCGACGCGCCGCCGCGGACCAGCGCGACGAAGTCCGCCAGCTCGTCCGCGTAGGCGCGCGCGTAGCGATCGAGGAAGAAGTCCTGATACGGCGGCTTCGCCTCCACCGCGTCGGCCGTGGAGAGGCTGACCAGGCTCGTCGGGGCGTTCGCGACCTGGAGCACTCCCTGCGCGCCGAACGCCTCCAGCCGCTGGTCGTAACCGGTCGCGCTGTGTCGGGAGTTGACGATCGTGACGACCGCACCGGAGGACGCGCGCAGCGTCACCACGGCGGTGTCGTAGTCGCCGACGGCCCGCGCGCCGTCGTCGAAGAGCGCCGAGCCGGTCGCGTGCACCTCGACGATGTCGGGAAGGAAGAAGCGGGCCATGTCGAGGTCGTGGATCGTCATGTCGCGGAAGATCCCGCCCGAGACGGCGACGTAGGAGGCCGGCGCCGGCGCCGGGTCGCGGCTGACGATGACGAGCTGCTCCAGAGCGCCGATCTCGCCTGCGACGACTCGCGCGCGCACCTCCCGGAACGCCGGGTCGAACCGCCGATTGAACCCGAGCGCCACCGGCACGCCGCTCGCGGCCACCGTCTCGCGCAGCGCGTCCACCCGGGAGATGTCGAGGTCGATCGGCTTCTCGCACAGCACCGGCAGCCCCAGAGCCACCGCCCGCGCGATGAGGTCGACGTGGGTCGCCGTCGGCGACGCGACGAGCACCGCGTCCAGATCGCCCGCGTGCAGCAGCTCCTCGGCGGAGTCGGTGGCGACGCCGCCGTATGCCGTGACGGTCTCGCGCGCACCGTCCACGAACGGGTCGGCGACCCGGGCGAGCACGGTGTCGGCGCTCGCGGCGATGTTGGCGGCGTGGAGGCGGCCGATGCGGCCGGTGCCGATGAGGCCGAAGCGGAGGGGCGCGGTCATGTCTCTCGATCCTTTGTCGTGTCGTGTCGTGCCGTGACGCGTTCAGACCCAGCGGGCCAGCGCCTCGCGGTTGGTGCGCTGATCGGCGGCGCGCTGGGAGCGGAAGGCGTCGAGAGCGAGGCCCGGCCCGTTGAGCACGTCCTGCTCCACCACGACCCAGCCGTCGAAGCCGCGCGCGTCGATCGCGCCCATCACTCCGTCGAGGTCCACGTCGCCCGCTCCGAATGAGACGAAGGCCCCGCCGGACCAGACCTCGGGCATGCCGCCGCCTCCGGCGAGCACGCGGCGGAGGGCGGCGAGGTCGACGTCCTTGACGTGCAGATGGTTGATCCGGCCACCCCAGCGACGGACCGCGTCCACCGGATCGCCCCCGGCGATGAAGAGGTGTCCCGTGTCGAGGGTGAGGTCGAGATCCACCTCCCGGAGGAAGCGGTCGATCTCATCCGGATCCTCCACGAAGGTCCCAGCATGGTGGTGGAAGGTCGGCTCGAAGCCCGCCTCCCGCACGATCGCGGCGGCCGTGCCGGCGTTGCGCACGAGACGCCCCCAGGCCGCGTCGTCCAGCGGATCGACCTCCGCACCGCGGCCCGGCGCCGCGCGGCGGAGGGCCGAGCCGTCGTCGGCGAGGGTGGGTTTGGGCAGCCGCGCGGGTCCCGACTCGGCCGCCGCCTGGAACGCGGCGAGCGCCCGGCGAAGGCCCGGGAGCGACCCGGCGAACGCCTCGTCGTCACTGAACGGCAGCTGGATCCACCCGCCGGCCAGCTCGAGCCCGAAGCGCTCCAGCCGGCGGCGCAGCTCCCGTCCCTCGCCCAGGAACCCCTCCGGCCCGAGGTCGACGCCCCCGTAGCCCGCGTCGGCCAGGGTCTCGAGCATCGCGTCGGGCCCGATCGTCTCCTGCCCCTCGGGGGTCAGCTCGAACACCCCGAAGCTCACCGGAGCGCCGGCGATGGTCCCGTTCATCCGCTTCTCCTCGTCGCCATCGACATATGTCCGGACAATAGTACATGATCGGCTTGTCCTGTCCCCGTCGCCGCCCGTCCGAAAGTAATATCGTCGTGACCTGGCTCGACGGTTCACAAGGAGGAGCCCGTGGCACGCGATGAGACGCACTGGCCCGATGAGCTCTTCGCCGATCTCGATCGCACCGGACCCGTCCCCCTGTACTACCAGGTCTCGAGCCGGCTGGAGAAGGCGATCCGCGACGGGGTGATCCCGACCGGGGCGCGCCTGGAGAACGAGATCTCCATCAGCGAGCGCCTCGGGCTCTCCCGGCCCACCATCCGCCGCGCGATCCAGGAGCTGGTCGACCAGGGCCTCCTGGTGCGCCGGCGGGGCATCGGCACGCAGGTCGTCCAGGGGCAGGTCACCCGGCAGGTCGAGCTGACGAGCCTGTACGAGGACCTGGTCAGCACGCACCATCAGCCCGGCACGCGCGTCCTCGCGCACGAGACCGTGCCGGCGACCGCGCTCGTCGCCGAGCAGCTCGGCCTGGCGGAGGGCACGGACGTGGTCTTCCTCCGGCGCCAGCGCAGCACCGACGGCACGCCCGTCGCCGTGCTCGAGAACTACCTCCCCCCGGACTTCGCCGACATCACCACCGCGCAGCTCGAGAAGCAGGGCCTCTACCAGGTGCTGCGGGGACGCGGAGTGGCGATCCGCATCGCGACGCAGCGCATCGGGGCCCGGCGCGCGCACGGCGACGAGGCCGAGCTCCTCGACATCGAGAGGACGGGCCCCGTGCTCACGATGGTCCGCACCGCGTTCGACAGCGGCGGACGGGCGGTCGAGTTCGGCAACCACTGCTACCGGCCCGACATGTACAGCTTCGAGACCACCCTCGTCGCCAAGTAGCGCCTGGCCGCCGAGCCTCCGGACCGGTATCGTCGCCGGCATGGCCCCCGACGCGCGACTGGCAGCCCTCCTCGGCGAATGGAGCGGCACCGAAGAGGTGAGGGCGACGGCGTGGACGGCCGCAGGGGAGGCGAGGGGCGCGCTCACGATCGAGCCGGGCCCCGGCGGGATCGTCTTCGACTACGTCGAGACCAGGGACGACGGCCATCTGGTCGCACACGGCGTCGTGGCCGGAGACGGCTTCTGGTGGTTCGGCTCCTCAGGGTTCGTCCCGGAGTCCCCCGGCTCCGCGCGATGGGAGGGAGGGAGCCTCGTGCTCGACCGCCGCTCCGAGCGTGGCCGCACGATCCTCCGCTTGCGCACGGAGGGTGCGCGGCTCGCCGTGGAGCTCGACACCGCCGTCCCCGCGGACGCCGCGCTCGTCCCTCTGATCCGCGGCGACTACGCGCGGCAGGGCTGACCTCCGCCTCGCACGCTGCCCGACGGCATCGGTCGCCCGGCGCGATACGGCCGGACCGACACGGTTCAGTCGGTCGAGGAGGATGCTCCCCCGACGCGGGCAGGGGATTCCGGGGCCGCCGTTCCCCCTTCCCGGGCCTCGCCCTCGCGCATGTAGAGCCGGCGCAGGAGGAACGGCGCGGCGAAGCCGTGCAGGACGACGCTGCCCACCACCGCGATCAGCGTGACCACGAGCACCGCGTTGGCGTCACCCTCGTCCAATCGGTTGTACGCGAGCAGGCCGAACACGATCGACGCCGTCCCCCGGGGGCCGATCGCCCCGATGGCGAGGCGATCGCGGCCGGAGATGCGGCTCCCCAGGAGCGAGAGCCAGACGGGCGCGATCCGCAGCACCGTGAGGGCCAGGAGGGCGAAGAGCACGATCTGCCAGGTGAGGATCCCGCCCACGATCGCCGCCGTCGCGACCCCGCCCAGGATGAACCAGACGAACATGGCCGTGAACGAGCTGACCTCCTCGGCCAGCAGGAGCTCCTCGTGCGGGATCGCACGCGCCTCACCGGACGCTCCGCGTCCGAGCCGGGCGAGCCGGTAGGCGACGCCGGCGACGAACGCGGCCACGAACCCGTTCGCCTCGATCACGGGGAGGGTCGCGATCGCGTAAGCGATGAGCGGCACCGCGAGCATCACGATCCGGATGCCGTCCGTGCCAGCGAGGTCGCGGTCGCGCGCGATCCGGGCGAGCCAGCCGGTCAGGGCGCCGAGCGCGGCGCCGACGAGGATCGCGTAGACGGTCGCGGGCACGGCATGCCCGACGGCGTGCCCCGCCTTCTCGAAGGCGTCGCCGAAGTCGTCGAGGAGGGACTCGTCGTCGCCGGACGAGCTCGACGTCGGAAGCAGGGCGAGCGCCGCGCCGATCGCGACGGCGATCGTGAACAGCGGCGAGACGAGGCCGTCGTTGTACCCGCTCTCCACGTTGAGGATCTGCCGGACCCGGGCCGGCAGGCGCCGGGAGCGCAGGAGCTGGGCGGCCGGGGCGAAGTCGGTGGGCATCACCACGCAGGCGATGGCGATCAGCACGAAGACGTTCGTGACGTCGATCAGGAAGGCGCCGGCCACCACGGCGAGGACGAGAGAGAGCGGGAGGGCGATGAGGATCAGCCGCAGGATCACTCGACCCACACCGCCGAAGATGCTGCCACGCACCTCGGTGGCGTCGACGAAGAGGAGGAGGGCGAGGATGACCTCCACGATCGGCTCGGTCGTCGGCGCGTCCAGCGTGGCGAGGAAGGTGTCGGTCGCCGGGAGGACGGCGATCGCGCCGAGCAGCAGGAGCCCCACCGGGCCGGCAACGCCCCAGCGCGCGAACCGGCGGGAGACGAGGGCCCAGAGCAGCACCGCGACAAGACCGATCAGCACGATGTGCGGCACTGTCGGCTCCTTCCCCGGGGATCGCGAACGAGGCCGCCCGCGGCCCCCTCGCTAGGGTAGCGCCGTGCCGGGGCGTCCCGCCGCCCCCGAGACGCACATCGGGAGCGTCCTAGCCGGAACGCGCGAGCGCGGAGGCGAGCAGCGACGAGATCGCGGAGGACTGCCTCGCCGCCCACGCCGGGCTGACGTGGCTGAGATCGGCGAACACGGGGACCCCGTCGGCGAGGATCGCGCAGTCCTCGATGCCGCAGAGCTGCTCGACCGGACGGAACGCCCGCACCCCCGAGGCGGCCTGCACCTCACGTTCGACCTCCATCAGGGTCCTCACCTCGGAGAGCGCCTGTTCACGCCCGGGGGTGCACGCCTCCACCGAGCCGGCCGGGCGCGTGACGCAGACTGCGGGGTCGGAGCCAGGACGATGGGTGTCCTCGATCGCGACGACCGTCGCCCCGGCCGCCTGGGCCGCGTCGACCAGTCTCGCGTACCCGAGGCGCCACGCCTCCGCCTCCGTGCCGGCAGGAGCGATGACCTGGGGAAGATAGCTGTTCGAGTTCGCGATCAGGACGACGTCGGGCCTCAGCTCCGAGAGCAGCGCCTCGGTGCCTCGGTGGAACTCGTCGCACGCCGTCATCGGAGTGGTGCCGCGGGACACCACCGGCACCACGGCGGCCGGACAGGCGTTGAGGGAGCGGACCAGGACGCGGAAGCCTTCCGCCCTCCCGAGGGTCGACACGGTGGGCACCCACTGGGCGGCGTGCGAGTCGCCGACGACCATCACCGTCCGTGTCGCGTCGACGGCGCCGCCGACGCAGTACTCGACGCCGGACACGGCGTGCAGGCTCTCGCAGGAGATCGGAGCGCCCTGCTGATAGACCGCCGCCCAGGGCGCGACGCGCTCGGACCGGGCGACGACGGAGGCGCCTCCGAGCACGGCGACCGCGACCAGCGCCCCGGCCGCGGCGACCGCGCCCATCCAGCGGTAGGTCGCCCCGGTGCTGCGCACGAGAGGGGGGAGGAACCGCACAGGGTCCTCCACGAACCGGGAGGTCACGGCGGCGAGCCCGAGACTCACGAGACCGGCGGCGAGGCCGATCCACACGCTCGCCCCGAAGAGGATCGTCGCGTACACGATCACCGGCCAATGCCAGAGATACCAGGAGTAGGACCTGCTGCCGACCCACTGCAGCGGCGCCGAGGCGAGGAGGCGGGACGGCATGCCGCCCGCGGTCCCGCCGAGGATGACGAGCGCGGTCCCGACCACCGGCACGAGGGCGATCAGTCCGGGGAAGGGCATGTCGCCGGTGATGAGGAACATGCCGCCGATGACGAGAGCAAGGCCGGCCCAGACGCTCCCCGCCGCGACCGGCCGCGGGACGGCGAGCCGTGTCGCGGCGACGGCGACGAGCCCTCCGGCGGAGAACTCCCACACCCGGGTGGGGAGTGTGTAGAACGACCAGTAGGGCGACGGCGACGACAGCACCGCGGAGACCGCGAGGGAGACCGCGAACGCGAGGAGCAGCGTGACGGTCAGCACGGAGCGGAGACTCCACCGGCGTGCGGCGATCGCCGCGACCACGATGACCACCAGCGGCATGACGATGTAGAACTGCTCCTCGACGCCGAGGGACCAGGTGTGCAGCAGCGGGCTCTGCTGCACGTCGTGGCCGAAGTAGTCGGTCGCGTCGCGGGCGAAGAGCACGTTCGAGAAGCTGAACAGGGTGGCCGCGGACTGCGCCGCCAGGCCGGGGAGCTCGAGCGGCGACAGGATGAGCACACCGGCGACGAGCGTCACGACCGTCACGAGCGCCAGCATCGGGAACAGCCGGCGCAGTCGACGCGCCCAGAACCGGAAGACACGGATCCTGCCGCTCGTGGCCTCACGGAAGAGGTGGCCGATGATGAGGAAACCCGAGATCACGAAGAACACGTCCACGCCGACGAATCCGCCAGGGAGCCATGTCGCACCGGCATGGATGAGGACCACCGGGACGATCGCGAGTGAGCGGAGGCCGTTGATGTCGGGACGGAAGCCGGGCCTCCGCGCGGGGTGCGTCGAGTCTCGTCGAGGTTCTTCTCCGGCGGCCACAGCGTCACCCTAGGGGAGTGAGGAGGACCGATGCGCGGCTCCGAGGGCCGCCTCCGGAAGCCGGGGAGGTTTCCGTGTCTCCTCGGTTGTCTTCCCGTCCTGCACCGCTCGCCTGCCCGGATCCATGCGCCGGCGAGGAGGGGCGGGCCGGCGAGGATCCTCACCGGCCCGCCCGCTCACCGTAGCTACCGCTGCGGCCCGGCCGTGCGGCGGCGGAGAGCCAGGACGGTGCCGCCGATCGCCATCAGGAGCAACGCCAGCCCTGCCGCGGGACCGCCGAGGTCACTGCCGGTGGCCGCCAGCGCCGGCGCCTTCGGACCCTCAGGAGCCTTCGGCCCGGCCGGAGGCGGGACCGGCGCCCCGATCAGGTTGCGGGTGCACAGCTGGTCGGTCGCAACGCACGCGCTCGCCGGAGCGGTCCCGGTCGCGGCGAGATGGTTCTCGAGCGCATGGTCGCCCTGCTCTGCGTACGGCTTGACCTTGATCTCGTAGGTCACGGCGACCCTCTGCCCTGCGGCCAGGGTGCCGGTGACGGCGAACGCCCCGTCCGCGATCTCGGAGACGGTCAACGCCTCGTCCGAGGAGGCGGGGGCCGAGGCGACCGTCGCGTCGTCGAGGACCTTGGCCAGGTGATCGGTGTGGTCGACCGCGACGGGGCCGCCGCCGACGTTCTCGAACGAGAGGGTGTACCGCAGGGTGTCACCGGAGGACACGATGGTGCCGGTGTCGGGGTCGACGCTCTTCGACACCTCCAGGTCGCCGATACGGCTCACGGTGCAGTCGGGCTGACGAGGGTCGGCCGGGGCGCACGCAGGGCTCGTCGGCGCGGCGTCCGTCGGGTCCTGCAGGAAGTTCGCCGCGACCCCGTCGCCGAGCTGGCCGCTGGGCTTCACCGTGAGCGTGTAGGTCGCCGTCACGGTCGCGCCGACCGGCACGGTGCCGGTGATGCGGGACCGATGGTCGGCTCCGAACCCCGTGACCTGCAGGTCGCGACTGGACGCCGTCGGCGGGGTGGTGACGGTCGCGTCGTCGATCGCCTGGGTGAGGTCGTCGACCTTGTCCACCGGCGCCGGCGCGGTGCCGGTGTTCGCGAAGTGCAGCGTGTAGGTCAGGGTCGATCCCGGACGCAGCGGCCGGTCTGAGGCGACGACGGTCTTCCACGCCGACAGCCGGGGGACCGGGATCGCCGTGTTCGTGATCGTGCAGGAGATGTCGTCGCCGATCATGGGGGTGACGCTCTTGGTCGTGCCCGTGCCCGTGGGGAGCGGGGTCGTGGAGCCGGTCGTGGTGTTGGTGCACGACCACGCCTGGCTGTATCCGCTGAGCGGCGAGGAGGACCCCTCCGCCGCCTCGCTCAGCGTGAACACCCCGCTTCCGCCGACGCGTGGCAGGACACTGATCGAGCCGGTCGTGGCGGTGTTCGCCGTGCCGGTGCTCGCCGTGGCGACGGTCGTGTCGTCCGGCGAGTCGATCGCCAGGGCGAAGGAGTCGCCGGCGGCCACCCGGTCGGTGACGGTCTTGTTCAGCGTGAGGCGGGCGGTCTGGATGCCGATGGCGATACCGGACTGGGCCGCGGTCTGCCACTGCGTGGAGAACGTCGAGGGGGTGTTGGCGGCGATGAGGAGGGCGGTGGACTTGCCGCCTTCGGTCGTCGTCGAGCCTGCGCCGGTGCCGGCGCAGGCGACGGTGGTCGTGCCGAGGCCGGTCGGGCTCTTGCAGCCCCAGCCTCCGTTCGGCGCGAGCCGCTCGATCTCGGTGATCGGCTTGTCCGAGCTCCACCAGAACAGTTCGTTCGCGACGTTGTCCTCGGCGTCCACGGCGACGAACGAGTAGCCGGTCATGGGCGTTCCGGCAGAGTCGACCACCTTGATGTCGGAGAAGGACAGCTTCCCGCCCTTGGTCCCGGCCGGGGCCGCCTGGCTGTAGAGCACGGGGGAGCCGGGGATCCCGCGGTACGCGTCGGTGCCGAAGGCGAACCGGGTCTCCACCGGCGTATCCCGGGGAAGGATGCTCATCCGGCTGGTGCCCGCCACGTCGGTGACCCTGACCGTGAAGGTGGCGGTGTACCCGCCCGAGAGGGTGACGCTCATCGGCTGACCGGCCGCGCTCCGTGCCGTCGCCTCGTTGAAGGACCCGAAGTCGAACCAGCAGATGGCGCCGGCGTACCGGCCGTTGTTCGCGGAGCTGTCGGCGTATCCGCAGCCCTGCGTGCTGGCGGCTGTCGCGGCCGGAGCGGTGGTCAGGGCAACGCCGCCCAGCGCGCTCGTCAGCAGCGCGGCGGCCAGCACCGCGGCGAGCGGTCCACGACGGCGCTTCGCCCCGAGGACGAGCCGCCTCCCGTCGGCCTTCGGCCGGGACGCGGCGACGCGTCCGATGAACCGTTCGAGCATGGACGTTCTCCTTCGACAATCGTGCGCGACGACCGCGCAGCGCGCGATACGGTCAGAATGCTGCCGGAAGGGCACGGCGAAACAGGGGCGAGGAGCGAAACACACCCTGGATGCACCCCGATTGCAACCTTCCCGCCGCGAACAGCGGGAGAGGTCGAGGAGATCAGCCGTTCTCGGCCGCGGGCTCCGCCGGCGGAAGGGGGCAGATCGCGAGCCCCGCCCCCTCGGTGCGGTATCGCTCCGCGGTGAAGGGAAGCGCGAACTCCGGAGCCGTCTGCCCCTCGGCCGGCGGCGCCTTGGAGGCGATCGCCGCGAGCTCCCACGCGAGGAAGCCCGCGGAGGTCGAGGTCGCCGACGAGCCGTTGAGCACGACGGCGACGGTGAACCCGCTGGCGGGGTCCGAGTAGGCGGCGGTGAGGTAGCCCGGCGCCCATCCCTGCTGGCCGATCATCGACCCCACTAGGTAGGCGCCGCCGGTGGCCTGGTACCAGGACGGGCCGTCCTTGACCGCGGGGAGCGGGGAGCCGAACCGGTTCGGCTCCTTCTTCAGACGCAGCGCCTGCCGGGCGTCCGCCTGCGCGTATCGCCCCAGGTCCTCGATGGTGGAGACCACGCCGGCGTCGGTGAAGCCGATGCTCGACGAGCTCACCGTGATGTCGACGGGCGCCGCGCAGTCGTAGCCGGCAGGCCCCTTGGGCACGTAGGACCCCTTCAGCACGGGCCCGCCGGTGTCGGGGGCGGACGGGGCCACCTCCGGCAGGCGGGTTCGGGACAGTCCGAGCGGGTCCGTGACGTACGTGGCGATGAGGTCCGCCGCCGGGGTGCCCGACGCCCGCTCCAAGGCCACGCCGAGGAGGAGGTAGGCCGCGTCGGAGTCCCGATACGACAGGCCGGGGGCGGTCCTGCCCCGCTCGATCCCGTAGCTGGCGAGGGCCTTGGGCGACCACTCTCGCGTGGGGTTGCCGAGGTAGGCGCCGAGCGTCGTCTCCTTGGACGACCCGAGGCCCGAGGTGCCGTTGCAGAGGTTCAGGAGCGTCACGTCGGACATGTTGGGGATCCCGGCCACGTAGTCGGTCACCGGATCGTCGAGCTTCACGACGCCGCGGTCGACCAGGGCGTAGAGCACGTCGCAGGTCATCATGCGCGTGACGTCGCCGATCCGGAACGACATGTCCGTGGTGACCGGCTTCTCCTCACCGTGCGCGACCGTGCCGAGCCCCTCGACCCAGGAGCCGCTCCACGGCGCCCAGACCCCGACGATCGCGCCGGACGACCCGGTGGCCGCCATGGCCCGCGTCACCGCGTCCGTGAGCTCTCCCTGCATGTCCTTCGGCAGGGAGCCCTCCGCCTGGGTCGGCGGAGTGTAGGAGGTCGCCCCGCTCGGGCCGGAGCAGCCGCTGAGAAGGAGGGCGGCGGTGAGCGCTCCCACTGCCGCGATGCGCGTACGGCGCGATGCAAATACGGGCAACCTCAAACCCCCCTGGACTCACCCCTGAGTCTAGGGGGCGCAGCCCGCCGATCCGTCATCCGAGGGGATGATTCCGGCACCGCCCGTCAACGGATCCTCCGCCGGCGGGCGCGAAGGCCGCCTCCGGCCGCGTTCGTCTCCGGCGGGAGGCGTCCGCGTAGAGTGAGTCGCATGCCCAGTCCCTTCGCCGACGACGTCGTCGTCGCCGTGCTCCGTCACATGAACGGCGACCACGTCGACGACAACCTGCTCATCGCTCGCGCCTTCGGCGCTCCCGACGCCATGGCCGCGGTCATGACCGGGTTCGACGGCGACGGGGGCCGGTGGCAGGTCACGGACACCGCGGGCCGGACCACGGAGATCCGCGTGGCCTGGCCGGGCGGTCCGATCACGGAACGACCGGCGGTCCGGCGCGAGGTCGTGGCGCTCTACGACGCCGCCTGCGCCACGCTCGGCGTGACGCCTCGCCCCCACGACTGAGCCGCAGTCCACCGGCGCCGGGGTCCCGGCCGCTTCGAATCCGCCGAATCGACTCGCGCGAGAAGTTAGGCAACCCTTACACTGGGCGCATGGCTGACGTCCTCTCCTTCTCCGCGGCGCTCCGGGAGCGCTCTTCCGGCTCGCACTCCCGCAGCGAGCACGCGGGCTTCATGGCGGATCTGCTCAAGGGCGAGGGCTCGCGTGAGGACTACATCTCGCTCGTCGCCCAGCACTACTTCATCTACGAGGCCCTGGAGACCGCGGGCGAGAGGATGCGCAACGACCCCGTCGCCGCGGTCTTCCTCAGCGACAAGCTCACCCGGCTCCCCGCCCTCGAGGCGGATCTGGAGTTCCTCGTCGGCGAGGACTGGCGCGAGCGTATCGCCCCTCTCACCACGACACGGCGCTACGTCGACCGCATCCGACAGGTCGGCGCGACCTGGGCCGGCGGGTTCGTCGCCCATCACTACACGCGTTACCTCGGTGACCTCTCCGGCGGCCTGTTCATCGGCCGGGTCATGCAGCGGCGCTTCGGGTTCGAGACCAACGGCGTGGGCTTCTACCTCTTCGACGACATCGCCGACCCCAAGGCGTTCAAGGACGTCTACCGCGAACAGCTGGACGCCGCCCCCTGGGACGAGGCCGAGCGCGAGCGGGTGATCGACGAGGTCCTCCTCGCCTATCGCTTCAATACGGAGCTCTTCGAGGAGCTCGATCAGGTGCGCCGGGTCGCCTGAGCCGATCCGGAAGGCATGGCGCCGGTCGTCCGGCAGTCAGACGCCCCGAGGGAGCACGGGCGTCGATGCCTGGCGCGCCTCCCAGGCGGCGCGCATGAAGCGGGTCACGTCGGGGTCCACCCTGATGTCGCTCGGACGCAGCGCCCGGGAGAGATAGAGCCCGTCGAGCGAGGTCAGCCGGGAGAGCGCGACATAGGTCTGGCCCGGCGCGAAGGCCCCTGAACCGAGGTCGACGATCGCGCGGTCGTAGGTCTTCCCCTGCGACTTGTGGATCGTCACCGCCCAGGCGAGCCGCAACGGGAACTGGGTGAACTCGGCAACGACCTCGCGGCTGAGCGTCTTCGTCCCCGGGTTGTACGCGTAGCGGAACCTCTCCCATACCGCAGGCTCGACCTCGACATCCTCGCCGTCGATCTCCACCCGCACGGTGCCGCCCATGATGCGGGTCACGGTCCCGATCGTGCCGTTCACCCAGCGGGGCGGCTCGCCCTGCGCGGACACGTCGTTGCGGAGGAACATCACCTGCGCCCCGACCTTGAGCTTGAGCTCCGTGTCGGCCGGGTAGTTCGCCTCGCCTCGGCCGAAGTCGCCGTTCACCTCCGCCTTCGCCGTCTGCTCCCGCCCCGGGAGGGCGGCGAGGTGGCGGCGGTTGATCCCGTTGACGATGTCGTTGCGCGTCGCGAGGGTGATGATCGGCGTCTCTCCCGGCTCCGGCTCCGGCGGCGTCCGAGCCCCCGCCGCGTTGAGCACGCCGGCGATCTCCGCCGTCACCCGCCCGTACCGCACCGCGTTGAGCATGGCCTTGAACCCGTCGTCCGCCTGCCGGTGGATCTGCACGAGCTCGCGCACATGGAGGTCCGCACCGTGCCGTCCGATGTCGATGAGGCCGTCGTCGGCACCGGACTCGCCAGCCCAGACCTTGGCGTCGAAGAACCAGAAGGAGCGGTAGTGGTCCCGCACATAGCGCAGCTCGTCGCCCCGCGGCGGCACAGGAGCGAGCTGGTAGGGATCGCCGAACATGACGACCTGGACTCCGCCGAACGGCTCCCCCCGGCGACCGCGGGCCTGCCGGAGCGCCCGGTCGATCCCGTCCATGAGGTCCGCGTTGACCATCGAGACCTCGTCGATGACGAGCGTGTCGATCGCGTTGAGGATGCGGCGGGTGGCGTCCGACTGATCGAGCTCCGCGTCGGCGATGAGACCGATCGGCAGGCGGAACAGCGAGTGGATCGTCTGGCCCTCGACGTTCAGCGCCGCGACGCCGGTGGGCGCGCACACGGCGATCTGCTTCGACGTGTTCCAGGCGAAGTGCTGGAGGAGGGTGGACTTGCCCGTCCCCGCACGTCCGGTGATGAAGACGTGCTCGCGCGTGTCCTCGATCAGGCGGAACAGCTCCTGCTGCTCGGCGGACAGGGCGGGAAGGCTCATCGCCACCATCGTACGACCGGCACGCCCCGGCCGCCCCGATCGCATCCGCGAGTGCTCCACGGCCAGCCCCACGACTCGCGCTCGGCCCCGTTCGGCATCGACACAGGCCCGATCCCTAGACTGGCGCGCATGGAGCAGCCGCGTCGGGTCCGCCTGAGGCTCCGACGTGCCCGGCTCTGGCCGGACCTGGCTCTGCTCGCGGTCATCGCCCTGGTGCTCGCCGCGATCCTCGGCGCAGGCGGGGCCGCGCTGTACCGGCAGTTCTACAGCCCGGCCGCGTTCGTGCAGAGCTATCTCGACCTGCTCGCCGCCGGGCGCGCAGCGGACGCACTGCGGGTTCCCGGTGTCGCCCTCGACCGCACCGCCCTCGGCACGACCGACATCCCCGCCGATGCGACCGACGCCCTGCTCCGGCAGGCGGCGCTCGCACCGTTGACAGACGTGACCGTGGAGGACGCGGGAACGGAGGGCGGGGAGGCCCTCGTCACCGCTCGCTACACGGCGGGCGGTCATCGAGGGAGCACAACCTTCCGGGTGCGACAGGAGGGCTGGATCGGCGTCGCTCCGAGCTGGCGCTTCGCGCAGAGCCCGCTCGCCGTCGTCAGCCTCACCCTGCGCGGATCCGAGCAATTCTCCGTGAACGCGTTCGAGCTGGACCGCCGGCAGATCGCCGCCGGCGGCGCCCAGTCCCCCGCGCTCACGCCCGTGCCGATGCTCGTGTTCTCCCCCGGCCTCTACACGCTGGGGATCGACACCGCGATCGCCGAGACGAAGGGGGTCAGCGTCCTCGCCGACGCCCCCGCGGCCGTGGTCCCCGTGGAGGTTCAGGCTCAGCCGACGGCCGCGTTCGTGAAGGTCGTGCAGCAGAAGGTCGACGACTTCCTGGGCCAGTGCGCGACGCAGAAGGTCCTCCAGCCCACCGCCTGCCCCTTCGGCCTGTCTGTGCACAACCGGATCGTCGACGAGCCCGTCTGGACGATCGTGACGATGCCCACGGTCACCGTCGAGCCGGACGGCGCGGACTGGCGCATCCCGCCCACTCCCGCGACCGCGCACATCTCCGTGAGCATCCAGTCCCTCTATGACGGCTCTGTGCGCGAGGTCGACCAGGACGTCCCCTTCCGCATCGACGGCACGATCGTCGTGCAGCCCGACGGCTCGGCGTCGATCAGCGTGGGCACGCCGGACCCGCCGGGCACGACGTCCTGACCTGCGCCGCGGGCCGACCCGTGGCGCAGGTCGGCCCGCGGCGCAGGAGGCCCGTGCGTCAGCGCCCGCGGGCCGCGTCCTGGCGGTCCCGCTCGGCGAGGGCCGCCAGCCGGGCGTTGTACTCGACGAGCTCCGCAGGAGGCCCGTGCGTCAGCGCCCGCGGGCCGCGTCCTGGCGGTCCCGCTCAGCGAGGGCCGCCAGCCGGGCGTTGTACTCGACGAGCTCGGCGTCTCCCGTGCGATCGGCGTGGCGGTCCCGGCGGCGTTCGGCGCGCGCGTCGCTGCGGCTCCACTGGATCGCGACGGTGATGGCCAGGATCAGCGTGGGGATCTCGCCGATGGACCAGGCGATCCCTCCCCCGATGTACTGGTCCTGCAGCGGCGTCGGCCCCCACGTCCGTCCCATGGACCCGTACCACTCGGCGACCATCAGACCCGACTGCATCATGATGGCCATGCCGAAGAACGCGTGCATGGCCATCACGGCGATGAGCGTGATGAGACGGCCGGGGTACGGCAGGCGCCTCGGCACAGGGTCGGCCCCGATGAGGCTGAGCACGAACAGGTATCCGGTGATGAGGAAGTGGATGGTCATCCACTCGTGACCGATGTGGTCCTTCATCGCCCAGCGCACGAGGTCGGTGAAGTAGAACGCCCAGAGCGAGAGCACGAAGAGCGCCGCCGCGACGAACGGGTTGGTCACGACCCTCGAGAACGGCGAGTGCACGCCCCACAGGATCCACTCCCGCGCCCCACGCGTGCCATCATCGCGCCTGTCGAGCGCGCGAAGGGCGAGCGTCACCGGGGCGCCGGCGACGAGCAGGAGCGGGACCGCCATCGACAGCATCATGTGCCCGAGCATGTGCGCGCTGAAGAGGAACTCCTGGTAGGCGTTGATCGGTCCGCCGGTGACCCAGATGAGCATGAGCATGCCGAGCACCCAGAAGACCGTGCGATGGATCGGCCAGGCGTCGCCCCGGCGTCGCAGCCGGCCGACGCCGGCGAGATAGAAGAACGTCCCGAAGAGGGCGACGAGAAGCCAGATGAGATCGATGTTCCACTGCGTGAACCACCGGTCCAGGGTGAACTCCGGCGGCAGCGACGACTTGGTGAGGATCTCGGCCGGCGTGCGCACCGCCGGAGGCTCGGTCCCCGTCGGCGGCGGCGTGCGCGCGAGCGCTGCCGCCGCGCCCGAGGCGAGGCCCATCAGCGCGAGCTCGGCGAGCACGAGGGCCCAGAACAGACGGGAGGCGCGGGCGCGGGCGCCAGACTGCTCGGCGCGGTCGATCCGGGGGATCAGGCGCAGGCGGTACCAGGCCCCGAAGATGCCGAGCGCGAGGAGCAGGACGGCCTTGACGACGACGATCGTGCCGTACGGCGTCCAGAGCGCGTCCCAGCCGCCGAGGGCGACGATCGACCGGGCGACACCGGACACCGCGACGACGATGTAGGCGACCAGCGCGATCGTGGAGTAACGGCGCAGCAGGTCGGGGAACGAGACAGGCCGCGCGTCGTCCTCCTGCACCCTGGAGGATGCCGCACGCTCGCGCTTCGTCCTCTTCTCCTCGGCGGGGCGTGCCGGGGAGCCCTCCGCGCCGACGAGCTCCGTGCGCGTGCCGCGGAGCACGATGAGGAGCACGAGCCCGCCCAGCCAGACGGCCGCGCCGAGGACGTGGAGAAGGATCGAGTTCACCGCCGCGGTGTGACCGGACAGGTCGCCCGAGTGCCCCTGCGTGGCCAACGGGATGAAGGACGCGCCCGCGAGGATGCCGAGAAGGAGCGTGGGCGTCCACGTCCGGAAGGCGAACGCGGCGATCGTGATGACGGCGCCGGCGAGGACGGTGAGGAGCCAGGCGCGCCCCAGATCGAGCTCGATGAGGAATCGACCGAACTGGGCGCCGAACTCCGGCCCCGCGTTCACCTGGACCGGGAAGGAGCGGACGAAGGTGAGGAACGCCGCCGCGGCCGAGGAGAGCGTGAAGACGGCGGCGCCGATCGAGGTGGTGTCCAGGGCCGCGTCGAAGGATCGGGTGCCGCTGCGCAGTCCGAACAGCGCGAGGACGAGCGCGCCGAGCATGACCGCGCCGCCGAGGTTGCTGATCAGCTTGACCACCGGCAGGCCCCAACGCACGAAGGGGCCGGGGTCGCCGATCGCCTGCGGTGCGGCCGCTCCGCCGAACGCGATCGCGAGGAAGAGGGCGATCAGAGCGGCGAGGAGAAGGATCGCCGGACCCGCGACGCGAGCGACGGCGGCGCTGGTCGTCACGGGCGGAAACGCGGTTCGGGTCACGGTTCCAGCCTAGGCGGGCCGATCGGGTTCTCCTGAGCGCCCGCCGCCTCCTGCCTGCGCGCCGAACGCCGAAGGCCGCCCCTCCGTGAGGAGAGACGGCCTTCGCGGCGGGACGTCTTACTTGACGGCGGCCTTCAGCTTGGAACCGGCGGTCACCTTGACACGCTTGCCGGCCGGGATCTTGATCTCGGCGCCGGTCTGCGGGTTGCGGCCCGTGCGGGCGGCGGTCGCGACCTGCTCGAACGAGATCCAGCCCGGGATCGAGACCTTGCTGCCCTTGGCAACAGCGTCCGAGACCGTGGCGAACAGAGCGTCGAGCACGCCGGAGACGGCAGCCTGGCTCTGGCCGGTGGCGCTGGCGATGCTCGCGACGAGCTCGGTCTTGGTGATGGACTTGTCAGCCATGTCATCCTCCAGCGACGAACGTCTCGTCGCTTGTTCGTGAAGTACCGGAGGGCTCATGCCCCCCGTTGGTCGAACGACCGCCTCGAATGTACCAAGCAGTGGCCGGATTTCCGCGTCATATCGCGGGTTTTCCCGTTTTGGGGTGGCGTGTCGCGTCACATCCGTCACTTTTGTCACAGATCGGGCGCCGCGGGGGCCTCCGGGGCTCTCTCCCGGTCCCGCGCGCTCCCGCCGGATATGGCCACGACACCCGCCGATCCGTCACAGGACACGGAAAGGGGCGGAGGATCCGAAGATCCCCGCCCCTTTCCGTGTCAGCTGCTGCTTACCAGCTCGACTTGGTCACGCCCGGCAGCTCGCCCCGGTGAGCCATGTCACGGAAGCGGACACGCGAGATGCCGAACTTCGTGAGCACGCCACGGGGACGGCCGTCGATGACGTCGCGCGAGCGGAGACGCACCGGCGACGCGTTGCGCGGCAGCTTCTGCAGGCCCACACGGGCGGCCTCGCGCTGCTCGTCGGTCGAGGCGGGGTCGACCAGGGCCTTCTTCAGCTCGGCGCGACGTTCCGCGTAGCGGTCGACGACAGCCTGACGCTGCTGGTTGCGGGCGATCTTGCTCTTCTTCGCCATGATTAACGCTCCTCGCGGAATTCGACGTGCTTGCGGACCACCGGGTCGTACTTCTTCAGCACGAGGCGGTCGGGGGTGTTGCGGCGGTTCTTCTTGGTCACGTAGGTGTAACCGGTCCCCGCCGTCGAGCGCAGCTTGATGATCGGACGGACGTCCTGAGCCTTCTTCGCCATTAGAGCTTCACACCCTTCGCAAGGAGGTCCTTGACCACGTTCTCGATGCCACGGGCATCGATCACCTTGATGCCCTTTGCGGACACGTTCAGGGTGACCTTCCGGCCGAGCGAGGGCACGTAGTAGGTCTTCTTCTGCACGTTCGGGTCGAAGCGGCGCTTCGTCCGGCGGTGCGAGTGCGAGATGTTGTGACCGAAGCCGGGAACAGCACCGGTCACCTGGCACACAGCTGCCATGATGACTCCTTCATTACCGTGAGGCCGGACGGCCCCACCCAAGATCCCTTGTCTGCCCCCTCACACGCTCCGAGACCGGTCTCGGCCGGCTCGCATGCGGGAAAGGGGACGAACTGCACACAGGAGCGTGCGCAGACAAAGAGTCAGTCTAGCACGGCAGGCGGACCGGGCCTCTCGCGGGCGGCGTCGGCCGCCCCGCGTCCCCAGCGGAACGGGGACACCGTCGGGTCGCCGTCGATCCAGAACCGCCAGGGGAACGCCGCGGTGCCCGCGACCCCCGCGACCCCGACCCGAGGGCCACGGGCGACGTCGTCGCGAGGATCGTCCAGCCACAGCTCAGCCACGGCGCCGGCCTTCTCCCCCGAACCCACCGCGTCGATCCCGTCGTGCACCGGATGCCGCAGCCCCGAGGCCTGGCCGAACCGGCCGGGCCCGCGGGCCAGATCCCGGAACACGCCGCGGACGCCTTCGCCGGGAACCGGCACGGTCATGCGACGGCGCCGCGCCGCGGCCTCCACACCGAGCTCGACCTCACCCGCTCGCAGGAGCACACCGCCCGCGACGCCCTCGGGCCCGCAGACCACGTTGACGCACGAGTGGATGCCATGGCTCAGATACACGTACAGATGCCCCGGTTCCCCCCACATCGTCGCGTTCCGCGCCGTCCGGCCCATCCGCGCGTGCGAGCCCGGATCGGCGATCGGGCCCGTGCCCTGGCCGTGATAGGCCTCGACCTCGGTGATCCGGATGCGCACCTCTTCCCCGTCCAGGACCGTGCGCAGCCGCGCGCCCAGCAGGAAGGGCGCGACCTCCGCGGGAAGACCGGCGAGGTCATTCCTCGTCGCGCGACGCAGTGCGGGCTCCGAGGTCACCGGCGCGGGCCCATCGAGCACCAGGAGGCGTCGAACCCGGTCAGCACGACCTTCTCCTTGCCCGTCTTCGTGTCGAGCAGATGGGTCTGCATGGTTTCGGGCAGCGGGAGGAGCGACCGGTCGTAGGGGTTGTCGACGAGGTGGGGGGCGACGACGATCGCCGTGTACTGACCGCTCGGAGACGGGCAGAACTGCATGATCGAGTCACCGGCCGGTACGGAGAACAACGTGGCCGCCGCGCCGTCGTCGCCCACGCGTGCGATCGACTGGCCGTCGGGGAGGCCGGCCGCGTTCCGCGAGACGATGTGCCGGAGCGTGCCGCCGGGGTACGGGACGATGGCGGTGGGGAAGCCCATGTCCGGCACCGACGCCGCGAGCGGCTGCTCGGACCCGTTCGCGAGATCGAGGTCCACCAGGCCCGTCGCACGCTCGACCACGGCAGTGTACGTGCCCCGCGAGACCCCCTGGATGGACCGGGCGAGGCCGAGCGAGGTCGGACCCGCGTCTCCGGAGCGATCGTCGACGTAGAGCGCGCCGGTGAAGTCGATGAACAGCACGGCCGCGCTGTCGGGCACGAAGTACCAGTCGGCGGTGCTCGGCATCCTGTCGCCGACCGTCTCGATGACCGGCTCGTCGCCGCCGCGGATCGACTGCGTGACGAGCACGCTCGCCCGTCCGCTCGTGGCGTCGAGCTTCTTGTCGGTGAACGTGTAGCCGACCAGCCCTCCGCGATCGGACACCTGGAGCATGGAGATGAAGCCCTCCGCGGGGAGCGGGAGGGTGCGCTGATCGGTGCCGTCCATGTCCATGACCAGGAGCTGCGACTGGCCGTCGTCCTCCGTGGCCACCACGAGGCGGTCGGTGGTCGCGCGGAAGTCCGTGATCTGCGCATGCCGGAAGACCGGCACCGCCTTCTCGCCGGTGAGGTCGGTGCGGAAGATCGTGTCATCGCCGTCGACGGTGCGCTGCAGGAGGAAGATCCGCGAGGCGGGCGTGCTGAAGGTCGCGCGCAGCGTCCCCTTCGGCCCGCCCTGGGTCCCTTCGACGTCGCGCACCTGCACCGTGTACTCGGTCTGGTCGTCCAGTGGCACCGTGAACCGGATGCCGACCCCTCGGCCGGCGGTGTCGACGGTGAACGGAACCGCCGGCTCGACCGTGACCTGCGACGGATCGACCTCGGCGAGCGGCTCGTTGGCCGTGAGCACCAGACGAGAGCCGGAGGAGTCGATCGCGGCCGCCGGATCGATCTTCGCGGCGCTGACCCGGGGGCCCTGCGTCAGGCTCAGGGCGCTCAGTCCCGCGATGACCAGAACGAGCGCCGTCACGACGCCGCCCACGAGGAGCGCGAAACGCCGCGGCGAGCGGGGACGACCCGCCTCGTGCTCCCCGCCCTCGCCGAAACCGGGGTAGGAGCGCGCCGGATCGTCACGGCGCCGCCGACGCCCCGGACGCTCCTCCCGCGCGGTCGTGGGCGCCACGACGGGCTCGGGCTCGGGCTCGGGCTCGGGCTCGGGCTCGGGCTCGGGCTCGGGGCCAGGGTCAGGGTCAGGGTCAGTGGCCGGAGCGGGTTCGGGGACTGCAACTCCCGCAGATCCGAGCTCGACCGCAGGCCGCGGCTCGAGGGATCGTGGATCGGCCAGGCCAGGCGAGGCGAGGCCGTCCGATCCCTCCTCCACCGGATGGGACTCGGCTGCTGCGGACTCGGCCGCCGCGGCAGCCTCCGCCGCGGCGCGCAGGGCGCGCGCCTCCGCCCGTGTCATCGGGCGGTCGGGCGTCGCGTTCGCATCGTCAGTGCTCATACGGATCCCCCGGCTCGTCGATCCGCTTCACGTCGGTCGGCTCGACCTGCAGCGCACCCTTCCCCGCCGCGCGGACCGTCCCGGTGACCTCCACCCACTGGCCGACGGCGTAGTCGTCCTGCCAGCCGACGATCTCGACCGGCACCGCGGCCGGCTGGGCGTCGATCACGCAGTGCGTGATCACCAGCCGCGTGAGGCGGGCCTGGTCCTTCGCGTCGCCCGCCGGGGTGAGGAAGCCGGTCAGCGTGACAGACGTCCCGTCGTACGTCTCGGGCCGCGAGGAGCTCGCGAAGACGCTCGCCCAGTCGCCGATCCCGAACGCGCTCGTGTCAGTGGCGGTGCCGAGCGCGACCCTGTCGGCCCCCGCGAAGAGCACGTCGGACCCGGGATCGCGCGACATCGCGAGCTGCACGGACAACGAGGCGGGCGGCAGGAGCAGAGCGCCGCCGACCACGCCGGTCGCGATCACGCCGCCGACGACGGCCACCGTCGTCCCGGCGATGCGTCGCGCGGAGAGCCGGCCTGGCCGCGGGAGCCGGACCTGAGCCACGCCGTGGCCGTCGCCGCCGGCGGTGGCGCGCGCGTCGCCGTGATCATGCCCGTGGTCTTGCTCGGCCCCGAGCGGAAGGACGAAGGACCAGACCGCGCCGACGAGCGTCACCACGGCGGCGATGCAGGCGAACACCACCGTCTCCGGGCTGATGTAGAGCGTGAGGCGCCCGGTCAGTCCCAGCACGAGGGTGACCACCGAGAGCACGGACGCGAGCCCGACGCCCAGCCAGCGGGTTCCCACCGCGCCCAGCGTCCCGCGACGCCCCTCCGAACGGTCAGCCAAGGACGTTCACCCCGATCCCGATGGCGAAGGCGGCAAGGATCACGACGCCCGTGATCAGGACGAGGACGCGGGCGCGGAACGTCGTGCGCAGCAGTGCGATCATCTTGATGTCCACGAGCGGGCCAACCAGGAGGAAGGCGACGATCGCGCCGGGCGAGAAGGTCGACGCGAAGGACAGTGCGAAGAAGGCGTCGACGTTGGAGCAGATCGCCACCGTGATCGCCAGCGCGATCATCGCGACGATCGAGAGCACCGGGTTCGACCCGATCGACAGCAGCGCGTCGCGCGGCACGAGCACCTGCACCGCCCCGGCGAGCGCGGATCCGATCACCAGCGCCGGCATCACCGCGCGCAGCTCGACGAGGAACTGCACGAGGCTCCGGCGCATGGGGGTACCGTGCTCGTGAGTCACCTGGTCGCAGGTGTCGCGGAAGTGCGAGGTGAGCAGCGCGTCCGGCGAGGGATGCCTGCTGTAGATCCAGCCGATGAGGTTCGCGATCAGATAGCCGCCGACGAGACGGGAGACGAGGATCCAGCCGTCCCAGCCGAATGCGGCGTGGGTGGTGAGGATGACGATCGGGTTGACGATCGGGGCCGCCATCAGGAAGGTCAGCGCCTCGGCAGGCGCGAGGCCGCGCATCATGAGACCGCGGGCGAACGGCACGTTCCCGCACTCGCACACGGGAATGAGCATGCCGAGGAGCGACAGCACGGCGCGACGCGCCCAGCCGCGGGAGGGAAGCACGCGCTCGATGAGTCCGGGCGGCAGCCACACCTGCACGACGATGGACAGCACGACGCCGAGCACGACGAACGGCAGCGCCTCGAAGAGCACGCTCAACGCCAGCGTCAGCCCGTCCTGCGCCCTGGTCGGGAGGCGGGCGGAGAAGAGCGACGGGACGAGGAGGTCGATCGCGACGAGCGCTCCGACCGCCAGCACGCCGACGAGAACGGCGATGCCCGTGGAGCGACCGCGTCGCGGCGGCTCCGTGCGATGCGGCGGGCGCGCAGCGGCGGGCGCGCGGCGCGCGGCGGCGGTGTCCGTCACTCCGCCCTCACCCTTCCCCATCGCCCGCAGCGCGGTCCCGGACGTTCGCACAGGCCGCGCAGAGGCCGAAGATGTCGACCACGTGCTCCGCGTCGCGGAAGCCGTGCAGCGCCGCGGTGCGCCGGGCCCACTGCTCGACGTCGGAGGCCTCGATCTCGACGGCGAGGCCGCAGGACCGGCAGATCAGGTGATGATGGTGTCCTTCGCTGGCGCAAGCGCGATAGATCGCCTCCCCCTCGGGGCTCTGCAATGAGTCGGCCTCGCCGGCCGCCGCGAGCCCGGCGAGGGCACGGTAGACCGTGGCGAGCCCGATGCCCGTGTTCTCCTCGCGCAGGGTCGCGTAGAGCGTCTGCGCGCTCACGAACCCCTGCGCGTCGGCGAGAGCGTCGCGCACCCGCTCACGCTGCCACGTGTTGCGCTGAGCCATGAGACGAGTCTATGGGCGAGCCCTTGAGCGGCGCTGGGAAGCGCGTGGACGCGGACGGGCGCAGCGGCCGAGGGAGTCGGGCGCCTTCCTGTCAGCGTCGCGTGGCTCGACGTTGCTCGCCGGAGCTCGTCCCTGCGGCGTCGCCCTCCGAGGCCTTCTCGGGACTCGCCGGAGCCGGAGTCTCTGCCGACGCGGGAGCGGCGGTCTTTTCATTCGTGGCGTTCCCGCCCTGAGCGGCCTTGGTCGCGGACGCGGCGCTGCCCGACTGGTCGGCGGGCCCCGCCTTCTCGGCCGGAGCCGCGGGCGCCGCCTTCTCCGTCGCCGCCTTGGCCTGGGCGTCGGCGGTGGCCTTCGCCGCGGCGACCTCTGCTTCGAGCTCGGCGGGGAGCTCCGCCGCTCCTTCACTGCCGAAGGCACCGTCGGGACGGATGAGCTCACGCACCTCGGCCATGAAGCTCGTCAGCTGCTGCTGCTGCCAGCGCAGCTGACGGCTGCGGTCCTCGGCGTCGCGGACGACGCCGGCGGTGTGCGCCGTGACCATGTCGACGATCTTCTGCGCCTTCGTGCGCGCCCGATCGAGGGTCTCGCGAGCCCGCATCTGCGCCTCGGCCTCGATGGACTGCGCCTGCGAGCGCATGAGCTTCTCGTAGTCGTCGGCCTTGGCGGAGATGCGCTGCGCGTGCTCCAGCGATGCGGCGACCTGCTCGTTGGCATCGGCGGTGATCCGCTCGGCGTGCGCGACGGCCTGGTTGTGCAGCACGAGGAACTCCTGCTGAGCGTCGTCCTGACGACGGGTGAGCGACTCCTCGAGCTCGAGCACGCGAGCGTTCATCTCACGAACGCTCCGCTCGGCCTCCGCCCGCAGCTCGCTCGTCTCGCGCGTGACCATCGCGCGGAGCGTGGCGGCGCCCTTCTCCGCCTCGGTGCGGATCGTCGCCGCCTCCTGCTCGGCCTGTGCGACCTTCTCGCTCGCGTGCGCGGCCTCACGCTCGATCTGCGCCTGGTGCGCGGCGTACTCGGTCTCCATGCGCAGCCGCACCTGGTCGGCGTCGTGCTGCGCCTGCGCGGCGATGCGGGCGATGTCGGCGTCGAGCTCGGCGCGCTTCGTGCCCGCCTCCTCCCGCGCCGCATCGAGCAGACGCTCGGCCTGCACGGCGGCGTTCTGGATCAGGACGCCGGCCTGCTCCTCGGCCACGCGGAGCACCGTCTCGAACCGATCCTTCGCCGACTGCTCGTCGACGTCGTCCTGGGACCCGGCGAGCGCCGTGCTGAGCGTGGCGATCTGCTTCGCCTGCTCGGCGGCCTGGGCCTGGGCGGCCGCGAGATCGGCCTCGAGCTTGTCGGTGCGCTCGCGCGTCTCGTTGCGGACCCGGCTGATCTCGTCGGCCTGACGTGCCCCCGCACCCTCGTGCATGGTCGTCACGCGACGCAGTTCCTCTTTGAGCGCGGCGATCGCCGCGTCCACCTCGGTGCGGTCATAGCCGCGGAAACCGACGGTGAACGTCTGCTCGTCGGAGGAGGCGTCGAGGAGGTTGTCGAAGAAGTCGCCCCTCGGCGCGTGAGGTTCGGTCGATTCAGCCACGCGTCTGTACCCTCTCTGGCAATCGGGCGCACTTTGGCCCGGCCTCCCCCATGGACGTCCTCAGCTTAGCGGGAGCCGCTCGGAGCTCCCGAGGAGATGACGGGAATCGACCCCTCGGTCTGTCGCTCATCGCGACTTCCGGCCCTGGATCCCGTTCACGATCGCAGCGATCGCCACCGTCGGCGCCGCTCGTCCGGCGCCACGCCGACGAGCGGACCGTGGAGGGCGAGCTCAGCGAATCCGTGCACGGTCGCCCAGCATGCCCAGACCGCGTCGTCTCTCGCCGCACGGTCGAGATGCCCTTCCGCGACGAGGCCGTCGAGAGCGGCGAGAAGGGCGCCGAAGGTCGGCGAGCCGAGGACCTGATCAGGGGTCGGCGGACGCGTGCCGAAGAAGACCACGGCGAACCACCCGGGCTCGCGCAGGGCGAAGTCCACGTATGCCACGCCGATGCGCTGCAGCCGCGTGGCGGCGTCGGCCGACGGAGGCTCCGTCATGGCGGCGGCCAGGCGATCCTGGATCACCTGCGACACCGCCTCCAGGAGCGCGGTGCGGCAAGAAGCGCATCGGGAACCAGGTGACGTGGTATTCCGCGGCGGGATCCACCCTCGGCGCCGATGTCGACACCCCTCCCGGCGGAGGCTTCGGGATCAACGTCTACCTCCGCGACGGGGAGGACGTGTACCGCACGTGGTTCACCACGGGCCGGGGGGCCGAGCAGTTCAGCATCCTGTTCGCGATCTCCGACGTCCTCCCCTACGGCCGCCAGGAGGAGCGGCAGGACGTGCCGGACGGGTGGCCGCAGTGACCGACGTACGCGCGCTGGCTGACGTCGAAGGACGTCGCCGCCCGCTACGGTGACCCCGACGCCTGACTTCTGTTCCGATCGCCCCGTCCCCGATCGCCCCGCGCGACCGGAGCACGGACGGCACGGGCCTCGTGACGCGCACAGGGTCACGCCACGCAGGTCGGCGGCGCTATGCCGCCCGGCGGACCCACTCGCGCGACCGCTGGACGATCCAGCAGACGAGATAGATCGTGAACGAGATCGTCGTGATGTACGGGCTCACCGGGAGGGTGCCCGCAAGCGCCAGGAGGATTCCCCCTACGGCGGAGACGAGCCCGTCGTGCGGGGCGTGGTGCGGCCCCGGGCGGGGGCGCGCGGCGCGCCCCCGCGCCGCGGCGGCAGGGGTCACCAGCAGGGCCATGACCAGCAGTGCCCCGATGATGTGCACCGCGACGGCCACGATCAGACCCAGCAGCACCATGAAGACGAGGCCGACCGCCCGCGTCGGCACGCCACGCGCCTGCGCGGAGACCGGGTCGAGCGAGTCGAACCGGAGCGGGTTCCAGACGAGCACGAGGACCACGAGGACGAGCGCGCTGATGCCGATCAGCCATCCGAGATCCGGCGACGACACCGACACGATCTGCCCCGTGAGCAGACCGAACCGGTTGGCGCTGCGCCCCTGGTAGAGCGAGAGGAAGAGGATTCCCAGACCCAGGCCGAACGGCATCAGCACACCGACGATCGAATTCCGGTCCCGTGCCCGCGCGCCGAGGAGGCCGATGAGGACCGCGGCGACGAGTGCCCCGCCGATCGATCCCGCCACGACGCTCCCGCCGAAGAGCAGCGCCGCCGCGGCGCCGGCGAAGGACAGCTCGCTCACCCCGTGCACGGCGAAGGCGAGGTCGCGCTGCATCACGAACACCCCGACCAGGCCGCCGACGATCCCGAGCACCGCTCCGGCGATGATCGAGTTGGCCAGGAGCTGCACGAGCGCCCCGTAGTCCTGGAAGGAGAAGACGTCGCCCCAGTCGAGCGCGGGGACGGCGCCCGCCACCGGGTTCACGCCGCGTCCCCGTGGTCGTGATGCGGCTCGGCGTCGGGGATGCCGACCACGACGAGCCGGTCGCCGGCGCGCAGGACGAACACCGGCGCACCGTAGAGGTCGGTGAGGACGCGGCTCTGCAGCACCTCGTCGGGGGTGCCGAGCATGAACCGCCCTCCGGCGATGTAGAGGATGCGATCCACCTTGCCGAGGATCGGGTTGATGTCATGGGTCACGAACAGCACCGCAGCGCCGTGCTCGCGGCGCTGCCGGTCGATGATCTCGGTGACTCCCTGCTGGTTCGCGAGGTCGAGGTTCGACAAGGGCTCGTCGCACAGCAGGAGCGCCGGATGGTCCATGAGCGCCTGCCCTACGCGCAGCCGCTGCTGCTCGCCGCCGGAGAGCTCGCCGACCCGGCGATCCGCATAGTGCGCGGCGCCGACGTCGCGCAGCGCCGCCTCCACGCGGTCGCGATCCCCGCGGCGGGGGATCGGGAGGCCGAAGCGCGGCCCCTGCACGCCGAGCGCGATGACGTCCCTGGCGCGCAGCGCCGTGTCGGCAGGATAGGGCCGCTGCTGCGGGATGTAGCCGATCCGCTGGTTGCCCCGGTGCACCGGGCGCCCCTCGACGCGGATGCTCCCCGCGCTCAGGGCCTGGAGGCCGAGGATGCTCCGCAGGAGCGTGGTCTTGCCTGATCCGCTCGGCCCCAGCACGGCGATGAACTCGCCGTGTGCGACGTTGAGGTCCAGGCCCGACCACAGCGCCCCGTTCTCGGCGCCTTTGCGCCCGGGGCGGCGCAGGGCGGCGCCCCGGATCTCGAGGACCGGGGCGCCGTGCGCCGAGCCGTCCGCGCTCACGCGCCGACGGCGGAGGCGAGGGAGACGATCGCGTCGCGCATCCACCCAGCGTACGAGGTGCCCTCGGGAAGGGTCTCGGTGAAGGCGACCACGGGGATCCCCGCCTCCTTGGCCGCGGCGACGACCTTCTCCGTCTCTGCGCCTCCGGTCTGAGAGTTGGTCAGCACGGCGCGGACGCCCCCGCCCTTGACGACGTCGACGGCGGCGAGGAGCGTCGCCGGAGGCACGTCGCGTCCCTCCTCGACCGCCTCCGCGAACCCCTCGGGGGCAAGGTCCTCGAGCCCTGCCGCCGTGGCGAGATAGCCCGGGACGGGCTCGGTGAGGAAGACACCAGCGCCGGCGGCCTTCTCCTTGATCGCGGCGAGACGGTTCTCGTCCTCGGTGAGGTTCGCGGTGAGCTCGGCCGCGCCGCGCTTGTACTCATCCGCGCCCTCGGGGTCGAGCTCGCCGAGGTGTTGGGCGATGTCCTCGACCAGGTGCGACATCGTGTGCGGATCGAACCAGACGTGCTCGTTGAAGCCCTCGATGTGGTTGTGGCCCGCGTGGTCCCCCTCGCCATGGTCGTGCCCCTCCGCGTGGTCTTCATGCGCGCCGCCGTGCTCGTCCGCGTGGTCGTGTCCGCTGTTGCCCGGGTAGTCGTGCGAGAACTCGACCGCGGCGATCACCGGAGCCTGGGATCCCGCCACGAGCGCGTCCATGAAGGAGTCGTAGCCGCCGCCGTTCGTGAGAACGAGGTCGGCCTCCTTCACGGTGAGCCGGTCGCGCGCGGTCGCCTCGTAGGAATGGGGGTCCTGCGAGGCGGAGGTGATGATCGAGCTCACCTGCACCCGGTCACCGCCGATGGTCGTGGCGATGTCGCCGTAGACGTTGGTCGAGGCGACGACGTTCACGACACCACCCTCCGAGGGGGCGGAGGTGGCGGGGGCGGACACGCCGGAGGAGCAGCCGGCGAGCGCGAGGAGGGAGACGGACACGGCAGCGGAGAGGAGGAGGGGCTTCTTCACCCGTCCACCATAACGTAAATGAGAATCGTTCTCAAAATGGGCGCCGCTCGCTGTCACGCCGACGATACCGAGGCACCGGCGGTCCAGGTCGACATATTTTCCGGGATTGACGCTCACCCTCCGTTCACAGTGGAATGCCATTGGGTACTTACTTTCTGCTCAGAAGAAAAGGACCTCCTCCCCTCCCCACCCACAGCAGGCGGAGCGCGACATCGATGTGCGCCCGCTCGAAGGACGGCTCTCTCATGGATGATCGACGCCCCCACCCCGACAACGAGCCGACGGAGCCCGCCGCCTCCGTCACGCCAGAGGAACCCGCCGCCGCTCCTGCCGCGGCGGACAGCCCCGGCAGGATGAGCCGCCGCACGCTCCTGAAGACGGGCGGTGTCGTCGCCCTCGCCGCGGGCACGTTCGGAATCGGCACCGCGGTCGGCAGCAACGGCTTCCGGGGCGCGGCGCTGACGCCCGCCGAGCAGGCGCTGTCCGCCCCCGGCGGGGCGGTCAAGCTCAACGTGCTGTTCATCGGCGCGCACCCGGACGACGAGGCCTCCAACCTCGCCGCCTTCGGCCAGTGGAACGAGTTCCTCGGGATGAAGGCAGGCGTCATCACCGTCACCCGCGGCGAGGGCGGCGGCAACGCCGTCGGCCTCGAGGAAGGCCCGCCGCTGGGCATCATGCGCGAGGCCGAGGAGCGCAAGGCTGTCGGCTACGCGGGCATCGAGCACGTGTTCAACCTCGACGGGCTCGACTTCTACTACACCGCGAGCGCACCGCTGTCGCGCGAGGTGTGGGGAGGCGACGCCGTGCTCGGCCGGATCGTCCGTGTCGTCCGGGCCACCCGTCCCGACGTGATCGTGACGATGAACCCCTCGGCCGTCGAAGGCAACCACGGCAACCATCAGCAGGCCGCCATGTTCGCGGTCGAGGCCTACCTCGCCGCGGGCGACCCCGAGCGGTTCCCCGAGCACCTGGACGAGGGCTTCTCGACCTGGCAGCCGCGCCGCATCCTGCGGGCCGGCGCGACCGGCGAGGGTTCGGCCGGGGACAAGGGCGTCAGCAAGGGCTTCAAGCCCACGGTCTCGTCCGACGTCGTCTTCGGCGTCTGGAACGGCACACCCAGCGAGCGCCACGGCCGGCCGTGGTCGGAGATGCTGGACCTCGCCCGCTGGGCCTATGCGACCCAGGGATGGGCCGAGATGGAGGCGAGCCCCACCGACCCGGCCAAGATCCCGAACTCCTGGTTCACCGTCATCCACTCGCGCTCGCCGATCGCCGACCCCCGCTCCAGCGGCGACGCGGCGCTCCTCGGCGCTGCGATCCCGATCGACGGCGGTCTCCCGTTCGGCACGCTGATCGATGTGCGGCCGACCCGGTTCGAGGCGGTCCCCGGCCAGCCCCTCGAGATCGATGTCACCGTCACGGCGCCCGAGACGGCGAAGCTCCCCGGCGGGACCCTGTACCTGCGAGCGCCCTCCGGCTGGACGCCGGGCGGCCCGGCCGACCTGCCGGACCTCGCGCCAGGCAAGAGCCACCGTGTCACGTTCCCGGTGACCGCGCCCGCGGACGCCAAGCCCGGTGCGCAGGCGCGGATCGAGGTGGCCCTCACCTCCGGCGCGATCACGGGCTCGACCTTCGCCCAGGTGCGCGTTGCCGGCGACGTCGAGGCCACGATCGCGCCCCTCGAGGAGATCAAGAGCTTCCGCGACTGGACCGCCGAGCTCGGGATGAAGCACCTCGACGTGCTCGTCCCCGAGCTCTTCGCCCTCGGCCAGGGACGCACCAGGACGCTCGACGTGGTGGTCGAGAACTTCTCCGGTGAGACACGCTCCGGCACCGTGTCGCTGACCCTCCCCGACGGGTTCTCCGCCACGCCCGCGGAACAGCCCTACTCAGGGCTCGCGGCGGGGAAGACCGCGACGGTCAGCTTCGAGGTGACCAACACCGACACCTCGATCCCGACCGCAAACCGCGCGCCGAACAAGGGCAGCTGGCCGGTGACGGTGACCGCGACGAGCGAGAAGGGCACCGCCGCTCGCGAGGTGACGATGAACCTCGTGCCCGCCTACGCGGTGACCCGTGCCGCGACGCCCCCGACCGTCGACGGCATCCGTGCCGAGGGCGAGTACCCCGGCGAGCCGATCCCGGTCGAGACGATCTGGGACGGCAAGCCGATGGGCGGGACCACGCCGACGATCAGCGGCAAGACCTGGATCACCCACGACGACGCGAACCTCTACCTGTTCATCTCGGTCGTCGACGACGTGCGCGGCACGATCCTCCCCGCCTCCGACAACAAGCGGCAGCGGAGGACGGACTCAGTCGAGATCTACGTCGACCCGCGCGGCACCGCCCCGAACACCGCGCACACGTTCATCGGCGGGATCATGCCCTCGATGGACTCGATGACCGGCGCCCCCGGAGTGGGCCGCGACCGCGACAACTGGCAGGGCGAAGCGAGCCAGACCGCGCCGGGCATGGAGGTCAAGGTCGTGATGGCCCCCGACACCGCCGCCTACACCGGCTACGACATGGAGGTGAAGATCCCGTTCGACGTGCTCCCCGACAACGTCGACCCCGAGCACGTCGGATTCAACGTCGTCATCAACGACTCCGACACGCAGAACAAGGCCGCGCAGAACCGCGTGGGCTGGTCGACCTTCCCTGGCATGCGCGCCGACCCCTGGCGCTGGGGCATCCTCACGCTCGACGGGGTGAAGGACGCAGGCGCGAAGCCGAAGGACCCGACCCTGCCCGACACCGCCGCCCGCTCGGTCGCCTCGCCGCAGTCGATCCTGCAGTCGGCCGGAGACCGGGTGCCCCTGGGCGGGTTCCCCACCGGCTCCGACCGACTCGAAGTCGTCTCGTCCTCGGTCGAGGCGGGGATGGTCACCGTCGAGCTCCAGTCGCCGGCGGCCGGCACCGCGCGCCTCTTCCTCTGGGACGGGGCCCAGGCGGTCGGCGACGCGGAGAAGAAGGTGCAGGCGGGGCGTACGACGCTGACCTTCAAGGCCCGCACCTCGGCGACCGGCGCGGCCGACAGCCTCACCGGCACCAAGGCGTCGCCGGTGCTCGCCGTCTCGCTCGAGGCCAAGGACACCGTCTTCGCCACGCGCGCGCCGCTCGGCGGCCGTTCGTCCTGACCGTCCGTCGCGGCGAGCCGAACGCACGAGGCCCGCCCGCACCCGCACCCGCCGCCCGCCCGCCCGCCTGCCCGCCTGCCCGCCCGCGAGACTGCATCTCCCTCACGAGACCTAGTAGCAAATCCACGGTCTCGTGACGGAGATGCAGTCTCGCCGACGGAGACGGAACGACCGGGCCGAGCCGCCGGACCGGGTCGGGCCACCGGGTCGCGACCGGCCGCGCGCGGCCCGGACGGGTCAGTCGACGAGGAGCGCGGGCTCCTCCAGCACCGCCGCGACGTCGGCGACGAACCGGCTCATGCCGTCGCCGTCGATCACGCGATGGTCGAACGATCCGGCCACCGTCGTCACCCACCGGGGCCGCACCTCGCCGTCCACGACCCACGGCTTCTGGCTGATCGTGCCCATCGCGACGATCCCCGCCTCGCCCGGGTTGATGATCGGGGTGCCCGCGTCCATCCCGAACACGCCGATATTGGTGATCGTGATGGTGCCGCCCTGCTGGTCGGCCGGGGTGGTCTTGCCCTCGCGGGCGGTCACGGTCAGGCGGTTCAGCGCCCGGGCGAGGTCCTTCATCCCGAGGTCCTGGGCGTCCTTGATGTTGGGCACGAGGAGCCCGCGCGGCGTGGCCGCGGCGATCCCGAGGTTCACGTAGTGCCGGACCGCGATCTCGGCGCCGTCGGGGGTGTCGATCCACGCGGCGTTGACCATGGGCGTCCTGCGCACGGCCCAGATCACGGCGCGCGCCATGATCAGCAGCGGCGAGACCTTGATCTCGGCGAAGTCGGGCGAGGCCTTGAGGCGCTTGACGAGCTCCATCGTGCGGGTCGCGTCGACCTCCTTCCACACCGTCACGTGCGGGGCGGAGTAGGCGCTCTGCACCATCGCGGACGAGGTCGCCTTGCGCACGCCCTTGACCGGGATCGACTCGGTGCGCGCGGGGTCGGACACCGGCGCCGGCACGAGGCCGCGGGCGAGGCCGGAGGGCGGCGTCTGCGGCGCCGGCACCTTCTCCTCCCGCACCTCGCTCCACTCCGGGGTGCGGATGTTGCGGAACACCGAGGCCTGCTGCGCGTGAGACATGACGTCTTCCCTCGTCACCTCGCCGTCGGCGCCCGTGGGCGTGAGAGCGGTGAGGTCGACGCCGAGGTCCCGGGCGAGCTTGCGGATCGGCGGCTTGGCGATGACGCCGGCCGCGGACCGCACCGGACGCTCCGGCGGGCGACGGCGGCGGGAGGCCGCGCCGGCCCCGGAGCCGTAGCCGACGAGCACGGACCCGCCGCCCTCCTCGGCCGCCGGGGCGGCGGGAGCAGCGGCCGGCGCGGCCTCCCCCTCTCCGACGAACGTGATGATCGGGGTGCCGACGCCCACCGTCCGCCCCTCCGCGACGAGGATCTCGCCGACCGTCCCGGCGTGGGGCGAGGGGAGCTCGACCAGCGACTTGGCCGTCTCGATCTCGCAGATCACGTCGTTCACGGCCACGGTGTCTCCTGGTGCGACGCGCCAGGAGACGATCTCGGCCTCGGTCAGCCCCTCGCCGACGTCCGGGAGGGTGAAGGTCTGCGTGCTCATGATCGGGTCCTTTCCGATCGTCCTGCCTCCCGTCCCCCCAGGAGGTTCCTGCGGAGCGAAAGACAGAGGACGTGGGTGCGACGAATCTCCTGCGTCGTGTTCGTGGGGTGCTCTCTCAGTACGCCAGCGCCCGGTCCACGGCCTCGAGGACGCGGTCCGGATCCGGCAGGTACTCGCCCTCGAGCTTGGCGGGCGGGAACGGGGTGTCGTAGCCCGACACCCGCAGCACCGGGGCCTCGAGCGAGTAGAACGCGCGCTCCATGACGGTCGCGGCGACCTCGCTGCCCAGGCTGGTGAACCCGGGCGCCTCCTGTGCGTAGACCATCCGGCCGGTGGATCGCACCGAGTCCAGGACGGGCCCGTAGTCCACGGGCGAGAGGGAGCGGAGGTCGACGACCTCGCAGCTCGTGCCCTCCGCCTCGGCGAGCGCAGCCGCCTGCAGGAGGGTCGAGACCATGGCGCCATGTCCGACGAGGGTGACGTCGGTGCCGCGGCGGACGACCCGCGACGCGTGCAGCGGGAGCGCGGGGGCAGACAGGTCCACCTCGCCCTTGGGCCAGTACCGGCTCTTCGGCTCGAGGAAGACCACCGGGTCGTTCAAGCGGATCGCCTCCTGGATCATCCAATACGCGTCGTTGGGCGTCGAGGGCGAGACCACGCGCAGGCCGGCGGTGTGCGTGAAGTACGCCTCCGGGCTCTCCTGGTGGTGCTCGACCGCGCCGACGTGCCCGCCGTAGGGGATGCGGATGACGACCGGCAGCGAGAGCGAGCCCTCGTGGCGGAAGGTGAGCTTGGCCAGCTGCGAGGTGATCTGGTCGAACGCCGGATACACGAACCCGTCGAACTGGATCTCGCACACCGGGCGGAACCCGCCCATCGCCAGCCCGATCGCCGTCCCGACGATCCCGGACTCGGCGAGCGGGGTGTCGATGACCCGCTGCGGGCCGAAGTCGCGCTGCAGGTGCTCGGTGACGCGGAAGACCCCGCCGAGCGCGCCGATGTCCTCTCCCATGAGGAGCACGCGCGGGTCGTCCTCCAGCGCCTTGCGCATCCCGGCGTTCAGCGCCTTGCCGAACGACATCGTCTCCAGGGTCATGCCCGACCCCCGTCCTGCGCCTCGAAGGACGCCTCGTAGCGGGCCCGCCAGGCGCGCTGCTCGTCCATCAGGGGGTGCGGATCGCTGTAGACGTGCGCGAAGATCGCCTCCGGCTCGGGGTCGGGCAGGGCGACCGTGCGCACGCGCAGGTCCTCCGCGGCGTCGGCGGCCTCCGTCTCGACATCCTCGAAGAACGACCCGGCGGCGCCACGGCCCTCCAGGAAGGCCCGCATGCGGACGATCGGGTCCTTCTCCGCCCACGCGGCCTCCTCGTCACCGCCGCGGTACTTGGTGGGGTCGTCGCTCGTGGTGTGCGCGCCCATCCGGTACGTCACCGCCTCGATGAAGCGAGGACCCGCGCCGCCGCGAGCCTCGTCGAGCGCCCTCCGGCTGACGGCGTAGCTGGCCAGGACGTCGTTGCCGTCGACCTGGACGCTGGGGATGCCGTAGCCGTGCCCTCGTTGCACGAGCGGCACCCGGGACTGGGTGGAGACGGGGACCGAGATCGCCCACTGGTTGTTCTGCAGGAAGAAGACCTCGGGGGTGCGGAAGCTCGCGGCGAAGACCATCGCCTCGTGCACGTCGCCCTGGCTCGTGGTCCCGTCGCCGAAGTAGGCGATCACGGCCTGGTCGCGCTCCGGATCCCCCGTCCCCGCCTTGCCGTCGAGCACGAGGCTCATCGCGTACCCGGTCGCGTGCAGCACCTGCGATCCGAGCACGAGCGTGTAGAGGCGGACGTTGCCGTTGGCGGGATCGGTCGGATCCCAGCCGCCGTTGGAGAGCCCGCGCATGAGGCGGATGATCGAGACCGGGTCGACCCCGCGGATGCGGGCCACGGCGTGCTCGCGGTAGGAGGGGAACACGGTGTCCTGCGGGCGCGAGGCGCGGGCGGAGCCCACCTGCGCCGCCTCCTGTCCACGGCTCGGCGGCCACAGCGCGAGCTGTCCCTGCCGCTGCAGGTTCGTCGCCTGGGTGTCGATCGCGCGGATCACGACCATGTCGCGGTAGAACTGCTCCAGCTCCGCGTCGCTCAGCGCCTCGACGAGCGGCAGATACTCCTCCGCGGCGGGACTCGGGACGTAGGCGCCGTCGGCGGCCAGGACGCGGACGATGGCGGGGTCGGCGGAAGTCACCGTTCTACGCTAAACCGGGTTCCGACCCTCAGGGGTGGAGACCACGCACAACGGATCCGGCGACCCGTAGGACCTTCTCCACGGATTCATGCTCTCCGACGGATATACGGATGCCGTCGCCGTCGAACGGACGCACGATGAGCCCTGCGGCGTCGAACGCGCCGGCCGCGGCCATCGTGTCCGCTCCGGTGGCGAGCCAGACGAAGTTGCCCTGCGCGTCGGGGACGTCCCAGCCCTGGGCGCGCAGCCCCGCGGCGAGCTCGCCGCGGCGCTCCACGATCATCGCGACGCGGGCGAGCAGCTCATCCTCCGCGTCGAGGCTCGCGATCGCGGCGTTCTCGGCGGCCGAGGTCACCGAGAGGGGGACCGCGGTCGAGCGGGCCGCGTCCAGGACGCGCGGGTGCCCGATCGCGTAGCCGACGCGGAGGCCGGCGAGGCCGTAGGCCTTCGAGAAGGTCCGCAGCACCACGACGTTCGGGTGGCTCTCGAACACCCGCTCCGCGAGGCCGTCGACGGCGCCGGGCGCGGTCACGAACTCGGCGTAGGCCTCGTCCAGGATCACGAGCACGTCGCTCGGCACCTTCGCGAGGAACCCGGCGAACTCCTCGCTCGTCACCACAGGGCCGGTGGGGTTGTTGGGGGTGCAGACGATGACGACCCTGGTGCGCTCGGTCACCGCGGCCGCCATCGCGTCGAGGTCGTGTCGCGCGCCGGGCGCGAGCGGCACCGGCACGCCGGTGGCACCGGAGACGAGCGGGATGCCGGGGTAGGCCTCGAAGGATCGCCAGGCATAGACGACCTCGTCGCCCGCCGTGGCCGCCGCGAGGACGAGCTGGTACAGGATCGACACGCTCCCCGAGGCGACGTGCACCGACTCTGGTGCCACGCCGTACCGCTCGCCGAGCCGAGCCCGCAGCGCGCCGGCCGTCGCATCCGGGTACCGGTTGACAGGCGTGGCGCGGGCGAGGGCCTCGGCCACCTGCGGAAGCGGGTCGAAGGGGTTCTCGTTGCTGGAGAGCTTGAACGCGTCGGCGCCGGCCTGCCTGCCCTGACGATAGGGCGGCAGCGCCGCGATCTCGGGACGGATGCGGGGGAGGATCGGATCGCTCACGCCGCCGAGTCTATTCCGAACCCGCCCCGCGGCCCGGGCCCTGTCCGCATATCTCTCCTCTCATCTCCGCTCGTGCCCGACCCGTGACAGGGGCGCGGCGAGATGCGAGACTGGGCGATCATGGGCTTCCTCATCCGCATCGTCGTGAACGCCTTCGCCATCTGGGTGGTAACCCTGATGCCCGCGCTCCAGGTGACGGTCACGCCGTTCCCGCCCGGCGAGACGCTGCAGCTTGTGCTCACGCTGCTGCTCGTCGCGCTGATCTTCGCACTCGTGAACACGATCGTCGGCACCGTCATCAAGATCGTCGCGATCCCGCTCTATGTGCTCACTCTCGGCCTCATCTCGCTCGTGATCAACGGGTTCCTGCTGTGGCTGACCGCGGCGATCACCGGCCTGTTCGGCTGGGGCTTCCACGTCGGGAGCTTCTGGTGGGGCATCGTCGCGGCGCTGATCATCGGCATCATCAACGCGATCTTCGGCGGCATCCTCCGCCCGCAGCGCCGCCGGTCGTACGACCGCTACGACCGCTGACGGAGCCGCGCGTCCACGGCCTCAGCGAGACGGCCGGGAGGGTCGCGGGGATGGGATCAGCCACCAGAGGGGCGAGCGGAGCGGCTTCGGCTCCAGGAGGTGCCACACCGATCGGTCGGCGAAGAACCGGCGCAGGTGGAAGCCGCTCTCGATCGCACAGACCACGGGCAGGAGCGGCAGCAGCATGGCAGGATCGCCCCGTTCGAACGCCCCGGGGGTGTTGATCGCGACCGCGGCGGGCATCGCCACGGGGACGAGCGCGAGCCCGATCACGGCCCAGACGGCAGACGCGCCCAGCGAGAGCCCTGGACGCACCCGATCCTGGTTCCCCTCCGCACTCGCCATCGGTCCTCATCGTTCCACACAAGGGCCTCCGTTCACGATCGGCGCCTCTTCACGGCGGTCTCCCGAGCCACGCGGCACTCACGGCCGACGAGCCCGGTAGTCGGTGGCGACGACGTCGGCGAGGTCGCCACCCTCGGCCAGACGCTCGCGCAGCGCGGCGATCCGCGGGTCGTCCGAGGAGTCGGCGAGCGCGGCGGTCTCGGCGTAGGTCGTGAGCAGATGGGTGCGCAGCGTCAGGTCGTGCAGGCCTTGCGCGGGATCGCCGATCCGCTCGATGACCATGCTCCCCCGCGCCCCTGTGCCCTGGGGCAGACCCCCTCCGGCGAGGCTGGAGACCGGATCGTCGGTGTGCCGGACGGTCACGCCGAGCACGTCGTCGGGCAGCTCCGCCTCGATCGGCGAGCCGAACGTGACGACAGCGCGGACGTCGTACTCCTCCCCCTGCGCGAGGAGGGCGGCGATCATCCCGCCCTGCGAATGGCCGACGAGATCGACGCGGGCGCCAGGCCCCGCGCCCGCGTCGGCGAGCGCGTCCCGGACGGCCTGCAGCGAGTCGGCCTCGGCCCGCTCCGCGTACAGCTGGAGATTGGCGGTCATGTCCCAGGGCTCCGTCCGGTCGAGAGTCGGCCGGGTGCCGGCGATGTAGGCCACGAAACGCCGTGCGCCGTCGGGCGCGGTGTAGCCCTCGACGCGCACCTGTGCGCCAGGCGTCGTCGGGAACCGTGCGATCGCGTCGGCGAGTCCGGACGGGGGCCCCGTCGGCGGAGCGACCGCCGTAGGGGTGAGCCGGAGCGCATGCGGACGAGGCGCGAGCACCGTCGACACCGGGACGACCCCCCTCGCCGAGGCCACCACGCCTCCGAGCCACATCCCCGTGAAGACCGACATCGGCGCGGAGCCCGGCCCGCCCGGCACAAGGCCGCCGCCGGGGAGGACACGATCGGCCCAGCCCGTCTGCGTCGTGAACCCGGCGAAACGATCCCTTCGCCACTGCGCCATGAGGCTTCCCGCCGCCGCGGCTGCGGCGGGACTCCGCGCCGCGAGGAGATCCGCGTCCCGCATGAGCGCGGCGGCCTCGTCGCGATCGGATGCGCTCAGCAGCGCCGCCCTCGCCCTGAGCTCCACGATCTCGTACGCCTCGGCCATCAGCTCGGTGCCGCGAGCGGCAGCCGAGAGCGTTTCGCGGATGCCGTCCAGCCGATGCACCGCCATCGTCACGCCGTCGAGGTCCAGACGCGCCTCGTCCGCTGCCCCGCGCGCCGCGCGCAGGTCGTCCCTCGCCTCCTCCACCTCCCGGACGAGGCGACGCAGCCGTACGGCGACCATACGCAGCTCCGCCGTGTCCACCGCCAGCGCTCCGCCGTGTGAGATGTCCAGGCCGTCGCCCATCGCTCCTCCCCTGTCGCACTCCTGCGATCCGCCCCGCCCGTCGCGCCGGTCCCGTCCGCCTAGGGAAGCAGCGCGAGCTCCATCTGCACGGACGCGGTCGCGCCGGCCGCCTCCTCCCTCACCTCCTCCAGCCGCTCATGCAGGGCGGAGATCCCCCGCGACCGCCACGCGGTGTCGCGCGCGAGCGTCCGCACGGCGGCCTCCACCGCGTCGAGCCGGTCGACCGCAGCGGTCAGGCGCAGGCGGACCTCGGCGGTACGCGCTGAGCGGGCCGAGGACGACGGACCGTCGAGGGTCGGAGCCTGCGTCACGAACGTCATGCCTCCACCGTGCCCGCTTCGGCCGTGCGCGGAGGGACCTCTCCCCCGTTCGGTGGACAGGATGCCCGAAAGCCCGCCGGTGCAGAGGCGACCGCGACGGCGGCCGACCCCGTGCGGCATGATGGAGCCATGGCCGAGCCGGATCCGTTCCGCGTCATCTTCGTCTGCACGGGCAACATCTGCCGTTCGCCCATGGCCGAGGTCGTCTTCCGCGACATCGCCGAGAAGCAGGGCCTCGGCGACCGGGTCGTCTCCCGCAGCGCAGGCACGGGCGACTGGCACGTCGGGGAGCAGGCCGACGAGCGGACCATCGCCGCCCTCGAACGCCGCGGCTACGACGGATCCCGCCATCGTGCCAAGCAGTTCACCTTCGACTCCTTCGCCGACAACGACCTCGTCGTGGCCCTCGACCGCACCCACGAGCGCATCCTGCGGCAGTGGGCGCGCGACGAGCCCGAGGAGGGGAAGGTCACCCTCCTGCTCTCCTTCGACCGCGAGGCGTCCACGCTCGACGTCCCCGACCCCTACTACGCCGACTCCCGGATGTTCGACGACGTGCTCGGTATGATCGAGAGCGCGAGCCACGGCCTGTTCCGCCAGCTCGAACCCGCCATCCGGCCATCGGCGCCTCGGGTCTGAGCGGAGGACCTGCCGTGCAGGCCCCGTCCGACCCGGCGTCTCGATCAGGAGGACTCCCCTGACTTCCCAGCCCCCGCTCCCTGCTCAGCCGCTCAGCCCGCTCGACGGCCGTTACCGCGCCGCTGTCTCGCCGCTCGCGGACTACCTCTCCGAGGCGGGCCTCAACCGCGCCCGCGTGGAGGTGGAGGTGGAGTGGCTGATCGCCCTCACCGATCGCTCGCTGTTCGGCACGACGCCGCTCGCCGACGCCGACAAGCAGCGCCTGCGCGGGCTCTACCGCGACTTCGGCCAGACCGAGATCGACTGGCTGGCCGAGAAGGAGGCCGTCACCCGGCACGACGTGAAGGCCGTCGAGTATCTCGTGCGCGATCGTCTCGCGGCCCTCGGCCTCGACGCCATCGCCGAGCTCACCCATTTCGCCTGCACGAGCGAGGACGTCAACTCAGCCGCCTATGCGCTCACCGTCCGGCGGGCCGTCGAGCACGTGTGGCTGCCCGCGCTGCACGGCGTCATCGAGCGGCTCCGCGAGCTCGCTGCCGAGCACGCCGACGCCGCCATGCTGTCCCGCACGCACGGGCAGCCCGCGACGCCGTCCACCATGGGCAAGGAGCTGGCCGTCTTCGCCGCGCGCCTGGAGCGGGTCGCGACGCAGATCGCCGGCTCCGCGTATCTGGCGAAGTTCTCCGGCGCGACGGGGACCTGGTCCGCCCATCTCGCCGCCGACCCGGATGCCGACTGGCCCACGATCGCCCGCGAGTACATCGAGGGGATGGGGATCGGCTTCAACGGGCTCACCACGCAGATCGAGCCGCACGACTGGCAGGTCGAGCTGTACGACAGGGTGCGCCATGCCGGCGGGATCCTGCACAACCTCGCGACCGACGTCTGGACCTACATCTCGCTCGGCTACTTCGCGCAGATCCCCGTGGCCGGCGCGACCGGGTCCTCCACCATGCCGCACAAGGTCAACCCGATCCGCTTCGAGAACGCCGAGGCCAACCTCGAGCTGTCCGCCGCGCTGCTCGGGTCGCTGTCCCAGACGCTCGTCACCTCGCGTCTGCAGCGCGACCTCACCGACTCCACGACGCAGCGCAACATCGGCGTCGCCTTCGGGCACTCCCTCCTTGCGCTGGACAATCTGCGCCGCGGCCTGAACGAGATCTCCCTCGCGCGGGACGTGCTGCGGGCCGACCTCGACGCGAACTGGGAGGTGCTGGCCGAGGCGATCCAGACGGTGATCCGTGCCGAGGTCGTGGCCGGACGCTCGACGATCAGCGACCCCTACGCGCTCCTCAAGGAGCTGACCCGCGGGCACCGCGTCGGCGGTACCGAGCTCGCCGCCTTCGTGCGAGGGCTGGCGATCGGCGACGAGGCCAAGCAGCGTCTGCTCGCTCTCACGCCGGCCACCTACACGGGCTTCGCCGAGCGCCTCGCGACGAACTGACCCGCCGCGTCGGCCGCTCCGCCGCCCCGGCGTTTGTTCTCCCGTCCCGATTTCTGTCGCCATGATCCGACGATTGCGACAGAAATCGCTACGGGAACGGTGGTTGGCGACAGAGATCGCGACAGGAACAGGGGCGCGTGGGCGGGGCGAACGCTGCCGGTCGGCGGACGGGACGGTCGACGCCCGTCAGCGGGCGGGGCCGGACGCCGTGCCCTCCGCCTCAGGGGCATCGGACGTCCCCGACGCCTCACCCGCTGCGGGCGAGGTCGCGCCCTCGGCGCCCTCTGCCGTCGCGGTCACGTCACCCTTGGCGTCGTAGAGGACAGGTCGGTCCACCGGCTTGACCATCTGGGCGGGGTCGACCGCGAGCATGAGCATGGCGAGCCCGAGCAGCGTCACGATGAACGCCGAGCCCGCGACGATGAGCGCGAGCGTCCACGGTCCGAGGCCGGAGTAGGTGCCCTTCTGGAGGGCGTCGATCACGCGCTCGGTGAACGCCCCGGTGGAGATGAGCGTGACGAACCCGGCGAACAGCCCGCACGCCAGCGCGATCCCCAGCAGGTGCAGGGGACGCAGGATCTCCCGGCGGGTGGGCTTGTCGTCGGTCACGCGGTACCTCCCCGCTCGGCGGATGGGATCGTTCGGGCAGGGGTCTGTCGGGCAGGGCCCTGCGCCGACGGCGCGGACGGCCCCGGCGCCTCGGTGGACACCGGCGTGCGCGGCGAGAATCCGGCGATCGCCAGGAACACGGCCACGATCGCCGCGTAGATCCCGAAGATGCCGACGGCGAGCGTGATCCCGGTGAGGGTGAAGGTGCCCGCCTTCTCGATGGTGTAGTCCCAGCTGTACTGCATGGGCACCAGGAGCAGGGCGACGGCGAGCAGCAGCCCCGCCGCCCCGACCGTGATCGCGTCGCGGGACCGGTCGGCGGCCGCACGGGCGGTGGCCCCCGTGGAGCGGGCCGCACGGCGAGCGCGGAGGCCGGCGATCAGCTCGACGAGGCCGGAGAGCGCGCCCCAGCCGACGACGAGGACGAAGAAGAGGACGGTCGAGCGCCACGCCGGGACCCCGCCGGCCATGCCCGCCAGGAAGGAGACCACCGCCAGCAGCACAGACGGCCACCGCTCCCCCGGTCCGGCGACGAGCCAGGCGGCGAGGGCCTGGACGAGACCGGTGGCGAGCGCGAACCCGCTGAAGACGGCGAGGCCCACGGCGGCGGAGTGATCGGGGGAGAACGTGACCATCACCGCCGCGACCGCGGCGAACAGCGCACGCGCGAACTGGACGTGACGCACACTGAACGTCCGGGTGGCGGAAGCAGACATGGATCGATCCTCCGAAAGGGGTGACCTCTCCAGTCTACGCGGGCGGATCCGCAGGCTCCGTCCCACCCCGAGCCGGTGGCGCGGCCCGGTCACGGCGTCGCGGCTGCAGCTCGCTGAGGAGCGTCCCCGCCACGATGAGCGCCGCGCCGAGGATCGCCAGCGGAGCGATCCGCTCGCCGGCGATCCGCCCGACGACGCCCGCCCAGACCGGCTCGCCGGTGTAGATGATCGTCGCGCGGGTCGCCGAGACGGAGCGCTGTGCCCAGGTCATCGTGAGCTGGATGACGCAGCTCGCCACCCCCATCCCCACGCCGGCGACCAGCCAGACCCAGGAGAACTCCGGCACGCCCTCCCCGACGACGGGCATCGCGGCGAACCCCAGGAGCCCCGCCGTCATCAGCTGGACGACGGTGAGCCGGCCGAGGTCGAAGCGAGAGGAGAACAGGCTGATGAGGATGATCTCGCCCGCGATCGGCAGCGTGCTCACGAGCGTCAACACCTCTCCGGCGCCGAGGTGGAAGCCGCCTTCGGCCGGTCCCGCGACCAGGAGCAGCCCGACGAAGGCGAGCCCGACGCCGACCAGCGTGAGCGCGCGGGGCGCGGTGCGGAAGACGATCCACTGCAGCAGAGGCACGAGCGGGACGTAGAAGGCCGTGATGAACGCGGATGTGCTGGAGTCGATCGTCTGGAGCCCCGCCGTCTGCAGGCCGTAGCCGCCGAAGATCATCGCTCCGATCGCGGCGCCGGCACCGACCTCCTGCCAGCGGATCCCCCGCAGCGCGCGACGGAAGATCAGCATGCTGATCGCACCCGCCGTCACGAACCGCAGCCCCACGAAGAACATGGGACCCGCGTGCGCCATCGCCGTGTGGACGACGAGGAAGGTGCCGCCCCAGACCGCGGTGACGGCGATGAGCGCGAGCTCCTGGCGACTGAACCCCCGCCAGCGGAGTCGGGTCTGCGATGTCACCCGCCCACGCTAGCGGCCTGCGACACCGTCGTGGACGACCCGGCGCAGTCTCCGCCGGTATCCTGCCCACGGGCGGCCCGCGCCCCGCGAGCCCCGCCCGGCGCCCCGCCGGCGAGCCCGCCACGTCCCCCGAGGATCCCCGACATGCCCCGTTTCGACCTCCCGCCCGAGGAGCTCCGCTCCTACCGCCCGGCCGTTGCCGAGCCGGCCGACTTCGACGACTTCTGGGAGCGGACGCTCGCCGCCTCGAGGGAGGCGGCCGCATCCCCACGGCTGCGCCGGGTCGACTCGCCGCTCCAAGCGGTCGAGGTGTACGACGTGACGTTCAGCGGGTATGCCGGCGACCCGGTCGGCGGGTGGCTGCTCCTCCCGACCGACGGCGAGGAGCCCCTACCGGCCGTCGTGGAGTACATCGGATACGGCGGCGGACGCGGCCTTCCGCACGAACGCCTGGGCTGGTCGGCGTCCGGCTACGCACATCTCGTCATGGACACCCGCGGCCAGGGCAGTATGTGGGGGACGGGCGGCGGCACCCCGGACCCGCACGGCTCCGGCCCCGCCGTCCCCGGGTTCATGACCCGCGGCATCGACGACCCGGCGGACTACTACTACCGCCGCGTGTACACCGACGCTGTGCTCGCGATCGACGCGATCCGCTCTCTCGAGCGGGTGGACGCGCACCGCGTCGCCGTGACCGGGGCGAGCCAGGGCGGCGGCATCTCGATCGCCGCCGCCGGGCTCTCCACGGGCCTGGCCGCCGTGATGCCCGACGTGCCCTTCCTCAGCCACTTCACCCGTGCCGTGGGCCTCACCGACCGCGATCCGTACCAGGAGATCGTCCGCTACCTCGCCGTGCATCGCGACGCCGCGCCGCGGGTGTTCCAGACCCTGTCGTACTTCGACGGCGTCGCCTTCGCCCGTCGTGCCACCGCCCCCGCGCTCTTCTCCGTCGCCCTCATGGACCCGGTCTGCCCTCCCTCCACCGTCTACGCGGCGCGGAACCACTGGGGCGGGCGGTCCGAGATCGTTGAGTATGCGTTCAACGAGCACGAGGGCGGTCTCGGCGTGCAGTGGGAGCGTCAGGCCGCGTTCCTCGCCGAGCAGCTCGCCCGCTGAGCGATCCTCCACCCCGCGGGACTTATTTTCCGCGCTGTCCGAGTTTGATTCTTTCTGCCAGAATCAAACTCGCCCCGGGCCGATGACGAGTCTCCGAGGGCCGACGATCAGAGGAGATCGGCATGGCAGAATCCCCCGCACACGTCCTCTTCGCGCACGCGCACCCCGACGACGAGAGCTGCTCGACCGGCGGCACGATCGCGCGCCTCCTCGGCGAGGGACACCGCGTGACCGTGGTGACGTCCACCCAGGGCGAGCAGGGCAAGATCGCCGTCCCCTCGCTGCAGCACCTCCACGTCGACCAGGACGACGCGCTCGGCCCCGAGCGGGCGCGCGAGCTCGCCGCCGCGATGACCGCCCTCGGCGTCGCCGACCACCGCTACCTCGGCGGGCCTGGCCGCTTCCGCGACTCCGGCCGCATGGGCATCCCCGCCAACGACCGCTCCGACGCGTTCTGGCAGGCCGACCTCGACGAGGCGGGCCTGCTCATGGCCGCGATCATCCGGGAGACCCGCCCGCAGGCGGTCGTCACCTACGACCCGAACGGCGGCTACGGCCACCCCGACCACATCCAGACCCATCGCGTGGCCATGCGGGGAGTCGAGCTGGCCGCCGACGAGAGCGCGGCGCTCGACGCCCCGGTCTGGGACGTCCCTTTCGTGTACTGGACCGCCGTCCCGCGGGAGCGGATCGTCGGCGAGCTGACCGAGCTCGCCACCAGGGCGGAGGAGCTCGGGCTGTGGGTCGACCCCGACCCTGCCGAGTATCCCGACGGCGTGCACGAGGACGACGAGATCGACGTCGAGTACGACGTGTCCGCCTTCCTGCCCGCGAAGACGGCCGCGCTGGACTGTCACCGCACCCAGCTCACGGTGAAGGGACCGTACTGGGTGCTCGCCTCGGGCCGCGGCATGCGGATCCAGGATCGCGAGTGGTTCATCCGGGTCAAGGGCGGGCGCCGCACGGGCGACGCCTACGAGAGCGACCTCCTCCCGCCCTTCGCCCAGGGGTCCTGATGACGCGCCCGACGCTCGCCGTCGCCGACCGCCGCACCCAGCGTGCGCGGGTCGTCGGCGCCCTGCACGAGGAGCGCAAGAGCCGCTCGGACCTCGTGGAGCAGTTCGGCGTGAGCCCCTCGCTCATCACACGCATCGTCCGCAGCCTCATCGACGACGGCGTGGTGCGGGAGGTCGGCGCCCAGACCCAGGCCATCGGGCGCCCGCCCGTGCGGCTCGAGGTCGCCCGGCATCACGGGGCGCTGCTCGCCGTCTCCTGCACGACCGACAGCGTGATCGCCCGCAGCGTCGACCTGCACGGCAACGCGATCGGCGAGGTGCGCACCGCGGTCTCCTCACCGCTGGACCCGCAGGAGATCGTCGACACGATCGCCGAGCTCGCCGCGCGCACGCCGCGGCTGCTGAGCATCGGCGTCGCCGTCCCCGGCGTCGTCGATGCGACGACCGGCGACGTGAGCGCCGCTCCCGACCTCGGCTGGACCGATCGCGTGCCGCTCCGTGCCCTCTTGCGCGAGCGCTTCGGCGTGGTCGTCACGATCGACAACGACGTCAACCTGATGATGGCGGCCGAGCGACGCATGCTCGATGACAGGGCGCGGCGCAATGCCGTCTACCTCTATCTCGGCACCCGAGGGATCGGCGCCGGCGTCGTGGCGGGAGGACGACTCATCGAGGGCGATCACGGCGCGGCGGGCGAGATCGGACTCGTCCCTGTCGGCCCCGCCGGCCGAGCCGACTTCGAGGACACGACCTCGATCGCCGCGATCGCCGAACGCCTCGCCGCCGGCGGCCATCCCACCGGCGGCCCCGTGATCCCGCTCCTCCTCTCGCTCGCCGACTCCGGCGACCCCGTGGCACAGGCGGTGCGCCGCGACGTGCTGGCCGCGTTCTCCCACGTCCTCGCCGTGATCGCGGCGCTCCTCGATCCGCATGTCGTGCTGCTCGGCGGGCATGCGCGCGCCTTCCGCGTCCAGGAGCGCGAGGAGATCCTCGCCGGCCTTCCCGACGCGGTCCCGTTCCCGCCCGAGGTCCGCGCGGCCCGGTCCCAGCCGGACGCCGTCCTCGACTCCGCGCTCAACCGCTGCTGGCAGCAGCTCCTCGCGGGAGGTCTATGAGCGCAGAGACCCTCGCAGGACCCGAACCGACCCCCCGATCGCGGCACCCCCGCCGCGCCATATGACGAGGAAGACATGATGGCCAAGAACCGAACCACCCGCCTGCTCGCAGGCACCGCCTTCGCCGCGGCGTCCGCGCTGCTGCTCGCCGGATGCGCGGGCGACGTCGCCCCCACGGCGTCGTCGTCCCCCGACGCCGGCTCCGGCTCCAGCGCCGCCCCCAGCGACGGCCTGACGATCTACACCGGACGCGACAAGGACGAGGTCGCCTGGGTCGTTGCCGAGTTCCAAAAGAAGAACCCCGAGTACGCAGGCAAGGTGACCACGGTCATCGCCGGCGCCCAGGACAACCTGGACCGCATCCGCGCCGAGGCGGGCAACCCCCAGGGCGGCTTCCTCTGGGGCGGCACCCAGCAGCAGTTCGAGCAGGCGGCCAAGGAAGGCCTCCTCGCCGCGTATACCCCGAAGAACGGCGACCAGGTCCCGGACAAGTACAAGGACCCCAACGGCCAGTGGATCGCCGAGATGCTGCTGCCCGAGGTGATCATCTACAACTCCGACCTGCTCACCAAGGAGACCGCGCCGCAGGACTGGGCCGACCTCGGCAAGCCCGAGTGGAAGGACAAGATCGTCATCCGCGACGTCATGCCCTCCGGCACGATGCGCACGATCTACGCCTCCATGGTCTACGACGCGTTCGCGAAGAACGGCGCCCCCGACGCGGGCTACGACCTGCTGAAGAGGATCGACGCGAACACGGTCTCCTACGCCGCCACCCCGGATGACATGTACACCCAGCTCGACCAGGGCACCGGCCAGGTGACCGTGTGGAACATGCAGGACGCGCTCATCCAGCCGCTCAAGAACAAGCGGCCGTGGGACTACATCATGCCGAAGTCCGGTGCGCCCGTGCTCGTCGACGGCGTCGGCGTGATCAAGAACGGCAAGCAGGAGGCCGCGGCCCAGGCGTTCATGGACTTCCTCATGGAGCCGGGGATGCAGGCCAAGCTCGCCGCCGACTACTACCAGATCCCCGCGATGGAGATCCCCAAGGCGGACCAGCCGGAATGGATGAAGGACTTCACCCTCAACGAGATGACGATCGACTGGTCGGTCTTCGCCCAGCACCAGGACGAGTGGATGAAGCACTGGGCCGACAACATCAAGGGCAAGGGCTGATCTGAACGATGGTCTCGGTCACTCTGCACAAGCTCCGCAAGTCGTTCTCGCGCTCGGGGACGGTCGTCGACGGCATCGACCTGACGATCGCCGACGGCGAGTTCTTCACCCTGCTCGGCCCGTCGGGCTGCGGCAAGTCGACGACCCTGCGGATGATCGCCGGCTTCGAGGAGCCGGATGAGGGCACGATCCACTTCGACGACCGGAACGTGACCTATGCGCCGGCGAACAAGCGCGACGTGGGGCTGGTCTTCCAGAACTACGCGCTGTTCCCGCACATGTCGGTCGCGCGCAACGTCGGATTCGGTCTGGACGTGCGCAAGGTGCAGAGGGCCGAGGCCGATCGTCGGATCTCCGACGTCCTGAGGCAGGTCGGACTCGCCGCGCAGGCGAACGCCAGGGTCGACGAGCTCTCGGGCGGGCAGCAGCAGCGTGTCGCGCTCGCCCGGGCGCTCGTCTTCCGCCCCCAGCTCCTGCTCCTGGACGAGCCGATGTCGAACCTCGACGCCAAGCTCCGCCAGGAGATGCGCGGTGCGCTGCGCGACCTGCACGCGGAGACCGGGATCACCTCGGTCTACGTCACGCACGACCAGGCCGAGGCGCTGGCGATGTCCACCCGGATCGCGGTCATGAACACCGCGATCGTGCACCAGGTGGGGACGCCCGACGAGGTGTACAGCCGTCCGCTGACCGCCTTCGTCGCCGGTTTCCTCGGCCGTAACAACCTTCTCGACGCGACCGTGCGCGGTGTCGAGGGCGAGCGGGCCACACTCACCCTCGCCGACGGCGGCTCCCTCGTCGTGCGCACGGCCAACGCGGCGCCGGGGGTCTCGTTCGAGACCGGCGGCGCGGTGATCGCCACGGTGCGCGCCGAGTCCGTGCGTCCGGCGGGCCCCGCCGACACCGAGAACACGGTGACCGGCACGGTCGCTGACGTGGACTTCATCGGCTATTCGCTCTCCTGCGAGCTGGACACCCCCTTGGGCCGGATCAAGGTCGACCTCACCGGAGCACACGCCCGCCCCGAGCGCGGCGACAGCCTCCGCGTGGTGCTCCCCGAAGAGTCCGCGTACTGCGTGCCGGCGGAGCGATGATGGTCACGCTCACGAACGCGCAGCGGGTGACCGGCCCCGCACGCCGCCCCTCCTGGATCCGCCGCCGCTGGTCGACGGCCCTCACCCTGGCGCTGCTGCTGATCGTCATCCTCGGCTACGTGATCGGGCCGATGATCGCGACCGCCCGCCGCAGCGTCTCGCAGGACAAGGCGCAGGTCCTCGGGTTCTCCTTCAAGGCCTGGGCGGAGTTCTTCGCCAGCCCCACCCAGACCTCCGCGATCGGCGGATCGATCGTCGTGTCGCTGCTCTCGGTCCTTTGCGCCGGCGTCCTCGGCACGGGAGTGGCGATCCTCCTCACCCGCTGGGAGTTCCCCGGCCGGCGGATCTGCCAGATCCTCGCCCTGCTCCCGATCGCCCTGCCGCCGCTCATGGGCGTGTGGTCGTTCAAGCTGCTCTTCGGCGTGGGCGGCCGGATCCCCTTCGCGATGGAGGAGTGGTTCGGCCTCGACCAGAAGATGTTCTGGCTGCAGGGACTCGGCGGCGTCCTCATCGTGCACGCCATGACGATGTACCCGTACTTCTTCCTCACCGTCTCGGCGGCGCTGGCCAACGCCGACGCCTCGCTCGAGGAGGCCGCGGCCTCGATGGGCGCCAGGCGGACGCGGATCTGGATGCGGGTCGTCCTCCCGATGCTCACCCCGGCCCTCGTGGCCGGCTCCCTCATCACGTTCATGTCGGCGATGTCGTCGTACACGGCGCCGCTGCTGTTCCAGTACACCGACGTGATGACGCAGCAGATCGTGATCGCCAAGACCAACGGCGACATGCGCCTGGCCTCGATCATCTCGACCACGCTCGCCGTCATCTCGATCGTCTTCCTGGCGATCATCCGCTCGTACGAGCAGCGCAAGGTCTACCGCACGCAGTCGAAGGGCGGCGGGCGCAAGCGCTCGACCGTCACGAGCACGCCGGCCAAGGTCGTGCTGTTCGTGATCGCGGTGCCGGTCACCGTCTTCCTCGTGCTCCCGATCGTCATGATCGCGGTGCTGTCCTTCACCGCCAAGGGCGGGTGGCTGCGCACCGTGCTGCCCAGCGAGTACACCCTGGAATGGTGGGGGAGGCTGTTCAGCGGCTTCGAGTTCTGGCGGCCCGTGACCAACTCGCTGCTGATGAGCGTGATCGCCGTCGGCGGTGCGATGATCCTCGGCGCCGGGGCGGCCTATGTCATGAGCCGGATGCGCTTCCGCGGCAAGCTCGCGCTCGACATCGCGATCATGCTCCCCTGGGCCCTCCCCGGCACGGTCGTGGCGATCAACCTCATCACGGCGTTCTCGAGCCCGTCGCCGTTCGCGTTCGGCCAGGTGCTGGTGGGGACCTTCGCGATCCTGCCCCTGGCGTACTTCGTGCGCTTCAACCCGCTGATCTTCCGGTCGACCTTCGCCTCGCTCTCCCAGCTCGACCCCAACCTGGAGGACGCCGCGCGCAGCCTCGGCGCGAGCTGGTGGTACGCGTTCCGCAAGGTCGTGCTGCCGCTGCTCTCCCGCGGCATCATGGCCGGCGCCCTGCTCGCCTTCGTCGACGGCGTGGGCGAGTTCGTGGCGAGCGTGCTCATCTACACCCCGGAATGGATCCCGCTCTCGATCGCCGTCAACAACGAGAACTACCAGGGCAACATCGGCGTCGGCTCGGTCTACGGCATGATCCAGGTCCTCCTGGTGCTGGGCGTGCTGATCCTCACCCGGCGGATGGAATCCCGCGAGACGGCGGCACCGGCGCTCTGAGCCGCGCCCTCCGACGACAAACCACACGACAAAGGAACGAACGCACATGAACCGCGACGAGATCGTCGACCGCGACGGAGACGCCTTCCCCGGCGAGAGCTACACCACGGCGGTCCTCCGGCCCGCCTACGACGAGGCCAAGCGCATGCTCCTGCCGTCGATGATCCAGATCCACCGCGCGCACCTGCTGATGCTGCACCGCGCCGGCATCCTCTCTGACGCGGACGCGGCGGCGATCGCCGCCTCGATCGAGGGCCTCGACCTCGACGCCCTCGCCGCGAGCGAGTACACCGGGGAGTTCGAGGACCTCTTCTTCACGGTCGAGCACGAGATGATGCGGATCGGCGGCGAGGTCACCGGAAGCCTGCACACCGCACGCAGCCGCAACGACATGGGCATGACGCTGTACCGGATGGTCATGCGGCGTCAGCTCCTGCGGGTGCTGGACGCCGCGGGCGAGCTGTACGAGACGCTCGTGCGCATGGGCGCGGAGCATGCCGACACCCTCTCGCTCGAGCACACGCACACCCAGCCCGCGCAGCCCTCCACGCTCGGGCACCGGTTCCTCGCGATCGCGGACGTGCTCGGACGAGACATCCGCCGTGTCCAGCAGGCCTACGAGAGCTTGGACTACTCGCCGCTGGGCGGCGCTGCCCTCACCGGGACCGGCTTCCCGATCGACCGCGAGGACGTGGCGCGACGCCTCGGCTTCCGCGGCCTCGTGGAGAACTCCTACGACGCGGTCGCCGCGACCGACTACATCGCGCACGCGGCGATCGCGCTTCAGCTCATGGCCATCGACACCGGCCGCAGCTGCGTGGACTTCCTCACCTGGTGCACGGCGGAGTTCGGGCTGTACCGGGTCGCCGCCCCCTATGTGCAGATCTCGTCGATCATGCCGCAGAAGCGCAACCCCGTCTCGATCGAGCACTCCCGCTCGCTGCTCTCCGCCGCCGCGGCCAGCGCGGGGACGGTGCTGACGATGATGCACAACACCCCGTTCGGCGACATCGTCGACACCGAGGACGACCTGCAGCCCTACGCCTGGCGGGCCGTGGACACCCTCACCGACGTGCTGCGGCTGCTCACCGGGGTGCTCGGGACGATCCAGGTCAACACCGACGTGATGCGCGAGCGTGCTCTGGCCTCGTTCGCCAACGCCACCGAGCTCGCCGACACCCTGGTGCGCGATGGCGGGCTGACCTTCACCCAGGCGCACCGGGTGGTGTCCCGCGTCGTCCGCGAGGCGGACGCGGCCGGGATGACCGATGTGCGGACGCTCTCTCCCGAGCGCGTGCATGCGGTCGCCGTCGAGGTCGTCGGCCACGACGTCCCGCTCACGGCCGATGACCTCGCCCGTGCTCTGAACGCCGACAACTTCGTCGCCGTGCGTACCTCGATCGGCGGCGCCGCGCCCGCCGAGGTCGCCCGGATGGCCGCGGCCCGTGCCGGCACGGCCGACGAGTTCCGCGCCTGGCGCCAGGGCATGCGCACCCACCTCGACGACGTCGCCGCGGAGCTCGTGTCCGCGACCGCGGCGCTGCGCAAGTGAGCGGGCGCGTGCGGACGAGCGGGCTGACGTGACGAGCATGAACGTCCTCGGCATCGACTTCGGCGGGACCAAGGTCGCGCTCCGGGCCGAACGCCCCGACGGCACGGGCGAGAGCGCCCGGCTGCGGATCGGCGACGGCGAGGAGGCCTCGGCGGTGCTGGAGCGCACATTCGCGGAGGCCAGGCGCCTGGTGGAGGCGGTCGGCGGGGCCGGCGCGGTCGGCGTCTCCACGCCAGGGGTCGTGCACGACGACCGCGTGGACCTCGCCCCGAACGTGGTCGGCTGGTCCGACCTCGCCCTCGGCGCCCGTCTGCGGGACGAGTTCGGGGTCACGACCCTCCGGATCGAGAACGACGTCAAGGCCGCCGCGGTGGCCGAGGCCCGCGCCGGCGCGCTGCGCACGGCCGGGACCGGGCTGTACGTGAACCTCGGGACCGGGATCGCGATCGCCGCCGTCCTCGGCGGCACGGTGCTCCACGGCGCGCACGGCGCGGCCGGGGAGATCGGATACGGGATCGTCGGGCCGATCTCGGTCGGCTCGGCGCCGCGGGTCACCCTGGAGGAGCACGCCGGGGGGAGCGGACTGGGCCGTCGTGCCGCCGCCGACCCCTCCGTCCCCGCGGCGGACGCGCGGAGCGTCGTCGAGGCCCTGTCATCCTCCGCCGCCGCGGCCCAGCTGTGGCAGGACGCGGTCGACGAGATCGCCCGTCATCTGATCACCGCCGCGCTCACCGTCGATCCCGAGCGCATCGCCGTGGGCGGCGGGATGACCGCCGCGGGCGACGCGCTCTTCGCTCCGCTGAGCGTGCGGCTCCGTGCCGCTCTCCCCTATCCGCCCGAGATCGTGACCTCGGCGTTCGGCGCCGATGCCTCGCTCCGCGGCGCCCTGATCCTCGCCCGAGACCCCGAAGGAGAACTCCGATGACCACCGCCGCCGAACGCTCGCTGTCCGCCCATCTCGTGCAGAAGGGCGCCTCGATGCGGGACGCCGCCGCACGCCGCCCCGCGACCGAGGACTGGGACGAGCAGCTGGAGGCACGCTGCGTGGCCGACGACCTGACCGGCGTGCGCAAGCTGGCGATCCGCGACTTCCGCCTCGTCGGCGACGGCGGACCCGACATCGGCGGCTGGGACCTCGGGCCGACCTCGCCCGAGCTCCTGCTCGGCGTGATCTCGACCTGCCTCACCCACACCTATCTGTGCCTCGCCGCCTGGCAGGGCATCGCGCTCGAGCGGGTGGAGGTCGTGGTGCGGGCACGCAACAACGACGCCCGGTTCTTCGGCGTTCCGAGCGACCGTCCCGCCCCGCCGCACGGCATCGAGATCTCCGTCGAGATGGATGCGCCGACGCTGAGCGACGAGGAGCGGCGCGCCTTCATCCGCGAGGGCGAGGCGACCTGCCCGGTCGTCCAGGCGCTGCGCACGCCGACCCCGGTGACCCTGGTCGAGGTCTGAGCGCCCGTTCTCGCTCCCCCTTCCTTCGCTGAGACTGCATCCGCGTCACGAGACCGCGGATCGCTGACTACGTCTCGTGACGCAGATGCGGTCTCGCGGAGGAGGGAGGGTCAGAAGTCGGCGATCACGAGCTTCTTCATGCCCATCAGCCGCTGGTATGCGCCGGGTCGGGTCATGAGCTCGCCGATGTTCGCCGGGACGATCTGCCAGCTCAGGCCGAAGCGGTCGGCGCACCAGCCACATGCCTCCGCCTCGGGGACCGTCGACAGCGCGGCCCACAGCCGGTCGATCTCGTCCTGGTCGTCGCAGCGCACCTCGAGCGAGACGCCGCCGTCGAAGCGCGCCGACATCTCCGAGCCGGAGTCCATGGCCGCGAACCACTGTCCGGCGAGACGGAACTCGGCGAACATCGCCTCGCCCGCCTTCGCCGGCCCCTGCGCCGAGGGGTAGCCGACGAACATTCCCGGAGCGGAATCCTCGAACAGGCCAGTGTAATAGTCGATCGCCTCCCTGGCCTTCCCCTGCACAGGACCGACGAACATGAGCTGCGGGATGAGGAAGGGCCTGGGGTCTCCGGTCGGGTCGGTCAGCATGAGCTGCCAGCTCACGCCGAAGCGGTCCTCGATCCACCCGTAGTACGGGCTGTGCGAATATGCCGTGAGCGGCATCATCGCCGTGCCGCCCTCGGAGAGACGTGCCCAGGCGTCGTTCATCCAGGCACGTGCCGCGGCCTCGTCCCCGTCGAAACGCAGCGGATCCACGTTCACGACGAACGAGACGGTCGGGTTCGGGCGGAACTCCCCGCCCGCGTTGATCAGGGAGATCCGGTAGCCGTCGACGTCGACGTCGACAGTCACCGCCGCCCCGGCGAACTCCTTCTGGAAGTCGGGCAGCCCCTCCTCGGGATAGCGCCCGGAGACGCGTGACTCCCCGCCGAAGAGCGAGGCGTAGAAGGCCCCGGCCTCCTCTGCGTTCCTCGTGCACCAGATGTTGGGGATGATCCTCTGCGCCGTCATGACCGGCCTCCTCGCTCGTGCCCCCAGCCTGAACCGTGCATCGCCTGCGCACAAGGGCAGGCGCAGGATCTGTCCTGACTTGTTGAACGCGGTCCAAGTGTAGTATGTAGAATAAAGTATGTCATTCTGTAATATGTAATATGCAAGATGCCGTGGGGCGAAGTTCGCCGTGCCCCCTGACCCTGCAACAACGATTGGTGCACAGCAGAATGACACTTCCTGTCCTCACCCCCCTCCGTGCGCGACGCAGGTCGCGGACACTGATGATCGCGCTGTCGACCCTGGTGGCCCTCGCCCTCGTCGCCCTCCCGACGACGGCGTCAGCGACGTCGAAGAAGCCGGACGGGGCGGTCGTCCTCGTCCACGGTTGGATGGGCAGCCCCGACAACATGGAGCCGATCGCGGACTACCTCAGCGAGCAGCAATACGGCGGGCCGGTCTACTCGTACAACTACCACGACACCTCGAACGACCCCATCACCACCAGCGCAGAGCGACTCTGGCAATACCTCGTCGACAACAAGCTCACCGAGACAGAGGTCAACCTCGTCGGCCACTCCATGGGCGGACTCGTGATCCGGCAGATGCTCACCACGCACGGGGAGAGCCTCCACCTCGGCAAGCTGGTCACCCTGGGCACCCCGAACAACGGCGCCTCGCCGGCGATGCTCTGCACGAGCCTGTGGTGCACCTCGGCCATGAGGGACATGAAGGCCGGCTCGCCCTTCCTGAACAAGCTCAACACCACGACAGCCCTCTCCTACGAGCCTGAGAGCACGATGGCCTACGGCGTCGGGCAGGACGAGATGGTCTCCGGCGCGGCCGCCTACCTTCCCGGCGCCAGGAACCTCTTCGTCGCTCACAACGCGGCCGTGTACGGCGGGACCGCGGCGAACCACAACGGCATCGTCGCCAAGAAGCAAGTTCTGGACGACATCCTCGCCTTCCTCCGCAGCGAGCCGGCCATGCCTTCCGGCGTCATCACTCTGAGCGGGGCCAAATGCGCCCTGATCGGCGATAGGGGAACCGTGTCGTGGAAGCTCCCCGCATCGACGCCGACGACCGAGGTCGAGATCGTCAACGGGAAGGACCTGACCGGCACCCCCGTTCGCATCCCCGCAGCCACGGGAACGATGACCGGCCTCTCCACGGGGACGCATCTTCTCCGCGCCGTCGACCCCGTGACGTCGAAGGCGACGAAGTGGTCCGCCGTCACCTTCGATAAGAAGTTGACCAGCTGCGCCGCGAGCGTCCAGAACAACACCGGAAGGTCGATCGACGAATGACGTGAGAATCCGGGAAGGTCTCGCGGGGTCCTGCCGGGACCGTGGCCTTCCGAAGACGCACCGGGCAGTCCCATATCTTGGGACTGCCCGGTGCGTCTTTGGTCCGGCGCGATCCCCTCCCGTGTCAGCCGGCGACGCTGCGGAAGGCGCGGAGACGCAGGCTGTTGCCCACCACGAACACGCTGGACAGGGCCATCGCCGCGCCCGCGAGCATGGGGTTCAGCAGCCCGAGCGCCGCGATCGGGATGGCCGCGACGTTGTACGCGAACGCCCAGAACAGGTTGGTCTTGATCGTGCCCAGGGTCTTGCGGGAGAGCCGGATCGCGTCCACCGCGCTGCGCAGATCGCCGCGGACGAGCGTGATGTCGGAGGCCTCGATCGCCACGTCCGTTCCCGTGCCCATCGCGAGGCCCAGGTCGGCCTGCGCGAGCGCAGGCGCGTCGTTCACCCCGTCGCCGACCATCGCGACGACCTTGCCCTCGCCCTGGAGCCGGCGGACCACGTCCACCTTGTCCTGGGGCAGCACCTCGGCGTGGACCTCGTCGATCCCCACCTCGGCGGCGATCCGCCGGGCGACCGCCTCGTTGTCGCCGGTGAGGAGGACGGGGACGAGCCCGAGACGCCTCAGCGCGGCGACCGCCTCGGCGCTGGTCGGCTTGACCGTGTCCGCGATCACGAGGATCCCTCGCGCCCGCCCGTCCCAGCCCACCGCGACGACCGTCTTCCCCTCGGCCTCCGCCACTGCCTTCTCCGCGGCGAGCCCCGGGCTCAGCCGCTGCGACCAGTCCGCGAGCAGCGTCTCGCGCCCGACGAGCACCGCTCGTCCCTCGACGACGCCCTGGACACCGCGCCCCTCGATGTTCTCGAAGCTCTCCGGAACGGGGAGGGCACCGACCTCCGCGGTCGCGGCGACGGCCACCGCCTGCGCGATCGGGTGCTCCGACGCGTCCTCCAGCGCCCCGGCCAGGCGCAGCAGCTCGGCCCGGTCCTCTCCCTCTTCGAGGGCCACGTCGACGAGGGTCATCCGCCCGCTCGTCACCGTCCCGGTCTTGTCGAGGACGATCGTGTCGACCGTGCGCGTGGACTCCAGCACCTCCGGGCCCTTGATGAGGATCCCCATCTGCGCGCCCCGGCCGGTGCCCACCAGCAGCGCGGTGGGGGTGGCGAGCCCGAGCGCGCACGGGCAGGCGATCACGAGCACCGCGACCGCGGCGGTGAAGGCGGCCGCGGCGGAGAACCCGGCGCCGAGCCAGGCGCCGAGGGTGACGACGGCGATCGCGATCACGATCGGGACGAAGACGCCCGAGATCCGGTCGGCGAGCCGCTGCACCTCGGCCTTGCCCGTCTGCGCCTCCTCGACCAGTCGCGCCATCTGCGCGAGCTGGGTGTCGGCACCGACCCGGGTGGCGCGGATCACGAGCCGGCCGCCGGCGTTGACCGTGGCCCCGGTGACGACGGCGCCGGGGCCCACCTCGACCGGGACAGACTCGCCGGTGAGCATCGAGGCGTCGACGGCCGACGACCCCGACACCACCACGCCGTCGGTCGCGATCTTCTCCCCCGGCCGGACGACGAACTCGTCGCCGGACTGCAGCCGCTCCACCGGGATCTTCGTCTCGACGCCGTCTCGCAGCACCGAGACGTCCTTCGCCCCGAGCTCGAGGAGCGCGCGGAGGGCCGCCCCCGCGCGCCGCTTGGAGCGCTTCTCGAAGTAACGCCCGGCGAGGATGAACATCGTCACCCCCGCGCCGACCTCGAGATAGATGTTCGAGGCCCCGTCCGAGGGGGCGAGGGTGAACGAGAACGGGTGCGTCATCCCCGGCGTCCCCGCCGTGCCGAGGAAGAGCGCGTAGAGCGACCAGAGGAACGCGGCGAGCGTGCCCATGGAGATGAGCGTGTCCATCGTCGCGGTGCCGTGGCGGAGATTCATCCACGCCGCCCGGTGGAACGGCCACGCCGCCCAGACGATGACGGGCGCGGCGAGCGTGAGCGAGGCCCACTGCCAGTACGGGAACTGCAGGGCGGGGATCATCGCCATCGCGATGACCGGGACCGACAGCACGACAGACCCGATGAGGCGGGTGCGCAACGTGCGCAGCTCCGGGTCGTCGCCCTCCCCCTCCTCGGCGCCGGCGCCCTTGTCCGCGGGCGGGGCGGGGAGGGCGGCGGTGTAGCCGGTCTTCTCGACCTCGGCGACGAGGAGGGCGGGGTCGTACCCTTCGGGGATCTGCACCTTCGCCTTCTCGGTGGCGTAGTTCACGGTGGCGACCACGCCGTCGAGGCGATTGAGCTTCTTCTCGATCCTCATCGCGCAAGAGGCGCAGGTCATCCCGCCGATCTCCAGTTCGACACTGGGCGCGGAGGCGGACGCGTTCATGTCTGCCTTCTCCTTTCGAGAGGGCGAGCCGTGGCTCAGTGGGCGGTGGGCGCGGAGGAGGCGTCCAGCACGAACGACGCGGTGCGCACGACGCCGTCGACCTGGAAGTCGAGGTACAGGAGGTATCGTCCGGCCGTGGGCGCATGAGCGGCGAAGGCGATCGTCGGCCCCGAGGTCTCGCCCGGCGCGGGGTCGCCGCCCTCCGCGTGCACATGCAGGTAGGCGAGGTCGCCCTCTCGCAGCGCGACGAGGTGTCCGAAGGCGCCGAGGTAGGGCTCGAGCGCCGTGACCGGCTCTCCGCCACGGCGGACCTCGACGGTGAGCGTCGAGGAGCCGCCCGCGACGAGGTCGCCGCCGACGGAGACCTCGTACCCGTCGACCGTGGCGGTGGCCCGCGGAGCCGCCGGCACCGGCGTGTAGGCGCCGGCGACGTCGACGGTGCGCGAGAGGGTGACAGGGGCGCCGCCCACGGGGGCGATGTCGGCGTAGAGCCGATACGTCCCCGCGGCCTCCCAGGTCCACGGCACGCTCCAGACGCCGCTCGCCGTGTCGAGGGTCGGGTGGACGTGTCGGAACCCCGATCCGTCGGCGCGGACCACGATGAGGTGCAGCTGCTTGTCGTGCGACTCCTCGAACGCGGTGACGGGAGATCCCGCCGCGTCGAGGATCCGGAAGGAGAGGATCCCCCGTTCGCCCGTCGCCGCCGGTGCGTCGACGCGGTCGAGCACGAAGCCTCCGGCGGCGAGGGAGACCCCTGCCGCCGCGCTCGCGCCGTGCCCCTCCGCCGCGCCGTGCGAAGGCGTCTCGCCGGACCCGTGCGATCCGGTGTCCGCCCCTGCCATGCTCTTGTGGTCCATCTCTTCTCCCTGCTCTCCGTGTTGCATCGTCGCCGCGCCGGGCGGGACGATCGCGGCCGCGGCGCCGAAGGCCGCGGCGAACGCCGCTGCGAGGCCCGCGGCGTAGAGGCCGAGTCGTCCCGCGGCGTTCATCAGGCGCGGGCCGCCGAGTAGCCGGCCTCGTCGACGGCCGCGAGGACCGCGGCGTCGTCGATCTCGGCATTGGCGCTGACGACGAGACGGCCGGTCGCCGCGCTCACCTGGATGTCCTCGACGCCGGCGATCTGGCCGACCTCGCGGCGCACCGACATCTCGCAGTGCCCGCAGGTCATCCCGGTCACCTGGTACTCGGTCGTGGTCATGAGCAGTCCTTCCTCCCGGATACCCTGAGTGGGTATCGCATCAGGTATCAACCATGATACCCCCCGAGGGTATTCCCGCAACCTGCCCAGACCGGCGAGCGCCGGTCAGCGTCGGTCCGACGACCCGACGTCCCTCGCGAGCGCCCGTTGCAACGACCGGACAGAGCCGAACCCGGCACGTCGCGCGAGGACCTCCTGCGTCAGGCTCCTGTCCTCCTCCAGGAGCATCCTGGCTCGGCGGACGCGAGTCGCCCGGATCTCCCGCGAGGGCGTGCTCCCGACCGCCTGGAACGCGCCGTTCAGGACGGTGCTCGAGACCCCCGCCATCTGCGCCAGCCTGGCCACGGTGAAGTCGGGGTCCTCGACCTCGCTCGCCATGAGCATGCGCGCCCGCTCCACCAGACTGCAACGACCCTCCTCCTGCAGGCTCCGGCGTGTGGTGGCGATGGTCAGATAGACGAGAGCCCGCTTGACGGCCTGGAACTCCGGCTCTCCCTGCGCATGCGGGTACTCGAAGATCGAGTTGACCACGGAGATCAGCGACTGCCCGGCAGGGCTGTCCGAGGAGAAACGACGGGGCGCTTCGAGCGGGCCCAGCGCCTCGCTCAGGAGTCGGGAGCGAAGGGAGAGCGTGATGCTCGCGGTCGCGACCGACGTCGAATACTCGATGCGATGGCTGGGGTTCAGGACGACCCCTTCCCCCGTCGCACAGGCCACCGACGACTCACCGACCCTGATCGTCGCCGCTCCCATGACGAACAGGGAGACGCCCAGCACCGGCTCGGACGACGAGGCCGCGTCGCTCACGGCCGGAAGCTGGGCCCTCAACGGCGTGTGCCAGTAGCGGGATATCGCGATCTGCGGCTCCCTGTTCGATGCGTCTGGCATCGTGTCCCCAGCGATCCGGGCATCGGGCCAGGCCAGCGACCACCCTCTCTGCTGGAGGAACAGGGCCGCGGCCTCCGAGCGAAGAGTGACGTTCCGGCTCTCGACGTGCGGTCCGCTCGACGACGTCATCGCCCGGATGTCGATCAAGCCGCTCCTCTCGATCTCGACCTGTCGCCGGGGTGAAGGCAGAGTCCCCCCATCCCCTCTTCCATCACAGACAGAAGAGGGGGTGGGAGTCTAGACCCCCACCCCCTCTCTGCAGGCGAGGCCTGGAGCTCTCTTCTCAGCAGGCCGGGCCCGGGGAGGCGATGGAGGCGATCGTCGCGTCCCACCAGGTGACGGCGACGGAGGTCACCGCGGGCGGGAGGCTGGTGATCTTCACCGGCGTCGGGATCGGGACGCCGGCGGTCTGCGTGTCCATTCCCGACGCGTTCTCCTCGTTGAACCCGGAGTACCATGCCTCGCCGTTCGCGTCGAGGAGCAGGAGGCTGTCCGCGCCGGAGCCGCCGTCGATCACGTTGTCGACCTGGGCCCGCACCCACTCACGGGTGTCGGCCACCGAGCCGTTGCCCCAGGCGCCCTCCTCGTTGCCGCCGAACGCCCACACGGTGCCGTCGGACATCTTCGCGAGGAATCCCGCGGGCTGGTCGTACGGCTGGTGCTGCCAGACGTCCTCGACGCTGCCGCCAGGAGGGGGCGCGATCTGCTGGAGGTAGCCCAGATCGGTGTAGTCGATCGGGCGTGAGCCGAGCGGCGTGGTCTGGGTGGAGTACCAGAGCGTGCCGTCGTCCTTCAGGAGCAGGATCGCGGTGTCGTTGCTCTGCACGGCCTTCTTGACGCCGGTGACGGGAGCACCGCTCCTGTCCTTGACCTGCCGCAGCCCAGGACCGGCGGGCGTGCCGATGCCCAGGCCCGTTCCGTAGGCGGTGACCGGCGCGCCGGCCGCCCAGACCGTGCCGTCCGCGAGCGTCCACAGCATCATCTGGCTGTTGCGGGGGTACGAGGCCCACACCGGCGTGCCGGGGAGGGCGCCGCCGACCCTCGTGAACCGCGTGTTGACGGTGTACGCGGTGCTCGCGCCGGGGATCTGCAGGTAGTTCTGGTAGTTCTCCCCCGCTGCCCACCAGTCGCCGTTCGCGTCTTCGATCATGAACACGCCCTCTTCCGAGCCGTGCTTGCCGATGATGCCGCGAACCGCGTTCGTGAACGTCGACCCGTCGTCTTTCAGCGCCTCCGCCGCCGTCAGTCGATTGGCCTGATCGCCGGTGGCGACCTCGCCATAGGGGTTGTACCCCGACGTGTAGACCCTGCCCGACGCCGTGATGGCCATGACCGAGCTCAGGCTCGCGTACACCGTCGACTGCTCCTGCACGGGCCACGGAGTCGGGTACATCGGCGCGCTGGTCACGAGGCCGTTGGCCGTCTGCCCCTCGGGAGTGTGCCCGCCGATGGTGTACACGTATCCCGGATAGGGCCGCACCACCGTCGATGCGCTGTTGAGACCCTGCGCCGTGGCGACGATGTTCGCGGAGAGGGCGCCCTTCCCATACGGCGGGATCGCCACGAACACCTCGGCGTTGCCCGATGCGTCGGTCGTCACCGTGATGGCCGTCGCGGCCGCGGGGCTGAAGCCGGCTCCGTTCGGAACGGTCAGGAACGAGTACCCGGCACCCGTGATCGTCAGCGACACCTGCCTCGACACCGCGGGGACGATCTTCACCGGCACCCGCGCTGCGGTGACCCGCGTCGCGACAGCCGTGGGCGCATATCCGGTGGCCGGATTGATCCTCGTCGGAATCGTCCAGCCGCCGCCGTACATCCCGGAGACGCACGCCGGCAGGATCAGTCCCGAGGTCGATGCCGATGCTCCCGGCAGCGCCACGGCGGCAGCCACCACGGGAACAGACCAGGCCGCCCCCTTGATCAGCGTGCGGCGCTGCATGCCGCCCTGCGCCTCTTCCGCCCTCAGCTCACGCGAGCTGCTTTCCCCCATGTCGGATTCCCTTCGTCTTCGACAATGTCGATGACGATCGTCCGGCACCCGCAGCGGGAGGCGCGACCGTCCGCCGCCCATCCGGGCAAGGTGTCGCGCGGCCCCGGCAGAGATGTCGTGCCGTCGGAGTCAGTGCAGCGCCGTGTCGGACGCCGTCGTGCGCCAGACGTGCAGCGGCACCTCGAGCCCGGCGCGCGTCGGCGCGCAGACGAAGGGCCCGGCCTCTGCGTCGAGCTCAGGAGCGAACGGGACGACCCGCACGAGCCTCAGCGGCTCACCGTCCACACCGGCGCGGACGGTCACGGCGTCCCTGTCCCGGCTCACCCGCACCAGGATCCGCCGACCGGCCCAGTCCGGGACGGGAGCGAGCGACCAGTCCGACATCCCGTCGGTGACGACCGCACCGACCTGCGGGCGGCCGTCGGCGAACTCCACCCCGGCCTTCACCCAGCGCTCCGCGGAGACCCGGACGAAGACGCCCGCCTGATCAAACTGCGCCGAGAACGCAGCGGTGAACTCCACCTCGATCGCCGTGCGGTCGGCGAACGAGGCCACGAGCGCGTGCTCGCTCTCGTGGACGAACCCGTACGACGTGAGACGCCAGGCGTCGCTTCCCTCCGCCGCGGTGACGTGCAGATCGCCCTCGCGCTCGACGGCGGCCACGGGCGGATGAGTCCACCGTCCGGCGGACCAGGGGATCACGGACACGGTCCGATGTTATCCGCGCACAGCCGCCGCCGGGCCTTGCCTCGCCCGCGGGAACGTGTGAGCCTGCCCGCATGACCAGGAGCTTGCGATGACCAACGTCCGCACGGTCGCAGCCTGCCGCACCGCTCGCCCGCGCACCGCCTCCCGATGCCCTGAGCGACGACCGGCATGCATCGTGATCTCCGGCTCCCACGCGACGGGAAAGAGCACCTCATCAGCGACTTCGCCTTCGCGCACCCCCGCTTCGCCGTCCTCCCCGATCCGTTCGACCTCATCGACGCCGCAGACCCAACGGGAGTCACCTCGTTCCGGGCCCAGCTCCGGGTCGCCGCCGAACGCCTTGAGGATCCCGAGCTGGGCTCCGAAGTGATCGCAGAGCGCGCCCCCCTCGACTTCGTCGCCTACCTTCGGGCGCTCGACGCTCTGGATCGCTCGGCGCACGCCGGTGCCGTCGCGGAGGCCGAGGCGCACCGGGCGGAGGCGATGAAGCGAACCGACCTCTGGATCGTGCCGCCCGTCGTGCCTCAGATCCTCGTCGGCGCCGACGAGGATCCCGACCTGCGCGATGCGATGGACGAGGCGCTCCTCGACCTTCTCCGAGAAGAGGAGCTCTGACGACGAGAGCCCTCCGGCTCGACGCCTCGGTCTCCTCTCAGGCCTCCAGGGCACGTGAGAGGTCGGCGAGGAGGTCGTCGGCGTCCTCCAGACCGACCGACAGGCGGACGACCTCGACCGGCACCGCCGCCGCCGTGCCGCGGACCGAGGCGTGGGTCATCGCGTCGGGATAGTTCACGAGCGACTCCACGCCGCCCAGCGACTCGGCGAGCTGGAAGACCCTGGTCGACTCCGCGAACCGCCGTGCGGCCTCACCGGAGGCGAGCGCGACCGACACGATCCCGCCGAACCCGCTCATCTGGCGGGCGGCGAGGTCGTGGCCGGGGTGATCGGGAAGGCCGGGGTAGTAGACCCGCGCGACCGCCGGGTGGCCGGACAGGAACTCCGCGACCGCGCGGGCGTTCTCGTCGTGCTGGCGCATCCGCACCGGCAAGGTCTTGATCCCGCGCGTGGTGAGCCACGCGTCGAACGGCCCCGAGATCGCTCCGACCGCGAACTGCAGGAAGCCGATCCGCTCCGCCAGCGCGTCGTCGGCCAGGACCACCGCGCCGCCGACGACGTCCGAGTGCCCGCCCAGGTACTTGGTGGTCGAGTGGACGACGATGTCGGCGCCGAGCGCCAGCGGACGCTGCAGCGCCGGGGTGGCGAAGGTGTTGTCCACGACGACGACGGCCCCGGCGCCATGGCCGAGCGCGGCCAGGCCCGCGATGTCGGAGATGCGCAGGAGCGGGTTGGACGGCGTCTCCACCCAGAGCACTCGCGGGGGCCGGGCGGCCACGGCCGCGCGCACGGCATCGAGGTCGCTCATGTCCACGACCTCGACGGTCACGCCCCAGGCCCCGAGCACGCGCGAGATGAGGCGGAAGGTCCCGCCGTAGACGTCGTTCCCCAGCAGCACGTGGTCGCCGGGGGCGAGCAGCGCGCGCAGGAGCGTGTCCTCCGCGGCGAGCCCCGAGGCGAACGAGAAGGCGTGCCGCCCGCCTTCCAGCGCCGCGAGCTGGGTCTGCAGCGCGTCGCGCGTGGGATTGCCGCTGCGACCGTACTCGTAGCCCTGCCGAAGCCCGCCGATCCCGTCCTGCAGGTAGGTGGTGGACAGGTGCAGGGGCGGGATCACCGCACCGGTGAGGCTTTCGGCCTCCTGCCCCGCGTGGATCGCCGCAGTGGCGACCTTCTCGCTCTCGATGCCCATCATCGGCCCCCTTCCGGTCGTGCCGGCACGGCGAATCCGTGTCCGGTCATCCATTCGTCGTCGTACACCTTGTCGAGGTATCCCCGCCCGTGGTCGGGGAGCAGGACGACCAGCACGTCGTCCTCCCCCAGCTGCTCCGCCTGCCGCAGGGCCGCGACCACGGCCATCCCGCTCGACCCGCCGACGAACAGACCCTCCTCCTGGGCGAGCCGCCGGGTCATGGCGAAGGCCTCGGCGTCGCTCACCGTCTCGTACGCGTCGACGACGCCGGGGTCGAAGGTCGCGGGGAGGAAGTCCTCGCCGACGCCCTCCAGCAGATAGCCGTGGACCGGACCGCCGGAGTAGATGGAGCCCACCGGGTCGGCGCCGATCACTCGCACCCTGCCCTCGCTCGCGTCCTTGAGGAACCGGCCGGTGCCGCTGATCGTGCCGCCCGTGCCGATCCCGGCGACGAAGTGCGTCACCCTGCCGTCGGTGTCCTGCCAGATCTCGGGGCCCGTCGTCTCGTAGTGCGCACGCGGGCCCTCGGCGTTGGCGAACTGGTTGGGGTTGAACGCGCCGGCGATCTCGCGGGACAGACGCGCGGCGACGCTGTAGTACGACTCCGGATGCTCGGGCGGGACCGCCGTCGGCGTGATCACGACCTCGGCCCCGTACGCGCGCAGGGCCGCGACCTTGGCGCCGTCGAACTTGTCCGGCACGACGAACACCATCCGGTAGCCGCGCTGGAGGGCGACGAGGGCAAGGCCCACGCCGGTGTTGCCGCTCGTCGCCTCGACGATCGTGCCGCCAGGACGGAGCCTCCCCTCGCGCTCGGCGGCGTCGACGATCGTGCGGGCGATGCGGTCCTTCGCCGAGCCGCCGGGATTGAAGTACTCGACCTTCGCGAGCACCGTGGCACGGAGGGACCCGGTCACCGCCGCGAGACGGACGAGAGGTGTGCGGCCGACGAGATCGGCCACGTGGCTGGCATAACGCACGGGAGTGTCCTGAGGATGGTCGCGCCGGGACGCGGGCTGTCGTGTGGTCGTCGAAGGAGCGCGGAAGCGCTCAGCGACAACAACGACAGGTCAGAGGCACAGGCCCACCGTAGCCGACGCGGGACGGCGCCGCCGGATGACGACCGTAACATTTCGACTCATGCCACGGAATGCTCCAGGCCGCGCACGCCACCGGCCAGGGGGACGGTCTCGCCCCCTGGCCGGTGCTCGATGACGTGTCAGAGCAGGTCAGACGTATGCAGCCGAGAAGGCTCCCTCGTGTGTTGTCGCCATGAGCGTTGCCCGCGTCATTCCTGCGGGAAGCGGGACGAGAGTCGGGGTGGCGTACGTGCCGGTTTGGCCGTTTCCGGCTTGTCCTTCGCCCCCGTTTCCGGCGAAGTAGACCTTTCCTGTCGCGGTGAGGAATCCGCTCCAATAGTAGTTCGACGAGGAGACGTCAATGATCTCGTCGTCGATTTTTACCGCCGCCCAAGAGTTGTTGACGCTATTGGTCGAGCCCGTCCCGAGAGGCTGCGGGTTATTGCCACCGGCAGCATAGACCTTTCCATTGCTCGACTTCACGAACGTGCGGTTGTATCCGCTCCAGATCTTCACCGGCGTGCCCTCGGGAAGCGCCTCCAGCGGAGTCGCCCACTCGTACTGCCTCCCGATCGTCAGACCGGGAAGAGCTCCGGACTCATTGAGACCAGAACCATAGATGGCGCCGTCGGCGCCCACGAAGACAGAGTGCCGCTCGTTCGTCGCGAGCATCGTGGCGATGAGGTCGTTGCCGTCCGCCGTCTTCACCGTCTTGTAGCCCGTGGTGTTCGTCGACTTATCGCCCGTGTTCGTCGACCCCCATCCGCCTTTACGGAACGCGTTCAATCCAGCCGCGTAAATCCTTCCGTCCTGCATGAGGAAGAAATTTATGTTGAACCCAGAGATCGAGACGTCCTTGATATCCAGCCCGCCGCCGGGGAGCGCCGTTCCAATGGGGACATAGGAGTAGTAGTAGTCGACGCCGTTGTTCCCAATCGCGAACATATCGTATTTCTCTCCGCCGGCATGATGCTCTCCTGTGCCATAGACCATGCCGTCCTTGAAAGCGATGGTCGTGCAGTCCTGACCCCCGACACCGAAGATACGATCCACGCCGACCAGAGGCGATCCGTCTTCCAGACGTGCGGGCTCGGGCCAGGGCTGGATCGGACGAGGCTTCTGCCCGTTGCCGAGCTGACCTTCATTTCCGTCTCCCGCAGACCATACGCTTCCATCGGACTTCAGGATTGTGAATGATGACCACGCGGAGACGAGTTGGACCGCCTTCCCGGTGTAAGTCGTCCGGTCCTTGTTCTTCCACGTGAGGAGGACGTGTGAGTCAGGGCCGTTGAAGCCTTGGATGATCTGGCCGTCGCCGTCCCGACCCCATGCATAAAGGGAGCCTGCTTCGGGACCGCTGATGGTGATGGTGATGGGGTTGGACGTGGCGCTGCGGCCGTCTGCTGTCGTGGCGGTGGCGACGACGGTGACTGCTCCGGCCTTGCCGGTGACGATGCCGGTGAGGTCGTGGACGCCGTCGGCGCCGGTGGTCCCGGTGACCGGACTGGTCCCACCGGGTTGGGTCTCCCCTCCGACGACGACGGTGCCTCCGTCAGTGCTGGTGAAGGCATAGGAGATGCTGGCGGCCACGACGTCCCCGGATGCGTCGGCGACGTGTGCGCGGATGGGCTGGGCAAGAGCGGTGCCGCTCTCGACGAGAGTGTTCAGGTTCGTGAGGGTGATGGCCAGGATGCCCGATGCCGCCGCATGGGGAACGGAGACCGCGACCGCGATCATGGGGACGCTCCATGCCGCTCCCTTCACGATCGTGCGACGGGAGATCTCCGCCGATCCCTGGCTCCGCGAAGCCTCGGAGACGGCCGGGGTCAAGTTCGTATCACTCACTGCTGCAATGCCTAACGTCGGGTCGAGCACACGCTCAGACGGGGAGATGTTCGAGGACCCCGATCGGGTTCGGGTCCAGTTCTGATATCTAAAATATCAGATTCTGGATGTCACACCTCGTACTCTGGTCTGACGTTCGTCTCGTACCCAGGTACGACCTGCCCCGACCAGCGCGCCGCGTCCGAGACCACCGCGGCGGGCTCGGAGAGGTCGATGCCCCTCTCGGGCACGCCGAGAGGGGCCGAGATGGCGCCGAGATGGCGGGGGCACGCATGACGTCGTTCGCGTTCTCCCTGGTCGTTCGTCAGGCTCTCCTGCACCTCGCGGGAGACCTCTTGAGAGACGGCACCCCGGGCAGAGAGCACGGCTCCTTCGTCCCTCTCCGCTCGGGATGCGCCTGCCATACGCGCAGGCGCTGCATCGGCTCCCCCGACGGGAGGCCGCGGGGCTGCTCAGACCTTCTCGACACGGATCAGCAGACGGCGCGGCGTGCGTGACGCTCGATCCCGGAAGGGTTCGCGACCGTGGGACGGAACGTTCCGTCGACAGGGCCGGTGGTCTGCGGAGGCAGGGGGGAGTCGATCATGGATCCTCACTCATCGGGGTCGCGTGGGCACCGACCGTCGAGGACACAGAGAGAGACCGGGGAGCATCGCTGAACGGGAGAGCATCGCTGACCGGCCTGGCGGCGAGGTCGCGCCTCGCTCGGGAGCAGGGGGCATCCGCGACGGTCGTTCGCATCCGATCGTGACACGGCCAGGCGCTCTCGCTCACATCGGCATGCGGAAAGTCCCGGGAGCCCTCCCCGTTTGTCCCCCGCCGGCGCAGCTCGTCGTCACGACCGCGCCCGGAGGCACGTGACGCGCGCCCGCAGAGACGCGCTCAGGCGCGGAGCAGGGCGTCCTCCAGGGCGACCCAGGCGAGCATCGCGCACTTCACGCGCGCCACGTAGCGCGAGACGCCGGAGAGCGCGGCCGCGTCGCCGTAGACCTCCTCGTCGAGCGCGATCGCGCCGCGGGAGCGCAGCGCCTCGCGGAACCCGGCGACGAGCTCGACGACCTCCCCGCGGGACCTCCCCGCGACGAGGTCCGTCAGCATCGAGGCGGAGGCCTGGGAGATCGAGCATCCCTCGCCCGCCCACGACACCTCGGCGATGCGATCGTCCTCGACCCGCACGCGGAGGGTGATCTCGTCGCCGCAGATGGGATTGCGCTGGTGCGCGTCGGCCGTCCCCGCGTCTCCCTCGGCGCCGCGGAGACCCTTGCCCTCCGGACGCTTCGAGTGGTCGAGGATCAGCTCCTGGTACAGCGACTCCAGTCCGCTCATGCGCCCGCTCCCCCTTCGCCCCCGGCCCCGGCCCCGAAGAACGCGCGCACGCCGGAGACCGCGTCGAGGAACCGGTCCACCTCGTCCTCGGTCGTGTACAGCGCCGCGGAGGCGCGGACCGACGCGGTCGCCCCCAGCCGGGCGTGCACGGGCTCCGCGCAATGATGACCCACGCGCACCGCGATGCCCCGCGCGTCGAGGAACTGTCCGACATCGTGCGCGTGCACGCCGTCGACGACGAACGACCAGAGCGCGACCCGCTCCGCCCCGGCAGCGTCGCCGAGGAGGCGGATGCCGTCGATCCCGCGCAGCCCCTCGTGCATCCGCCGTTCGAGCGCCCGCTCGTGCGCGTGGACCGCCGCCATCCCGACGCCGTCGAGGTAGCGGACGGCCGCAGCGAGCGCGATCGCCTGGGAGACCGGCTGCGTGCCGGCCTCGAACCGCTGCGGCGGCGGGAGGTAGCGGGTCTCGGCGAACGTGACGCTCTCGATCATCGACCCGCCGGTGAGGAACGGCGGCAGGGCCTCGAGGATCTCGGGGCGGCCGTACAGGCCCCCGACGCCATACGGCCCCTGCATCTTGTGGCCGGAGAAGACGGCGAGGTCCACCCCGAGCGCCGGCAGGTCGAGCGGCAGGTGCGGCGCGGACTGGCAGGCGTCGAGCACGGTGAGCGCGCCGGCCTCGCGAGCGAGCGATACGAGCTCGGCGACCGGGTTGACGATCCCCAGCACGTTCGAGACGTGCGTGAAGGCGACCACCCTGGTGCGCGGACCGATCACCTCGGCGGCGTGCTCCAGGTCGAGGGCGCCGTCGTCGCCGATCCGGATCACGCGCAGCACGGCGCCGGTGCGCGCGGCGAGCTCCTGCCAGGGGATGATGTTCGCGTGATGCTCGGCCTCGGTCACGACCAGCTCGTCGCCGGGCCGGAGGGCGAGGGCGGCGCTGGCCGGACCCCCGCGGCCCGCGGTCGCGTTGCCGATCCCGTAGGCGACGAGGTTGAGGCCCGCGGTGGCTCCGCTGGTCCAGACCAGGTTGTCCGCCCCCGCCCCGACGAAGGCCGCGACGGCCTCACGGGCGTCCTCGTAGAGCTCCGTCGCCTCGGCGGCGAGCGTGTGCGCGCCCCGATGCACGGCGGCGTTCTCCTGCTCCAGGAACACGCGTTCCGCGTCGAGCACCGCGCGCGGCCTCTGGCTCGTCGCCGCGGAGTCGAGGTACGCCAGGGGATGGCCGTTCACGCTCTGGGCGAGGATCGGGAAGTCGGCGCGGACGGCGGCGACGTCGAGGGCGGATGCGGTCGTGGTCACCCCTCAACGCTACGTCAGTCCCCGCCCTCCGGGTCCGTCTGCGCCCGGTCTGCTGCGGAGCAGGGAGAATCCCTCACCGGCGCCTTTGCTCCCGGCCCTGCCGGTGCTCCGGGACGCCGTGCTCGTTCGTCGTAGGCGACGAGGTTCCAGGCGATCGTGATCACGATAATCCATCGGATCCGCCGCCGGAGGGCGCCGACACGGAGGATCCACGAGCGCGACGAATCGGCCACCGCCGAGGCCGAGCCGGTTGAGCACGTCCATCACTCCGGCCCCGCCCGGTCCTCGGCACTGCATCCGCGCAGCGAAACAGGGCCGAACTCGTCCTCGGCGCGATGCAGGCCCCACCTCGCACAGAAGGGGCGGCCGCAGGAGAGAGGCGGCCCCCGGGGTCGGCAGACAGCGGGGAGAAAGGGAACGAGAGCGCCCCCCGATCAGGTTAGGCTTGCCTTGCCTCCCTCCCCGAGATCGCAGAGGAGTCCTATGTCATCGCCCGTCCTGCGCCGCACCGTGCGCGGAGCCGCCGTCACCGCCGCCCTCGCCGCGAGCGCCATCGTCCTCTCCGCCTGCGCCTCCGGTCCCGCCGCTCCCGCCGCCAGCACCGGCGCGTCCGAAGGCGCGTTCCCCGCGACGGTGGCGCACGTCTACGGCACGACCGAGATCCCGGCGCAGCCCGAGCGCGTCGCGACCGTCGGCTGGGGCAGCTTCGACGCCGCCATCGCGCTCGGGACGATCCCGGTGACCATCCCCACCTCGACCTTCGGGGACGCGGACGGCGACGGCTATCTGGAGTGGACGAAGGACGCGATCGCCGCCGACGGCGGAGAGCTCCCGGCACTCCACGACGAGACGGACGGCATCCCCTACGAGAAGATCTCGGACGCCTCGCCCGACCTGGTGCTCGGCACCAACTCCGGCCTCTCGCAGCAGGAGTACGACACCCTCGGCAAGATCGCCCCCACCGTGGCGTACCCCGAGACACCGTGGGGCACGCCCTGGCGTGAGTCGACGAGGATGGTCGGCGCCGCCCTCGGCAAGGCGTCCGAGGCCGACGCCCTGATCGCCGGCACCGAGAAGAAGATGGCCGACGCGATGGCGAAGCACCCCGCCGCGAAGGGCAAGACCGGCATGGTGATGTGGGTCGACGCCAAGGACCTCGGCAAGGTGCAGTACTACACCCCGCAGGACACCCGTGTGCAGTATCTGAACGACCTCGGCTTCGCCACCCCGTCCTCGATCGCCGAGCTGGCGAAGGGCGAGAAGAACTTCGTCTCCACGATCAACGCCGAGCAGGCCGACAGGCTCGATGCCGACGTCGCCGTGGTCTACGTGCAGGGCGGAGACCTGTCCACCCTCCAGAACGATCCGCTCCTCAGCCGCATCCCCGCGGTGCAGAAGGGCGCGGTCGTGCTCATGAACGATCAAGCGCTCCTCATGGCCATCTCCGCCCCCACGGTCCTCTCGATCCCGTGGGGCCTGGACGCCTACACGAAGGGTCTCGGCGAGGCGGCGGCCAAGGCCGGATGACCACGGCGGCCGCTCCGACGGGCTCCGCTCCGGGACAGACGCGCCGCCGCGCGCGTCTGTCCCCCGGGTGGACCGTCGCCGTGTGTCTCGGGGCCCTTGCCATGGCGATCCTGCTCTCGCTCGCCCTCGGCGCACGGGACGTGCCGCTCACGACGGTCTGGGCCGCCTTCGCCGACCCCGATCCCGGCAGCACCGACCAGGCGGCCGTGCTCTCCCGGGTTCCGACGACGGTCACGGGCCTCCTCGTCGGCGCCGCGCTCGGCATGGGCGGCGCGCTCATGCAGGGCATGGCACGCAACCCGCTCGCCGACCCTGGGCTCCTCGGCGTCAACGCGGGCGCCTCGCTCCTCGTCGTCCTCGGGATGTCGCTCTTCGGCTGGCAGGCGCCCCTCGCGATCATCTGGTGCGCGCTCGCCGGCGCCGCCGTCGCGGTGACCGTCGGCTACGGCGCTGCGGCGGCGAGCCCGGGCGGGGCGACTCCCGTGACCCTCGCCCTCGCGGGGGCGGCCGTGACCGCCATCGCCGTCGCGGTGATCTCGGGAGTCCTCATCGTCGACGAGTCGACGCTCGACAGCTTCCGGTTCTGGCAGCTGGGCTCGCTCACGGCGGCGTCGTTCGACGTGCTCGCACAGCTCGGCGGATTCCTCGCGGTCGGAGCGGTGCTCGCCCTCGTCTGCTCCGGCGCCCTCAACGCCCTCGCCCTCGGCGACGACGTGGCACGGGGCCTCGGCGTGAAGGTCGGGACGGCCCGCCTCGGTGCGGCCGCCGCGACCGTCCTCCTCTGCGGGACGGCGACGGCGCTGGCCGGTCCGATCGGGTTCGTCGGGCTCGCCGTCCCCCACGGGATCCGCTTCCTCGCCGGCGCGGACTATCGCTGGATCGTGCCGCTCTCGGCCGCCGCCGGCGCCGCGTTCCTGCTCGTGTGCGACGTGATCGGCCGCCTCCTCGCCCGCCCCGGCGTGATCGAGGTCGGCATCGTCACCGGAGTGATCGGCGCCCCGGTCTTCATCGCGCTCCTGCGCCGGCGCCGGACGGTCGGACTGTGAGCGCGCTCACGATCCGCCTCGGCGTGATCCGCCGGCGTCTGGTCCGCCGCGATGCGATGGTCCTCGGCGGGCTCACGGCGCTGGTGGTGGTGCTCCTCGGCGTCGGCCTCGTCTTCGGGTCCAAGGTCGTCCCCCTGCCCGACGTGCTCCGTGCCCTGTCGGGCCAGACCGTCCCCGGCGTGTCCTTCGCGGTCGTAGAGCTCCGTCTGCCGCGCATGGTCGGAGCGCTCCTCGCCGGCGCGGCGTTCGGTCTCGGCGGGATGCTGTTCCAGACCCTCCTCCGCAACGTCCTGGCCAGTCCCGACGTGATCGGCGTCGGGACGGGATCGAGCGCTGCCGCAGTCGCCGCGATCGGATTCGCCGGCGCGTCCGGGATCGCGGTCTCGGGTGCAGCGATCGCAGGCGGGCTGGGCAGTGCGCTCCTCATCTGGGTGCTCGCCTCCCGCCGCGGCCTGTCGGGGCTGCGGTTCGTCCTGGTGGGGATCGCGATCGCCGCGGCCCTGCAGGCGGTGATCGCGTACGTGCTCACCCGCACCGACGTGAAGGCCGCGCACGAGGCCGCGGTCTGGATGGCCGGCTCCCTCAGCCGCAGCCTCTGGGATCAGCTCGCCCTCATCGCCCCCGCCCTGGCGGTGCTCATCGCCGCCGGCCTCGCCGCAGCACGACGGCTTCCCGTCCTGCGCCTGGGCGACGACACCGCGACGATGCTCGGCGTACGCCCTCGGCGCTCCCGTCTCGCCCTGATCCTGTGCGCGGTGCTGCTGGTCTCGGTGGCGACCTCGCTCACCGGGCCGATCGCTTTCGTCGCCTTCCTCGCCGGACCGATCTCGCTGCGCCTGGTGCGGCGAGACGGCGCGCTGCCCGTCGCTGCCGCGCTCGTGGGGGCCACGACCGTGCTGGCGGCCGACGCGATCGGCCAGCACCTCTTCCCGGTCGTGCTGCCGGTCGGTGTGGTCACCGGCGCGGTCGGCGCGCCCTTCCTGCTGTGGCTCCTGATGAGAGGACGGACCAAGGCATGACGGATCAGGGCATGACGCATCTGGCGACCGGCGCCTCCGCCCACCGCCTGCAGGCGGTGGACCTGACGGTCGGCTACGACGGCGAGCCGGTGATCAGCGGACTGAGCCTCGAACTTCCGGCGAGCGGTGTGACGATGATCGTCGGGGGCAACGGCTGCGGCAAGTCGACGCTGCTCCGCGCACTGGCCCGCCTGCTCCGACCACGCGGCGGGGCCGTCCTTCTCGACGGCGAACCGATCGCGAAGCTCCCCACGAAGGAGGTGGCACGGATCGTCGGACTCCTCCCCCAGGCTCCTGTCGCGCCGGACGGCATCACCGTCGCCGACCTCGTCGACCGCGGACGCACCCCGCACCGATCCTGGCTGCGCGGACGCGGTCGCCACGACGACGAGGTGGTCGCGGACGCGCTCGAGGTGACCGCGATGGCCGAGCTCGCCGACCGCCCGATCGACGAGCTCTCCGGAGGACAGCGGCAACGCGCCTGGGTCGCGATGGCCCTGGCTCAGGAGCCCGACGTGCTGCTGCTGGACGAGCCGACGACGTACCTCGACCTGGCGCATCAGGTGGAGCTGCTGCACCTGCTCGTGCGGCTCTCCCGCGAGCGTGGCACCCAGGTCGTCGTCGTCATGCACGAGCTCAACCTCGCGACCCGCTACGCCGACCACCTGATCGCGATGCGGGACGGCCGGATCGTCGCCGACGGCGCGCCGAACGACGTGGTGACCGTCGGGCTGCTGCGCGAGGTGTTCGACCTGGAGGCCGTGGTGATGCCCGACCCCGTCGCCGGCACGCCCCTGATCGTCCCGGTCGATGTCCATCGCCCCGCCTGACGCACCTGCGACCCGGGGGTTTCCCTTAAGGACGCCCCCTTAGCCGGACCGCGCGTCGTCATGCCGCTGAAGTGCACTGGTCATCCTCTCGACCGTGGTGAACCCCGACGCGACCGCCACCTCCTCGGCGGAGGACTCCGCTCCCACGAAGTCCTTCAGGCGCAACGCGGTGGCCACTCGCCGCCGCTCGATCTCAATGCGCGGGCGCGTGCCCTCACGGGCGAAGAGACGGTGCAGATGGGGCACCGAGATCGCCAGGCGCTGGGCGAGCGAGGTGACGGTGAGCGAGGGGTCGCGATGATGCTCGTCGATGAGGCGCAACGCCGTCCGATACAGGCTCGGAGGCGCGCCGCCCTCAGCACCGTCGACCGCGCCGGCCTCCGCGACCGCGGCGAGGAGGGTGAAGCCGACGACATCGGCGAGGAAGGGATCTCCGTACCGGTCCGAGCTCTCGCCGGACGGCGCGAGGACGTTCGTGATCGTCGCGATCAGGTTCCAGGAGACCTCGTCGAAGGAGAGCCGGGCGCCCAGCGTCGACCGGAACCGCGGCTGGCCGAGCGCGGGATGGTCGACCTCCCAGACGAACCTCGCCCAGGGCCCCTCGTTCCGCGTCGACACCGGCACCTCCCCGGGGACGAGGAGGACGTCCCGGCCCCGCAGCGCCACCGCCGCCGTCGGCGTGGTGACCACCGCCTCGCCCTCGACGCCGATGAACGCCCGCCAGGTCCCGGCCGGGAGGACGGACGCCTCCAGGACCGCCCCCGTCGACCAGAGCCGGCTGATCCGCCAGTGCTCGCCACGGCGCGAGTCCAGCACGACCCGGGGCAGCGAGGTCGTCGTCAGGCGCCAGCCGGCAGCTTGGATGGCCTCCTCGTCGGCGAACTCCCCCTCGGCGGACACGACACGATGCGCAGTCATGGCTGGTGAGATCGACCCCCCGATCGTTACGTCACCCACCGGCCGACGGATCCGCGATCGCATCGTTCGTGGTGCGCAAAGCTCCCCCTTGCTCGGTCTGCTTCCCCTGGACGAGCACGATGCCCCTTCCCGGCCTCGCCCCGTCGAGACCGGGAGCGGCCACCGCAGAGGCGGCCGTGCTCGATTGTCCACGGGCGCGGCGAGCACGTGCACCGAGAGCCGGGGGATGGGAGAGGTTTCCCCGAGAACAGGAGAGTTTTCCGAGAGCGCTCCCGGCCTCGGCGGAAGCGGCACGACACGCGGACATGACCCTGGCCTAGCAGGCGCAGAACGCGACAGGACCGCGCGACCTCAGCCTGTGGAGATGTGGTATGGCGACCGCTCGGAAAAGCTCTCCTGTTCTCGGGGAAACCTCTCCCATCGCCGTCCTCACGATGCACGTGATCCATGCGTCCGCACAGAATCGTGCACGGCCGCCCCGAGGCGGCTCACCCGGTCTCGCCTCCGTCGAGGCGAGACCGGAAGAAACACACCCGTGCCGCTCCACGGACGGCAGAGCACAAGGGGGAGCCTTGGACAACACGAACAACCCGCCGGCCGATCCGTCGGCCGGCATCCGTCAGTATCAGCGCCGCACGATCGTCCGGACCGCCGCATGGTCCGTTCCGGTCGTCGCCGCAGCCGTCTCGACCCCGCTGGCTGCCGCGAGCACGGAGCCCTGGAACGTCGCGCTCCGCGGCGACTGCGTCCTCGACGCCGGCGGGACCGGGCACCTCGCCCCCGGCTTCCTCGTGCGCGCGGACAGCCCGTCCGTGCCCATCCCGCCCGTCCTCCCCGTCACCGAGACCGCCTCCGGGACCTGGAGCATGACCCTCCCCGCCCCGAGCCTGTTCACGGGCACCGTCGACCCGACGCTGCTGCCCGGCGCCGAGCTGGCGTTCGGCACGTTCTCCCTCGCCTACGCCTCTGCGATCGTGGGCGCCGTGCTCGTGCCGGCCGCCCTCGCCGTGCAAGGCCCGAAGGTCACCGGCGACTTCTGGGTCACCCCGTCGAACCTCGGCGACTACCTCTCGCCGCCCACCTTCACCCGCACATACTCGGGCACCGGGATCGACCAGACCGTCACGCTCACGTGCACGTGGGACATCCAGCGCGACCTCCTGCTCACCGGGCTCGTCCCCGGCGACAGCACCTTCTGGGGCTACTTCGGCGCGCTCGTGCCGCCGGACGTCACCGGCGTCCCCGGCTATGACGCGCTGAACCTGTTCATCCAGGGTCTCGGGACCATCCCGATCGCCGGCCCGATGATCGTCAGCGCCTGGGAGACGGCCGTCGGCTCGATAAGCCCCGCCCTGACCATGACCGCCGAGGGACAGTGGACCGACGCCCAGCCCGACCACGCCGGCCAGCTCAGCAACCTCTTCGCCTTCAACTGCTGACGCGACGGATCGGGGCCTCGGCGGCGTCCTCCGACGGCGCCGAGGCCCCGACCCCGTTCTCACGGGTCACCCGGCCTTCAGGCCGCCCGGCTCCGCCTGCTCCGCCGCCGCCAGCCCGCGGAGCTTCTCGAGCGTCGCGGGGGTGAACCTCCGCACCGCGTCGGCGCCGTCCGTGCCACCGCTGCGGGCGATCGCACAGACGGTGGTCAGCCCCACTCCGGCGGAGGAGGCGATCCGCCGGAGCGACCACCCCGCCTCCTGGAGGCTCACGAGCACCTCGCGCACCCCCTGGTCGGGCTCGACCAGCACCCGCGGACGGGCGCCGGCGTCGTACGACCGCTCGCGCTTGTACGCCCGCCGCGCCTCGGCGCAGGTCGTCCCCGTCCTCTGATTGGGGCAGCGCGACTCGTCCTGACAGCCGGAGAGATAGCCACGGTTGGTCCCGTGCTCGATCGGCTTCCCGTTGCCCTCGATCCGCCGTCGCTTGTACTCGCGTACGTACTCCCTGCGAGCCTGGCGGCAGGTGACCCGCCCCAGCCGCCAGTGCGGGCATCCGCGATCGGTCGTACAGCCGCGGCGATAGCCCCAGGTGGTGCCGTGCACCTCCTTCGGCTCGACGATCACCGGCTCCGCCACGCGCACGGGCTCGCTGCGACGCACCGGCGCGGCGGCCCGTTGCGGGGCCGGCGCGGGCTTGCGGCGCGGGATCGGCTGGTTGGTCGGAAGACCGGCCAGCCGCCAGTCGCTGCGCCGGGCGATCGCCGCCTCCGCGCAGCTGAGGTACCCGTCGTCGGGACCGTAGGCGCAGCCGCCCCGCGATCGACATCCGTTCTCGTAGCCCTGCACGCTTCCGTGGACCAGGCCTTCGCGCAGCGATGGGCCGGTGACGGGCGGTAGTGAGACAATGCTCATTTTCACTCCTTCCCGCACGGAGGATCGGCACGCCCCCCGCGCGGAGTTCCGGTACGCGCAGCGACCGCGACGAAGGGATCCTCTCCGGGGTCCGCTCTGAGCCCGTGCGCACACGATCAGCGTCGCCGGGCTCCCGTCTCAGCCGTCTGCGCGGCCTGCCTACGGATCAGCCTCGGCGCTGATCCCGGTCAAGACGCGACGCGCGGACGCCGCTCTCTCCGACGGTGGTCGTCGCGGCGGAAAGCGCTCTCACGATCCGCCGGCTCTCGTTCATGTCCCCCATGGACATCCCCCTGTCCTTCTACCCGCCCCCGAGCGGGTATCGGCGCCCCCGCGCCGCGTCCTCAGCCTAGCTCAGGTGTCGTCTCGGAGGTCGTCCGGTGACGGATTCAGCCAAGGGGCAGAACTCGTCACCCGGCCCTCCGGCGCGCGACTACGGGAAACCCCGGGACGCCTCGGGACGGAAACGACAGAAAACCTCGGCAAAACAGCAAGAATCTGTCGTTGGCACCGCTCCCGTTCTCACGGAGTCGTTAACCGGTGGTTAACTCATATCGTGCGCGTCTTCGACGCCGCGGGAAAGACGACGGGAGCACAGCTGCCGGACACGGGGAGACGGGGAACGGCCGGGGGCCGCTCCCCGCCTCAGGGGCCTCGACCGCGCACTCGCGGGGAACAGCCACAGGATCCCGGCCAGAGACCGGCCGGGCGGGGAAGAAGCTCGACGGGGGAACGTTCGACATCATGCACGTCACACCTTTGCCGTCTGCGGTCGCGCCGCAGGACGCAAGACGTCATCCCTACCGCACGATCGGCTGGGATCGGGCAGAAGGGCCCGGGGACGCGCTCGGAGACGAAGGGGTCATCGAGGCCGCCTCGGACTCCTCCCGGGTCGTCGCGCGCGTCGAGGGGACAGGTGGCCAGGAGCCGCTGCACCTGCGCAGCCTTGCCCTGGGAACAGGGCGATGCCGCGCCCTCGTCCCCCGACGAGGGACGCTCGAGGCCCACATGGCATCCGGCACTCATCGGCTGCCGGCGGGATCGATCCTGATCGTGGACGGAGACATCCCGATCGACCTCCAGGCATCGGGGGACGCCGCCTGGATCGAGTGGCAGCTGCCCTCCCCGTCCTTCCCGCCGGGGACGCCCCCTGCACTGCCCTTCGCGCTGGCCGACGGGATGTCCCAGCTCATCGCCTCGCTGACGGCGTCACTGATCGAGAAGCCCCCGGAGAACGATGGGCAGGGCGCCCCGTTCCTCACCCGGGCCCTGTCGCACGTGCTCATCTCGGCGGTCGCCGACGAGCCGGGCGCTTCGAGCCTGCCGTAGGTCGCACCACGCGTCACGGCCGGGAGCTTTCGCGTCGGGGCCCGCCGCATTTCGCCGTCGACGCCGGGAAAGTCCCCCGACCCGGCGCAGATTGTCCCCGCTCCGTCTTCTTCGTCGCCGTTCCGCGGTGTCGCGCTCATAGTGTTCTGTCTCGCCAGGCCCGTCCGGTCCTGGCGAGACAGAACCGAGCCGAAGAGGACACCGCCGATGAGCGACGGGCGCGGGGACACCCCCATCCACGACGTCACCCCCCACCACGACCCCGCACCGCAGCCGGGGCAGATCCGGCGGAGGACGATCGTCAAGGGCGCGGCGTGGTCCGTCCCGGTGATCGCCGCCGCCGTGGCGGTCCCCTCCGCCGCCGCGTCGGTCGTGGGGACGATCAGAGTCGTCTCCGCCCCCTCCTCCACCCTCGCCTGCCGGCCGACGACGACGGCGTACACCTTCAGGGTGACCGACGAGCTGCCGACGACCGTGAGGTTCGTCTTCGCGGACGGATGGGGAGGACGCTGGGCGCCGGGCGCCCCCACCGCTTACCCGACCGACGCCAACGGGATCGTGACCATCCCCGCGGGCGACATCATCGCAGGCACCCTCACCTCCGCCATGTACGCCGAGACGGCCGGGGGCGCGAGAGGCGGCAGCGCCCTCGTCGTGCGGCGGACGGGGACCCTGCGGTTCGGCACCGGGCCGGCGAACATGCCGGCGGCCAGCAACCGGGACTTCGTCCGCCTGTTCGCGACGGACTCCGGCGGCGTCGCGGTCAAGGGCGACGGGGAGATCTGGCGTTCCAAGGCCAGCGACCTGCCGTGGGTCAAGATCGGCGACGGCGCCGACGTCGGGACCGACAACGCCGGTTTCGCGAACTTCGGCGGCAATCCCGACGCGGTCTGGATCAAAGGCGGGGTGCTGATGTGGGGCACCGGCCTCACCAACATGCCGGCAGCCAGCAACAGCGACTTCGTCCGTGTCTACACCTCCGCGAGCTTGGCGATCGGGATCCGCTCCAACGGCGAGATCTGGCGCTCTGACGGGGCGGGGATGCCCTGGGTCAAGGTCGGCGACGGCGCCTCCACCGATCACAGCACGGCGGCCGCCACCGGCTTCGGCTCTCCCGACCCTGTCTGGATCAAGGACGGCGTGCTACAGCGGGGATCGGGGCCGGCGAACCTTCCGGCCGCCAGCAACAGCGGCTTCATCAAGGTCTACGGCAGCGACCATGGGGCCGTGGCGATCAGGGCGAACCGCGAGATCTGGCGCTCCGACGACGCCGCGCTGCCCTGGGTCAAGATCGGCGACAGCGCCTCCAACGCACCGGACGCCGCCGGCTACGCGAACTACGGCCCCACGCCCGACGCCGTCTGGATCCAGGGACCGGCTGGCTCGCTGCAGTGGGGGACGGGGCCGGCGGACATGCCAGCTGAGAGCAACAACGGCTTCAGCTACCTCTACACCTCCGACAACGGCGCCGTGGCGGTGCGGCAGAACGGCGAGATCTGGCGTTCCAAGGCCACCGAGCTGCCCTGGATCAAGATCGGCGACGGCGCCTTTCCCGAGGCCAGCTCCGCCGGATACGAGAACTTCGGCGGCGGCGACGCCATCTGGATCCAGAACACGACGTCCTGCGACTAGGCCGTCGCGGGACGTCCGGCGGGCTCACGGCGATCTGTCGTCGAACCCCCATCGGACGGTGAGCTGCCCCGGGCCGAAGCCACGACGCAGGAGGTGGACCGAGGAGCCGACGAGCGGCAGGCTCGCCGTCGACGTGCCCTCGGGCGTCGCGACGCTCTCCTCGACCCAGGAAGGGAGACGACGCGGGTCGAAGCGCACCCAGATCAAGGCCTCGCGGACCCTGGCCCAGCTCTCGTAGCCCACGGTGAAGGACGGGTGCGCCGCCGGCGGAAAGATCGTCTCGATCTCGAGCATGAGCGTCTCCGGCGAGGTGAGCGGATCCTCCAGGTCGATGATCACGACGTGTGCCCTCCCCTCCTCGTCCGAGAGGGAGGCGCCGAGGGTTCCCCCTGCGACGACGCGGAACTCCGGCCCCTCCGTGGAGGGCTCGGCCAGCACCTCCGCATAGGGGATCGACGTCACCGTCCCGGCGACGCACTGCACCAGGGCACGCGTGGACTGACGCCGGAGCCGTCCGTCCGCGCCCACGTCGATCGCCATGCTCACCGTGAGCTCGCGAACCGGGACCTGCTCGTCGAAGCCCAGTGCTGCGCGGAGTGCCATGACCTTTCTGCCGGCCTCCCTGTCGGCGTAAGGAAGGACCGGCCTGCCGACCGCCCCGGGGCGACGCGACGCTCGCCGCCGGGCGAGCAGGGCGCCCTGATCCAGCCCGAGGATGCGTTCGATGTCGGCCACCGCATCGAGGGACCGCAGGCCCTCGGGATGACGGATCCCCCGCCGCCAGTAGCTCAGGGTCGTCAACGAGACCGGGTTGCCGTGGGCCGCGAGCCGGTCCCTCAGGCCCACGAGCGTCATCCCCCGCGCCGCGAGCGCCGCCGCGAAGGCAGGGGCGAACCCCGCCGCGTCGGGTTCCCGTCCGTCGTGGTCGCGGCTCTCACCGTCCGTCTTCACACTGCCTGCTCCCCCGTATGTGAAATCGGTCAGATTAGCCTAGCCATCAGGCGGCCTGCCTCGGGACCATCGGGGGATGTCCCAGCACCCGGGTCGTTCTCTGCCCGTGCTCACGGGCGGCGTCAGGATCGGTCCGGCCTCTGGAGGGAGCGCCGGACCGATCCTCTTTCCTCTCCGCGCCTTCTCCGCGCACAGGACGCCTCCGCGAACGTTGTCGCCCCTGCGTTCCCGCGCCCGCCGCCGCGTCTCCTCACCGCCTTCGCCCAGCGGCGCCGCCCTTCGGTATTAAGTGTTGCTATGTACCGGTACTTAGTGTTACCGTCTACTGGTAGTCAGCGTCACAGAGTAGAAGGAGGTGCCGGATGGGCAACCAGATGACCGAGATGCTCAAGGGCACTCTCGAAGGCATCGTCCTCGCGATCCTCGCGGGGCGACCGGCCTATGGATACGAGATCACCGCACGGCTGCGGGACCAGGGCTTCACCGACATCGCCGAGGGCACCGTGTACGCGCTCCTCGTGCGCATCGAGCAGCGCGGTCTCGTCGACGTCGAGAAGGTCCCCTCCGAGAAGGGACCGCCACGCAAGGTCTACTCCCTCAACGCGCAGGGGAAGGACCAGCTCGAGGAGTTCTGGAAGACGTGGAGCTTCCTCTCCGAACGCATCGAGCATCTGCACCACACCGAACAAGACCAGCAGGGAAGAGAGAACTGACCATGGCCGCGAAATGGATCGAGATCATCACCGGACCCCTGGAGCAGAAGAAGCAGTACCGTCAGGCGAAGGCTCGGATGGAGGCTCTTCCGGAGCCCTACCGCATCGCCGCCGAAGCGGTGAACCGCTACCTCATGTACAACGGCGGGCACACCGACGGCGACACGATCGTGCAGATGTTCATGGACCTCGTGGACCTGTGGGAGCGCGCCGCGACCGACGGGACCCTCGTCGCCGACATCGTCGGCGACGACCCCGTGGAGTTCGCCGAGGCCTTCGCCGAGGCCTACGGCGGCAAGCGGTGGATCGACAAGGAGCGCACTCGCCTGACCACGGCGATCGACGACGCGAAGCGCAAGGAGGGACGATGAGCACCGCCACCGCCACCGGCCCGGCCATCCGGGTCCGCGGCATCACCAAGTCGTACAAGGACCTGCAGGTGCTGCGCGGCGTCGACTTCGACGTCGCGCCGGGCAGCATCTTCGCCCTGCTCGGCTCCAACGGCGCCGGCAAGACCACTCTCGTGCGCATCCTCTCGACCCTGCTCAAGGCCGACGGCGGCTCCGCCCGCGTCGGAGGGTTCGACGTCGCGACCGCGGCGGACGACGTGCGCGCGGCGATCAGCCTCACCGGGCAGTTCGCCGCGGTGGACGAGATGCTCAGCGGGCGCGAGAACCTCGTGCTCGTCGCCCGGCTCCGCCACCTGCGCAACCCCGGCGCCGTCGCCGACGAGATGCTCGCCCGCTTCTCTCTCACCGAGGCCGGCGGCCGCAAGGCCTCCACCTACTCGGGCGGGATGCGCCGTCGGCTCGACATCGCGATGAGCCTCGTCGGCAACCCGCCGGTGATCTTCCTGGACGAGCCGACGACCGGTCTCGACCCGCAGGCGCGGATCGAGGTCTGGCAGACCGTGCGCGGACTCGCGCAGGGCGGCACCACGGTGCTGCTCACCACGCAGTATCTGGACGAGGCCGAGCAGCTCGCCGACCGGATCGCGATCCTGCACAAGGGCACGATCATCCAGAACGGCACCCTCGCCGAGCTCAAGAAGCTCCTCCCCCAGGCCACGGTCGAGTACGTCGAGAAGCAGCCGACGCTCGAAGAGGTCTTCCTCGCCCTCGTCGGCGAGGACGCGGACGAGGGCGACACCGCGACCGGCGCGAGCGCCGCCGCAGGAAAGGAACTCCGATGACCTCGCATGTCCTCCGCGACACCGGTGTGCTCACCGGCCGGTCGCTGCGTCACATCCTCCGCAGCCCCGACACGATCATCACGACCGCGGTCACCCCGATCGCCCTGATGCTCCTGTTCGTCTTCGTCCTCGGCGGGGCGATCAGGACCGGCATGGAAGGGTCCTACATCGACTACATGCTGCCGGGAATCCTCCTGATCACGATCGCCTCCGGCATCGCCTACACGTCCTACCGGCTCTTCCTCGATCTGCAGGGCGGCATCTTCGAGCGGTTCCAGTCGATGCCGATCGCGCGGTCGAGCGTGCTGTGGGCGCACGTGCTCACCTCGCTCGTGGCGAACCTCGTCTCGATCGCGCTCGTCACCGGCGTGGCCCTGCTGCTCGGGTTCCGGACCGGGGCGTCGTTCGGCGCGTGGCTCGCCGTGGCCGGGATCCTGGTCCTGTTCACCCTCGCCCTCACCTGGGTCGCGGTGATCGCCGGGCTCTCCGCCAAGAGCGTCGACGGCGCGAGCGCGTTCAGCTACCCGCTGATCTTCCTGCCGTTCATCAGCTCGGCGTTCGTCCCCACCGACTCGATGCCGGGTCCGGTGGCCTGGTTCGCCGAGAACCAGCCGGTCACCTCGATCGTGAACACCATCCGGTCGCTGTTCGCGCAGCAGCCGGTCGGCACCGACATCTGGGTGGCCCTCGCCTGGTGCGGCGGCATCCTCGTCGTCGCCTACGCGGCGGCGATCGCGATCTACCGCACGAAGATCCGCTGACCCCTCGTCCCCCAGGCTTCCGCGGCTCGGATCGTCCGAGCCGCGGAAGCCTTCTCTGTGCGAGCCGACGCGCCTCCTCTTCTCACCCCGCGTCGTCGACGTGCACGAGGGTGACGATCGCTCTCGCCACCGTCGCGTCGGGGACCGCCGCGCGGATCGCGGCATGCGCACGACGCACGGTCTCCGCCGCCGCATGATCGGCATCCACGCCGATCGCCGCCTCCACCTCAACGGTGTCGCCGGCCGTGCGGACCACGACACGCGACGCCGGCTCCTCCTTCCCGCCGATCATCTGCGTCCCGGCCTCGACGAGGATCGAGAGCGTCCCCGCGACCGGAAAGAGCGCGGCCACGCCCGGCGTGGCGAGGAGAGCCGCCTCGATCGCGGCCGCCCGTTCTTTCGCCTGCGTCCCGTTCATCGGCCCTCCTGTGTCCCTTCCACGACGATCCGCACGTCATGCACGACGACGTCGATCGCCGTGACCACGAGCTCGGTGTGCCTCTCCAGCGCCGCTCCGACCGCGGCACGCAGCCGGTCCGCGACCGTGGCGATCGGCTCGCCGTACGGCACGCTGGCCTCGATCTCGACCCGGACCGGCGCACCGGGCGCGGTGACGTCCCCGTCGAGCCGGCATCGCCCGATCAACGTTCCAGGGACCGCCGCCTCCGCCGCACGGACGAGACCGCGCACGGCCCCCTCGGTCATCGCCACGTCGTCCGGCTCGGCGACCACGACCGGGATACGCCGGCCCGCACGCGAATCGAGGGCGATGTTCGCCACGACCTGACGCACCCACCCCTCGTCCACCGGCGGCTCGGCCAGGATCTCCTCGTCCAGGAGCGCAGGGCCGAGATCGTGGAGACGGGCGAGCGAGTCGAGCGCGATCCGGCACCCCGGAGACTCCTCGATCGACGGATCGACCGGCACCCTGCCCGCGTCGAGGTAGTCGATGAGCTCGTCCATCGTGTGGCCGTCGAGGTCCGCCGGGTCGAATCCCTGGACCGTGGCGCGCGCGTCGTCGTTCATCGCCATCCCTCCATCCGCGTGATGATGTACTTCCTGGCACGGGCCAACAGGCCTCTTACCGTGCTCATCGGGACCCCCAGGTCCTCGGCGATCTCCTCATAGGAGGAGCCGCCGATCTCCCGGAGCACCCAGCACTCGCGCTGGTCGGCCGGCAGCTCCCCCAGCGCCGCGGCCAGAGCGGTCAGTTCCGCACGCCTCTCGACGGCGCGCGCCGGCGACTCCCCGACAGCGGCGAGCGCCTGGGCGGGAACGGCGTCGAGGTCGAGGTGCCCCCGGTCAGCGCGCAGCTCGCTGATCGCCCGCCGGCTTACGATCCGCATCAGCCAGCCGCGCACCTTCTCCGGCTGCTCCAGCTCGGGAAGCTTCTGCCACGCCGCGACGAACGCGTCCTGCACGATGTCGTCGATCGACGCCGACGATCCCATGATCCTGCGCGCATAGGCCCGCAGCATCGGCGCGTAGCGTCGCACGAGGACGGCGAAGGCCTGGGCGTCGCCGTCGGCGGCGCGCCCGACGACCGTGCGATCGTCGGCCTGCGCCAGTGGCGTCCCGTCCCCCGGATCCGTCATCCGTCCTCCCTTCCCTTCGACCCCTCCGAGGCGCCTGCGATGGGGCCCCTCGCGCGTCGAGGTCGTGGCGCGCGCCTACTTCCTGAAGATCGCCCTGGCCTTGTCCGCGGCGCCCTCGGCGACGTCCTTGGCCTTGTCGGCCACGCCCTCCGCCACGTCCTTGACCTTGTCGGCCACGCCCTCCGCCACGTCCTTGACCTTCTCGGTCACGTCCTCGGCCTTGTCCTGTGCGCTCATCGCACCTCTCCCTCTCTCTTCTTTCCTTCTGTTTCTCAACGCACCCGTGACGCGGAACGGAGCCTCTCGACCCCGCTCCGATCCGCGAGATGCAGGAGGACCGGCGTCCGCGTCCCCGCGAGCGCACGCCAGTCCTCGATCGCCTCTTCCGCGACCACGATGATCTCGGAGAGCGCCGCCCCCGATCGAGGCACCACCACCAGACGAACGGCAGGGACCCCGCGGACGCGGAAGGCCTGCGCGGTCGACGAGAGGACGTCGGCGCGCTCTCGCAACGACGCCGTGAGCACCGCCGCCGCCACCGAGGAGTCCACGGTCGTGGTTCCGCCGCTCGTCTCATCGCGGACGAGCTCGCCCGTGCGTCCGCCGCCCCGGGTGAGGAGGAAGAAGACCAGCAGCAGCGCGATCACCGCGCCGACGGCGAGCGCGAGAACCGCCGGCCCCGACAGTCCGCCGAGACGGGGAAGGATGTCTCCCCACCCGTCGACCGTCGTCTGCGCCTGTCGGAGCAGATCGTCCCGCACCCTCCTCCCCTCCTGGGCGGCAGGCAGGGGGAGGACCACCAGAAGAGCGGCCGCGGCGACGACGAGCAGACCGAGACCGACGACGAACAGCAGGATCCGGTTGACGACACGGTTCGTGGCGTTCACGAGAGCACCCCCTGCGGCAGGATCGTCACGGTCTGCGGCACGGAGAAGCCGAGCCCGGAGATCACGGAGGACGCCGCCTCCCTCGCGCCATTCTCGTCAACCGCCAGGCCGCTGATCGGACGGATGCGCACCTCGGCCCTGCGCCGGGTCATCGTCACCACGACCTGCCGGCGTGCGAGCCCGCACCGGACGGCCACGGCCGCGGCGACCGCGTCGGCGAGCACGCCGTCGTCGACGAGAAGCGCCGCCTGCTCGGTCGTGCGGCCGCGGCGAGCGCGCCGCCCCGGTGAGAGCCCGAGCAGGATGAGGACGACCCCGGTCAGAGCGGCGACCGCCACCGTCGCCGCGAGCGCGACCGGGTCGCGGAGCACGGCGCCCAGCACAGCGCCCGTGCGCTCCGCGACCTCCCTCCCTCCGACGTCGACACTGGCCCAGATCGTCAGCCCCCCGGCAACGATCACAGCCAGCAGCAGCACGACGGCCATCGCGACGGCGGGCATGGTGCGCGACGCGTGCGTCTCCCGACGCAGCACACGCCGATACACGTTCCCCTCGCTGGTCATCAGATCACCCTCCGTCTCTCCCGCTGCACACCGGCGTATCGGACGTCCACGACGGCGACTCGTCGCCCGGCCAGCCGGTCCATGCCCCCGATCAGCGCGTCGCGGATCCCCTCCCCCTGCCGGGACAGCGGCGTCGATGCCCGTGCGGTCAGGACGACCGGCAGCGAGACGGTGGCGCGCAAGGCGCCGCGGTCGTCGCTCAGCCGCACCGAGACCTGGGCAGGCCGCACGCCCGCCGTGTCCGCGACCAGTCGCGCAGCGAGGCGATGCAACGCCGCCGAGGTGACGACCGTCCGCCCGTGGAGCGCGGACGTCGGCTCTGGGAGGGCGTTCATGACGAGCTGCGGCGCCCTCGGAGCGCATCCGCCAGGGCGCGCACGTCGATCCGCCCGCCGAGGATCCTGGCGGCGCCGGCGCCGGCCAACATCGCGAGCCCGACGAACAAGAACGCCCAGAATCCGAAGGCGACCCAGGTGAGGGCGAGGAGCGCCCCGACCCCGGCGCCGATCAGCGTGGCGTTCACCGGACCCGCGCCTCCTCCTGGCCGTCGCTGTCGTCGCCGGGGATGTGGACGTCGTTGACGGTCACGTTGACCTCCGTGACCTCCATGCCGACCAGGCGCTCCATGGCGCCGTAGACCGCGGTCCGGACCTCGTCGGCCAGGGCCTGCAGAGAGACCGGGTACTCGGCGACGATCGTGACGTCGACGGCGACCTGCTTCTCACCGACCTCGACGCTGATGCCCTGCGAGAGGTCGGTCGAGTTCAGCGCGTCGCGGATGGCGCCGACCATGCGGGCTGCGCCTCCGCCGAGAGCGTGGACGCCACGCACCTCACGAGCGGCGATGCCTGCGATCTTCGCGACCACGCCGTCGTCGATCGTGGTCTTGCCGGTCCTGCCCACCGTCTGCGCCTTGTTCTGCGTCACTGCGTTGTCGTTTGCCATGGTGTTCCTCCTCCAAGTCTGTCCGCTCGCGAGCGGGCCGTCGAACCGACGACACTCTTAAGACGCGCGAACCGGCGAAACGTCACAAAATACCGCTGCTTCCGTCACCTCGCCTGGTGAGCGGCCGGCAACAGCGGAACCTCAGGCCGCCGGCGGCGCGAGCACGGCGAGCAGGCGGAGCCTCTCGTGGCTCTCGCTCCCGGGCGTCGCGGTGTAGACGAGCAGGGAGTGGGACTGGTCGGGGTCCACGAGGCGCTGGCAATGGAGCTCCAGGGCGCCCACCTCGGGGTGGACGAAGCGCTTCGTCTCGTCGGGGCGGACGCCGACCTCGTGCCGCTCCCACACGCGGCGGAATTCTGCGCTGCGTCCGAGGAGGTCATCGGCGATCCGCGCAGCACGGGAACCGGGCCCCCGCCGCGCGGCGAGCTCGCGCAGCCCCGACGCGAACATCCGGGAGAGATGGTCGTGCTCGGACGGCGCATACCGATCGCGAGACGAGGGATCGGTGAACCAGCGGTAGCCGAGGCTGCGTGCGGAGCCGGCGAACCGCGACACGTCCCCGGTGAGGGCGATCGCCAGCGGTGTCTGCCGCAGGGTCTCGCCGAGCTCGGTGACGATCTCGGCCGCGGTGTCGCCCAGACGGTCGAAGATCCGCGCGAGCCCGGGGGCGACGTGATCGTCGCCGGAGCGCCGAGGCGGCGGCTCCTGCCCGGCGAGGCGGAAGAGGTGGTCGCGCTCGTCGAGCGAGAGGTGCAGCCCCTGCGCGATCGCCGCGAGCATCTGCGCCGACGGCTGCGGTCCCCGCTCCTGTTCGATGCGCGTGTAATAGTCCGTCGACATGTGGCACAGCGTCGCGACCTCCTCCCGTCGCAGCCCGTCGGTGCGCCGGCGCGCGCCGCGCGGAAGGCCGACGTCCTCCGGCTGCAGCGCGGCTCGTCGCCGCCGCAGGAACTCCGCCAGCCCTGCCCGATCCCGTTCCATCGTGCCTGCTCCCTCCACGTCGTCCCTCTTTTCTACGCCGCCGAGCCCAGGGATCCACGGATCGTCGATCCCTGGATAGCGGAGCGGCCTCGATGCAGCCTGAGGGGGACAGACCCGATCCGAGGAGCAGACATGTCCCGCCGTTCACCCGATCCCGACCTCCCCGACCTCTCCGGCCGCCGCGCCCTCGTCACCGGCGGAAGCGACGGGATCGGCCTGCGCATCGCCACCCGGCTCGCCGCGGCGGGCGCCGAGATCCTGCTGCCCGTGCGCAACGCGACCAAGGGCGAAGCCGCGGCGGCCGCCATCCGCCGGGACGTCCCCGGCGCGGTGGTCGTGCAGGAGAGCCTCGACCTCTCCTCTCTCGCCTCGGTCGCCGCGCTCGGCGACCGCCTGCGCACCGAGGGGGCGCCGCTGCACCTGCTCGTGAACAACGCCGGCGTGATGACGCCGCCGACCCGGCAGACCACGTCGGACGGCTTCGAGCTGCAGCTCGGCACCAACCACCTCGGCCATGTCGCGCTCGTCGCCGCCCTCCTCCCCCTGCTGGCGGCAGGCAGAGCACGGGTCACCTCGCAGATCAGCGTCGCCGCGCGACAGGGCCGGATCGCCTGGGACGACCTGAACGCGGAGCGCTCCTACGACGGGATGCGCGCCTACCGCCAGTCCAAGATCGCGTTCGGCCTCTTCGCCGTCGAGCTGGGGCGCCGCAGCGCCGAGCGGGGCTGGGGCATCACCAGCACCCTCTCTCATCCCGGTGTCGCGCCGACGAGCCTGCTCGCCGCCCGGCCCGAGGTGGGGCGTGACGGCGACACCCTCGGACGCCGTCTGATCGGCGCGCTGTCGGCACGAGGGGTCCTCTTCGGCACCCCGCAGACGGCGGCGCTCCCGGCGGTGCTCGCCGCGACCGTGGCCGACCCCGGCATCGGCGCCTTCTACGGACCTGCCGGGCCAGGGCGCCTCGGAGGCCCGCCCGCTGCGCAGCGCCTCTACGCCCCGCTGCGCAGCCCCGCCGAGGCTGCCAGGGTGTGGCAGGTCTCGCAGGAGCTCACGGGCGTCTCCCTCGACCGCTGAGGCGGCTCCGCGACCGAGGCGGCTGCCTGCGAGATCGCTGGGAGAGAGCGCGACCACCCTGCAGTAGCGTGGTCCTCCGGCGACGACGAAAGCACCCCCGATCTCGGGGCGATGTGATTCGCTCTCGCCACCGGGGGGCAGATCTCGGCACCGTGCGTGCACTGTCACCTGCCGGTGTGCCTGCATTGGGGGATGGAGGCACACCGGCTCCCTCTCCCCGCGACCGCTCCCTCCCTCGGGGAGGACCATCGCAGAGCGACCGTCGGCGAGGCCGCCTCGTGGTTGCGAAGCCGACCGGCACAGGTGGGAAAGCCGGCCCCCGCGTCAGGCCCTCCTTCTCTCGCCGTCACCTCGGAAGAGCCTGTTTCGATCGGCCATGAGACAATGGCCGCTGCATCTCAAGGACGGAGAGGGCCCCGACGCGTGGAGTTCCGTGACTACATGCGCATCCTGCGCAGAAGCTGGGCCCTGATCCTGATCCTGGCCGTCACCGGCGTCGCCGGCGGGCTCGGGATCTCCCTCCTGCAGCAGCCGAAGTACGTGGCCACCACCCAGCTGTACATCTCCGTCCGCACGACCGGCGCCGCCACCGTCGACCTCGTCCAGGGACAGATGTTCGCGCGGCAGATGGTCACGAGCTACGTCGACATCGTCAGCACGCCCCTGATCCTCGATCCGGTCGTGGCGAAGCTGGGCCTGGGTACGACGGCCGCCGAGCTCGCGGCGCAGGTCACCGCCACGGCTCGGCTGAACACGGTGCTCATCGACGTGAACGTCGCCGACAGCGATCCCGAGCGTGCCGCCGAGATCGCGAACGCCGTCGCCGCGAGCTTCACGTCGGCCGTCCAGAACACGCTGGAGCGGCCCGTCGGGAGCACCGAGGCCAGCCCCGTCCGGGTGACCGTCACCCAGCCGGCGACGACCCCGACCTCGCCGGCGAGCCCCAACCTGAGGCTCGTCCTCGCACTCGGGGGCATCCTGGGCCTCGCGGCCGGCATCGCGCTCGCCGTCCTCCGCACCGTTCTCGACACCCGGATCCGCACCCCTCACGACGTGGAGCGGATCACCAGCGCCCCCGTGCTCGGCCGCATCACCCGGGACCCCGACGCCGCCAAGCGGCCGCTCATCGTGCATGACGCCCCGCACGACCCCCGGGCCGAGTCCTTCCGCGCCCTGCGGACGAACCTCCGGTTCCTCGACGTCGACACCGCGCCCCGCATCTTCGTGGTCTCCAGCGCCAGTCCCGGCGAGGGCAAGACGACCACCGCGGCCAACCTGGCGATCGCGCTCGCCGAGACCGGTGCGAGGGTCGCGCTGATCGACGGCGACCTCCGCCGCCCTCGCATCGCCGCGCACATGGGCGTCGAGGGCGGAGTGGGGCTCACCGATGTCCTGATCGGCCGTGTCGAGCTCGTCGCCGCGCTGCAGAGATGGGGCCGGAACGACCTCTTCGTGCTCGCCAGCGGACGCATCCCGCCCAACCCGAGCGAACTGCTCGGATCCGCCGCCATGGACCACCTGCTCGCCCAGCTCGGCGACCAGGTCGACTACGTGCTGATCGACGCGCCGCCGCTCCTCCCGGTGACCGACGCCGCCGTCGTCGCCACGAAGGCCCGCGGCGTGCTCCTCGTCGCCGCCGCGGGCGAGACCAGGAGACAGGACCTGACCGGGGCCGTCCGCGCGCTCGGCGCCGCAGGAGCGGGGCTCCTCGGCGTGATCGTCACCAAACTGCCCCCCAAGGGACCCGACAGCTACGGTTACGGCGCTTACGCCTACGCGCCGACCGGGCGGAAAACCGCAGCCGCCACACCGGGCGGCGTGGAGAAGCGCGCGGACGACACCGCCATGGCGGAGCTCACCTAATCCGCGCAGGCGGGAGCGACCGCGACCGGGGTCGCCCTCGACATCGGCGTGGACCACACGTCCAGCGGTCCGTGCTCGGCGCCGAGCCCCTCGAAGCGGACGTCGATCGTGTGCACGCTGCTGAGGTGGCTCATGACGTGCACCTTGACGGCAGGACGGCCCAGATGCTGCCCCGCGCTGGAGACGACGGCGGGCTGCCCGTCCATGGTGACGCCGGCCAGCGTGGTGCCGACCGGCCCGTACAGGACCACATAGCTGCTGATGTCCGGCGCGGGGAAATACACTCCTCTGACGTAGTGCGGGAGCCCCGCCGCCTGGTCGGCGGTGAGCGTGGAGGTCAGCTGGACACGCCCCTCCACCGCAGAGCCGCTGCTGCACGCCTCGATCGTCATGTCGAGGTAGTAGCTCTTCTTCGAGCCCGTGTCGTCGTTGAGGTACACGCCGAGGACCGCGCTCTCCGCGTTGTCGGCCGGCATCCTGCCGCCGATCCTGCTGCCCTCGACGAGCCTTTCCTGGGACGCGTCCGAGGAGGCGTACAGGATCCGCCCCTCGGCCGCCGCGAGGGTCAGAGCCTCGACCAGCGCGCCGGTGTCCATGCCGCCCCGGGTGAGCGCGCCGAAGACGCTGTCGGCGGCCGCGGCGAAGAAGTCGTTCTGCGCGGCGGGGTCCTCGTAGCGGAAGTAGACCTCGTTCAACAGCAGCGGCACGGCGTTCTCGGCGGTGAGGGTGTCGCCCGTGGGCATGACGATCGGCCCCGTGGCTCGCAGCAGATACGACAGGGCGACCGGGTCGACCGAGAGGGCCGCGTCGAACTCGACGCCGAAGGTGTCGCGCCACCAGCCCTGCGCCACCGTCACCGCCTGCGGGAAGTCCGGGATCATCGTGAGGTCGGGCGTGTAGCGACCGATCTTGTCGCCGTAGATGTGCACCGCCTCGGGATCGAGCGGGATGACCGGGGTGGCCCTGGGCTGGACGAAATCACTGCTGTTGACGGCGCCGCCGATGCTCACCCTGCCCTGCTCCGCATGGACGGGGAGCATCACCGCGGCGTTCCCGCCGAGGCTCCGTGCCTCGGAGTTTCCCTGGAACATCAGCAGATAGTCGCGCGGCCCCGAGGCCCCGAGCGCGTCCGGCAGCATCCCCAGGACGTCGGCGGCGGAGCCGACGGCCTCCCTCGTCCCGGCGAGCTGCTCACGGAAGAGGGAGACGCCGGACGCGACCTCAGGGACGAGATCGGCGTCACGGACGTCCTCCACCCGGTCCGTGGCGGCGGCGAGCGCGCGGTCCAGATCGGCCAGCCCCCTCGCCGTCCGCGCGAGCGCGGGGAGGTCCCACGCGCCGTCCTTCGGCTCGATCGCCGACAGCCCGCCGTCGGTCATCAGGGCCGACACGCTGTCGGCGATCGTGCTCCCGGACTCGGTGACCACCCGCACGGCCCGCAGGTTCGCGGCGACCGGCAGCGGAACGGACTCCGCGATCGACCATGCGAACCCCTCGGTGCTCCGCCGCGCCTGCGTCATCTGCTCGGTGAACCGGGACACCGCCGCGGCGGCTCCCCCCTGGTCTCCGCCGAGGAGGGCGGCCTTCGCCGCGCGGGCGTCCTCGACCGCCTGCACCAGATGGGCCCTCGCCCTCTGCGCGCCGTCGTAGACCCCCTTCGCCACCACGCCCGCGACCACGCCGAGGACGAGGACCACGGCGCCGACGCCGATCCAGATCCACCGCGTACGGCGCCCGCGTGCACGCGCCGGGCGGACGTCGGGACCCACGTCGCCGCGCGCGCGTCGTGCAGGATGGTCGGACACGGGCTCATTCAATCAACGCGCCGTGGGGATCCCCCGCCGAGGAGCGTGAGCGAACCCGGATCCGCCTCTTTTCTCCCCCATCCCGCTCCTCTTTGTCTCACAGCTGTCGCTCACGTTCTCACCGCCGTCGCCCACGGCTACGCTGAGGCCGAGCTCCTCCGCATCGTCGCCGAACGATCCTCCTCTCTCCCCGGGGGACTCGTTTCCCGATGACCCCTCGTCGTCCCGGTGAAAGGCGTGCCCGGACGACCCTCCTCCCCCGAAGGAGACCCATGGAAGGCGCCCCGCGCGTGATCGTCGTCGGGCAGGGCTATGTGGGCCTGCCCCTCGCCATGAGCGCCGTGGGCGCCGGCCACCACGTGACCGGCGTCGACCTGGACCCGTCCCGCGTGCAGGCCCTCACGCGGGGCGAGTCGTACGTCGAGGACGTCGACGACGAGACGGTGCGCGACGCGCTCGCCGTCGGGCGCTACCACCCGACAGCGGACTACGCCAACGTCGACGGCTTCGACTACGCCGTGATCACCGTGCCCACCCCGCTGCTCGACGGGATTCCCGACCTCAGCTACATCGTGAGCGCCGGCCGCAGTCTTGCGCCGTCCCTCCGTCGCGGCTCCACGGTAATCCTCGAGTCGACCACCTACCCCGGCACCACCGAGGAGCTTCTCGTGCCGCTCCTCGAGACCGGCTCGGGACTCCGCGCCGGAACGGACTTCTCCGTCGGCTATAGTCCCGAGCGCATCGACCCGGGCAACAAGGTCTGGGGGTTCGCTCAGACGCCCAAGGTCGTGTCCGGCATCGATCCGATCTCGCTCGAACGCGTACGCGGCTTCTACGACACGATGGTCGAGCGGACGGTGCCGGTCTCCGGCACACGGGAGGCCGAGCTCACCAAGCTCCTGGAGAACACGTTCCGCCACGTCAACATCGCCCTCGTGAACGAGCTCGCGATGTTCGCGCACGAGCTCGACGTCGACATCTGGGAGGCGATCGACGCCGCGTCCACCAAGCCGTTCGGATACATGCGGTTCACCCCCGGCCCCGGGGTGGGAGGACACTGCCTGCCGGTCGATCCCTCCTACCTCGCCTGGCGGGTGAAGGAGGTCACCAACGAGTCCTTCCGCTTCGTCGAGCTGGCGAACAGCGTCAACGAGCACATGCCCGAGTACACCGTCGTCAGGGCGGAGCGGATCCTCGCCCCCGTCCCCCTCCGGGGGGCCACCGTGCTCGTCGTCGGGCTGGCGTACAAGAGCGACGTCGGAGACGTCCGTGAGTCGCCGGGTCTGGACGTCGTCCGTGCCCTGTCCGCCCGTGGCGCCCGGGTGCTGGCGACCGACGACCATGTGACCGAGCGCGACTGGCCCGCGGAGGCGGAGCGCGTCGCACTCGACGCCGCGAGCGTCGGGCGCGCCGACCTCACGATCGTCGTCACCCTTCACGACCGGATGGATCGCACGGTCCTCGAGGAGGCGGACGGCCCCGTCTTCGACACCCGCGGGCTCCTGAAGGGCCGCGTCCACCGCCTGTGAGCACCGCACGGCTGCGAACACGACAACGAGGACAGGAGACCGGATGAGCGGCATGAGGAGGGCGGTCTCCCGCCTGCTGCGCTGGGTCTGGCGATTCGGCGAGGTCACGTGCTCACGGTCGCGGAAGCTGCGACTCCGCCTCATGTACCCGGGATTCTCGGCGGACAGGGCCACGTTCATCGGCCCCGGCTGCGACATCAGGGTCGCCCCCGACGGGACCCTGCGCGTGACCGGATGCGCGGTGACCCGCAACGTCGTGCTCACCGCGGGCCCGGAGGCAGAGCTGATCCTCGCCGCCGACTACGTCGGCCCGAACTCGACCATCGTGGCCCGGGAGCGGGTCGCCGTCGGCCCCGGAACGAAGATCGCCGAGAACGCCGTGATCCGCGACGCCAACCACGACCACTCCGTCCCTCTGTCGGCGGGCCTTTTCACATCCGCCCCGATCGCCGTGGGCGCGGACGTGTGGATCGGCGCGGGGACGACCGTTCTGGCAGGCGTCAGGATCGGAGACCGGTCGACCATCGGCGCGGGTGCTGTCGTGACGCGGTCGGTGCCGGATGACGCCACGGTCGCCGGGGTCCCCGCCCGTCCCCTCTGAGGATCGTCCGGTCAGGCGCGCCGGCGGCGCAGGCACCAGGAGACGATGACGGAAAGGCCCGCGGCCATGAGCAGGAAGACGACGCCCCGGGCGACGGCCAGCCCCGCGCCGCCCCCGGCGGAAGCGGCCCCGGTGAAGAGGACGAACGCCACCGGCAGCGACACGACCCCTGCGATCGTCGCCGCCCTGGACCACTGGCCTCCGATCAGGGTCAGGTTGGCCAGGACGACGAGCGCGTACATGATCTCGCCGGGGATGAGCAGCAGCGTGAGCGCGACGGCATCGGCGTAGGCCGGACCGAACAGCGGCACGGTGAGGAACGCCACCGCGACGTACAGGACCGTGGCCGCCGAGACGGTCAGCAGGAGCGAGAGCCCGGCCAGCCGTGCGACGGCACGCAGGCCGCCGCCGGCCGCGATCCGGGGGACGGCGAGCTGGCCGACGGCGGTGGGGACGATCCGCAGCATCTCGCAATAGGTCGCCGCGAGCCCGTAGACGGCGACCGCGGCGAGGGACCCGTGTGCCCCGAGCACGAGGCGATCGCCGCGGGTGATCAGCACGAGGGCGAGCGGCAAGGCCATCGTCGCGATCCCCGCCCCCAGCAGCCGCGCGATGTCGCCGTGCTCCGCGTGCTCCCCGTGCTCCGTGCGTCTCGTGCGCAGCGTGCCGTTCCGGAACGCCGCGACCGCCGAGAGGACGGCGACCGCCGCCACGCCGCCGAACTGGCAGGTCGTCAGCAGCACGGCGGAGCTCTCGGCACCGGCGGCCATGGCGACACCCGCCGCGGCCGACATGGTCACCAGACCCGTGAGGGCGGCGGCCGCGGCCCACCGGGCACCCTGAGCGAACCGGGCGCGGGCGAACCGCGCGTCCACGAGCAGCGTGACGCTCACCTGGGCCGCCGTCGCGACCGCCATCGCAGCGGCCACGCCGGGGGTCGCCATCCTCGCGTCGACACCGGCGAGACCGTACGACACGAGCACGGCGAGCACAGCGCTCAGCGCGACGAGCAGCGCGCCGGCGCGAGTGAAGGCCACGACGAGGCGCTCTGCCCCCTCGTCCTCGTCCTCCACAAGGGGCAGCCGGGCGCGGAGCACGTTCCCCATCCCCGCACCGGAGAGGAGCGCCACGATCGCCGCCGCCGAGAGGATGAGGATCATGAGGCCCCGCTCGCTCACCGGCAGCCACGCCGTGGAGAGCAGGCCGGCGAGGGCGTTCGCCAGCAGCTGGGTGCCGGAGCCGAGCACCATCATCGAGACGGATCGGAGGACTGCTCTCATGGTGAGAGGCCTCGGTGTCTGCGCGGGGCGAAGGCCACGATCAGGACCAGCGCCCCGATCATGAGCTGGGGCAGGATCGGAGCGAAGGAGTTCCGCACGGCGGTGAGCAGCGGGAGCACCACGGCCGCCGCGATGGCGGCGCCGGCGGCCGTGGCAGGGAGCCGGTCGACGCGTGACATCACCCATCCGAGGATCAGCATGACGAGGATGACGCCAAGCAGTCCGAGGTTCCGGTATCCCTCCGCGATGGGGGAGCCGCCGATCGGGCCGACCCGGGTGAAGATCTCGACGTTGAAGAGACGCAGGTCCTGGTCGCCGGGGGGCGAGGGCAGGCCGAAGAGCCGTTCGACGAAGCGGACGACGGGCGCGACGAAGGTCACGCCGTTCATCGGCTCCACACCCGAGGACATCCACCTCTCCACCTGGACCACAGGGTAGAGCGAATACCCCATCTCCGCGGCGCCGTCGAGCGGGTCGATGCGCGTCCAGCCGCCTTCGAGGAGTCCCGTCAGACCGCGGGCGCGCGTCTGCCGGATGACGCTGATCATCGCCAGCACCCCGACCGCGACGACACCGAAGAGCCAGAGCCGGAGCGGCTTGCGCTTGGCCTCGACCATCACCATCGTCAGGAGGGGGAACAGCACAGGACCACGGAGCCCGAGCGGGAGCGCGACGGCGCCGAGGACGCCCATGGCCACCCAGCCGGCGACACGAGCGCGCCCCCGCGCCGCGACCATGAGGCAGAGGCCGAGGCCCAGCAGCAGCGTCCCGTAGCTGAAGGCGCCCTCGCCGTTGACGAGCTCGAGGAACTCGATGTAGCCGGCCTCTCCGCCCAGGCCTCCGTTGGTGACGATGGCGTACGCCACCGATACCGCCCCGATCGAGGTGAGGGTGATCGCCACCGGCGCGAGCCTCGCGCCGTCCACCCCTTCGAGAGGGGACGGCCTTCCCGCCGACGACCGCCACCGCCCCAGCAGGACGCCGACCGTCGCCGCCGCCACCCCGATCGTGGTCAGGACGACGGCGGGGCCGAGCTGTGCGGCGGTGATCCAGGAGTTGTCTCCGCCGCCGATCAACGCCTCGTCGCCGTGCACGGCGTAGGCGAACACGAGACCGCCGTGGAAGAGCGCGAAGACGAAGAAGTAGAGGAAGGCGCTCCCGCCCGCGCCGGCTCTCGTCGTCCAGGCCGCCAGGAGCAGACCTGCGAACGAGAACGCGAACAGGAGGGCCAGCGAGCCCGCCGACCAGCTCTCGCCGGCGAGCACCGCGACCAGGACGCTGATCGCGGCGATGAGAAGCGCCGCCGTGCCGCGCAGGAAGCCGCCCAGGGAACTGCGCGGCTGGTCGAGGCGCGGGAGCTCAGCGACCCCAGACCTCGACCCACTCATCGACACTCCTCTCGAGAACGAAGCGGGACTCGCGCAGCGTCGCGGCGATCCGCGACCTGGCGGGCCCGTCGACGTCGAGCGCGCGCTCCACGGCCTCGGCCCAGTGCCCCGCGTCGGCGCGAGGGTCCACCAGGATCACGCCAGGCAAGTCTGCCAGCTCCTCCAGCGTCGGCAGAGCGCTGGCCACCACCGGGACCCCGCTGGCGAGCGCCTCGAGCACGACACCGGGCAGCCCCTCCCGCAGCGAGGGGAGGAGCAGGGCATCGGACTCGCGCAGGATCGCCGGCACCTCGGACGAGGGTCCGGTGACCGTGAAGCGCGGGTCCTCGGGAAGGGGGCCGAGATCGTCCACGCCGCCGGGGCCGACCACCCTCATCTCGGCGTCCCGTCGCGCGACGAGGGCCTCGAAGACGGGCACGAGCACAGTCCTGTTCTTCTCCGGAGAGGCCCGTCCCACGTGCAGCACGCGCGCGCGACCACCCCGGCGCCCGGCGCCGGCACGCGCGGCGGGGTGGAAGCGCGAGGTGTCCACACCGTTCCCCAGGACCCTCCTGTCGGTCCGGAACATGCGATAGAGGAGGGCCTGCCTGCCCACGAGGAAGGAGAGCGCGGCCTCGCTCACACCGAGCACGTCGGTGGCGACGATCGGCAGCGCGACCCGCGACGTCGTGCGATAGACCGCGCGGATCGGGCCGCGTCCGTCGCCGGCGCTGTGCCCGCGCGCCACCCGCACCCGCACCCCCAGTCCGCGGATCGCGCCCAGCACCGCCGCGCTGGCGAGCGAGACGTGCGAGACGACGACGTGCGGACGCTGCGCGCGCACGACGCGACGCAGATCCCGCAGCCTCGCGAGCATCCCGCCGGGCGCGGCGACCAGGACCTCCGCCCCGGCCGCGCGGAACTCGCCGGCGAGCACGCCCTCCCGTCCGGACAGGCAGTAGAAGGTCTGCGCGAACTCCTCGGCGGGGACGGCCCGGCACAGGTCGAGGGCGACCGTCTCCGCACCGCCGCGGTCGAGACTCCCGAGGACGTGCAGCACACGCCGCGCCCCGGAGCCCTCCCCTGGCGAGGACCCCTCCTCCCCCGACGAGGACGCTCCGCCCGGTCCGAGCGCGAGCTCCCGCAGGCGCGCGGCCCACTCGCCCTGCGCCACGGCGCGCGCCTCCGCACCGTACGCCCTGGTGGCCTCCCGTCCCTTCCAGGAGAGCTCGCGCATCCGATCCGGCGAGCGCAGGGTCTCGAGAACGAGTGCGGTCATGGCCGGCACATCCCCCGGCTCGAAGGTCGCGTCGGCGGGCAGCAGCTCCGGCACGCCGCCGACCCGGCTCGCGATCGCGGGCGTCCCGAGGGCCATCGCCTCGATGAGGGCGCGGGGCATCCCCTCGGTGAGCGAGGGGAGGACGAAGAGCGTCGCGGCGCCGACGACGGCCTCCAGCTCGTCCCGTCGCGAGACGTATCCGGGGAAGCGGACCGCGTCGGCGACCCCGGCCCGGTGCGCGAGCTCGCGCAGGTGGTCGAGGTACCGGCCCGATCCGACGATGGTCAGGGTCGCCCCGGGGAAGGCGGAGAGCACGGCCGGGAACGACGCGATGAGGAGGTCGTGGCCCTTGTAGAGCTGGTCGGCCGAGCCGACGGTGACGATCGCGGGGGCCTCGTCCTCGCGGAGCCGCCACACCGGGCGCTCCGCGACGACGACGTCGGAGAACGCGTGCGTCGTCGCGCCGGGCGCCGCCGGATACCTCGACTGCAGCTGCGAGCGCGTCACGTACCGGACGGCGGAGGCGCGGCGCACCGTTCCGCGGGTGAGGCCGACGACGACGGGGGTGAGGAGGCGCGCCAGGCGCCCCACGACGCCGGAGCGGAGCACGCCCCCGGCGTCGCCGACGACCTGCGCGGCGAGCGGGACGCCGCGCCTGCGGGCGCTGATCCCCGCCAGCAGACCGATGAGCCCTGGAACCTTCACCACCGCGAGGGAGGCGCTGCGCATCTCGCGGCCGATGACGCGCCACGTGCGGAACGTGGCTGCCAGGGTCTGCCGCAGCCCGACGCCATACGGCAGGGCCACGAACCGGCCGGTGACCGGCATCCCCGTGGGCTCGGCGACCACGCGAGCGCGCGCGACGATCGCCGCCTCGGCCTCGGCGGGAAGGTCGGCCCGCCAGCGCTCTCCCGCCAGCGCGGCGTTGGCGGTGTGCAGGCGCCCCTCGGCGTCGATCTCGAACCGGTCCTCCAGCAGGACGAGGACCCGGCGGCCCTCGGGAGCGCTCATCCCAGCCCCTCCAGGACGACGTCGGCCACCCGTCCGGACGACGCGGTGCTGTCGAACCGCTCGACCGCCCTGGCCCTGGCGTGCTCCCCCATCGCCCGCAGCCGTCCCTCCCGCCACGCGGCGTGGGCCTGCTCCAGTCCGTGGCGGAGGTCTGCCGGGTTCCCCGCCTCGACGATCCATCCGGTCTCGCCCACGGACACGGTCTCGGGCAGACCGCCGGCGTCGGAGACGACCGAGGGAACGGCCATCGACGAGGCCTCCAGCGCCGCGCCGTGGTTCTCCGAGAGCGACGGGCTGACGCTCAGATCGGCCGCGGCGTAGATCTCCCCGACCTCGCGCACGGTGTCGAGCCAGGTGACGTTCATCGCGCCGAGGTCGCCGCCGGCCCGCGCCACGATCTCCTCGCGATATCGCTCCCCCTCGGGCCGGAACCCGCCGCCGACGATGACCAGACGCGCCTCGGGATGGTCCTCGGCGAAGCCCCGCCACGCCGCGAGGAGATCTTCGTGCCCTTTGATGCCCCGCCCGCGGTGCACCATGCCCTTCGGGGCGTATACGAACGCCACCATGACCGCCAGGAACGCGTCGTCAGCGACGCCGAGCGCCTTCCTGGCACGTCGGCGCGCGCGGACGCCCTCGGGCCGGAACGCGGCCGTGTCCACGCCATAGGGGATCGTCCTCAGCCGGTGAGGGGCGGCGCCCAGCCCGCGATAGATGCGCTCGATCGCTCCGGATCCGCAGATGATCGCATGGTCGGCCCGGTGCAGAAGCCGTTCGACGGCACGGATCGCCCGCGACTCCAGGTGCAGGGGTCCCGCGACCATCTGCACCCGGCGGACTCCCCTCCCTCCGAGCGCGAACCGCGTCGCGAGCGTGCTGGCGTAGAGGTGGTACAGGACGGCGTCCAGCTGCAGGGCGCGCAGCTCCCCGCGGAAGCGGACGAGGGCGGCGAGGTTCCCCGGCGACGGCCGGAGGGAGAACCGGTAGGGGGTGCGATGGATGACGACGCCCTCATCCTCCCGCGCCCGCTCGGCGAGGGCGTCGGTCAGGCGACCGCCCTCGTCCGGGACGACGACCACGACCTCGGCCGACCGGGCGCGGAGCGCGGCGATCTGGGGCAGGATCCACATCCCTCCCGCGCCGGTCTTCAGGACGATCCCCACCCGGCGGCTACGCACCGCTCTTCTCCCGGAACCAGGCGACGGTCTTACGCAGCCCGTCCTCCAGCGGGGTCTCCTCCACGCCGGGGAACATCGCGCGAAAGGCGATCCCGTCGGCCTGCGAGTCGCGGACGTCGCCGACGCGCGGGTCCACGTGCCGGGAGTCGACCTCACGTCCGAGCACCGACTCGAGGAGGTCGAGCATGCCCAGCAGGCTCGACCTCGTCCCCAGCGCGAAGTTGACCGGCGCCTCGCTGACGATCCTCTCCTCGACGCTGCGGATCAGGGCCTCGCACACCGTGCCGACGAAGGTGAAGTCGCGGGTCTGCCGCCCGTCACCGTGGATCTCGATCGTCCTGCCCTCCAGGGCGGCGGAGATGAACCTCGGGATGACCGCCGCGTAGGGGTGGTCGGGATCCTGCCGTGGCCCGTAGACGTTGAAGAAGCGTGCGGCGAGGGCGGGCAGTCCGTAGGAGAACCCGTAGGCGATGGCGTAGGCCTCGGTCGCCAGCTTGCTGACCGCGTACGGGCTCATCGGCCGGGTCCACTGCAGCTCCGACTTGGGCAGAGCGGGGTTGCTCCCGTAGACCGAGCTCGACGAGGCCACGACGACATGGAGACCGCCGTGGTTCCGCGCGGACTCGAGCACGGTGAGCGTCCCCGTCGCGTTGACCTCGTGGGTGGCACGGGGGAAGGCCACGGAACGGGGGACGCTGCCGATCGCGGCGAGGTGAACGATCGCATCCGTGCCGCGCACCGCGCTCCCGACCGCGTCCTCGTCGAGGATCGTCGCCTCGCGGAAGTCCACGTCGAGCCCGCGCAGGTTCTCGAGCCGCCCGGACGACAGATCGTCGAGCACCCTGACCTCGTGCCCCCGCCGGAGCATCCGCTCTGCGAGGTTGGCGCCGATGAACCCGGCGCCGCCGGTGATGAGGACCTTCATCGTGCCGGTACTCCTTTCACTGTCCGTCCCGGCTCCACGTCCTTCGTGACGCAGGCCGACGCCCCCACCGTCGCGTTCGCGCCGACCGTCAGGCCCTGCAGGACGCAGGATCCGGCGCCGACGAGACTCTCCCGTCGTACGCGCACGGCGCCCGAGACCACGGCCCCGGGGTTGACCGAGACGAAGTCGTCGAGCACCGCGTCGTGACCGATCACCGTCCCGGGGTTGAGGTGCACCGAGACGCCCAGCAGGACGTTGGTGGAGACGATCGCGCCGGCGCAGACCACGCTTCCGCGCCCCAGCCGCGTCAACGTCCCGACGACCGCGGTGGGGTGGACCAGGGGCTCGGCAGGCGTCATCCGCCCCCGCCAGCGTCGGGCGATGCCCGCTCTCGCCGCCGGGTCTCCGATGGCGATGATGGCCTGCACCTCTCTGACCCGCTCGAAGAACTCCTCTGCCGTGCCGAGGTGCGCGACGCCCATCCGGGTCAGCAGGTCCTCCGCGATCGGGCTCGGGGAGTCGTCGATCACGCCGAGGAGGTTCAGCGAGGTCGTGCCCACGGCGCGCGCGGCGAGGTAGGTGTCGATCGTCTCCCGTCCGAACCCGCCGGCGCCGACGATCACGAAGTCCGCCCTGCTCATTCCTCGCCGCTCCCTCGGAACTCCATCGCGCTGACCGAGCCCGCCGTCGCGATGCCCTGCCGGTGGACGACGACGCGGACGGTCCGCAGGACGATCGCGGCATCGAGGGCGAGGCTGCGCCGGTCGACGTACTCGACGTCGAGACGGAGCTTGCGCTCCCAGGAGATCCCGTTGCGCCCGTTCGCCTGCGCCAGACCGGTGATGCCGGGGCGCACCTCGTGCCGTCGCGCCTGCGCGGGGGTGTACCGCGGAAGGTACTCCACGAGCAGCGGGCGGGGCCCGACGAAGCTCATGTCCCCGCGCAGGACGTTCCACAGGGACGGCAGCTCGTCCAGGCTCGTCGAGCGCAGGATCCGTCCGAAACGGGTGAGCCGCTGTGCGTCCGTGACCATCCCGCGCCCCGGGTCGACCGCACGCATGGAACGGAACTTTCGGAGCGTGAACAGGCGTCCGTGGAGCCCAGGGCGGGTCTGGGCGAACACGACAGGACGGCCGAGGTTCACCAGGACGAGCACGGCGATCAACGCCATCGCGGGCGAGAGCAGGACGAGCGCCACCGCCGCCCCCGCCACGTCGAGCGCGCGCTTGGTCACGTCATAGCCCCGATGCGCCGCCACGCTCACCGCGCCCCGAGGAAGTCACGGATCCTGCCCAGGACGCGTTCGCGCTGCCGGAGGGTCAGCGCCGACCCGCTGGGCAGGGTCAGACCGCGGGCGAACAGACGCTCGGAGGCTCCCGTGATGATGCCACGATGCGTCGCGAACACCGGCTGCCGGTGCATGGGCTTCCACAACGGACGGCTCTCGATGTCGTCGGCGGCGAGCGCGGCGGCGAGCGCGGACGGCTCCCACCCCGCCTCGTCCGCATCGACGAGGATGGAGGTGAGCCAGACGTTGTCGTGCTCGTCGCCCTCGGCCCCGAACACCTCGACGCCGGGGACGTCGGCGAACAGGCGCTTGTAGGACTCGCGCATCGCGCGGCGGCGGGCGATCATCTCGTCCAGGCGTGAGAGCTGCGCCCGCCCCAATGCGGCGAGCAGGTTGCTCATCCGGTAGTTGTAGCCGATGTCGGTGTGCTCGTAGTGCGCCACGGGCTGACGAGCCTGCGTGGCGAGGTACCGCACACGAGCCGCGAGATCGCCGTCGTCGGTCAGGAGCATGCCTCCGCCCGAGGTGGTCATGATCTTGTTGCCGTTGAAGGAGACCGCCGACGCGCGTCCGAAGGAGCCCGCCGCCCTGTCCCCGTGCGTCGCGCCGAGCGATTCCGCCGCGTCCGGGAGCACCGGGACGCCGAACTCCTCCGCGATCGCGAGGATCGCGGTGTAGTCGACCGCCTTGCCGAGCAGGTCCACCGGGACGACGGCCGCGACGGCCGCGCCCTCGGCCCTGAGCCCCGCGAAGGCCTCGCGGAGCAGCTCGGGGTCCATGTTCCCGGTCGCCGGGTTGACGTCGACGAAGAAGGGCACGGCGCCGGTGTACACGATCGCGTTCGCCGTGGCCGCGAACGTCATCGTGGACGTGACGACGACGTCCCCCGGCCCGACACCGAGGGCGAGGAGGCCGAGATGGAGGGCCGCCGTCCCCGAGCTGAGGGCGACGCCGTGACTCACGCCGACGCGCGCGGCGACCTCGGCCTCGAAGGCGTCGACGTCCGGGCCGAGGGGCGCGATCCACCCCGAACGCATCGCTGCGACGACCGCCTGCTCCTCCCGTGCGGTGACGTCGGGCGAGGACAGGTAGATGCGCTCACTCACCGTTGCCGACCCCGATCCGCTCGACCGCCGCCGAGTTGTCCTCGCGTGGCGTGGACGACATCCTCGCCACCCATTCCTCGCGATCGAGCCGGTCCGGGGCGAGCGCCTCGGCATGCGCATGGGAGATCTTCGGGTGGAACGGCCGCGCAAGGCTCTCGTCCGCCCCGGCCAGCTCCTCGTGCAGCTTCTCTCCTGGCCGCAGGCCCGTGAAGACGATGTCGATCTGCTTCCCGGACATCGAGATCATGCGCTTGGCGATCTCGAGGATCGAGACCGGCTCGTCCATGTCGAGGATGAGGACCTCCCCCGCCCGGCCGATGCCGCCCGCCTGGATCACGAGCTGGCAGGCCTCGGCGATCGTCATGAAGTACCTCGTGGCCTCCGGGTGGGTCACCGTGATCGGCCCGCCGGCCGCGATGAGCGCCTGGAAGGTCGGAAGCATCGAGCCTCGGCTGCCGAGCACGTTCCCGAAGCGCACGGAGAGGTACCGCTGCCCCGAACGCTCCCCCGCCCAGGCGGTCAGCTTCTCGGCCAGGCGCTTGGAGTGGCCGAGGACGCTGGTCGGGTTCGCGGCCTTGTCGGTGGACACGTTCACGAAGTTCGTGACCCCAGAGCGCAGCGCCGCATCGAGCACGTTGCGCGTGCCGATCACGTTGGTCTTCCACGCCTCGTCGGGGTACTGCTCCAGCATCGGGAGGTGCTTCAGCGCCGCAGCGTGGAAGACCACCTCGGGACGACGGGCGTCGAAGATCTCGTTCAGCAGCCTGCCGTCGCGGATGTCGGCGAGCACGACCTCGTTGCTGTCGAGCAGACCGTGTCCTGCCGTCCCCAGCTGCGCGTTCTGGAGACCGGTCTCGTCGCGGTCCAGCATGATGAGCTCGCTCGGTCCGAACCGCGACAGCTGCCGGCACAGCTCGGAGCCGATCGATCCGCCCGCCCCCGTCACAAGGACCCGCTTGCCGGTGATGTAGCCGGCGATGAGCTCCACGTTGGTGTCCACGGGATGGCGGCCGATGAGGTCCTCGATCCGGATGTCCCGCGCGTCGACCCGGCTCGTCCCTCCCAGCATGAGATCGGTGAGCGAGGGGGTCACGACCACGCGCAGCCCTGCGCGCTCGCCGCGATCGGTGAGATCGCGCAGCAGCGCGCTGTCCGCGCCCCCGATCGCGATGACGAGGACCGTCGCGCCGGTGTGCCGCGCCACCTCGTCGAGATCGGAGACGCGTCCTCGCACCGGGACCCCGCGCAGGTGGAGCAGATGCTTCGCCGGGTCGTCGTCGAGCAGGGCCACGGGCCGGATGGGCGCCGCGGGGTCGGTCAGCACCGTGTAGAGGAAGCGGTCGCCCATGTGCCCGGCGCCGATGATGATCGCAGGCTCCGCGTCCCTGCCGGGCTTGCGCGCCTTGTCGAGCACGAGCCGGGCGAGGTAGCGCACCGCGAGCATGAGGACGAGGACGAGCGGCGCGGCGAGAAGGACGGTGCCCCGGGGGACGTGGACCGCGTTCCCCAGCGGGATCACGATGCCCGAGAGCGCCAGGGCGAGCCCGGCGACGACCGGCGCCAGCGACCGCACCTCCTCGAAGGAGCCGAGCGGGAAGCGTCCGCGATAGAGCGCGAGGCCGTACCCGACGACGATCTGCAGGATCCCTGCCCCGATCCCGAGGACGAGCGTGACGATCCATCCCCGCGGGGACAGGGTGAACTCCAGGCGGAGCGTGACGGCGAGCACGGTGCCGACCAGCCAGGCGGCGCCATCGGTCATCGCCAGAAGTCGCCCACGCTTCGGCGCGGGTCCTCCGGAACGGAGCTCGTGCCCCGTGTCGAGGACGTCTGACGGCACAATCCACCTTTCGGCGCGTTCCTGTTCCCGGAACCGCACTGCTGTTTCCTGGGATGGTCACACACCGCCTGAACGCCGCTCAGAGCCTCCTGGCAAAGAGGGGAGGATTCGGCAACAACTACGTCGTGAATCCGGGTTTTTCCTCGGCCGCTCGGGGCTGCCGCAGGCCCTGGCGCCGGCAGATCGTCCCCGGCGCTCGGCTCAGCGCCGCGGCGGCTGCGGCTCCCGCGCGATGAGCTCCGCGAACGCCGCGACCTCCTCCGGAGGGACGCCGTACCCGTGCTCCGGCGCCGGGTAGGCGCGGGAGGCGACGTCCGCGGCGTACCCGGCGATCGCCTCGGTCAGGAGCGTCCGCGCGTCGGCATAGCGCTTGACGAAGCGGGCGCGGGGACCTCGGTAGAGGCCGACGAGGTCGTGGAGCACGAGCACCTGCCCATCCGCCGCCGGCCCCGCCCCGATCCCGATGACCGGGACCCGCAACGGGGCGACCACGAGCTCGGCGACGCGCGACGGCACCGCCTCCAGGACGATCGCGAAGCACCCTGCGGCCTCGAGGGCCAGCGCGTCCCGGTACAGCGCGAGCGCAGCCTCGGCCGTCGTGCCCTGAGCGCGGTATCCGCTGAGCGACGTCGCCGTCTGGGGCGTGAGCCCGATGTGTCCCATGACGGGGATCCCGGCCTGAACGATCGCGCGCGCCCGCTCCACCGTCGTCCCCCCGCGCTCCAGCTTGACCGCGTCGCACCGGGCGTTCTTCACGAAGTGCTGCGCGGTGCGCACCGCCTGCTCGTCCGAGGCCTCGTAGGAGCCGAAGGGCAGGTCGACGACGATGAACGGCACCGCGGCGCCCCGGCTGACGGCGCCGGCGAGCATGGTCATCTCGTCAACGGTCATCGAGAGCGTGTCGGGGTGGCCGAGGACGGTCATGGCGGCCGAGTCGCCGACGAGGATCATGTCGACCCCCGCGTCCTCCGCGATCTGCGCCGAAGGGTGGTCGTAGGCGGTGACCATCACGATCGGCTCGCCGGCCCGCTTCTTGGCCGCGAGCGCGGCGAGCGTCGTCTTCGGCCTGCCCTCGGGCCGCGCGCTCACGAGGCGGCCGCCCGTCCGACCGCGTCCGCCCGGTCGGGAGGACCGGAGGGGACGTCGAGGAAGACGTTGTCGATCAGGCGCGCCCGCCCCAGCCGCACCGCGACGGCCAGGAGCGCGTCGCGGTCGAGGACGTCGATCTCGGTCAGCGTCTCGCGCTCGCGGAGCTCGAGGTATTCCGGGACGAGGCCCGCCTCGTCGAGCACCCGCCGGGCCGCGGCGACGATCTGTGCCGCGGCCGTCTCGCCGTCCGCGACGGCGATCTCGGCGGCCTCGAGAGCCCGGAAGAGGGCGGGGGCGCGGCGGCGTTCCTCCGCCGACAGGTACACGTTGCGCGAGCTCATCGCGAGCCCGTCCGCCTCGCGTCTGGTCGGGCACGCCACGACCTGCACCGGGAAGCCCAGGTCGCGCACCAGCCGGCGGACGATGATGAGCTGCTGTGCGTCCTTCCGCCCGAGATAGACGTCGTCCGGGACCACCACGGCGAGGAGCTTCGCGACGACGGTCGCGACCCCGTCGAAGTGCGCGGCTCCGCGGACCGCTCCGCAGAGGACGTGCGACAGCCCTCGCACACGGATCTGCGAGGAGAACCCCGCCGGGTACATCTCCTCGGCGGACGGGGCGAACACGACGTCCACACCGTGCGCCGCCGCGGTCGCGAGGTCCTGCTCCTCGTCCCGCGGGTACGACGCGAGATCCTCGCCAGGGCCGAACTGGATCGGGTTCACGAACAGCGACACGACGACGAGGTCGTCGTCCTCGCACGCCGCGCGCATCAGTGACACATGCCCCTCGTGGAACGCCCCCATCGTCGGCACGAGCCCGACCCTGCGTCCGTCGCGGCGAGCGTCCCTTGAGAGCCGCTGCATCTCCGCGACCGTGCGCACGATCCTCATCGACTTACTGTATCGCGTCCAAAATATCTGCGCGCCCTGTGAGGACGTCGCAAAGGCCGCGGCCGGCGTCGGGCGCACCTCCTCGCCTCCGTCGACAAGAGAGGAGTTGTCCCGTTTTCGAGCTGACTTCCTCACCAGAACGCCGTGGCGGCACGCGCCGAGGCCTCGGCTAAGACATGAATAGAGAACAGCCATCCGGGCTCTCCGCGCCTCTCGTTCGCGTGCGCGGACCGCGGTCCCGATGCAACGTCCCTGAGCGGGCGAGGCCTTCCGCCTCAGCCCCGGAAACACCGCGCGCCGCGCCGAGGAGAGAACGCCGATGCCGGAGATGAGCGGCCCGCCTGCCGGCGCACGGCCCCCCGGAGTCCCGGCGCCCGGGGCCGCGCAGCCTCGTGCCCATGAGGCCCCTGGGTTGCGTGGGGAGGTGGGGGGCTATCTCGTCGGTCTCCGTAAGAACTGGCTGATCCTTCTGCTGCTGCTGGTTCTCGGGGGCGGTGGCGGGGCGGTGCTCACGCTCGTGCTTCCGGCGAAGTATCAGAGCTCCACACAGTTGTATGTCTCGGCGCGCTCGGAGGGCGCGGCGACCGGTGACCTGGTGCAGGGCACGACCTTCGCCCAGCAGGTCGTGGCCAGCTACGTGGCCGTCGCCACGACGAGCCTGGTCCTCGACCCCGTCATCGACCGGCTCGGGCTGCCGATCTCCTCGTCAGCGCTCGCGTCCCAGCTCTCCGTGCGCACCCCGGCGAACACGGTGATGATCGACATCGCGGCGACCGACCGGGACCCGGAGCAGGCCGCGCGGATCGCGGATGCCGTCGCGGACAGCCTCTCCGAGGTCGTGCAGAACGTGCTGGAGAAGCCACAGCAGGGATCGACACGGAGCACCGTCACCGTCACCGTCGTCCAAGACGCGATCGTCCCCACAGCCCCCTCCAGCCCCAGCCTCGCCCTGTACACCGCCGGAGGCGCCGTCCTCGGGCTCGCCCTGGGGATCGGGATCGCGACGATCCGTACCCTCCTCGACACCAGGGTCCGGACCCTCGCCGACCTCAGGAGCAGCCTCGACGCGCCGATCCTCGGCGGCATCCTCTTCGACCCCGCCTCGCGGCGACAGCCCCTCATCGTGCAGGAGGACCCCGGGAGCCCGCAGGCGGAGTCCTACCGGATGCTCCGCACCAACCTCGACTTCATCAGCACCAAGGGACAGAGCAGGTCCTTCGTCGTCACGAGCGCGATGCCCGTCGCCGGCAAGTCGACCGTCAGCGCCAACCTCGCCGTCGCCCTCGCCCGATCCGGCGCCCGGGTCGCGGTCGTCGAGGCGGACCTCCGCAAGCCCCGCGTCGCGGACTACCTCGGCATCTCCGCCGGCCTGGGCCTCACCGACGTCCTCGTCGGACGCGCCGAGCTGTCCGACGTGATACGGAAATGGCGGATCGGCGAGCTCTACGTCCTCCCCGCAGGAACCCCGCCCCCCAATCCCAGCGAGCTCCTCGGCTCCTCGGCCATGAACCGGGTGGTCGCCGAGCTCGACCGATACTTCGACGTCGTCCTCTTCGACACACCACCCCTCCTGCCCGTCACCGACGCCGCCGTCCTCGCGGCGAGAACCCACGGAGCAGTCCTCGTCGCCGCATCCGGCAGGACAAGAAGGCAAGAGGTCGTCGAGGCCGCCCAGGTGCTGAAACGAGCCGGCGTCACCCTCTCCGGCGTGGTCATGACCATGCTCACCACCAAGAACACCAACGGCTACGGCGCCGCCATCCGCTACGTCGACGAGACCACGACGAACACCTGACCTCCGGCCACGCCCCCTCCCGGCGGCCGGCTCGTCCGAGCTGCACGCCGCGGAGGCCCCCGCCGGACGAGCCGTGCCGTGCGGACCGACGCAAGCCCACCGCCGCCGGCTCCGGCGGACGGGATCACCGACGTCCTGGCTGCCCGAGATCGGCGGCGAGGCGAGCACCCGCCAACGTCAGCCAGCGGGCCGGGTCGGCCGACGCCGCCGCATCGCCGCCGGCGAGATCGGACAGGGACACGCTGCCGCAGAAGCCGGCGACCGACGGGTCCGCTTGCACCCGCCCCGCGACGAGGACGACGGGCGCTCCCGCCTCGGCCGCGAGGGAGGCGACGAACGAGGGCGCCTTTCCGTCGGCGGACTGCCCGTCGAAGGCGCCCTCGCCCGTGATCACCAGGTCGGCGCCCGCGACGGCCTCGCGCAGCCCGATCAGACGCGCCACCTCCGCCGCCCCGGGGACCAGCCGGGCTCCCCAGACCATCAGGGCGCCGCCGACGCCGCCCGCCGCGCCCGCGCCGGACGAGGACTCGTCGAGGCCGCAGAGGGCGGCGAGCCGGAGCAGCGCCTCGTCGACGCGACGGCGCTCGGCCGGATCCGCCAGTCCCTTCTGCGGCCCGAAGACCTCGGCCGCGCCCCGCGGCCCGGTCAGCGGGTTGACGACGTCGGTGAGGACGAGGGTGTCGGGCGCCGGACGGAGCCCGGAGAGATCGACGTGTTCGAGATCGAGCAGTCCCCGCGCCCCCGGGGCGATCTCCTCGCCGTCCGCATCGAGGAAGCGCCCGCCCAGCGCCCGCAGCATCCCGGTGCCGCCGTCGGTGGACGCGCTGGAGCCGATCCCGAGGATGAGACGCGTGACGCCGTGGTCGAGCGCCGCGGCGATGGCCTGACCGAAGCCACGGCTGTCGGCATCGAGGGGACGAGGCGAAGAGAGCAGCTGGATCCCCGAGGTGGAGGCGAGGTCGATCACGGCGGTGTCCCCCGGAGCGCCTGTCCGCGCCTGGGCGTCCGTCGGCACCGGGGCTTCCCCTTGCACCGGCAGGCCCGTATATCCCGGGAGCCGGAGCCAGGAGACGGTCACCGGGGAGCCCTCGGGCCCGTCGACCTCGGCCGACATGCGGACCCCGGCCGGGTGCGCGGCGGCGAACGCCTCGATCGTCCCCTCGCCGCCGTCGGCCATCGGTCGTTGCCGCACGATCGCGTCCCGCTCGACCGAGGTCCATCCCGCGGCGACCGCGGCGGTCGCGGCCGCCGCGCCGATCGTGCCCTTGAAGCTGTCCAGCGCGATGACGACCGTGGTCATGGGATCTCGTCCTGCCTAGCGGAAGTCGCCGCCGCCCCCGCCACCGCCGCCGAAGTCCCCCGGGGCCATGTCGGCGAAGCGTGAGAAGTGGCCCTGGAACGCGACCTGGATCGTCGCGGTCGGGCCGTTGCGGTGCTTCGCCACGATGAGGTCGGCCTCGCCCGGGCGCACGTCCTTGTCGTAGACCGAGTCGCGGTGCAGCAGGATCACCATGTCGGCGTCCTGCTCGATCGAGCCGGACTCGCGCAGGTCGCTGATGGCGGGCTTCTTGTCCTGCCGCTGCTCGGGGCCACGGTTCAGCTGCGAGAGGGCGATCACCGGCACCTGCAGCTCCTTGGCCAGGAGCTTGAGCGCACGGGAGAACTCCGAGACCTCCTGCTGGCGGGACTCGACGCGCTTGCCGCTCGTCATCAGCTGGAGGTAGTCGATGATGACCATCTTGAGCCCGGCCCGCTGCTTGAGCCGGCGGCATTTGGCACGGATCTCGACGAGCGTCATGTTGGGGCTGTCGTCGATGTACAGGGGGGCGTCGTTGATGCGCCCCCGCGTGGCGGCCACCGTGGTCCAGTCACGCTGGTCGAGCGTGCCCTTGCGCATGTTCTGCAAGGGGACGGCGCCCTCGGCGCTGAGCAGGCGCATCGCGATCTCGCTCTTGCCCATCTCGAGCGAGAAGAAGATCGACGGCTGGTTGTGGCCGATCGAGGCGGAGCGGGCGAAGTCGAGCGCGAGCGTCGACTTTCCCATCGCCGGGCGCGCGGCGACGACGATCATCTGCCCGCCGTGCAGGCCGTTGGTCAGCTCGTCGAGCTCCTTGAAGCCGGTCGGCACGCCGGTCATGCTGCCGTCGCGCCCGTTCGCCGCCTCGATCTCCTCGACCGCGGCGTCGACGGCGACGGTCAGCGGGACGTAGTCCTCGGCCTCCTGCCCGCCGGTGACAGAGTAGATCTCGGCCTGCGCGGTGTTGACGAGGTCGGTCGCATCGCCCTGACCGTCGTAGCCCATCTGCACGATGCGGGTGCCGGCGTCGACGAGCTTGCGCAGGATGGCCCGCTCCGACACGATGCCGGCGTAATAGCCGGCGTTCGCGGCGGTCGGCACGATCGAGGTCAGCGTGTGCAGGTAGTCGATCCCCCCGGCGCGCTGGAGGTTGCCGGACTTGACCAGCTCGTCGCCCACCGCGATCACGTCGGTCGGCTCGCCGTGCGAGTAGAGGGTGAGGATGGCCTCGAAGATCAGCTCGTGCTTGGGGATGTAGAAGTCGGTGCCGCGAAGGGTCTCGATGACGTCGGCGACGGCGTCCTTGGAGAGCAGCATGCCTCCGAGCGCGCTCTGCTCGGCGATCAGGTCGTGCGGGGGGATCCGCTCGGGCTCGCGGCCTCGTCCGAGGCGCTCCTCCGAGATGTCGGCGATCGACAATCTGCTCTCCCCTCTGCCCCGCGGGGCCCGATCCTGCGGCGCGACGGCGACCGAGCCGGTGGACGTCGCGTCGGCAGCCGCCGAGGGCGGGTCTCCGGACGGCTCTCCGCGCCCCCACACAGCAGATCACGGAGCTCCGACATCGAGTCGCCCCCTCACGCTAGGAGCGGCGTCCCCGACCCGCAAGACGGCCTGTGGATAACTCTGTGGAGAGCATGCGAAGAACTCCGGAGTGTCTGTGAAGAGCGCCTGTGGACAACCCGGTGGAGGAGGGGTTCGGCAAAGAAATTTTTGCGGCGGGAACAGGCATTTCCCGTTTCCCCACCCTGTGGATGAGATTCCGGTTAAACCGGGGATTGAAGGTTCGACGACACGAGGCGACATGTGCACAACACTGGGGAAAGTCAAGTCCGCGAAACGCCGGGCGCGCCCGGATCCGAGGCCCGTTCCTCTGGACAGCGTGGCGTCGTGCGGTGTACATTTCGGCGTCGCATACGTTGCGAAATCGTCCCGCGGCGTGGGCGCGCTCCCACGTCGCCACCGGGGTTCGGACGGGCGACGCAGCCCCGAACAGCGCCGATCACAGCGGCGTAGGTCGTCCGGACAAGAAGATCCTTTGCATCGGCGGGGCCGACGGCCGGGGTAGCCGCCCCGCTACCGATGCTCCGGCAGACCTAGTCGTCTGCGATCCCGACGAACACGTCGGTGGTCACGCTCTGTCGCGGCATGACCGTGACACTCGTCGGCGACACACCCTGCGCGGTGATCGTGAACGAACCGCTCTTCCCATGCCCCTCGCCGTCGCCGACGCACGACCAGCGGTATCCGTGGTCACCGTCTTCGGCGACCTCGTCCCGTCCTCGCACGTCAAACCCGCCGAGGGCGTCACCGTCACCAGACCCACTCACCGGAGCGCCACCCTGCGCGTTCGTCAGCAGGAATCCACCGGAGCAGTACCACCCGCCGTCAACACCGACGCCAGAGTACCCGTCAGCGCGAAACCCGCCGACCCCGGCGCGAACGGCACCGACGCCCTCGTCGCGATCACCGGGATTGACCACGCTGCACCCTTGACGATCGTCCGACGCCCCACGCCCTTCGGCGCCTCCGGCGAACCGCGACCGACTCTTCAGAATCCCTCACCATGAGCTCCCGCCCCACACTCACGTCGTCGTGCAGACGGACAGTGGCCTCGTGCTCGCCGGTGGCCTTGATATGCCGAGTGATGGCCACGTGCCATCACGGGACACCCTCCACGCCAGCGACGCGCGAGTTCATGTACACGTCGCGTGATCGTTCGACGCCGACGGTCGGTTCCTGCGCCGTGGGGATCGCAGTGAAGCGAACAAAGACATGCGGAAAACAAGACTCACCTTGATTACGCAGCCCCACCCCGCCGATCCTGTAACGGGACGCCAGGCAATATCCTCATCCTCTCCCCCGCTATGGATATGCCCATAAAACGCCGTCCCGTAATCACTTATCCTTCGCCCTTTGGGAGAAGAGTTTGATCGAGGAAAATAACAGTAAAGTATCCAGGCGTACCGTTGTTAAGGGCGTGTCGTGGTCGATTCCAATCATCGCAACTACTGTCGCGGTGCCGGCGGCGGCGTCGCCGACGGATCAGGCCATGATCACGATCACGGGGGACAGCGCCATCCCTGTGGGCGAGAGCAGGCCGGTTCACATAACTGTCCTGAGCTCGAGCGGGGCTCCGAGGCCGAACCAGACGGTCTCCATGGCCCTTCCGGAAGGAGTTGCCTTCTTCGCATCTACGGGAACGTCGGCGATCACCGGAGCGACCGACGCGACGGGTGTTTTCGCAACAACAATGACCATCACTCGTCTGACCCAGGCCTCTGACGGGAAAGCCGGCCCCTACGAGGTCACGGGAACCGCCGGACAGGTCGTCGCAACCCCCGCAGTGTTCACCACCGTCCTCGCCTCGGGTACTGTCTTCCGCAGCAGCCGGGGAGGGACTGCCGCCCCGGTGGGCAGCCGAACGGATATCACAAAGGTCTTCCCCGGTAACGGCAACCCCTATGCGTTGAGCGCCACGGGGGTCCTTTACCGCCTCGTGAACGGCGATTGGCAACCTGTCACCGGCATTCCCAGCGGGGTATACGTGGTCGAAGCGATGGCGACGCCGGGAGGGTCTGGCGACGTCACCTCGGCCACCGGCGCATGGGCACTGCTCAGCGATGGACGGTTCGCCTACATCGGGACGAACAGCACAGCCGTCTCGCGGATCGTCTCCCCGCCTGTGAAGCCGATCGGCTCCTGGTGGGGGACCGGATCGACTGCCGGCTTCAACCCCGCGCTCGGCTTTGCCGGCGAGGACGGCCTCTTCCACGTCAATATCAAGGACGGCAGCTGGAACACCTTCAAGAGCGGGAACGGTGGCAACACCTCGGGGACCGCCATGGGCATGTCTGGGGAGACAAGCGCATATTGGTTCGTGGGATGGACCTCCGACGGCAGCGTGTACAACTGGGGCGAGTACAGCCCTCTTCGTGCCAGGTATGTTCGCAGCATCCCCGGAGTCGTGGACGCCATCTACGGCACGGACGTCGTCACGGCTCTCACCGACACGGGCAAGGCCTATGTCACCCGTTGGGACAACACCACAGGCACCAACGGTGTAACAGAGCTGAAGCAGGCCGGCGGCGCTCTGCTCCCAGGTCCCGTCAGCACCCTGAGGATGGTGAGGGGATCCTCTGACGACGCCATCGTCTTCGTCATCGACGGACAGGTGTGGGGAGCGCAGACGGACGAGACCAGCAACTATTCCAATGCAAAGCCGGCGCAGAGTCTCCCGGGCGGAGCGCACGTCGTCGACCTCTATGCCTCGGGCTCACGAGGAGCTGGTGTCGGCAACGTCTACGTCCTTGCGAGTGATAACGCCTGGTACCGCGCGAACAGGAACCCTAGTAACGGCACCTTCGACGCATGGACTCCGATCGGAGGGCTTCCCGCGGGCGGAACTTTGATCTCTATCGCGGTCGGTCAGAATGCTTCCGGCGCTAACAGCGACGGCTGGGCAGTCGTCGGCACCGAGTAGGAAGAAGCGTACGGAAGGCGGCGTTAGCCCCCTTCCGTACGCTGCGGTCAAGACCGGTGTCCCCTTCGATCGAGTCCACCAGCATACTACGTGTGAACATCATCTCTTCTCAGTCGACTCTGCAAGATCGCGATAGGCGCTCAATGCGGACCGCATGGCACGTACGTTGCGGAAGCCGGTCGCGTTCGCAACGGATTCCGCATGTTTAGGCCCCGGGATGTCACTGGAGAGAATTTGACTCGCTTTTGCGGCGCGATAATCCCGAAGAAATCCCATCGGGGATCTGCCCATTTGCCGAAAAATTCGCTGTATGTAGGATGGCGTAACCCCCACCTCCTCGGAGATATCTCTCATCGTGAGCGTCTTATCCGAGAATCTGGAAGTCATCACTTGTTGGGCGCGGGTGTAAATCTCGACCTCGGCTTTTGAAAGGCAGTAGTCGCTGGGGACCGCCTGCTCTGTGACCCCGAGGACGATCTGCGCCAGTGACGACTTAAGCCAGGAGAAGCTCGGATGCGAAGGGGTGGTCTCAGAATTTAGGATAGACATCACCGTGGTCGTGGCAGCGAGGTTGAGATCCTTAGAGGAATTGACCGGACCACTCAATGCTCCGCCACGGAATCCTAGAGATACCCATGCGGCGAAATACTGCCTCGGAAGCGCGATCTGCGCAACCGTGAATGGCATACTGGTTGCTATGAACATGGGAGATATCGTCTCTTGCAGAAAACCTTCCCCAGTAGGGATGCTGACGCTTTTTCTTTCCCCCCATCTGCAATCTACTTTTCCCTCTAATATGTAATTGGTAACAATCGCGTCCCTTATGAATTCAGGGTTGGGCGGGGCATGCAACTCTGCCGAAAGCGGGGAAGATGAGAAGCGTCGTATAGAAATGTCGCCGGTTGATATCTCGTCATAGAACAGCTGAAAAGGGTAGTTTAGCGCAGAGATGATCCATCCGCGATCGATGTACCACTCGGCCGCATCTTGATCTCGAAGGAATGCTTGCTTCTGATGTAGGTCCATTCACTTTCTTGTGGTATTTATGCTCACCTTGGCTCGATGTGCACGCCCGCTGAACCATTGACACAATTGAGGTGCGTGGATGTCCGGCCACGCCTATAGGCTCCGAGAAGGTCGCGGCGACTCAGCAGCCACGGTGCGGCGCCCTCGACGAAAGACGTCGGGAGATCTACTGCTTGCTTGATCGTTTCGCATGATGGCTCTCTCTTTCGGTTGGACACTTCTGAGTTTCAGGAGGAAATCTCTTCGCCAAGCACTGTTCTATACTCGTGCCAGCGCTGCCCATTCGTCGCTGTTCACGGTGGAACCGTTCTGCATGACGGTGAGCTTTATCGGCATACCCGGAGCCCGGGGGAGGATGAGGATATTGCCTGGCGCCCTGTTACAGGATCGGTGGGGTGGGGCTGCGTAATCAAGGTGAGTCTTGTTTTCTGCATGTCTTTGTTCGCTTCACTGCGATCCCCATGGCGCAGGAATCGACCGTCGGCGGCGGACACCGCCTGTGCCCACTACATAGCAGTCGCGGCCGCAACCGGATCGACGACCTCGCCACGGCACATCCGCTCCCCAGAATTGAGACGGCTTTGTATTCGTATGTGGTGGATACGGGTACGAGGTCTTGTCCGTGGTGGCGTCACGCTCGTCCCCTGCACGCAGAACGCCCCCGTCGTCCGAGACGACGGGGGCGTTCTGAGGCGACGCGCTTACTTGGCGGCGACGACCTGAAGGGTGATGACGGCGGTCACGTCGTCGTGCAGACGGACCGTGGCCTCGTGCTCGCCGGTGGCCTTGATCGGCGCGGTGATGTGCACCTTGCGCTTGTCGATCGCACCCAGGTCGGCGGCGGCGACCGCGTCGGCGACGTCGCCCGGCTTCACGGAGCCGAACAGACGCCCCTCGGCGCCGGCCTTGACGGTCAGGCGCACCTTGCCGGCCTCGATCTTGTTCTTCAGCGCCACAGCCTCGTCGAGGTCGTGGATCGCACGGGCCTTGCGGGCGGCGCGGATCTGCTCCACCTGCTTCTCGCCACCGCGCGTCCACGCGACGGCGAAGCCCTGCGGGATGAGGTAGTTGCGGGCGTACCCGTTCTTGACCTCGATGACGTCACCGGCGCTACCGAGCCCGGCGACCTCGTTCGTGAGAATCAGCTTTGCCATGTCGGTGCTCCTTAGCGGCCGGCGCCGGCGTAGGGAAGGAGCGCCATCTCGCGGGCGTTCTTGATCGCCTTGGCGATCAGACGCTGCTCCTGCACCGAGACGCCGGTGATACGACGGGCGCGGATCTTGCCGCGCTCCGAGATGAACTTGCGGAGGGTCGCGACGTCCTTGTAGTCGATGACACCAACGCGGATGGACTTCGCGGGGGCGGCGTTCTTCGCGCCCTTCCGCGGCTTGCGGCGGTCGCCGCTCGACTTTCCAGCCATTGTTGTTTCCTTAGCGATGTGGTCGGGCGCTCAGCGCCCGGAATCTTGTGTTGCTCGGCTCAGAACGGGGTGTCGTCGCCGAAGCTGCCGGGAGCGCTCCACGCATCGGCGCTGGACGAGCCGGGCGTGGACCACGGCTCCTCCGAGACCTGCTGCTGCGGACGGGACTGGCCGCCACCGCCGCCGCCCGAGGCCGCGCGCGTGACGCTGGCCGTCGCGTAGCGGAGCGAGGGGCCGATCTCGTCGACCTCCAGCTCGATCGCGGTGCGGTTGTTGCCCTCGCGGTCCTGGTAGGAGCGCTGCTTGAGGCGTCCGGATGCGATGACCCGCATGCCCTTGGTCAGCGAACCCGCCACGTGCTCCGCGAACTCGCGCCACACGGACGCACGGAGGAACAGCGCTTCGCCGTCCTTCCACTCGTTCGCCTGGCGGTCGAAGGTGCGCGGCGTCGATGCGATGGTGAAGTTCGCCACCGGCAGCCCGTTCTGCGTGTAGCGCAGCTCGGGGTCTGCGGTGAGGTTGCCCACCACGGTGATCACGGTCTCGCCGGCCATGACGATTACGCCTTCGCGACCTTGGGCTTGCGAGCGGCCTTGGCCTCGGCACGCTTCGCCTCGGCGGCGACCATGGCCTGGGCCTCCTCGGCGCGCAGCACCTTGGTGCGGAACACGAGCTCGCTCAGGTTCAGCTGACGGTCGAGCTCGTTGGTGGCCTCGCTCGTCGCGGTGAAGTTGACGACGGCGTAGATGCCCTCGCTCTTCTTGTTGATCTCATAGGCGAAACGGCGCTTGCCCCAGATGTCGACCTTGTCGATCGAGCCACCATCGTTCGTGATGACCTTCAGGAACTTGTCGAGGTTGGGGGCAACCTGGCGCTCGTCCAGCTCGGGGGTCAGAATGACCATGAGCTCGTACTGGTGCGTCACTTACCCACCTCCTTCGGACTAGAACGGCTTCCGGGACTTTCCCGGGAGCAGGAGGGTGTGTTGCACGTGTCCGGGCACGCACGTGTCCAGACAACCTCAACAGTCTAGCGCATCCGGCCGACGGGCCCCGCTCGGCGTCTCGCCGCGACCGGGCTGCCGCCTCGACGAGGCGCCGGCACGGATGCGTGCGGCGCAGGTGCGGATGCATCCGGCTGAGGTGCGAGTGCACCCGGCTGAGGATCCGCCGGATGGCTGGCCGATCCGCCGCGGACGCTCAGCCATCCGGCCAACCGTCATGCATCCGGACTGCGGGCCGACGCGAGCAAGCCGGACGGACGCGAACGGGCCGACCGGCGACGCCGCTCGCGCGGACCGGACCGGACGGGCCGGCCGAGCCCGCGAGACTGCATCTCCGTCACGAAACCGATGATCTCTTACGTGTTCTCGTGACGAAGATGCAGTCTCGGCACGGGAGGGCCGATCGACGCGCCCGCCCGCACGCCGGTGCGCTCAGCGACGCCGGACGGACTGCCAGAGCGCGCGGCGCTCCGCCTGCTCCACCGGGTCGGGCACGGGGAGCGCGGCGAGCAGCTCCCGCGTGTACGGGTTCTGCGGGTCGTTCAGCACCTGCGCCGTCGTCCCCTGCTCTTGGATGCGTCCCCGCTGAAGGACGATGATCCGATCCGACACGGCGTCGATCACCGCGAGGTCGTGGCTGATGAACAGCGAGGCGAAGCCGAGATCGGCCTGCAGCTGCACGAACAGGTCGAGCACCTTCGCCTGCACCGACACGTCGAGCGCGCTCGTGGGCTCGTCCGCGATGAGGAGCTTGGGGTCCAGGGCGAGGGCGCGCGCGAGCGAGGCCCGTTGCCTCTGGCCGCCGGAGAGCTCGTGCGGATACCGGTCGCCGAAGTTCATCGGCAGCCGCACCGCGTCGAGCAGCTCGTTCACCTTCGGCCGCGCCGCGGCCAGGCTCGCCGCACGGCCGTGCACGATGAGCGGCTCGGCGATGCACTCGGCGATCGTGAGCAGCGGGTTGAAGCTCGTCGCCGGATCCTGGAAAACGAATCCGACCTCGGGACGCAGCGGCGCCAGCTGGCGGCTCTTCACCCCCCGCATCTCCTGCCCGAGCACGCGGAGCGAGCCGCCGACGACGGTCGTGAGACCGACGACCGCGCGTCCGATCGTCGTCTTGCCCGAACCGGACTCGCCCACCAGGCCCACGACCTCGCCGGGGCCGACCCAGAAGTCCACGCCCTTCACCGCCACGACGCCGCCGCGCCCGAACCGGCCGGGATAGCCGATCTCGCACGCCGTCGCGACGATGAGGCTGCCCTCGGGGGCGGACTCGGGGGCGGAGGCGTCGCCCTGGGTGCGGGAGTTGCCCTGCCCGACGTGAGGCACGGCCGCCAGCAGCTCGCGCGTGTAGTCCTCCTTCGGCGCGGCGAACAGCTCCCGCACCGGCGCCTGCTCCACGATGTCGCCGCGGTACATCACGATCACGCGGTCGGCCAGATCGGCCACGACTCCCATGTTGTGGGTGATGAGGACGATCGTCGCGCCGAACTCATCGCGGCAGGTGCGCAGGAGGTCGAGGATCTCGGCCTGCACCGTCACGTCGAGCGCCGTCGTCGGCTCGTCGGCGATGATCAGGCCCGCGTCGAGCACGAGCGCCATCGCGATCACGATGCGCTGCTTCTGCCCGCCGGAGAACTGGTGCGGGTAGTCGTCGACCCGCTTCTCGGGGTCGGGGATGCCCACCCGGCGGAGGATGTCGACCGCCTTGGCCCTCGCCTCCTTCTTGGACAGCTTCGCCCCGGCGCCGCGGTGCGCCCTCAGCCCCTCGGCGATCTGCCACCCCACGGTGTAGACCGGGTTCAGCGCGGTGGAGGGCTCCTGGAACACCATCGCCGCGTCGCGCCCGCGCATCGCGCGCAGCCGCGCGGAGGACGCGTGCACGACGTCGGTCTCGTCGCCCGCGCGCGAGCGCACCAGCACGGCGCCGGACATCGTCGCGGTCTCGGGCAGCAAGCCCAGCAGCGCGTTCGCGGTCACGGTCTTGCCGGACCCGGACTCGCCGACGATCGCCAGCACCTCCCCGGCGTGTGCCTGCAGGTCGATGCCCTTGACGGCCTCGACCGGATCCCCGTCCGTCGCGAAGGTGATCCTCAGGTCACGGATCTGCGCGACGTCGTCCGTGGTCGGCGCGTCGGCGCGGTCGGTCGAGACGGTCATGAGGCACCTCCTGCGCGACGGCGGGTGCGCAGTCGCGGATCGCTCAGGTCGTTCAGGCTCTCGCCGACGAGCGTGATGCCCAGCACCACGAGCACGATCGCGAGACCGGGGAAGATCGAGGTCCACCAGATGCCGCTGGTGACGTCGGCCACCGAGCGGTTGAGGTCGTACCCCCACTCCGCGGCGGCCGTGGCCTCGATGCCGAACCCGAGGAAGCCGAGCCCGGCGAGGGTCAGCAGGGCCTCGGAAGCGTTCAGCGTGATCACCACGGGCAGTGAGCGCGTGGAGTTGCGCAGGACGTGCCGCAGGAGGATCCGTCCCGTGGGCACGCCGATCACCTTCGCCGACTCGACGAACGGCTCGGCACGCACCCGCACCACCTCGGCACGGATCACCCGGAAGTACTGCGGCACGAACACCACCGTGATCGACAGCGCCGTGGCCATGACGCCCGCGCCGAGGCTGGACTGCCCCCGGCTGATCACGATCGACATCACGATCGCGAGCAGCAGCGAGGGGAACGCGTAGATCGCGTCCGCCACGACCACCAGCACCCGGTCGAGCCAGCCACCGAAGTAGCCGGAGATGAGGCCGAGCAGGATGCCGATGAAGATCGAGCACGCGATCGCCGCGACGATCACGAGGAGCGCGGTCTGGGCCCCCCAGATCACGCGCGAGAGCACGTCGAAGCCGGACACCGTGGTGCCGAGGAGGTTCAGCGCGCTCGGCGGCTGCTGGGTGCCGAACTTCTGCCCGTCCACCGCCTGCTGCGCCCAGGAGTACGGGGCGATGAGCGGGGCGAGGAGGGCGATCACCACGAAGAACAGGGTGATCGCGAGGCCGGCGATGAGCATGCCGCGCTGGAGGCCCACGCTCTGCCGCAGCTGCGAGATCACGGGCAGACGCTCGGAAAGGCGGCGCTTGCGCGGCGTCCCGACCGCGAGCGTCTGGGTGGACGGGGTGGGAAGGTTCCTATCGATCACGTCAGTACCTCACCCTCGGGTCGATCACCGCGGCGACGATGTCGACGATGAAGTTCGTCACGGCCACGATCACCGCGATCATGACGACGATCCCCTGCACGGCGACGAAGTCGCGCGCCTTCAGGTACTCGGCCAGCATAAAGCCGATGCCCTTCCACTCGAAGGTCGTCTCGGTGAGCACCGCGCCCGCGAGGAGCATCGCGATCTGCAGGCCCATGACCGTGATGATCGGGATGAGCGCAGGGCGGAACGCGTGCTTGGTGACGAGGCGGTACTCGCTCACGCCGCGCGAGCGGCCCGAGGTCACGTACTGCTGCCCGAGGGTGCCGATGACGTTGGTGCGGATGAGTCGGAGGAAGACGCCCGCGGTGAGCAGGCCGAGGGCGACCGCCGGGAGCACGGCGTGCCAGAGCACGTCGCCGATCGCGTCGGCGTTGCCGAGCCGGATCGCGTCGAGGAGGTAGATCCCGGTGGGGGTGTCGATCCCGCTCATGAGCAGCTCGGTCCGCGTGCCCGCACGCCCCGAGACGGGGAACCATCCGAGCCAGACCGAGAAGAGGAGCTTGAGCAGCAGGCCCACGAAGAAGATGGGGGTGGCGTAGGCGAGGATCGCCATGATGCGCAGGGTGGCGTCCTGCCACTTGTCGCGCCGGTAGGCGGCGACGAGGCCGAGCGGGATGCTCACGGCGAACGCGACGATGAGCGCGTAGATCGCGAGCTCCAGCGTGGCGGAGCCGTACTGCAGCAGGATCCCGACCACGGGGCGGTTGTCGGTGATCGTCGTGCCGAGGTCGCCGCGCACGAGACTGACCAGGTACTGGACGTACTGCAGGATGATCGGCTGATCGTAGCCGGCCTGATGCACACGCTCGGCGAGCTGCGCGGCGGGGAGGCGTCCGCCCAGGGCCGCGGTGATCGGGTCGCCGGTGACCCGCATGAGGAAGAAGACCAGCGTGACGAGGATCAGGACGGTCGGGACGATGAGGACGAGTCGGATGAGGATGTAGCGCCACAGCCCGCTGCCGGCGGATGTGGTGCGGGCCGCCGGGAGGTCCGGGGCGAGGGCGTCTACGGCCATGGAGGCACCTTTGTCTGTTTCAGACCGATCGGGGCGCCGCCCAGAGGACGACGCCCCGATCGGAGGAGCGCTACTTGGTCAGCGGCGCGTAGCGGAACTTGAACGAGGCGTCGAGGGTCGCGCCCTTGACGTCCGCGCCGACCACGGCCAGCTGCTTGCCCTGGAGCAGCGGCAGCGTGGACAGGTCCTTGGCGACCAGGTCCTGGATCTTCCCGATCTCGTCGAGGCGCTTGGCCTTGTCGGTCTCGGTCTGCGACTTCACGATCAGGTCGTTGACCTCCGCGTTGTCGTAGTGGTTGCCGAGGAAGTTCTCCTTGAGGAAGAACGGCGACAGGTAGTTGTCGGCGTCGGAGTAGTCCGGGAACCAGCCCAGCTGGTACACCGGGTAGACGTCCTCGACGCGCTCCTTGTTGTACTGCACCCACTCGGTCTGCTGCAGGTTGACCGAGAACAGGCCGCCCTGCTCGAGCTGCGCCTTGACGGCGGCGTACTCGTCGCCCGATGACGGGCCATAGTGGTCGCCGTTGTACTGCAGGTTCAGCTGCACCGGGGTCTGCACGCCGGCCGCGGCGAGAGTCGCCTTGGCCTTGTCGGCCGAGGGCCCGCCGTTGCCGTCGCCGTACAGGCCCTTCAGCGGCTCGGTCGCACCGGGCATGCCCTCGGGGACGAACGAGTACAGCGGGCTGTAGGTGTCCTTGTAGACGTCCTTCGCGAGCGCGGCGCGGTCGACGAGCGAGGCCGCGGCCTGGCGGACCGCCTGCGCCTTGGCCGGGTCGGCCTCGGCCGTGGTGGCGCCGAAGGGCATGGTGTTGAAGTTGAACACCATGTAGCGGGTCTCGCCGCCGGGGCCGTCGACGATCTTGACCTTGCTGTTCTTGGACAGGTCGTCGATGTCGGTCGCCGAGAGGCTGCGGAAGGCCACGTCGATGTCGCCGTTGCCGATCGCGAGCTTGAGGTTGGAGGCATCGGCGTAGTACTTCGCGGTGACGCCCGCGTTCTCGGCCTTGCCGAGCACGCCCTGGTAACCGTCGAACGGCTTGTACGCAACGAGCTCGTTCGCCTTGTAGTTGGTGATCTCATACTGTCCGGCGAAGGCCTTGCCCTTGACGATCTCGTCGTCCGAGGTGACCTTGTCGGCCGAGAACACCTGCTCGTCCACGATCGGGGCGGCGGGGCTGGAGAGGATCAGCGGCCAGATCTGGTCATCGCCGTTCTTCAGGGTGAAGACGACGGTGGTGTCGTCCTTGGCGTCGACCTTGTCGAGGTTCCCGAGCAGCGAGGCCGGGCCCTTGGGGTCGTTGATCTTGACCATGCGGTCGAACGAGAACTTGACGTCGCTGGCGGTGAGGTCGTTGCCGTTGGCGAACTTCAGGCCCTTCTTGAGCGTCACCGTGTACTCGGTCGGCGAGGTGAACTCGGCCTTCTCGGCGATGTCGGGGCCGACCTCGGCGGTGCCGTACTTGCTGTTCAGCAGGAACGGGTAGACCTGGTTCATCACGGCGAAGGAGCCGTTGTCGTACGAGCCGGCCGGGTCGAGCGCCGTGACCTTGTCTGTGGTGCCGACGATGACCTCGCCGCCGCCGGACGACCCGCCCGTGGAGCCGCCGCCGGTGCTGCTCGACGCGCAGCCGGCAAGGACCAGGGCGGTGGCGCCGAGGGCGCCGACAGCGAGGCCGAGACGGCCCCTCGTGCTGTGCAATGACATGTACACCTCTGTATCTGTGTGATGACTTCTTCGTCAGGACCGCAGCCTCACGGTCCGGAGTCGGGCAGAGGTCTCATCCTGCCCGATCTGGTCGCCCCGCGCCATGGAGGGAGGACCGGACGTGACAATCCCAGCCACCCGCTCTCGCCAGACTAATATATTACAAGCTCCGCCCTTTGGCGAGCGCCAGATGTGGCGCGGATCAGAAAATAACTGTCTGATCTGGTAAAAATGGGAAAGATCATCAGTCCGGGATGGACTTCCCGCTCGAGAGGGGTCGCTTTTCCGGTCCACTTAGTGACATGCTACTGAGCGAAGCGGCTCCCCGAGATCCCGCTTCGTCGCCGCGCAGTGACGCGCGGGGATCCCCCATCGAACGAAGGAGAACCCCTTGGCTTTCACACCAGGGCACGGCTCCGGATGGTCCACCCGGCGACGGGTCGCGGCAGCGCTGGTCGCCGCAGGGGCCATCACGGGCATGATCATAGGAGGTTCGAACGCCGCGGTCGCCGACAGCGCCGCCGTCGACCCGAGCGTCCTCGACCCGATCGACCCGCAGAACTGGGTCAACATGGACGGGATGACCTGGGACGACTACGTCCCGGTCCCCGGCACGGACTGGGCGAACAAGACCGACGGCTCCAAGCGCCAGTTCAACGGCGCGATCGTCCTCGTGGACTTCGCGAACCAGGACTTCGTGGTGACGCAGGAAGAGGGCACGCACGTCTTCGGGAACCCGACCGGGCTCGCCGAGCCGGTCAAGCGCGACGACGTCCCCGCGTTCTACCTGAACCTCCTCAACACCCCGAACGCCCTGAACCATGGGCGGACGATCAACGAGTACTACATGGAGCAGACGGGTGGCCGGCTGAGCGTGCAGATGCAGGCCTTCGGCCCCTTCCGCATGCCCGGCAACATCGAGGAGTACGGCCTCAACGACTCCTTCAACAAGACCGGCGGCTCCAACGCCACGCTCTGCCCGCAGGGTGAGAGCTGCAACAAGGACATCCGCACCGACGCCCTGAAGCTGTGGGCGGAGGACATGGGCATCGCCGACCCGCTGACCGAGTTCGACCAGGTCTTCTGGGTGACTGCGGGCCACGACGAGTCCGGCACCTGGGAGGAGTTCGGCCCGATGCTCTTCGCCTCGCCGGAGGACGTGACCGACGACTTCGGCCCGCCGCGCGACGCCGAGGGCAACGCCTTCGACCAGAACGGCAACCCGATGGCCAACTGGGCCAAGACCCGGTACGTGCCCTGGACGAGCTGGGCGGCCGCCAGCAACCACTGGCCGAACGCCAACTTCCCGCGCAAGGACAACCAGGGCAACGTCATTCGCGCCGGCAACTCCACGCAGGCGGAGTCGAGCGGCATGGGCGTGTTCGCGCACGAGTTCGCGCACATCCTCGAGATCGCCGACAACTACGGGAACCCGTACGGCACCGATGCAGACGACGGCGGCCCGCTGCGCGACACCTCGGGACCGTTCGACGTGCTCGCGCGCGGATCGTTCAACGGCCCCGGAGGCACGCACACCCGCTGGAACGTGCCGGCTCTCGCCGGCGCCTCGCAGCCCGCGGGCCTCGCCCTGCGCAACCGGCTCAAGCTCGACATGATCGACGCCTCCAGCGTCGTGAGCCTCAACCGCAGCGACCTCGCGGCGGCAGGGTCCATCGCGGTGGACCTGCAGAGCCGTGCCCTGCAGGAGGACGGCGTCCCGCTCGGCGTGAACCTCGTCCTCGACGGCGGCGACCTCTCCACCGGATCCTGCACGCGCAAGGCGCAGTGGGACTGCGACGGCGGGAACTACGACAACTACACGCTCGAGGTCGTCGACCGGATGGGCACCGACTCGTTCCAGCCCGACAGCGGCGTGATGATCTCCAAGACGAAGAACCAGGACCGCAACCCCTTCATCTGGACGGTCGACGCCAACCCGCAGGACATCGACACGCTCGACTACGTGCGCGCCGACGGCACCCCCGTGCCGATCACCCGCGGCGACCAGCGCCAGCTGAACGACGCGCTGTTCCATGCCGGCGTCAACTCCGGCTCGGAGTTCGAGCACGTCGACGAGGCCAATCGCCTGCACTTCTACGTGGTCGACCGCCAGCGCGACGACCGCGGGATCCTGCAGTACGGCATCGCCGTGCGCTCGCTCGACAGCGCGGGCCCGCAGAAGCGCGGGGTCGCCCTGGGCGAGACCACGCAGTCCGGCGCCGTGTCCGACGGCCTCGTCGCGCTGAACGTCCCGGTCCGCAACACCGGCGGCGCCGTGACCGACCAGCACGCGAACAGCGACATCTACCGGGTCACAACCTCGGTCGTGGGCGGCGGTGGCGCATGGAGCGTGCAGACGCCGAGCGAGATCGTGACGATCCCGGCCGGCGAGGAGCGCACGGTCCCGGTCTACGCGTTCACGGGTGCCGCCGAGGCCCTCGCCCGCGCCGACGTCCCCGCCGTTCCCGCCGACGCCACCGTCACGGTGACGATCACCAGCGAGAACGACCCGACGGCGACCGTCACCGAGTCGTATGACCTCGCCAAGGCGACCGAGCCGACGCCGACGCCGGAGCCGACGAGCACCGTCGACCCCGGCACCCCGGGCACCCCCGGCACGCCGGGGACCCCTGGCGGCACGGGTCAGAACGGCGCCGGCGGCCAGCACCCCGGCGGCCACCTGGCCACCACGGGTCAGGACGCCACCCTGCCTCTCCTCCTCGCCGGTGGCGCGGTGATCGTCGTGGCCCTCGGCTCCGGCCTCCTCCTCGCCGTCCGACGACGCCGGGCCACTCAGGAGTGACGACAGCCTGATCGCCCACGCGGCGACGCTCCCTCCTCTCGCGGAGGCGAAGGGAGGGGGCGTCGCCGCTCGACCGGAAGACCCATGCGCCACCCATCGACCCGCCGCCTCCGTGCCTCCTCCCTGCGCGGCCCGCTCCTCCCTCTCGCCGCCGTCGTGCTCGCCGGCACGCTCCTGACCGGCTGCGCCCCCGGCGCCGCCGAACCGGACGGCCTCCTCGTCGTGCGCGACGGCGCGCTCCGCGTGCAGGGCGCCGACTGCGCCGGGGCGGGCAACGCTCTCTTCCTGCATGCGGGCGCGACGCTCACCGCCGTCGACGACGAGGGCGAGACCGTGCTCGAGGCCGCTCTCCCCGCCGGACGCGCCGAGCGTGCCGACGCGAAGGACTACGGCAACGCGCCGCGCATCCCCACGATCTGCACCTTCCGCTTCCCCGCCGCCGCCCTCGCCGACGGCCGGGCCTACACGTTCCACGTCGACGGGACCGAGATCGGCCGCACCGAGATCCGGCGCACCGACGAAGGCCTCGCCGTCCTCGCCTATCCCCTGCTCGGAGATCCGGGCACCGTCGCCGGAGGTGGCGAATGAGCCGACGTCCTGTCCTTCCGTCCCTCGCCGCGGTCGCCGGCGTCGCCCTGCTGCTCGCCGGCTGCGCGTCCGCTCCTCGTGGCGGCGCCGAGTCCGTCCCCACCGCCGCGCCGGACGCGTCCTTCTCGCCCGTGGACGGAGCCGTCCGCGCTCCCGCCGCGTCCGGGACGCTGATCGACGGGACCCGCATCGACCTCGCCGACCTCTGGACGCAGCGCGCGCTGGTCGTGCAGTTCACCGCGAGCTGGTGCACCCAGTGCCGCGACGCCGAGCCCGCGCTCCGCGAGGTCGTCGAGAGCTACGACGACGCCGTGCTCCTCGTCCACGTCGCGCTCGACGAGCCGGTCGACGACATCCGCGCCTACCTCGACGACACCGGCGTGACCGGCCCGGTGCTCGTCGACCGCCAGCGCGCGATCTGGCGCGACTACACGGTCTCGGAGCCGCCCGTGACCGCCGTCATCGACACCGCGGGCGGGATCATCCGGATGTGGCCCAGCGGTGCGGACGGCGACGACCTCCGCGCGGCGCTCGACCGCGTCGTGCAGAGGACGGACGCGAAGAAGTAGAGGGATGCCGGACTCGGCTCAGGACCTCGGCCCGCGTCGGACGGCCATGGCGGGCACGACGGGCGGACACCCGCGGCGGGCGAGGCGGCCTCGAGCGCTACCGCCGCATGGTCAGGCGTGGACGAGAGCGCGAGGGCCGAGGAGACGCTCGATCTCTCCCGCGCCCTCGACATCGACGGCGTCCACGTCGATCACCGCCTGCGGCGCGCGGCTGGCGGCGCGGCGCAGCGCCGCGCGCCGCGAGCGCTCCGGCCCCACCACGCGGATGCGCTCGTACGCCCCGCTGGCCCTCGCCGCCCAGCGGTCGGCGGTCTCGACCCGCACCGACGCGCCCGCGCGGAGAAGACCCCGATGCAGCCGGTCGGCGAGGGGACGGCCGAGGCTCAGCTCCACCGTGATCCCTACCCGGACGGCGGCGACGATCACGCGGAGCACCTCGAGCATGTCCGAGCCGTCGGCGGCCTTCACCCCCAGCCGGCCGACGCCCGGCACGGCGCCGGCGGAGCCGGACCAGACCCGCCGGTCCACGGCCGTGGCCCGGCGGAGACGTTCGGCCTCGACCGGCTCCAGGGTCTCCGCGGCCGTGCGCAGGATCTGTCCGATGGCGGTCTCGGCATCGACGAACGGGATGGGATCGGCAAGGGGCATCATCGGTCCTCTCGGGTGCGGCCCCGACGCGGACGCTTCCGCGTCCTCGTCGACGGGGGTGGCCGTCAGGATCAGTGTGGCCTGTGGCGTTGGTGAGGAAAAGTGCCAGAATGTGACCAATCCAGTGAAGTACAGGTTCACAATCGGGGAGCGACGATGCTCGATGTCCGGCGACTGCGCCTTCTGCACGAGTTCCAGCTGCGCGGCACCTTCGCCGAGGTCGCCAGGGCGATGGCCTACTCCCCCTCGTTCATCTCGCAGCAGATGGCCCTTCTCGAGCGCGAGACCGGCGCGGCGCTCCTCCGCCGCGTCGGGCGGCGCGTGCACCTCACCGCCCAGGGCGAGCTGCTGGCCACGCGGGCCGGAGAGATCCTCGACCGGCTCGAACGGACCGAGGCCGAGCTCGCCGCGCAGACCGCGACGATCGCCGGCACCGTGCGCCTGGCCGTGTTCCAGTCGGTCGCGCACACCGTCCTCCCCCGCGCGATCACCCTGCTCGCCGGCAAGCACCCCGACCTTCGCGTGGAGATCGTCGAGCGCGAGCCCGAGCTCGGCCTGTTCGAGACGACGGCGCGCGACTTCGACCTCGTCGTCGCCGAGCAGTACCCCGGCATGCGCAGGGCGCGACGCCGCGGCATCGACCACCTCACCCTCGGCGAGGACGAGCTGCTGCTGGTGAGCGCGCGGCGCGGGAGGCACGCGGTCGGCGGGCTCGGCGAGGCCGAGACGGCGGCGTGGGTCATGGAGCCGCGCGACACGGTCTCGCGCTCGTGGGTGACGCAGGTCTGCCGGAGCGCGGGCTACGAGCCCGACGTCCGGTTCGAGACCCCGGACCTCGTGACGCACCTGCGGCTCATCGAGCGCGGCGAGGCGGTCGGGGTCCTGCCGGCGCTGTTCCTCGCCTCCCTGCCGGCGGACGTGGTGGTGCGGTCGCTCCCTGGCGCCCCGCGTCGCGAGGTGTTCAGCGCCACCCGCACCGCGGCGGTGCCCGCGCCGTCGATCGCGGCGGTGCGCACCGCGCTCTCCGCCGCCTACGCCGAGGTGCTGGGCGAGATCCCCTCCGCCGACTGAGGCTCCTCTTTCGCGGCGGCGTCCGGCGGCGCGCCCGCCCCGGCGTCGAGGGCCGGATCGTCGGCGAGCGGCACGCCGTCGAGGATGTGGGCACGGACGAGCTCCGCGACCCCCGGGCCGTCGCCGTCCATCAGGCGGTCCAGGATCAGGTGGTGCTCGCTCGCCGAGCGCCGCATCTCGGGGCTGTCGAGCTGGGCGGCCAGGCCCACCTGACGCGAACGCTGGCGGAGGGTCGCGATCACCTCGAGGAGCGTCTTGTTGCCGAGCAGGCCGAGGACCCGGTCGTGGAAGGCGACGTCGGCCTCGACGTGCCCGCCGAGGTCGCCCTCGTCCACGGCCCGCACGATCTGATCGGCGAGAGTGCGGAACTCCGACACCCGGTCCCGGGGGAAGATCGCGGCGATCTCGGCCATCGCCGGCGCCTCGATCCATGCGCGCAGCACCGCGACCTCGCGGAGGTCCCGGTCGCTGACCTCGGTCACCCGGAAGCCCTTGTTGCGGACCGGCGAGAGGAAGCCGCGCTTCTGCAGGTTGACCATCGCCTCGCGCACCGGCGTGGCGGACACCGCGAACTGCGCCGCGAGCGAGGGGACCGTGATCAGGGTGCCCGCCCCGAGCTCGCCCGTGACGATCGCCGTGCTCACCATGCGCTCGACCTCGTCGCGGAGCGTGACGGCCGCGTCGTCCCGGTGGATGGTCGTGGTCTCCGTCGCCCTCACCTCTTTCCACAGCGCGGAACAGGAAAGCGCCCGCGGAGCAAGCATAGGACCGGACCCTCTGAACCGACCGGGACCCTTTCGCCCCCTGCCGTGCGGCCGCCGCCCCTCGTGTGCGCGCGCCGGCGGATCACGCGGTCGCGTCCGCAGGCTGCTGCCGCTTTCGCGGCCGACCGCTCCGCCCTGCCCCGGAGAACAGTCGGCCCACCCAGGAGACGAACGTCTCCAGCGGGCCCCGTCGGCCGAGGAGGGCCAGCACGAGGCCGATGAGGACCGCGCCGGCGACGTGGAGCGCCCAGAGCCCCGCGCTGGAGATGTACCAGGGGATGTTGCCCGGACCGCCCGTCGCGCCCGTCGCGATCGCGGCGATGACGACGACGCTCGCGGCGACGACGTGAGCGGTGTACACGGTGAGCGGTGCGGCCCCCGCGCGACGGATCGGCTCCAGGAGCGTGCGCACGCTGCCGTGGACGACGGTGCCGAGGAGCAGGCAGAGACCGAGCGCAGCGAGCGCGATGCCGACGGTGATCGCCAGGTCGAAGAACGTGCCGGTATGGGGCGCCGGGGAGGCGAGCCACCAGAAGTTGCCCGCCACCGACGTGCCCGAGCCGGTGGCGTAGAAGAGCTCCTCGACGAGGTCGGGATCGACGCCCGAGGAGCTCTCGAGCGCCCGGAGGCCGCCGAACGGCCCGGCGAGAAGCGCGCTCACGCCCGCAGCGAGCGCGGCGAGCGGCACGCCGATCATCGGGAGCCGGAGGCCCAGCCGGCGGAGGGACGCGGTGTCGGCGGCCGCGAGGACGAGACGGCCGACGACCATGCCGGCCATGGCGTAGACGATCCAGGTGGGGACGGGGTAGGCGCCGCTGAGGAACAGATCGCGCAGGAGATCGCCCGGGTCCCCCAGGCTGAGCCAGGTGGGGTTCCCGCCCCCGGCGACCTGCTCCGGGAGTCCGGCCCGCAGCAGCGAGGACGCGAAGGGCCAGAGGACGGCGAGGAGTCCCGCGCCGATCAGGAGCGTGCGGTTCGACCAGCGCACCATCAGGCTCGCTCCCCAGAACAGGATGCCGTAGTACACGAGGATCACGGCGATGAGCGGGCTGATCAGCCCGAGCGTGAGGCCGATGACGACGAGCGCGAGCCCTCGGCCGACGAGGTTGCGCCGCGCCGCCCAGACCCGCCCGTCCGCCAGGCTCCTGCGCGAGGTGAGGGCGATGCCGACCCCCGCGAGCACGGCGAACAGCGCGCCCGCCTTGCCGGACACCACCTGGAGGGCGGGGCTGAAGCCGCCGTTCGCGTTCAGCGCCCAGACGTGCGCGATCATCATCCCGACGAGGGCGACGAAGCGGGCGAAGTCCAGACCGGAGACACGCGCCGAGCCCGCTCCCCGGTCGCGGTGGCGGACGCGGGACGCGGGGGCGACGACGGGGATGGACGGGGAATCGGACACGGGACGGACCAACCTCTCTCCGGAGGCGCGACGTCGGTGCGCCTCATGGCTGGATCCGAGTCTGCATTTCCGGGCGCGGTCGCCGGGCGGATCAGAGAGGATCCCGCCGCCGGGGCGGGACATTCGACGGCCGGTCAGCTCAGCGCGGCGCGGACCGCCCGTGCCATGGCGAGGCCCAGCGTGCGGTTGCTCTCCTCGGTGAGGTGGACGCCGTCCACGCCGATGGAGTCCGCGGCACGGCCGGCGTCGAGGAACGCCGCTCCCGACGCCTCGGCGAGGGACTGGTAGAGCGCGGGCAGCTGCCAGATCTTCTCGCCCGCGCCGTCGAGCAGTTCCCGTCCCCATCCCTGCGGCACCCTTCCAAGGCGGGGAGGGGCGACGACCAGCGCCCGGGGAGCGGGATAGTCGGTCCACACCGCTCGCGCGGATCCGGCGATCTGGCCGAGGAGGACAGCGATCCCCAGGGCGATGTCGCGCGGCGTCCGGGCGAAGTACGCCTTGGTGTCGTTGGTCCCGAGCATGAGCACGACCAGGTCGAGCGGAAGGTGCGAGGCGAGGATGGCGGGAAGGTGGGCGGCGCCGTTGAGCCGCGGGTCGAGGGGGTCGTCGACGCAGGTCGTACGGCCGCTCAGGCCTTCCTCGACCACGTGGAAGCCGGGCCCGAGCTCGGTCGCGAGAACGCCGGTCCACCTCTTCTCGGGCGCATAGCGTCTGCTCGGCTCGCCGGGCGCGGCAGGGATCTGACCCCAGGTCAGCGAGTCCCCGAAGCACAGAATGCTCTTGCGATCGTCCATGGCCGCTCCCATCTCCCTCTTTCGCGAAGCACACAGGCTAGGGCGCGGGATCTCGCGGCAGGGGCGGCGGCACGGAATGTGGCGGATGCAGGCGCCCTTCGTCCCGGGGCGTCGCGTCGTCCCGGGGCCTCGCGGAACCGCCCGCCGAGGTCCTTCCCGGGTCCGCCGGAAGGCTCAGCCGCGGCGTGTCCCCTGGGCTCGGCGGGCGGCTCGGCCCCGGGGTTCAGGGCTGCGGTTCAGGCCTGCCGTTCAGACCCGGCGGATCCGCCCCGGGCCTCGGTCCGCGCCTCAGCCGCGGGCGGCCCACCAGGCGCGCAGGCGCTCCTCGGCCGCCTCAGGCCCGATCACGCCCTCGTCGAGCCGGAGGTCGAGGAGGAACCGGTACGCCTCGCCCACCTCGCGGCCGGGCGGGATCCCGAGGATCCGCTGGATGTCGTTGCCGTCGAGCTCGGGACGGATCGCGTCGAGCTCCTCCTGCGCGCGGAGAGCCGCGATGCGCCGCTCGATGTCGTCGTAGGCCGCGGCCAGGCGCGCGGCCTTGCGGCGGTTGCGCGTGGTCACGTCGGCGCGGGTCAGGATGTGCAGCCGTTCGAGCTGCTCGCCCGCGTCGCGCACGTAGCGGCGCACGGCGGCGTCGGTCCACGTGCCCTCGGCGTAGCCGAAGAACCGCAGATGCAGCTCGATCAGCGTCGCCACGGCGTCGGTCGTCTCCTTGTCGAACCGGAGGGCCTGCAGGCGCTTGCGCGCCATGCGCGCGCCGACCACGTCGTGATGGTGGAAGGTCACCACGCCGCCGGGCTCCAGCTTGCGGGTGCGGGGCTTGCCGATGTCGTGCAGCAGCACCGCCAGGCGCAGCGGCACGTCGGGCTCCGCGTCGGGATGCCGGGAGGCCTCGAGCGCGATCGCCTGCTGCAGCGCCGTGAGCGAGTGCTCGTAGACGTCCTTGTGGTGGTGGTGCTCGTCGACCTCGAGGCGCAGCGCCGACACCTCGGGCAGGAACTCCTCCACGAGCCCCGTGTCGACCAGCACGCGAACCCCCCGCACCGGATCGGCGGTGCCGAGCAGCCGCACGAGCTCGCCCTGCACCCGCTCCGGGCTGACGATCCGCAGCGTCTCGCGCAGCCGGACGATCGCGTCGGCGGTGTCGGCGTCGATCTCGAAGCCGAGCTGCGCGCTGAACCGCGCCGCCCGCAGCATCCGCAGCGGATCGTCGCCGAAGCTCACCGCCGGGTCGGACGGCGTGCGCAGCACGCCCGCGACCAGGTCCTCCACGCCTCCGGTCGGATCGACCAGGGTCACCTGCGGCACGCGCAGGGCCATCGCGTTCACGGTGAAGTCCCGCCGGCCGAGGTCTTCTTCGATCGTGTCGCCGAACTCCACCGTCGGCTTGCGCGTCCGGCCGTCGTAGCTGTCGGCGCGGTAGGTGGTGATCTCCACCTGCTCGCCCCGCACCCGCGCGCCGATCGTGCCGAACTCGCGTCCGATGTCCCACTGCGCGGTGGAGATCGGCGTGACGATGCGGAAGATGTCATCGGGCCGCGCGTCGGTGGTGAAATCGAGATCATGCGTCTCGCGGCCCAGGAGCGCGTCGCGCACAGGGCCGCCGACGACGGCGAGGTCGAAGCCCTCCTCGGCGAAGGCGGCGGCGAGCGTGCGCACGACCGGGTTCTCCGCGAGTGCGCCCAGACGCGCGAGTCCCTCGGCCATGTTGAGCATGGGTTCCAGGGTACCGGGGCCGGCGGCCGCCTCACGGCCCTACGGATGGCGACCGATCCGCCATCCGGCTGACGGTTCGCCGGCGAGTCGCCCGCCATCGGGCAGATCGTCCGCCGTCCGTCGTCCCGACGCGCGCCGGGAGGCCCACCCCGCTCAGGGATGCTGCGGGCTGGAGAAGACGTCGTTGAGCGTGACCGTCACGAGCCCGCGCTCGGCGATGATCTGGGCGAGCTGCGGGAACACCGTCGTGACCGGCGGGTGGTTGAGGTGCCCGATCACGATGTGCTGCGGCTGGAACCACTCGGTGCCGAGGCGGACGATCTCCTCGGCGGGGATGAGACCGGAGTCGGCCAGCGATCCGTACCAGAGGGCGGGCGCGGTGTACCCGATCGAGGCGGCCGCCTCCCGGACGCGCCGGTCGTGGAAGCCGTACGGAGGACGATAGAACGGCCGTGCGTCGACGCCGAAGAGCTCCCCGATCCGGTCGTGGGTGCGTTGCAGCTCGTCCACGATGCCTCGGTCGGAGAGACTCTGCAGATCCGGATGGCTCCAGGTGTGGTTCGCGATCTGCACCTGCCCCGACGCCACCAGCGGCTTCAGCAGCGCGGCGTTCTCGGACCATGCCGGATAGGAGGCGGTCGCGAACAGCGTGAGCCTGGTCCCGGTCTCCGCGGCGAACTCGGCGTACGCGCGCACGACCGCGGAGTCGGAGCCGTCGTCGACGGTCCAGGCCAGGAGGTTCCCCTCCCCCGGAAGCGCGGTGAACGCCTCGGTCGGCGCGGGGACGCGAACGAGCTTCGGAGCGGGCCGGCCCGTCGGCGTGGGAGTCGGCGTCGGGGTGGGACTCGGCGTGCTCGACGGGGGCGAGGGCGGGGCGGAGGTCGTCGGTGCCGGGACCGGGCCGGCCTCGCCGCCGACGGCGCACCCGCTGAGGAGGCCGGCCATCGTGACGCCGGCCGTCGTCAGGAAGGTCCGACGCCCCCAGGCGTCTCGTCGTGCCGTCACGCGCGTCCTCCTTCGTCGTCCCCCGTCATCGGACCATAGGGACTCACGGCCCCGTGAAGCTGCATGCCTCATGCCGGCCGCGGATTCCCGGGCCGTCCCGTCCGGCAACCTACGGAGGTTCCCTTAGCGGGGGATAAGCGACCACGATCGCTCACGCGCGGCGTTCATCTTCCCTTCGCCCGGACGACAACGGCACGTCATCCGGGCTTGATGGGGTGATGGGATCCGTGCGCGCCCCGAGCGTACGGAGACCACCGCTACGCAAAGGAACGCCATGACCTCCCCCACCCCCGCGGTGCGGAGACGGCGCCGCGGAATCGTCTCCGCGACCGTCCTCGCCCTGCTCGGCGGCGCCATCGCCGCCCCCTCCGTCGCCGGCGCGGCCGACGGCCCCGCCGTGCCGACCGCGCCGCTCGTCACGACCGACACCACCTGGCGCTACCTGGACGACGACACCGACCCCGCCCGCGGTGACGCGAACCTCCGCGCCTGGACCGCCCCGGGATACGACGACTCGTCCTGGAAGAGCGCGCCCGGCGCGTTCGGCGCCAAGAACGGCGCCCTGGGCAAGGTCGGTCCGCACCAGCCCCGCACTCTCCTCACCCACTACGTCGAGGGCACCAAGACGGCGATCCCGACCTACTTCTTCCGCACGAGCTTCACGCTCGAGGAGGGCGCCGCCGAGAAGGTCGCGACGCTCTCCAGCACCGTCGCCTATGACGACGCGCTCGTCGTGTGGATCAACGGAACGAAGGTCGCGAGCTTCGTCGACGGCCGGATCACCGAGACCACCAACCGCGAGTACGCCGGCGAGAGCAACGGCGACCCGCTCACGAGCACCTTCACCGCCGAGGGAGGCGTCCTGCGCGACGGCGCGAACACGATCGCGGTCGCGCTGTACCAGGACCGCGCGTCGAGCTCGGACATCTACTTCGACATGTCCTCGCTCACCCTCGTCCCCTCCTCCGACGCCGGCGCCCCCGTCGTCGCCCCGCCCTCGCGCGTGATCCTCACCCCCACCGAGACGCCGACGACCTCGCAGTCCTTCTCCTGGCAGGCCGGAGACGCGTCGCACACCTCGGGGAAGGTCGAGATCGGCACCGCGGACGGCGGCCCCGTGCGGACGATCGACGCCTACGACGCGGGCGTGGTGAACGGCAACCCGAACCATCACTTCTCCACCACCGTCACCGAGCTCAGCCCCGCCACGGCCTACCGCTACCGTGTGGGGATCCCCGGCAGCTGGAGCGATTGGTACGAGTTCCGCACGGCGGACCCGGCGCAGACCGACTTCCAGTTCGTCTACTACGGCGACGCACAGATCGGCCTCGACAGCACCTGGCCCTCGGTCGTGAAGCAGGCCGAGGAGAAGGCGCCGCGCTCGGTCGGATCCGTGCACGCAGGCGACCTGATCAACACCTCCAGCAACGAGACCGAGTGGATCAACTGGTTCAAGGGCATGCAGGAAGCCGCGACGCGCACGAACGTGATGGCGGCGCCCGGCAACCACGAGTACAAGGGCGACAAGCTGCTGAAGGCTTGGAAGGCCAACTTCGAGTACCCCGCCAACGCCCCGAGCGACAGCACCATCGGCGAGCTCGCGAAGCGGGCGCAGGGCGACACCGACGTGGCGCGCCAGTATCGCTCGCTCTTCGACCACTGGGCGGAGTTCGCCAAGGAGACGGTGTACTTCACCGACTACCAGGACGTGCGGTTCATCACGCTGAACCCGACCGCCGACGAGACCTTCCTCACGCCGTCGAACCTCCCCTCCTGCACGGGAGCGGAATGCCCGCTCGCGCAGGGCGAGCAGCTGTGGACGCAGTTCCAGGCCGCCTGGCTCGACTTCGTGCTGAAGAGCAGCCCGTCCAAGTGGAACGTGGTGACCTTCCACCAGCCGGTCTTCTCGGCCTCGGAGGGCCGGGACGAGCCGATCATCCGCGCGGAGTGGCTGCCCGTCTTCCAGAGCAACAACATCGACCTGGTGCTGATGGGCCACGACCACGTCTACGCGCGCGGCTACGTGAACGCCGACGCGACGGACACCCCCGGCGTCACGACGGGTCCGGTGTATGTGGTCTCCAACTCCGGCGCCAAGCACTACGAGCTCGCTCCGGCCGCCGACAACGTGTGGACCCAGAACGGCGCCACCCAGGTGCTGCGCGGCGAGGGCGTGACCACCTATCAGGTGATCGACGTGTCACACGACCGGCTCGTCTACCGCTCCTACCTCGCAGAGAAGACCGAGAAGGCCACGACCGACCTTCCCGTCGGCGCACAGTACGACGAGTTCACGGTCACCAAGACCGACGCGGGTCAGAAATGGGTCACCGAGAAGGGGGTCACCCCTCCCGTCCCCGCCTCGATCGCGCTGGGCGCGAGCGAGGTCACGGCCGGCGGCACCGTGACGGTCACCGGCGCGGACTTCGCCGCGGGCGAGAGAGTCGCCTTCGAGCTGCACTCCGAGCCGGTCTCGCTGGGCAGCGCCACCGCGGACGCCACGGGCGCGCTCACGGCGACGCTGACCGTTCCCGCGACCACCGCGGCGGGAGAGCACGAGCTCGTCGCGATCCGCGCCGACGGCACCACTGTCACCGCTGCGCTCACGGTCGCGGCCGCGCCGGAGACGCCCAAGCCCGAGACGCCGAAGCCGGGGAACCCCGGCACGCCCGGCGGGAACGGGACCGGCGGCACGGGGTCGCTTCCGGCGACCGGCGCGGACAGCCTGCCGTACCTCGGTGCCGGCGCTCTGCTCCTGATCGCCGGAGCGGTGCTCGTCGCCGTCCGCCGGCGGCTGCGCACGGAGTAGGGCTGCCGTGGAGCTGGTGGGCTACTCCGAACAGGCCCGCCCACCGGCTCCGATTGTCGGATCATCGCACTTCTGTCGGCCCGTCTCCTCGATTCGGGCCGACAGAAGTGCATTCGTCCGGAGAAAGGTGAGGACGGACCGCGCTCAGACCGGGTCGGCGGCAACCCGGCCCTCGCGCACGAGCCGGTCGAGCAGGTCCGGAAGCCGGTGGAGGTCATCGATCGGGACGATCCGCTCCTCCGGCGCGAAGGCCCCCTCGGGCCCGTAGGCGAGGACGAGCATCCCCGCGCGACGGGCCGCCTCCACCCCGAACCGGCTGTCGTCGATCGCGATGCAGCGCTCCGGCGCGACGCCGAGGATCTCCGCGGCCCTCAGGTATACGTCGGGGGCCGGCTTGCCGGCCGGGACGTCGGCGGCGCTGCTGATGCGCCCGTCGAACCATGGGAGCAGACCCACGAGTTCCAGGCTCATCCGAATGCGCTCGTGCCCGCTGTTCGAGGCGACCGCCACCGGCATCCCGATCCGCTCCAGCGCCCGCCGGATGCCGGGCACCGGGGTGAGCCCGGCGCGGAAGGCCTCCTCCAGCCATTCCCGGTGGGACGCGTCCCACCCCGGCTCGAGCCGCCGCCCGATCCGGCTCTCGATCGCCGCGACGAGGTGCTCCTGGGAGCACCCGGTGAACCGTTCCATCAGCTCGTCCACGCCGATGTCCCATCCGAGCCCAGCCAGGATCCGCTGCGAGACCGTCGCCGAGAGGCGTTCGCTGTCCACGAGCACACCGTCGCAGTCGAACACCACCGCGTCGAAGTGCGTGGTCATGCCGGAGCGCCTTCGGCCGACGCCTCGCCTCCCCTCACACCCCGGACCATTCCAGCGCGGTCCGGACGATCATCCGGGCGGTCGCGGGGATGAGGTCGAGGTCGACGTGCTCATCGGCCGCGTGCGCGACGAGAAGGTTCCCCGGCCCGCAGACGAGGGCGGGGATGCCGCGGGCCTCGTAGAAGGAGGCGTCCGACTGCGCGCCGTTGGGCTGAGGGGTGTCCAAAGGCGTCGCGCCCAGGGCGGTCGCGACGTCGTTGCGCGCGGCGAGCGCGATCCGCGCGAAGTCGGACGACGGATCCGTGTAGGCCGGAGGCCAGGTGTCGATCCATTCGAACTCCACCGGATGCGCGGCGAGCCAAGGGTCCAGCGCGGCCGCCGCGTGGATGTGCGCCTCGACCTCGTCGCGGATCTGCTCGGCGGTCTCCCCCGGAGGAAAGGAGAGGAGGTAGTCGAAGCGCGCACGGTCGGGGAAGTACGGCGCGGCGGGGAACCCGATGTCGGCGTGGAGCACGCCGGGGTGGATGATGAACGCGCCCGGCGGGAACTGCGGGTGCCGCTTCGAGAAGGCCCACTGCTCCTCCAGCTGGCGCATCGCGCGGTAGACGTAAAAACCCTTGTCGATCGCGTTGACGCCGACGGCGTCTCCGTCCCCTCCCGCACGGATCGCGAGGTTGCGCGACGCCCAGTGCGTGGACTTCCCCCGCACGGTGAGCGAGAAGAGGTAGTTGCCGGCGGCGGTGTTGGCCAGCCGGAAGAGGTCGTCGTCGCTCGACGTCGGCTCCGGGATGATCACCGCGTCCACGTCGAAGCCCGCGTCGAGCACGGCGGTGGTGCCGATGCCGTGGCTCATCGTCTCCTCCCCCACGACGGAGTGGATGTGCAGGTCGCCCCGCAGCTCCGCACCGGCCTCGCCCAGCGCCTTCACGGCGAGCCAGGCGGCGGCGTGCGCGGCCTTCATGTCGGTCGTGCCGAGCCCGTAGAGGAGGTTGCCGACGCGTTCCGCCCGGAACGGATCGGCGAACCGTCCCTGCTGCGGCGCGACGGTGTCGATGTGCGCGTTGACACCCAGCGAGCGCCCGCCGCCGGTCCCGCGGCGGATGCCGACGAGGTTCGCGCGTCCTCGCTCTGCCTCGACCGTGTGCGTCTCCATCCCGGCCCCGCGCAGCCACTCGGCCAGCAGCTCGTTCGCCCGCGACTCCCCGCCCTGGTACGCCGAGGCCGTCACCCCCGGCTGGAGGGGGTTGACGCTGGGGACCGCGACGAGCTCCGCGAGGAGACGCTCGGCCTCCTCGGCGAACTCGAGGATCGCGGCGTCTGCCTTCTCCCGCGCGAGGGCGCCGTCCGGCGCGCCCATCAGGCCGCCCCGCTCAGGCCGGTGATCGCCTTGACGAGGCTGTCGGGGGTGAACGTGCTTGTCGGCGCGTCCATCGAGACCCGCCCGAGGCGCAGCACCACGATCCGATCCGTCACCTCGAGCACGTGCGGCAGGGTGTGCGAGATGAAGACGACCGCGAGGCCCTTCGCCTTCGCCTGCCGGATGACCTCGAGCACCTCGGCGGACTGCCGCGCGCCGAGGTGGTTGGTCGGCTCATCGAGGATGATGACCTTGCTCGCCCACGCGGCGGCCCTGCCGATGGCGACCGCCTGGCGCTGACCGCCGGACAGGCGCGCCACCGTGCGGGTCGACGACGGCACCGCGATGCCGACCTTCTCCAGCTCCTGTCGCGCGATCTCGTCCATCCTCCGGTTCGCGAGGAACCCGAGCCGGCCCCAGAAGCCGGGCACGACCTCCTCCCGTCCGAGGAAGACGTTGGCGCTCACCGTGAGGTCCGGCGCGAGGGAGGAGTCCTGATACAGGGTCTCGATCCCCCGTTCCAACGCCTCCTGTGGCGAATGCCACTGCACGGGGGAACCGTCGAGGAGCAGTTCTCCGTGATCGGGGCGATGGGCGCCGGAGAGCACCTTGACGAGGGTGGACTTGCCGGCGCCGTTGTCGCCGACCAGTCCGACGACCTCGCCGGCGGCGACCGAGAAGTCCACCTCGTCCAGAGCGAGCACGTTGCCGTACTTCTTGGTGACGCCCCTGGCCTGGTACACGGGCTGAGTGTTCATGTGGTGCTCCGTGTTCATGTGATGCTCCTTAGGCTCGCGCGTTCGCTCGGCCGATGCCCTGCACGGCGACCGCCAGGGCGATGAGCGCCCCGACGACGATCTGCTGGGCGTTCGGCTCGATGCCGATGAGGATCAGTCCGCTGAGGACGCTCGCCGTGATCAGCGCGCCCAACGCGGTCCCGGTCACCCTGCCCACCCCGCCCATGAGGCTGATGCCGCCGATGACCGCCGCGGCGATCGCCTGGAGCTCGCCTCCTCGCCCCGAGGCGGGAGAGCCGGAGCCCAGGCGGAAGTAGACGAAGAGCCCGGCGACCGCGGCCAGGATGCCGCCGATCGCGTAGACCTTCATCAGGTGCCTGTCCACGTTGATGCCCGCGACCCTGGCGGCGAACGCGTTGGACCCGATCGCATAGGTGTGTCTGCCGAAACGGGTCCGCGATAGAGCGAGCCAGGCGATCACCAGGATGCCGAAGACCACAAGCAGCGGGACGGTCAGGACCTCCGCGAGACGGGTGTTGCCGAGGAGCACCACCTCCTTCGGCGCCCCGGCGATCTGGACGCCGCCGGTCACGACGAGGGTCGTGCCGGTGCAGACCCCCATCGTGGCCAGCGTCGCGATGAACGGGGCCAGCCGCACCCGGGTGATCAGCAGGCCGTTCACGATCCCGACCACGGCGCCCACGAGCAGGGCGGCGAGGATGCCGATCGCGATGCTGAGCGGGGGTGCCATGCCGCTCTCGGTCGTGCTGCGGATCGCGAGGGCGGCCGAGACGCCCGAGAGCCCGAGGACCGCGCCGACGGAGAGGTCGATCCCCCCGGTGATGATGACGAAGGTCTGCCCGATCGCCATCAGCAGGACGGGGGCGAAGTCCTGGAGGATGTTGCCGAAGGACGCCGTGGAGAAATACCGCGGGTTCATCAGCGAGAAGACCAGCACCATGATCGCGTAGACCGCGATCAACAGGGTCTCCTGGCGCGTCGCCAGCTCCTTCCAGCGCTCTCCGCGCCCGGTGAGGACCGGGCTGGTCTGAAGGGTGGTCGTGCTCGTCTCGTTCGTCATCGGCGTCACTCGGCGTACTGGTACTTGCGGGTCTCACCCAGGTTGTCGCGGTTCATCACGACGTTGGGGATGACGACCTCTTCCTTGATCTCATCCTGGCCCTTGCCGGTCGCCTTGGCGTAGGCGAACTGGAGGGCAAGACGCGCCTCCTGCGCCGGATCCTGCGCGATGAGCGCCGAGATGGCTCCGGCCTCGAGCTCGGCGACCTGCGCCGCGTAGGCGTCGTAGCAGATGAGCTTGACGGCGCCGACCTTGTTCGAGTTGTGCAGCGCCGCGACCGCCCCCGTGCACGAGGTGCCGTCGACCGCGAAGACCCCGGCGAGATCCGGGTTCTCCAGCAGCGTCGTGTTGAGGATCGTCGTCGCCTCGGAAGGCTGGCTGTACGCGTACTGCACCGGGAGCATGTCGAGACCCTGGTACGAGCCGGAGAGGGCCTTCTCGAAGCCCTCGACCCTCTGGGTCCCCGTGGTGTTCGTCGGCGAGGCCGAGATCACCAGGATCTTCCCCTTGCCCCCGGTCTGCGCGTTCATCTCCTTGGCCGCGCGCTCGCCGCCGTCCCGGTTGTCTCCGGTGATGTGGGAGACGAGGTCGGAGCGGTCCGACACGGTCGTGTCGACCGTGATGACGGGGACGCCCTGCGCCGTGGCCTTGGTGACGCTCGGCTGGAGCGCGTCGGCGTCGGTGGGGACGAGCACGAGCGCGTCGATGTCCTCGGTCAGCGCCGCGTCGACGAAGGGAAGCTGCGACTGCGGGGAGTACTGGTCCGCGGCGCCCTGCCAGATCAGGCGGACGCCGAGCTTCTCGGCCTCCTCCTTCGCGGCGATCTCCATCGCGCGGAAGAACGGATCGGACGCGATGCCGGGGATGAACGCGACAGTGACCTGATCTCCCCCGCCGCCCGCGGTCCCGCCGCCGGCAGTGCAGCCTGCCAGGACGAGGGCGGAGGTCAGGATGCCGACTCCGAGGCCGACCGATGTGCGCTTGCTGGTGGTGTTCATGCTGTCCTCGTCATTTCTCGCCGTTGATGTGGTGGAGGCTGCCGCCGAGGCCGGTCCGCCGACGATCGGGACGATCGGGGACGACCACGTCCGGCAACAGCAGGTCTGGTGCTGGGTAGGACCTCCGGAGAGGTTGACTAGCAACATAAAGCGATGTCTGACAACAAGTCAAGACATCAGACCACACGTCATCTGAATGAAACATGACCCGGCCGCTCCGCACCGGGACGCCCGAGGGGCCCGCCCCGCCGGCCGCACGCCGAACAGCGCCTCCCTTTCGGAAAGCGCCGTCGCGCGGGCGCGACCGACCCCGGTGAGGGCGTCGGTCGCGCCCGTCACCGCTGCCGGAGGACGCTGAACGACATCTCGCTGCCCCGGTGGTAGTCCGCGGCGTACAGCACCCGATCGCCCTGGCGGCTCATGCCGACCTCCTTCACGAGGAGCCACGGCCCCAGGCCGGCGAGGTTGTACCGCTGCTGCCATTCCTCGGGGAGCTCCACCGCCGAGATGGTCGCGATGGAGGCGTTCACATGATGCCCGTGGGCGGCGAGCGCCGCCGTGAGCGATCCGCTCCAGTCCCGGTGCTCCAGAGGCCCAGGGAGGGTCGCACGCGGCAGCGTGTTAGCGCTGATCACGAGCGGCTCCTCGTCTCCGTACCGGATCCTCAGCAGCCGGATCACCTCGGCGCCTCGCTCGATGCCGAGCGCCTCGGCCTCCTCCTCGTCGGCCTCGCCCGTCGACACGTCCAGGACCGCGCTGCTGACGCGGTAGCCCCGAGCGTCGAGCACCTCGGTGATGCTCTCGTACTTGGTCATCGGGCGCTCGACGCGCAGCGAGCTGGAGGCGGAGATGAAGCGCCCCTGGCCCTGGACCGCATGCACGACGCCCTCCTGCTCGAGCAGGCGCAGCGACTCGCGGACCGTGGATCGGGAGACGCCGAAGAGCTCGGCGAGCTCGGCCTCCGTGTTCAGTCGATCTCCGGGCTTGAGGCCCAGCCGGGAGATCAGCTCCTGCACCTGGTCGTAGACCCGCTCGACCATGCTCTCTCGCCCCGCCGGACTCACGCGGCTCACCTTCTCAGACAGGATGCCTCCTTCAAGACCTGGACATCGTCGGGCCGGATGTTGTCAGACAGTGCCGGCGACGATGCCCCGACCATAGCAACGAAGAGCCGGGTCGGGGGACTTCCGCGTGATCGAGAACGGGGATGCCGACGGTGACGGACATGGTGCTATGGTTGTCCGACATCTCATGGTTTGATCAGACAACAACCAGCGAAAGGTATGGATCCCATGCTGAACTTCGACGAGGCGCGCTACGTGCGCATCCAGGCGGGCGCGGTGGGAATGGCCGCAGGCATCCGCGAGGCGCTCAAGAAGGAGCTCGACGAGGGAGCGAAGAACATCTTCTTCGCCGGCGCCGGCGGGGTGAACTTCCTCGCGCAGCCCGCTGCGCGCATCCTGCAGACGAAGTCGACCTTCCCGACCTTCGTCGACATGGCCGCCGAGCTGGTGAACGCCGGGAACACGAACCTCGGCCCGGACTCGATCGTCGTCTTCCCCTCGGTCTCGGGGACGACGAAGGAGGCCATCGCCGCGCTGGAGTACGTGCGAGGAAAGGGGGCGCGGGTCCTCACGCTCACGGCGAAGGCCGACACCCCCCTGGCCGAGCAGGCGGACATCAACTTCACGAACTTCTGCGCCGACGACACCTCGAGCGAGAACTTCTACCTGCAGACCCTGCTCATCGCGCTGGCGATCATGGACCTGCGCGGCGAGTACGAGGGCTATGACGAGGTCGTCGCCGAGCTCCAGGCCCTCCCCGAGCTCCTGGTCGAGGTCAAGCGCGCGTTCGAGCCGAGGGCAGAGGCGTTCGCCGCCGAGATCAAGGACGAGCAGAACCACATCATCACCGGTGCCGGCGGCGCCTGGTACGAGGCGTGGTACTACGGGATGTGCATCCTGGAGGAGATGCAGTGGATCTGGACGCGTCCCGTCCACGCCTCCGACTTCTTCCACGGGACCCTGGAGCTGCTGGAGGAGGACACGAGTGTCATCCTCGTCAAGGGCGAGGACGAGCAGCGTCCGCTCGCGGAGCGCGTGGAGCGCTTCGCTCCCACCGTCACGAGGAAGCTGCGCGTCTTCGACACCAAGGACTTCGCGCTCCCCGGGATCTCCGAGCGCGTCCGCGCGCTCATCTCGCCCGTCCTACTCGCCGCGGTCTTCGAGCGGCTGAGCGCGCACCTCGAGGTCGTTCGCGACCACCCGCTGACGACCCGGCGATACTACAAGAAGGGCGACTTCTGACCCGCCTTCCCCGGGGGCGCCGCGCGACGAGCGGCGCCCCCGTGCCCGAGCCCGCCGACATCCCGGAGCCCTCATGACATCCCCGCCCCTCGACGTCGCCGTGGTCGGCGACAACACGATCGACCGGTTCCTGGACGACGCGGAACGGGGCGACCTCGTCGGCGGCAACGCCCTCAACGTGGCCGTCCAGCTCGCGATGCTCGGCCTGCGCGTGGGTTACTTCGGCGCCGTCGGCACGGACGCGGATGCGGACGTCGTGCGTGCGGCGGCCCGCGAGCGCGGCGTCGAGGTCTCGGGGCTGATCACCCTTCCCGGCACGACCGCGCTCACCACGATCCGCCGGGACGCCGGCGGCGATCGGCGGTTCGAGTCCGAGGACTTCGGAGTCACCGCGCACTATCGACCGGACGAGGAGGCGCTCCGCCGGATCGCCTCCTCCCGATGGGTGCACGTCGGCATGCTGCCGGACGCCGGTTCCTTCGGCCGAGCCCTCGCCCGGCTCTCCGACGTGCCGCTGAGCCAGGACTGCAGCGTCTCCCCCGAGTCCCATCGCCTCGCCGTGCACTTCGCCTCCGCCGGTGAGGACGAGGGTGAGGCGGAGCGGATCGTCGAGCGCGCCCTGGCTGCCGGTGCCGATCTGGCGGTGGCGACTCTCGGTGCGCACGGAGCCCTGGCCGGGCGGGCGCAGTCGCGGTGTCGAGTCCCGGCAGAGCCGGTGGCGGTCGTCGACACCACGGGCGCGGGCGACTCGTTCATGGCGGGCTTCATCGCGGGACGCCTGCGCGGAGAGGACGTCGAGCAGGCGCTGCGACGCGGTGTCGAGCGAGGCTCCTTTACCTGCATGTATCGAGGCGGCTGGCCTCAGACGCCCGCTGACGTGACCCGTTTCGGCTAGATCGACGTGGATGGAGGAGGAGCGATGACGATGCATCGTCTGGAGGCGTCGCAGAAGGACTATGCCTGGGGGTCGCGATCGGCGATCCAAGACCACGCGGGGGTCGGCACGGCCGGAGATCCCCTCGCCGAGATCTGGTACGGCGCGCACCCGTCCGGTCCCACGCGGCTGGAGGACGGCGGCACGCTCGAGGAGCTGATCCGGACCGAGGGCGCGGCGGTGCTCGGCGAGGACGTCGCCGAGCGCTTCGACGGCACGCTCCCGTTCCTGGTAAAGCTGATCGCGCCCGGTCAGGCCGTGTCGCTGCAGGTGCACCCTCACGCCGAGCGCGCCAGAGAGGGGCATGCGGCGCAGCGTGCCGACCCCTCGCGTGAGAGGCTGTTCGTCGACCCTCGTCACAAGCCCGAGCAGATCCTCGCCCTGACCGCGTTCGAGGGGCTGGTCGGACTCCGGTCGGTCGACGAGGCCGCGGAAGTGCTCGGTCGCCTCGACCATCCCCTCCCTCGTGCCTCCCGTGTCGCGCTCATCACCGGCGGCGAGGCCGCCGTCCCGCGGGCGCTCGCGCTGCTGGCCAGGGCGTCGTCCGCCGACGTCGACGAGCTCGTGGCCCTCGCCCGTCCCCTGGCCGCCGAAGGGGGCTTCCCGCCGGCCTCGACACTCCTCGAACTCGCAGAGCAGTACCCGGGCGACCCCGGCGTGGCCGTGAGCCTGATGCTCCACCGGGTGCGCCTCGGGCCGGGCGACTCGGTGCTCGTGGCATCGGGCGTCCCGCACGCGTACATGTCCGGCCTCGCCCTGGAGGTGATGGCCAACTCCGACAACGTCTTCCGTCTCGGACTGACCGTCAAGCGCGTCGACGTCGAGGAGTCGATCGCGAACCTCCTCGCGGCGCCGGCCGTGGTGAGCCGGCCGCATCGCCCTGCCGACGCCGACGCCCCGGCCGAGTTCCGTCTCGACGTGCACGACCTGGGCTCCGGCGAGGTCGTTGTCGGCGGAGCGGGCCCCCGCGTCGTCGTCCGGCTGAGCGGCGACGGCCCGATCCGCGACGGCTCCCGCAGCGTCGCCCTGCCCCGCGGCGGAGCCGTGTTCCTCCCGCACGGCAGCCAGGCCGTCGCGGAGGGCTCGGGCCGGATCGCCGTCGTCTCCGTCCCGGCGGCCTGACCCGTCATGCCCTGATCTGAGATCGAGAGAGATCCGAACGTCGGATCATCGCCCGTCTGTCGGCCCTTCTCCTCGATTCGGGCCGACAGAAGTGCATCCGCCCGACAAAGGTGAGGACGGACCGACCTCAATGCCTAGGCCGGGTCGCCCTGGACGGGGCCTTCGGTGTTCGGCCTCCAGCCCAGGGCGGGGGCGACGTGCTCGGCGAACGCCTGCAGCACGTGCAGGTTGTACTCCGGTCCGAGCTGGTTCGGGATCGTGAGCATGAGGGTGTCCGCCGCCATCACCGCCTCGTCCTGCTGGAGCTGCCGGATCAGCACGTCGGGCTCGGCGGCATAGGTCTTGCCGAAGGTGGAGCGGAAGCCGTCGATGATCCCGACCTGGTCGTCGCTCTCTTCCGAGCGCAGCCCGAACCAGGCGCGGTCACGGTCGTCGATCAGCGGGAACACGCTGCGGCTCACCGAGACGCGCGGCGTGCCTGTGTGCCCTGCCTCCCGGTAGGCGGAGCGGAAGAGGTCGATCTGCTCCCGCTGCAGCTCGTGGAACGGCTGCCCCGTCGCCTCGGTGACCAGGGTCGAGCTCATCATGTTGAGGCCGCGGCGGCCGGTCTCCTCCGCCGTCACCCTGGAGCCTGATCCCCACCAGATGTGGTCGCGGAGCGTCGCCGACCGCGGCTCCACGGCGAGGTACCGGCCTTCGCCGACCATCCGCGGATCGCCCTGCACGACGCCGGCGCCGTCGATCGCCTGGAGGAAGAGATCGAACTTCTCCCGCGCGAGGTCGGCACCGCGCGGGTCCTCGGAGCCGACATAGCCGAACGCCTCATAGCCGCGCAGGGCCGTCTCGGGTGACCCTCGGCTCACGCCGAGGGCGATCCGGCCGTCCGCGATGAGGTCGAGCGCCGCCGCCTCCTCCGCGAACTGGAGCGGGTTCTCGTACCTTCGTTGTGAGCATCTCGGATGGTGCCGGCAAGCCGCCCACGCGTATGAGTCGCGCTCCACTACATTCGTCGATGTGACCTCGACTATCAATGCCGCGATGCTTCAGCTCGTCCGCCGAGCAGAGGGCAACGACGTCGGCGACCTTGTGGACACATTCGTTAGTGCAGGCACGCTCATCGAGCTGCTGCAGTCGGCGGACCACCAGATTGTCTACGGGCGACGGGGCACCGGGAAGACTCACCTCCTGCAGTTCCTGACTGAGAAGGTCAGTGAGCGTGGCGATGTTGCGGTGTACGTAGACCTTCGAACGGTGGGTTCGAACGGAGGAATTTACGCCGACCCGAACATCCCGCTGACCGAGCGAGGCACACGGCTTCTAGTGGACGTGCTGTCGCACCTCTACAACACGCTCGCTAGCCTCCTCATCACGGCCTCGTACGGGGATGAGTTCGACTACACCGATGCGTTGAACAAGCTTGACGTTTTCGAGGCAAGTATCACCGATGTACGAATCACTGGCGATGAGGAGCAATCGGTTCGTCACGAGTCCGTCGACAGCAGCTCTGGCCAGGCGTCGATGGCCGTCAGCCCAAACGGATTCAAGGCACAGTTCGGCGGAAGTTCGAACGGGCAGACCACGGCGGAAGTGAATGCCTCCATTCGAGGGCCGCGTCGATACAACGTCCACTTTGGTGCGGTTTCCTCAGCAATTCGTTCGATGGTCGAGGCTCTTCCCGGCCGACTATGGCTGATCCTCGACGAATGGAGCGACGTCCCTCTCGACCTCCAGCCGCTTCTCGCTGACCTCCTTCGGCGGTGCGTGATGCCCGTCCGAGACGTGAGCGTGAAGGTCGGGGCGATCGAGCAAAGGTCGAACTTCTCGACCCCCGACGGGGTCGGCGGCTACATCGGCTTCGAGTTAGGTGCCGACATCTTCGCCGACCTTGAGCTCGATGAATTCATGGTGTTCGGCAACGACGAAGAGCGCGCCAAAGCATTCTTTGCGGAGTTGCTCTTCAAACACGTGAGCCGATTCCTGGATGAAGCGAGTCGCACATCTGTTGGCGACGCCGACGAATTCGTTCGGAAGGCATTTACACAGCGAAATGCCTTCGCTGAGTTCGTTCGGGCAGTTGAAGGCGTGCCCCGAGACGCGATCAATATCGCCATCCTTGCTGCGAAGGTGGCCGCCGACGACCCGATATCCGTTCCGCACGTCCGTCAAGCGGCTCGTCAATGGTACTTGCGCGACAAAGAGAAGTCGGTGCAGGCAAACCCGCAGACAATCGAGCTTCTCCATTGGATCATCGACGAGGTCATCGGGACGCGGCGGGCGCGAGCTTTCCTGCTAGAGCAGGGGCACTCGGCCAAACATGACTTGGTCGCGTCACTCTACGACTCTAGGGTGCTCCACGTCATCAAGCGGGGCGTGTCGGCGAATGATCGCCCTGGAGTCCGGTTCGATGTCTTCACTCTGGACTTCGGTTGCTACGTCCAACTGATCTCTACTACCGCGGCCCCCGAGGGTTTGTTCGAGATCGAGGACGAGGAGAGCGGCGTCGAATTTGTTGAGGTCCCGAAGGACGACTATCGGTCGATTCGACGTGCCGTGCTGGACCTCGAGGCCTTCGATCGACGCAAGGAACTCCCCTCCCGGCGCAGGTAGCTAGGCGGAGGCGTTTACGAGTTCTGCGCTGAGAATCAAGGTCCGGGGTCATTCGCCCGGGACTACGCGACTCGGTGTCCACCCCAACGCGGGTGCCACATGCATGGCGAACGATTCGATGATGCGGAGGTTAAACTCCACGCCTAGTTGGCTGGGAATCGTGATCATGAGGGTATCCGCCGAGCGGATCGCCTCATCCTGAAGCAACTGCTCGACGAGCACGTCTGGCTCCGCCGCGTACGTCTTCCCGAACGTCGAGCGGATTCCGTCGATGACCCCGATCTGGTCGCCGTCCTGACGTCCGCCGAAGTACATGCGCTCCTGGTCCGTCGTGATCGGGATGATCGAGCGGCTCACGGACACGCGTGGCTCGCCGGAGTGTCCCGCCTCCCGCCACGCTGAGCGGAAGGCATCGATCTGTTGTGCCTGAAGGACGTCGAAGGGCGTCCCGTCGGCCTCGGTGAGAAGCGTTGATGACATGAGATGGACGCCCTTACGACCAGCCCACTCGGCGGACTCCCTGTTGCCCGCGCCCCACCAGATACGTGACCGCAATCCAGGCGAGTACGGCTCAATACGTTGCAGGCCGGTGCCGCCTCCGAACGGGCTTGACGGGTCGCGCTCGGCGAGCCCCTCACCCTCAATTGCGCGGAGGAACAACTCGAAGTGCTCGCGTGCGAGGTCGGCACCTCGCGGGTCCTTCGACCCGGTGTATCCGAATGCCTCATAGCCGCGAATCACGGATTCCGGTGACCCTCGGCTCACGCCGAGGGCGATCCGGCCGTCCGCGATGAGGTCGAGCGCCGCCGCCTCCTCCGCGAACTGGAGCGGGTTCTCGTAGCGCATGTCGATGACGCCCGTCCCCACCTCGATCCGCGAGGTGCGCGCGGCCATCGCCGCCAGCAGCGGCATCGGCGACGCGGCCTGGCGCGCGAAGTGGTGCACACGGACGTAGGCGCCGTTCACGCCGATCTCGTCGGCGCCCTGCGCGATCTCGATGGTCTGGCGCAGCATGTCGCCCGCGGTGCGCGTCGCCGAGCCCGGCACGTCGGCGTAGTGCCCGAAGGAGAGGAATCCGAAAGCCTTCATGATCTATTCGAACGCATGGATCCGGCCATCATTCCCCCGACCCGTCTCCCGCGGGGACGAGGAGGCCGTCGAGCACGAGCTCGCGGATCCGGGGCTCGAGATCCGCCCAGAGCTCCGCGAGCGGGACCTCGAACAGCTCGGCCAGCGCGGCGACGATCTGCGGCGTCGTGAGATCGCCGTCGCACGCGCCGACGAAGCCGGCCAGAGCCGGGTCCACCCCGACGGTCCGACCGAAACCGCCGCCCTGGCGCAGCTCGATCACGCTCGGCGCGTCCTCGCCCGGCAGATGATGACGGGCCTCGGTGACGTCACCGGCGACGAGGAGGACGTCGGGGAGGCCGCCGGCCAGGACGTCGTGCGCCCGCAGCCCGTCGAGGAAGGCGCGACCGGGATTGGACGCCGTCTGCACGATCCGCTCGAAGCGGCGCAGCGGGTCAGGGGACGGACCGGGGGTCTGCGCCACAGGCGGGCGGCGGATCAGCACGTACCCGAATCCGACCTCGCGCACGCCGCGCTCGGCGAAGTCGTCGCACCAGGCGTCCAGCAGCGGCTCGAAGGCGGGGTCGCGCGGGGTGGTTCCGCCGTCACGGATCCACAGCTCGGCATAGGCGAGGGGACCGAGGCTCTCCCGCTCCACCACCCACGCGTCCAGCGCGGGGTCGATCCAGGACCGGAGCCGGTCGAGACCCGCCGCGCCGTCCCTGGACTCCCAGTTGCCGAGCAGCTGCGCGGTCCCGCCCGGAGACAGGTGATCGCCGACCTCCCGGACGAACCGCTCGACCAGCGCGTCGCCCACCAGACCGCCGTCACGGTACTCGTACGCCGGAACGTCCTCCCGGCGCGGCGTGATCACGAACGGCGGGTTGGACACGACGAGCCCGAAGCTCTCCCCCGCCACGGGCTCGAACATGCTGCCGTGGCGGAACTCGATGTTGCGCACCCCGGCGAGCAGCGCGTTCAGCTCGGCGTAGGCCAGCGCGCGCCCAGAGAGGTCCGTCGCCACGACGTGTCCGGCGTGGCGTGCGACCAGCAGCGCCTGGATCCCGCACCCGGTGCCGAGGTCGAGAGCGCGGTCCACGGAGGACGGCATCACGAGCGAGGCCAGCGTGCGCGAGGCTCCGCCGACGCCGAGCACGTGATCGGCAGGGAGTGCCGAGCCGAGGGCGATCTCGTCGAGATCGCTCGCGATCCACCACTCCCCGACGCCGTCCGCGTCAACGAAGGACTGCGGCCGGACGAGCGCGGCCGGGATCACCGCCTCATCCTCGGCGAAGGCCAGCCCCAGAGCCTCCAGCCCTGGCACGCCGGTGCGCGGCAGAGCGGCGGCGACCGCGTCGAGCGGCTGCGGCAGGCCGACCACGAACAGCCGCCCGAGCGTGGCCAGGGGATCGGAGCGGCCCGCGATCCCGCGCAGCAGCGGTGAGCGGATCCCTCGTGCCAGCGCGTCGTCGGCCTCCTCGCCCCAGGCGGCGCGCAAGGGCTCGGAACGGAAGTCTGCGGCGTCGAGGTCTGCGGCGAGCGCGGCGCAGAGCACCGGGTCGGGACGAGGGGTGAGGTGTCGGACCACGGCGTCACTCTACGCGGACGGTCATCCGCCCGCCTCCAGGGTTCGCTCGACACCGCCGCCTAGAATCGCAGGGCCACGACTCATCCGCGCCCCTCCCCGGCGCTCGAGGAAACTCTCCATGACCCCATTCCGCTCCCCCGCCCGCATGTCCTCGCGACGCACCGGGCCTCTTCCTCCCCGCCGACGACGCCGCGCAGGGCTCGTGCTCGTCGCGGTGCTCGGCCTGGCGCTGGGCGTTGTCGCGCCGGGGGTTGCGCTGACGACCGCCCCTGCGGCCAGGGCCGCGGACCCGGTCCCCACCGCCACTGCCGAGAGCGACGAGAGCGTCCATATCGCGCTCGCTCCCGACGCCCGGGGCACCTACGCCCCCGGCAGCCCGCTCGCCGCCACGGTGTCGATCCGCAACGACGGGACGGAGCGCACGTCCTCCGGGAGCGTGCGTCTGGACATCGGGCGCACGGCCCTTCCCGATCGCGCCGCCGTGACGGCCTGGCTCGACGACGAGTCCTCCCCCGCCCTCGCCGCCATCGGCGTCGCCGAGGCCCCTGCGGTCGCCGGCGGAGAGACCGGCACCGCCGCGGTGACCGTCCCTGCCACGGAAGTGGGCGCCCTGGGCCCCGGGGTGTACCCGCTCCGCGCGACCTGGGAGCCGTCCACGACGGACGCGTCGGCATCGGCGTCGGTCGTCTCGCGGAGCGTGATCGTCGTCGCCCGTGGCGCTCGCCCTGCCGTGAGCGCCGTGGTCCCGTTCACGGCCTCCCCCGCCGGGACGGCCAGCGGCAGTCTGCTCAGCGCCGAGGAGCTCGCCACCCTCACGGCACCGGGCGGGTCGCTGTCCGCCCAGCTCGACGCGGCCTCCGGGACCACCGCGATCCTCGCCGTCGACCCCGCGATCCCCGCGGCCATCCGGGTGCTCGGGACCACCGCGCCGCCGACGGCGGTCGCCTGGCTGGATCGACTCCTCTCCCTGCCGAACGAGCGCTTCCGGCTCCAGTTCGGCGACGCGGACACGGCTGCACAGGCCGCCGCAGGACTCACCGCGCCGCTCGCCGTGGACACCCTTACGCCGTTCCTCAGCGACAGACAGCCCTCGCCCGCCCCCTCCATGAGTCCGTCTTCCACGGGCACGGCATCCCCGAGCGCGAGCCCGGTCGCTCCGGTCCCGACAGAGACCGCCGGGACCGGGGCGACGGTGGACTACGCGGCGCTCACCGACATCGGGACGGCGCAGCCCGCGCTCCTCTGGCCACGCGGCGAGGTGTCCGGCGCCGACGTGGCCGTTCTCTCCCGGTACGCGGATCCGGCCGCCCCTGGGATCGCGACGACCACGATCCTTCCCTCCACCTCTGCCACGTCGGGCGTCGACGGCGCCCCGGTCGCGGCTCGCGGCGTGGTCGACCGCGCGGGTGTGCTGACCACGGACACCGCCGTCTCGGATGCTCTGAGCCGTGCCTCGGCAGAGAAGGACCCCGTCCGTCGCGGCGCCCCGCTCGCCGAGGCCGAGGCGATGCTCTGGTTCGCCGACCCCGCAGCGCCGGTCCTGGTCGGCCTGGACCGCAACGCCTCACGCCCCGGCGACGGCCTGAGCGCGGCCCTGGCGTCGGTCGCGGCCGGACCACGCGGCCCGTCCCTGAGCGAGCTGCTCGCCACGGCCGCCGTGCCGCTGACGCTCACCTCCGGCGCAGCCGCAGACCGGGCCGCCGCCGTCACCGCCGCGCTGGAGGACGAGCGCCAGATCGCCGCGTTCTCCTCCATCCTCGAGGACCCGACACAGCTCACGGTCCGGCAGCGCATCTCGATCCTGCGCCTGCTCGCCGTGGGGGAGAACGCCGACGCGTCCTCGTTCGCCCTCGCCGCCGCCGACCAGCGCGCAGCGACGCGCAAGACGCTCGACGCGGTGGGCATCCAGCCCTCCAACCCGATCCTCATCAGCGCGGCCGTGGACGTGCCGATCTGGCTGCGCAACGACCTTCCCTATCCCGTGAACGTGGTCATGGAGGTGCAGCCGAGCGACGGCCGGCTGGCGGTCGAGCGTTTCGTCGAGGCAAAGGGGCAGCCGCGGAGCACGAACCGGCTCAAGATCCCGGTGGAGTCGCGGGTCGCGACCGCCGAGGTCGACCTCAGGCTGTCCCTCACGAGCCCGACCGGTGTCCCCGTCGGCACGCCGCAGACCGCGCGGCTGACCGTGCACGCGGAGTGGGAGAGCATCGGGCTACTCGTGCTCGGGGGCATCGCCGCTCTTCTCATCGGCGGCGGCGTGATCCGCACGATCCTGCGCCGTCGCGCCGCAGACCGCGTTCATGCCGACGAGGGCATGGAACCCGGAGACGCCGACGAGACGCCGGTCCGCACCGACGACAAGGACGATCGATGAGCAGTCTCGGACGCGCGAGCGCGCTCCTCGCCGCAGGCACCCTCGTCTCGCGGGCGACGGGGCTGCTCCGCACGATCGTCCTGGTCATGCTGGTGGGGGCGAGCAGATCCGAGGCCGCCGATGCCTTCGCCGCGGCCAACCAGCTGCCCAACGACGTCTTCTCTCTCATCTCGACGGGCATCCTCACCGCGGTGATCGTCCCCCAGATCGTGCAGGCCGCCGCGCACAAGGACGGCGGCAGCGCGTTCATCTCCAAGCTCTTCACCCTGGGAACGGTGGTCCTGATCGTCACCACCGCGGTCGCGATGCTCCTCGCGCCCTTCCTCGTGTCCTTCGTCGCGGGCAGGGCCTCGCCGGGGATGCAGGCTCTCGCGATCGCCTTCGCCTACTGGTGCCTCCCGCAGATCCTCTTCTACGGTCTGTACGCGATGATCGGCGAGACTCTGAACGCACGCCGCATCTTCGGCCCGTTCACCTGGGCGCCTGTCGTCAACAACCTGGTGTCGATCGCCGGCTTCCTGATCCTCGCCGCCGCCTTCGGCGGCGTGCAGACGACGACCGAGAGCTGGACGCCGGATCGCATCGCCTGGCTCGGCGGCCTCGCCACCCTGGGGATCGCACTGCAGGCTCTCGTGCTGCTGCTCTTCTGGCCGCGGACGCACCTGTCGCTGCGTCCGGACTTCCGGTGGCGCGGGGTGGGTCTCGGCAAGACCGGGAAGCTCGCGAGCTGGACCCTCCTCATGGCCGTCGTGAGCCTCGTCTCCGGCTACCTCCAACACCAGGTCGCCTCGGAGGCCTCCGGCCAGGGCGCGTCGCTCGCGGTCATGATGAACGCCTGGCTCGTCTTCATGCTCCCCTACTCCGTGATCGTCCTCTCGATCGGGACGCCCTACTTCACCCAGATCAGCGAGCACGCGGCGGCCGGGCGCGACGACGACGTGCGCGCGGACATCTCGCGGAGCATCCGCATCCTCGGCCTCTTCATCACCGGTGCCCTCGCCGCGGTCCTCGCCGCCGCGATCCCCGCCTCCCGTGTCTTCACGACCGACGCGCAGGGCGCGGTCGACGCGGCGCTGGTGCTGGTCGCCTATCTGGTCTCGCTCCTCCCGCTCGCGGTGCTCTTCATCGTGCAGCGCACCTTCTACGCCTACGGTGACACCCGGACCCCGTTCCTGTTCACGATCCTCCAGGCGGCGCTCGTCGTCGGGACCGCCTTCGGCGCGCAGGCCCTCTGGACCTTCGGGATGCTGGCGACGGAACACCTCGCGGCCGCGCTCGCCCTCGGTCAGTCCTTCGCGACGCTGCTGCAGACCATCGTCGCGACCTGGCTGCTCCGACGCCGACTGGGCGGTCTCGGAACGGGGGCGTGGCTGCTGTCGCTCCTCCGGTTCGTCGTCGGCGGCGTCCCCGCCGCCGCGGCCGGATGGGGCGTGTACCTGCTCCTCGGCGGCGCGGACGGGTGGACGGCCGGGTCGCAGCTCGCCGGTGCCGCGGGATGCCTCGTGATCGGACCCGTGGTGCTCGTGGTGTACCTCGGGGTCCTCGCGCTGCTGCGGACTCCCGAGCTCGCGGCGGCGAGCGGCCTCGTGAGACGCTTCCTTCCCGGGCGCTGAGCGACGGCCGCTCGCGACGGGGACGCCGGTCGGAGGAGGATGGACCCATGACCGATCTCGACCCCGACGGCGTCTCGGCGCTCGCGATGAACGTGACGATCCCCGCGGAGCTCCGCTGGACCGACGAACGCCGCGGCGAGCTCTTCGAACTGCAGACCCTCAACGTGCGGCTCCTGCCCGACGGCACTCTCGCGGCCAAGGCCTACGGCCGCCCGGTAACGGGCGGACGCGGCGCCTACACGTCCTTCCGCGTTCCGGATCGCCCCGAGCTCCGCGCCCTCGTCGAGCGAGCCGCTGCCCGCGCCGCGGAGCTGTGGCGCGACAACCGCGGGCTCTCCTGAGGACGGTCGACGCCCCGCCTCCCGTTCCGGTCCGGCACCCCCGCCTCCCCGTTCCTCTCCGGTGCCCCACCTGCCCGTTTCCGTCGCGAATTCTGTCGCAATAGCCAGCCAGAAGCGACGTTCTTGCGACGGGAGCGGGCACCGATCCGTTTCGCCAGGGCGTCGAGGAGTACACGGCACACGCTGCCGCACCCCTCCACGCGCTCACGTACGCGGCTACGCAAGGCTGACGCGACGGGCGGCACTGCGACGCCTCCGCACTGCCCCTCCGACGCCTCCGCGATCCCCCGGCCGCCCCGGCCGGAGGGAATGCCGCCCGGCTACCATGTGTTGAGGCACGTGAACGCGAGGAGAAGCAATGCGCCAGGTCATCATCATCGGCTCAGGACCCGCCGGTTTCACCGCCGCCATCTACGCGGCCCGAGCGAGCCTCCAGCCGCTTCTCATCGCGAGCTCCGTCGAGGTCGGCGGCGAGCTGATGAACACGACCGAGGTCGAGAACTTCCCCGGCTTCCCCGAGGGCATCCAGGGTCCAGAGCTCATGGCCAGGCTCCAGCAGCAGGCCGAGCGGTTCGGCACCGAGATCGTCTACGACGACGTCACCGAGCTCGAGCTCGACGGACCGGTGAAGAAGGTAGTCCTCGGCAGCGGAGCCGTCCACGAGGCTTCGACGATCATCTATGCCACCGGCTCCGCCTACCGCAAGCTCGGCGTCGAGGGCGAGGAACGCCTCTCCGGACACGGCGTCTCGTGGTGCGCCACCTGCGACGGCTTCTTCTTCCGCGAGCGCACGATCGCCGTGGTCGGCGGCGGCGACTCCGCGATGGAGGAGGCCACCTTCCTCACCCGCTTCGCCGACAAGGTCTATGTGATCCATCGCAAGGACTCGCTCCGCGCCTCCAAGATCATGCAGGAGCGCGCCTTCGCCAACGAGAAGATCGAGTTCGTGTGGAACAGCGCCGTCGAAGAGATCCTCGGCGACGAGGCCACGACCGGAGTCCGCCTGCGGGACACGGTCGACGGCTCCACACGCGAGCTCGCTCTCGACGGTCTCTTCATCGCGATCGGCAACGACCCGCGCACGCATCTCGTGCACGACAAGCTCGAGCTCACCCCTGAGGGCACGATCTGGGTCGACGGCCGCTCCTCGCGCACCTCCGTCCCTGGCGTCTTCGCTGCGGGCGACGTGATCGACCCGACCTACCGTCAGGCCGCCACCGCCGCAGGGTCCGGGACCGTCGCAGCCCTCGACGCCGAGCACTTCCTCGCCGACCTGGAGGACGCCTCGGTCGAGATGCCCGCGGCCGAGGCCGCCGAGATCATCACCGCCTGACGCGGGAACATTCCGGCTCGACGCGCTGTTGAGGCGGATGAACGTCATCGTTCACGAACAAGGAGAATCCATGACTGCCAAGGCAACCAGCCAGGCGACCTGGGAGCAGGACGTGCTTCAGGCCGAAGGCACCGTTCTGGTCGACTTCTGGGCCGCGTGGTGCGGGCCGTGCCGCATGGTCGCGCCTGTCCTCGACGAGATCCAGTCGGAGCATCCGGACAAGATCACCATCCTGAAGCTCAACGTCGACGAGAACCCCGAGCTGGCCATGAAGTACCAGATCACCTCGATCCCGGCGATGAAGGTCTTCCAGGGCGGTGACGTCAAGACGACGATCATCGGCGCCAAGCCGAAGTTCGCGCTCGAGCAGGACCTCGCCGCCTTCCTCGGCTGATCCTCGCTTCTGAAGCCCGCCCCCGCCGCTGCGGAGGCGGGCTTCATCGTTTCCTCGGATGATTCGCCCGGGGGCGGGGAACGACTCCCCGAGGGAGACGGACCGGCGACGTTTGACCCGAAGTCTTTGACCCGAGGTCAAGGGTGTTCTCCGAGGGCAGGCTGCGGTCCGCAGGCGTCGCAGCGATGGTTGTTTCACGTGAAACGGGCGGTGTCGCGATGTCTGCGTCGTCACCGGATGCCCGGACAACCGCCGCGGCCCTGGCGACTGCCCCGGCACTCGTGGGCCGTGTCCCGCCCTCGTGTCAGCTCTCCTGCACCTCGGTGACGACAGGATCCCACGGGCGGTGCGGAAGCCGCTCACCGAGAAGCGTCCAGACGGCGGGAGTCAGCTCGGGATAGTCCAGAGCGATCTGACGGAGCATCCCATAATGCCCGGCCTCGTCGGGTCGCACTCCCCCGCTCGCCTCGATCTCCTCCGCCCGCAGCAGGAAGACGACCAGCTCATCGGTGGTGGGCAGCTCCTCCATGAACGCCCACGGATCCTCCCCCGCGAGCAGCCGTTCCTGAATGAGAACGGCTCGCTCATCTGCGGCCTCCGCGCGCAGCACCTCGAGGCTCGCGCGCCGCACCGGGGAATCACTCACCAGACAAGCCTATGTGCGACCTCGGACAGAGGGGCCGGAGCGGCCCACGATCCGCGCACCGCGAACACGCAGACCGTACCGCAGCGTTTCACGTGGAACGCTCCGGTGAGGTACGGCCGTCAGCGGGAACCGTACCCGTCTTCACCCAGCTCGTCGAGGATGCGATTGAGGTCCTGGATCGAGGCGAATTCGATCTTGACCTGGCCTTTCCTCGCGCCGAGAGTGATCTGGACCCGTGTGTTCAGGCGGTCGCCGAGCCGGCCGGAGACCTCGTCGAGGTAAGCGCGCCGTGCCCCGGCCTGTGGCTTGCTCGGTCGCGTCGAACCGGAGGACGCCTGGATGTTCTTGGCGGCCTCCTCCGTCGCGCGCACGGAGAGGTCCTCGTTCACCACCTTGTCCGCGAGCTTCTGCATGGCCTCCGGGTCGGCGAGCGAGAGGATAGCGCGGGCATGGCCCGCGGAGAGGACGCCCGCGGCCACCCGCTGCTGCACCGGCACCGGGAGCTTCAGCAGCCGGATCGTGTTGCTGATCTGCGGACGGGATCGCCCGATGCGCGCGGCCAGCTCCTCCTGCGTCGTACCGAAGTCCTCAAGAAGCTGCTGGTACGCGGACGCCTCTTCCAACGGGTTCAGCTCTGATCTGTGGAGGTTCTCGAGCAGGGCGTCGCGGAGCAGATCCTCCTCGGCCGTCTCGCGAAGGATCGCAGGAATCGTCTCCAGCCCGGCTTCCCGCGCGGCACGGGTACGGCGCTCCCCCATGATCAGCTCATAGGCACCGTCGGCGTTGGTCCGCACCACCACCGGCTGGAGGACGCCGAACTCCCGCACGCTGTGCACCAGCTCGGCGAGGTCCTCCTCCTTGAAATGCGTACGCGGCTGCCGGGGGTTCGGCACGATCGCGTGCGGGTCGACCTGGATCAGCCGGGCGCCGGGGACAGCGACGAGCTGTTCCTCCACCGAGGAGTCGACCGGTGTCGCGGACTTCGCACCAGGAAAGAAGACGTCCACGGGTCGCTCACTCTGGTCCGTGGTCGGGATCAGAGCGCCGATGCCTCGCCCCAGTCCTGTGCGCTTGGCCATCAGTTCCCCTTTCCGGTACGCGCCGCACGACCGGCGATCTCCACGGCAGCCTCTTGATAGGCGATCGCGCCCACCGACTGCCCATCGTAGGCAATCACCGTCTGTCCGAAGCTCGGCGCCTCGGAGACCCGCACCGAGCGTGGGATCACAGTGTCCAGAACCTCGTCGGAGAAATGCCCGCGAACCTCGTCGGCGACCTGCTGAGCGAGTCGCGTGCGTCCATCGAACATGGTGAGAAGGATCGTCGTGAGCTGGAGCGCCGGGTTCAGGTGCTTCTGGATCATCCGGATGCTGCCCAGGAGCTGGCTCAACCCTTCGAGCGCGTAGTACTCACACTGGATGGGGATCATCACCTCGGTCGCAGCCGTGAAGGCGTTGATCGTCAGAAGACCGAGCGACGGCGGACAGTCGATGATCACGACGTCAATCTGCTGCGACGCGAGATAGGTCTGCAGCGCCGTGCGCAGCCGATGCTCACGTGCCACCTGGGAGACGAGCTCGATCTCCGCACCGGCGAGGTGGATCGTGCTCGGCGCGCAGAGAAGCGACGGGGACTCAGGGCTGGCCTGGACCACGTCGGCGAGCGGGGTCTCGTTGATAAGGACGTCGTAGATGCTCGGGACATCCGCCGTGTGTGCGACTCCGAGTGCTGTCGAGGCGTTGCCCTGGGGGTCGAGATCGATGACGAGGACGCGACCACCCAGCTGCGCCATCGCAGAGGCGATGTTCACGGCGGTGGTCGTCTTGCCGACGCCACCTTTCTGATTCGAGATCGTGAAGATCCGTGTGGGTCCGGAAAAGGTCACCGATACACCTTCCAGCGCCCTGCGCCGTGCGGTCAGATCCGCGAGTTCACGCGCCAGCGGGGTGTCCGCCCCGTATCCCGTCGTCGAGGTCGTCTCAGACTGTTTCACGTGAAACATCCACTCCTTTCGACGGAGACGGGGCAAGGTGCCTCTCCACTCTAATCGTCTGAGCCGACAGAGAGAGACCTCCGGCGGGCAATCACCCCCGAGCGACGCGTTTCACGTGAAACATGAGGGTCCTCATCGTCGTATCCGGCTCCCGTGAAGGGGGCTCCGCCGGGACAGGAAGAACCGGGTCAAGTGTCTCCCCTCTCACCCGTGGCGCCTCGAGATGGTTAGCGGGCGACGATCTCGACCTTGAACCCCTCCGCGTTCTCCAGCCATCCGGCGTAGTGACCATCTCCGCCCGCATGAGGATATCGATCCGCGTAGAGAGGAGACCATCCGTGCGCCGTCGCATCGGCGATGATCGCATCCACCTGCGCCGGCGATCCCGCCCCGAAGGCGAGGTGATTCACGCCGGGCCTCCGGCGGTCATGACCTCCCGAGGCGAGGTTCGGCGACGTGGTGAGCGTGAGATAGCTCCCGCCCGCCTCCCAGGAGAAGCCGCCCTCCCACTCGGCGATCAGCGTGAAGCCCAGTCGTTCTAGCAGCCAGCCCCACTCACGTCGGGCCGACGCCAGGTCGGCGATCCAGATCTCCACGTGATGCAAGCCGGTCACACAACGATCCTGCCAGAGCTCGGAAGTCCCCTCCGTACAAGGAGGTCCGCCGACGTCCTGTGTCGATGAGGGCGGAGGGCAACAGCCGGTTCGTCCCGGAGAGACGATCGAACCGGCACATCGCGCCAGGTTTCCGCCCGCCACGGAGCAGAATCTGCTGGTGAGCTCAGACGCGGACGAACGCGCGGACCGCTCGGGTGGTCTCGGTGAGAACGCCCTCGCCGAGGATCTCGACGCGCACATCGCTCAGGCCGAAGCGACGGATCTGCTTCTGCGCCGCACCGATCTCCTTCTCCGCATTCACGCCCTTGAGGAGAACGAGCTCTCCTCCGTCGCGGACGAGCGGCGCGGTGAGGGGAATGAGTGTGCGCAACGCACTCACGGCACGCGCTGTCACGGTGTCGAAGGCACCGGCACGGCCGATCTCCTCGGCACGCCCGCGAAGGACCTCGACGTTGTCGAGGTCGAGGGCGGCGACCTGCTCGGTCAGCCAGGCGACGCGCCTTTCCATCGGCTCGACGAGGGTCCATCGGACGTCCGGTCGGGCGATCGCGAGGACGATGCCGGGAAGACCTGCCCCCGAGCCGACATCGGCGGCTGTTCCAGAGAAAAGCGGAGCAGCGATCGCACTGTTGAGGATGTGTCGGGTCCAGAGCCGCGGGAGCTCGAGGGGGCCGATCAGACCACGCGCCTCTCCCTCGCGGACGAGCGCGCCGGCGAACTCCCTGGCGCGCTCGATACCGGTCCCGAAGAGATCCACGGCGACAGCAGGCTCGGCCTCCGGCGTGGCCCGCTCATCACCGCTCATACGCTCCCCTCCCCGACCTCGTCACGCAGGGACGGGATGTTTCACGTGAAACGTCAGGCACGCCGAATCACGGTGTGTCGACTCGGCCCCTCGCCATAGGACTCGGAGACGAGACCCCGCTCGGCGACGATGTCATGGACCAGCTTGCGCTCATAGCTCGACATCGATGGGAGAGAGGCCTGCGAAGCCCCGTCTTCGAGCTTCGTCACGGCGAGGTCGACGAGCCTCTCGAGCTGGTGACGACGGGCGTCCCTCGATCCGCCGACGTCGAGGATGAGGCGGGAGAACGCCCCCGTCTTGCTCTGCACGGCAAGCCGGGTCAACTCCTGCAGCGCCTGCACGGTGTCCGGCTCAGAGAGGACTCGAAGGCCGTCGCCCTCGGCGTCGACCGAGACATAGGCCCGACCCTGGCGAACGTCGAGTGTGAGATCGCCGTCGATGTCCGCCACGTCGAGGAGTCCCTCGATGAAGTCTGCCGCGACGTCGCCCTCGTGCTCCAGCTCACTGACGGAGCGACTCTCGTGCCGCGGGTCCGCCGCGGTGGTCTCCTGCTCGCTCACGACTCACCCTTCTTCTTCGCGCGCTTCTTGCTCATCGGCTGCTGTCGCTTCGGAGCCTCCGCCTTCGCCCGCTCAGCCTCCTCCAGCATCCGACGCTGCTCGGCCTGGTAGCTCTCCATCGGCACGACCTTGCCCTCGGCGTTGATCGCCTTGCCCTTGCGCGCCAGGCGCTCCTCGCGCGCCTTCGCCGCATCGGATCCGGGGGTCGGCATCTCGCGCAGCACGAGGAACTGCTGCCCCATCGTCCACAGGTTGCTGACGAACCAATAGATCACCACGCCCAGCGGGAAGAACAGACCCGAGAAGATGAAGCCGAGGGGCAGCACGTAGAGCATGATGCGCTGCATCTGATAGGCCTGACCGGTCTTGGCCTCAGGCGAGAGGTTCTTGGAGATGATCTGCAGCTGGGTGAAGAACTGCGAGGCGATCATGAGGATCACGAGGATCACGAGGATCGTGACCGTGACCTCCCAGCCCTCGGGCTTCTGGTTGATCGCATCGATCAGGCTCGTGTGCAGCGGCGCGACGCCGAAGAGCTTCGCGTCGTAGAACTCCTTCGTGAGCGCCGCGCTGAGCAGACCCACGCCGCCGACGCCCGCCTCGGCGTGCTTCTTGACGTCGCTGAGCGTGTAGAACATCCCCAGCAGGAACGGCATCTGCACGAGCAGCGGAAGACAGCTCGACATCGGCGTCGTCCCGTGCTTCCGGTACAGCGCCATGGTCTCGCGGCTCATCGCCTCACGGCTGAGCTGATCCCGCTTTCCCTTGTATTTCTCCTGAACTTTTCGCAGTTCAGGAGCGATTTCCATCATCTTCCGCTGGCTCTTGATCTGCCGCACGAAGAGCGGGAAGACGGCCGCGCGGATGACGATCACGAGACCGACGATCGATAGCACCCACGTGAGTCCCGCCGCGGTCGGGAGCCCGACGGCGGTCAGCAGCCAGTGCCATCCGACGAGGATCGCCTCGACCAGGAACTTGAACGGCCACATGATGGTGCCGATCAGGTCGAAGCCGCCACCCTCGGACGGGGTCGGCGACGACGCCGCCAGCAGAAGGTCCAGGCCCACAGATCAGTCCTTTCGGGAAGGTACGACGAACCCTCGCGGAGTGAGGGCGTACCGGAAGTTCTCGTGCGGCTGCACGTCATCCACACCGCCATGGGTCCAGGGGTTGCACCGGACGATGCGCCATGCCGCCAGCCCCGCGCCCTTGAGGGCGCCGTGCTGTTGCACCGCACCTACAGCGTAGGCGGAACAGGATGGGTAGAAAGCGCAGACGTCCCCGTACAGCGGCGAGATCACCGCTCGATACGCGGTCAGGAAGCCCAGGACGAGGTTCCTCGGGACAAGCGGGATCGCACGTAACGCGTCGGCGCCGTGCATGTGCGCCGTCCCCCGCGCGTACGACGGAAGGGCGCTCATGAGCGGGCCTCGATGCGGGCCACGGCCCGGGAGACGTCCGCGAGCAGGTCGGCGAACGGGGCGTCCGCCGCGGCCGGCAAGGCTCGGATGACGACATCCGTGCCGACGGGGAGCCGGTCGAGGGTGCGCGCGCACACGTCTTTCAGCCGTCGCCGCACGGTGTTGCGGACGACGGCGGTGCCGACCTGCTTGCTCACGATGAAGCCGAACCTCGTGGGGCGGTCCTCGTCCGTGAGAAGGACCGAGGTGACGACCCGCGCACCGCCATACCGCTTACCGCGGCGGACCACCGATCGGTAGTCGCTCCCGCGCGTGAGCCGGTGGCGGCGGGCGAGCACAGGTCTCAGGCCGAGAGCTCGGTGCGGCCCTTCGCGCGGCGTGCCGAGAGGATGGCGCGGCCGGCGCGGGTACGCATGCGGGCGCGGAAACCGTGCTTCTTGGCGCGACGACGGTTGTTGGGCTGGAAGGTGCGCTTGCTCATGAGTTACTCCGGGAGTGCTGTCACCGGGATCGCTGCGACCGGAGACGGGCGGACAAAGACTGCCGAAAGGCATAAGTCAACCGATTAAGGCTACGACGTCGCCCCTGACATCGCAAACCGAGGCTCCTGGCCTCAGCCATTATCCACAGCTGTGGAGGGTTCCGCGGAACCGACACGCGTCCGCACGTTCTCCCCAGAATCCGGGACGCAGGTTGCCCTCCGCCGCCGCGCTGACTACCGTGGCACGAGCAGTTATCCACAGCCGGCAGGCCGCTCTGCGCCGCCGCTCCAACCCCCGGAGCACCATGTCGTCATCCGCGCAGCCAGAGGTTCCCATCTGGAACGTCCTCCTCGACGCCCTCGCCGACGACGATCGCGTCACCCCGCAGCTGCACGGCTTCCTCAGCCTCGCGGTCCCCGCCGGCGTCATGGGCGCGACCCTCTACCTCGACGTCCCCAACGACCTGACCGCGGCGCAGATCAACAAGCGCCTCCGGCTGCCGATCATGGAGGCGCTCGGCCGCGCCGGCGACGAGGTCACCGCCTTCCGTGTGATCGTGAACCAGGAGCTCGCCGAGCAGCAGACGATGCCGATCCCGGTCGCGGACTTCGGGGGTCCGCGCCAGGGACAGGAGCAGCCGCGCGCCGAGTCCCCCATCGAGCAGCCGACGCCGATCCGCCACGACTCCCGCCTCAACCCCAAGTACACGTTCGACAGCTTCGTGATCGGGCAGTCGAACCGCTTCGCCCACGCCGCGGCGGTCGCCGTGGCCGAGGCCCCGGCCAAGGCGTACAACCCGCTCTTCATCTACGGGGACTCCGGCCTCGGCAAGACCCACCTCCTCCACGCGATCGGCGACTACGCGCAGTCCCTCTACCAGGGAGTCCGCGTCCGATACGTCTCGAGCGAGGAGTTCACGAACGACTTCATCAACTCGATCGCGAACAACCGCGGCGCCGCCTTCCAGGCCCGGTACCGCGACGTGGACATCCTCCTGATCGACGACATCCAGTTCCTCCAAGGACGCGCGGAGACCCAGGAGGCGTTCTTCCACACGTTCAACACCCTGCACGATCACAACAAGCAGGTCGTGATCACCAGCGACGTCGCGCCCAAGCACCTCACCGGGTTCGAGGACCGGATGCGCAGCCGCTTCGAGTGGGGCCTCATCACCGACGTCCAGGCGCCCGACCTCGAGACCCGCATCGCCATCCTCCGCAAGAAGGCGCAGAGTGAGGCCCTGCACATCCCGGACGAGGTGCTGGAGTACATCGCAACGGTCGTCTCCTCGAACATCCGTGAGCTCGAGGGCGCCCTCATCCGCGTCTCCGCGTTCGCGAGCCTCAACCGCTCGACGCTCGACATGGCCCTCGCGCAGACGGTTCTCCGCGACATCGTCGACCAGGCCGAGGACAACATCATCTCGCCGACCGACATCATCACCGCCACCGCCGGCTACTTCAAGCTCACGGTCGACGACCTCTACGGCTCCAGCCGATCCCAGCAGATCGCGACGGCGCGTCAGATCGCGATGTACCTGTGCCGTGAGCGGACGAACCTCTCGCTCCCGAAGATCGGGCAGCTGTTCGGCAACCGCGACCACACCACGGTCATGTACGCGTACAAGAAGATCAGCGACCTCATGAAGGAGCGTCGCTCGATCTACAACCAGGTCACCGAGATCACCACGCAGCTCGGCCGGCGCTGAACCGAGCGATCCGCCCTTCCGTCCGTCCGCGGTATTTCACGTCATACACATGTGGATAACTTGTGGAGGACAGCCCGTCGAAGGGCCCGGAAATCCCCAGCCAACCCTTCATCCTGTGGATAACCTCGCGGAAGCACCGGCAAGGCCATCGCCTCCGATCCCAACGATTCCGCAGGAAATCCACATCTCACACGCGTGTAGTTCCCTTGTCCCGTCAGGAATCCCCAGAGTTATCCACATTCTCCACAGTTGTTAACATCGTTAAGGACTTAACCCAGGAGAGGGCCCTCCGATCACCTGAGGAGCCACGGACGTGGACGACCCTCGTCCGCCGGACGGCCCGCTGGCGGATCCGAAGAAACCTGGCATTAGCATGGGATCCCGTGGCGTTCGCCATGCGACGGCGTCTGCCGTGGAACGACGACGAAGGAGCGCTCAGTGAAGTTCCAGGTCAATCGCGATGTGTTCAGCGAAGCTGTGTCCTTCGTCGTGAAGCTGCTCCCGCAGCGCAACCCCCAGCCGATCCTCGCGGGAGTCCTGATCGAGGCCGGCGACGACGGGCTCACCCTCTCGGCCTTCGACTACGAGGCGTCTGCACGCACGACGATCGAAGCCACCGTGGACGAGCCTGGCACGATCCTCGTCCACGGTCGCCTGCTCTCCGACATCGCCAGTCGACTGCCGAACGCGCCGATCGAGATCGCGGTCGAGGACGACGGCGGCATCGCCGTGCGCTGCGGCTCCGCGCGCTTCACCCTCGCGGCCATGCCGGTCGAGGAGTACCCGTCGATCCCCGAGGTGAGCGGCACGTCAGGGGTGGTCCCCGCCGACGACTTCAGCACCGCGATCGCCCAGGTGGGCTTCGCCGCCTCTCGCGACGACGTGACACCGGTCCTCACCGGCGTGCAGCTCGAGGTGAGCGGGCAGCAGCTGAGCCTGGTCGCCACCGACCGTTACCGGGTGTCGCTGCGCGACGTGCCGTGGGACGGCGAGTCCTCGGAGCAGACCGCGCTCGTCCCCGCCCGCACGCTGCAGGAGGTCGGGAAGACCTTCGGCAACGCGGGCGCCATCCAGATCTCGTTCTCCGGCGCCGGCGACCGCGAGATCATCGCCTTCACCGCCGGCAACAAGACGGTCACCTCGCTGCTCATCAAGGGCAACTTCCCGCCCGTACGTCGCCTGTTCCCGGACCAGACCGAGCACCACGCCGTCGTCAACACCGCGGAGCTGGCTGAGGCTGTGCGCCGTGTGTCCCTGGTCCTGGACCGTTCCGCGCCGCTGCGGTTCACGTTCGGGTCCGACAGCGTGACGATGGACGCCTCGGGCAGCGAGCAGGCCCGCGCCTCGGAGTCGGTCGACGCCCACCTCCTCGGCGGCGACGAGGTGACCCTCGGACTGAACCCGCAGTACCTGCTCGAGGCGCTCGGCGCCGTGAAGAGCGAGTTCGTGCGGGTCACCTTCACCTCCTCCGACAACGCCAACAAGCTGAGCCCGGTGCTCGTCACGAGCCAGACCTCGGTCGATCAGGCCGGCCTCGACTCGTTCAAGTACCTGCTTCAGCCCAACCTCCTGCTGCGCTGAGCGTTCGGCATGTGGCCGGTCACGTGAGCCGTGGCGAGCCTTTGCTCTCCTGCGCGGTTCCGTCCTTCGTCGCAGGCGGCGATGTCATCGCTCCCGGATAGGCTGATGCGGTGATCGTGGAGCGCCTCAACCTCGTGGACTTCCGCAATTACGCCACCGCCGATCTCGTCCTCCACCGGGGCCCGAACGTCCTGGTCGGACGCAACGGACAGGGCAAGACCAACCTCGCCGAGGCGATCGTCTTCCTCGCGACGCTCGGGTCGCACCGGGTCTCCTCCGATGCGCCGATGGTGCGCGACGGACAGGACGCCGCGATCGTCCGCGCACGGCTGGCCCACGGCCAGCGCACCGTGCTCGCGGAGGTGCAGATCAACCGTCAGGGCTCCAACAAGGCCAGGATCAACGGCGCACCGGGACGCACCGCCGACCTCCCCCGCTATGCGCACGTCGTGCTCTTCGCCCCGGAAGACCTCCAGATCGTCCGGGGCGACCCGTCCGCTCGGCGGCGGTTCGCCGATCAGCTCCTGATCCAGCGCACTCCGCGGATGGCCGCCGTCCTCGGGGACTACGACCGCGTGCTCCGCCAGCGCACGGCGCTGCTCAAGTCGGCGAGGGCCAGGGGCGTCCGCGGCGACGCGCTCACGACGCTCGACGTCTGGGACGACAAGCTCGTCGCCCTCGGCGCCGAGATCATCGACGCTCGCTCCCGTCTCGCGGCCGACCTTCAGCCGCCGCTGACCGAAGCCTACGCCGCGATCGCCGGAGAGGACCACGACCCGCGGCTGCACTGGGCGCAGTCCATCCGCGGCGGGGATCCGGAAGAGGGCGTCGACGAGGAGGACGCGACCGCGGGCGGATCCACGGCCGAGCTCTTCCGGGCCGCGCTCGCCGCCAAGCGCGCGGCCGAGCTGGAGCGCGGGCTGACCCTCGTGGGCCCGCATCGAGACGACCTCGTTCTGCGGGTCCGTGGTCTCCCCGTCAAGGGGTACGCGTCGCACGGCGAGTCCTGGTCGGTCGCGCTCGCCCTGCGACTCGCGTCGGCCGAGCTGCTGCGCAACGAGTCCCCGGCCGGCGATCCCGTGCTCATCCTCGACGACGTGTTCGCCGAGCTCGACGCCGAGCGGCGCAGAAGGCTCGCCGGCATCACGGCGGGATACGAGCAGGTCGTCGTCACGGCCGCGGTGGAAGAGGATATCCCCGAGGTCCTGCATCGGCACGTCGTGCGGATCTCGGCCGGGACCATCAGCGACGAGCGCGGCGACGAGGACACGGGCGGCGAACGGACGGAGGCCGGTCATGACGGATCGTGAAGGGGTCGGCGTCCGCGTCCCCGAGACCGTCGCGACCTATCTGCGGCTGCGGGGCCTCACCCCCAGCTCGACCTCCTGGAGGCGGAGGCGCCGGATCGTCGACGACGACGAGAACGCGCCGTTCACGCCAGGACGCGATCCCGGCGCGCTCGGCGACGTGCTCACCGCGCTCAGCAAGGACTCCGGCTGGGAGGCCACGCTCAGCCGCGAGGACCTCGTGCGGCAATGGGCTGAGCTCGCCGGACCCGACACCGCGCGTCATTCCGAGCCGGTCTCGCTCGAGGGCGGGATGCTCACCGTCAAGTGCGACTCGACGGCCTGGGCGAAGAACCTCCAGTACATGCGCGCGGTGATCGTCACCGAGATCGGCCGACGCTACCCGGAGGCCGGTGTGGAGAACATCCGCTTCGTCGGACCGGACGTCCCCTCGTGGAAATGGGGTCCGAGAGCCGTTCCAGGGCGTGGTCCTCGCGATACCTATGGGTGAGGCAGGGTCCATCTTGTTCTTCGGCGTTTCAGACGCGCACACGGGCGCACAAGCCTGCGCTGGGAGCGGAACCAGGGTAAGATGAGGGTCTAGATTTCGATGTGGAGCCTGCCTTCCGATGACGCCTGAAACCCCCTCCGACGAGAACGAGTCGACAACGAACCCGTCTCCCCAGAACGCAGGGGGCACAGAGACTCCCGACAAGACCGGCGCCTCGCCATCCGGCGACTACGGCGCCGACGCGATCCAGATCCTCGAAGGACTCGAGGCTGTACGCAAGCGTCCGGGCATGTACATCGGCTCGACGGGGCCCCGTGGTCTCCATCACCTGGTGTACGAGATCGTCGACAACTCCGTCGACGAGGCGCTCGCCGGAGCGAACGACGCGATCATCGTGACGATACTCGCCGACGGCGGGATCCGCGTGGTCGACTTCGGTCGAGGGATCCCGGTCGACCCGCACTCCTCCGACCCGAGCAAGTCGACGGTCGAGGTGGTTCTCACCATCCTGCACGCGGGCGGCAAGTTCGGCGGCGGCGGATACGCGGTCTCCGGCGGCCTGCACGGCGTCGGCTCCTCGGTCGTGAACGCGCTCTCCACCCGCTTCGAGGTGGAGATCCGGCGGCAGGGATTCGTCTGGCGCCACAGCTTCGCGAACGGAGGGGTCCCGCAGCAGAAGCTGGAGAAGGGCGAGGAGACCGACCAGACCGGGACCATCATCACGTTCTGGCCGGATCCCGAGATCTTCACCGAGACCGTCGAGTTCGACTACGACACGCTGCGCACCCGGTTCCAGCAGATGGCGTTCCTGAACAAGGGCCTGCGGATCGAGCTGCACGACGAGCGCGCCTCCGCGATCGTCGAGGAGGAGGTCGACGGAACGATCGTCACGAGGCAGCGCGAGGACGTGTTCCTCTACGAGCGCGGCCTCGTCGACTATGTCGACTACCTCAACCACGTGCGCAAGGCCGAGGTCGTCAACGACGAGATCATCGCGTTCGAGTCCGAGGACACCGAGCGCAAGATCTCCCTCGAGGTCGCGATGCAGTGGACGACCGGCTACACCGAGAACGTCTTCACCTACGCCAACACGATCAACACGCACGAGGGCGGCACGCACGAGGAGGGCTTCCGCGCGGCGCTCACCACGCTGGTGAACCGTTACGCGCGCGCCAACAACATCCTCAAGGAGAAGGACGACAATCTCACGGGCGACGACGTGCGGGAAGGGCTCACCGCGGTCATCTCGATCAAGCTCGGCGAGCCGCAGTTCGAGGGGCAGACCAAGACGAAGCTCGGCAACACCGAGGCGAAGGCGTTCACGCAGAAGGTCGTCGGAGACCAGCTCGGCGACTGGTTCGACCGCAACCCGAAGCAGGCGAAGAACGTCGTCACCAAGGCCGTCGAGGCCGCGACCGCGCGACTGGCCGCGCGCAAGGCGCGCGAGACCGCACGCCGCAAGAGCGTCTTCGAGTCGGCGGCCATGCCCGACAAGCTCAAGGACTGCACCTCCAAAGACCCGTCGATCAGCGAGATCTTCCTCGTGGAGGGAGACTCGGCCGGCGGCTCCGCCGTGCAGGGTCGCGACCCGCACACCCAGGCGATCCTGGCGCTGCGCGGCAAGATCCTCAACGTCGAGCGCGCTCGCCTCGACAAGGCTCTGGCCAACAAGGAGGTCCAGGCGATGATCCAGGCCTTCGGCACGGGCATCGGCGAGGACTTCGACCTGGAGAAGGCGCGCTATCACAAGATCGTCCTGATGGCGGACGCCGACGTCGACGGCCAGCACATCACCACGCTGCTGCTGACCCTGCTGTTCCGCTACATGCGCGGTCTCATCGAGGCCGGGTTCGTCTACCTCGCGATGCCGCCGCTCTACCGCCTGAAGTGGACCAACGCCGCGCACGAGTACGTGTACTCCGACGCGGAGCGCGACGCCCTGCTGAAGGACGGCCTCGCGAACGGCAAGAGGATCCCGAAGGACGCCGGCATCCAGCGCTACAAGGGCCTGGGCGAGATGAACGCCAAGGAGCTGTGGGAGACGACGATGGACCACACCACGCGGACGCTCCGCCAGGTGACCATCGACGATGCCGCGGCGGCCGACGAGATCTTCAGCGTGCTGATGGGAGAGGACGTCGAGTCGCGACGGACCTTCATCCAGCGCAACGCCAAGGACGTCCGCTTCCTGGACATCTGATCCGCGGCAGACACGAGACGACAGAGAAGACATGACTGACGAAGAACGTCCCGATCCGTTCCATGAGCACGGCAAGATCGACCAGGTCGACCTGCAGTCCGAGATGCAGCGGAGCTACCTCGACTACGCCATGGCCGTCATCGTGGGCCGTGCGCTGCCGGACGTGCGCGACGGCCTGAAGCCGGTGCACCGCCGTGTGATCTATGGCATGTACGACGGAGGTTTCCGTCCCGACAAGTCGTTCTCGAAGTGCGCCCGTGTGGTCGGCGAGGTCATGGGCCAGTACCACCCGCACGGCGACGGCGCGATCTACGACGCGCTCGTGCGCCTGGTGCAGCCGTGGTCGCTGCGGTACCCCCTTGCCCTCGGCCAGGGGAACTTCGGCTCTCCGGGCAACATGGGCGCGGCAGCCCCCCGGTACACCGAGACCAAGATGGCCCCGCTCGCCCTCGAGATGGTGCGGGACATCGAGGAGGAGACGGTCGACTTCTCCGACAACTACGACGGCCAGACCCAGGAGCCCGACGTCCTGCCGGCGCGGTTCCCGAACCTCCTCGTCAACGGCTCCGTCGGCATCGCGGTCGGCATGGCGACGAACATCCCGCCGCACAACCTCCGTGAGGTCGCCGATGCGGCGCTGTGGGCGCTGGACAATCCCGGTCTCCCGCGCGAGGAGCTGCTGGACGGGCTGATCCGGAGGGTCCCCGGCCCCGACTTCCCCACCGGCGCGCAGATCCTCGGCACCAAGGGCATCCACGAGGCCTACCGCACCGGACGCGGCTCGATCACGATGCGCGCGGTCGTGAACGTCGAGGAGATCCAGGGCCGCACCTGCCTGGTGATCACCGAGCTGCCCTACCAGGTCAATCCCGACAACCTCGCGGTCAAGATCGGCGATCTCGCCCGTGAGGGGCGGATCAACGGGATCGCCGACATCCGCGACGAGTCCAGCGATCGCACCGGCCAGCGCCTCGTCGTCGTGCTCAAGCGCGACGCGGTGGCGAAGGTGGTGCTGAACAACCTGTACAAGCACACCTCGCTGCAGGAGAACTTCGGCGCGAACATGCTCGCCATCGTCGACGGCGTGCCCCGTACGCTGGCGCTCGACGGCTTCGTGACGAACTGGATCGACCACCAGATCGACGTCATCGTCCGGCGCACGAGGTTCCGGCTGCGCAAGGCCGAGGAGCGGATGCACATCCTGCGCGGCTACCTCAAGGCGCTCGACGCGCTGGACGAGGTCATCGCGCTCATCCGCCGTTCTCCGACGGTCGACGACGCCCGCGAGGGACTGAAGACCCTCCTCGACATCGACGACGCGCAGGCCGACGCCATTCTGCAGATGCAGCTGCGTCGCCTGGCGGCCCTCGAGCGACAGAAGATCGTCGACGAGGCGAACGAGCTCGAGGCGCAGATCGCCGAGTACAAGCAGATCATCGCCGACCCCGCCCGTCAGCGCACGATCATCCGTGAGGAGCTCACCGCGATCGTCGAGCGCTTCGGCGACGAGCGCCGCACCCACATCCTGCACGGCTTCGACGGCGACATGTCGATGGAGGACCTCATCCCCGAAGAGGAGATGGTGGTCACTGTCACCCGCGAGGGATACATCAAGCGCACGCGCAGCGACAACTACCGCTCGCAGCACCGTGGCGGCAAGGGCGTGAAGGGTGCGCAGCTGAGGGCGGACGACCTCGTCGAGCACTTCTTCGTGACGACGACGCACCACTGGCTGCTGTTCTTCACCGACAAGGGCCGGGTGTACCGCTCCAAGGCCTACGAGATCCCCGAGGCGGGACGCGACGCCAAGGGTCAGCATGTCGCGAACCTGCTCGCGCTGCAGCCCGAGGAGAAGATCGCGCAGATCCTCGACATCCGCGACTACGAGGCCGCCGAGTACCTCGTGCTCGCGACAAGGGGCGGTCTCGTGAAGAAGAGCCGTCTGGGCGACTACGACACCAACCGCCAGGGCGGGGTCATCGCGATCCGTCTCCGCGAGGAGGACGAGCTCGTGAGCGCGTTCCTCGCCGATGCGACCGACGACATCCTGCTGATCAGCCGCCGGGGCATGTCGTTGCGCTTCCATGCGACCGACGACGCGCTCCGGCCGATGGGACGCGCGACCGAGGGCGTCAAGGGCATGAAGTTCCGTGAGGAGGACAGCCTCCTCTCCGCCTCGCTCGTCACCTCCGACGGATACGTGTTCGTCGTCACGGACGGGGGCTACGCCAAGCGCACCGCCGTGGAGGAGTACCGCGTCCAGGGCCGAGGCGGACAGGGCATCAAGGTCGCCAAGCTGAACGACGACCGGGGCGTCCTGGCAGGCGGTCTGATCGTCGCGGAGGACGACGAGGTCTTGGTGGTCCTTGCCAGCGGCAAGGTGGTACGCTCTGCCGTGGCCGAGGTGCCGGCGAAGGGCCGCGACACCATGGGAGTCGTCTTCGCACGCACCGGGGACGACGATCGGATCCTGGCTATCGCCCGGAACACCGAACGCGGACTCGCCGAGGAAGCCGACTCTGACGTCTCCGAGAACCCGGCCGACGAGACGACCCCCACCTCTGAGGAGAACACGGACGCATGAGCACGGTAGCCGACAAGCTCGCCAAGAAGTCCTCCAAGAAGACCACGGGGAAGCAGGTCCGCCTGCGCCTGGTCTACGTCGACTTCTGGTCGGCTCTGAAGCTGTCGTTCCTCGGGGCGGTGGCGCTGGCGATCGCGACCATCGTGTCTTTCCTCCTGGTGTGGCTGATCATCCAGGCGACCGGTCTGGTCACCAAGGGCGACGAGCTCATCGGCAGCATCACCGAGAACAAGATCTCGCTCGCCGCGATCCTGGGTCTTCCGCAGGTCCTGGCCTTCGGCTCGGTCGTGGCGATCCTGAACCTCATCGTGTTCACGGTGCTCGGCGCCGTCATCGCTGGGATCTACAACCTCGCCGTCAAGGTCACCGGCGGTCTGCTGGTCGGCTTCACCTCCCACTGACGTTCTGTCGAAGGGCCCCGCGATCTCCGGATCCGGGGCCCTTCGCGTTCCCTCGGCGATGTTCCGGACCCGGGCTTCCCCCGCCCCCGCTCGCACACGCCGGAGCCCGCCCGGCCACATGTGACACGAGGAGCGCCCCGGTCAGACCACGCCGGAGGTGCCCAGGAGCGTGCCGATCAGCCAGGTGGCGACGAGGGCGAGCGCACCCCCGATCACGAGCCTGATCGACGCGCGCAACGGGGCGGAGCCGCCGATCCGTGCGGCGATCGCCCCGGTGGCGGCGAGGGCGACGAGCACGGCGACGAACGTGACCGGCACGCGGATCTCCGGCGGCGGGAGCAGGATCGCGATCAGCGGCAGGAGGGCGCCGAGCGTGAAGGCGACGGCCGAGGAGAGCGCGGCATGCCAGGGATTGACCAGGTCGTCCTCTTTGAGGCCGAGCTCGATCTCCAGGTGTGCGGAGAGCGCATCGTGCGCCGTGAGCTCCTCGGCGACCTTGCGCGCGGTCTGCTCGGACAGCCCGCGCCGACGATAGAGCTCGGTGAGCTCCTCGAGCTCCTCCTCCGGCATCGTCCTGAGCTCGTGTCGCTCCTTCGCGATGAGCGCGCGCTCGCTGTCGCGCTGGCTGCTCACCGAGACGTACTCGCCCAGTGCCATCGAGATGGCTCCGCCGACGAGCCCGGCGATGCCCGCGGTGAGGATCGCCGCGTTCTCCGTGGTCGCGCCGGCGACGCCGACTACGAGAGAGGCGACCGAGACGATGCCGTCATTGGCTCCCAGCACTCCCGCGCGCAGCCAGTTGAGCCGCTGCGCGAGCCCTTCGCCGTGCGCCTCTCCCTCATGCGAGACGGTCATGGCTCCATCATGGCCTGGTTTCGGGTGCGACGGGTGATTACGGAAACCCGGAAGGCGAGCGTCCGGCTGTCTCCGTTCCGGCGGGCGGTTCCCGGCCGTACCGTGGAGCCATGACCACGAACCCGTCTCCTTTCCCGGCCGCCGGCCCGGCGTCGTCGGCGCCCACGGCGACCCCGGTGGCGCCCCCGATCCCGGCCCGGTCGGCTCCGCCCGCGTCGACCAGGCCGCCGCAGCGGCTGGTGCTCACGATCCTTGAGCTCGCCGCGCTGGGACTGGTCGGGTGGGGGGTCATCGGATCGTTCGCCGGCGCGTTCGCGACCGGGATCGGCCTCAGCTTCGTCTTCGGCGTGGGGATCGTCCTGCTCGTCGGGCTCGTCTACGCCCTCTTCGGCGTCGGCTGGTTCGAGATCGCCCGCCTCAACGGGCTCTATGGGTTCGACCTTCCCGCGCTCCGGCTGCGGCCGCGGCAGTCGCCCGGGTTCGTCGGCTGGCTTCGTGCACTGGGGCGGCAGGCGATCGACGGGAGGACGTGGCGGGCGGTGGCGAACTTTGTGATCGCCTGCGCGCTCGGCTCGATCGTGCTGCGCGCGTTCGAGTGGCTGTGCTGGTCGGCGGTCACGGCGTTCGCCCCGCTCTTCACCACCGCCGACGCGGACACCGTGTGGGGCGCGTGGTATCCGGTCGCCTGGGCGCCGCTCGTCGGCGGGCTGGGCGTGGCCGGATCCCTCGTGATCCTCTGGGGCCTGGCGGCTCTTCATCGGGTGATCTCCCGCGCGATCGTCGCGACCCCCGTGCGAGAGGCCGAGCTCACCGAGCAGGTGCGCACGAGCACCGCGCAGCGGGCGGGCGCCGTGCGTGCCGCCGACGTCGAGCGGACCCGTATCGAGCGAGACCTCCACGACGGCGTGCAGCCCCGCCTCGTCTCGGTCGGGATGACCCTGGGCATGGCCCAGCAGAAGATCGACAACGATCCGGATGCGGCGAAGGCCCTGATCGAGGAGGCGCACACCTCGACGAAGGCCGCGATCACCGAGCTCCGGCAGCTGGCTCGTGGCATCCACGCCTCGGTGCTGGACGATCGGGGGCTCGACGCTGCTCTCTCCGCGCTCGCCGGGCGCTCCCACATCCCGGTGGTGCTCGACGTGCGCACCGACGGGCGGTGCAGCAGGGACGCGGAGGCGGCCGTCTACTTCTCCATCGCGGAGTCCCTCACGAACGCGGCCAAGCACTCCCGCGCGAGCGAGTGTCGCGTGGTGGTGCGACGCCGGGAAGACGGCACGCTGTGGGCGAGGGTCGAGGACAACGGCCTCGGCGGCGCGCAGGTGCTTCCCGGCGGAGGGCTGGACGGCATCTCCAACCGCGTCCTCGCGGCGGGCGGGACCGTGCGGCTCGACAGCCCGGCCGGCGGGCCGACGAGCCTGGAGGTGAGCGTCCCATGCGCATCCTGATCTGCGAGGACTCGGTCCTCCTGCGTGAGGGGCTCGTCCGGCTGCTGGAGGACGCGGGGCACGAGATCGTCGCCGCGCTCCCGGACGCGACGACGCTGGACGAGACCGTGGACGCGACGGCGCCCGATCTCTGCATCCTCGACGTCCGGCTCCCGCCGACCTTCGTGGACGAGGGGATCCGCGCGGCGCTGGCCTTGCGCCGCCGCGTGCCGCGTCTTCCTCTCCTGGTGCTCTCCCAGTACGTCGAGGAGCGCTATGCGAGCGACCTCATCGCGGCGCAGAACGGCACCGGACCCGGTGCGCCGGGTCCCCTCGGCTACCTGCTCAAGGATCGGGTGGCCGATGTCGCCGAGTTCATCGACTCAGTGCGGCGGATCGCGGGCGGGGCGACCGTCCTCGACCCCGAGGTGGTGGCTCAGCTCCTCACCCGCCGCAATCAGGACGATCGGATGCGCACGCTCACCGAGCGCGAGCGCACCGTCCTCGCCCTGATCGCCGAGGGCAAGTCCAATCAGGCGATCGCCGGCCTCCTCTTCCTCTCGGAGGCGAGCGTCGAGAAGCACATCACCGCGATCTTCCAGAAGCTCGGCCTCGAGCCGGATGAGTCCGGCAACCGCCGCGTCCTCGCCGCGATCGCCCATATCGAGAACCTCTCCGGCACTCCGGTGCCGCCCCAGACAGGAGCGAACTGATGAACACCACTCCCCTCTCACCGCCCGATCCGTCCGAGGGAAGGGCGTCTGCGCCCGGCACGGCTCCGGGGGTGCCGGCCTCGGCGCCGACCCTCTCCGGGGAGTCGAAGGTGTCGCGCGGCCTCGGGATCACGATCTCTGCGGCGATCGTGGGCGGGTTCGCTCTCCTCGGTGCCGGTGGCGGCGCTGCCTTCGCCGCCACCGGTCAGTTCTCCTCCGACACGGTGATCCAGGGCGCCGCTCTGGACGTCGCCGGTCTCAAGGCTCTCGATGTCGATTCCGCCGCCGCACGTGTGAACGTGCGCTTCGCGAACGTCGACGAGGCGACCCTGGACGTCTCGGGACAGACGCGCGGGGACTGGCAGATGCGGCGGGAGGGTGACAAGCTCACCGTGCGTGGTCCGCAGGAGACGTTCGGCTGGTGGATCGGCGCCTGGGCCTTCGACGAGGTCACCGTCACGGTGACGCTTCCGTCGAGCCTCGATGGTCTTCTCGACGCCGACCTCGCCGTCTCCAGCGGGTCGCTTCGCGCCGACGGCGGCTTCCGCGAGCTGGAGGTCGAGCTCGGTGCCGGGTCGGTGCGGGTGGACGGGTCTGCTCGTACCGTGAAGGCCGAGGTCAGCGCGGGTCGCGCCGACCTCTCGCTCGCGAACGTCTCGTCCGCCGAGCTGTCCGCCTCTGCGGGCCGTCTGCAGGCCGCCTTCTCGGGTCGGCAGCCGGAGCGCATGGTCCTTGATCTCACGGCGGGGAGCATGGACGTGGCGGTGCCGAAGGGCGTCTACGCGGTGCAGGACGAGGTGAGCGCCGGCCGCCTCGACAACCAGCTCGAGACCTCCGCCGCCGCGACGAGCACGGTGCGCGCCACCGTCTCGGCCGGCACCCTCACGCTCCGACCCGCGGACTGACCGCAGACCGGCCTGCCGGAGGCGGGCTCCTGGAGGGCGAACGGATTTCGTGATTGCGTCGGCGTCCGGTAAAGTCTTGGAGGTTGATGCGGGGCTATAGCTCAGGCGGTTAGAGCGCTTCACTGATAATGAAGAGGTCCCAGGTTCAAGTCCTGGTAGCCCCACTCCGCAACAACTGAACACCCTCCGGACTCCGCCCGGACCGGCTTACGGTCCCGGCAGAGGATCCGCCTCGGGGCCTTAGCTCAGTTGGTAGAGCGCTTGCTTTGCAAGCAAGATGTCAGGAGTTCGAATCTCCTAGGCTCCACAGTCTCAGACGTCGCCGGTCAGCGGCAGGGCGTCGATCGCCGCCCGCAAGACCGCGTTCTCCAGATCGAGCGTCGTCTCTTCGGATGGCAGAGCCCGTTGCAGTGCCAGCCCGTTGACGACGGTCAGCAGGAACTGCGTGCGAACCGTGTTGTCGCCGGGCGCCAGCGTGCCCTCCTCGGTGAGGACCGCGAGCCAGGAGCCCACCCGACGCATCGTCTGCCGATGCAGGTCCACGTATCCGTCGCGACTCTCGGCGGCTGCCGTGGTGTCGATGAACGAGCGGAAGATCCCCGCCCAGGATTCCCGCGCCGCCTGGCCGGTCCCGACCGGGGCCAGCAGATGGCGGAGGCATTCGAGCAGCCGCTCCGCCGCGGGAACCGTCGTGTCACGGATCCGTTCGTCGGGGAGCGCCTCCTCGTATATCGCCGCGAGCACCGCGTCGGACAGTGCGCGCTGGGTCGGGAAGTGGTGGCGGAGGGTTCCCATCCCCACTCCTGCGCGCGCGGCGATGTTCCGCACCGTGAGACGTTCGCTCCCGGCCTGGACGATGGCAGCCCCGGCCTGGACGATGCGGTCGCGGGTCCGGGGGCCGTTGCGCTCTGATGCGGGCGTCATCGAGAAAACATTAGCACGCCGTGCTAGTGTGCCTTATTAGCACGCTGTACTAAAGAAAACGGGGGAACCACCATGCAGGGCTTCGCCATCGGAGACACCGTCCAGATCACCGGCCCCACGATGACCGGGAACGTCGGCACCGTCGTCTCGTTCGACGAGGCACGGGGAAAGATCCTCGTGCGTGTCGGCGCGGTCACTCAGAACTACTTCTCGCCCGACCAGCTGCAGCCGTTCCGGGCCTGACGGGTCTGCGAGCGCTGACGACGACGGGGACGGAGGGGGATCGCCCCTCCGTCCCCGTCGGGACCGCGATGCTCAGCGGGTGGTGTAGCCGCCGTTGGCGAAGATCGTCTGTCCCGTGATCCACCATCCGTCGGTGGCGAGGAAGGAGATGATCGGCGTGATGTCCTCGATGTGGGTCAGCCGGTTCCCCATCCCCTGCGACTTGTGGAACTCCACGCGCTCCGGTGTCTCCTGGCCGTAGAAGAACGGGGTGTCCATCGGACCGGGAGCGATCGACGTGACGGAGATGCCACGGACGCCGAACTCCTTCGCCGCCGCGCGGGTGAAGTGCTCCACCGGGCTCTTGCCGCCCGCGTACGTGGAGTAGCCGTCGGTGAAGGCGCCGAGCAGCGCGGTGACGATCGTGATGATCTTGCCGCCGTCGGCCAGCTTCTTCCCGGCCTCCTTGATGAAGAAGTACGCCGCCTTCGCGTTGATGTCGAACATCGAGTCGTACTCGGCCTCGGTCGTCTCGACGATCGGCTTGCGCAGGACCTTGCCGACGGTGTTGACCGCGACGTCGATGGTCCCGATGGCGGCCTCGGCGTCCGCGAACAGCTTCTCCACGTTCGCCGGGACCGTGAGGTCACCGCCGAGGAGCACGCCCTTCACCCCGGCCGCCTCGATCGCCGCGAGCGTCTGCTCGGCCTCGGCGCGGCTGGACTCGGAGTTGTAGTGGATCGCGACGTTCGCGCCGGCCGCTGCCGCCTGGCGCGCGAACAGGCCGCCCAGGTTCTTGCCTCCGCCGGCGATCAGGACGTTCTTGCCGTTCAGTGTGCGAGTGGTCATCGTCATCCCCCTATGTATCATTGCCATATGTTGGCATAGCATCGTTCGGGACTACTATAACCCCATGACAGACGAATCGCACGCCGATACACGCACGCGTCTTCTGGACGCGGCGGCGGAGCTCATCGCGGCACAGCCCGGCGACGACTTCTCGCTCCGTGCGGTATGCGATCGCGTCGGCGTGAAGATGCCGACGCTGTACCACTTCTTCGGCAGCAAGCAGGGGCTGATCGAGGCCATCATCGAGCGCGGATTCGACATGTACCTGGCCCGGAAGGAGGCCGCGGAGCCGAGCGGTGACCCGATCCAGGACCTTCGGCACGGCTGGGACGCGCATGTCGCGTTCGGGATCGCCAACCCCGGCTTCTACGCGCTCATGTACGGATCGGTGCAGCCGGGCCATGCTCCGGCCGCGCAGTCCCGGCCGAGCGAGATCCTCCACGCGATGTGCGTGGAAGCCGAGCGTCAGGGCCGTCTCGTGGTGCCCTCTGCACAGGCCGCCGCACACATCCTTGCGGCCAACATCGGGGTCACCCTTCGTCAGATCGTCCAAGCGGCCGAGGATCGACCGCTCTCCGTCGCAGTGCGGGAAGGCGTGATCGCCGCGATCACCGGAACGGGACATGCCGGGACCGAGCCGCGCGTCCGCGATCTCGTCGAGCACGCGGCGGCGCACCCCGAGATCCTCGGTGCGGACGAGACGCGCCTGCTGCTCAGCTGGATCCGACGCCTGAATGAGATCCCCACGCCGACGTCCGGACCGTGACCGGTCCTCCCGCGGTCAGCGCGTCGGGGCGGCCGTGCGGATCCGTTCGGCGAGGAGGCTCCGTTCGCCCTCGCCGAGGGCGATGACGGCATAGCGCGTCGGCCAGAGGGCACCGTCGTCGAGCTGCGCCGCCCATTCGAAGTCGACCGTCGCGTAGCGGACTTTGAACTTGGCCTTCGGCTTGAAGAAGAGCACGATCTTCCCGTCGGCGTCCGCGTAGGCGGGCATGCCGTAGTACGTGCGGGGGACGAGGTGCGGCGCGTTCTCGGCGACGAGCCGGTGCACGGCCTCAGCGAGAGAGCGGTCGGCGTCGTCCATCTCCGCGATCTTGGCCTGGACCTCCGCCTCGCCTTCGCGACGGGCCTCTTCGGGGTCTGTCTTCTTCCGCGAGCGCGCGGCGCGCTTCTCCTTCACCGCGTCCTTGACGGCGGCGCGCTCCTCGGCGCTCAGCCCGTTGTCCGAGTCCTTGGTCATGGCGTCCTCCTGGCTTCGCGACCCGGCGTGCCCGGGACGGCATGCCCAGCCTAGGAACGCCAGGGCGCCGTCGGCTTCTTCAGAACTGATCGATGCCCGCCGGAGGAAGGGCGAACCGATGCGCTCGGCGCACAGCGGGGGATCGATAGGGTGAACGCGTGGACATGCGTGTCGCCGCCTATGCGGTCATCACCGACGATGACGGTCGGGTCCTGCTCGCGCGCTGGACCGAGGGTCGCCGTGCGTCCTGGACGATGCCTGGCGGCGGTCTGGAGGCCGGGGAGGACCCCGCGGACGCCGCGCGTCGGGAGGTCAAGGAGGAGACGGGCTACAAGGTCGTCCTCGACGAGCTCCTGGGCATCCACTCCCGCGTCATCCCCGCAGGGCAACGCGTCGCCCGGGACTCTCCGTCCCCGCTGCACACCCTGCGGATCGTCTACCGGGCGCATATCGTCGGCGGCCGGCTTCGTTTCGAGAAGAACGGGTCGACGGACATGGCCGGATGGTTCGATCTCGAGGCGATCGGCAGACTCCAGCGCGTGAAGCTGGTCGACATTGCCCTCGGCATGGCCGGCATCGATCGCGCCTGAGCGCGACAGGGGCGGACGCGGATCGCTGACCGGTGCCGGGTGTCAGGCCTGCGTCACTCGGGTTCGGAGATGTCGGCGACGGTCGCGTCATACGCCGCGATGAGGGCGTCCGCGTCGACGAAGAGGCTGTAACCGTGCGTCCCTGCGCCCATCGCGATCCGTTGTCCGCGGATCGTCGCGTCCGCGAAGACGGGCCAGTCGCCCGTGCTCCCGATCGGGACGATCGTCCCTCGTTCGTATCCGGTCGCCGCCAGCGCGACCTCGGGATCGGGCAGCTTCAGGCGGTTGACCCCGACGACGGCACGGAGCTTGGGCCAGGAGATCTTGCGACCGCCCGGCACGAGCGCGAAGAGGAAGGTGTCGTCAGAGCGCTTCACGACGAGCGTCTTGACGATGCCGGACGGCGGTACGCCGAGGATCTCCGCGGCCTCGACGAGGCTGCGTGCCACGGGTCGCTCGCGGATCTCGATGTCGAGCCCGCGCGCCGTTGCGGCGTTCCGCACCCGATCGTGCGGAACGGGTGCGGAGGCGGTCACGCCTCGGGGGCGCTCAGCGGGTCGTCCGCGACCCACAGCTCGTCGTCGGCACGAAGCGTCTGCCAGGCGGCGAAGAGCACGCCGACCGCTGCACCGACGCCGAGCACGATGGCGATCACCGTGCCCACGCCGCGCCGCTTCTTCTCCGGCGCGGCGGCGACCAACTGCACGGTGTTGGCGCGACCGCGGCCGTTGCGCTTGGCGTTGGCGATGTCCCACGCCGTCAGGGCGGTGCCGATGGCGCCGCCGACGGCGGGGACCACACGGTCGTCGACGATGTGCTTCGAGAACTTCACACCCCGGTCGACGGCGGGGACGACACGGTTCTCGTAGACGTTCTGCACGGTCGGGATGACCTGTTCCCGATTGAAGTTGCCGAGCTGGCGACCGGCCTCACGGGCCACGGTCGCGGCGTCGCCGACCAGGACCTGCTGCGCTTCCCACAGCTTGGTCGCGTCGCTCTGCAGACGGTGGAGTTCCTTTTTGCGCTTGCGGCTGAGGCCCACGATGCCCTCCCAGTCGAGAATGGGGTTCGGATCCCCCATCTTGCCAGACCGAGCCCGAGAAACCGTCGAGTTCGCCGAGAACTCATCGGAAGCTCTGCGAGAATGGTGTCATGCCTCACGCCACTCATGTCGCGACGTTCCACACCAACCACGGCGACATCGTCGTCAACCTCTTCGGCGATCACGCGCCGCGGACCGTGAAGAACTTCGTCGGCCTCGCCGACGGCACCGGCGAGTGGACCGACCCCGCCACGGGCAAGCCCGGCGAGGGCCCGCTCTACAGCGACGTGATCTTCCACCGCATCATCCCGAACTTCATGATCCAGGGCGGCGACCCCCTCGGCCAGGGTGTCGGCGGGCCGGGTTACACCTTCAACGACGAGATCCATGGCGAGCTCGACTTCAATGCGCCCTACAAGCTGGCGATGGCCAACGCCGGTCTTCGCCGCAATGCCATCACCGGCGAGGTCGAGGGGACCAACGGCTCCCAGTTCTTCATCACCACCGACCCCACCCCGTGGCTGCAGGGCAAGCACACGATCTTCGGCGAGGTGGCAGACGACGCGTCGAAGCAGGTCGTCGACGCGATCGCCGCCGTTCCCACCGCCGCCGGCGACCGGCCGATCGAGCCGGTCGTGCTGCACTCGGTCGACGTCGTCGCCTCCTGACATGCGGATGAGCGCCCGCCCGCGCGCCGGGGCGATCGCCCCGGCGGAGGGCGGTGCGCGCCCATGACCACACCGGAGTTCGCCGCCAACCGCGACAACTACTGCTACCGGCACCCGGATCGGCAGAGCTTCGTCCTGTGCCAGCGCTGCATGCGCACGATCTGCCCGGAATGCCAGACCCAGGCTCCGGTCGGAGTGATCTGCCCGGAATGCCTGCGCGACCAGCGCAAGGCGGAGTCGCCGGCACAGCGCCGCGCACGCCGGCGATGGGACGGCGGGCCTGCCGCGGTGGCCTCCGACACCCGCCCGCTCGCGACGTACGCGATCATGGCGGTGACCGCGGTGATCAGCCTGCTGCAGATGCTCCCCGGGATCGGGGACGCGATCACCGGCCAGCTGCTGTTCGCGGCGGCTTATCTCTATCCCGACCTCAGCGGGCTCCCCTTCCAGCCCTGGCGCCTGCTGACCGCGGCGCTCGTGCACGGCGGTTTCATCCACCTCGGACTCAACATGCTGGCGCTGTGGATGATCGGACGCAGCCTCGAGCCCGTTCTCGGCCGCTGGCGGTTCGTCGCTCTCTACGTCATCAGCGCGCTGGCGGGCTCTGTCGCCGTCGCCGTGATCGCGCCAGGCACCTCGACCGTCGGAGCGTCCGGGGCGGTCTTCGGGCTCATGACGGCCCTGTTCGTCGTCGGCCGGCATCTGGGCGCCAACGTCACCGGGATCCTGGTGGTGCTCGGCATCAACCTCGTGATCGGCTTCCTGCCCGGTATCGGAGGGGGGATCGCCTGGCAGGCGCACGTGGGCGGCGCGCTCGTGGGCGCTCTCATCGGGTTCATCTACACCCGCACTCGCCGGCCGAGCCAGCGCGTCCTGCAGATCGTCCTGCTCGTCGCTGTCGTCGTCGCGCTGCTCGTGATCGTGGCTTTCATCCCTCCGCTGATCGTCACCGGCGGCGGAGGGCGCTAACCGCCGATACGAGCGGTTCCCGGCCGGGGCCAGACACGGTCTGATCCCTCCTCCGCGCGCTGTCAACCCCCTCCCGCGGAGCGCCCGAGGATGGTTCGCTGCGGTGTCAGACAGGGGAGCGAGAGGAGCCGCCATGTCCGACCCGCGGCGATCAGAGAGCGAAGAGCAAGAGCCGGATGTCGTGCCTTCCGAGGCAGGGAACCCGAATCGCGATCGCGCCTACCTCCGGCATCAGCCCCCGGTCCAGGACCGGACGGACACGGAAGGCGCTCAGGCGGGAGAGGATGCGGCTGAGCCACCGAAAAGATCAGACGAATGAACCGGGTCCCACACCTCATCGACCGGCAGAAGCACCGGCGCGGCGGAGGTTATCCACAGGCATGTCCACAGCTGGGGAGAATTACAGCCGTGTAATTCCTGCGTGGGCGACACGAAAACGCCCCCGCATCCGCGGAGGCGTCTCGATCTCTTCGGCTCGTCAGCGCCAGCGTGTGGTCATGAGGAAGCCGATGAGCGCGATGCCCAGGCCGATGAGGAGGTTCCACGCGCCGAGACCGGGAATCGGGTAAGCCTGCCCGCTGATGTAGTACACGAGGATCCACACGAGGCCGAGCAGCATGAAACCCACCATGACGGGCTTGAACCACGCCGCGTTCGGCGCGGCCTCGCCCTCGACCCTCTCGACGACGGGTTCTTCGCTCTTACCGGAACGTGCCATGCCGACCAGTGTAGCGGCCGGGGACGGCGTCCATGAGAGGCCGGGGACGGCGTTCATGCGGGGTGGGTAGGATCACGGCATGACCCACACCGTGCACAGCCCCTCGCGTCGGGCTGCGCGTCGACGCCCGCGGCCTCGGATCACCGTGACCGGCGTGCTGGGAGAGCTCCTCCTCACCGCCGGGGTGCTCGTGCTGCTTTTCGTCGCCTGGCAGATGTGGGTCGGCGACTGGATCATGGCCGCGGAGGGCGACGCGAAGGGCAACGAGGTCAGCCAGGAATGGGCGAAGGAGCCGCCGCCTGCTCCTCCTGCCCTACTGCCGGACTCGTCCGGTGACGCCCCCGAGTACGAGGCGCCGCTCCTGAAAGCTCCCGCGGACGGGGAGTATTTCGCGCAGATGATCATCCCCCGTTTCGGTGCCGACTACAACCGGACGATCGCGGGCGGGGTGACGCGGCCTGTCACCCTCGACAACGGATGGATCGGCGTGTACCCCCAGTCGGGGATGCCGGGTCAGGTCGGCAACTTCTCGGTCGCGGGCCACCGCACCACCTGGGGCAAGCCGCTCAACCAGGTCGACCAGCTGCGTCTGAACGATCCGATCGTGATCGAGACGCGCGACGGCTGGTACGTCTACCGATTCCGGACGCTCGAGTACGTGACGCCGGATCGGGTGTCCGTGCTCGATCCCGTGCCCGAGGCCCCGGGCGCACAGGACGGCGGGAAGTACATCACCCTGACCGCCTGCTCCCCCCTGTACTCCCTGGCCGAGCGGATCGTCGCATACGGCGTGTTCGACCGGTTCCAGCCGCGCGCCAACGGCGCCCCGGCGGAGCTGACGGAAGGCGGACTCTGATGTACGCGGCGTTCTGGCGCATCCTCCCCGGCCCCTGGTGGGTCCGGCTGCTCATCCTGCTCGTCCTGCTCGCGGCGGTGCTCTACGGTCTCTTCTTCTATTTCTTCCCCTGGGTGAGCCCGATCATCGCGCCTGGCGACGTGACGATCGAGAACCCGCCCTCGTCCTGAGCCCGTCGCCGACAGGTCCCGGCGGGCGTCGTCCGGGGGAGGAGCGGCCCGTGAGGGTCACTTCCCGGTGCAGTAGCTGAGGTCCACCGTCGATCCGATGGGCACGTCGCCGGGCGCGGCCGACATCGTGCTCACGACCTGCTGTCCCGTCGACTTGCACGCGGGGTTCTCCACAGGGTGCCCGGTGAGGCCGATCTCCTTCAACGACTCGACCGCGGCGTCCACGGTCCAGCCGGTGAGGTCTTTGAGGGTGACCACGCCGCTCGCGACCACCAGGTTCACGACCGTCCCCGGCGTCACCTCGGTGTCGGCGGCCGTGCTCGCCTCGAGCACCGTGCCCTTCGCGGCCTGCGGGTCGTTGTGGTGCAAGACCGTGCCGACGGCGAGCCCGGCCTTCTGGAGGGCGTCGCGCGCGGCGGTCTCGCTGAGTCCGACGAGAGGGGGGACCTTCGCCATCTGCGCCCCCGTGGAGACGTACAGGCTCACGCTCCGCCCGGCCTCGACCTCGGTGCCGGCGACCGGGTCGCTGCGGAACACGTTGCCCGCCGCCACGTCGGCGTTGGACTGGTCGACACGGGTCGCGGTGAGGCCAAGGTCCTGCAGCGTCGACTCGGCCCTGTCATACGTCATGTCGGTGAGATTCGGCACCTTCAGCGTGCTGGCAGGGGTCTCCTGGACCCCGCGCATCGCCACGACCCAGATCATCACCGAGGCGAGCAGGACCGCGAGCAGGGCGACGCCGGCCCAGATCCAGGCGACGGGAGGACCCGACTGCGTGCGCGTCATCGTGGTGTCGCTGCTCAGCTGACGCAGGGTGCGGGCCGTCTCGGCGGCCTGCCGGGGGCTCGGTCCGTACAACTCGCTCGTGAGGGCGCCCAGCTGCTTTTTGGACGGGGCCTCGCCCGTCGCGGCCTCCGTGAGCGCCGCGCGGAAGCTCGCCGCATCCGGGAACCGCTGGAACGGGTCCTTCGCCATCGCCCGGAGCACGACGGGCTCGATGGCCCTGACGTCCTCCGAGTCGGCGGCGATCACACCGGTCTCGCTGGGCGGGACCGGCGCCTCGCTCACGTGCTGGTACGCGACGGCGACGGGGGAGTCGCCCCGGAACGGCTGGCGCCCGGTGAGCATCTCGTAGAGCACCACGCCCGCGGAGTAGATGTCGGTCCTGGCGTCGACCTGCTCGCCCTTTGCCTGCTCGGGGGAGAAATAGGCGGCGGTGCCGATGATCTGCGTCGTCTCGGCCACGGTGGAGGACGAGTCCGAGACCGCGCGGGCGATCCCGAAGTCCATCACCTTGACCGCGCCGGAGGAGGTGATCATGACGTTGCCTGGCTTGATGTCGCGGTGCACGACCCCGGCGCGGTGGGAGAACTCCAGGGCCTCCAGCACGCCGTCCGCGTAGCGCAGGGCGTCCGTCGTCGGGATGGGCCCTCGCGCGATCAGGCTCTTCAGGAGCTCGCCCTCGACGAGCTCCATCACGATGTAAGGGACCGGCTCGCTCGCGCTCCCTCCCGACTCGGCGGAGGTGTCCTCGCCCGCGTCGAAGACCCGCACGATCGAGGGATGCGCCATGCGCGAGGCCGCCTGGGCCTCCATCCGGAACCGGGTGCGGAAGGCGGTGTCCCGCGCCAGCTCGCGATCCAGGATCTTGATGGCCACGACACGGCCCAGGGTGAGGTCGTACCCCCGGTAGACCTGGGCCATCCCGCCTCTGCCGATGGGCTCATCGACGCGGTAGCGATCCGAGATCACGCGCTGCTGCGTGGACAAAGCGACAGTCCCCCTGGTGTTGACGAAGAGTGGTCTTCCGGTGGTCGGCTCCTAGCCGTTCCCGTTCCCGCCGGTCGGCAACGGAGTCGGTCCGGCCTGCTGGATCGTCACCGACATCTGCGGGGAGACCCCGGTTGCGCGGTCGCCGCAGGTCGCGGTGTAGCTCGCCGTCACCTGCTGCCCGACGAGCTCGGCCACGATGATCGGCGTGCTGGTCTGGCCGGCGCCGAACGTCTTGGTCTGACTGCCGTCGCCGAAGGTGGCGCCGCCGATCGTCACGGTGTAGTCGGAGACGTTGCCCGTGCCGCTCGGGCAGACGTAGGCCTGCCAGCTCAGGGTGACCTCCTTGCCTGCCAGAGCGGACCCGCTCAGGGTGGGCGCCGAGGTCGGTGCGCCCACCGAGGTGCGCTCGCCGTAGGCGGAGAGGGCGAGGATCGCGCCCTTCTCGACCGTGCCGGTGGGCTGGACGTTGTAGACCTTGCCCACCTCGTCGTCGCTCGGCGCGGCATCGCCGGTCGTGCAGCTGACGTCGAGCCCCGCGGCCTTCGCCTTGATGCTCGCCTGCTCACAGGTGAGTCCCACGAGCCCGAGGTCGTTGACGTTCACCCGAGCGGGTGCGGTGGGCGTGGGCGTCGGTGTGTCGGACGGCGTCGGCTTGGTCGACGGGGTCGTCGACGTCTCCACGGGCTTCGGCTCGCCGCCCTGGTTCATGAGCGCGAGGACGGTGCCGCCGAGGACGATCGCCAGCAACGCGATGAGCGCGATGAGCGGCCACGTCCACGGACTCCGCTTCTTCTTTTTCTTCTCCTCCTCAGCCGGCGCACCCGCAGGGAGCTGTGCGGTGGTGGGGAGGATCCGCGTCGCCCCCTCGGTGGCCGTGGCACCCAGGAGCTGCGTCATCGCGTCGCCGGCGGCGGCCGCCCCGGCTACCGCCGCGATGGCCGGGACCGCGATGGCGGCGGAGTTCAGGTCTCCACGGCGCAGCGCCTGTGCGGCGCGGGCGACCGTGGCCGCCGAGGTGGGGCGGTCGGCCGGCTTCTTCGCGATCATCGCCATGACCAGGTTCTGCACCGGGACGGGCACGGTCGCGGGCAGCGGCGGAGGCTGCTCGTTGATCTGAGCCATGGCGATCGCGACCTGCGACTCGCCCGTGAAGGGACGCTTGCCCGCGAGGGACTCGTACGCCACGATGCCGAGGGAGTAGATGTCGGTGGCGGGGGAGGCCGCGTGCCCCGACGCCTGCTCGGGCGAGAGGTACTGCACGGTGCCCATGACCTGGCCGGTCGCCGTCAGCGGGACCTGGTCGGCGATGCGGGCGATACCGAAGTCGGTGATCTTCACCCGGCCGTCCGGCGTGATCAGCAGGTTGCCCGGCTTGATGTCGCGGTGCACGAGGCCTGCGGCGTGTGCGGCCTGCAGCGCCGACGCGGTCTGGGCGACGATGTCGAGGGTCTTGTCGGCGCTCAGCGAGCCGTCGCGTTCGAGGATGGTCGAGAGGGCCTCGCCGGGAACGAGCTCCATGACGAGGTAGGCGGAGCCGTTCTCCTCGCCGTAGTCGAAGACGCTCGCGATGCCCTCGTGGTTGACGAGCGCGGCGTGACGGGCCTCGGCGCGGAAGCGCTCCAGGAAGCCCGGGTCTCCCATGTACTCGTCCTTGAGGATCTTGATCGCGACCGTTCGTCCGATGACGTGATCGGTCGCCTCCCACACCTCGCCCATGCCGCCGATCGCGATCCGCGACTGCAGCTCGTAGCGACCACCGAACGACACTCCCTGCGTCGGCCTCATCTGTTCAGCACCGCCTCTATGACCTTCTTCGCAATCGGTGACGCGATCCCGTCACCGGATCCGGATTGACCCTGACCACCGCCGTCCTCGACGACGACGGCCACGGCGACCTCCGGGTTCGCCGCCGGCGCGAACCCGGTGAACCACAGCGTGTAGGGCCTGGTGTCACCGTTCTCGGCCGTGCCGGTCTTCCCGGCGACGTCGACTCCGTCTATTCTTGCACCCTGCGCTGCGCCGTTCTGGACGCCGGACACGAGCACCTGGCTGATCGCCGCGGCGTCCTGCGCGCTCATCGCGCGACCGAACTCGGTGTTCTCATAGGCCTTGAGTACCGACAGGTCGTCGCCGAGGATGTTGTCGACCATCCGTGGCTTCATCACGACGCCGCCGTTCGCGAGTCCGGCCGAGACCATCGCCATCTCCAGCGGGGTCGCTCGCACGTCGCCCTGGCCGAAGCCGGTGAGCGCGGCCTTGTCGGGGCTGAGCGTGCCCTTGGGGTAGGTCGACGGGGTCGATTCCAGCGGCAGGGAGAAGGACTGGCCGAAGCCGAACCTCTCCGCGGCCTGCCGGATCGTGTCGCTGCCGAGCTCGGCGGCGAGCTCGGCCATCGGGATGTTGCAGCTCAGTCGCAGCGCTTCGGCGAGCGTGACCGTGTCGCCGGGGCCGCAGGCGCCGCCCCAGGCGTTGTGCACGGCGGTGGTCGTCCCGGGGAGCGTGTAGGCGGCCGGGTTCGGGAAGGCCGACTGGAGCGTGTACTTGCCCGACTGCAGCGCGGCCGCGACCGTGACGATCTTGAAGGTCGATCCCGGAGGGTTGAGGTCGCCGCCGATCGCGCGGTTGAACAGAGGCTTGCCCGGCGCATCGAGGAGCGTGTCGTAGGCCTCCGTCGCGGCGTCCGCGTCGTGCACCGCGAGGGTGTTCGTGTCGTAGCCGGGCGTCGACACCATCGCGAGGATCCGCCCGGTCTTGGGCTCGATCGCGACGACCGCGCCCTGATATCCCTGCAGCGCGTCGTAGGCTGCCTTCTGCACGGCCGGGTTGAGGCTCAGCACCACATTCGCGCCCCGCTGAGGCTGCCCGGAGATGATCCGCTCGATCGTCGCGAAGAACTGCGTTCCTCCGGTGCCGGAGAGCTCGCTGTTCAGCGCGCGCTCGATCCCCGTGCTGCTGCCGAGAGCGGGATTGTAGTAGCCGGTGACGGGGCCCCAGAGGGCGGGGTCGGTGTAGATGCGCTGGAAGGAGAAGCTGTCCGAGGAAGGCACGGACGAGGCGATCTGCGTGCCGCCGACGAGGATGGAGCCGCGCTGGATCTCGTAGCTGTCCAGTCGCGTGCGCCTGTTGTTGTCGTTCTGGGCGAGCTTCTCCGCGTCGACGACCTGGATCCAGCTCACCGCCACGAACAGCGACAGGAACATCGCGAGCAGGAGAATGCTGATCCGGCGGAGTTCCTTGGTCATCCGATCACCACCCGTGGTTGACGGCGCACGCCGTCCGAGATGCGCAGCAGCAGGGCCACGATGAGCCAGTTGGCCACGAGCGAGGATCCGCCCGCGGCGAGGAACGGCGTCGTGAGGCCGGTGAGGGGGATCACGCGCGTGACCCCGCCGACCATGATGAACACCTGGAGCGCGATCGTGACCGAGAGCCCGGTCGCGAGAAGCTTGCCGAAGTCGTCCTGTCCTGCCAGTCCGATGCGCAGGCCGCGGCTCACGAACACCATGTAGAGGCAGAGGATCGCGAAGAGGCCGATGAGACCCAGCTCCTCGCCGAGGCTGGGGATGATGTAGTCGCTCTCGGCCAGCGGGGTCAGCTGCGGGCGCCCCTGGCCGAGGCCGGTGCCGATGAGCCCGCCGTGCGCGAGGCCGAAGATGCCCTGGACCAGCTGGTAGCTGCCGCCGGGGGTGTCGATGAGCTCCTGCGAGAAGGCGTCCAGCCAGCTGAGGAATCGTCCCTGCACGTAGCTGAGGACCTGGGTCGCGATCCCGATCCCGATCACGACCATCACCAGGCCGATGAGCACCCAGCTCGTCTTGCCGGTGGCGACGTACAGCATCACGATGAACATGCCGAAGATCAGCATCCCCGTACCGAGATCGCGCTGCGTGACGATGATGCCGAGGGAGACCACCCAGACCACCATCACGGGCCCGAGCTCGCGCATGCGCGGCCAGGTGATGCCCAGGAACCTCTTGCCGACGGAAGAGAGGCTCTCGCGGGTGCGCACGAGGTAGCCGGCGAAGAAGACCGCGAGGCAGATCTTGGCGAGCTCGCCGGGCTGGAAGGCGAAGACGCCGCCGATGGAGACCCAGACGTCGGCGTTCGACCCCGTCGCCTTGAGACCGGGGACGAACGGCAGCAGGAGCAGCAGGATCCCGGCCAGGCCGGAGAGGTAGGTGAACCGGTACAGCACACGGTAGTTGCGCAGCAGCACGATCAGCGCGATCGCCCCGGCCAGCGAGATGGCGGTCCAGGCGAGTTGCTTGGTGGAGAACGCGGCCCAGCCGCTGTCCTCTCGCGCGATGTCGATCCGGTAGATCATCGCGATCCCGAGCCCGGTGAGCAGCGTCGCGATCGGGAGGACGAACGGATCGGCGGCCGAGGCGACGAACCGCAGGACGATGTGCAGCGCGAGCGCGAGGACGGCAAGGCCCCCGCCGATGAAGAGGATCATCGGGTCGATCCGTCCCAGCGCGCCGAGCTGCACGAGCGTGATCGCGCTGCCCGAGACGAGCACGGCGAAGATCAGCAGCCAGAGCTCCCGGTTGCGCTGGGTCTGCGGACCCCTGATCTTGCGGAGGGCGCGGAGGACGCTGGTGTCGGCGGAGACGTCGGTGCTCATGGCCTGCCCTCCTTCGCGGACTCGCGCAGGCGGTCGACGATCTGCTGGGCGTCCTCGAGGGAGCGGGCGGTGATCGTGGCGTCCACGCGAGAGCGGTCGAAGCTGGGCAGCTCTTTCAAGAGGATCCCCGTGTCCTCGTGCACGCTGGAGAGCGAGATCGGGCCGATGTCCTGCTGGATGCCGCGGTAGATGACGACCGAGTTGGAGTCCGAGCCGACGTAGTACCGCGTCTGCGTCCACGCGTAGCCGCCGAGCAGGGCCGCGGCGAGCAGTGCGATGACCGCCACCAGGCCGGCGAACCAGCCCACACGGCGGCGGCGCGCACGGCGCCTGTCCTCTTCGATGAGCTCCTCGAGGTAGTCGGCGGCCGGTTCGAAGTGCGTGGGCTCGTTCGCCGCCTGGCGCACGGGGTGCAGCCAGCTGGGGCGGGCCGGGCGGGCGGCAGGGACGACGATGCCCTGCGGGTTGGACGCCGAGCCGACGATCGTCGGCGTCCCGGACATGAGCGGGTGCTGCCCGCCGACGTCGACGATCACGATCGTCACGTTGTCGGGGGCGCCGCCGTCGAGCGCGAGCTTGAGCAGGCCGTCGGCGGTGCGGCCCGGCGCCATGCCGAGGCGCAGGACCTTGGTCATGTGCAGCTCGTCCACCACGCCGGACAGCCCGTCCGAGCACAGCACCCAGCGATCCCCCGGCTGCGTCGGCATGACGAACATGTCGAGCTCGGGATCGGCGTCCATGTCGCTCAGCACGCGCATGAGGACGGAGCGTCGCGGATGATAGCGAGCCTCCTCCGGCGTGATGCGGCCGGAGTCGACCAGCTTCTGCACGAACGTGTGATCCGCGGTGATCTGGGTCAGCGTGCCCTCGCGATAGAGATAGATGCGCGAGTCGCCGATGTGGCCGATGACGGCGTAGTCGTCGACCATGATGATCGCGCTGAGGGTCGTGCCGAGCCCGGCGAGCTCCGGCCGCTCCTTGGCCGCTCGGATCAGGTCGCCGGCCGTGGTGGTGGCGGCGGCCTGGAGTGACGCCTCTGCGTCCATGGTGGAGGAGTACGCCTGGTCCAGTCGCTCCAGGCGGTGGACAGCGATGCTCGACGCGACGTCGCCCCCGGCGTGCCCGCCCATGCCGTCGGCGACGACGAACAGGTTCGACCCGGCATAGCCGGAGTCCTGGTTGTTGGAGCGGACCTTCCCGGTGTGGGAGATCGCGGCGCTCGAGCCCTCGAAGACCATGCCGCCGTTATGCCCGCAGCTCGAAAGTCGTGGCCCCGACCTTGATGGGAGTGCCGATGGGGATCTGGACCGGCGCGCCGACACGCTCGCCGCCGAGGAACGTGCCGTTGGTGGAGTCCATGTCCTGGATCATCCAGTTCTCGCCCCAGAGCAGCAGCCGTGCGTGGTGGCTGGAGGTGTAGTCGTCGCGGATGACGAGGCCCGACTCGCTGGATCGGCCGATCGTCATGGGCTCGTTGCCCAGTGGGAGCTCCAGCCCGGCCTTCGGACCGGACGTGATCACGAGCTTCGTGACGGTCGACGAGGTCGCGGGCCCGCCGGGTTTCGCGGGCTTGCCGGACGCCGGTGCGGCGGGTCTGGCCGGCGCGGCGGGAGTCGCGGGGACGGGGGCGGCCTCGGCGGGCATCTTCCGCACCCGCACGCCGAAGAGGTCGGCGCGGAGCGAGTACACCACCGCGAACACGAAGAACCACAGCAGCACCAGGAACCCGATGCGCAGCAGGAGAAGGGTCAGCTCGCTCACGGCATCGCTCCGAAGATGCGAGTGGCGGCCTCGTCGCCACGGGAGGGACGAGAGGCGGCGGGGACGACGCGGAACACGAGGTCGGTCCGGCCGATCGTGATCACCGTCTCGCCGGGAAGGGGCGCCTCGCGCACCTTGACGCCGTCGACCTTGGTGCCGTTGGTGGAGCCCAGGTCGCGGAGCATGGCGCGCTCGCCGTCCCAGAGGACCTCGACGTGCTTGCGGCTGGACCCGGCATCGTCGATCGTGATGTCGGCATCGCTGCCGCGGCCGATCACCGTGCGGGCGCGGGTGAGGACGTGCCGGCGACCGGCGACGTCGACGACGGCCTGCCAGTCGACCCTGCTGTCGGCCGATCCGGACTCGACGCGTACGGTGCCGGTGGCGACCTTCTCGTCCGCTTCGAGGGTGATGGAGAGAGGACCGGCGAAGCTGTAGCCCTGTGCGCGGGCGTGCTCGGTGAGGAGGGAGTGCAGCTCGTCGGTGAGCGCGCCGCCCAGTCCTTTCATGGTCGTGGCGTCCTCGGCGCTCAGGCGTACGAGGAACGTGCTGGGCGCGATGATCCGATCCCGGCTGACGACGGCCGCCTTCGTGTCGACCTCCCGGCGCAGGGCCGAGGCGATCTCCACAGGCTGGATGCCGCTGCGGAAGGTCTTGGCGAACGCGCTGTTGACGGCGCGTTCCAAACCCTTCTCAAAGCTGTCTAGTAGTCCCACTGGGCTCCCAAGGCTCACCGATCGGTACGGCCATCGTAGTCACCCGGCCTGAATGAACCCCTTGACCGGCCTCTTCGTGTGAAGAGGTGGGGGTGCTGCGCACCATGCGCTGGGCCTGGTCCCGGTGCCAGGCGGTGGCGCGGGGCGGAGTCGTCTCCCACTGATGTCCCCAGAACAGGCGATTCCGGGATCGGGGGATTCCCGGATGTTCCCTCCTGTTCTGGGGACATCGCCTGTCGTCTCGCGGGCGGCGTCCCGGCCGTGAGACGGACGGGACGCGGAGTCCGGACGTGATATTCTCGGGAGGTTGGCTCTTCGGGGCCGGCATGCGCGAGTGGCGGAATAGGTAGACGCGCTGGCTTCAGGTGCCAGTGCCCGCAAGGGCGTGGGGGTTCAAGTCCCCCCTCGCGCACGCGAACGAAAGGGCCCCTGACTCGGGATTAATTCTCTGGGTCGGGGGTCTTTTCGTCTCATGTGCTGAGATATGTGCTCAGCGTCACTGACCTGGCTGCGCTCGGAGGTCGTTGCCTCGTCTGACGAGTTGCGGGCTGACCCGTCGCAGGCGATCAGCTCGGAGGACATGCGCGCGCACCTGGCCGTGTGCATCGGGAGCGAGATGACTTGCGTTCGGGTTTGCGGACGATCGGGTTCCGTCCCCGCGTGGTCATCGCCTTCGCCGTCACCGGCGAGACCGTCGAGACAAAGAGCCACGACCCGGGGAACCGGGGATCTTCCTCCTCCGTGGGAAGAGGGCGTTCGACGTCGTCGGTCAGTCGGAGGCCGATCCGTCGCTCGGCGTCGGGGGAGCCTTCATCAGGGCGGCCACCGCGCGTGCAGCTGCCGACCCTGTGCCCTCCAGCGCGTCCGCGGCGGCGAGCCGATCCTCGGTCGGCTTGTTCTGGCCCATCTTGACCTTGCCGACCCAGCGCTCGACCGGCAGCTCGATCCCCACGATGTTCGAGATGCTGCGCTCCACGAAGGCCGGAGGGGCGTCGCCGACCTTCCAGGGCTGGGGCATGGTGGCCTCCATCGCCTGGGTGAGCCGGGCGACGACGCCGCGGACCCACTTGGGGTCGTCATGGACGACGAGTCGCCCGCGCGCGTGCACCACCGCGTAGTTCCACGTCGGGACGACCTCGTGCGTCCGCTGCTTGGTCGGGTACCAGCTCGGGCTGATGTAGGCGTCCGGTCCCTGGAAGACGGCGATCGTCTCGCCGTCGTGGAACCCCTCTCGCCACAGATCGTTGGCACGGGCTACGTGACCGACGAGCACGTGACCCTCCGATGCCGAGGCGGGCAGCAGCAACAGGGGAATGTGGTTCACGGCGATCCCCGCGGGACCGTGCGTCACGAGGGTCGCGAGCGGATGAGCGGCGACGAGTGCGTCGAGCTGCTCCTGGTCGTCGCTCGCGAAGTGCCCGGGCAGGTAGACCATCGACAGACCCGCCTTCCGGCGCTCGGAGCGGAGTGCGCGCGATCCGGACTCGCGGGGCCGGATCGCTGTCTACAGCCTAGCGAGGTGCGAACGGTGGATCTGTTCCCGCGGTCTCACACGGGAAGGGCCGGCAGGGGAGTCCCTGCCGGCCGTTCGTGCTCGTCCGCGGGGTCGGGGTTCCGTCGCGGACGGGCTGCCGGTGCTACTTCTCCAGACGCTTGATCGTCTCGACCGCCGAGGTCGCCGCGTCCTTCGGGCTCGCCTGGCCGGCGATCACCGCGCTCCACGCCTGGCCGACGGCGGTGCGCATCTCGGTCAGCTCCGTGCCGAACCCGGGCAGCAGGTAGGGCTGGCCGTTCTCCAGCGCCTTCTTGAACTGCGAGTAGATCGGGTCCTGGAGGCCGGGGGTGTCCGCCAGGTCCTTTCGCAGCGGCATGCTGCCGGCCTCGAGAGCGGCGAGCTCACCGTCCTTGCTGAGGAACATCGCGGCGATCGCGTCGAAGCTCGCCTTCTTGTCCTTGGTGAACGCGCCCATGTGGACGTTGTCGCCGAGCATGTAGACCTGCGCCTTGTGGGTGGCGTCCGGCACGGGGATCGCGCCGTAGGCGAACTTCGCCGCGCTCTTCGCGTTCCCGTACTGCCAGTTGCCGCCGAGGACGAAGGCCACTCCGCCCGCGGTGAACTTCTGGAACGCCACGTCGCCGGTCCAGGTCGCCGCGTCGCGCGGGATGTAGCCCTTCTCGGACCAGTCGGCGACCTTCGCGAACGACTGCTCCAGCGCGGCGGCGTCCGGCTTGGCGTAGTCGAATCCGTACGCGGTGATGAAGGAGAAGGCGGAGCCGTCCTGGTTGCCCTGCCCCGGGAGGGCGAAGCCGACGTACTTGTTGCCGATCTTCGCCAGGGCGTCGCCCAGGGCGTCCATGGTCGTGGGCGGAGCGATCCCGAACTCGTCGAGGATGTCCTTGTTGTACCAGAGGGCGAACGTGTTGGCGAAGCCCTGGACCCCGTACACCTTGCCGTCGACCCTGATCACCGCGGTGTCGGGGATCTGGTCCTTGTCGGGGAAGGCCTCGAACTCGGTGGTGAAGTCGGCGATCGCGCCGGCCTCGGCGAGCTGGAGCAGGTCCGATCCGCCCTGCACGAACACGTCAGGACCCTGCTTGCTCCCCGCCGAGGCGATGACCTTCTGGGTCAGCTGGTCGGAGGGGACGAACACCGCGTCCAGCTGCTTCTCCGTCTCGTCGGCGTAGATGCTCTTCAGATCGGCCGTGTACTTCTTCGTCGCGGGGATGCCCTGCGCGTAGTAGTGCCAGAAGGTGACGTCGGCGCCGCCCTGTGCCGGGGACGCCCCGCCGCCGCAGCCGGACAGCGCCAATGCCGCCGCCGTGGCCAGGGCGAGTGCGCCCGCGACTCTGCGGTGCCTCTCTGCGATTCGTTTCATGCTGTGCTCCGGGTATCTGTGTGTGAGGGGGAGGGCATGGGTCAGCGGACGCTGCCCATCGTGATCCCGCCGACCAGCATCCGCTGGCCGAACAGGAAGATCAGGACCGTCGGGATGGAGACGAAGACCGAGACGGCCATGAGGCCGGGCCAGTTGATGCCGTAGGTCGACACCTGCTGCGCCAGCAGCGCGCTCACCGGGTACTGCGCCGGATCGGTGAGGAAGGTGATCGCGAACAGGAACTCGCCCCAGGCACCGATGAACGCGAGCGTCCCGACGGTGGCGATGCCGTTGCGGCAGATGGGCAGCACGATGAGGAAGAAACGCTGCATCCGTCCTGCCCCGTCGATCGCCGCGGCCTCCTCGATCGCCACAGGGACGGCGGTGAAGAACGGCCGCAGGAGCAGCACGGCGAACGGCAGGGTCGCTGCGGCGCTCGCGATGGCCACGCCCAGGAACGTCCCCGTCAGGTTCGACTGGGCGAGGAGACGGTACAGCGGGATCAGGCTGGAGGTCGACGGCACCATCTGCAGCACCATGAGCAGGCCGAGCGCGATCGACACCACGAGCCCGTTCGCCCGCGCCAGCCCGTATGCGGTCGGGACCCCGATGACGAGGACGATGACCGTCGTGAGCACAGCGATGATGAGCGAGTTCGTCGCGGAGTTCACGAACCCGCCGTTCCACACGTCGATGTACGCCTGGACCGTCGGGACGAAGAACAGCGACGCGGAGTCGGCGAAGACGTCATCGAGATCCTTGAGCGACGTCGCGACGAGCCAGTACAGCGGCAGTGCGTAGACGAGCAGCAGGAGGACGCTGCCGACGACGGTCGCCGGGGTGGCGCGGTTCCCGCGGATGGCGATGCGGCTCACGATGCGCTCTCCTTCCGGTTCATCCGGATGTAGGCGAGACCGAAGACGAGCACGATCGCCAGGGCCAGGGTCGCCGTGAACGCGCCCTGACCGAACTGGAAGAACGTGAACGCCTGCTGGTAGGCCAGGAACGGCAGCGTGGTGGTGGCCTTGCCCGGTCCTCCGCTGGTCATCACGAAGATGAGGTCGAACGAGCGGAACGCGTTGATGATCACCAGGACGGCGAGGATCGCGAGAACGGGGCGCAGCAGCGGCAGGACGATGAAACGGGTGAGCTTCCAGCCGCTGGCGCCGTCGAGCGCCGCGGCCTCCAGCAGCTCGTCCGGGATGTCCAGGAGCGCGGCGCGCATGACCAGCGCGCAGAACGGCACCACCATCCAGGCGTTCACGACGGCGAGCACGACGAGCGCCAGGCCGTTCTGCGACAGCCAGGGAACGGGGCGGTCGACGATGTGGACGGCCAGCAGCAGGCTGTTGATCGGACCGCCGGACTCGAGGAGGAACTTCCACAGGTTGCCGACGACGACGCTCGGCAACGTCCATACGAACACCATGAAGCCGAGCGTGATCGAGGAGAGCAGGGTCCGAGGGCGGATCGCCAGGGCGGCGAGGAAACCGCCCGCCATGCCGATGACGAGGACGATCGCAACGAGCACGAGGGTCTGCACCACGACCGTGCCGAAGGTCGGGTCCGCGAGCACCATCCTGGCGTTCTCGAGTCCGTTCCACGGGCGCTCGCCGAGGATGTTCCCCGCGTTGACGTCCGAGAACGCCATGCGCGCGAGGTCGAGCAGGGGGTACAGCGAGAGCACCGCGAGATACACGGCCCCCGGGATGAGGAACAGCAGCGAACGACGGCCGAAGAGGCTCGCCTGACGGCGGCCCCCCGTCATCCCTCGGGAGCCCCGGACGGGAGCGACGGCAGTCACCACCGCGAGACCTCCGCCCTGGTGCGCCGTGCGCGCGACGCGACGGCGGCCTCGAGGATCGCGATGGTCCGTGCGTTGTCGTCGGCGGGGGAGGTGGGCCGGCCACCGCCGACGATCGCGTCGAGGAAGGAACGGAGGACTCCCGCGCGCTCGAAGAGCGGGAGGGCGGGCACGTCCACGTCTTCCGGCTCCGCGCCCCGCGGCTGGAACGAGACCCGGTGCGGGTCCGGCTCGCCGCCGTCCGCGCGCTCCTGGCCCCAGCGCAGCACGCCGTCGTCGCCGACGATCTCCCAGCAGCCGGTCCAGGGGGTGGCCGGCGCGGGGCCGGAGCTCGTGAGCGCGTAGTCCACGACGTCTCCGCCGGCGAACTCCACCACCACGCGCAGGCCCGCTCCGTCGCCGATGCCGATCGGGACCACCGTGATGGCTGACGCCTCGTCCGCGAGCAGATAGCGCATGAGGTCGAAGTGGTGCACGGCGAGCTCGACGAGCGGATCGCTCGCCCGCACGCCTCCGTGCTCGCGGTGCCAGGTGAGCGTGATGTGCCGACGGGAGCCGACGACGCCGTCGGCGAGCAGCCGCCGCATCGCCACGGCTCCGGGGAAGAGCCGGTAGTTCTGGTCCACCGCGAGGACGAGGCCTTTCTGCGCGGCCTCCGCCGCGAGCTCGCGCGCGACGTCGGACCGCTCCGAGAACGGCTTCTCGATGAGCGTGTGCAGGCCCTGGGCCAGGCACTCGCGCACGACGGCCTCATGGGCGGGGATGGCCACGGGGGCGATCGCGGCGACGGCGCCGGTGGCGGCCACCGCCTCGCCGATCGATCCGAACACGGTCTCGGGGGGAACCCCGGCGCTTGCGATGAAGTCGGCGCGCGCCCTCGCGTCGGGGTCCACCCAGCCGACCATCTCGGCGTCGGCGAGCTGCGGAAGGATCGTCGTCGCCCAGTCGCGGCCCCAGGGACCGAGACCGATCTGGATGAGAGCGGTCACGCCGTCACCTCGCCTTTCCACCAGTTCCGTGGCCATTCGCCGGAGCGCTCGGGCAGCGCGACCGGCGCTCCGGGGACGTCCTGACGCCCCGCCCACGCGGTCGCGTTGCGCAACAGCAGACGGATCTCCGCCTGGCGATAGATGGGGGACTCCTCGTGTCCCGGCGCGACGAAGACGACCCGTCCCGCCCCGCGTCGCCACGTGACGACGCTCCGGAGAACCTCGCCGCCGGCGTAGGAGGTGAGGTACACGACGTCCTCGGGAGTCGGGATGTCGAGCGGCTCGCCGTACATCTCGCCCTCGGGCACGGAGATCGGGTGCGGCAGGCCGTGGCAGATCGGGTGCGCGGGTGCGATCGTCCACATCAGCTCCGCGTCGCCGTGGCGCCATCCGGTGCCGCGGCACGAGGTCCCGAGCACACGGCGGGCGACCTTCGAGCCGATCGCGGAGTGGAGGATCACCAGACCCATCCCCTCGTCCACCCGGCGCGCGACGCGTTCGACGATCTCGTCGTCGACGTCGTCGTCCTTCAGGTGCGACCACCACAGCAGCACGTCGGTGTCGTCGAGCAGGCTCTGCGTCAGCCCGTGCTCCGGCTCCTGCTGCAGGGCGGTGCGCACGGAGACGTCCTCGCCGCCCTCGCGCAGCGCCTCGGCCAGGACCACGTGGATCCCGTCGGGGTAGTGCGCCGAGACGCTCGGGTAGACGAGCTCCTCGTAGTACTCGTTCCAGATGGTCACGTTCATGGGTTGCCTCGTTGCTCCTGTCGTCGCTGACACCGGCGATGCTATACAGATGAGGAGTATTATGCAATAGTTTTCAAAATATCAAGTCAAATCCCCCTCGAGAAACGAGCACGATGTCCGCAACGACAGCGACGTGGAGCGAGAGCTCCGCCTCCGTCCTTCATCTCACCGCCGGCGGGGTGAGCCTGGTGATCGATGCGAGCGGCCAGGGCCTGCCCGCCGTCGTGTACTGGGGCAGGGCTCTCGAGCACGGGTTCGACGACGCGCTGGCGCTGATGCCCGCGCCCCGGATCGACAATCTCATCGACGAGCCCGTCCGCTTCTCCCTCCTCCCCGAGCCGCACACGGGCTGGTTCGGCGCCCCAGGGCTGCGCGGCGCCCGCGCGGATCGCACCGGATGGAGCACGCGCTTCACCCACCGCTCGATCCTGCGCGGGGAAGAGGCCGTCCGGGTCACGGCGGAGGACGCCGTCGCCCGGCTCTCGCTGCGCCTCGAACTCGCGATGACGCCCAGCGGTGTCATCCGGCTGGACGCCGAGGTGCGCAACGACGGGATCGACGACTACCGCCTGGCCGAGCTCGCGCCGGGGCTCGCCCTTCCGCCCGAGGCGACGGAGCTGCATGACCTCACGGGACGCTGGTCGATGGAGCGGATCCCCCAGCGGCACGCTTTCACCGTGGGCCGGCACGGCCGGGAGGTGAGGCGAGGGCGCACCGGTGCGGAGAGCCCCCTGGTGCTCCTCGCGGGGGAGCAGGGGCACGGCTTCGCGTCCGGGCAGGTGTGGGGAGTCCACCTGGGGTGGAGCGGAAACAGCGCGTACACCGCCGAGCGCACGCCTGAGGGACACCGACGGCTCGCCGCGGCCGAGCTGCTGACCGACGGAGAGGTCGTGCTGCCTCCGGGCGGCACCTACGCCTCGCCCCCGCAGTACTTCTCCTGGGGCGACGGCATCGACGACCTCTCCGCGCGTTATCACCGCCACGTCCGGTCCCGTCCGTCCCACGTCGCCACGCCGCGGCCGATCACGCTCAACGTGTGGGAGGCGGTGTACTTCGACCAGTCGCTCGACAAGCTCGTCGCGCTCGCCGACGCCGCCGCCGGGATCGGCGTCGAGCGCTTCGTGCTCGACGACGGCTGGTTCGGCGGCCGCCGCGACTCCACCCGCGGCCTGGGGGACTGGTTCGTGAGCCCCGATGTGTGGCCGGACGGGCTCGCCCCGCTCGTCGCCCACGTGCGCGCGCTCGGCATGCAGTTCGGCATCTGGGTCGAGCCGGAGATGATCAATCCCGACTCCGACGTCTCCCGCAGGCATCCGGAGTGGATCCTGCGGGCACGGGAGGACCTGCCGCCGGCCTCTCGACATCAGCAGGCCCTCGACCTCACCGATCCGGACTGCTTCGACTACGTCCTCGGCTGCCTGACCGCTCTCGTCGCCGACAACGCGGTCTCGTACCTCAAGTGGGACCACAACCGCGACCTCATCGAGGCGGGCGACGCCTTCGGCCGCCCCGCTGTGCACGCGCAGACCCTCGCGGCGTACCGGCTGATGGCCGAGCTGAAGGCGGCGTTCCCCGGTCTCGAGATCGAGTCCTGCTCCTCGGGCGGAGCCCGGGTCGACCTCGGCGTCCTGGAGCATGCCGACCGCGTCTGGGCATCCGACACGATCGATCCGCTGGAGCGTCAGCGGATTCAGCGGTGGACGTCTCTCCTGCTCCCTCCGGAGCTGATCGGCAGCCACATCGGCGACGAGCGCGCCCACACGACGGGGCGGGTGCACTCGCTGGACTTCCGCGCCATCACCACCGTGTTCTCCCACGCCGGCCTGGAGCTCGATCTCACGCGCGTCGGCGAGGCCGACCGGGGGCGGCTCGCCGAGTGGATCGGGATCCTGAAGGAGCTCAGGCCCCTGATCGCCGAAGGGACGCTGGTGCGGCGGGAGCACTCCGACGGCGCGCTCTGGGTCACCGGCTCGATCGCCGAGGACGCGGTCTTCAGCGTCGTCTGCATGCACCGTGCCCTCGAGGCGCCGGGCGGTCGTGTCCCGCTCCCCGGTCTCGACTCGTCCGCCGACTATCGCGTGGAGGTGAAGGGCCCGCGGCCGGAGATCCGCGGGGACGCCCCTGCCTGGTGGCAGGAGGGACACGAGGGTGTCGTCGCCTCCGGTGAGGCGCTCGGGGCGATCGGCCTGCCGTTCCCCCAGATCCAGCCGGAGCAGGCCGTGCTGCTGACCGCGACCCGGCTGCCGCGATGAGCGGCCGTCGCTCGATCGTCGTCCTGCTCGGGGTGATGCAGACGCTCGGCACGATGACGATCGACCTGTATCTTCCCGCGTTCCCGCGGATCGCGGCCGAGCTCCACGCCACCGATCTCGACCTCCAGGCCACGTTCAGCGCGGCGATGATCGGGATGCTCGCCGGGGCGCTCCTGGGCGGCGCGCTCAGCGACAGGGTCGGGCGCCGTCCCGTGCTCCTTGCCGCGACCGCTCTGCACGCGACCGGGTCTATCGTCTGCGCCCTGTCGTGGACGATCCCCGTGCTCGTCGGCGGCCGGTTCCTGCAAGGGGTGACGGCCGCGGCGATCTCCGCGGCGATCCTCGCCTGCGTGCGCGACCTGTACTCGGGGGCCCGGATGCTGCGCACTCTCGCGATCATGGCCGTCATCAGCGGGCTCGCGATCGCGGCGGGCCCCTCGATCGGCGCCGCGCTGCTGCAGGTGCTCGACTGGCACCTGATGTTCGTCGCCTTGGCGGCGTACGCGGTCGTCCTGCTCGTGGTGGGGATGTTCGTCCTGCCCGAGAGCCACGCGCGGCGTCTGCGCGGGACATCGACCCTGTCCCAGGCGCTGCGCCGGCTCGCCGGGGATCGCGTCTTCCTCGGGCTCGCGTTCACCGGCGGGTTCGTCTGGGCCGCGCAATACGCCTATCTCGCCTCGTCGTCGCTGATCTTCCAGCAGCACTTCGGGCTCTCCGAGTCGGGCTACGGGATCGTCTTCGCCGCGCACGCCCTGTGCATGCTGCTCGGCACCCAGATCGGCGCCGCCGCGGCCCGGCGCACCCACCCCCTCACGGTGCTCCTGGTGTGCTGCGGCGGCGTTGCCGTCCTCACTGCCGCTCTCGCTCTCGCGGCGGCGAACGGCGCGGGACTGATCGCGACGACCGCTCTCCTGTGCGCCTTCACGGGCATGCTCGGCGCCATCAACCCGAGCCTGCAGAGCCTCGCGCTCGCCGGTCACGGCTCGATCGCCGGCTCAGCGGCGTCCCTGCTCAGCTCGCTCTCGCTGCTCTTCGGGGCGGTTGCCTCGGTGACCCCCTCGGTGTTCGGCGGGGGCGACCCGACGGCCGTCAGCGGCGTGATGGCGGTGTGCGGCGCGCTCGGATTCGCGTGCCTGCTGGGAGTCGCCGCGCCGGCGCGACGCGGAATGCCGCCAGAATGGTCAACGGAATGAGGTGCCGATGACACAGTCGACCGACGGGTACACGGCGCGGACCTGGACTCCGCTCCGCAGCAGCAACCTGCAGGTGACCCTCCGCGCCTTCCTCGACGGCGAGGTCTTCACCGTCAGCGAGGTCGCGCATCGCACCGGTCTGTCCCGTCCTACCGCGCAGCTCGCTGTGCAGGAGCTGGCTGCGGCCGGATGGCTGACCACCGCCGAGACCACGGGCGAAGGGAACGCTCGCGCGGGCCGCCCGGCCAACGCGTACCGGCTGCGCCCCGAGGCGGGCCACGTCCTGGGCATCGACATGGGCGCGCACAAGGCGCTGGTCCTCGTCTCCGACCTCGCGGGGACCATCGTCGCCGAACGCCGCTGCGAGATCCAGCCGACCTGGACCTTCCAGCGCCGCCTCACGCAGCTCGACGAGACGGTCGAGGAGGCGCTGCGAGACGTCGGCCTGACGGCGGACGACATCGAGTGCGCCGCGATCGCGACCCCCGGCGTCGTCGACCACGACAGCCGGGTCACCTACGCCCCCGCGATCCCCGAATGGGAGGGGATCGACCTGCGCACCCATATGCGGGAGGTCTTCGGGATCGACGCGCACGTCTACAACGACATGCAGCTCGCGGCCGTCGCCGAGCACTGGCGGGGCGCAGGGCAGGAGGCGAACGACGTCGTCTACGTGCACGTCGGGCGGCGCGTCGGCACCGGTCTGCTCATCGGCGGCAGGCCGCATCGCGGCAGGGACGGTGCCGCCGGCGAGATCGGCCTGTGGCGTGGCCTGCCCTGGGAGGGCGCGTTCGAGGAGCTCGTCGGCGACGGCTCGCCGGTGGACGCCGAGGACGCCGGCCAGGGCGACGCCGTGCAGCGGGTGTTCGAGCGCGCGAAGCTCGGCGATGCCGACGCGGCCGCGCGCATCGACCAGTTCACCCGTCGGCTCGTGACCGGCATCGCCCCGGTGATCGTCACCGTCAACCCCGAGCTCGTCGTCATCGGCGGCGGGATCAGCGCCGCCGGCGAGGCGATCCGCCAGCCGATCGACCGGAGGATGCCGGGGGAGACGGCCTTCCCCCCCCGGGTCGTCTGCTCCGTGCTCGGCGACAGGTCCTCGGCGATCGGGGCGATGAGGATGGCCCTGAACCACGCCGAGCAGACCCTCTTCGACTCGATCGACAGCCGCACCTCGTCGCGCTAGGCGTGCGGCCTGTCGTCCCGTCGCTACGGCGGGCTCTTGCCAGCACCTCGTTCAGGCGGCGCGGACGGGCTGGCGGAGGATGGTTCGCAGCTTCTCGGGCGCCACGCGGCGGAAGTCGCCGAAGTAGATCTCGTGGTGCGTGCCGGCCATGACGAGGCCCTCTGCGGGGATGAACTCGTTGTGCATCCGGTCGAGCGTGGGGCCCTCGTCGTCGTAGGAGCCGAGGTGGAGCGTCTGGACGCAGCGGCCCTCCGCGAGCGGGGCGAGGCGGACGTCGCCCAGGCGCGCAGGGGCGTTCTTGGCTCCCGCGCGGGCGACGGCGGCCTCGAAGAACGCCTCGTCGATCCAGTCGGGGACCATGATCATCATCGTCCAGTCCCAGCGTCCCTTGTCGCGGGCGGAGGTGAAGGCGTCCATGTCGTCCGCCCACCACAGCCCCTCCAGCGGAGGGACCACGTAGTCGCGGCCGAGCTCGTCCTTGCTGGCGAACTTCAGCTTGTAGGCGACCGGGTAGAGCGCGGCGACGGCGTCGGCGTGGGCGGGCGAGGTGTTCGGGTCGCCGTGCCCGTCGACCATCAGGTACTGCATCTCGGGCACGTCCACGGTGTCGAACCGGCCGCGCCGGGCGCGGTAGCTGTCGAGGGTCTTGGTGAAGTCGATCTTGTCAGTCATCGGATCCCTGGACTCGGCGGGCGAGCCACGACCTTTCCGCCTCCAGGAGGCTGAGCGAGTAGGAGAAGACCTCGCGCGCCGCACGCGGGAGGGGGGACTGGGCCTGCTCGGCCTGAAGGATCGCGGCGATGCGCGCCTCGATCTGGACGAGCCGGGCGCCGAGCCCCTCGACGTACGCGCGTTCGGAGAGCAGCGGCAGGTTGGCGACGCCGACGAGGAAAGGATGGGCGACGGGGTGCGCCTCGGCGAGGGAGGTGGCGGTCTCGCGCGCGGCGGCCTCGCGCCCCGCAGGGGTCGGATGGAAGACGCGGCGGGACTTCGCGCCTCCTGTCGACGGCGATCCCTCGACCAGCCCCCGTCTCTCCAGCTTCGCGAGCAGGTAGTAGATGGAGGAGAAGCCGATGTCGGTCCACTGGCGGATGCCGCGTCGCTCGATCACCTGCTCCAGGTCGTAGCCGTGCGCCGGGCGCTCGATGAGCAGGCCCAGGAGGGTGAGCTCGGCGGGCGTGAGGTCCATGCGAATACTCTAGTACTAGAATAGGGAGAAACGGGAACGACGGCCGCCGTCATCGCGGAGGTCAGGACCTTGCGTCGAGCGCCTTCCGGATCGAGGCCTCGAGGTCGCCCCAGGTCTTGAGGTCCGCTCGCTGTCCGTCGATGAAGAACGTCGGCGTGCTGTCCACCCCGAGCGCTCGGCCCTCCTCGCGGTCCCGCAGGACGCGCGCCTGGGTCTCCGGGCTCGCGACGGCCTGGTCGTAGGCGGCCATGTCCAGGCCCAGATCCTGCGCGTACCCGCGGAACGTGTCGGCGCGCGACGCGGTCGCCTCGCCCCAGTGCCTCTGCGTCTCGAACAGCCGCCGGTACATGTCCTCGAAGCGGCCCTGTCGTGCCGCCGCCTCGGCCGCCAATGCTGCGTTGACGGAGTTCACGTGCCCCGGGAGCGGGAAGTACCGGACGACGTACGTGATCTTGCCCTTGTAGGCGTCGCGCAGCGACTCCACGATCGGGAAGAACGCTCCGCACGCCTCGCACTCGAAGTCGAGGAACTCCACGACGGTGACGGCGCCCTCGCCACCGTCGTCGAGGACGTGCGAGTCGTCGCGCATGAGCTGTGGCGGCGCGGAGGGCGCGGCGGCTCCGCCCCCCTCCGCGCTGCGGCTCGCCATGACGTAGAGGACCCCCGCGAGGACGAGCACGACGACGAGGGAGGCGGTGACGATCGTCACCTTGAGAGAGGTCTTCATTCGGTCTCCTGCTTCTGGACGGGTACGACGACGGTCGCCCTCGCGGAGGCGGAGGGCGGGGCCGCCGGTGGATGCGCGTGTCGATCAGGTCCGCAGGACGGAGAGCCGGAGGAGCGTGAGGGCTGGTGTGGTGCGGCGCGCGTGCACGAGGGGCGCGGGGCGGAGAGGCGGGGCGAGGGACAGCGGCGCCAGGGTCGGTCGCCGTACGGCGCGCACGAGCACGACGAGCACGAGCAGGCAGCAGGCCGCGCCGAGGAGGCAGCAGCCGAGGGTGGCGTACGCCGGTGCGGGCACGCCGGAGGTGATCGCCGTGGTCGTGGCGTCGGGAATGAGTGCGGCGGTCGCGGAGGGGGACGTCGTCGCGCCCGCCCCGGTGTCGCCCGCCGTGTCGCCGGCCAGGCCGGCGCCGACGGATGTGACGGCGGAGGCGTCCGAGCCTGCCGGGACCGGGCCGGCGGCCGAGACGGGGGCGGCGGCCGACGCGGCGGCGCTCTCGTGCAGGGCGGCCGAGACGCCGAGCGCGACGAGCAGCGTGAAGGCCACGGCGACGACGATCCTCGCGATCGCCGGCGACCGCGACGATCCCGGGAAGTCCGGGTTCGTCGCCAGGCCGATCATGCCGCCGATGCTACCAACGCCGCCTCGGTGCGGGCCGGGGTGGCGCCGTCAGCGGCTCCCGGCCGGCTCAGGCCCCGTGCGGCCGGCCGTCGGCCGGAGTCACGCCGAGCTCGCCGAGCAGGGCGACGACTCGCGTCCGGATCTCGTCGCGGATCGCGCGGACCGTCTCGATGCCTTGGCCGGCGGGATCGTCCAGCGCCCAGTCCTCGTAGCGACGCCCGGGGAAGTAAGGGCAGGCGTCGCCGCAGCCCATCGTCACGACGACGTCCGAGGCCTGCACCGCGTCCGGGGTGAGCACGGCCGGCTGCGCCGCGGCGATGTCGATCCCGACCTCGCGCATCGCCTCCACGGCGACGGGGTTTATCTCGTCGGCGGGGAGCGTTCCGGCGGAGCGGACGTCCACGGCGCCGCCGCCGAGCGCCCGGAGGAAGCCGGAGGCCATCTGCGAGCGGCCGGCGTTGTGCACGCAGACGAAGAGGACGGACGGCGTCGTGGTCATGGCGTCCTCACACCGAGACGACGGTGCCGGACTCGTCGCCGTCGATCACCCGCAGGTAGGCGCGCACGACGTCGGCAGCGGGCACGGGGGTGAACCCGGGGAAGCTCGGGTGGTAGGCGGTCGCCTCGCTGAGCACGTTCGGGCTGACCGCGTTGATCCGGATCCCCCGCGGGAGGTAGGGCGACGCCGCGAGGACGTAGGCGTTGACGGCGCCGTTCGCGACCGAGGCCGCGGCGCCGGTGGGGATCGGCCGGTCGGCGAGGATCCCGCTGGTGAGGGTGAACGAGCCGCCGTCGGTGACGTACGGGGTGCCCGCGGCCACGATCCCGAGCTGTCCGAGCACCTTGTCGTCGAACCCGGCGCGGTAGTCGTCCGCGGTGAGCTCGGCGAAGGGCTTGAACGGCACCGAGCCGACCGCCGCGACGACCGCGTCGACGATGCCGATCCGCGAGAACAGGGCGTCGACGGAGGGCGGTGCCAGGACGTCGACGTGCTCTCCGGACGAGCGGGAGGCGCGGACGACCTCGTCCCCCGCCGCTTCCAGCGCGTCCGCCACCGCGCTGCCGATCAGTCCGCTCGCGCCGATCACGAGGATCCTCCGGGCCATGCTCATCTCCTGTCCTCCGGGGCGAGCGTGGTCGCGCTCCGGCCGCGCGGCCATCGCCCGGCATCCAGCCTCTCACCTGGCGGAGGGGTCGGGGGCGAGACCAGCGTCACCAGCACGACCGAGATGATCATGAGCAGGAACCAGCTCGAGACCTTCGACAGCGAGACCAGCTGCCATCCGTCCACCTGATCCGGGTAGAGCCACGCGCCCGACCAGGTGGCGATGTTCTCGGCGATCCAGATCACCACGGCGACGCCGACGAACGGGAGCAGCAGCGGGATCCGCAGGGTGCGGCGCCAGACGCGGGCGTGCATCACAGTGGGGAGCCAGAGGAGCACGACGAGCGCTGTGAGCACCCACCGCAGGTCCCAGAGCCAGTGGTGCGTGAAGAAGTTCGCATAGATGAGCGCCGCGAGGACGACCGTGGTCCACCGGGGCGGATAGCGGGTGAAGCCGAGGTCGAACAGGCGGTACACGCGCACCATGTACGAGCCGACCGCCGCGTACATGAACCCGCTGAACAGCGGCACCCCGCCGATCCGGAGGACGCCCTCGGCCTCGTAGGCCCAGGAGCCCACCTCGGTCTTGAACAGCTCCATGATCGTGCCGGTCACGTGGAACAGCATGATCACCCAGAGCTCGCGACCTGCCTCCAGGCGGGTGAGGAGCATCGCCACCTGGATCAGCACGGCGATGATCGTGAGCAGGTCGTTGCGCGAGAGCGCGAGGCCCTCCGGGTAGAAGGCGCGGGCGAGCACGATCGCCAGGAGCAGGGCGGCGCCGAAGACGCAGGCCCAGGCCTGTTTGGCGACGAAGACGGCGCACTCGACGAGGAATCCGGATGGGCCCGTCGAGGGGGCGCGGACGAGGATCCGCCGCGCCGCCGCATCGATGCGCGCTTCGAGCCGGGTGGGCTGTTGCATCCCCCGACGCTATCCGTGGCCTCGGCGCCGATCCTGGGAGGTTTCCGGCGATCGACCGAGGGCTCCTCCGATGCGATGTCCGAAAGCCGCCGGCGTGCGACGCGTCGGTGCTTCAGGATGAGGGGAGAGGGAGAGGAGAGGCGATGAGTCACACCGCACGCTCCGCGGCGGCCGGGGCCGAGGCTGGGGCGATCGTCCGGGAGCGTCCGCGCGGCATCCTGCCGCAGTTCGTGTTGCTGGCTCTCGTCTGGGGCTCCAGCTTCCTCTTCGTCGCCGTCGGCCTCACCGGTCTCTCCCCTGCGCAGATCGTGCTCGGCCGCCTGGTGACGGGTGCGCTCACTCTGGCGGTGATCTGCGTCGTCGGTCGTCACCGGCTGCCCCGTGGTCTCGCGATCTGGGGTCACCTGCTCGTCGTCGCCTTGCTCCTATGCGTGTTTCCGTTCCTGCTCTTCGCCTGGGCGCAGCAGGGGATCTCGTCCGGCCTGGCGAGCATCTACAACGCGACCACGCCGCTCATGACCGCTCTCGTCTCGCTCGTGGCGCTGCGCGCCGAACGGCCGGGCAGGTCCGGGATCGCCGGTCTCGTCATCGGGTTCGGCGGCGTGCTGATCGTCCTCGGCCCGTGGAACGGCCTCGGCGGGGGCGACGTCTGGGCGCAGGCAGCATGCCTGGCGGCGACCGCCTGCTACGGCACGGCGTTCGTGTACCTCCGTCGTTTCGTCGCGCCGCGCGGCCTCGGCGCGATCCCGGTGGCGACCGCGCAGGTGGGCCTGGGAGCCGCGGTGATGCTCGTGCTCGCGCCGTTCGTCGCGGCGACCCCGATCGTGCTGTCGGTGCCGGTGGTGCTCGCGGTCGGGGCGCTCGGCTCCCTCGGCACCGGGCTCGCATACGTCTGGAACACGAATGTCGTCGCGGCCTGGGGAGCGACCGACGCCGCGGCCGTCACCTATCTGACGCCCGTGGTCGGGGTGATCCTCGGGGTCGTCGTGCTCGCCGAGGCCGTCTCCTGGAACGAGCCGGTCGGCGCCGTGGTGGTGATCCTCGGGATCGTCGTCGCGCAGGGCCGTCTGTCGCGGCGTCGTACGCTGAGCGGATGACCGATCCGCTCGCCGACGTCGCCTGGCCGCTGCGCACCGAACGTCTGATCCTGCGTCGCTTCACGCCCGCCGACGCCGACATCACCTGGCGTTACCGGCGGCTGCCCGAGGTGTCGGAGTGGATCAGCGCGGCACCGCGGACCCCGGAGGCCTTCCGCGCCTATGCGACGGAGCCGTGGCGGATGGCGATCACCCTCGTGATCGAGGTCGCGGAGGCCGCAGGGCAGACGGGCGGAGGAGGGACGGAGAGCGCCGCGCCGCCGGTGATCGGGGATCTCATGCTGAGGGTCGAGGATGGCTGGGCGCAGGCGGAGGTCGCACCGCAGGCGCGAGGTGTACAGGCCGAGATCGGCTGGGTGCTCGATCCCGCGCACGGCGGCCGGGGCTACGCGACCGAGGCGGTGCGCGCCCTGGTCGACCTCTGCCTCGGCCCGCTGGGACTGCGCCGGGTGCACGCCGGGTGCTTCGCCGACAACGAGCCGTCGTGGCGGCTCATGGAGCGGATCGGGATGCGCCGGGAAGAGCACAGCCGAGCCACGGCGCTGCATCGGTCGGGCCGATGGCTGGACGGGATGAACTACGCGATCCTCGCGGAGGACTGGCCGGCGCGCCGCGTCTGACGCCGTTCCCTGCCGGCCAACCGCGCCCTCCGAAAATCTTGTCCACCATTTGGGGGACAAAACGGCTCGGACAGGGTATGCTGAATCGTGACGCACCCCTCCGGTCGTCTTGGCCCTCATCGCTCCCCCCGCGGTGAGGGCCGCATCTTTTCCCAGGTCAGCGCCCCTTTGCCCCCGGATCGCGGGCAAAACCGGATGCAACGTTTGGGTTACGCCTGTTTCGGGGGAGTTGCGTCGTCGGCGTACTCCAGTAGCGTTAGGCACACCGGTGTGTTTTACGCCGGCGTAGCCCCCGGCAAGAAGGCAGTAGATGAGCACTCAGGGCACAGTCAAGTGGTTCAACGCGGAGAAGGGATTCGGCTTCATCTCCCCCGATGACGGTGGGGCTGATGTGTTCGCGCACTACTCCGCCATTACGACGTCCGGTTACCGCTCGCTCGACGAGAACCAGCGCGTCGAGTTCGATGTGGCGCAGGGCCCCAAGGGCCTGCAGGCCGAGAACATCCGTCCGCTCTAAGCGGTCGCGCGGATGATCCGCGCACTTTCCGATCTCCCCGGGACGCCTCGTCGCGTCCCGGGGAGATCGTTGTCTGGCGGCACCTCTGTCCGTATGGTCAGGGGAGCAGCAAGGGGAGCACGTCGAGCGGCTGAGCGACCCGGGCGACGGCGCCCTCGGCCTCTTCCGGTCCGCCGAAGCCCCATTCCGCGAAGATCACCGGGATGCCGAACGGCCGTGCGCCTTCGACGTCATGCCGTCGATCGCCGATGAGGACGGGACGGCTCACGTCGATGCCCGCCTCCGCGAGCCGGGCCAGGACGCGGCGGATCACCGTCTCCTTGTCGTCGTGCCGCCCGGCCGTGTCCGGTCGCGCGCCCGCGACGACGGTGAGGTAGCGGCGGAGGTCGTAGTGTTCGACGATGTCGAGCACCTGGTTCTCCGGCTTGGAGCTGGCGGTCGCCTGCGGCACGCCCGCCTCCTGGAGCCGGCGCATCACCTCGGGCACGCCGGCGTAGATCGTGACGGAGGCCGCGTAGCCGTCGCGCGCGGCGAGCTCACGATAGCGGAGCACCGCCTCCTCGGCCTGCTCCGGCGTCATGTCGCCCCGGTCGCGGAACGACTCGAACATCGGCGGGCCGATCCAGAGCGACAGCTCCGACGCGGGCGGAGCGGGCTTGCCGTAGATGGCGAAGACCTCGGCGAGCCGGGGCAGGATTCCCGCGGAGGCGTCCGCGACGGTGCCGTCGACGTCCCAGAGCACGCAGGAATAAGGGGAATCGGCCATTTCCCCAGCTTATGGCTCGCGGCCTTCGCCGGACGCCGCGGCGCCGTTCACGGGGGCGGCTGTTGTCGTGCAGGCCACTCCACGTCGTTCGGCAGGACAGCGGGGGTGATGGCCGAGGCCGTCACGACCAGGTGATGGTGACCGTTCCCTGGCCCGGAGCGGAGGCGGTCGTGATCGTCCCGATCGCGGAGCCGGCGGCGATGAAGCTGGCTCCCGCGCCCCCTCCTCCGCCGATCGCGCCCCACGTGCCCGTCTCGATGGCAGAGACGGCGCCACCGCCGCCACCGCGGTAACCGCCGCCGCCTCCTCCGCCGGAGATGTTGGCGAGGATGTCGCCGGGGAGCCCACTGGTCATGCCGCCCTGTCCGCCGTTCCCGCCGCCACGGCTCCCGGTGCCGAGGGCCCCGCCGGGGGTGCCGGGGAAGGTGTCGCTTCCGGTCCCGACGGTCCCTGCGGTGCCGCCGGAGTCGCCGGCGCCGCCATGGTTCGCCTGCAGGGTCCCTGTTTCGCCGGAGGTCCTGGCGAGGGTGCCGGGGATGCCGTTCTGAGCGACCTGACCCGCGGCTCCGCCTACTCCGTACTGCGTCACGGTCCAGGAGCCGCTGGCGCCGCCGTAGTAGTTGTATCCGCCCGCACCGCCGCCTCCTCCGGCGACGACCACGGGAGCGCCGTCGACGAGGATCGCAGATCCTGCACCGCCGCCGCCTCCCCGGAAGAGGGAGTCCGCCCCGCCGTCCCCGAAGCCTTCGGCCACCGTGCGGGTCGTGGCGTCCACTCCGCCGACGGGGCCCTGCGCGCCGGCGATGAGGGTGATCGTCGCGCCGGCCGCGCCGATGAGCTCTCCCGTGATCGCCGCCCCGAGACCGCCGACGGCCAGCATGCCGGCGGCGTCGGTGGAGTTGCCGCCGGCTCCGCCGGTGAGGGTGTAGGTGACCCTCGTGGCGGTCGGGGGGATCGTGACCGTCATGACCCCCGCTGCGGTTCCCGTCGCGCTGACGGTCTCGGTGCCCTGGGCTGACGCCGCCGCTGCGGGGAGAGCGACGGCGGTGGCGATGAGGGGGATGCTCCAGACGCTCCCCTTGACGATCGTTCGCCGATCGACGATCCAGCTCCCTGCGCTCTCCACCTCGGTCACGTCGTACTCCGTTCCAGGACAAAAGACGGTCTGCCGTCCAGCAACGTCCCACGAACGGTCACCAAAACGAACCGGACCCCTTTTTCATCCCGGATACGATCGCGTTTCCTCCCCTCGCGACCGGACAGGGAGGCCGAGAGGGATCAGAACAGCCGAGGCGCCCCGGACTCGGTGCCCTTCATGTCCTCGTAGTCGAGCACGAGGCACCGGATCCCCCGGTCCTCGGCGAGCACGCGGGCCTGAGGCTTGATCTCCTGCGCGGCGAACACGCCCTGCACCGGGGCGAGGTGCGGGTCGCGTCCGAGGAGCTCCAGGTAGCGGGTCAGCTGCTCGACGCCGTCGATGTCGCCGCGGCGCTTGACCTCGACCGCGATCGCCGCGCCCGCCGCATCCCGCACCATCAGGTCGACCGGGCCGATCGCGGTGGGGAACTCCCTGCGGACGAGCGTCGCGCCGTCGGCGATGAGGTGCACCTGCTCGGCGAGCAGACGCTGCAGGTCGGCCTCGACGCCGTCCTTCTGGAGCCCCGGATCCACGCCGAGCTCGTGCGCGGAGTCGTGCAGCACCTCGTAGATCTGCACGCGCAGGGCGTCGCCGGTCTTCTGGTGGGTGACGCGCCAGACCTCGGCGACACCGGCCGACGCCTCCTCTTCGCCCGGCGCCTCGGTCTCGAGGCGACAGGGCGGGCTCATCCAGTTCAGCGGCTTGTAGCTCCCGCCGTCGGAATGGACGAGCAGGCTGCCGTCGCCCTTGTGCACGAGCAGGCGCGTGGCCAGGGGCAGGTGGGCGTTGAGGCGGCCGGAGTAGTCGACGGCGCAGCGGGCGATGACGAGACGCACCTGAAGAGCCTAACCGGCGGCGCAGGCCTTGCCTCGGCCTCCGTCCGTTTGCGACGCGATGCCTGTCGCTGGCCGCGTGCGTGGGGCGACAGACATCGCGACCGGAACGGGGGTCAGTGCCCGCCGAGGCTCGAGAAGATCGTGCCGAGGTGGGAGAAGAGCCCGAGCTCCGACGCGGCGCCGCGGGCGATCAGGAACCCGATGATGCCGATGATCCAGGCGGTGGTCTCGGACCCGCTCTTGCTCAGCCACCCCGCGAGCCGATGCAGGGGACCCTCCACCGCGCGAGCGGCGACGATGCGCAGGACGAGGAGCAGCAGCGCCGGCGCGATCATGAGCAGGCAGTAGCCGCCGAGCGCGGCGATGCGCAGCGGGGCATCGACCCCGGCGTCGGCCAGCATCGTCATCGCGACGATGTAGGGCAGCATCGTGGCGACCTCCACCAGGCCCGCGGCGATCGCGACGCCCATCACCACGACGGGCGGGGTGGCAGGGTCGAGCAGGCGGTCGCGCCAGCGGACGATCCGTCCGGGGCGTGGCGTCGTCGGGGCGCCGGGGTCTGCGGGGGAGACAGAGTGAGGGAGAGGGCCGGCCTCTTCGAGACTGCTCATCGCCGCGCCGCTCGTCGGTGCGGGTCCTGCGGGAGCCGCGGCGACGCCCGCAGGAACGGCGACCGGCTGCTCCTTCTTCGCCCCGGGGATGAAGAAGGAGCCGATCAGCAGTGCGGCGCCGATGACGAGGCGGAGGACGAGGCCCGCCTGTGACGTGAGGAAGTCGCGGGCCACGTCCACGACGTTGACCAGCCCCCAGAGGAACAGGAGGCCGACGAGGAGGTAGAAGACGGTGATCGTGCCCAGGTACAGCAGGATCCGCCCGCCGCGCACGCGTCCGGGCGAGAGCAGCAGGAAGACGGGGATCAGCAGGGTCCCCACGCTCAGGCCGTCCAGGAGCGCGAGCACGGCGAGGGTCAGGGCGAGCGGGCCGCCGGATGCGATTTCCATGAGATCAGCCTGCGCAAGGACCTGCCCGCACCGGATCGGGCGAAGGGCGGAGACCGCGGGCCTCGTCCTCATCCCTTCGACGGAGCGGGCGGGGCTCATTCCTTCGGCCGATGCGTCCGGGAGGCGGGCGTGATTCGATGGTGCGATGGTGCAGGAGGGCGCGAACGAGGCCAGGGTGTTCCCGGGGCCGCCCGGGTATCTGCCGATCGGCAGAGGCCGGATCCCCCGCCCGGTCGCGGACGCATGCGGCATCGCGCTGCTCAGCATCGTGTCGACCGCTCTCGGGTTCACCGGGATGTGGGACCTGTTCCGCCTCTCGTCCGAGCCGCTGTCCCCGTGGTGGGCGCTCGCCTTCGCCCTCCCCGGCTGTGTGCTCATCGTGTTCCGGCACCGCATCCCGCTCCTCGCGCTCGTCCTGGCCTCCGCCCTCTTCGTCGGCGACACCGTCACCGTCGGCGGCCTCGGCTCTCTCATCGTGCTGCTCGATCTGCTCTGGCACGCCGTGCATCGCGCGTCCGCGTCCGTGCGACGCCGCATCGCCGTGGTGCTCGTCGTGATCACCGTCGGTGCCCTCGTCGCGGCGTTCTCGCGCAGCGCGGACCCGAGGATCGCGATGCTCGTGACCCTGCAGGTGGCCACCCTGTTCGGCACCGACTACTGGTGGGCGGTCGCGGTCGGCCGTGCCGAGGAGGTGGCGACGCTCGAGCGCCGACGTGCGGCCGACGCCGCCCGCGAGGCCATCCGCGACCAGCGGGAGGAGATGGCGCGCGAGCTGCACGACCTCGTCGCAGGTCACGTCTCTGCGATGGCGATCCGCACCGAGGCGGCCCTCTCGGTGCCGCCGGACGAGACGCGGGACCGAGCCGCGCTGCGCGCGGTGCGGGATGCGAGCCTCGACGCGCACGATGCGCTGCGCTCGATGATCTCCGTCCTGCGAGAGGGCGACGGCGCCCTCTCGCCAGGCCCTCGCCTTCACGACGTCCCTGAGCTCGTGGCGACGGCGAGGGGCGCGGGACTGACCGTGACGCTGTGCGACGAGCTGTCGGCCGACCATGCGCCGGTCTCCGTCGTCGCCGGGCAGACCGTCGCCAGGGTCGTTCGCGAGGCGCTGGCCAACTGCGTCCGGCACGCCGCCCGCGCCGAGGTGGAGGTGCGGCTGTCGGCGGATCCGGCGCGCGTGCGGGTGCGGGTCGACTCCCGGGGCGGGGAGGGCCCGGCGCGGCCCGTGCTCGCCGGTTCCGGGACGGGGCTGGCCGTGCTCGCCGAGCGTGTGCAGGCGCTCGGCGGAGACTTCGCGGCGGGACCGGACGGCGACGGCTGGTCGGTGCGCGCCGAGCTGCCTCGGGAGGAGACCTCGTGACCGAGACCGCTTCGTCGCCCACCGTCCTCATCGCGGACGATCACGGCGCGATCCGCGCCGGTCTGCGGATCATGCTGGAGGCGCACGGGATCGCCGTGGTCGGCGAGGCCGCCGACGGCGACGTCGCGGTGCGGAACGCCCGGGCGCTGCGTCCCGACGTCGTCCTCATGGATCTGCGCATGCCCGGCCGGGACGGGATCTCGGCCACCGCCGAGATCGTCGCCGAGGGACTGGCCGACGTGCTCGTGCTCACGAGCTTCGACGAGGACGAGCTCGTGCACGGGGCGATCCGGGCCGGGGCGGCGGGGTTCCTGCTGAAGACCACCGACGCGGCCGCGCTCGTCGATGCCGTGCGCGTGATCGCCGGCGGCGATGGTGTGCTCGACCCGCGGGTGACGCGCCGTGCGCTCGCCGCAGCCCGGTCCGGTGTCGGGAGGGAGGAGCCCGCTGCTCCGACAGGCGGGTCAGCGGCGGCGTCCGGGCTCGGCGCCCTGACCGCTCGCGAGCAGGAGGTGCTGGAAGGGATCCTGCACGGCTGGTCCAACGCTCAGCTGGCGGATCGGCTGGGGATCTCTGTCCCCACGGTCAAGACCCACGTCTCGAACGTGCTCGCCAAGCTGGGGGCGCGCAGCCGCTCTCATGCCGCCGCCATCGTCCGTCGCGGGTGAGCGCGCGACGGACGACGGCCGCGGGCGAGCCGGGCCCCGGCACGGCCGTCCGCGCAGGGGCCCGGTGTTCAGGACTCTTCCTTGCGGGAGCGTCGCTGGCGGCCGATGAGCAGGAGAACGAGGCCGGTCACTCCGGTGAGGGCCGCGACCACGATGGCGCCGACGGCGATCGTCGACCCCGTGACGGCGAGCCCTGGCTGCGTCGTCGCCGGCGGCGCGGTCACGACGGGTGTGGGTATCACGACGGGTGCGGTGACGGTGATGGTGACGGTTCCGGTGGTGGTCTGTCCTGCGGCGTCGGTGATGGTGTAGGTGAAGGTGGTGTCGCCGTGGAAGTCCTGGGTGGGGGTGAAGGTGACGGTTCCGTCGTTGTTGAGGACGGGTGTTCCGTTCGGGGAGGTTCCGGTGGCGGTGATGTGGATGCCGGTGCCGTTGTCGTTGTCGAGGACGTCGATGCGGGCGGGGGTGTTGAAGGGGGTGGTCGCCGTGTCGTCGCCCGCCACCGGGCCGGCGATGCCGACGGTGAGCGTCGCGGTTCGTCCGCAGTTCTCCGGCTGCGCCGGCGAGCAGGGCGAGGTGTCGACCAGCTCCGAGGAGGTCTGGCCGACGCGCAGCGGATAGCTGCCGGCGTCTCTCGCGGTGACGCGGATGGTCAGCTCGACGGTCTGATCGACGGCGAGGGCTCCGATGGTCCATCGCCCGTCCGCCGGGTCGTACGTGCCGCGCCGGTCGCGCTCTCGAAGACGAGCCCGGCGGGAAGGGTGAACGTCGCCGCGCCGGCCGTGACTGCGCTCGGACCCCTGTTGGTGACGCTGAGCCTGATGTCCACGGGGCTCCCGGCGTCGACGTCGCTCGCGGACAGCGTGACGTCCGGGGCGAGGTTCGCGAAGGCGGCCACGTCCGTGTAGGAGGAGAGGAAGGTGCGCTCGACCTGCTCACCGGGAGCGGCGGTGAACTGCCAGCCGATCGCCATGCCATTGTCCACCGGGGTGCTGCAGCTGCCGATGCAGCTGTCTCCGAGACCGCCGTAGGTCGCCGCGTTCGCCTCGACCGAGCCGTAGAGGCCGGCGATGAAGTGTGCGCCGGCCGATCGACTGACCAGGAGGATGTTGTTCGCGCCGTTGATGCACCGGGCGGCGCCCTGACCGACCGCTTGCGTTCCCTGGTCTGCGCCGCCGAGGAAACAGTCGACCCAGTACGACATCTGCAGGGAGGTGCTCGACGCGGACAGATTCGTGTAGGTCAGCCTGCTCGTCACAAAGGCGTCGCCGGGAACATAGCTGTCCGTCTTCGTGATCTTCAGGGTGTTCGCGACCGTGCGCGTGGCCGAGATCCAGTAAGGGTCCGTCCGGGTCCCGGCGCCTCCCGAGCTCTGTCCGTCCGGGGTGCCGGCCCCGTCGGTGTACAGCACCTGATTGGCGGAGTCCACGATGATCGGCCCCGTGTTGGACGCGGGCATCTCCGCGGGCTGGAAGTATGCGCCGCCGAGAGTCCTGTGCACCAGCTGCGAGCGCAGGTCCGCCCCGAGCGAGACCTGGGTGATGGGTCCGCCCGAGGTGGTGATCAGCCCGTTGACGACGCCGTCCGCAGCGGATGCTGGCACTGAGGACAGGGCCAGGAGGCCGGTCATCAGAGTGGCGGCCATGGCCGCGCCGATCCCGAGCCTGGCTCGCGCCATGTGGTTCCGTCTCATGAGAGATCACACCACCATTCACTCTGCTCCCGCGGCAACGCGGACTCGTGAAGACGGGACGAACCGGCCGCGGGCAGGGGACAAAGAACGCCCGGGACACGAAAACGCCCTGGGCGCTTCCCAGATCACGCAGGGCTCGGTGGTCAGGCGACGGGGGTCCTCTCCTCCTCCCGGAGCGGGCGTGCGGCGCCGGAGAAGAGACCGGAGGCCACGGCGAGGGCGGCGAGGACGTAGAGGGTGTTCAGCAGGCCGATGTGCTCGCTGACGAAGCCCAGCACCGGAGGGCCGCCGAGGAAGGCGACGTAGCCGATCGTCGCGGCCGCGCTCACCCGTGCCGCGGCCTTGGCCGGATCGTCCGCAGCGGCGGACATCCCCAGGGGGAACCCGAGCGACGCGCCGATCCCCCAGAGCACGGCGCCGAGGAAGACCAGCGGCACGTTCGGCGCGAGGATGAACAGCAGGATCCCGGCTGCGGCGGTGGTGGCCAGCAGGCGCAGGATGATCACCCGTCCGAATCGGTCCACGAGCGGACCGCCGAAGATCCGTACCGTCGTCATCGCGACCGAGAAGGCGGCCAGCGCTGCGGCGCCGAGAGCGGGGCCGGCGCCGTGGTCTTCCGAGACGCCGAGGGCCAGCCAGTCGTTGGCCCCTCCCTCGGCGAACGACATGCCGAGCATCACCACGCCGAGCGCGTATGTGCGCGGCTCGCGCCAGGGTTCGAGCGCGGTGTGCATGCGCTCCCGGAATGCAGGCCTCGACTCGCCCGCGACGATGTCCTGTGCCTCCTCCCGGTTCGGGACGTTCGCGATGGACACGATCGCGGTCAGCGCGATGAGGGCGGCGACGACGAGCGTGTGCACGGCGACGTTCACATGGAGCGACGCGGCGAGGGCGCCGAGGCCGGCGCCGATGACGGTGCCGAAGCTGAAGAAGGCGTGGAAGAGGGGAAGGATCGTCTTTCCCGTGTGCTGCTCGACGGCGGTCGCCTCGACGTTCATCATCACGTCCACGCAGCCGTTGCCGAGGCCGAACAGCGCCAGACCCAGGAGTACCACGGGGTAGGAGTGCAGGACATCGGTTCCGATCCCGATCATCCCCACGCCCGCGGCCACGACGAGCAGCGAGATCAGCATCCCCTTGCGTGCGCCGGTGCGGGCCATGACGGCGGGACTCGTCGAGATGCCGACGATCGAGGCGATGCCCGCTCCGAGGAGCAGCAGGCCCACCTGCGCCTTGTCAATCTCGAGTGCGCTCTTGATGTTCGGGACCCTGGCAGCCCATGTCGCGACGGACAGACCGCTGGCCAGGAAGATGGCGAAGATCGCGGTGCGCCAGCGCACGAACTGGGAACGGGAGAGGGCGGTGTCCATCGGACCAGGCTATCGAATCGATTCGATCCTGTCATGAGCCGGACGGCGACGCCCACGCGCTCGTCACCTAGAGATCCCGGTCCGGGTCTGACCAGGGCCGCCGCCGTGCGCGTCGGGAAGGCGAGCCTCCGGCGCTGGAGGATGGGGCGTGGCCGAAGACGCCGTCGTATCCTCGGGACATGACCTCCTCGCCAGGCGCCCCGCGTCGCGCGACCATCGCCGACGTGGCGCGGGCGGCCGGCGTCTCGCCCTCCACCGCCTCCGTGGTGTTCAGCGGCAAGGCCCCGGTGGCGGCAGCGACCCGTGATCGCGTGCTGGCCGCGGCGGCCGAGCTCGGCTACGCCGGACCCGATCCCCGGGCGGCGTCCCTTCGCCGCGGCAGGAGCGGGATCGTGGCGGTGGTGCTGGAGGAGCACCTGCGCACGGCGTTCCGCGACCCGGTGAAGATCGCGATGATGGACGGGCTCACCGACGCGCTCGCCGAGCTCGGCGCCGGGGTCCTCCTCCTCCGCGACGAGGCGGGAGCCACGGAGGAGGCGCCGTCTGTGGACACCGCCCCGGTGGACGCGGTCGTGCTCATCGGCTGCAGCGGGCGTACCCGTGACACCCTCGCCTCGGTGCGGGCCAGGGGCCTTCCCGTCGTGGTGATCGAGGGGGACGCCGGCGAGGGCGTGCCGCGCATCGAACTGGACAACAGGGAGGCGGCGGGCCAGATCGCCCGCCACCTGCGCGGGCTCGGGCACGAGCGTGTCGGCGTCGTGACGCTGCCGCTGAGCACCGATCGGAGCAGGGGCGACGTCACCCCCGAGCGCCTGGGCACGATGACCGTGGAGGTCGCCGGCGAGCGGCTGCAGGGCACCAGAGACGTCTTCCCGGACGCCCGTGCCGTCTCGGCGGCGGGCAGCTTCATCGACGAGGGGGTGATCGCGGGACGGACCCTCCTCGAAGATCCCGCGACACGCCCGACCGCCGTCGTGGCGCAAAGCGATCTGCTCGCCGCCGGCGTCATCCGTGCCGCGGAAGACCTGGGTCTGCGCGTCCCGGAGGACGTGAGCGTCACGGGATTCGACGGGATCAGGGTGGACGGTCTCGGCGATCACGTCCTGACCACCGCGGTGCAGCCGGCGACGGAGAAGGGGCGGGCTGCCGGCGAGGCGGTCGCCCGCATGCTGAGCGGGGAGAAGGGCGCGTCCATCCGATTCAGCTGCGTCTTCCGCGAGGGCTCGACGACCGGTCGCGCCTGAGATATTCCCGTGCCGGCATGTGACCTCCGCGCCGTGCCCTCTCAGCCGGCCCTTAAAATGGACGAGAACCCGCCCGCCTGTGTCGCCTCACGACCGACGAGCCAGAGGAGCCGCCCATGCTGATGCTCCTCGCCGTGTTCGCCGCCGCGGCCCTCCTGTTGCCGCTCCTCGTGCGCGCGATCGGGGAGCGCGCCTTCGTCGCCGCGGCGCTCGTGCCGGCGGCGGCGTTCGCTCATGCGGTGCTGATGACCCCGCGGGTGATGGACGCCGAGGCGGGGGACGCCTCCATCCCGGTGGAGTCGGTCCCGTGGATCCCGCAGCTGGGTCTCTCGCTCTCGATGCGCATGGACGTGCTCGGGTGGGTGATGACCCTCATCGTCACGGGCGTCGGAGCGCTCGTGCTGCTCTACTGCCGCTGGTACTTCCGCGGCTCGAAGGATCGCCTCGGCCAGTTCGCGGCAGTGCTTCTCGCCTTCGCCGGGGCGATGTACGGCCTGGTCCTCACCGACGATCTCGTGCTGCTGGTCATGTTCTGGGAGATCACCAGCATCCTCTCCTACCTGCTCATCGGCTACTACCACCGCCGTGGCACGAGCCGTCGAGCCGCGCTCCAGGCGCTGCTGGTGACCACCTTCGGCGGGCTCGCGATGTTCGTCGGCGTGGTTCTGCTCGTCGTCGACACCGGCACCACCAGCATCGCGAGGATCCTGGCGGAGGCGCCCGCCGGCCCGCTCGTGGACGCGGCCGTCGTGCTGCTCCTGCTCGGCGCGCTCAGCAAGTCCGCGATCTTCCCCTTCCATTTCTGGCTCCCCGGCGCCATGGCGGCGCCCACCCCGGTGAGCGCCTACCTCCACGCCGCCGCGATGGTGAAGGCGGGGGTCTATCTCGTCGCCCGCTTCGCCCCGGTCTTCGCGCTGTCCGCCCCCTGGCGACCCGTCGCGATCAGCCTCGGCGTGATCACGATGCTGCTCGGCGGCCTGCAGGCGCTCCGCGAGACCGACCTCAAGCGCATCCTCGCCTTCGGCACCGTGAGCCAGCTCGGCTTCTTCATGGTGGTCCTGGGCTACGGGACGCCGGACGCGGCGCTCGCCGGCCTCGCGCTGGTCATCGGCCACGCCCTGTTCAAGTCGGCGCTGTTCCTCATCGTCGGCGTGATCGACCGGCAGCTCTCCACGCGTGACATCACCGAGCTCTCCGGCGTCGGCCGGCAGGCCCCGGTGATGGCCACCGCCGCCTTCGTCGCGATCGGATCGATGATGGGCGTTCCGCCCACGATCGGGTTCGTCGCGAAGGAGTCGACCCTGGCGGCGCTCTTCGACGAGGCGCTGCGCGGATCGCCCTGGGGGATCGTGGCCTTCGGCGGCGTCATTCTCGGCTCGATCCTCACGGTCGCCTATGGCGCGCGCTTCCTCTGGGGGGCCTTCTGGCGAAAGAAGGCGCCCGAGGGCGGACATATGCCGACAACGGAATGGCCGGATCCACCCTTCGGCTTCCTCGTCGCCCCCGTCGTCCTCGCGGGCGCCTCGCTCGCCGCTGGCCTCGCGGCACCCTTCGTGGACGCGGCGCTCTACGGCTACGCGATCACCGCGCAGGTCCCTGCGTTCGACGGGGAAGCCCTGCCGCCCGGCCATCTCGCGCTGTGGCACGGGTTCGCTCCCGCGCTGTTCCTCTCGCTGGGCGCGGTGGCCCTCGGTCTCGTCCTCTTCGTCGTCGCGGGCAGGGCGGCCGGCGAGGGGAAGAGGCGTCTGCTCCCGTTCACCGCGCAGGACGTGTACTACACGATCATGCGCGGGATCGATCGCCTGTCGGTGCTGACGACAGCGCTCACCCAGCGTGGCTCGCTCCCGGTCTACGTGGGGACGATCTTCATCGTCGTCGTCTCGGCCGAGCTCACCGCGCTCATCGCGGGCGACCCGGCCCGTGCGCAGCTGAGCGGCTGGCATACGCCGATCCAGCTGGTCGTGGCCCCGATCATGGTCGCCGCCGGCGTCCTCGCGGTCCGCGCGCACAAGCGGTACACGGGCGTGGTGCTCGTTTCCGTGACCGGCCTCGGGATGGTGGTGCTCTTCGCGACGAGCGGTGCGCCGGATCTCGCCCTCACCCAGATCCTCGTGGAGACGGTGACCCTGGTGACCTTCGCCTTGGTCCTGCGCCGGCTCCCTGCGCAGATGGGCGAGCACAACGCCTCCGTCGGCCGGCTCCCGCGCGCGGTGCTGGGCGCGGCGGTGGGCCTCACCATGGCGCTCGTGGCCGTCCTCGCCACCAGCGCGCGCGTCACGGAGCCGATCTCGGACGCCTTCCCGCAGATCGCCTACGAGTTCGGCTACGGCAAGAACGTCGTCAACGTCGCGCTCGTCGACCTCCGCGGGTGGGACACGATGGGCGAGCTGTCCGTGCTCGTCCTCGCGGCGACCGGCGTCGCCTCCCTCGTGTTCGTCACCCATCGCGCCGACCGGCTGAGCGCGATCAGCGCGTTGCCCGATCCCGCCGGCACCGGCACGGCGAACAGCGCGCGGCGCGCGCGCCGGCGCCCGCTCGTGGAGACCACGGAGGGCCTGCGCTTCCAGACTCCGGAGGACCAGGGCGTGCGCCGGGCCTGGCTCGTCGGCGGCACTCAGATGAAGCCGGAGAACCGCTCGATCCTGCTCGAGGTGATCGTGCGGATCCTCTTCCACACGATCATCGTCGTCTCGATCTTCCTGCTCTTCGCCGGTCACAACTCCCCGGGCGGCGGCTTCGCCGGCGGCCTCGTGGCCGGCATGGCGCTCGTGATGCGCTACATCGCCGGCGGACGCTGGGAGCTCGGCGCCGCGTCGCCGACCGATGCAGGGCGCCTCCTCGGCGCGGGGCTCATCCTCGCCGTCGGCACCGCCGTGGCGCCGCTGCTGTTCGGCCTGGCGCCGTTGGAGAGCGTGCTGTGGGAGGCCGAGCTCCCCGTCCTCGGGCACGTCGAGCTCGTCACCTCCACGATCTTCGACGTCGGCGTGTATCTCGTCGTCATCGGGCTCGTGCTCGACGTCCTGCGCAGCCTCGGGGCCGAGGTCGACCGGCAGACCCAGGAGCTGCGCGAGCGGGGGGTGAGCGTCTGATGGATGTGTCCCTCGCCCTCATCGTCATCATGGCCGTGCTCTTCGCCTGCGGCGTGTACGCGATGCTCGAACGCAGCCTCACCCGCGTGCTCATCGGCTTCCTGCTGCTCGGCAACGCCACGAACCTGCTGCTCCTGATCGTGATGGGCAGGCCGGGGCTCGCCCCGTTCTTCGGCGCCGACGGCTCGGTGAGCGATCCGCTGCCGCAGGCCCTGACGCTCACCGCGATCGTGATCACCTTCGCGGTCTCGGCGTTCCTGCTCGCCCTCATCTACCGCTCCTGGCAGCTGGGGCGGGCTGACACGGTCGAGGACGACGAGGACGACATCGCGCTGCGCGAGCGCACCGAGGTCGAGGAAGACCTCATGGACGACGAGAGCGACCTGGCTGACGACGAGGCGACCACCGACTTCGTCGGCGTGGACACCTCGCCCATCCGCGTCCTGCACCACCGGGACATCGCCACGATCGTCGACGACGCGCCGACGGACCGGCCGATCGCGTCCGGGGCGGAGCGGGACGACGGACGATCGGCCGGGCGCCGGACCGAGGACGCACGGGACGAGGACGCACGGGACGAGGCCGCACGGGACGAGGGGGAGGGCGAGCGATGAGCGCACTGGTTCCCCTCCTGGTCGCCCTGCCCCTGCTGGGCGCCGCGGTCACTCTCGTCTTCGGGCGGAACACGAGGGTGCAGGTGATCGTCTCGGTGATCACGCTCGCCGTCGTCTCGGTGATCGCCGCGGTGCTGCTGGTCACCGTCGACGGCTCGGCGCCCATCGCGGTCGAGGTGGGCGGATGGCCCGCGCCGTTCGGGATCGTCCTCTACGTCGATCGGCTCGCGGCCCTCCTCGTGCTCGTGTCGAGCATCGTCCTGCTCGCGGTCCTGCTGTTCTCGATCGGGCAGGGCTCTGCGGACGGGGCTGAGGAGACCCCGATCTCGATCTTCAACCCGTCGTACCTGATCCTGTCCGCCGGGATCTTCAACGCCTTCATCGCGGGCGACCTGTTCAACCTCTACGTCGGCTTCGAGATCCTCCTGGTGGCGTCGTACGTGCTGATCACCCTGGGCAGCACCGAGTCGCGGATCCGCACGGGCGCGGTGTACATCGTCGTGTCGCTCGTGTCGTCGATCCTCTTCCTCGCGGCGATCGCGATGATCTACGGGGCCCTCGGCACCGTCAACATGGCTCAGATCGCGATGCGGATGGGCGAGATCCCGCAGGACACGCAGCTCGTGCTGCATCTGCTCCTGGTGATCGCGTTCGGGATCAAGGCGGCGGTCTTCCCGGTCTCGTTCTGGCTGCCGGACTCGTATCCCACCGCCCCCGCCCCGGTCACCGCGGTGTTCGCGGGGCTGCTCACGAAGGTCGGCGTGTACGCCCTCATCCGCACCGAGACGCAGCTCTTCGCCTCGAACAGCATCGACACGCTGCTGATGATCGTCGCGCTCGCGACCATGGTCGTCGGCGTTCTCGGAGCCGTGGCCCAGGCGGAGCTGAAGCGGATCCTGTCGTTCACCCTCGTGAGCCATGTCGGCTACATGGTGTTCGGGCTCGCGATCGCGACCCCGGCCGCGATCGGCGCCACCATCTACTACATCGTCCACCACATCGTCGTGCAGACCACCCTGTTCCTCGCGGTGGGGCTCGTCGAGCGCCGGGCCGGGAGCACGTCGATCCTGCGCGTGAAAGGGCTGATGAGGGCCGCGCCGGTGATCGCGGTGCTGTACTTCGTGCCGGCGATCAACCTCGGCGGCCTGCCGCCGTTCTCGGGCTTCATCGGCAAGTTCGCCCTCTTCGAGGCGGCAGCCGAGGTGGGCACCCCGCTCATGATCGTGCTGATCGTCGGTGGTGTCGTCACCTCCCTCCTCACGCTCTACGCCCTCATGCGTGCCTGGAACCTCGCGTTCTGGCGCGAGGAGGAAGAGCCCACAGACACCGAGGAGCGCATCGCCTACCTGGGCAAGGCCCCCGCGGCCGAGGAGCAGCAGGAGCGCCGGCGCATCCCGCGGATCATGACCGTCGCCACCGGCGGGATGGTCGCGGTCACGCTTGCGCTCACCGTGTTCGCCGGGCCGATCTACGCCCTGTGCGACCGGATCGGCGACGCCCTCCTGCAGCCGATCGCCTACATGCCCCTGGACGGCGCGGACAGCGCGGACGACACGGTCGACGGGGAGGAGGGGCGGTGAGCCGGGAGGCGAAGCGCGGGCTCTGGCGCGAGATCGGGCAGCAGCTGCCCTTCCTCGTCTGGCTGGTCGTGCTGTGGATGCTGCTGTGGGGGCAGTTCACTCCGTTGTCGGTGGTCACGGGCGTGGTCGTTGCCGTGTTCGTGACGAGGGTGTTCCGCCTGCCGACCATCGAGCTCTCGGGGCGAGTGAACCTCTGGTGGGCACTTGTCCTCGTCGTCCAGTTCCTCGCCGCGGTGGTGCACGGCTCTCTCAGCGTCGCGGCACAGGTGCTCGACCCGCGTCGCCAGCCCGGCACCGCGATCATGGCCGTCCCGCTGCGCTACGCCGACGACCTGGTGATGACGCACATCGCCGTGACCTCGTCGCTCATCCCCGGCTCGCTCGTGGTCGAGGCCGACCGCGACACGCGCACGCTGTACCTTCACGTGATCGGCGTCCGTTCGCGCGCCGACGTCGACAGGCAGCGCGAGGGCGTGCTGCGCTGGGAGCGGCGCATCGTGCGGGCGCTCGGCACGCCGGCCCAGTACCGCGCCCTCCGCGCGGACCAGAGGGCGGCGGCCGAGGGGGCCGCCGCCGGCCGCGGTGTCGATCGCGGCGCTGCGAGAGGGGAGGGATCGTGAACCCGCTTCTCCTGGTGGTCATGATCGTGTTCGGGATCGCCGCGATCCTCACCGTCGTCCGCATCGCGATCGGTCCGTCGATCCTCGACCGCGCCGTCGCCTCCGACGTGCTGCTGACCGAGATCATCTGCGTGCTCGGCGCGGAGATGGCGATCAACCAGCACACCCGCACCCTCCCGGTGCTGCTCATCGTCGCGGCGGTGGGCGTCTTCGGCTCGATCTCGGTCGCGCGGTATGTGGCGAGAAGGGACAACACGACGCCATGAGCCTGTTCGACCTCCGGATCCCCGACGCCGTGATCGACGTCACAGTGTGGGTGCTCGTGCTTCTCGGCGCCCTGCTGTGCCTGACCGCGGCGATCGGTCTGCTCCGGTTCCGCGACGTCCCGACCCGGCTGCACGCGGCGACCAAGCCGCAGGTGCTCGGGCTGCTCGTGATCTGCCTCGCGATCGCGTTGTCGCAGCGTTCGGTCATCGGGACCGTGCTCGGCGTGGCCCTCGTGATCCCGGTCCTCCTGATGCAGTTCGCGACCGCGCCGCTCTCGGCGCACATGGTGGGTCGGCAGGCCTATCGCAACGGCACGATCGATCGCCGCTCGCTCGTGGTGGACGAGCTGGCCGAGTCCACCGAGACCCCGCCGGCCGCCGGCGGCTGACGGCGGCCGGCTCGCGTCGCCAGCCGACGCCCTGGTGCGACCCGGACGCCGGTCCTGCGCGTCCACGCTCCCCTCCGGCGCGAACCGGACGAGGGGCACGGCTCAGAGAGGCTTGCGCATCTGCTGCGTGACCACGTCGTATCCGGCGTTCGCGTAGAGCCGGATCGCCGCCTCGTTGCGCCCGAAGACGTTGAGCTCCAGCGCGGTGGCCCCGACCTCGCGCGTGGCCTCCTCGACGGCAGCCAGGAGCGCCCGGCCCCAGCCCTGTCCCCGTCGCTCCGGTCGCACCTCGATGTCGTTGAGGAAGGCGATCCCCGCGGTCGTGTGCGGAGGGTCGAGGGCGACCCAGGCGTGCCCGACCGGGGCACCGGCTCGGTCGAGGCCTTGGAGCACGAGCATCCCTGCGGTCTCGGCACCCTGAGGGAGCTGGCGGGCGTTCTCGTCGAGCGCTCGTTGTAGAGCGCCCTCGCGTGGCCAGCGCCCTGCCGCGACCTGCTCCTCGGCATAGGCCACGCCGAGGAGCCGCGCCCAGGTCTCGTACTCGGCGGGGGTCATGGTCCGGGTGCGTACGGTCGTCATCCCGACATGGTCGCATCCTTCCACAGGCCGAGGCCAGCCGTGATCCCGGCTAGCCGATCAGGCTGGGCCGGAGATCGCGCAGGGTGCGCCGGTGGGTCATCCGCGTCACTCCGATAGCGGCCAGCACCAGTCCGCCGATCAGCCACGCCCCCAGCACCGTGAGGTCGGTCAGGGCGCGCGACAGTACTCCGCCGTACATGAGCTGGCGCATCGCGTCCACGACGTAGCCCATCGGCAGCACATGGTGCAGCCAGGCCAGCGGTGCGGGGAGGGTCTGCCAGGGGAAGGTCCCGCCGGCGGTGACCAGTTGCAGCACCATGAGCACCAGTCCGACGAACTGCCCGACCGATCCCAGCCAGACGTTCAGCGCGAGGATGATCGCCGCGTACGTCGCCGAAGCCAGCACCATCACACCCAGGGCTCCCCAGGGATTGTCGAACGTGAAGCCGAGCGCGATCGAGAGCACGCCCAGCAGCCCGACCATCTGCAGGGCACCGAGTCCGGCCGGGGTGAGCCAGCCGGCGAGAGTGATCCTCAGCGGGGAGTGCAGTGCCGTGACGGCGCGGCGGGAGATCGGCTTGACGATGAGGAACAGTGCGTAGATGCCGATCCATCCGGCCAGGGCCGCGAAGAACGGTGCGAGGCCCTGACCGTAGTCCTTCGCTGCGGCGACCTTGTCCGAGGTGACCTGGACCGGGTCCGCGATCGTCTTCGACTGCGCGTCGCGCAGCTCCGGTGTGGAGGCCGGGATCGCCTGCACACCGGACGCCAGGCCGTCGCGAAGCTGCCCGATGCCCGCGCCGAGCGTGCCGAGGCCGTCGCGGAGCGCGCCCGCGCCGTCGCGGAGCGCGCTGGCGCCGTCGCGAAGGGCGCCAGCTCCGTCACGGGCGGTGGCGGCGCCCGAGGCGGCTGTGCTCGCACCGGCGGAGAGCTGTTGTGCGCCGGACGCGAGGTTCGATCCGCCCTCGGCGACGGCGGCGCTGCCGGCGGCCAGCTGGTCGATCTTCCCGATCGCCGCCTGCGCGGCGTCGTTGCCCGAGCGGATTCGATCAGCCAGCGGGTCGAGGGCGCCGAGCACCGCGTCGACCTGCGCCGGGGTGAGGCCCTGGTTCGCGAGTGCGGAGGCGAGATCCGCGCGGGCCTGCGGAAGCTCGTCGGTCGCCTGCTGCATTGCCGCTCCGACCTCGTTCGCGTACGCAGCGACCTGCTGATTGCCTGCGCTGACCCGCTGGGCGCCGTCGGCGAGAGATGCGGCGCCGCCGGCGAGTCGCTGCGCTCCGTCGGCCAGCTGCGCGGTGCCGTCGGCCAGTTGCGCGGTGCCGTCGGCCAGCCGTGTGGTGCCGTCGGCGAGCTGCGATGAGCCGTCCGCGAGCTTCGTGCTGCCGGCGGATGCCGAGTTCGCGCCGTCGAGGAGCTGTCCGGCGCCGGCGGCGGCGTCGGACAGCTTGTCGCGGACGTCGCTGAGGCCGGTGAGGAGGCGGTTGGCCGCCTCGGTCCCCACCATCTCGGCGACCGAGCGACGGATCCGTTCCACGGCCGCCGACCCGATCGAGGAGGCGAGGTAGTTGTTCGCGTCGTTCGTCTCCAGTTCGATCCGTGCCTGGTGCGGCGTGTCCCCCGCCGCCGAGGTGAGAGCGGTCGAGAAGCTCTTCGGAATCGTGACCGTGAAGTCGACCTCGCCGTCGTGCAGGGCCTCGGAGGCCTCGCGGGCGTCCATCCGCCGCCAGTCGAAGGCCTTCCCCTCGAGCAGGTTCTCGGCGACCTTCTCGCCGTAGTCGGTGGCCCCGCCGGCGGCCGAGGAGGTGGCGCCCTCGTCCTCGACGACGAGAGCCACGGGCACGTCGGGGAACCTGCCGTAGGGGTCCTGGTTGGCCCACAGGTAGAGGCCGCCGTAGAGCACCGGCACGCACATCAGGGCGATGAGCGCGATGACCGCCATCGGACTGGCGGTGAGGCGGCGAAGCTCGGCGCCGATCATCGCGGGGACCTTCATCGGTCGTCTCCGTTCTCGCCGGCCGGCTGGCCGTCCTCGGGGGTGGGGTCGCCGGCGCCCTCACCGGCATCAGTGCCCTCACCAGCATCAGTGCCCTCGCCGGCAGACGCCAGGATCGTGGCGTCGATGTCGGCGAGAGGGGTGATCGGCAGGGTCGCGTCGGAGAGTCTGTCCGAGGCGAGTGTCTCCGGGAGCCTTTCGATCACGGCGGCCGCGGACCCGCCCACGATCACGAGCACGGCGAAGCCGCGGTCCGCGAACTCGGAGGCGATCCGCCACCAGCCGTCCGGTCGCCCGCCGTGGCGATCGGGGGAGACGAGCACGAACCCCTCCACGCCGTCGCGCAGTACCGTGAGCTCGCTGAGGATCCGCACCCGTGCGGCCGGCGAGACGGTGCCGATCGGCTGCCCGGCGATGTCGTCGAAGCCGAGCTCGGCGAGCCAGCGCCGGGCGTGGACCGGCGTCGCCGGCTGCCCGGCGAACATGAGCTCCTCGCCGACCACGGCGGCGACCGTGACGCCAGGATGCGGGTCGCTCACGTCCGGGGCGTCCACGAGGGCCATCCGGAGGCGGAGGTCCGCGGCGTTCCTCGCGCCGTCGATGGTGACCTCGCCGCTGTCGGGGCGCATCCGCCCGCTGGCGATGAGGCCGAGGACCGTCGGCCGGGGCTCGGTCTCGGCGCGGACTACCGGGGGGTGCCGGCTCTCTTTCCCCCGCGCGGGGGGGGGCCGCGCCGGCCCGCGACGTCCCATGCTCACTCCGTGCAGTGCGACCCTCATCGGCGTGTTCCTTCCGGGGACCCCGATGTGTGCGAGTCCCCGTCGGACGGCGCGGGGCCTGTCGGAGAGGGGGCGGTGTGGGCGGTGATGAGGGCGTCCGCCTCGCGCCAGGAGAGGCCCGCGATGCTGAGCACGGCGCGGACGGCGATCTCGCCCGCGGCGGCTGAGGAGGGGTCGGTGCGGGCGACGACCGTCCGCGCCGTCTCCTCGATGAGGCGGGCGAGGGTGGGGGCGGTGATGTCGGTGCGCAGCTGCTCCTCCTCCTGCCCGCGACGGACGATCTCCGCCAGCGCCCGACGGAGGGGGGCGAGGGCATCCGCGGTCTGCTCGACGTGGGCCTCGTCGAGCGCGACCGCGGCGGCGACCTGCACATGCGCGGCCTCCTGCCACAGCTCGATGGTGAGCCGGAGGAGCGCGATGCGGGCGTCCGGCTCGTCCACGCGTCGGGCGATCGCGTTGAAGCGCTCGGCGCCGGTGGCGACGAGCTCGCGCACCAGGGCGCCGCGATCGTCGAAGTGGCCGTAGAGGGCGCGTCGGCTGAGACCGGCCTCACGCGCGATCTGATCCACGGAGGCATGCGGGTCGTGGGCCAGTGCACGTGTCGCGGCAGCGAGGATGCCCACCCGGTTCTCGGTGGCATCCCGGCGCTGACGGCGGGGGACGGGACTCTCGGTCATCAGGCCAGTCTAGGGTATCTTGCACGCATATGTGCAAGATGATTCGGTGAACTCACAGGGAGCACGACCGATCGCGGCGTCCTGGCGGAGTGCGAACATACAGAGCAGCCTGACAGGAGCCGACGGCTGCCGCCCGGGGCCGTCGACGAGGTGCTGTCAGGTCGCTCCCAGTTCACGTGCTTACCGTGTGCGCATGCGTAATCCGATCACCTGGTTTGTCATCACCGCCGTTCTCGCAATCGGCTCGTTTGTCGCCTCTTTCACGATCGGTTTCGTCGCGCCGCTGTTGCTCACCGCTTTTGCCGTGCTGGCAGCGATCATCGGCATCGTCGTCTCCTCCCGCCCGCGGGCCGGACAGGTCCGCATTGAGGCCGACGCCGCTCGATAGCGGTTTCCGCTTTGCACGCCTCTCCCCTAAGGGGTGCCACGTAGAGGCGTGGAGTTCGGCCTGCCTCCCTGACGCTCTTGGCGGGCGATGGCCGCCTGCATGGTCCGCACGGTGCGGAACCCCGCCCGCACGGCGATGTCTCCCAGTGCGCCAGGGCCTCGCCGAGGGGTGAGCGCCAGCAGCGACCGCGCGGTCGCGACCCGGCGCGCCTCGATGGCCTGACGCGGCGTGGTCCCGAGCAACGAGAACAGATGGTGGAGGTGCGTCTCCGAGATCGCCATCCCCCGGAAGAGGGCCCGTACGGTGAAGTCCGGGTCTCGGTGGTTCGCCTCGATGATGTCCGTCGCCCGCTCCACGAGCTCGGCCTGAGCGGGGGAGAGGTCGATCCTCTTCCCCGTGGCGTCGACGATCGCCGTCGCCGCCGTCGCGGCCAGCGCACCGAGAAGCGTCCGTGATCCGGCGGACGTGCCGAAGGCGGGTGCCGTGCTGATCACGTTGGTCATCGTTGTCATCAGCGCATAGTGCTCGGCGGTGAGCCGGTGCGGAGTGTTCAGGTGGCCCGCAAGACGCGGATGCTCCAGAGCCACGGAGTTGAGCAGCCATTCGCAGCGCGCCCAGAGCGCGCCGCTCTCCGCCGTGATCGTGGACGCTCCTGGGAGCACGACGATCTCCCGCGGAGCCAAGGTCAGCTCCACGCCGTCGACGACGAGCGCGACGGCTCCGTCCACGCCGAGGATGACTCGGTGGATCTGTTCACCCGCCGGGTGGGCGACGAGCATCCCCGGCGCCGACCACACGCGAGCGACCGTCCACGTCGCCGCCGTCGCCAGCTCGACGGACGAGGGGTCTCCCCCCCGTCGCGCCGACCAGCCCAGAGCGCTCAGCGAATGCTGCCGTTGACGGGCACGGCGGTGCGTCGGTGGTCGGGGGTTCATCTGGCCCTAACTGGTAGCAGGGTCGACATCTGGGCGTCGGATCGAGAGAGCGCCCACGAGTCTGATGCCTGTGGGACGTCTCTGACCGTGCCCCCTCACCGTCTCTACGCGAATCTCCTACCGAATCGGTCCGAAACTCCGGAGTTCCTTCGCCGACCCGTCATATCCGGGCTCGGAATGCCTCAATGGATAGCGCTTGTCCGTCGGCACTCTGCCGTGGACCCGATGCCTTCGACCGGAATGAAAAGGAGTCCTCAATGGGGGAAATGAGAAACGACCAGATCGCGACAGAGGATCTGTTGCTCGGCGGTGGGGTTCCTCGTCGCACGATCGTCAAGGGTGCGGCGTGGTCGATCCCGGTGATCGCTGTTACGGCGGCGGTGCCGGGTGCGTCGGCGTCGGTGAGTCCTCTGGTGGCGGTGTCGGTGGCGCCGAATGCGGTGACGTCGAAGCCGAACGATGTCCTTGTGACGCGTGAGGTGGAGACGACGGTGACGGTGAAGCTTGCGGATGGGTCGCCGGACACGACGGCGAAGGTCGTCACGGTGGTGCTGGGTGGCGGGTTGAAGTTCGCTGATGGGACCACGACGTATACGTATACGGGGTCGGCGTCATCGTTCACGATTCCTGCGGCGAACCGGGTGACGGGGGAGAAGGCGGGGTCGGGGACGATCACGGCGACGGTGACGTCTGCGGCCACGGCGCCGAGCACGACGCTCCCGGTGACGGTGAGCCCCGGCGCCTTCTACTCCGTGGGGTATCAGGACGCTTTCGCGCCGCATGAGAATGCCACGGCGGTCGTGGGCTCGAGTGGAAACACGACGCGTGCGGACAAGCCGGGTATCTATGACTCGCTCTATCCGGTGAGCAATCTTCCTGCGGGTGTGACGGTCTCGAGGTTCTCGCAGGGCGGCTGGACGGCACAGGGCTTCGCTGTCACGACCGATGGTGGCCTGTACGGGTGGGGTCGTAACGTCTATTACGAGCTCGGCACCGGTGCGAACACTCCGCATCCTGCATTGTCTCCGATCGAGGTGCTTCCCGCGGGGAGCGGTGTGGTCCAGGCGGAGTCGATGGAGGATGGCGTCATCATCCTCAAGAGCGACGGCGCTGTGCTCACCAGCACGGGATCCGTTCGCTGGCCGGAGGGTCAGGGCGGCAATGGCGGGGTGCAGACTCTCACGCCGACGCCGGTCCTCACCGCCCCCGGGGTTCCACTGACCGGGATTGCCAAGATCGCCGCTGGACCGACCAACGGATACGCCCTGGGGGAGGACGGCGTTCTTTGGGCATGGGGCCATGGAGTCCAGGGCGGCAACGGAGACGGAAGCACAGCGAACAACCTCTTCGCCGAGCGCGTCGTGTTCCCGACTGGCGTCTCGATCGTCGACGTTGCCGCAGCTGGCGTAGATGTCAACGGGGCCGCTTCGGCGAAAGCCGTTGACGCCGACGGCAACGTGTGGACCTGGGGGCGCGGGGACCGCAACCTCAGCGGGACGGGCTCTCCAAGCCAGGTCACGACCCCGACGATGGTCCCCGGTCTCGCCGGCGTGACCAAGATCTGGGGTGATTTCACTGGTTTCGCGGCAAAGAACAGTGCCGGTGACGTCTACGTCTGGGGAGACGCAAACGTCGAGGGCGCTCAGAACATGCTGGGACTCAATGGGGCCTCGGCGGCCACGCCGACGCTCAACCCGCAGCTGCAGGGTGCCGACCGTGTGGTCTTCTGGCAGTATGGCGGGTCGGCGATCTTCCCCGACGGGACGGTGAAGACGTGGGGCAACAGCTACAACGGCACCCCGGGTGCTCTCGCTGTCCCGACCACCCTGGCTGGCGTCACCAACGCCACCGATATCGGCACTTACCGGTGGGGAATGTTCGTCAAGGGTGACTACGTCTCCCCGATCCCCGTTCCCGCCCGGGACCGCGGAATCGTCTAGACGATCGGGAAGCGGCCGCCAGAAGGACGACTGGCGGCCGCTTCGTCGTATGCCAGCGACGGAGTGGAGTCGCGTCGGCTATCTTTAGTGGCTGGTCTTTTTTTGGGGGGTTGGGTTGAGGTTTTTGGGTCGGGTTGTGGCTGTGGTGGCTGTGGGTGTGGTCGCCGCGGCGGGTGCGTTGGTGCCTGTGGGTGTGGCGGTTGCTGCGGATGTGCGTGGGGTGTTCCTGTTGGCGGGGACGTGGGGTCAGGCGGAGAACATGACCCAGTTGGCGGACCGGCTGAAGGCCTGAGGGTTACACGGTGAAGGTGATGGGGATTCCTGCGGCGGACGGGACGTTGGATCCGGGTGCGGATGGGTCTGGGGATCCTCGTTCGGGGACGGGGAGTATCGCGGCGTCGGCGGCGATCATCGCGGATCAGGTGCGGGCGTTCCGGGATGAGGTGGGTGCGGACAAGGTTGGTTTCGTTGGGTTCTCGCAGGGTGGTGCGATCGGTCGGTATGCGATTAAGTACAACGGGTTGGACAGTGTTGTCGACCAGTATGTGAGCCTTGCCGGGGTGCAGCAGGGGACGATGGGGGATGGGAAGAACCCGTTGTGCATTCTGACGCAGCAGGCGTGTCGGGATATGGCGTGGGGGTCGGGGTTCTTGAAGGCGTTGAATGCGGGGGATCCGGCGCCGGGGCCGGTGCGGTATACGGCGGTGGGCACGACGGGTGATGACACGATCACGCCCCCGCTGTTCTCCTCGGGCGTTGCGGAGGGTGGTTCGTATATTCCCGCGGCGGGTCAGGCGTTGGACGGGAGTTGGGTGACGCACCCGCAGCCGAACGTGACGAACCTGAACCTTCAGCAGGCGTGCAATGCTCCGGGGTTGACGGCGAATCATTGGGGTGCGCCGGTGGGGATGCCGGCGGATGTGTCGGTGTACACGATCGTGTCGTCCGCTCTTCGGGGTGAGGAGCCTGCCTGCGGCGCTTCCCGCTCGAACGCTGTCCTTCCGATGGGTGTTCCCCTCCCGGTGGTGAACGGGTCGTTTACAGACACGGGTGCCACTCCGGTGGGGCCGGCGGAGCGTCGGACGCTCGCCGCGGGTGAGACATGGCTGAACGGGTGGACAGCCATCGGCGCCGGCGCCGAGGTCTACGGGGAGGCGGACACGGGGCTGGGTGTCGGGGTGCGGTCGGTCGACTTGAATGGGGCTGCGGCGTTCGGGGGGATTCAGACGACGTTGGCGACCAGGCCCGGGGTTCCGGTGACGGTGCGTTTCCTCGCGTCGACGAACGTCGACACCCTGCGTGGCGCGAACGGGCAGGCCATCCGCGAGGCAGCGCTGTATGCGGACACCGGGGAGGGCACGGCCCACACCGAGTATGTCCTCCCGCTCACGGCGACGCAGACCCCGGGGGCGGGGCCGGACTGGCAGGCATACCTGTACACGTTCACGCCGACGTCGACCTCGACGACGGTCCGGTTCTTGTCGGACATGCCCGCCACGGCGGATGCGCTCACCCGGACCGGTGGGGTCCAGCCCGGGTGGGACCCGTTCGTCTACCCCGGGGCGATGATCACGGCTGCGGGTCCGCAGATCGCGAACATCGAGGCCGTGTCGATGGTGGAGACCACGGACGTGACCGTGCAGGTCACCGCGGGCACCGGTCTCCCGGTCGCGGAGGGCGAGCCGGTCACGTTGACGATCGCGGACGGGTCGGTGGCCCGGTTCGCGGACGGGTCGACCACGATCACCGTCCC
>NZ_JBNAFT010000002.1:348688-764303 GCF_049800815.1 Microbacterium sp. S308A+ | reverse complement strand
GTTAACGCAGAATGGCCACCCATCTCTGGGTGGCCATTCCGTAAAGGGAGTCCGGCGGTGTCCTACTCTCCCACAGGGTCCCCCCTGCAGTACCATCGGCGCTGTGAGGCTTAGCTTCCGGGTTCGGAATGTGACCGGGCGTTTCCCTCACGCTATGGCCGCCGAAACACTATTGACGTTTCAGTCATACACACAACACAAGATGTTGTGTGGTTCCCGACCATACGTCGAGAACCACAAAGTGGACGCAAGCACCAAGAACGGTGTGTTATCAAGTCATCGGCTTATTAGTACCAGTCAGCTGCACACGTTACCGTGCTTCCACATCTGGCCTATCAACCCAGTAGTCTGGCTGGGAGCCTCTCCACCCGAAGGTGATGGAAGTCTCATCTTGAGGCCGGCTTCCCGCTTAGATGCTTTCAGCGGTTATCCATCCCGAACGTAGCTAACCAGCGGTGCTCCTGGCGGAACAACTGGCACACCAGAGGTTCGTCCAACCCGGTCCTCTCGTACTAGGGTCAGATCCTCTCAAACTTCCTACGCGCGCAGCGGATAGGGACCGAACTGTCTCACGACGTTCTAAACCCAGCTCGCGTACCGCTTTAATGGGCGAACAGCCCAACCCTTGGGACCTACTCCAGCCCCAGGATGCGACGAGCCGACATCGAGGTGCCAAACCATGCCGTCGATATGGACTCTTGGGCAAGATCAGCCTGTTATCCCCGAGGTACCTTTTATCCGTTGAGCGACAGCGCTTCCACAAGCCACTGCCGGATCACTAGTCCCGACTTTCGTCCCTGCTCGACCTGTCAGTCTCACAGTCAAGCTCCCTTGTGCACTTACACTCGACACCTGATTGCCAACCAGGTTGAGGGAACCTTTGGGCGCCTCCGTTACTCTTTGGGAGGCAACCGCCCCAGTTAAACTACCCACCAGGCACTGTCCCTGAACCGGATCACGGTTCGAAGTTAGATATCCAGAGTGACCAGAGTGGTATTTCAACAATGACTCCACATGAACTGGCGTCCACGCTTCAAAGTCTCCCACCTATCCTACACAAGCCACACCGAACACCAATACCAAGCTGTAGTAAAGGTCACGGGGTCTTTCCGTCCTGCTGCGCGTAACGAGCATCTTTACTCGTAATGCAATTTCGCCGAGTTCGCGGTTGAGACAGTTGGGAAGTCGTTACGCCATTCGTGCAGGTCGGAACTTACCCGACAAGGAATTTCGCTACCTTAGGATGGTTATAGTTACCACCGCCGTTTACTGGGGCTTAAATTCTGAGCTTCGCCGAAGCTAACCCGTCCTCTTAACCTTCCAGCACCGGGCAGGCGTCAGTCCGTATACATCGTCTTGCGACTTGGCACGGACCTGTGTTTTTAGTAAACAGTCGCTACCCACTAGTCTCTGCGGCCACCACACCCTTTCGGAGTAAATCCTAATAAGTGGATGGCCCCCCTTCTCCCGAAGTTACGGGGGCATTTTGCCGAGTTCCTTAACCACGATTCTCTCGATCTCCTTGGTATTCTCTACCTGACCACCTGAGTCGGTTTGGGGTACGGGCAGCTAGAACCTCGCGTCGATGCTTTTCTCGGCAGCATAGGATCACCCACTTTTCATCCGCATCGTGTCTCAGCCTGCATGAACGGCGGATTTGCCTACCGTTCGGCCTACGCACTTGCACCAGGACAACCATCGCCTGGCTTGGGCTACCTTCCTGCGTCACACCTGTTAATACGCTAGCCGCACCAGCATGGGGTCGCGCGCTCCCCAGCACGGTGCCACCCGAAGGTGACGATGCACTGGTTTGGGCGCTTAGCACCACTGGATTAGCTTGGGCGGTTCTTCGCCGGTACGGGAATATCAACCCGTTGTCCATCGACTACGCCTGTCGGCCTCGCCTTAGGTCCCGACTTACCCAGGGAAGATTAGCTTGACCCTGGAACCCTTGGTCTTCCGGAGGACGTGTTTCTCACACGTCTTTCGCTACTCATGCCTGCATTCTCACTCGTGTAGCGTCCACGGCTGGTTCACACCGCCGCTTCACTCGCCACACGACGCTCTCCTACCCATCAACACGGCTGGACCACGAAGGCCTACCAATAATGTCAATGCCACAACTTCGGTGGCGTGCTTGAGCCCCGTTACATTGTCGGCGCGGAATCACTTGACCAGTGAGCTATTACGCACTCTTTCAAGGGTGGCTGCTTCTAAGCCAACCTCCTGGTTGTCTGAGCAACTCCACATCCTTTCCCACTTAGCACGCGCTTAGGGACCTTAGTTGGTGGTCTGGGTTGTTTCCCTCTCGACTATGAAGCTTATCCCCCACAGTCTCACTGCTGCGCTCTCACTTACCGGCATTCGGAGTTTGGCTGACGTCAGTAACCTTGTAGGGCCCATCGGCCATCCAGTAGCTCTACCTCCGGCAAGAAACACGCAACGCTGCACCTAAATGCATTTCGGAGAGAACCAGCTATCACGAAGTTTGATTGGCCTTTCACCCCTATCCACAGCTCATCCCCTCAGTTTTCAACCTAAGTGGGTTCGGCCCTCCACGACGTCTTACCGTCGCTTCAGCCTGGCCATGGATAGATCACTTCGCTTCGGGTCTAGGACATGCGACTAAAACGCCCTATTCAGACTCGCTTTCGCTACGGCTACCCCACACGGGTTAACCTCGCCACATATCACTAACTCGCAGGCTCATTCTTCAAAAGGCACGCTGTCACACCTACCAGGGGTGCTCCAACGGTTTGTAAGCAAACGGTTTCAGGTACTATTTCACTCCCCTCCCGGGGTACTTTTCACCTTTCCCTCACGGTACTTGTCCGCTATCGGTCATCTGGGAGTATTTAGGCTTATCAGGTGGTCCTGACAGATTCACACGGGATTTCTCGGGCCCCGTGCTACTTGGGATACACACCACGCCAGAACACGCATTTCGACTACGGGGTTGGCACCCTCTATGACCGGCCTTTCAAGACCGTTCGTCTATACGCTTCTGTCACGTCGATCCTTCGGCAGAAAAATCAGGTATGTCCCACAACCCCGAGCATGCAACGCCTGCCGGCTATCACACACACCCGGTTTAGCCTGATCCGGTTTCGCTCGCCACTACTAACGGAATCGCGGTTGCTTTCTCTTCCTGTGGGTACTGAGATGTTTCACTTCCCCACGTTCCCTCTACCCGCCCTATATATTCAGGCGGGAGTCACTAGGTCGGCACGCCGCCCAGCGGGGTTTCCCCATTCGGACATCCTCGGATCAAAACTCGCTTATCAGTTCCCCGAGGCTTATCGCAGATTGCTACGTCCTTCTTCGGCTCCAGATGCCAAGGCATCCACCGTTTGCTCTTAAAGACTTGAAATCACATGAGTTCATCAAGAATCGAAAAATTCGAAATTGACTAATGATCTTTAAGATCATCAAAACGACACAACCCCAAAGGGCCATGTCGAAGATGCTCGCGTCCACTGTGTAGTTCTCAAAGTACGGGCGGCACCCCTCCCCACCTCCCACAAAGGAAGACAGCAAGAGGCCCAGAGGAACGGACTCACATCCGGTCCCTCAGGACCCAACAGCGTGCAGACACCCCGCTCACCCATCCCCCCTTTCCCACCGCGAACGGCGTACTCAGAGAAACAAACTGCGCTGATGCCATGTCAAACGTTCCACCCATGAGCCCCAGCGAACCACATTCGGATTCGACCTGGGTTCTGGACACCCGAAAGTGTCAGATGCTCCTTAGAAAGGAGGTGATCCAGCCGCACCTTCCGGTACGGCTACCTTGTTACGACTTAGTCCTAATTACCGATCCCACCTTCGACGGCTCCCTCCACAAGGGTTAGGCCACCGGCTTCAGGTGTTACCGACTTTCATGACTTGACGGGCGGTGTGTACAAGACCCGGGAACGTATTCACCGCAGCGTTGCTGATCTGCGATTACTAGCGACTCCGACTTCATGAGGTCGAGTTGCAGACCTCAATCCGAACTGGGACCGGCTTTTTGGGATTCGCTCCACCTCACGGTATTGCAGCCCTTTGTACCGGCCATTGTAGCATGCGTGAAGCCCAAGACATAAGGGGCATGATGATTTGACGTCATCCCCACCTTCCTCCGAGTTGACCCCGGCAGTATCCCATGAGTTCCCACCATAACGTGCTGGCAACATAGAACGAGGGTTGCGCTCGTTGCGGGACTTAACCCAACATCTCACGACACGAGCTGACGACAACCATGCACCACCTGTTCACGAGTGTCCAAAGAGTTGACCATTTCTGGCCCGTTCTCGTGTATGTCAAGCCTTGGTAAGGTTCTTCGCGTTGCATCGAATTAATCCGCATGCTCCGCCGCTTGTGCGGGTCCCCGTCAATTCCTTTGAGTTTTAGCCTTGCGGCCGTACTCCCCAGGCGGGGAACTTAATGCGTTAGCTGCGTCACGGAATCCGTGGAAAGGACCCCACAACTAGTTCCCAACGTTTACGGGGTGGACTACCAGGGTATCTAAGCCTGTTTGCTCCCCACCCTTTCGCTCCTCAGCGTCAGTTACGGCCCAGAGATCTGCCTTCGCCATCGGTGTTCCTCCTGATATCTGCGCATTCCACCGCTACACCAGGAATTCCAATCTCCCCTACCGCACTCTAGTCTGCCCGTACCCACTGCAGGCCCGAGGTTGAGCCTCGGGATTTCACAGCAGACGCGACAGACCGCCTACGAGCTCTTTACGCCCAATAATTCCGGATAACGCTTGCGCCCTACGTATTACCGCGGCTGCTGGCACGTAGTTAGCCGGCGCTTTTTCTGCAGGTACCGTCACTCACGCTTCTTCCCTGCTAAAAGAGGTTTACAACCCGAAGGCCGTCATCCCTCACGCGGCGTTGCTGCATCAGGCTTCCGCCCATTGTGCAATATTCCCCACTGCTGCCTCCCGTAGGAGTCTGGGCCGTGTCTCAGTCCCAGTGTGGCCGGTCACCCTCTCAGGCCGGCTACCCGTCGACGCCTTGGTGAGCCATTACCTCACCAACAAGCTGATAGGCCGCGAGCCCATCCTCCACCAAAAAATCTTTCCAAACACTAACCATGCGGTTGCGTCTCATATCCAGTATTAGACGCCGTTTCCAGCGCTTATCCCAGAGTGAAGGGCAGGTTGCTCACGTGTTACTCACCCGTTCGCCACTAATCCCCCAAAGCAAGCTAAGGGTTCATCGTTCGACTTGCATGTGTTAAGCACGCCGCCAGCGTTCATCCTGAGCCAGGATCAAACTCTCCGTAAAGAAAAAATGCATACAACCCCGGGAAAACGAGGCCGCAGCGAGTTCGAAACTGACCAAAGAGACAAAATCAACTGACTTCATCCAATGCCACCCAAAAAGAGTGGTCTTCGATCCAAAGGAATCTCCCCCAGCCGAAGCCGAGGCGAGGTTACTTGGCATTTGACAAGTGCACGCTGTTGAGTTCTCAAGGAACGGATGCTCCCACAGATCAGCCTCGCGGCATCGCAGGTGGGGCAACGTCTCTCGCTCCTCCCTGCACCCGGAGGCGAGACGGAGAAGCGAGTTTCCCATTCTAGCGCATCGGCCACCACAGGGGAAGCTCTTGCTCGAAGGTTGGGAGTTGTTCGCCGCTTGGGGAGTCAGGCCTTCCGGCCCTTTCGCTCTACCGCTTGGGGCGAACAGGTAATAACTTACGCGGACCTACGGATCCGGGCAAATCGTCGCAGGATCCCGGGCGTGTCGGAGCCTCCGGCACCCGAGGGCCGCATCCGCCGGATCGGGGTCACAGTCCGAGGGCATGCGCGGCCGTCTGCGCACGCGCGACCAGCTCGACTCGCTGCTCCTCGACGCGCACGGGCGCCGTCCCTCCTGCTCCGTCACGACTGGCGACAGAGCCCTGGACCGTGAGGACCTCGCGCACGGAGGGCACGAGGTGCGACGACACCTCGGCGAGCAAGCCGTCGGAGGCGTCCTCGAGCCCGATCCCTCGTTCCTCGCACGCCCGGACCAAAGCCCCGGAGATCTCGTGTGCCTCACGGAACGGCACCCGGTTCTTGACCAGCCATTCCGCGACGTCGGTCGCGAGCGAGAAACCCTGAGGGGCGAGCTCGGCCATCCGCTCGGTGTGGAAGCGAAGCGTCGCGACCATGCCGGTGAACGCCGGCAGCACGGTCTCCAGCGTCACGACCGAGTCGAAGATCGGCTCCTTGTCCTCTTGGAGGTCGCGGTTGTAGGCGAGAGGGAGCCCCTTGAGCGTGGCGAGGAGCCCGGAGAGGTTGCCGATCAGCCGGCCGGACTTCCCCCGGGCGAGCTCGGCGATGTCGGGGTTCTTCTTCTGGGGCATGATGCTCGATCCCGTGGAGTACCCGTCGTCGAGGGTCACGAAACCGAACTCCCGTGTGTTCCAGAGGATCATCTCCTCCGAGAGCCGGGAGAGGTTCACCCCGATCGTCGCCGCGACGAACGCGAACTCTGCCACCACGTCCCGCGCCGCAGTGGCGTCGAGCGAGTTCTCCGCCGGACGGTCGAGACCGAGCTCCCGCGCGACGAGAGCCGGGTCTAGTCCGAGCGTCGATCCCGCCAGCGCACCCCCGCCGTAGGGGGAGACGCCGGCCCGTGCCCGCCAGTCGACCAGTCGCTCGAGGTCGCGCACGAGCGGCCAGGCATGTGCCTGGAGGTGATGCGCGAGCAGCACCGGCTGCGCGTGCTGCAGATGCGTGCGGCCGGGGAGGATCGCCGAAGGGTGCGCCTCGGCCTGAGCGACGAGGGCATCGATCAGCCGGAGCACGTCGCGTGCGATCACCCTGGCATGGTCGATGAGATACATCCGCACGAGAGTCGCGATCTGGTCGTTGCGACTCCGCCCGGCGCGAAGACGTCCGCCGAGCTCGGGACCGACCTCACGAATGAGCGCCGCCTCGAGAGCGCCGTGCACGTCCTCGTCGGCGGGGTCCGGCCGCAGCGAGCCGTCGGCGACCGCCCGGGCGAGGGTGTCCAGGCCCTCGTCCATGCGGCGCTCCTCGTCGGGCTCCAGGTATCCCGCCGCCGCCAATGCCTTGGCGTGGGCACGGGACCCCGCGATGTCATAGGGCGCCAGTACCCAGTCGAAATGCGTCGAGCGACTGAGCAGAGCAAGCTCGGGACTGGGTCCGCCGGCGAAGCGTGCACCCCAGAGCGCGCCTTCGTTGGTCGTCCCTCCGCCGTCGGCGCTCACTTCTCGCCCTGCTTCCCGAGAAGCCAGACCAGCAGAGCCTTCTGAGCGTGGAGCCGGTTCTCCGCCTCATCCCACACGACGCTCTGCGGACCGTCGATCACCTCGGAGTCCACTTCGTATCCTCGATCGGCAGGCAGGCAGTGAATGAAGATCGCACCAGGAGCGGCCAGCTCCATCATCCCGGTCGTGACCTTGTACGCGCCGAGATCACGGAGCCGCTCTCGTTTCTCCTCCTCCTTGCCCATCGACACCCAGGTGTCGGTGACCACGACGTCGGCGCCGACCGCCGCCTCGTCCGGGGCGGTGAAGAGCGTGATCGATCCCCCGGTCTCCGCCGCACGGCGCTCGGCAGCCTCGATCACGTCGGCGCGCGGCGCATAGGCGGAGGGAGAGGCGACGCGGACGTGCATCCCGGCAGTGACGCCGGCGAGCACGTAGGAGTGGGCCATGTTGCTGCGCCCGTCGCCGAAGAACGACAGCGTCAGACCCGCGAGCTCCCCCTTGTGCTCACGGATCGTGAGCAGGTCGGCGAGCAGCTGGCAGGGATGGAAGTCATCCGAGAGGGCGTTGATCACCGGCACGCGCGTCCCCGCGGCCATCTCCTCGAGCCCCGACTGCGCGTAGGTTCGCCAGACGATCGCGGCGACCTGGCGTTCCAGCACCCGGGCGGTGTCGGACGGCGTCTCCTTGCCGCCCAGCTGGCTGTTGGCCGTGGAGATGATCAACGGGGAGCCGCCGAGATCGGCGATGCCGACCGCGAAGGACACGCGAGTCCTGGTCGAGGATTTGTCGAAGATCACCGCGACGGTCTGCGGACCGGCGAGGGACTTGTCAGCCCACCGGTCCTTCTTCAGCTCGATCGCGAGATCCAGGACCTCGGCCTGCTCGGCAGGGCTGAGGTCGTCGTCGCGAAGCAGGTGGCGGGTCATGCGGGACTCTCCGTGGCGGTGGGATGGGATTCGGGGTCGAGGGTCTCGGCGACCGCGGCGAGCGTGGCCCCGAAGAGATCGAGGAACTCCGCCACCTCGGCATCGCCGATCGTGTAGGCGGGTGCGATGCGGATGACATCGTCGGTCGGGGCGTTGACGATCAGTCCACGCTCCTGAGCCGCCTCGCGGACCACCGCGGCGACGGGGCGGTCAAGCACGATGCCGATGAGGAGACCGGCTCCCCGGGTGCCCTTCACGAGGGGAAGTCCACGGACCGCCGCGCGCAGCTCCGCCCCCCGCGCGCGGACGTTCATCAGGAGGCTCTCGTCCTCGATGTGCGCGAGCACCGCGTTGGCGACCGTGCTGGCAAGCGGATTGCCGCCGAAGGTCGAGTTGTGGGTGCCCGGGTAGAACAGCCCGCTCGCCGCGCCGAACGTGATGAGGGCTCCCATCGGGAAGCCGCCCGCGATGCTCTTCGCGACGGTGACCGCGTCCGGGACGATGCCGGCGCCCTGGAAGGCGAACCACTCCCCCGTGCGCCCCGAGCCGGTCTGCACCTCGTCCAGGATCAAGAGGGCATCGTGCGCGGTGGCGAGCTCTCGTGCCCGGGCGAGGAAGCCCTCGGGGAGCTCCACGACCCCGGCCTCGCCCTGGATCGGCTCGATCACGATCGCCGAGACCGTGTCGTCGAACGCCTCGTCAAGCCCGGCGATCGTCCGTGCGACGGTGCGGACACCGGGAAGCGCAGGCTCGAACGGCTCGCGGTACGCGGCCTTAGGCGTGAGCGAGAGGGTTCCCATCGTCCGTCCGTGGAAGGCGCCCTCGATCACGAGGATGGTCGTGCGGCCGCTCTTGTTGCCATGCAGACGCGCGAGCTTGATGGCCATCTCGTTGGCCTCAGCACCCGAGTTCGCGAGGAACACCCGCCCGGCGTCGCCAGTGCCGGCCAGACGCTTCAGACGCGCGGCCAGCTCCAGCTGCGCGGGCGAGGCGAAGTAGTTCGAGATGTGCGTGAGGGTCGCAGCCTGACGCGACACCGCCTCGACGAAGACGGGATGGGCGTGCCCGAGGGAGTTGACCGCGATCCCGCCGAGGAAGTCGAGATAGCGACGACCGTCGGCGTCCCAGACCGACGACCCTTCGCCGCGCGTGAGCAGGGCGAGTCGTCCGCCCAGGCTCATCAGGTCGTTCGTTGCGCTCTGCTGCCAATCGCTCATCCGGCGACCGCCTCTCCGTCCGCGACCACTTCCGTGCCGATCCCCTCGCTGGTAAAGAGCTCGACGAGGACCGAGTGTGCGACTCGGCCGTCGATGATGGCCGCAGCCGTGACCCCTCCCTGGACCGCGTCCAGACAGGCGCGCATCTTCGGGATCATGCCGGACTCCAGCGAAGGGAGCATCTCGGCCAGCTCGGAGGCGGTGATATGGGAGACCAGCGAATCCCGGTTCGGCCAGTCCGCGTAGAGTCCCGCGACGTCCGTGAGGATCACGAGCTTCACCGCGCCGAGAGCGGTCGCCAGCGCCGAGGCCGCAGCGTCCGCGTTGACGTTGAGAGACTGGCCTGGATGGTCCAGATCCGGCGCGATGCTGGACACGACCGGGATGCGCCCCGCCGCGAGATGGTCCAGCACCGGGGTCGGGTCGACCTGGACCACGTCGCCCACCCGGCCGAGGTCGACCTCCTCGCCGTCGAGGATCACCCCGCGGCGGCGGCCGCCGAACAACCCGGCGTCCTCTCCGCTGAGTCCTGTCGCGATCGGGCCATGGCTGTTGATCTTCGCCACGAGCTGCGGGTTGATGTGCCCGGTGAGCACCATGCGCACGACGCTGATCGCCTCGGTCGAGGTGACCCGGTAGCCGCCCTTGAACTCGCTCGGGATTGCGAGCCTGTCGAGCATGTTCGAGATCTGCGGTCCGCCGCCGTGCACGACGACGGGCTGGACTCCCACATAGCGCAGATAGGCGATGTCCTGGGCGAAGGCGTCCTGCAGCTCGTCGCTGATCATCGCGTTGCCGCCGTACTTGACGACGACGATCTGATCGCGGAACCTCTTCAGCCAGGGCAGGGAGTCGATGAGGGTCGCGGCCTTCTCGGCGGCGATCTCGGGGGCGGTGTCTTGCAGGTCGCTCATGAGGAGTAGGCGCTGTTCTCGTGGACGTAGTCGTGGGTGAGATCGTTCGTGAGAATGGTCGCGCTCGCGGCCCCGGCCTTCAGGTCGATGACGAGATCGGTCGCGCGCGGCGTGAGGTCGACGTCCTCGCGCGGCCGATCGGGGCCTCCTGCCGAGCACACACGGACGCCGTTCATCCATACGTCCACGTCGTACGGATCGAACTGCGCGGACGTCGTGCCGATCGCCGCCAGCACACGCCCCCAGTTCGGGTCGTTCCCGAAGATCGCGGCTTTGAAGAGGTTGTTGCGGGCGACCGATCGGCCCACTTCGACGGCCTCGTCCTCGCTCGCCGCGCCCCGGACCTCGATCGTGATGTCATGGCTCGCCCCCTCGGCGTCCTGCTGGAGCTTCTTCGCAAGGTCGCCGCTGAGCGCCGCGAGCGCCGCGGCGAACGCCTCCGGGTCCGGTCGCATCCCGGAGGCGCCGTTGGCCAACAGGGTGACCTGGTCGTTCGTCGACATGCAGCCGTCCGAGTCGAGCCGATCGAAGGTGGCGTCCGTCGCCCGCCGGAGGGCAGCGTCAGCCTCGTCGGCGTCGAGATCGGCATCGGTCGTGATCACGACGAGCATCGTCGCGAGCCCCGGCGCGAGCATGCCCGCCCCCTTCGCCATCCCGCCGATCGTCCAGCCGTCGCCGGAGACGACCGCGGTCTTGGCGACCGTGTCCGTCGTCATGATCGCCTCGGCGGCGGAGAGACCTCCCTCGGCGCTCAACGCGCGGACACCCGCATCGACGCCCTCCAGCACCCGGCGGCGGAACGTCTCGTCCCCCGTGCCGATGAGGCCGGTGGAGCAGACGACGACGTCACCCGCGCTGACGCCGAGGAGCTCCGCCGCCTTCTCGGCGGTGAGGTGGCTGGTCTGGAACCCGAAGCTGCCGGTGAAGCAGTTCGCACCGCCCGAGTTGAGCACGACGGCCTCGACGGTGCCGTCCTTGACGACCTCCTGGGACCAGAGGATCGGGTTGGCCTTGGCCCGGTTGCTGGTGAAGACCGCGGCGCCAACCTTGCGCGGACCGCGGTTGACGATCACGGCGACATCGGGCTTGCCCGTGCTCTTGAGACCGGCGGCGACACCGGCTGCCTCGAATCCCTGCGGGGCGGTGACGCTCACGGCGCGACTCCGTTCGTGGTCAGCGCTGTTCCTTCAGGGAGGCCGAGCGCGAGGTTCATGGACTGGACCGCCGCTCCTGCGGTCCCTTTGACGAGGTTGTCGACGGCGGCGACGACCGTGACCCGGTTCGCCGCCCGGTCGATCGCGAGACCGAGGAGAGCGGTGTTCGCCCCGACGACGTCTGCGGTGCGGGGGAACCGTCCGGCCGGAAGCAGCTGCACAAAAGGCTCATCGGCGTATGCCCGCTCCCAGGTGTCCCTGATCTGCTCGTCCGAGACGCCGGGGGCGATCGGGGCGGTGCTCGTCGCCAGAATGCCGCGCGCCATCGGCACGAGGACGGGAGTGAAGGAGATGCGGATCTCAGATCCGTCGGTCCCCGCTGCGGCGGCGAGCGCCTGGCGGATCTCCGGGATGTGCCGATGGGTGCCGCCGACGGCGTAGGGGTTCGCCGAGCTGAGGATCTCGCTCGCGAGGAGGTTCGTCTTCAGGCTCTTCCCCGCGCCGGAAGGACCGACCGCGAGCACGCTCACGATGTCGGCGGGATCGATCACGCCCGCTGCGACGCCGGGCCCGAGGCTCAGGCTCACGGTCGAGGCGTTGCACCCGGGGGCGGCGATCCGGCTCGCGCCGCGCAGCGTCTCGCGCTGCTTCGTCCCCCCGACGAGGAGCTCCGGCACGCCGTACGCCCAGGGCTCGTGGAAGGCCCCGCCGTAGAAGGCGTCCCAGGCGTCCTGCGAGGTGAGACGGTGGTCCGCCCCCGCGTCGATCACCAGAGGCGCAGCGCCGAGGGCGTCGGTGTACTGGCCAGACTGACCGTGCGGCAGGGCGAGGAAGACGACGTCATGGCCGGCGAGGACCTCCGGCGTCGTATCACGAAGGGTGAGGTGCGCGAGGGAGCGCAGATGAGGCTGGTGCTCGACGAGCGGCTGACCGGCGTTCGAGTGCGCGGTGACGGTGCGGATCTCGATGTCGGGGTGGCCCGCGAGGAGGCGGAGGATCTCGCCGCCCGCGTAGCCGGATGCGCCGGAGACGGCGACGGAATACGTCATGCTTCTACCTTAACGGTCGGGGTCGGAGGAGCCGGGGCGGCGACGCCGACGCTCGACCGTCTCCGAAAGCACCGGGACGAGAGCGCGGGGTCGCCTAGAGTCGGCGGCCGCCTCGGCGGCTGCGGCGTCGGCGCTCTGGAGCGACGCTCGGGACGAGCGTGGCGGAGGCGGGCGCAGCCGGAAGCATGTCGCGACCATAGCGTGATGCTTCACGACGATGCAAATCCCATGGGGCACGGAGCCCCTTACGGCCTGCATGTCCTCGCCGGCTGCGCCCTCACCCCACCATGACGATCTCAGCCGGCGGATCCACGCCCGCGCCCGCTCCGGTCACCGCCGCCCAGGCACGGGCGAGCAGTGCGACGCCGGCGCGCAGCTCCTCTTCCGGCAGTGAGAAGGGGATCCGCACAAACCGTTCAAGCGGTCCGCCCACGCCGAACCGGGGTCCTGGGGCGATACGGCAGCCGAGCCGGGCCGCGGCGGCCGCCAGCGCCGTGCTCGAGGGGGTGGGCAGTCGCGCCCAGACGCACAGACCGCCGTCGGCGTCGAGCAGCTCCCAGTCCGGCAGCGACCGACCCAGCTCCCTGACGAGCGTCGACCGCCGGCTCCGCAGCGCCTCCCGCTGCTCCGCCTCGATCTCGTCTGCCCAGGAGAGCAGCTCCGCCGCGGCGAGCTGTTCGACGATCGGCGTCCCCGTGTCCATCGACGAGCGTGCCGCGAGCAGTCCTGCGACGACCGTCTCGTCGGCTCTGATCCACCCCACGCGCATACCGCCCCAGAACGACTTCGCCATCGACCCGACGGTGATGGCGAGGTCGGATCGCGAGACGAGGGACGCCAACGGGGCGGGCCCCGGCTCCCGCCACCAGGTGTCGACGAGCGTCTCGTCGACGATGAGCCTGGTGCGGGTGCGTGTCACGATGCCCGCGAGCTCCTGCCGCCGTGCGAGAGACATGGTCAGTCCGGTGGGGTTGTGGTTGTCGGGCACGAGATAGGCGAGGTTGGGCGCGGTCTGCCGGATCGCCGCCTCTATACCGGCGAGGTCCCAGCCGGGGTCCGGGACGTGCGTGTGCAGCGGGACCGGCACCGGCCGAGCTCCGCGCACCGCGATCGCCTCGAGTGCCCCGTGATAGGTGGGCTGTTCGACCAGGACCCGGTCGCCGGGCTCGATGAGGACGTTCAGCAGGAGCGAGATCGCCTGCTGCGCCCCGCTGGTGACGAGGATCTGGCCCTCTGTCGTCGGCAGGCCTCGCCGGGTGAAGCGCGCCGCGATCCGCGACCGCAGCACCGGGATGCCGAGGCGCTCATGGCCGCTCCCCCGCACATGGATCGGCAGGGCGGCGACCGCGGCCTGATAGGCACGCAGGACCGTCGCGCCCGGCGCGACGGTCGCGGCGCTCTGCAGGTCGATGGCGGTCGGTGTCCGATCTGCGGTGAGGGCCGAGACCTCCGCCCCGGGAAGCGCGACCGTGCTCCTGGCGGACTGATGCCCGCGCAGATACCCGTCCTCGCGCAGCGCAGCGTAGGCGGCGGTGACCGTCGTCCGGCTCACCCGCAGCGCGGCCGAGAGGGCGCGCTCGCTGGGGATCCGCGCCTCGAGCGGGAGCCGTCCGTCCACGACGAGCAAAGCGATCCCATCGGCCAGCGCCCGGTAGACGGGACCGGCGACTCCTGCGGTACGCCAGGAGCCCAACTGCCGCCGAAGGCTCTCCGCGGTGATCGCTCGCTCCGTCATAGAAGCCAGTATTGATCAACTGGCTATTGCTAGGCAATCCAATTATCCGCACGCTCGGAGAATGAAGAAGAGGTGGCTGGTGTGGAGCGGACAGGGCCTCGCCCTTCTGGCCGGCCTGTCGCTGTACGGTTTCTCGATGGCGCTCATGGTCCGTGCAGGGCTCGGCCTGGACCCCTGGGACGTCTTCCACCAGGGTCTGTCCGCCCGGACCGGGATGAGCATCGGCTGGGCCTCGGCGCTGACCGGCGCAGTGGTCCTCCTGGCCTGGATCCCGCTGCGCAACCGCCCGGGAGTCGGGACGATCGCGAACATCGTCGTGCTCGCCGTCACGGTCGACGCCACCCTCGCGGTCCTGCCCTCGCCGTCGTCGTTGACGGCGCAGATCGCGTACCTCCTCGGTGGCGTCCTCCTGAACGCCGTCGCGACCGTCCTCTACGTCGGCGCGGGGCTGGGCCCTGGCCCGCGCGACGGTCTGACCACGGGGTTGGTGCACCGGACGGGCCGCTCCGTCCGCCTCATCCGGACCGTGATCGAGATCTCCGTCGTTGCCGTGGGGTGGCTGCTCGGCGGTACCGTCGGGGTCGGCACGGTGCTGTACGCCGTCGGGATCGGTCCTCTGATCCAGCTGCTGCTCAAGGCGATTCCGCGAAGGCTCCTCACGATCAGCGGCTGGGGCCCTGTGCTCCGCACACAGCGCGAGGCGCACCGGAGCGGCGCCACGGCCCGTCGCCAGGAGGACGGCATGCGTGCCCCCGAACGGCGCCCCGCCGACCGGACCTGATGTCGCCCGCCGCTAGGATGATGGGCGCATGCTCAGCACGCTCGCGATCTCCGGATACCGCTCGCTCGTCGATGTCGTCATGCCGTTGGGCCCGCTCACGGTCGTCACCGGGGCGAACGGCGCCGGCAAATCGAACCTCTACCGCGCCCTGCGGCTGCTGGCCGCCGCGGGGCGCGGCGGCACCGTGGGGGCGATCGCGCGCGAGGGAGGCCTGGACTCTGTGCTCTGGGCAGGTCCGGAGTCGCCCAAGGAGGGTGTGCCCGCTCAGGGGACCAGACGCACGCGTCCGGTCTCGGTCCGTCTCGGCTTCGCCGGCGACGGCCTCGGATATCTGCTGGACCTCGGCTTGCCGCAGGCGAGCCAGGACAGTCCGTTCCTCCGTGATCCGGAGATCAAGCGGGAGCAGGTCTTCACCGGCCCTTTCGCCCGCCCGGCGACCCTCCTCGTCGATCGGAACCGTGCCGGCGTCCGTGTCCGCGGAGACGGTTGGAGATCGCTGGACCAGCCGATGGGAACCGGGCAGAGCGTGCTCCTCGACCTCGCGGACGGCGGTGCGCAGCCCGAGCTCGTGTCCCTCCGCCACGACATGGAGCGCTGGCGCTTCTACGACCACTTCCGCACCGACGAGACGGCTCCCGCGCGTCTGCCCCGCGTCGGCACGCGCACACCGTGGCTCAGCGACGACGGCGCGGACCTCGCGGCCGTGTGGGCGACGCTCCGCGACGCGGGGGCAGGAGTGGAGCCGGACGCGGCCGTGGAACACGCCTTCCCGGGCGCGCGGGTCGAGATCGATGTGCTCGACGGCGTCTTCCTGCTGCGACTACGCCAACCGGGCCTGCTGCGTTCGCTGTCCGCCGCCGAGCTCTCGGACGGGACGCTGCGCTTCCTGCTCCTCACCGCCGCGCTGCTGCCCGCGGCACCGCCGCCGCTCATCATCGTCAACGAGCCGGAGGCGAGCCTGCACGAGAGCCTCCTGGAGCCGCTCGGTGCCCTCCTCGCCGCCGCGGCGGCGAGGACCCAGGTCGTCGTCGTCACGCACGCCGCGCCCCTCCGGAGATCGCTGGAGCGGGCCGGAGGCGAGATCGTCGAGCTCGTCTCCCAGGGCGCGGGCACGCGGATCCTCGGCCAGCTCCCGCTCGAACGTCCCGCCTGGCACTGGCCCTCGCGCTGACGCTGCTTCCTCCGCTCGGCCACGACCGTGCGCGGGACTCGTGTCAGTCGCGGATGACCGCTCCGAAGCGCTCGGCGGCCACGGCGACCCCCGCGAGCTTGGCCTCGGTGGCCTCGGCCGCGGTGAGCGTGCGGTCGGGGGCGCGGAAGCGAAGCGCGAAGGTCAGGCTCTTCGTCCCTCCGTCCACGCCCTCGCCGCGGTAGTCGTCGACCAGGCGCGCGGACTCCAACAATGCTCCCGCGCCGTCCACGAGCGCTGCGCACAGGTCTGCAGCGGCGAGCCCGACCGGGACCACGAGCGAGACGTCCTGTGTCGCCGCGGGGAACGGGGACAGTGCCGCCGCGACGACGCGGTCCCCTGCGAGAGCGAGGACGCGATCGAGGTCGAGCTCGAACACCGCTGCGCGACCAGGGACGTCTGCCTCGGCAGCGACCGAGGGGTGCAGTTCACCGACGTATCCGACCTCCTCGCCGGCGACGCGCAGGACACCGGTGCGGCCAGGATGCAGCGCGGCACGCCGGCCCTGTGCGACCTCGATCTCCGCTCCCGCTGCGATGCCGACGACACGGAGCGCATCGAGGGCATCGGCGATCCCGGCGGCTTCCGGCGCTCGACCGGGCTGACGGGGCGAGGCGTTGCCCGTGAACAGCGCGGCGAGGTGACGGCGCTGCGGAGGAATCGCGGCGTTCAGCCCGGCGATCGTCTCGTCCGACGGACGCGCCCCGAGCGGCGGGATGTCGTCTGTGCCGTAGACCCTCCCCTCCTCAGGGAGGAAGACGCTGCCGGACTCGAAGAGCGCCAGATCCACGAGCCCGCGGGCGATGTTCCGGTGCGCGGTCTGCAGGAGGCCGGGGACGAGCGAGCGACGGAGGAACGGCGCCTGCCCGTCGAGCGGGTTCGCCATGCGCACGCTCGGCAGGTGCACGCCGGATGCGGAGCCATGCTGGTCGTTCTGCGCCTCCGTCGTGAACGGGAACGACGGGGTCTCGACCAGCCCCGCGGCCGCCAGCGCATCGGCGACGCGACGCCGCCCCCGCTGCGCATCGGTGTATCCCCGCCCGGACGGCGGAGTGGGGAGCACCGAGGGAATCCGGTCGAGACCGAGAATGCGGGCGACCTCCTCTGCGAGCGTCCACTTGTCCGTGAGGTCGGGGCGCCAGGCAGGTGGGATGACCTGCCAGCCCGCCCCTGAGCCGTCCGGGTCCGCGCCGGTGACCTCGGCGCCGATCCTCTCGAGCACTCCGGTGACCTCGTCATCGGTGTAGTCGACACCGATCAAACCCTGCACGAAGCCGGCAGGCAGCGCGATCCCCTCCACGAAGACCTCGGAGAACAGCGCACCGCCCTCCTCGGTCAGCGTCCCGCCGGCGAGCTCGACCATGAGGTCGGCGACGCGCCGGGCGGCCGCGAACGGGATCAGCGGGTCGACGCCGCGCTCGAAGCGCTTGGACGCCTCGCTGGGCAGCTTGTGCCGCCGTGCCGTCCGAGCGATCGTCACCGGGTCGAACGTGGCCGCCTCGATCAGGACGTTGCGCGTCTCGTCGCCCATCTCCGTCGCGCCTCCCCCCATCACGCCGGCGAGACCGATCGGGCCGGATTCGTCGGCGATGAGCAGGTCTTCGGCGTGGAGGGTCCGCTCCTGCCCGTCGAGAGTCGTGATCCGCTCCCCCGGCTGCGCACGACGGACCGTGATACCGCCGGCGAGCTTGTCGAGATCGTAACCGTGCACCGGGTTGCCGAGCTCCAGCATCACGTAGTTCGTGATGTCCACGAGCACACCGAGCGAGCGCATGCCCGCGAGCGTGAGCCGAGCGATCATCCACGGCGGTGTGGGACGAGACGGGTCCACGCCCCGCACGACGCGGGTGACGAACTCGCTCGCACCGACGCGCCCGCGCAGGGGGGCCGCATCGTCCACGACGGCCGTGAAGCCGGTACCGGGCTGGAGCTCGGCGAAGTCACGCTCCGCGGGGTCGCGGAACGCCGCCCCGGTCGCGTGCCCGTACTCGCGAGCGACGCCGCGAAGCGAGAAGGCATAGCCACGATCCGGGGTGACGTTGATCTCGACCGCGACATCGTCGAGGCCGAGCAGGGTGATCGCGTCCGCCCCGACCGGGGCGTCGACGCCCAGCGCGGAGAGGACGAGGATGCCGTTGTGCTCGTCTCCCAGGCCCAGCTCCCGTGCGGAGGCGATCATGCCGTCCGAGACGTGCCCGTAGGTCTTGCGAGCGGCGATCGGGAACGGTCCGGGAAGCACCGCGCCGGGAAGGGTCACGACGACCTTGTCCCCGACCGCGAAGTTGTGGGCACCGCAGACGATCCCGCGAGGCTCACCCTCGCCCACGTCGATCTGACACCAGCGGATCGTCTTGCCGTTGGACTGCGGCTCCTCCTCGAAGGAGAGCACCTGTCCCACGACGACCGGGCCCGTGACATCGAAGCGGTGGACGTCCTCCTCCTCGAACCCGACGGCCACGAGAGACGCCAAGACGTGCTCGGGAGTCGCGCCCTCCTCGACCTCGACGTACTCACGCAGCCACGAAAGCGGGACGCGCATCACACCACCATCCCGAACTGCTCGCTGAAACGGATATCGCCCTCGGCCATGTCGCGCATGTCCTGCACGTCGCTGCGGAACATCAGGGCGCGCTCGACGCCCATCCCGAACGCGAAGCCGCTGTAGACCTCGGGATCTATGCCCGCCGCGCGCAGCACGTTCGCGTTGACCATGCCGCATCCGCCCCACTCGATCCAGCGCGCCCCGCCCTTGAAGGTCGGATGCCACAGGTCGAACTCCGCCGAGGGCTCGGTGAAGGGGAAGAAGTTCGTGCGGAAGCGGGTCTTCGCCTCCGGCCCGAAGAGCTGACGCGCGAGATGGTCGAGCGTGCCCTTGAGGTGCGCCATCGTGATGCCCTTGTCGACGACGAGTCCTTCCACCTGTGTGAAGACGGGCAGATGCGTCGCATCGAACTCGTCGGTGCGATACACGCGCCCGGGACACAGCACGTAGATCGGGACCTCGCGGTCGAGCATCGAGCGCACCTGCACCGGGCTCGTGTGCGTGCGCATCACGAGGTGCCGGGCCGCGGGATCGACGTAGAACGTGTCCTGCTCCTGACGCGCAGGGTGGTCGACGTCGAAGTTGAGCGCGTCGAAGTTGAACCACTCGTGCTCGAGCTCCGGGCCTTCCGCGATCTCCCATCCCATGCCGACGAAGATGTCCGAGATCTGGTCCTGCATGAGCCCCAGCGGGTGCCGGGCGCCCACGCGGGCGCGGGACGGGACCGCGGTCACGTCAATCCGCTCGGCCTCGAGCCGCGCAGCTGTCTCGGCCTCGGCAAGCTCGGCCTCTTTCGCGGCCAGCGCCTGGGTGACCTGCCCCCGCCCCTGTCCGATGAGTTTGCCGAAGGCGGCCTTGTCTTCAGGAGCGACCTGCCTCATGGAGGCGTTCAGCACGGCGAGGGGCGATCCCTCGGCGACATGGACGGCACGGGCGGCTCTCAGCGCGGCGGTGTCGGTGGCAGCGGCGATCGCGGCGAGCGCGTCGGCGACCGCCGACTCCACGGCCTGGGGCGTGATGGCGGGGTTGTCGGACACGAGAACCGAGTCTACCGGCGCGGGTGGCGGGAGAATCGCGGGCACGGCACCGCGAGTCTCCCGCCGTCGCTCATCGTCGTCGCGGTCCTCGCTGCTGGGCGATCACCTGCGTCACCGTCGACTCCTCGCGCAGACGCGGATCCTCCGTCGTCATATCGCCGGCAACCGCCTTGAGCTTGGGCGAACGGCGGGTACGACCCTCGAGCCACTTCGCGATGCCGGAGAGGATGAGGCACATGACGATGTAGATGCCGCCGATGACGAATGCGGACTGCAGGATCGGCCGGCCCTGCTGCGAGCTGAGCAGCTTCGCGTAGTACAGGAGCTCCGGGTAGGTGATGATGAAGCCGAGCGCGGTGTCCTTCATGGTGACGACGAGCTGGGCGACGATGACCGGGAGCATCGCCCGGATGGCCTGGGGCAGAAGAATCAGCCGCATGACGCCGCTCTTGCGCAGGCCGATCGCGAAACCGGCCTCCTTCTGCCCACGAGGGAGCGCCTCGATGCCGGCGCGCAGCACCTCCGCGAGCACCGAGCCGTTGTAGACCATGAGGGCGAGCACCACGGCCCAGTACGGGTCCATCTTCATGCCCACCACGGGCAGGCCGTAGAAGAGCAGCATCATCAGCACGAGCACCGGGACCGCACGGAAGAACTCGGTCACGACCGTGACAGGGACGCGCACCCAGGCGTGGTCCGAGAGACGTCCGATCGCGAGGAGGAACCCGAGGGCGAGGCTCAGCACGGCGGCGAGCGCGAAGGCGCCGAGGGTGTTCCCGAGCGCTTTGAGGATCTGCATCCACACGTTCGAGAAGGTGAAGACATACCACCGAGACGCGTCGAACTGACCCGTGACCCAGAAGCGGTACCCCACGAACCCGAGGCCCGCGAGGACGATCAGGACGGTGACCGCTCCCAGAATCCGGTTGCGCAGGATCGCCTTGGGACCGGGGACGTCGTAGAGCACGGAAGTCATCGCGCGATCCTCCACTTGTTCTCGAGGGCGCGCTGCGCCCAGCTGAGGAGCAGGACGAGGGCGACGAAGATCGCCGCGACCCAGAGCAGCACCGCGAGCGCGTTCTCGCCGCGCTCACTGAGGTTCGCGCGGATGGCGCCGAGCTCCAGCACCGAGAACCCTGCGGCGACCGTGGTGTTCTTGAGCAGGGCGATGAAGACGCTCATCATCGGCGGGACGACCGAGCGGAAGGCCTGAGGGAGGACGACGAGGGTCATCACCTGACCGAACGGCAGCCCGATCGCGCGGGCCGCCTCCGCCTGCCCCACCGGAACGGTGTTGATCCCCGCCCGCAGCACCTCGGCGACATAAGTGGCCGTGTAGATGCCGATCGCGAGGATCCCGAGCACCGTGGTGTCCAGCTTCGGCAAGCCCAGCTGCGGGTATCCGAAGATGAAGATGAAGAAGACCAGGGTCAGCGGAGTGTTCCGGATCAGGTTGACGTAGACCGTTCCGAACGCGCGGGCGATCGGGATCGGGGAGACCCGCATCGCGCCGACGACGATCCCGAGCACGAGGGCAAGGAGCCCGCCGGCGAAGAAGAGGATGAGGGTGTTGCGCAGCGCGACGCCCCAGAGGTCCATGTTGTCGACGATGACGCCCATGGAGCTCCTTCCGTTGAAAGGCGGGTGGGAGCGGCGCTACGGCCGCTCCCGCCCGACGAGGATGATCAGTACGCGTCCACCGTGGGCTGCTCGACCGAGATGCCGGACGATCCGAGGTTCTTCTCGAAGATCGCGGTCCAGGTCGTGCCGCCGTCGGTGAAGAGGTCGTTCACGTGCGTGCGCAGGACGGTGTCGCCCTTCGCGAGGCCGACCCCGTACTTCTCTGTGGTGAAGGGCTCGCCCACGACCTTGAGGTTGTCCGGGTCCTTCGCCGCGTACCCGATGAGGATCGCCTGGTCGGTCGTGACAGCCTGCACGCCGCCGTTCAGCAACTCCTCGACGCAGGCCGAGTACAGGTCGAACTCCTTGGTCGGCACGTTCGGGAAGTTGGTCCGGATGTTCTGGATCGGGGTCGAGCCGGTCGCGGAGCAGACCGTCGTCTTGTCGTTGAGGTCCTTCTCGCTCTTGATCGTGCTGTCCTTGGCCACAAGCAGCCCCTGACCGGTGACGAAGTACGGACCGGCGAAGTCGATCTGCTCCTTGCGCTTGTCGGTGATCGAGTAGGTGCCGACGTAGTAGTCGATGTCACCGTTCACGATGGCCTGCTCGCGGTTGGCCGAGGCGATCGGCTTGAACGTGATCTTGCTCTCGTCGTAGCCGAGGGACGCCGCGATCCAGCGCGCGATGTCGATGTCGAAGCCCGTGCGCTCACCGCTCGTGACGTCGAGGTATCCCAGGTTCGGCTGGTCCTCCTTCACGCCGATCGTGATCTTGCCGTTCTTGGCGATCCGGTCGAAGGTCGGGCTGCCCTCGAGCTTGACGTCTTTGGCCACCTCGAAGAGCGGCTTGTCGCTGCCGCCGGTCGCGTCGCCGGCACCGGGGCTGCTCGGGCTTCCGCTGTTGCAGCCGGTCAGGGCGAGCAGCGCTGCCGCGGCGATGCCGACGGCGGCGAGTCCTCGTGTACGTCGCATGTGATTTCTCCTTCGTATCGGTGCAGGTGGCCTCGGGTGCGGGGGACTTCTCGTTCGGCGGGGGATGACGATCCACGGGACGGATCGACGGCAGGGAAGGGCTCAGTGGGTGAGCAGCTTGGAGAGGAAGTCCTTGGCCCGGTCGCTCTGCGGGTTGGTGAAGAACTCCTCCGGGCTGTTCTCCTCGACGATGCGGCCATCGGCCATGAAGACCACCCGGTTGGCGGCCTTCCGCGCGAAGCCCATCTCGTGGGTGACGACGATCATGGTCATCCCCTCGGCGGCGAGCTCGACCATCACATCGAGGACCTCGTTGATCATCTCAGGGTCGAGCGCGCTGGTGGGCTCGTCGAAGAGCATCACTTTCGGATGCATCGCCAGGGCGCGCGCGATCGCGACGCGCTGCTGCTGTCCGCCGGACAGCTGCGCAGGCAGCTTCGACGCCTGCTTGCCCACGCCCACACGCTCCAGCAGCTGCATCGCCTCCTTCTCGGCATCGGCCTTCTTGAGGCCGCGGACCCTGATCGGGCCGAGGGTCACGTTCTCGAGGATCGTGAGATGCGCGAAGAGGTTGAACGACTGGAAGACCATACCGACGTCCGCGCGCAGACGCGCGAGCGCCTTGCCCTCGGCCGGAAGCTCTGCACCGTCGATGCGGATGGAACCGCTCGTGATGGTCTCGAGACGGTTGATCGTCCGGCAGAGGGTCGACTTCCCCGAGCCCGACGGACCGATGATGACAACCACTTCCCCCTTCTCGACGCTCAGATCGATGTCGGTGAGGGCCTGGAAGTCCCCATAGTGCTTCTGAACGTTCTCCACCACAACCAGCGGTGCACTGCTCTGTGCCATGCTCCCAACCTAGAAGCGACACCACGCGATATGAGGTCTCTGCTCCGCCCCGTTATGGAGATGTGATCCTGCGCCCGGACAGCGGAGGAGCGCTCCCGCGGGACGTCAGCTCTCCGCGCCGGCCCGCTGCGCGAACGCGCTCTCGTAGAGGCAGACGCTCGCCGCTGTGGCGAGGTTGAGCGACTCCGCGCGACCGAAGATCGGCAGCCTCAGGGAACGATCGGCCAGGGCAAGGGCGCTGCCCTCCAGCCCTCGCGCCTCATTGCCGAAGAGCCACGCTGTGGGCCTGCCGAGAAGGCCGTCGGCACGGGCTTCGAGGAGGTCGTCACCTTTCACGTCGGCGGCGAGGACGTTCAGGCCTGCCCCGTGAGCACGCTCGACCACGTCCGCGAGGTCGCCCCCGACGGACACCGGAAGGTGGAAGAGCGACCCCGTCGTGGCACGGACGACCTTGGGGTTGTACGGATCGACCGTGCGCCCGGTGAGAACGACGGCGTCGGCGCCGGCGGCGTCGGCGGCACGGATGATGGTGCCGAGGTTCCCCGGATCCCGCACCTCCTCGCAGATCGCGATGAGACGAGGGGACGCGGCGAAGATGTCTCGGACGGAGGTGGGCGTCTGCTGCGCCACCGCGACAAGCCCCTGCGGGGTCACGGTGTCGGCCATCGCGTTGAGCACGTACTCGGTCACGTACTCGACGCGCACGCCCCCGCTCTCCGCGGCTCCTCGGATGTCGGGGTGCTTCTCCCACCCCGTCGGCGTCGCGAAGAGCTCGACGATCGCGTCCGGTCGGTAGGAGAGGGCCTCGCGCACCGCTTGCGGACCTTCGAGGAGGAAAAGCCCCGTCTCGGTCCTGGCACTGCGTTTGGTCAGTTTGGCGACGGCCCGGACACGCGGCGATCGGGGATTCTCCAGCACGACATCAGTCTAAGGAATGCGACAGAGATCCCGGGGACGACGACGGGGCGTCCTCTCGCAGGAGGACGCCCCGTGAATGCCGTTGCTTACGCTGCCGACTTCGGCGCGTTGACGTCCGAAGGCAGGGCCTTCTTGGCCGTCTCGACGAGCGAGGCGAAGGTCGCCGGCTCGTTCACAGCGAGCTCGGCGAGCATCCGACGGTCGACCTGCACACCGGCGAGGCCCAGGCCCTGGATGAACCGGTTGTAGGTGATGCCGTTCTGACGGGCGGCAGCGTTGATCCGCTGAATCCACAGACGACGGAAGTCGCCCTTGCGCTTGCGACGGTCGCGGTACGCGTAGACGAGCGAGTGGGTGACCTGCTCCTTCGCCTTACGGTACAGACGCGAACGCTGACCGCGATAGCCCGAGGCCCGCTCGAGGATGACGCGACGCTTCTTCTGCGCGTTGACGGCGCGCTTGACTCTAGCCATTTTCGTGTGTTCCTATTCGTGCGATCGGCGGTCAGCGGCCGAGGAGCTTCTTGGCGACCTTGGCGTCGGCAGCCGACAGCACCTGGTCCTGGTTGAGGCGACGGGTGCGACGGCTCGACTTGTGCTCGAGGTTGTGGCGCATGTTCGCCTGCTGCTTCTTCAGCTTGCCGCTGCCGGTGATCTTGAAGCGCTTCTTGGCACCCGAATGGGTCTTCTGCTTCGGCATCTTCTCTTCCTTCGTGTGGCGCCCAGAGGGCGACGGGGGCTACCCGTGCGAGACGGGAGTCTTCGTGGGGCCGGTGCCCGCGGAGGTCAGTCCGCCGCCTCGGCCGGCGCCGAGGCGCCTGCCTTGGCCTCGCGGGCGGCCTGCTTGTTGGCCGCGCGCTGCGCGTTCTGCTCCGCCTTGGCCTCGGACTTGTTCTTGACCGGGGCGACGACCATGACCATGTTGCGTCCGTCGATGGTCGGATTGGACTCGACCGTGCCGAACTCGGCCACGTCTTCGGCGAACTTCCGGAGCAGACGAACGCCCTGCTCCGGGCGGGACTGCTCGCGTCCGCGGAACAGGATCATCGCCTTGACCTTGTCGCCGGCCTTGAGGAACCCCTCCGCCCGCTTGAGCTTGGTGGTGTAGTCGTGCGCCTCAATCTTCAGCCGGAAGCGCACCTCCTTCAGGACCGTGTTGGCCTGATTGCGACGAGCTTCCTTCGCCTTCTGGGCGGCCTCGTACTTGAACTTCCCGTAGTCCATGATCTTGACCACGGGAGGCTTCGAGTTCGGGGCCACCTCGACGAGGTCGAGGTCGGCTTCCTGCGCGAGACGCAGCGCCGCCTCGATGCGGACGACGCCGATCTGCTCACCCGCCGGTCCCACGAGGCGGACCTCGGGAACGCGGATGCGCTCATTGGTGCGGGGATCGCTGATGCGGAACTCCTTAGACGTGGGTGACAGCCGCCGGGACGCAGTCACGTCCCGGGCGAAATCGGGAGTCTCCCCACCCGCCGGCGTTCGCAGAAGCCGGCTTCGCACCCGGACTACCGGCACGCGGCCGGCGGAGTGCAGAACCCGGTAGCCTGGAACGGCAAGCGCGGGTGGGATCGAATCCTCTTTCGTGCCGGAGCACAACGCTCCGGAGCCCGCAGAAGTCTATCAGAAAGCACCACGACGTGACGATTCCGGGACCGAGCACGCCCGCCGACGACCGCCATGACCATTGGGAGCGACAGGACGAAGCCTCAAGCGCCGCGTCCCGCGACATCGCCGATGTCCCCGCCGTCGAGGTGATCACCACCACGGCGGTGCACCTGATGAGCGCGGCGGCGGTGAAGGTCGGCCTCGCCGACGATCCGGAGACGCAGCTCGATCTCGACGAGGCGCGCAAGCTCATCAACGCGCTCGCCGGCCTCGTCACGGCCGGCGCGCCGGAGATCAGCGACATGCACGCGCGGTCGTTGCGCGACGGGCTGCGCTCGCTCCAGCTCGCCTTCCGTGAGGCCTCGGTCATCAAGGACCCGATCGGCCAGGGCCCTGGCGAGAAGTGGACGGGACCGGTCACCTGACCGCTGTCTTCCCGATCGCGGCTCCGCCGCCGGCCTCTCCCCGCGGCCTCAGGCGCTCCTGCGGAGCTGGACCCTGAGCGAGTCGACGAGGACGGCGATCCGATCGTCCGCAGCCCACCGCTGCGCGAGACGCGCGAGGACCGCGTCAAGCTGCCCCTGGTCGAGCCCGTCGACCAGCTCCAGGACGACCACGAGCTCCGGACCGCGCAGGCGCGCCTCCGCGTCCCCCGGGGCGACGGAGACGTCGATCACCGCGAGCTCGGCGGCGACGCTCTCCTGCAGGCCGGTGTACACCTCCGGCGAGAGGAAGCTCGGTTCCCAGGGCTGCCCCTGGGCCACAGCCCAGACCGCGGGACGGCGGAGGACGAACTCCGTCTGCGACCCGGGGTCGAGCACGATCAGATCGGTGTCCTCTGCGGAGGCCGCGAGCGCCACACGCGCCGCCTCGACGGGGATGGGCCGCGCTGTACGGTCCCATGCGGACATCGTGGCGACCGAGGAGAAGACGGGCTGCACGCGCCGCCCGTCGGGCGCGGCCACCGTGACGAGGGAGAGCTCCTGGGTCTTGTCCACGACGAGCCCGCTGGGCGCGAGGCCTTCCTCGCCCCTCTCCGCGACGAGCGGGATCAGCACACGTGCGGCACGGAAGGCGTCCACGACCGCGGTCTGGTCGCCTTCGCCGGCGCGGAACCGGAGCAGCGCGTCGAGCAGCGCCGGGTCGGCCGAGCCGTCGTCGGCCGCGTGCGGGTTGGGCTCGAAGCTCCTGCCTGCCCAAGGCACCCCGGCGGAGTCGCCGGGTTCGCCGTGCCCGCAGGCGTCAGGCTCCGGCGACATCCAGCGCCTCGGCGAGGGTGAACGCGCCGGCGTACAGGGCCTTGCCCACGATCGCGCCCTCGACGCCCAGCGGGACAAGCTCGCGGAGCGCCGCCACGTCGTCGAGGTCGGCGATGCCGCCCGACGCGACGACCGGTTTCGGGGTGCGAGAGGTGACCTCGCGGAGGAGATCCAGGTTCGGCCCGCGCAGGGTTCCGTCCTTCGTCACGTCCGTGACGACGTAGCGGCTGCAGCCGGCGTCCTCGAGGCGATCCAAGACCGTCCAGAGGTCGCCGCCCTCCTTGGTCCAGCCGCGGGCGGCGAGCGTCGTGCCGCGCACGTCGAGACCGACCGCGATCGCCTCGCCATAACGCGCGATGACGTCGGCCGCCCACTCCGGGTTCTCCAGCGCCGCGGTGCCCAGGTTGATCCGGGCCGCCCCGCTCTCCAGCGCGGCCTCCAGCGTCGCGTCGTCGCGAATGCCGCCGGAGAGCTCGACGCTCACGTGAGCAAAGCGCTTGATGACCTTGCGCAGGATCGCGGCGTTGTTGCCTCGTCCGAAGGCGGCGTCGAGATCCACGAGGTGGATCCACTCCGCTCCCTGCTCGGCCCACTCCGCCGCGGCGTCGATCGGGTCCCCATAGCTGGTCTCGGAGCCCGCCTCGCCCTGGGTGAGGCGGACAGCCTGTCCCCCCGCCACGTCCACCGCCGGAAGGAGCGTCAGGGAGGGAGCCTGTGCGAAGTCGTTCATGTCGTCCTTTGGTCGCCGACCGTTCATGCCTCGAGGGTCCTGCGCGGCACGAGAACCGACACTAGCCGCCCCCGTGCGGGCGTTCAAACCGACGTGAACCACCCCTGGCGACCATGGCGGCGTGGGGAGGCTAGAGGGATCCGATCCAATTCCGCAGAAGCTGGATGCCGGCGTCCCCCGACTTCTCCGGGTGGAACTGCGTGGCTGAGAGGGGCCCGTTCTCGACAGCGGCGAGGAAGCGACTCCCGTAGGTGCTCCAGGTGAGCGTCGGCTGTGGGAACGGCGGGATGACGTCCAGCTCCCAGGACTGCGCGGCGAAGGAGTGCACGAAGTAGAAGCGCTCATCCTCGACGCCGCGGAAGAGCACGCTCCCCGAATCCGGCTCGACGGTGTTCCAGCCCATGTGGGGAAGCACGGGAGCGTCGAGCTCGCGTACGACACCCGGCCACTCGCCCAGACCCTCCACATCCGCTCCCCGCTCGACACCGCGTGAGAACATCACCTGCATGCCGACGCAGATCCCGAGCACCGGCCGGCCTCCGGCGAGCCGGCGCTCGATCAGCTCGTCCCCCCTCTGGGCCAGAAGCGCCTCACGCACCGCCGCGAAGGCGCCCACGCCGGGGACCACCAGCCCGTCCGCCTCGAGCGCGGCGGATCGGTCGGCAGTGAGCTCGGCATCGGCGCCGGCCCGAGCGAGCGCCTTCACCGCCGAGTGGACATTGCCCGACCCGTAGTCGAAGACCGCGACGCGGGGCCTGATCACAGCGCGCCCTTGGTGGACGGCACACCCTCGATCAGCGGATCCAGAGCCTTGGCCTGCCGAAACGCACGGGCGAACGCCTTGAACTCCGCCTCCGCGATGTGGTGCGGGTCGCGGCCGCCGAGCACGCGGACGTGCACGGTCAGGCCAGCATTGAAAGCGATCGCCTCGAACGCGTGGCGGACGAGCGACCCGGTGAAGTGCCCGCCGACGAGGTGCAGTGCGAACCCGTCCGGCTCGCCGTCGTGCACGAGGTAGGGGCGCCCCGAGACGTCGACGACCGCCTGCGCGAGCGCCTCGTCAAGGGGCACGAGGGCATCGCCGTAACGCGAGATCCCCGACTTGTCGCCGAGCGCGTCGCGGATCGCCTGCCCGAGCACGATCGAGACGTCCTCGACGGTGTGGTGCGCGTCGATGTCGGTGTCGCCCGAGGCCCGCACCGTGAGGTCGGTGAGGGAGTGCTTCGCAAACGCCGTGAGGAGATGGTCGAAGAAGGGCACCGACGTGTCGATGCGGCTCCGTCCCGTGCCGTCGAGGTTCAGCTCGAGCTCGACGGTCGACTCCGAGGTCGAGCGGATGCGCGTGGCGGTGCGGGCGGTCATACGGCAGATCCTACCGAGGCGAGGGCGTCCAGGAACGCGGTCGTCTCCGCCTCGGTGCCGGCTGTGACACGCAGGTGACCGGGGATCCCGACGTCGCGGATGAGCACCCCGCGGTCATAGAGCGCACGCCAGGTCGCCGCCGGATCCGCCACATCGCCGAAGAGCACGAAGTTCGTCCATGACTCGTGCGGTGCGTAGCCGATCGCCTCGAGAGTGGCGGAGATCCGGTCGCGCTGCGCGACGATCTCGTCCACCATCGCGAGCATGGTCGGCGCGTTGCGCAACGCCGCCACGGCCGCGGCCTGGGTCAGCGCGCTCAGGTGGTACGGCAGGCGGACCAGCCGGAGCGCGTCGATGAACGCTGGATCGGCGGCGAGGTAGCCGACCCGCGCCCCGGCGAAAGCGAAGGCCTTGCTCATCGTGCGGGAGACGGCGAGGCGCGGGCGTCCTTCCAGGAGCGAGAGCGCCGACGGCGCCTCCTTCGGAGCGAACTCCTGGTATGCCTCGTCGACGACGACGATCCCTCTCGTCGTCTCGTACACGGCCTCGATCACGTCGAGTCCGAGAGGCGTGCCCGTGGGATTGTTAGGGGCGCAGAGCAGCACCACGTCGGGGTCTGCCTCGGCGATCTGCGCGACGGCATCCTCGACGATGAGCGAATAGTCCGATTGCCGTGCGCCCGCCCGCCACCGCGCACCGGTGCCCTGTGCCAGGAGCGGATACATCGAGTACGTCGGCGCGAACCCGAAGACCGTCCGCCCCGGGCCGGCGAAGGCCTGCAGGATGTGCTGAAGGACCTCGTTCGAGCCGTTGCCGGCCCAGATGCTCTCCGCTCCCAGGCCGTGCCCCAGATAGCCTGCGAACCCTTCCCGCAGTGTGGTGAACTCCCGGTCGGGGTAACGGTTGACCTCGTGCAACGCCACCGCAATGTCGTCAAGGATGTCGCTGGCGACCTGCTCCGGCACCGGGTGGGTGTTCTCGTTCACGTTGAGGGCGACCGGCAGCGGCGCCTGCGGCGCGCCGTATGGGCGCATGCCGCGGAGATCGTCGCGCAACGGGAGATCGTCGAGAGAGGCAGTCACCCTTGCCATGCTACGACGCGGAACCGTCCTTCGCCGACGCGTCGAGACGCCACGGCGCACCCCCGAGCAGGTCGCTCAGGATCCTTGGCGCAGGTTCTCTACGAAGGGCTCACCTGGCCGACGAATACTGCGCGGGAATCGAGATCTTCTGACCGATCTCCAGCGTGCCGCTCCGGATGAGGTTCAGACGGGCGATCGCGTCGACGACATCGCGGGGGTCGGCGTCGGGTGCGATCTCGGTGGCGATCGACCACAGCGAGTCCCCCGGCATGACGGTCACCGTCTGGAAGCTGGCGCCGCTCGTCTGCGTCCCCGAGGCGAGAGCCGTGCCACCGCCCAGAACCGCGAAGGCGATCGCCCCGGCCACGGGGAGGGCGACAAGCCCTGCGAGCACCCGACGGCCGCGGGCGGTGATCCGGAGTCGCGTCTTCGGAGCCGACGACGCAGAAAGGCCGGCGGCCGCGGTCTCGGCCGGGAGGACCGCCGCTCCAGCCCGCGAACGCGGGACGGAGTCGGAGAACGCGGGGGCGAGAGTGATGCTGCTCATGTCGGCTGCTCCTTGGGACGTCTGATGCGGCTGTACGCTCCCCAAAACCTCAGGGTGCGAAGCTACGTTCCGAAGATAGCTTCGAATTCGAACATCTGTCAAGCGGTGTTCGAGAGATCTTTCGACGAAGACCCGGACACGCTCGAACGGATCTTCCGATTCGGAGCCTTCCTCGGATACGGTTTCGATAACGACAGCCCACCACGGGCCACCGACATTCGAATCCGCACCGGCGGAGCAGACGGAGGAGAAGCCATGAGCGATGGCGCGACGCCCACCCCCGAGGCCTCACGCACCCGGCGTCGGAAGAACCTCAGCCCCAAGCAGATGGCGATCCTCGAGGTCATCCAGACCTCGATCGCCCGCAACGGGTACCCGCCGAGCATGCGCGAGATCGGCGACGCCGTCGGACTCAAGTCCCTCTCCAGCGTGACTCATCAGCTCGGCCAGCTCGAGCTGAGCGGATACCTCCGTCGCGACCCCGGCAAGACCCGCGCGATGGAAGTCCTCATCGACCTTCCCGGCACGGCCGGCGAGAACCCCGCCGACCTCGCGCCATCGGTCGGCGACGCCGCGCTCGTGCCGTTGGTCGGCCGGATCGCCGCAGGAATCCCGATCACCGCCGAGCAGCAGGTGGAGGAGATCTTCCCTCTCCCCCGCCAGCTCGTCGGCAAAGGCGATCTCTTCATGCTCAAGGTCTCAGGCGAGTCGATGATCGACGCGGCGATCTGCGACGGCGACTGGGTCGTGGTGCGCGCCCAGAACACCGCCGACAACGGTGAGATCGTCGCGGCGATGTTGGACGGCGAGGCGACGGTCAAGACCTTCCGACGCCGGGACGGCCACACCTGGCTGCTCCCCCGCAACTCGGCGTTCGAGCCGATCCTCGGCGACGAGGCCGTAGTCCTGGGCAAGGTCGTGGCCGTCCTCCGCGCCGTCTGAGCCTTCCGGTCAGAGTCGCGCTGTTCGGCGCCCGCGAGCTCGAGCGGCGAGGGGGCCTCACCGGCGGCCGACGCCGACGAGGCCCCCTCATCCCAGACACGGACCGGGATCAGACGACCGCGGCCACCTCCGCCCTGACGCGACGAGTGGCCTCCACGATGTTGCGCAGCGAGGCGTTCGTCTCCTCGTACCCACGCGTCTTGAGCCCGCAGTCCGGGTTCACCCAGAGCTGTCGAGTGGGGATCTCGGCGACCGCGCGCCGCAGCAGCGACTCGACCTCGTCCACGCTCGGCACGCGCGGCGAATGGATGTCGTACACGCCAGGACCGATTCCGTGGTCGAAGCCGGCGGCAGCGATGTCGGTCACCACCTCCATCCTGCTCCGGGCGGCCTCGATGGAGGTGACGTCGGCGTCGAGCGCACGGATGGCGTCGATGACCACGCCGAACTCCGAGTAGCAGAGGTGGGTATGCACCTGGGTCGCCGGCGCCGCGCCGGCGGTGGCGAGCCGGAAAGCGTCCACCGACCACCGGAGGTAGGAGGGCTGGTCCGCCTTCTTGAGCGGAAGCAGCTCGCGCAGGGCCGGCTCGTCGACCTGCACGATGCCGATGCCGGCCGCCTCCAGATCGGAGATCTCGTCACGGAGCGCAAGGGCCACCTGGTTCGCGGTCTCCGCGAGCGGCTGGTCGTCACGCACGAAGGACCAGGCGAGGATCGTCACCGGGCCGGTGAGCATCCCCTTCATCGGCTTCGTCGTGAGCGACTGCGCATAGGCGGACCAGGCCACCGTCATGGGCGCGGGCCGTGCCACGTCGCCCCAGAGGATCGACGGGCGCGTCGCCCTGGAGCCGTACGACTGCACCCAGCCGTGCTCGGTCACTTCGAAGCCATCGAGGCTCTCCGCGAAGTACTGCACCATGTCGTTGCGCTCGGGCTCGCCGTGCACCAGGACGTCGAGCCCGAGGTCCTCCTGGAGCGAGACCACGCGGGCGACCTCGTCCCGGAGGAAGCCCTCGTAGTCCTCGACGGGGATCTCGCCTCGGGTGAACCGGGCACGGGCGCGGCGGATGTCCCCGGTCTGCGGGAAGGAGCCGATGGTGGTGAGCGGAAGCGCCGGCAATCCCAGCGACTCCTGCGCCGAGACCCGTACGGCATAGTCGTCCCGGGCGAAGTCTCCGCCGCCGAGCGCGGCGGCGCGCTCCCTGACCGCTCCGTCACGCACGCCGGGGGCGCCGAGGCGATCGACGAGCGCTGCGGAGGCGGCGTCGAGCTCGGCCGTGATCGCCACGCGCCCCTCGCGGAGCCCCCGGGCCAGGGTCACGACCTGCTCCGCCTTCTGATCGGCGAAGGCGAGCCAGGAGACGAGGCGTGCTCCGAGCCTGGTCTCATCCTCGACGTCGTGCGGAACGTGCAGCAGCGAGGTCGAGGTCGCCGCCGCGACCGGAGCGCCGAGCGCTCGCAGCCGCTCGAGCGCGTCGAAGGCCGCGGCGAGGTCGCCGCGCCAGACGTTGTGCCCGTCGATCACGCCGCCGACGAGGGTCTTGCTCGCGAGACCGGCGACGACGTCCTCCGGCACTGTGCCGCGAACGAGGTCGAGACCGATCGCCTCGATCGGCGCCGCGGCGAGGACCGCGAGGTTCTCGCCGAGGGACGCGTACGGGGCTGCGACGAAGATCGACGGTCGGTCGGCGACCGCACCGAGCGCCGCATAGGCGCGTGCTGCCGCGGCGCCCAGCTCGGCGGACGGGACCGGCAGCGACTCGCTCACGAGCGCCGGCTCGTCCAGCTGCACCCACTCCGCGCCCACGGCCTTCAGCCGGCCGAGCAGCTCCGCGTAGACGGGGACCAGGTCCTCCAGCCGCGACAGCGGGGAGAAGCCACCCGGCGCCCCGTCGGCCGCTTTGGACAGCGCGAGGAAGGTGACAGGGCCTACGATGACGGGACGGGTGCGATAGCCCGCCGAGACGGCCTCCGCGGTCTCCCGCACCAGACGATCGCTCGAGAGCGAGAACGCCGTCGTCGGGGAGATCTCGGGGACGAGGTAGTGATAGTTCGTGTCGAACCACTTGGTCATCTCGAGCGGCGCCCGGTCGCCCTCGCCGCGTGCGATCGTGAAGTACGCCGGGAGGCCGATCGCGCCGTCGTCGCCACGGAGCTCCTCGAACCGCTCCGGGATCGCCCCCACCGTCACCGCCGCGTCCAGGACCTGGTCATAGAACGAGAACGACTCGGGGATCGAGGAGTCGGCGCGGCCGAGCCCCCGCGACGCCAGGCGCTCCCGGTTCGCCGCCCGCAGCGCCGCGGCGGTCGCCTCCAGCTCCTCCTCGCCGATCTGGCCAGCCCAGAAGGCCTCGACGGCCTTCTTCAGCTCGCGGCGACGCCCGATACGGGGGTAGCCGAGGATCGTGCCATCGGGGAATGCGGTCATGTCGCTCCTCATTTCTCTGGGTGTCCGGCTCTCCGCGCCTCAACGTGCCGCGGACGAGTGCAGGAGCCCCGCGTCCTCGAGGACGCGGAGGACGGTGGTGTGCTGGTTGAACGCGTAGAGGTGGACCCCGGGGGCGCCCCCCGCGACGACCTCGCGGGCGAGCGCCGCGGCGGAGGCGATCCCGATCTCCGCCCTCCCCTCGGTCGTCGGCTCCACCTCCAGCGCGATCGCGAGCTCGCTCGGCAACTCCTCGCCGGAGAGCTCGAGGACCCGTCGCAGCCGGGCCGGTGACGTGATCGGCATGATCCCGGGGAGGATCGGGATCGTGACGCCCGCGAGACGCGCCCGCTCGACGAACGCGAGATAGTCGTCGGCGTGGAAGAACAGCTGTGTGATGGCCAGGGTCGCGCCCGCCGCCTGCTTCGCCACCAACGCCTCGACGTCCTGCGTGCGATGCGAGGATCGGGGGTGCCCGTTCGGGAACGCCGCGACCGCGATGTTCACCTTGCGCCTCGGCGACACCCGGACGGCGCCAGGGAGACCCGGCACGGGCTGCTCCTCGTAGGGCGCGCGCTCCGCCTGGGCCCGGTCGATGAGCTGGACGAGCTGAGCGGCGCTCTCCAGATCGCCGAGGAAAGGCGCCGTCTCACCGGCCGGCGGGTCGCCCCGCAGCGCGAGGAAGCTGAGGATGCCCGCGTCGAGGAACTCCCGGATGAGGCGCGTGGCCCCCGCGTAGGTGTTCCCCACACAGGTGAGATGCGCGAGCGGCTCGACGTCGGTGTGCTCCCGGATGTAGCGGAGGACCTCCAGCGACCGACCACCGGTGGAGCCCCCCGCGCCGTATGTGACGGAGAGAAACCGGGGACCGGCCGCCGCGAGGCGCCGAACCGTCTCATGCAACGCCTCGGAGGGCGACGCGGAACGCGGCGGATAGAGCTCGAACGAGAACGGGACGGCCGGCGCCGGACAGGCGCCCTCCGAGGGCGTGTCGGACGTCGAGGCGAAGGACATCGGCACTCCCTGCTCTGACTCGGTCCGAGCTGGCTCGGCGGCCACGGCTCCGGCATCCGGGCTCGGATGCCTGACCATCACGCTATGGACGCGCGCCTCTCGCCGCACACTTGTGTGACGCCGTGTGTCAGCGCCCGCTGGTTAGGCTCGAGACATGTCTGCCCCCTACGGCTCCTGGCCCTCGCCCTTGTCCGCCGCGAACCTCGCCTCCGGGGGCGTCCGCCTCGACGGAGCCCGTTTCGTGGCCGGAGAGGCGTGGTGGGGCGAGTCGGTCCCCGCCGAACGAGGACGGACCAGCGTCCGCCGCCGTGGCGCTGCAGGGGAGATCGTCGACGTGCTCCCCGCGCCGTGGAGCGCACGCTCCCGTGTCCATGAGTATGGCGGCGGCGCGTGGACGGTCGACAGGGACGGCGCCCTCCTCTTCGTCGACGGCGGCGACCAGCGCGTCCGCCGGCTCGCTCCGGGGGCGACCGATCCGGATCCGCTGACCTCCGAAGGCGCGCGCTATGGCGGGCTCTCACTCCAGCACGGCCGCCTCTTCGCCATCCGAGAGGACCTCCGCCCTCAGCCGCACGAACGGGCGGTCGTCGAGATCCCGCTGGACGGCTCCGCCGCCGACGACGATGCGGCTCTGGGATGGATCGTCCGTGGTGACTCCTTCTGGGCCCACCCGGCGCTCTCCCCGGACGGGACGAGGGTCGCCGTCGTGGAGTGGGGCGGGACCCGGATGCCCTGGGAGGCCGCTCGACTGCGGGTGTTCGGGAGTGACGACCAGGTGATCGACGTGTCCGCACGCGCCGCCCTGCAACCGGAGTGGATCGACGATCGCACCCTGCTCTTCGCCGACGACCCCGGCGGACGCTGGAACCTGCGACGAGCCGAGCTCGAAGGTCTCCGCCCCATCGGAGAGAGCACGACGATCGCCCCGGCCGACGCCGACACCGGCGGCGGTCTCTGGGTGCTCGGACAGCGCTGGTACCGTCCGCTCCCGGACGGTCGCATCCTCGCCGTCCGGACGAACGGGTCCGACGAGCTCGTCGTGATCGCGCGCGACGGCACCGCCCGTGCTCTCGAGATCCCGATCGACGCGAGCCTCGGCATCGAGGATGTGTGGGAGAGCGGGGACGAGATCCACGCCCTCGTCTCGGGCCAGGGAGGCGCCGTCACGCCAGGACTCTGGCTGATCGGTCTCGACAGCGCGCGTGCCGAGCCCGTGCGCGGGGGCGATCATGTCGACACGGCATGGGTGCCCCCTGCCCGGCCCGTGACCTTCGAGGGCCGGCACGGGCCCGTGCACGCCTTCGACCATCCGCCGGCCAACCCCACCACGATCGCCCCGGCGGATGAGCTTCCGCCCTACGTCGTCTCCGTGCACGGCGGACCGACCGACCACGTCGCCGGCGCGGTCGCCCTGTGGATCGCGTACCTGACCAGTCGCGGCATCGGCGTCCTGGAGGTCAACTACGGCGGATCGACCGGGTACGGACGCGACTACCGCGAGCGCCTCGCCGGCCAGTGGGGCGTCGTGGACGTCGACGACGTGCTCACGGCCGCGCGCGGGCTCGCGGAGTCCGGAGTCGCGGACCCCGGGCGGATCGCGATCCGCGGAGGCTCCGCGGGAGGGTGGACCGTGCTCGGCGCGCTTGTGCGCGGTGGCGTCTTCGCCGCCGGCATCGACCGGTACGGCGTCGCGGACGCACGCCTGCTCGCCGCCGACACGCACGACTTCGAACGCCATTACCTCGACGGTCTCATCGGCCCGCTGCCACAGGCCGAGGCGACGTACCTCGAGCGCTCTCCCCTCACGCACGCGGACCGGATCGACGTTCCCGTCCTCATCCTCCAGGGCGAGGACGACGCGGTCGTGCCGCCGGCGCAGTCCGAGGCGATCCGAGACGGCCTGGCCGCACGGGGCGTCCCGCACGAGTACGTGCTCTATCCCGGCGAGGGGCACGGCTTCCGTCAGGCCGAGACCATCATGCATGCCGCCGAGACCGAGCTCCGCTTCCTCGGGCGGGTCTTCGGCTTCTCGCCCGACCTGGGCGGCTGAGCCGACGCGTCCGCGCCGGACGACGCGCGGCTACTCGCCGAGGCGGTTGCGCAGGCGCATGGCCCGCTCGGCCTCGCGCGAGTCCTGCCGCTCGCGGAGAGCCTGCCGCTTGTCATATTCCCGCTTGCCCTTGGCGAGAGCGATCTCGACCTTCGCACGGCCGTCCGAGAAGTAGAGACGCAACGGCACGAGGGTGTAGCCACCAGCGGAGACCGCATGCTGAAGCTTGGCGATCTCCTCCTTGTGCAGGAGAAGCTTGCGCACGCGCTTGGCCGAGTGGTTGGTCCAGTGTCCCTGCGAGTACTCGGGGATGTGCACGGCGTCGAGGAACGCCTCGCCACCCTTGACGTAAGCGTATCCGTCGGTGAGGTTCGCCCGTCCCTGGCGCAACGACTTCACTTCGGTCCCGGTGAGCACCAGCCCCGCCTCGTACGACTTCTCGAGCGTGTAGTCGTGACGTGCGCGACGATTGGTCGCGACGACCTTCTCCCCGCGTTCCCTGGGCATGGCTCTCTCCTGTGCGTCTGTGATCCGGCGTGGTCGCCCGCGCGCGGATCGCGACGAGGGCAGCCCATCAGTGTAGCAACACGCCGGGTCGCTCCCGCTTCGCGACGATCAGGCCCGCAGCCAGCGGCGGATCGCGAACCCTGCCGACAGGGCTGCGAGCACGACGCCGATCCCGATGAGGACGGGCACGACCAGGAGCGCGTCCTGAACGGTGATCCACGACGTGATGAACGAGACGCGGCGAGAAAGATACTCCTGCACCCCGAACTGCACTCCCAGCACCACCGCGGCGCTGGCGAGCACAGAGCCGATCACGGCGGCGAACACGCCCTCCAGGACGAACGGGGTCTGGATGAACCTGTTCGAGGCGCCGACGAGGCGCATGATCCCGATCTCCCGACGTCTGGCGTAAGCGGACAGACGGATGGTCGTGCCGATCAGCAGGACCGCGGCGATGAGCATGAGCACCGCGATGCCCACCGCGATGTAGGTGGCGACCGTCAGCGCGGTGAAGAGCGGATCGAGGTACTCGAGCTGGTCTTTGACCTCCTCGACACCCTTCACACCCTGGAACGCCTCTTTGATCACGTCCGCCCTGGTCTGGTCCTCGAGGTTGATCCAGAACACGGCGTTGGCCTGATCGGCGGAGATGAGGTTGGCGTAGTCGCCACCGAAGAGCTCGATCGTCTTCTCGTACGCCTCGTCCTGCGACTCGAACTTCAGATCGGCGATGAGCGGTTTGAGGGTCGACCCCTCGAGCTCCTGCCGGACGGCGTCGATCTGGTCCTGGCTCGCCACGCCGTCGATGCAGCCCTCGTTCGACGAGACGGAGGAGCACATGTAGACCGCGATCTGCGCTCGGTCCTCCCAGAACGCGCGCATCGTCCCGATCTGCGCCTGCATGAGGATCGCGGCACCGACGAAGGTGAGGGAGACGAAGGTGACGAGGACGACGGAGATGACCATCGATGCGTTGCGGCGGAGGCCGGTGAAGGCCTCGGAGAGGATGAGTCCGATCCTCATGACGTCGGACCCACTTCCTCGTCGTTGCCGGTATCGAGCCCCAGCCGATCGGCGACGCCGAGCTCGGCGACATCCACCGGCGGGAGCGTGATCGGGTTCGCGCGTTCCGGGGCCGGAGTCGCCTGCCCCGTCGTCGCGGTCTGCTCGTCGCCCCCCGTCTGTGCGGCAGGAGGAGCCTGCTCGGCCGGGGCCGGCACCGCGCCCGTGGCGTTCTCCGCCGTCGTCTGACGCTGCACCTCGAGCACGGCCGTGAGCGCGGCTGTCGCGGCGGCGCCCTTGACAGCCTCGGGCTCGAGGACAGGGACGTTCGAGCGGTCGCCATAACCGCCGCCCGCCTCGTCGCGCACCATCTCGCCATCGCGGAGCTCGATCACGCGGCGCTGCATCTGGTCCACGAACGCGGCCTCGTGCGTGGCCATGAGGACCGTGGTCCCGCCGGCGTTGATCCGAGCGAGCAGCTGCATGATGTCGACGGACGTCGCAGGATCGAGGTTGCCCGTCGGCTCGTCTGCGAGCACGATCTGCGGCCGGTTGACGATCGCCCTGGCGATCGCGACGCGCTGCTGCTCACCGCCGGAGAGCTCGTGCGGGAGACGCTTCTCCTTGCCGGCGAGGCCGACGAGGGCCAGCGCCTCCGGGACGGCCTGCTGGATGAACCCGCGGGAGGACCCGGTCACCTGCAGCGTGAAGGCGACGTTCTGGAACACGGTCTTGGACGGGAGCAGACGAAAGTCCTGGAACACCGAGCCGATGTTGCGCCGGAAGTAGGGGACCTTGCGGTTGGCGATCGTGCGCAGGTCGCGGCCGAGCACGGCGATGCGGCCCGATGTGGGCGTCTCCTCGCGCAGGATGAGCTGCAGGCAGGAGGACTTCCCCGATCCCGAGGCTCCGACGAGGAAGACGAACTCGCCTCGCTGCACTTCGAAGTCGACGCCGCTGAGCGCAGGACGCTTGGTCCCGCGATAGCGCTTGGTGACACTCTCGAATCGGATCATGGCCTAATGAGCCTAAGCGGGGGCCGTCCTCGTCCCCGGTGCGACACCCCGCATGCGGGAACCCCTGCGTGCCGGCGAGGTCAGTCCTCGTCCTTGCGCTTGCGCCAGCGGATCCCCGCCGAGATGAAGCCGTCGAGGTCACCGTCGAACACCGTCGCGGGGTTTCCCGACTCGTACCCGGTCCGCAGGTCCTTGACCAGCTGCTGACCATAGAGGAAGTAGGAGCGCATCTGGTCGCCCCAGCTCGCGGTGATGTTCCCCGCGAGCTCCTTCTTCTTCGCAGCCTCCTCCTCCTTCTGCAGCAGGAGGAGCCGGGTCTGGAGCACGCGCATGGCCGCCGCGCGGTTCTGGATCTGAGACTTCTCGTTCTGCATCGACACGACGATGCCGGTCGGGAGGTGGGTGATGCGCACGGCCGAGTCGGTCGTGTTCACGGACTGGCCGCCGGGACCCGAGGAACGGAAGACGTCGACACGGATGTCGCCCTCGGGGATGTCGACCTCGGTCGCCTCCTCCATGAGCGGGATCACCTCAACCGCCGCGAAGGAGGTCTGACGCTTGTCGGCCGATCCGAAGGGGCTGATCCGCGCCAGGCGATGGGTCCCCGCCTCGACCGAGAGGGTGCCGAACGCGTAGGGCGCGTCGACCTCGAAGGTCGCCGACTTGATCCCCGCACCCTCGGCGTAGGACGTGTCCATGACCTTGACCGGGTACTTGTGCTGCTCGGCCCACCGCAGGTACATGCGCAGCAGCATCTCGGCGAAGTCGGTGGCGTCGTCGCCGCCAGCGCCGGAGCGGATCGTGATGATCGCCGCGCGCCCGTCGTACTCGCCGTCCAGGAGCGTCTGCACCTCGAGCTGGTTGATCACCTCGGTGAGGGCGGCGAGCTCGGACCTGGCCTCGGCCGCCGAGTCCTCGTCCTCCATCTCGTTGGCGAGGTCGACGAGCACCTCGAGGTCGTCGAGGCGCTGCTCGATCTCGGTGACGCGTTTGAGCTCGGCCTGCCTGTGGCTGAGGGCGCTGGTCACCTTCTGCGCCGTCTCCGGGTCGTCCCAGAGGCCGGGAGCGCCTGCCTCCTCGCTGAGCCGGGCGATGTCGGCGCGGAGGCCGTCGACGTCCACGACCTCCCGGATGTCGCCGAAGGTCTGTCGGAGGGCCGCGATGTCGGCGGAGAGATCGAGTTCGAGCATGGCAGTCCCAGACTATCCCCTCCGATCCGTCCGTCCGACGTCCCGGGCCGCGGGCTCGCCAGGACGGGCCGGAGTAGCGTGAAGGCATGACCGACCGCGCCGCCTCCGTCCTCTGGCGGTTCGGCCCGATGGTGTACCTCCCGACACTGCTGTTCTCCGTCGGCGAAGGCGCGGTACTCCCCCTCATCCCCGTGATCGCCTCCGGACGCGGCGCCGACATCGCCGCCGCGGCGCTGATCGCCTCGGCGATCGTCGTCGGCCAGCTCTGCGGCAACCTTCCCGCCGGCTGGCTCGTGTCGCGGATCGGCGAGCGCTACACGATGGTGATCGCGGGCGGGGTCTCCCTGCTCGGCGCCGTCGCGAGCGCGCTCGCCCCCAGCCTGGCGCTGTTCACGGCCGCGGTGTTCGTGATCGGGATGTCGGCCGCGGCCTTCGGCCTGGCCCGGCATGCCTTCATGACCACGCGCGTGCCTCTGGCCTTCCGGGCGCGGGCGCTGTCGTTCCTCGGCGGCTCCTTCCGCCTCGGCATGTTCGTCGGGCCTTTCCTCGCCGCCGCGCTGCTCGGCGTCTTCGGCACACCGCTGGCGACCCTGTGGTTCTTCGCGATCTGTCTGCTCGGACTCATCCTGCTCGTGCTGCTGGGCCCCGACCCCGAGGCCGATGCGGCACGGACGTCGGGCCGGGGGTCCTCCGGAGCGGTGTCCGCATCGGTCGAGGACTCGGGCGAGCCGGTGACGGGCTCGATCCCGGCGCACGAGCGCGCGGGGGTGCTCCGCACGATGTGGCACCACCGCGGAGTGCTTTCACGGCTCGGGCTCGCCGCGGCGAGCCTCTCCGCCGTCCGGTCAGCCCGTCAGGTCATCCTCCCCCTGTGGGGCGTGTCGATCGGCCTCGACGCGTCGAGCATCGCCCTCGTCGTCGGCGTCTCCGGGGCGATCGACTTCGCTCTCTTCTATGCGAGCGGTCAGGTGATGGACCGCTTCGGTCGTCTGTGGGCCGCCCTCCCTGCGATGCTGCTTATGGGCTCCGGGTTCCTCATCCTCTCGTTCACGCACGAGGGCCAGACGGCGGTGCTGTGGTTCGGCATGATCGCGGCGGTGCTGGGGGTCGGCAACGGCCTGTCCAGCGGCATCCTCCTCACCCTCGGCGCCGACGTCGCCCCGCAGGACGAGCCGGCGGCGTTCCTCGGCTCCTGGCGAACCCTCACGGACGCCGGCGGCGCTGCGGCGCCCCTGCTCTTCTCCGGCGTCGCCGCGCTCTCCTCCCTCGCGGTCGCGACCGGCACCCTCGGCGTCCTCGGTCTCGTCGGCGCGCTCGGGTTCCTCCGCTGGATCCCCCGTTTCGTGCCCCGCAGGGCGGACTGACCGCGTCGGGGCGAGAAAGTCCCCCCGTCAGAGAACGAATCTCACCAACTCGTCCGTACGCCCTGAACGACGCCGCAGAACACGGCATCAATGGGAGAGGTCGCCCGCGCGCTCGCAGCAGCCTCCTGCCTCGATGCGCGCCGGGGTGCCGACCAGGGCGGGGCCGTGATGCCCCTGCTCAGACCAGACCGACGGATCGAAGGAACGCCGCTGTGAAACTCGATGACCATCGCCCGCGACGAGTCGGCTCCCCGGTGGGATACGGAGCGCTCGCGCTCCTCGGCGCCCTGTGCCTGACAGCGTCGGCGGTGACGGCGACCACGCTGGTCGCCGCGCCGGCGAACGCCGCGCCAGGGACACCGGGCTCCCCGCAGCCCGGCACGGCGGTGTTCGCCGAGGACTTCGAGAACGGCGTGGGTCAGACTCCCCTGGATCTGACCGCCTACGCCGGCCGATCCGGACAACGGTATACCGCAGACGGCGTCTGGCAGGTCGACTGCAACGGCCAGATCCGGAGCTTCGACATGCCGACGGCCGCCGTCGGCAACTGCGCCAACCAGACGGCCGTCTCCTACCTGAACCAGCTCGCCTACGCACTGGGAGTCCAGAGCGGTGCGGCGACACCCTCCGCCAATCACGCGGTCACCGCCTACACCGACACCCGAGATCCCGGAGCCAACACGACCGAGCTCCAGACCGCGAGCAACATCCCGCTCGCCTCGGGGTCTGGGCGCTTCCTGACCTTCAGCATCGACGCGGCGGCGGTGAACTGCCAGAACTCCGGTCCTCGCTATCTGTTCTCCTTCTTGGACGAGAACGGCAGCGCGACGAGGATCGGCAACGTCGTCGACGCCTGCACGTCGACCAAGATCGTCACTGCCCCCGCCGTCGGAGTGCTCGCTCCGACGGCGGTCAGGGTCGGGACGTACACCCTGAACGAGGCCGTCCTGTTCCGCGGGGCGAGCCTGGGGCTCCGTATCCAGAACGCGAATGGCGCCTACATGGGCAACGACGCGGCGTTCGACAACGTGCGGGTGCTGGACGTCTCCCCTCAGGTGGACAAGTCGTTCTCGCCGACCTCGGTGGCGCCGGGCCAGGCAAGCACCCTGACCTTCACCGTGGCGAACACCGCAGAGCTCGCCGCCAAGCGCGGATGGTCCTTCACGGATCGGCTTCCCGCAGGACTGACGGTCGCGAGCCCCGCCGGTACCTCCACGACCTGCGGCGGCGCCGTGACGGCAGCCACCGGCTCGGACACGATCACGGTCCAGGGGGACCTCGGCGACGGCGCGCCGTCGTGCACGGTCTCGGTCGCCGTGACCGCGACCTCCGCGGGCACCTACACCAACGGGCCGGGGAACATGACGCTGACGGGTCTGAACCCGCCCGCGGACGCCACCCTCACCGTCACCGCTCCCGGGATCGGGCTCGTGAAGCACGCCGGCACGCCGGTCGACGTGGATGGCGACGGCCTCGCCGACGCCGGAGACACCGTCTCCTACACCTTCACGGTGACGAACACCGGCAACACGCCGCTGACCGGCATCGTCGTCGACGACCCGAAGGCGGGCACCGTGACCTGCCCCGCGACCGTGCTGAACCCCGGCGAGCGTCAGACGTGCGCGACGGCCGCTCCCTACACGATCACTGCCGCCGACGAGAGAGCCGGCCGGGTGGAGAACACCGCCACCGCCAGCGGTTCCGGGCCGGGCGGGGCGGTCGTCGTCTCCCCGCCGTCCACGACGAGAACCCCGGTCGACTCTCCTCGTCCGTCGCTCGGGCTCGTCAAGACCGCCGATCGGGACGCCGTCGACGAGATCGGGCAGAAGGTGGTCTATTCCTTCATGGTCACCAACACCGGCAACATGCCGCTGACGAGCCTCGCCATCGCCGAGGACGCGTTCAACGGGAACGGCGCCGACCCGGTCCCGACGTGCCCCGCCACGGCACTCGCCCCGGGCGAGACGATCACCTGCACCGCGACCTACACCACGGTCCCCGCCGACGCCGCCGTGGGGATGCTGACCAACACGGCGACGGCCGCAGCCGTCTCCGCCCACGGGACGATCGCTTCGGAGCCATCCGTCGCGGAGACCGCGCTGCGCATCCCTCCGGCGCCTTCGCCGACGCCCACGCCGACTGCGACTCCGACGTCGAAGCCGGTGGCCATTCCCGCCCTCGCGGTGACGGGGGCGGACGCGGTCCCGCTCATAGCGGCGGCGGGCCTCGCTGTGGTCTTCCTCACGCTCGGCACCCTCACCCTCCTTCGACACCGTCGCAACAGGTGATAGAGGACCGCGTCGGGGTGGGCAGGGCCGAGGACGCAGGCTCACCCATCCCGGCGCACAGCGCCCCTCGCCACCCGTCCGGAGCATCTCCCCACCGGCACCACGTCGGCGGGACAGCGTGACGCGGCGCCTCAGGAGACCGCGGCGATCTCTCGTCGGGCGCCTCACTCGCGATCAGCGCAGAGCCGTGCGACTGGTCGCGGTCGCCTCGATCGTGACCGTATCGCGGACGAACGCGCTCAGCAGCGGCGGAGTCCAGGTCGTGCGCACCGTCACTCGGGACGAGACACCATCGGGCGCCGTTGCGGCCACAAGGAGCACACGCTGGTCCAGCGCGCCGACGATGGGCTCCGCAAGCTCCAGGACCGCCTCGTCCGTCAACGTCGTCCGAACGCCGGCGCCCTCTGCGCCGTCGAGCGTCAGCAGATAGCCGTCCGCTCCGGCAAGCGCCGCGGCATCCGCCACCGCGTCCAGCCGTTTCTGCGCGAGATAGAGATCGGTCGCGCAGACGCAGACGTAAACGACCGACAACGCGAGCAGCATGTACCCGAGGATCAGCGGCAGGGTCGAGCCGCTCTCCTCGCCCCGCTCCCCCGCGGCGGCTGGTGGCGGGAAGACGACTGATCGGCGAGGTGTCCCTCGTCGTTTCTGCCGTCGACGCGATCCGATGATCGTCATCCCGCGCCGCCCGTCCTCGGGACCCGGTACGCCGCGGAGGCCGAGACGGGGATCGCACCGAGCCGCTCGAGGCCGAGAACCGCGGGCACAGCAGGGAGCGCCACCCGCGCCGACACCGTCACGACAACGAGCGCACCCGGCGCAGGGCACACGAGGGACGCGGGGATGCATCGCACCTCGGTCTCGACCGACGCCTCGTCCAGCCCGTACTCCGCGACAGCGGCGGCGATCGTCAGCGCGGCCCGTCGCTCCGCCTCATCGGGGGCGACCGCGATGCTCACCACGCGCGCTGTGCTCCGCGCGGCCGACTGGACGCCCAGCAGGTGGTCCTGCACGGCGCCCAGCGTGAGGACGAGATACGCGAGGGGGACGAGAAGGATCACGCCAGCCAGCACGAACTCGAGCGACGCCGAGCCTGCCTCGTCGTGCCGCTCCGTCCGCCAGGCGAACCGATCAGCGGTCCGGTTCGAAGGACTCCTTCGGCGCACGCCCGCTCACCTCCAGACTCGCGGGGATCCCGATGAGGCCGACGACCGGCAGGACGGCCCTGACTCTCATCTCCATCGTCGGCACTCCCAGAGAGGACGTCTCGATGACGGACGCGTCCTCGACGAACCCCTCCCCGACCGCCCGCGCGACGGCCTCCTTCGTCCGTGCGACGCCGTCGCCCTCCCGCGCGTCAGCGAGCGCGGCGACCTGAGCGCCCTCGACGGCGGCATCGTGCACGATGTTGCGTATGTAGACGACGAAGCCGAGCTGGAGCACCGCGAGCGTGAGAGCCGTGAGCACCGTCCCGACGAGCAGGAACTCGACCGGAGCGGAACCTCGCTCAGTCTGTGACGAGGCTCGCTCTCGCCGTCCGAGGAGCGCAGCGGGGAGCGGACGGGCGCGGAGGAGCACCCTCAGAGTCCTCCGACCTTGGCGATCGCCTGTTCGAACAGCGCGGTGAGCGCAGGGCCGGCGACCGCCCAGATCAGGACCACGAGTCCCGCGGTCATCAGCGTGATGAGCACCCACCCCGGCACGTCGCCACGCTCCGGATCGTCGCCGATGCACGGCGAGAGATCGGCGACGTCCCGCGTGCCAGGCGAGACGTTCATCGTCGTTCTGTTGACCCTCATGGATTTTTCCTTTCGCGAAGCAGATGTCGTGAGACGTTGACGGCACCGTCATCCGATGCCAAGCCGGAGGACGAAGACCCCCGGGAAGACCGCGAAGATCACGCTCAGCGGCAGGATGAGGAAGACGAGGGGAAGGAGCATGTAGATCTCCTTGCGTCCCGCCCTCTCGATGAGCCCTCTCTTGGTGTTCTCCCGTGCGTCCGCGGCCTGCGCCTGAAGGACGGCGGCGAGCGGCGCCCCCCGTTCGAGTGCGGCGACGATCTGGTCGACGGCACGGGCGAAAGCGGGGATCTGCAGACGACGCGCGCAGTCGCTCAGCGCATCGGCCAGCCCGGATCCCGTGCGGACGGCCAGGATCACGTCGCGGAGCTCTCCGCTCAGTTCCCCTGAACCCACCGCCCCCACCCGCCGTAGCGCGTCGGGGAGCGCCTCCCCCGCCGAGAGAGACAGGGCGAGGAACTCGAGCACCGTCGGCATCTCCTCCCTCAGACGGCTGACCCGGGCGTGCGCACGGGTGGCGAGCCTGGCATCGCTGGCGAGGCCTGCCGCCAGCGAGCAGATCACGGGCAGCAGGAGCGCGGGGATGCTCATCCGGCCGGCGAAGGCGAGCACGATGGTGATCGCCGATCCGGCCGCGAGACCACCGAGCATCCATGCAAGACGACGGGCACGGAAGGAGGTCGGTGGTTGCCGGATCCCCGCCTGCGCGAGCCGGACGACAAGGGCGGCATCGCCACGGTCGGACAGACTCGCCGCACGGAGCAGCAGATCTCCGATGCCACGACGGGCAGAGGACTGTGCAGCGCGCGCCTCGGGGAGATCGGCGACGTCGCGGAGGTACGGGGCGATCCGGACGACGAGCGGCGCGGCGCGCCAGCGTGGCAGAGCCGCGAGGCAGAGCAGCAGCCCACCCGCGAGGGCACCGCCGAGCAATATCGCGATCGCCGCCGAGGTCACCGCGTTCATCGGAACCACCGTCGAGGCTCCGGAAGGCGTCCGATCCGGATCATCATGCGGAACGCGAGGATCGACACGAGCGCGCCGCCCAGGATCACTGCCGCTCCCGCCGGCGTCCCGTATGCCTCGGCGCCCTCGGGACGGAGGAGCAGGAGGCAGAGGATCACCCATGGTGCGATCGCGCCGAGCACGGCCGCCCCTCGGATCCAGGACTGCCGCGCCTCGACCTCCGCGCGGAGCGCCGCTTCGGCACGGACAGAAGCGGAGAGAGCGCGCAGCACCGTGGTCAGCTCTGTGCCCCCGACCTCGCGTGCCATCCGGAGCGACTCCAGGATCCGATCGGCGACAGGGTCTGCGAAGCGCTCCTTCAGCCGAGCCGCCGCCGCATCGAAGCGTCCCGTCGAGTGGAGGTCTCGCGCGAAACCGGCAAAGCCGGCACGCAGCGGGGTGGGCGCCGACTCGGCGAGCGCCGCGACCGCGTCCGGAAGCGAGACTCCGACCCGGATGGAGGCGACGAGCAGGTCGCACACGTCGGGCCAGAGGCCACGCCGGAGGCGCAGGAGGCGGAGCCGCCGCGCACGCAGATATGCGAACGGCGCCACCGCGCCCAAGACCGCCAGCACGATCGCGAACGCCCCCGAGCCGGTCACGAGCCAGGCGAGGGATGCGGCCATGATCCCGGCCCCGACGGCGCCGGCCAGCACCGCATGCGGTGTGATCTCGACCCCGGCCTCCCGCAGGAGTCGAGTGAGCGGCCCGTCGGCGAGCGAGCGTCGCTCCCCGACACGCACAGGCCAGAGCCACGGCGAGACGACGAGGACGAGTCCGGCCGCGAGCACCGCGCCGAGCAGCACCGTCACGACCGACTCCCGTCCCCGGCACGATACAACGCGTGCACTCGGATCCTCCCGTCCTCCGTGAGGCCCTCCGGTCGGACGATCTCGGCCACGCGCCTGCGCCCGTCTGCCGCTCTCTCACAGTGCACGACGAGAGACACGGCGGCGGCGAGCGCCGGAGCGATGAACCCTCGATCGATGTTGCGTCCCGCCAACAGCGGGAGCATCGAGAGCTTCTCCAGCGCGTCGGCGGCGGAGTTGGCATGCACCGTCGCTGCTCCCGGAACGCCGGTGTTCAGCGCGAGGACCAGGTCGAGCGCCTCCGCGTCCCTGACCTCTCCGATCACGAGACGGTCGGGGCGCATCCGCAGCGCCTCCTTGACCAGTCGCCGGAGGGTGATCTCGCCGGCCCCCTCCAGGCTCGCCTGACGTCCCTGCAGCGCAACAAGATCGGCGGCGTCGACGCCGAGCTCGAACGTCTCCTCAGCCGTGATGATCCGCTGCTCGCCGCACTCCGCGAGCAGCGCGGCGAGCAGTGTCGTCTTGCCGGCGTGCGTCGGGCCGGAGACGATGACGCTGCCGCCCTCGCGCATCGTCCGGGAAAGCAGCGTCGCCGCGTCCGCAGGCATCGTGCCATGAGCGACCAGGGTGGCCAGGGACCGGTATCGGGGAAGGAACTTGCGGATGTTGACCGCCCACGAGCCGCGGACGACGAACCCTCGCATGTTGCAGCGAATGCAACTGTTGACACTTGCAAACGAGGACTATTGGTCTCGGTCGGGCTGGTCCGCTCTGACCCTAACAGCGAGATCACGCGCCTCCCAAGATCCGACTTGACTCGGTGATGCACTATCCCATACTTTGTTGCATCTAATGCAAGATTTTGGGAGCTCTCCAGCCGCACTTCGACTGCTCACCTCGGCGTCGAACGTCGCTTTGGCGAACCCGGAGCAGCAGGTCTTCGACGCGATGATGGACGGCTGGCGGAATCAGCAGCTGTCGCGAGGGCTCCGTGAGCAGACCATCCAGAACCGCGTGGCGACGGTGGCCCGCTTCCGGGAGTTCGCGGACAAGCCGCCGTGGAAGTGGACGGTCGCTGACGTTGACGAGTTCACAAGGGAAGCCACCGATCGCAGGCTGGCGCTGTCCACTCTGCGTCACCACCATGGCGCAATCCGCGGGTTCTGCGACTACCTGACGAATCCGTTGTACGACTGGATGGAGATCTGCGAACGGGAGTTCGGCGAGATCCCGTCGCAGGTGTGCTTGCCATGGAACACGGTCGCGCATCGGTTCGAGTTCGAGGGCGACGGAAAGCGCCGGCCGTTCACCTACGACGAGCTGGAGCGCCTGTTCGACACCGCTGACGCCCGGGTTGAGTTGCTCGTGAGCTCGGGACGAAAAGGCGCGCTCGGGGCGCTGCGGGACGCGCAGCTGCTGAAGACGGTCTACGCGTTCGGGCTGCGCCGCACCGAGGTGGTGATGCTCGACACCGTCGACCTGCACCACAACGCCAAGATGCGCCAATGGGGACGCTACGGTGCGATCCACGTGCGGTGGGCGAAGGCGGCTGGCGGCGGCGCTCCTCGTCGTCGCACAGTGCTGCTGGTGCCGGAGTTCGACTGGTGGGTGCCGGGCATGCAGCAGTGGCTCGAACAGGCCCGGGAACGGTTTGCGCCCGGTGACGACCTCGACGCGCTCTGGGTGACCGAGCGACGCACCCGCCTGTCCGCCGGCTATCTCGACCGGAGGTTCGCGGAACTGCGGGACGAGGCCGGCCTGTCGAAGGATCTGACGCTGCACAGCCTCCGGCATTCCTACGTCACGCACCTGCTCGAGTTCGGCTACGCCGAGCGATTCGTGCAGGAGCAGGTCGGGCACATGCACGCGTCGACGACGTCGATCTACGCCTCCGTCAGTTCGGACTACAAGAACCGGGTGCTTGCAGAGGCATTGAAGGCCCTCATCGAAGGAGAAGCGGAATGACCGTTGAACTTGAGACCGGATGGAACCTGCGCAGCGTGATGGCGTCACGCGGCATCTTCCAGACCTCCAAGCTGAGACCTCTGCTTGAGGAGCGCGGCATCGGCCTCTCCCGAGAGCAGGTCTATCGGCTGGTGACGCAACCGCCGCAACGGGTGCGTCTCGACGTCCTCGCCGCACTCTGCGACGCGCTGGAGTGCTCCCTCGACGATCTTGTGACGATCACCCGCCGCGAGGCCGCGGCCCCGATCGCCGTGGGCGAAGAAGCGACTCGCGGGTCGATCGGCGATCTCAGGCCCGTTCGCGCCACCATCCGCCGTCCACGCACCAAGTAGACCGTCGTGGCCAAGCCGCCGCAGGAGCCGCGTGTCGCAGAGGTCGTGATGCTCATCCAGTGGGTCGCGATCGAGATCCCGACGGAACGTCTCGTTGAGATCGTGAGCACGGTCGCTCCGGTGCCGCTCACGCAACGCCTGCTCGAGCTCGCTCTCCTCAAGCAACCCGGAGTTCTCGAAGGACGTCACGCGAATGTGCCTGTGACGGTTCAGGACCTTGCGCACGCGCTCGTCGCCGAGGGCGCGAGTCGGGTTGTCCTGCCGACGTGCGAGTCGTGCGGCCGTGCTGTCCGCATGCCGCACAAGACGCCGAGCGGCGGACGTCGCTGCTCCCGCTGCGAACGGAACGCCAGATCCGTCGCATGCGCGACCTGCGGCCAGGTGAGGCCGGTGCAGCGCACCATCGACGGGAAGCGGTACTGCCGTGAATGCTGGCGTGCTGATCCCCGTTCCTTCGACCATTGCTCCCGGTGCGGTCAGCACGCGACCATCGTCGTCCGTCGCCCCGAGCTCGTCTGCCTGGCCTGTTACACCGCGCCAGTCAAGACCTGCGGGCTCTGCGGAGAGCCCGGCCGGGTCGCATCCCATCTCGACGGGCGACGCGTCTGCGCCCGCTGCTACTACGCGATGCGCACGCCGCAACCCTGCCCTGAATGCGGGCGCAAGGTGTTCCTCACCGGGTTCATGAACGACCAGAAGGTCTGCGCGGATTGCGCCGGCACGCCGATCACGATGGCGTGTCCCGGCTGCGGTTCGATCGAAGAAGTGCGCAAGCATCGCCTCTGTGCCGAGTGCCGCCGACCGATCACCATCCAACGACTCCTCGGCGACGAGACCGGCGATATCCGCCCGGAGCTTCAGCCTCTTGCTGACTACCTGCTCACGCACCATGGCAAGGCGAATTCTCTGGAGCGGTGGCAGCACAAGAGCAAATGTGCCGCCGTGCTCCGCGAACTCGCCGAGGGGACCCTGCCTCTCGCCGCCGACGCGATCATGACCAGAGCCCAGTCGGGGCAGTCCGTGGCATTCCTCCTTTCGCTGCTGGTTCGCTCCGGCGTACTGCCGGAGCTTGACGTCGAGGCCGCGCGCTTCGACCACTGGCTCGAGAACTGGCTATCGGAGGTTGGGCACGCCGAAGACCGGCTTGTCCTGCGCCGGTACTGCACCTGGGAGTTGCTCCGTTCGACGCGCGCATTCCGGGCGGTGTCTCGCGGCCCGTCGAGCCCTGCGGCTGGCTTCCAACGGCAACGCGCAGCGCTCAGGTACTGTGCCGCGCTCCTGCACGAAATCCGATCGCAGCGCGAGACGCTCGCCACCTTCCCCCAACGCCGCCTCGACGCGTTCCTCACGGACTCCCCGAGTCAGCGGGACGCGTTGGCACCATTCACCCGCTGGTTGCGACGCCACCAGTTGAGCACCCTACGCGTCGAGTTCCGGCCGAGTCGCCTCGAGGGCCGGCACTACGAGTCCGACCATCGATGGCAGATGGCCCGTCGATTCCTCACCGATTCGGACATGGACTCGAAGACCCGTGCTGCGGGCCTGCTCGTTCTCCTCTACGGCATCCAGCTCACCCGCATCATCACCCTCACCCGCGATCAGGTCGACGCGACCTCCCAGCCCGTGAAGCTCACTATCGGGGCGGAACCTATCGAGCTCCCCAAGATTCTCGGAGACGCGATCATCGACCTGGTCGACGCGTCGATGCGCCATCCCGAAGGATGGCTATTCCCCGGCAGAAACCCGGGGCTCCATCTCACCCCGGGGCCGATCAGTCGCCGCCTCCGCGCCGAAGGGCTCCGCTCCGGAAGCGCCCGGACGACCGCCCTCATCGAACTCACCCGGCAGATGCACCCGCGGATCGTGTCCGACTTGCTCGGCATAACGCCGGCGTCGGCCGCCGCGTGGTCGCGCCTCGCCAGTGGGGACTGGTCCGACTACCCAAAGATCCGTTCGGCGTCCGCCTGACAACGAAGCTCAGCCCAGCAGCGCCTTCGCCGCGTCGGCGAGCGTGCCGGTGGTCGGCTGGTAGTACGCCCATTTCCCGCGCTGCTCGCGCGTGACGAGGCCGGCCTCGACGAGCAGCTTCATGTGGTGGGAGATCGTCGGCTGCGACAGGCCCACGGGGTCGGTGAGGTCGCAGACGCACATCTCGCCGGCGCTGCTCCCGACGATCATCGAGAGCAGCTTCACCCGCGTCGGGTCGCCGAGGGCCTTGAAGACCTTCGCGAGGTCGTGGGCGGTGCCGTCGTCCATCGCCTGGCCGGGGGTGCAGCAGGAGTCGGCGCTGGTGTCGATGGTGACGGGCAGTGCGTTCATGGCTCTATTCTGCCCGACGTATTGACATCCGTCGATATGAGCGTCAGGATCGTCTTGTCTCACATCGAAGAACGTCAATGCATGGAGGTCGCAGTGAACCCTGTCGTCGTCATCGGTGCTGGTCCGCAGGGACTGGCCGCCGCAGCCCATCTGATCGAGCGGGGGCTCGAACCGCTCGTCCTGGAGTCCGGCGACGCCGCCGCTTCGGCAGTGGCCGAATGGGGCCACGTGCGCTTGTTCTCGCCGTGGACGGAGCTCACCGACCCCGCGTCGCGACGTCTGCTGGAGCCGACTGGATGGTCGGCCCCGACGCAGGGCTACCCGACCGGCGCGCAGTGGATCGAGCGGTACCTCGCGCCCCTCAGCAATGTGCTCGGCGACCGCGTGCGCTACGGGACGCGGGTCGTCGGCGTCGGCCGGGAGGGCCGCGACCTCTCCGTCGACGCCGGCCGCGCCGAGCAGCCCTTCGTCGTCCACGTCGAGCGCGCGGACGGCACCGAGGAGCGGATCGAAGCGCGTGCGGTGATCGACGCTTCGGGCACCTGGCGCACTCCGAGCCCTGCCGGAGCTGACGGGCTGCCCGCGCTCGGGGAACGCGCTGCAGTCGATGCGGAGCTCCTGGAGCATCGCATGCCCGCGATCGAGGACGCGACCGCGCTGGCTGGCCAGCACATCGTGGTGGTCGGCAACGGCCACTCCGCCGCGACGACGATCGGTACGCTCTCTCGCGTGGCCAAGCGCGAGCCGGGGACGCGGATCACCTGGGTGCTCCGGCGCGGCGCGGTCGGCAACACCTTCGGCGGCGGCAGCGCCGACGAGCTGCCCGAGCGCGGCGCGCTGGGACAGCGGGCGAAGAAGGCCGTCGAGGACGGGCTCGTCGATCTCGTCACTGGATTCCGCACGGAGCAGGTCGTCATCGATGGCGGTCAGGCGGTGCTCATCGCGGAGGACGGCCGCCGGCTCGACCCTGCCGCTCGGGTGTTCGTCGCGACCGGCTTCCGCCCAGACTTGTCCTTCCTCTCGGAGATCCGTCTCGACCTCGACATGCGCCTGCAGGCCCCGTCGAAGATCGCTGCGGAGGTTGATCCGAACGTGCACTCGTGCGGCTCCGTGCGGGCCACGGGCGCTGCTGATCTCGCCCAGCCCGAGTCGGGCTTCTACATCGTCGGTGCGAAGTCCTACGGGCGTGCGCCGACGTTCCTCGCTCTGACCGGGTTCGAGCAGGTGCGCAGCGTCGTCGCCGCGATCGCCGGGGACCACGAGGCCGCCGAGCGCGTGGAGCTCGCTCTGCCGGACACCGGCGTGTGCGGAGGCTCCGGCCTCTTCGACGCGCCGGACGAGTCTGCCAGCACGGAATCGTGTTGCGCGCCGGCCCCGCAGCTCATCCAGCTCGGCGTGGGTTCGGCCTCGTAGGTTCACTACCCATTCGGTTCATGTCAGTGCTGGCTGTATAGTCAGTGTGTGCTGACTATTGCTTCGCGTCTTGACGTCATGAACCGGCTCGGCCGGGCGATGGCGGACCCGACGCGTTCCCGGATCCTGATGACCCTGCTCGCCGGCCCGAGCTATCCCGCCGTGCTCTCGCGCGAGCTGAAACTGACCCGCTCGAACGTCTCGAACCACCTGACCTGCTTGCGCGACTGCGGGATCGTGGTCGCTGAGCCCGAGGGGAGGCAGACGCGCTACGAGATCGCGGACCCGCACCTGGCGGCGGCGCTGACCGCGTTGGTGGACGTGACTCTCGCGGTAGACGAGCACGCGCCCTGCATGGACGCGGCGTGCACGGTGCCGGGCTGCTGCGGGATGGGAGCGAGCGAGTGAGCGCGGCGTGCGGCTGCGAGCACGACGAGCTCGAGACCACCATCAGCGAAGAGGCTGAGGAGGCGGAACACCCCTGGTGGCGGGACCGCGGGATCATGGTCCCGGTCTTCTCCGGCATCGCCTTCCTCACTGGCCTGGTCCTGGAGTGGTCTGGGATGGAGATCCCGGCCTTGGTGTTGTTCTGGATCGGCCTGCTGCTGGGTGCATCGACGTTCACCCCGGGCGCGATTCGGAAGCTGTTCAAGGGTAAGCTCGGCATCGGGCTGCTGATGACGATCAGCGCGGTCGGTGCGGTGATCCTCGGCTATGTCGAGGAGGCCGCAGCGCTGGCGTTCCTGTACTCGATCGCCGAGGCACTGGAAGACAAAGCCATGGACCGCGCCCGCGGCGGGCTCCGGGCGCTGCTCAAGCTCGTCCCGGAGACCGCGACCGTCCGCCGCGACGGTACCTCGGTTGAGGTCCCGGCGAAGGATCTCCAAGTGGGGCAGCTGATGCTGGTGCGGCCGGGCGAGCGGATCGCGACCGACGGCATCGTCCGCACGGGGCGCTCCAGCCTGGACACCTCCGCGATCACCGGGGAGTCGATCCCGGTCGAGGTCGAGCCCGGCGACACGGTCTCAGCCGGTGCGATCAACACCGCTGGGGCGCTGGAGGTCGAGACGACCGCGGCCGGCACCGACAACTCGCTGACCACGATCGTCGACCTGGTGGAGAAGGCTCAGGCCGAGAAGGGCGACCGCGCCCGTCTCGCCGACCGAATCGCCCGCCCCCTCGTCCCGGGCGTGCTGATCCTCGCCGCCCTGGTCGCGATCATCGGGTCGCTGTTCGGCGACCCGGAGCTGTGGATCGCCCGCGCTCTCGTGGTGCTGGTGGCGGCGTCGCCGTGCGCGTTGGCGATCTCGGTCCCGCTGACTGTGGTGGCCGCGATCGGCTCGGCGAGCAAGTTCGGCGTGATCATCAAGTCGGGTGCCGCGTTCGAGCGGTTCGGCGTGATCCGTCACGTCGCCGTCGACAAGACCGGCACCCTCACCCGCAACGAGCCCGCCGTCGCCGCCGTCCTCACCGTAGACGGTGTGAGCGAGGCGGAGGCGCTGGCGTGGGCGGCCGCGTTGGAGCAGCACAGCACCCACCCGCTCGCGGCCGCGATCACCGCCGCTGTGCCGGATGCCCCTGCGGCGGAGGGCGTGACCGAGCAGGCCGGTCACGGCATCGAGGGCGAGCTCGACGGCGCGCGGGTCACGGTCGGCAGTCCCCGCTGGCTGCACGCCGGGACGCTCGGCGACCGGGTCGCGGGGCTGGAGGAGCAAGGCATGACGGTCGTGATCGTCCACCGCGACGGCGTCCCGGTCGCCGCGATCGGCGTCCGCGACGAGCTGCGACCGGAGGTCCCCGAGGTCGTGCGCACCCTCGCGACCCAGGGCATCGGGGTGACCATGCTCACCGGCGACAACGCCCGCACCGCCCGCGCCCTCGCTGCGCAAGCAGGGATCGATGACGTCCGCGCCGAGCTGCGCCCCGAAGACAAGGCCGCCGCGATCGCAGAGTTCGGTGCGAAGGGGCCGGTCGCGATGATCGGCGACGGCATCAACGACGCCCCTGCGCTGGCCGCCGCGGACATCGGTATCGCGATGGGCGCGACGGGCTCCGACGCCGCGATCGAGTCGGCCGACGTGGCCTTCACCGGTCACGACCTGCGGCTTCTCCCGCGCGCGTTCGACCACGCCCGTCGGGGGCGGCACATCATCAACCAGAACATCATCCTGTCGCTGCTGATCATCACCGCGCTGCTCCCGCTGGCCCTGTTCGGCGTCCTGGGCCTCGCCGCCGTGGTCCTGGTGCACGAGATCGCCGAGGTCGTCGTCATCCTCAACGGACTGCGCGCCGCCCGGACTCGGAAGGAGCCGACCGCATGAAGGTCGAACTGCTGCACATCGTCGACTGCCCGAACACGGCAATCGCCGAAGCCAACGCACGCGCGGCGCTGGATGCTCTCGGGCTCGGGGCCGTTCCTGTCGAGCTGGTGACGATCCGAACCGAGGCCGAGGCGGCGAGCACCCAGTTCGGAGGCTCGCCCACGATCCTCCTCGACGACGTCGACCTGTTCCCGACGGCCCCGGTTCGCTCGCTGGCGTGCCGGGTCTACGCGACGGAAAGCGGGTACGCCGGAGCGCCCACGCAGGAGCAGATCGAAGCAGCGATGCGAGGCGCATCCCGGTAGAGCGAGAACGACCGGTGACGCGATCACTGGGTCACACCTCACGGCACAACGGTGTTCGCCGTAAAGTTCGCGGACCCGGAAACACACCGGAGGGGTAGGGCCATTGGCCTCTGCCCCTCCGCTGCTCGCAGCTCCTCAGACGAGCAGTTCGGCGAGGAGGGTCTCGACGCGGGCCTTGATGTCGTCGCGAATCGGGCGCACCGCATCGATGCCCTGCCCCGCCGGGTCGTCGAGCTTCCAGTCCTCGTACCGCTTGCCCGGGAAGAACGGGCAAGCGTCGCCGCAACCCATCGTGATCACCACGTCGGAGGCCTGCACGGCCTCGGTGGTGAGCACCTTGGGCTGTTCGGCGGTGATGTCGATGCCCTCCTCGCGCATCGCCTCGACGGCGACCGGGTTGATCTGGTCGGCGGGCATGGACCCGGCGGAGCGGACCTCGACGCGGTCGCCCGCCAACTCGCGGAGATAGCCGGCGGCCATCTGGGAACGGCCGGCGTTGTGGACGCAGACGAAGAGGACGGAAGGCTTCTGGTCGGTCATGGTTGTTCGCTTCTTTCAGTCGGTGAGGGTGGCGAGGAGGCCGCGGACGCGGCCCTCGATGTCCTGGCGGATCGCTTCGACGCCCTCGGGCGAGGCCAGCGCAGGATCGCCCACGGCCCAGTCCTCATAGCGGACGCCGGGGATGATCGGGCAGACGTCGCCGCAGCCCATCGTGACCACCACGTCTGCGGCGCGCACCGCGTCGTCGGTGAGCGGCTTCGGGAACGCCGTCTCGGCCTCCTGCGCGCCCTCGATCTCGGTGAGCAGCGAGCGCACGTGCGGGTGCACGTCCGACGCCGGGGCGGATCCTGCGGAGCGTGCGACGACGCGGCCGTCGGCGAGCTGGTTGACGATCGCGGCGGCGAGCTGGGAGCGGCCCGCGTTCTGCACGCAGACGAACAACACCTGCGGCACCCCGGCCGAGCGGTCCCGCGTCAGGTCGGCGAGGCGCTGCCGGGCGAACCGCTCGGTCAGCGGGATCATGTGCGCCGTCAGCTTCGCCGAACGCACCAGGCCGGCGTAGGACTCGCGCACGATCGCGATCACGAGGTCCCGGTTCAGCCCGGCCAGCTCGTCCGCGAGCTCCTCCGCGAGCCTGGTGACTCGGGCGTCCATCTGCTGCAGGGCCGCGGTCCGTGCCGCGGTGTCTTCGGGGTCGTCGGTGACGGCCGCGGCGGGAGCGAACGCGTCGAGGAGGGCTGCGACGGCGCGCTGTTTGCCCGGGGCGATGCGGTAGTAGACCCAGGTGCCGCGGCGCTCGGACAGCAGCATCCCGGTCTCCTTCAACACCTTCAAGTGGTGCGAAACGGTCGGCTGCGACACCTCGGCGAGGTCCGCGAGGTCGCACACGCAGGACTCGCCGCGCGGGTCGGTCGCGATCGCGGAGAGCATCCGCAGCCGCAGCGGGTCAGCGAGCGCTTTCAGTGCCCCGGCCACGGTCGTGGCGGCCTCGGTGCCGATCGCGTGCGCCGTGGACGGTGCGCACGCGTCGGCGTCAGAGATGACGGTCGTGTCGGTCATGACGTCCTCGATTCGGTGGCGTAGGGATCGGTGTGGAACCAGGCCTTCGCGGCCCAGAGTGAGACGTAGACCAGGCCCACGAGCACGGGCACTTCGATGAGCGGGCCGACGACCCCGGCCAAGGCCTGGCCGGATGCCGCGCCGAAGGTGCCGATCGCGACCGCGATGGCGAGCTCGAAGTTGTTGCCCGCGGCGGTGAACGCGAGCGTCGTGGAGCGCGCGTAGCCCAGACCGAGTGCCTTGCCCAGCAGGATGCCGGCGAACCACATCAGTGCGAAGTAGACCAGCAGCGGCAGCGCGATCCTGGCGACGTCCATCGGGTGGGAGGTGACCTGTTCGCCCTGCAGGGCGAACAGCAGCACGATCGTGAACAGCAGCCCATAGAGCGCCCACGGCCCGATCCTCGGGAGGAACTTCTCCTCGTACCAGTCGCGCCCCTTGCGCTTCTCGCCGATGAACCGGGACGCGAAGCCCGCGACGAGCGGGATGCCGAGGAACACGAGCACGTTCAAGGCGATCTGCCAGACCGAGATCTCCAGCCCCTGCGCATCCAGCCCCAGCCAGCCCGGCAGCACGGTCAGGTAGAACCAGCCCAGCACCGAGAACATCACGACCTGGAAGACCGAGTTGATCGCGACCAGCACCGCGGTCGCCTCCCGGTCACCGCACGCGAGATCGTTCCAGATCACGACCATCGCGATGCAGCGCGCGAGACCCACGATGATCAGCCCGGTCCGGTACTCCGGCAGGTCGGGCAGGAAGATCCACGCGAGCGCGAACATCACCGCGGGCCCCACGAGCCAGTTCAGCACGAGCGAGGAGACGAGGAGCTTCTTGTCGCCCGTGACGGCGGCGACCTTGTCGTAGCGGACCTTCGCGAGCACCGGGTACATCATCACCAGCAGGCCCAGCCCGATCGGGATCGAGATCCCGCCGACCTCCATCGCAGAGAGCGCGTCAGAAAGTGCGGGCACGAAACGACCGAGCAAGAGGCCCGCGACCATCGCGAAGCCGATCCACAGCGGAAGCCACTTGTCGAGGGTGGAGAGCCGTTTCGGGGCGGTGCGGGTCAGGGTGTCGGTCATGCGAGCAGCTCTTCGATCTTCGCGACGTAGACGGGTTTCGGGTGCGCGCCGATCAGCACGTCCACCCGCTCTCCGTTCCGGTAGAACCCGAGGGTGGGGATCGAGGTCACGCCGGCCGCGGTCACGGTCTCGGGGTTCTGGTCGGCGTCGACCTTCACGATCTTCACCCGGCCCGCGTAGTCGCTGGCGAGCTGGTCCAGGATCGGGGCGATCGCCTTGCACGGGCCGCACCAGGTCGCCCAGATGTCGACCACGACGGGTAGCTCGGACTCGATCACCTCAGCCCGGAAAGTAGCGTCGGTGACGGGAGTGACGATGCTCATGCGGAGACCTCCAAAGCAAGCTCAGGAACGGTGGTGGGTTCGAGGTTCGACAGGTAGTGCTGGGCGTCCTGCGCGGCCGCGCAGCCGGTGCCCGCGGCGGTGATCGCCTGCCGGTACGTGTGATCGACGAGATCCCCGGCCGCGAACACCCCGGGCAGGTTCGTCCGCGTCGACGGGTGCGCGACCCGCACATACCCGTCCGCGTCGGTGTCGACCTGCCCGGTCACGAGCTCGGAACGCGGGTCGTGCCCGATCGCGACGAACACCCCCGTCGCGTCGAGCGTGCGCTCGGCCCCGGTGACGGTGTCGCGCAGCGTGAGCCCGGTGACCTGCTCATCGCCGAGGATCGCAGCGACCTCACTGTTCCAGGCGACCTCGATCTTCGGGTCCTCCAGCACGCGCTGCGCCATGATCCTCGACGCGCGGAACTCGTCCCGGCGGTGCACGACGGTCACCTTCGACGCGAACCGGGTGAGAAACAGGGCCTCCTCCATCGCGGAGTCCCCGCCGCCGACCACGACGATCTCCTGCTCGCGGAAGAAGAACCCGTCGCACGTCGCGCACCAGGACACTCCGTGCCCCGACAGCCGCTCTTCTTCGGAGAGGCCGAGCTTGCGGTACGCGGAACCCATCGTGAGGACCACCGCCCGCGCCCGGTACGTCGCCCCGGCACCGGTCTCGATGGTCTTCACGTCGCCGTCGAGCTCGAGGCGGATCGCGTCGTCGTAGACGATCCGAGCGCCGAATCGCTCGGCCTGCGCCCGCATCGACTCCATCAGCTCCGGTCCCTGCACGCCATCGACGAAGCCCGGGAAGTTCTCCACCTCCGTCGTCGTCATCAACGCACCGCCCGCGGTCACCGAGCCCGCGATCACGACCGGCGCGAGACCCGCACGCGCCGCGTAGACCGCCGCCGTGTATCCGGCGGGACCGGACCCGACGATGACCAGTTCGACTTCTTGATTCGACATGCTTCTATATTGACATCTATCGAATCAATCCGCGAGTTCGCGATGGCTTTGTCACCGGATGTTCACCTACCGTGCTCAGGCATGGCCGCCAACACCCTTCGCGCGTGAACCTCCGCATCATCGACGAAAAAGGCGCGAAAAGTGCACTCTTCAACAATCGGACCTACCAGTATCGGCGATCGCCACGTGCAGCCGCGACCCGTCCGGGAGAGAGGCGTCCACGAACGGCTGAGCGAGGTCGACGCGCCGCCCCGTGCTGTGCAGCATGCGCTCGACGAGATCGCGCAGCTCGGCCTCGGTGATGCGGATCGCGAGCCGTTCGCTCCGTCCGCCGCGAGCGACGAAGACGCGGTCGGGACCGTTCAGCCAGATCTCCTCGGAGGCTCGGTTGATGTACCGAGCAGTAAGGGGCGGCTCGGCCCCCTCCTAAGCGCCACCGATCACGAATAGGACCCTGTATGCCCCACGCCGACCTGGTAGACCTCTACCTCCGACTCTCCATCGACAAGGAGGGCAAGGACTCCATCGAACGTCAGGAGGCGGACCTCCGCTCCTGGGCCGCACGTGAAGGGCTCACCGTGCGCAAGGTCTGGCGCGACGCCGGTAAGTCCGGGTACCAGCGGGGAGTGAAGCGGCCTAGCTTCGACGCCGCCGTCGATGCGGTGACCTCCGGAGAGGTCGGGACGCTCGCCGTTTGGAAGCTAGACCGTCTGAGCCGCCAGGGTGCCGGACAGGTGGGCACGGTGCTGGACGCTGTCGACACCGCAGGGGGGCGGCTCTTCTTCCTCAAGGACTCGCTGGACTCGACCGTTCCTGGCTCAAGGATGGTAATTGTCATCGTGTCGGAGCAAGCACGGGCGGAGTCGGCGAATGCGTCGATACGAGTACGTGCCAAGAAGGAGGTGGAGCGCAAGGCGGGCCGGTATCTCGGGGGCTCTGCCCCCTTCGGCTACATCGTCGGCGCAGACCGAAAGCTCCGACGGCACCCGACTGAGGCTCCCCTTGTGCGGGAGGCCTACGAGCGGCTGCGCGATGGAGAGACCATGCTGAGCGTCTGCCGAGACTGGAACGCCCGCGGTATCCCTACCCGGCGCGGCGCCTCCCATTGGCGATCGTCGACCATGTCGGTGGTTCTGCGATCGCCCGCCTTGGCAGGCCTTGTACCCGATCACCGGGAGGAGAGAGCCGCGGGCTACCAGGGTTCCGACCTCCACCCATGGCGCGACCCCGACACGGGCGAGACCGTATCGCTTATGGCCGAGGGAGAGCCGCCGATTGTCTCCGAGGGAGAGCGCATGGCCCTCCTGGCCGAGCTCGACTCACGGCTCCGGCGATACGGCCGAGGCATGCGGGCCGTGCGCCAGCCGGAGACCTTGCTCGGAGGCGGGCTCGTGATCTGCGACTCGTGCCAGCGTACCTGCAACTCCTTCGGCAACGCGTACAGATGCCGGAAGCGGGACTATGTCGGCGACCCGTGCCTGCGCCCTTTGAGTGTCACGCTCTCAGTGCTGGAGGACGCCGTCAAACGGGAGTGGGCGCACCGTCTCGCCAAGCTGGAGCCCGACGACCCGCTCCTCGCGGCCGTCGCGGATCGGTGGCTTGCGCGCAACGACCCTGCCCCACTCCGCGAGCGGGAGGAGCTGCGCGAGCGTCTGCGAACGCTAGAAGCCAAGGTGGAGGCGGCGGACCATGACCACTACGTACGCGGTGTGCTCCCGCCCGAGCGCCACGAGAGGATCGTCGGGGCTCTTGCCGCTCAGATCACTGACGCCCGCGGGGCGCTGGAGGCTCTCCCCGAGCCAGAGGCCAATCTCGCCGGGCTACTCGACCCGGAACTCTCCCTGCCTGCGATCCAGACCGCGCCGGTCCTCGAAGCGCGCGCGCTCCTCCGACTTGCGATCGATCGCGTCATCGTGAAACCTGCCCCGTACCCCGGCGCTCGATTTCACGCGCACGAACGCATGCGCATCTTGTGGGCGGGAGAGGCCACCGAGTAGGCCTCCGCTCGTCGGAGGGCGCCGGCGGAGACCTCGTAGTGTCGAAGTGTCAGTTCAAACCGACACTCCCTATTCCTCTATGAGGCGAGCTCTCTCTCATAGGTGGAATAGAGAGTGTCGAAACGAACCGACACTTCGACACTGAGCAGCCCAGGGCACTCCGGCCCCCTCTTCAACGAATCACGTTGAAGAAAGGGCCCCACATGCTCAGTCTCGTCCTACTCCAGACCTATCTAGGCCTCGCCATCGTCGGCTTCCTTGGCTGCGCTGTGCTCGCCCTGTTCCTTCACTTCGACCAGGGCGACCCATCGTTCGCGACGTGGACGGCCCGGATCGCTCTCGCCTTCCTCATCTGGCCCATCGCCGCGCCAATCGCCCTGGGCGCTGGCGTCTATCTACTCGTCCGCCTGGCGCTCGGCAAGGAGGTGGATCCCCGATGACCACCCTCTCCATCTCCATCGACATCGCTCCCCCGGCCACCGACGACGACCTGGTAGAGCCGCACGACCGCCGTGTCCGCCACGAGCCGGTCCTCGCCGCCACCGTCTGGAAGGACCGCGCATGACCACCACAATCTCCGAGTCCGAGTACATCCTCGGTCCCGCAACCCACGCCGCCGTGCTCAAGGAGGCCGACCGGCGCTACCCCGACCCCGGGAACGTCGAGGACCGGATCAAGTTCGCCTCTGGCGCTGCCTTCATGGCCGCTCGCGTAGGCCGCCTCGCGTGGGCCATCTGGCAAGAGGCCGATGAGGCACTCGCCGATCCCTCGGCGGGCCCCCGGGAGGTCGAACTTGCGACTCGCATTCAGGACCTCCTGCGACGTGAAGGGGCGGTTTGGCCGTGAACACTCCCCAGTCCGCCGTCATCCTCGGCGTGTTCGTGATCCTCGCGGCTTCGATCCTCGCCGGATACGTCCTCACGGTGGGAGGCAGTGAGGCCCACCATCGCAAGTCCGCCCGTCAGCATGCCCGACGATGCCGCTACGAGGGCCCGATGCCCGAGGTAACCGACCGCCAGCTACGACGCCGGATCCGCGCCACCGCCAGCCGCGCACGCGCGAACAAGCGACAGGGTTTCGGCCGCCTTGCCGAACTCGACCGCGACGACCTCTCCCGCCTCATCGCGGAGGCCAGTCGCCGAGGATTGGACCTCCCCCGATGAAACGTCAGCCCCGCACCTTCTACACCTCCGACCTCCACCTCGGGCACGACAAGGTCGCCGAGATCCGTGGCTTCGAGTCCGCCGCAGGCCACGACCTCGCGATCCTCCGCGCGTGGGAGGCCACCGTCCAGCCCGCAGACACCGTCTATGTCCTTCGGGGCGTCGATGAGTGATCCGATTCGCGCGGTCGTGGATGACGTGATCGCTGAGCATCACGGGCGCGTGGCGACGCACTGGGACGGCTGCTGGAAATGGCATGCGGCATGCCTCGCACACCTGATCCGGGGGCATCTGGAGGAAGAGGGAGAGACCGATGAGTGACCGTATCGACCACGCCGCCGAAGCGCGGATGCACATCGACTGGGCGCACGAGCAGCAGGAGGTGGAGGGCCAGGTTAGCGAGTCCGTGCAGAACAACGCGACGCTCGCCGTCGCGGAAGCTGTGCTCGCCCTGGTGGAGCAGCAGCGCATCGCGAACCTGCTCGCGCTCTGGTCTATGCCGAATGAATCGAAGCCGGGCTTCATCGAAGCCGCCGGCTTGACCGGCGATCAGGACGTGCAGGCGGCGCGGATGATTCGAGAGGGGCTGGGGCTATGACCGACATTCGAGGCGAGATCGCACGCACCCTGGCCGATTGGCTTGACGAGGGTCATGCAGAGGCATGGCTGGTCGAGATGTACGAGGACGCGGCCGACGCCCTCATGCCTCTGATCCGGCGCGCACAAGCCGAAGCGTGGGCGGAGGGCGAGAGGGCCGGACTGCTGCGAGCGGATTACGAGTACGGCGCGATCGGCTACCAGAACGTGAAGACCAACCCGTACATCGAGGCGGGAGCGACGGGAGCATGACCATCAGCCGGTACCGCAAGACGGAGCACTCTGACGTGACGTACGTCCGGGGCGGCGACCTCGGCGAGCTTCTTGAGGCGGTCGAGGAGTTCTACGGACGCGCCGGAGACGCGTCCTGGCGTGTGGACGGTGACGCGATCGTCCTCAGCATGCCGATGGGGAGCGAGCTTGTGGGAAGGAGCGTCGACGAATGAGCCGTGAGCAGTTGGTCGAGAAGGTGCGCCGGATGATCGACGAGAAGATGGTGCCCCACATGGGGGTGTCTCACTCCGCTGAGCAGGACGAGCGGGTGCTTGACGAGCTGGCCCGCGATCTGGTCGCCGTGGTCGATGCCGCGCACGCCCCGACCGACGACGACCGGGAAGCGCTAGCGCGCCTCATTGACCCCGAGGCTTGGAGGGATTCCGAGCCGGCCTCGGATGCGTTCTTGGGCGATCCTGTCGCCCAGAAGACCTATGAGGGCTTCTTCTGGCAGGCTGTCGCAGAACGCCGCGCCCCTTCGTTTGCGGCCGCGGATCGTGTGATTGCCGGCTTCCACCGCACCGTCCAGGGCGAGGCGCACGCCCCGACCGAGGACGAGCGGATGGCTGCGCAGGCGTATGCGGATGCCGAGTATCCGGAGAGCAAGCTGGCGGCGGAGAACGAAGCCTTCGCTGATGTCGCGGAACGCGCTTTCTTGGCCGGCGTGCGCTTCCGCCGCCCCGAGCAGGGCACCCCAACCGACGACGAGCGGGAAGCTGAAGCGCGGCGCATCTGGCCGATCGACCGCGAGTACTCAGAAGCGCAAACGCGCGCGGTGTTCTCGGTCAAGGAACTCGACGCCTACTGTGCGTCGGCGTTCAAGCGGGGCGCGCGGTGGGCTGCTGGCTTCAGCCGCACCGTGCAGGGCGAGCCGGCAGCGGCGCTGGAGCGCGTGCGCCTGTACTGCGAGAACCAGGGCGACAAGTTCCGGTATCACGCGCAGCGCATCCTCGACATGCTGCCAGACACCCCGACCGTGCAGGGCGAGGCAGCCGAGGGAGGGAACCGATGAGTGCGATGGAGCGATGCAAGAACTGCGGCAAGCGGATCTTCTTCGACCGCCAGGGGTGGCGGGACGTGACCCCGGCGTGGAAGCACTACGGGTACGCACGGCGAGAGTGCGCCGGGCTGACCTTGAAGTACGCCGAGCCGAGGGAGGAGATCCGATGAGCGACTACACGCCGACGACCGAAGATGTGCGGCGCTCCGCAGTGGACTATTGGCCACCGATCACAGCCGAAGAGTTCGACCGCTGGCTTGTCGCTCACGATGCTGAGGTGCGCGCCGAGACGGTCGAGTACGTCGCGCGGATCGCCGCCGACACGCTCCGCATGTGCCAGCGCGGCGGCGTGGGGGAGAAGAAACATCGCGAACCTCGCGAAGAGCATGAAGGAGGAGCTGAAATGAGCGACTACACGCCGACCGATGACGAGATCCGTGCCGAGTATCTGAGCCGCTACTCGCATGCGAACATCCGTGACCGGTATGACGCGGACTTGATGATGGCGGGCTTCGAGGATGGGGTGCGGTGGGCTGCCGAGGTGCGCGCCGCCGCACTGGCCGGGCAGGGCGAAGGGCGGCGTTGGTATGCCGCGTGCTGGCGCGAGGATGACGGGACTCTGGAGCCGCTCGAATCCGAGACCATTCTGCGCGAGTACGCAGAGGCCGAGGCAACGCTCTGGAGGGGCAATGAGGAGCGTGACCCGGCCGGCCAGCCGGACCGGGTCGTCCTGGCGACCAAGGTCCGATATCCGTGGCTGCCGGTTCCCGCTGACGAGACGGGAGGATCTGGCCGTGACCGCTTGTGATCGCTACGGGCATGCCTGGTACGCGCGGCGCTTTGGCGGGATCGGGGTGTGGGCGATGCGGGGAGCGGAGGTCACGCTTCTGCATGGTCGCCGGGCGTCCGATCCCGCATGACGAGCACAGCCACATCGAGACGGAAGGAGACGGAGCATGACGTACACGCCTGAGCAGGTGACCGCCCTGACTTGTTCGCCAGGGAGGCGAGACGCTGATTGTCCAGAGTGCGGCGACGCCTATTGCCGCTGCGGGATCGATTGGACCGGAGCGCCCAACCGCCCAGACGGTAGTGAGGAGGACCGATGAGTAGGACCGCAGAGGAACCGACCTGCCCGCGATGTGGTGACGTGACCCTCATCTGGACCGACTGGGGCCCCCGATGCCCAGCCTGCTTCCTGTTCGTCGCCATCCCGAAACGCCCATACGGGAGTGAACGATGAACGCCGATCGAGCAAGGTCCGGCGTGATGCGCCTGGCGACCGCTGAGCGCATCCGAGATGGGAAGGGGTGGTACTGGCCCCCGAACGCGCGCAAGGCGCACTACTACGACGCCGACAACCGCACGCTCTGTGGGACAGGCTTCGTCTTCATCCTGCCCAGCGACCTCGAAGGGCTCGATGCTGGGTCGGGACCGGACGACTGCGCGGGATGCCGCCGAAAGGTCGATGCGGCACGAGCCCGCCTGGCGATGGACGACGCTGTTCGCGCGGCGCTCGGCGTGGCCACGGATCGCCCAAACGGGAGCGCAGAGCGATGATGCATCCCTATGACCTGAGCGCGGCTTGCCTCGTCTACGATCGCGGCCGATGCACCGGGAAGACCAACCCGGAGTACATCGGCGGCGTGGCGAAATGCGTGTGCGGGTGCCACACAGACCGCCCAAACGGAAGCCCCTGCTGCGCCGCGTGCGACACGTTCGGAGACGACGCATGAGCGGGTGTGGTGAGTCGCTGTGCCCTGCGGATCACGATGCGATGAGCGATGAGGACGTGATCCACCACTGGACCGCCACAGACCGCCCAAACGGGAGCGAGGAGACGAGCTGATGGACGACATTCAGATGGAGGTCATCGACGGCCGCGGAGCTCTCGGCATCGTGATCCTCCGCGAGGAGGGCGACCAGATCGCAACCGAGCTCAAGGGTCTCAGGGTGGACAAGCTCACCGCCGCGCGGCTCTTCTACTCGCTCGCGAAGAAGCTCAAGGCCATACACGACGACGAGCAGGCAGACCGCCCAGTCGGGAGCGAGGAGGCGAAATGAGCACGATGGCTGACAGCGAGCATTCGCGGTTCGACTTGGTCGTGCGTATGGGGCAGATCCGGGCCGGCCTCGACCCCGACTACAAGGACATCCCAGCCGTCATCGATGAGGCGGTTGCGATGGGTGCGGTCTTCCAGGTGGTGCATCCGCCAGGCTCGTACCTCGGGTCAGTCGGAGGACTCACCTGTGGTCGGAGTCTCCCGCTTCCCGGCAACCCAGGCTGCGACGAACGCCGCGACGGCTCCTACCGCGAGTCCCCAGCCGATCCCATCCCAGAACGACGGCTGGCCGCGGGTGGTCACGAAGCCGAGCATCATGGCGATCCCGGCGAGCAGGTAGTAGGCGCGGTCGCGGCTCATGACCGGGAGTCTACGCACCAACCAGGCGGGAGCACCCGATGACCTCCCGTCGCCCATATTCCTCCGACGAGCTCGTCATCGCTTCCTACATCAGCTTCCTCGCTGTCTTCGTGCTCCTGCCCCTTATCCACCTCGTATTGAAAGGCGCATCATGACTTTCCCCGTTTCCCTCACCGGCACCTCCGCTACCGTCCTCTCCTGGGCGGAGGAGGAGACCATCGAAGAGGCTGCGCTCCAGCAGCTCCGCGACGTCTCCGAACTCCCCGGCCTCCACGGCCTCCGCGTGATGCCCGATGTCCACTTCGGCAAGGGCGCCACCGTCGGCTCCGTCATCGCCATGGAGCAGGCCCTCGCGCCTGCCGCCGTCGGCGTGGACATCGGCTGTGGCGTCAACGCCGTCCGGACGTCGCTCATGCTGGAAGATCTCACAGCGACCGACCTCCGGCGTCTCCGCTCTCGCTTCGAGGCCGTGGTTCCTGTTGGCTTCTCGGTACACAATCGCCAGCATGACGCCCGGCACGGGATCGAGGCTGGCGCCGCGCACGCGCTCATGCGCCGCTTCGACGCCCTTCGCGCCCCTGTCGCTGAGCAGGAGTCCCGCGCGTGGGACGCGCTCGGCACCCTCGGCGGCGGTAACCACTTCATCGAACTCTGCACGGACTCCTCGGGCCGTATCTGGATCACCCTGCACTCCGGATCCCGTGGCATCGGCAACACGCTCGCCCAGCGGCATATGGAGATCGCCCGCGGGCTCCCGGCGAACGCCGACCTCCCCGAACACCTCCGCGAGCTCTCCCTCTTCTACAAGGGCACGCCGGAGATGGACGCCTACCTCCACGACCTCCGCTGGGCGCAGGAGTACGCCATGCACTCGCGGACGATCATGATGGAACTCGTCAAGCGCGAGCTTCGCGCGCATTTCGACTCCTCGGGCGACCGCGTCGGTTACGTCGTCCTCTTCGACGAGGAAATCAACTGCCATCACAACTACGTCGCCGAGGAGGTCATCGACGGCCGCGAGATGATCGTCACCCGCAAGGGCGCCATCTCGGCCAAGGACGGCGAGTTCGCCCTCATCCCGGGCTCCATGGCGACCGGCTCCTACATCGTGCGCGGCAAGGGCAACCCGGCCAGCTTCCAGAGCGCCTCCCACGGCGCCGGACGGAAGATGTCGCGCAACGCCGCCAAGAAGCGCTTCACCGTCGACGACGTCAAGCGCACCATGCAGGGCATCGAGGCGCGCACGGATGAGGGCGTCATCGACGAGATCTCGCTCGCGTACAAGGACATCGAGAACGTCGTCGCCGCACAGCGCGACCTTGTCGACGTCGTCGAGCGCCTAAGCACGATCCTGTGTGTGAAAGGCTGAGCGCATGACCGAGTACACCGCCCGCCTACCATCGGCCCTCAGTGAGGAGGACATCGAGGATCTCCGTGGAATCGGCGCGGTTGAGCTCACTTTCGTCGGCGACTTCCGCAACCGAGATGAGGCCGTGCGGGCCCTCGGCGACGAGTACGGCTGGCGCGGCCTAGACCGCTCGTGGTGGGATGTGCACCTATCGGGACGCCGAGCCCGGAACAGCTAGCCCCATCTCAAGACCCCCGTACCGGCTCATCCCGGCGCGGGGGTCTTTGCTTATGTCGGCCGATTATCAGCGATTGGCTTATGTCGGGCAGTCCGCCGATGCGCGGCCCCCTCCTCAATGCCCACACCCGACGGAAGGAGCCGCAATGCCGATCATGGAGCACCCAAAGCCCGAGGAGTCAGGGTCGCTCGCTACCGCCCCGCTGGACAAGCTCCTCGTGAGATGGCGGAACGCGGCGCCGGGTAATCCGGGCCTCGCGTCAGCCGATATCGTCGCCCACGCCGGGTCCATAGTCGCGTTCGCGTTGGACGACGGCCGCATGGCCGGTCACGACACACGCGCCTGGGTCGCTGCCCTCGGCAAGTGCCTTGCTGTGGCCGAGTTTACGCTGGGCCCGCCTCCGTTCGGCGACGACGAGATCCAGGGCTTCCTACAGACGATCCCCGCCGAGGAACCCCGTGAGCCGGCGTGAGCACCCGCGGCCCCCTTATTAGATAGAGGCCCACATAGCCACACCGTGACTCCGTCGCCCGGGCGCGCTGATACAGATAGCGGCCCGGCACGGAGGCTACTCCCGCGTCGGCTAACTGGCAGGCCCCCCGGCTCTGAACCGGGCAATCCTGGTTCGAATCCAGGCGAGGGAACAACCAGCCCAGCCCCGCTAGCCCCGCGGCTGGCCGCCCAGCGAGATCTCAGCGAGCCGGGCGCTTCTGGATGTAGCTCAGTAGGTAGAGCGCCCGGTTTGGGACCGGGAGGTCGCAGGTTCGAGACCTGCCATCTAGACGACGCCGGGACCGGCGCGCGCCGATATCGCGGCCGACTCCCCCACCACGGTTCGTAGCTCAATTGGCAGAGCGCCCGCTTGAAGCGCGGGAGGCTCCAGGTTCGACCCCTGGCGTACCGACGCACTTGAAATCGCCCTAACGCCCCTCTAGGACCGAGGGGGCGGAGGATGGGCACCCGCCGTAGCCGGGAGTGAATCGGTCCCCCGCCCGTGCACCGAGGTTCGACTCCTCGGCGCGGGACAGCCACCGTAGTGAGGCCGGGTAGCGCCCGGATACACCTACGTGGGGAGACGTCCCCTGACGCCGCCGGTCGTTGTGTTCTACCGGCATCTATGCCTCTAGCTCAGCGGAAGAGCGGCGGTCTCCAAAACCGCGCGTGCCAGGTTCGACTCCTGGGAGGTATGCAAGCCCACAAATGCTGATGAGCCTTTGCCCTCTCGCAAGCCTATGTGGGTCGGGGCCATGCCACCCGGTAAAGGTCGCTCGTCGTGGACGGGTAGGTGATAAGAGCGACTGCCCCCCAATAGTTCTTCCGGATGCGCCCGCCTCCCCTCGGGCCCCGGTCGCCGCCCTACCCCTGGCGTAGATGCCCGGTAGGGCCCCGCCCCTCCGCTCGCTGTCCCCGGCTTGAGCGGAGGGGTACTCTCGTCTGCCTTGAGGAGGTGCTCGCCGATGGGATGGGAAACAAGCGCCCGGAAGGCTGACCTGCCCCACGATTGGCCGGTGCGCCGCGTGCGCGTGCTCCGCCGCGATTCGTACCGGTGTCAGGCTCGCGATTCTCAGGGTCGCATCTGTGGGGCGTGGGCGAACCAGGTTGACCACAAGACCCGTGGAAATGACCACGACGAGGACAACCTCCAATCGCTGTGCTCCTGGCACCACGGCCGCAAGAGTTCGGCCGAGGGCCACGCCGCCCGCCGACCGCGACTCACGCAACGACGTGAAGCGGAACCACATCCGGCATTCCGATAAACGCATTTGCGCGATAATTCGAAATTCTGTTCTTCATTGTCCCGCAATCTCCAGCCGCATTTTCATTTCAACCAGGCACCCCTAAGCGCCAGCCCGGTACGGCATAGCGTCAGCCGGTAGATGCGCATGCCCTCCCGTTTTCCGAGTGCCCCCAAATCGAAGTTTTGTTCGAATCGACCGAGGGAGGAACGCCATGGCCTCGACCTTCCGCGCCCGCACCTCCTGGTCGGCTGGCGCCAAGCGCGTATTCCGCGAGGTCTCCGAGGACCACCCCGACCTCGAAAAGTCGTCGCTAAGCGCCCTCTACGCCGCCTGTGACCTCCTGTCCGAGGCCGACAACATGCAGTCCCAGATCAATGAGGACGGGCTCATGGTCAAGGGCTCGATGGGCCAGGACGTCGCCCATCCTCTCATCTCCGAGGTGCGCCAGTACCGCCGCGCCGCCCTCGACTCCATCCGGGGCCTCGGGCTCTCTAACCGCTCCGGCGCATCCGCCGCCGCCTCGGCCCTCGCCAACAAGCGCTGGGCTGGCCGCCCGGCGAACGTAACGCCCAACACACGCGCCGCCCCATTCTGATCGCCGAAGGAGGCCGCCGTTGCTCGACCTCCTGCCGCCCTTCCCCGCCGATGGAAACACGATCGGCGACGTTGTCTCCGACTGGATCGAGGCCTCCCTCTACCGCCCCGACGGGGTCGACGCTCTCATCAAGCTCACGGCCGAGCAGAGGAACTTCATTCTCCACTTCTACGCCGTGGAGCCCACCAAGCTCGACAGCTTCGGCCGCGCCGTGGGCTGGCGCTTCTCCTGTCGCCGTGCCGTCCTCCGCCGCGCCAAGGGGTGGGGCAAGTCGCCCTTCCTCGGCGCCATCGCGCTCGCCGAGCTATGCGGCCCCGTAGTACCCGTAGAAGAGGACGGGATCCTCTACGGGGCACCACACCCGATGCCCTGGGTCGTCATCGCGGGAGTCTCCGAGACACAGACCAAGAACACGACCGACGCCATCCGGGCGATGGCCTCGTCGCCCGCACTCGTCGACTACCTCGACATCGGCATGACGAGGATCCTGACCCCGACCGGCGGCAAGCTCGTGGCGGTCACGGCCTCCGCGGCCACGGCTGAGGGCGGCCGCTATACGTTCGCGATCCTCGACGAAACGCACCACTGGACCAAGGGCAACCGCGGCCACGACCTCGCCGACGTGATCCGACGAAACCTCGGCAAGGTGGACGGCCGCTCCATCGAGACGACCAACGCGCATGAGCCCGGTATGGACTCCGTCGCCGAGAAGTCCTATCTCGCGTACCTCGCCATCCGCGAGGGCCGCGCCGCTGCCGACGGAATCCTCTATGACTCGCGGCAAGCTCCCGACGACATCGACCTCTCCGCCCGAGAGGCCGTCCGCGAGGGCCTCCGGCTCGCCTACGGCGATTCCCACTGGGTCAACCTCGACCGAATCCTCCGCGAGTTCTACGACCCGGACCTCCCGCCCGAGCAGGCCCGCCGCTTCTACCTCAACCAGATCATCGCCGCCGCTGACGCCTGGACCTCCCCCGCCGAATGGCACGCAAACCGCGCCGAGGTGCCGCCGCTCGCTCTCGGCGACCCGATGAAGCCGACCGGCTACCGCTCCGGCGACACCGTCGTCCTCGGCTTCGACGGCTCCCTCACCGACGACTCCACAGCACTCGTCGCCGTGCGCGTCGACGACGGCGCCCCGTTCCTCCTTGCGATCTGGGAGAAGCCTGAGGGCCCTGCCGGCCAGGGCTGGGCAGTCCCCAAGGCCGACGTCCGCGATGCCGTCGACTTCGCTTTCTCCCACCTCGACGTCGTCGCCTTCTTTTCAGACGTCGCCTACTGGGAGACCGACATCGACGCCTGGCGAGACGCCTACGGCGAACGACTCCTCGTCAAGGCCACGACCCGCCACGCCGTGGGCTGGGACATGCGCAGTCACCAGATGGACACCACCCGCGCCGTCGAGGCACTGCACCGGAACATCACCGACCGGGAGCTCCCCTGGACTAGCCATGGCCTCCTGGCCGGCGAATCCCAGGGGCTCAACGGCGCCGAGATCCTCACCCGTCACGTCCTGAACGCCCGCCGCCGGATCAACCGCTGGGGCGTCTACTTCGGCAAGGAAAGTCGCGAGTCACCCAAGAAGGTCGACGCCCTCGCCGCCCTCGTGCTGGCGCGGATGGCCCGGTCGCGCGTCCTGGCCGATGGCCTGGGCAAGCGACGCAAGACCCCCGGCCGCCTCTACGGCTTCTAGCCCCGATCCCCAAGGAGTGCCACATGGCAATCACGCCCGCGCGCGCCGCGGAGCTCGACGGCAAACTCGACCAGGACCTCCAGCGCAACGGACGCCTCGGGCTCCCCAAGCGTTACCTGGAGGGCGACCACGACGACCCGTACACCCCACAGGGAGCGAAGGCCGAATTCAAGCATCTCGCGCAGCGGTCCAAGACCAACTGGCTCCCCCTGATCCCGACGGAGTTCTCCCAGGCGCTCGCCCTCGACGGCTTCCGCACGGCGACCAACGACGCCAACGAGCCCGTGTGGCGATACTTCCAGGCCAACGGCCTGGACGCACGCCAGTCGATCGTGCACCGCGGAGCACTGGAGTACGGTGCTGCCTACGTCCTCGTGCTGCCCGGCAAGGACGACCGCGGACCGCTCATCAAGCCGCTTTCGTCGCTCCGGTCGATGGCGTGGTACGAGGACGAAGACGACGAGTTCCCTGTCGTCGCTATCCGGCGCCTAGGCAAGACCCCAGACGGCAAGGGCCGCCTCGTCGAAGTGTACGAGGGCAACGAGGTCGTCACCTACTCTCGCACCGAGAACGCCGACTACGTCGAGAAGAGCCGCGCGACGCACGACCTGGGCGTCGTCCCCTTCGTCCGCTTCCGCGACAGGCTCGACGGCCAAGCCGTGGGCATCGTGACCCCGTTCAAGGGCCACCAGGACCGCATCAACGAGGCCGTCTTCAACATCCTCATCGGCATGCAGTACGCGAGCTTCCGTCAGCGCTGGGCCACAGGCCTCGCGATCCCGACGGACGACAACCCCGACTCTCCGACGTTCGGCGAGCCGCTGGAGGGGTTCGAGGCCGCAGTCAACCGCCTCTGGATCTCGGACTCCCACGAGGCTAAGTTCGGAGACTTCGCGCAGACGCAGCTTGCCGACCACCACGCCGAGTACAAGCTCGCGGTGTCCTCGCTGGCCGCCGCCGCCCAGATCGACGCTGACCTCTTCGCCGGCAACATGACGAACGTGACCGGCGAGGCGTTGTACGCCCGCCGCCACAAGACGAACCGCAAGATCGCCGAGTACCAACTCCTCTTCGGAGAGGCGTGGGAGCAGGTCTTCCGGCTCGCCGCACAGGCCGCCGGTGACGAGACCCCGCCCGCAGAAGCCGAGGTCCGCTGGCGCGACACGACAGGCGAAGTCATCCAGACCAAGGTGGCGGCGCTCGCGCAGCTCGCCGAGAGCCTTGGTGTGCCGAAGGAAGCGCTGTGGGACGACGTTCCCGGCGTCACCGACTCCAAGCTCCAGCGGTGGCGAGAGCTCCAGGCGGCTGACCCGCTCGCGGAGCTCACCGCCGAGATCAGCCGACAGACTGCCGCGCCGCCCTCGATCGACCCATCGGCAGAGAAGGCGAAGGCCGACGCACTCGGAGTGCTCATCCGAGCCGGAGCCGACCCGGCCGACGCCGCCGAGCGCGTGGGGCTGGACGGGCTGGAGTTTACGGGGGCGGTGCCTGTCTCGCTTCGAATGCCGACCACCGACGCCGCAGGGCTCGAATCTACCTAGGCAGGGGGCACCAGCGCATGGCAGATGCATCCCTCGCCATGGCCCAGGCGCACATGGCCCAGCAGGTACGCCAGGCCGCGACCGTCCAGGCCGCGCTCTCCCGACTCTGGGACGAGACCGTCGACCCCGCTGACCTCGCCAAGACGTTCCTCGTCTTCCGCGAGAAGGCCGTCACCCTCATCGGCGCCGGGCGCATCCTCTCGGAGCGGCGAGCTGACGACTACTACCGCAAGCTCCTCGCGTTCAAGGGTCTCGACACCACGGGTATGCCCGCGGTGACCGCCGATCCTCGACCCGCGGCAGTGATCAAGTCCTCCCTCTCCGCCGCCTCCTCGCAGGCGCTCTCCCGCGCTGAGTACCTTCACCGGCAGGGCCTCCCCGTCGCTGAGGCGCTCGCTGTCGCGAAGTCCGCCATGCTCGGCTCGGCGAAGCGACAGGTGCTCAACGCTGGCCGGAACCGACTCACGCGCCTCGCCCGTGCGCACAAGCGCATCCGCGGATGGGCGCGGGTCTCCGACGGCAACCCGTGCGCTTTCTGCGCGATGCTCGTCTCGCGAGGCCCTGTCTACTCCGAGGACACGGTCAGCTTCCGAGCGCACGACCGCTGTGGATGCTCCGTTCGTCTGGTCACCTACGACGAGCCAGACGGAGGCTGGAGCCCCGAAGCCCGCTTCTACCGCGAGGCCTGGGACGCCGACAAGCGCGCGACCATGCGCGCCTGGTACGAGTCCCGAGGCATGCCTGTGCCGGAGAAGTTCCTACCGCAGGCCGGCGAGCATTCCTTCGCGGAGATCATGCGCCGACGCAAGACCGACGCACAGCGAGCCCGACGCCGCGCAGACCGCCTCAAGGCACACGTCCTCGCCGCCTAACCGTACCCCGGGCCCTCAGCACACCACTGGGGGCCTTTTGCGTGCCCGCACGCACCACCAGCACCCCACGCAAGGCCGGAGGGTGCCCAACGTCCAAGGAGACGCCGCATGTCCGACACCGACCCGAACGTCGACCCCGCCCCCGCTGACGAGCCCAAGGAGGCCGCCGAGCACCCGTGGGGCGACGACTTCGACGCCGCCACAGCCTGGAAGGCCCTGACCTCTTCCCGCGATGACGTCAAGGCGCTCAAGGCGAAGCTCGACGCCTACGAGCAGGCAGAGCAGGAGCGCGCCGACGCCGACAAGACCGAGCTTGAGAAGGCTCAGGCCCGAGCCGAACGCGCCGAAAGCGACCTCAAGGCGGCCCGACGCGAGGCAGTGCTCGCCAGGTCGGGGCTCCCCGAGAAGCTCCACGGCTTCATCACGGGCGAGACCGACGAGGCCATCGCCCAGCAGATCGCCGACCTCACCGCAGCACTGGGCGAGTCGGACAAGGACACCCCGGAGCCGGAGCCCAAGCCCGTGCTCTCCTCCCGCCCCAAGGCCGCGCTCACTCCCGGCCACGGAGGCGACGACGCCCCGGCGTTCGACGCCGACGCCATCGTCGCCGCCATCCGATAATCCTCCACCTGAAAGGCCCGCATGCCTACTAGCACCGGTCACACTTTCGACTACGACGCCCCCCAGGTCGCCGTAGTCGCCGCCAAGCTCCTCCAGGAGGACGCCTACCTCAGCGCCCTCGTCGGCCACGACTACCAGGACGAGTTCCTCGCCCCGGGCACAGCCAACCGCCCCATCAAGATCAAGTTCCCGAACGTCCTGCTTCCGCGTGAGCGCGAGATCGACGACGTCACGAGCAACATCGAGCTCGACGCGATCATCGAGTCGGGGACGACCCTGAACCTCGACAAGAAGATGGTCTACTCGGCCGTCCCGCTGTCGGAGGCCGATCTGAACCTGAACCTGACCGACTTCTCCGGCCAGGTGCTCCGCCCGCAGGCGGCGGCCATCGCCGAGGACATCGAGGACCGCCTCGCCAAGAAGCTCCTGGCCGTGCCCGCGGCTGACCTCGGCACCCTCAAGTACGACGCGGCGAACCCGGTGAAGTTCTTCTCCGGCCTCCGCAAGGTCCTCCTCGACCGGCACATTCCGGCGGACGGCCTCAACCTGGTCGTCGGCACGCAGGTCTACCTTGACCTCCTGAACGCCAAGGCCATCGTCGACGCCTCGCAGTCCGGCTCCACCGCCGCTCTCCGCGAGGGCTCTGTCGGCAAGGTCTCGGGCTTCACGCTCATCGAGTCGACCCGCGTGGCGGAGAACGAGATCCTCGCCTTCCACCGCTCCAGCGTGACGCTCGTCACCCGTGCCCCCGCCGTCCCGGCCGGCGCGAGCTTCGGGGCCATGACCAACGCGGGCGGGTACAGCATCCGCTACCTCCGCGACTACGACGCGATGAAGACCGTGGATCGCTCGATCCTCGCCACCTTCGTCGGCGTGGGGATCCTGCCGACATTCCAGAAGAAGGTTGACCGGGCTACTCGCAAGGTGACCTTCGAGCCGGTCCCGAACGGCGGGATCATCCACGTCCCGGACGTCTCGACCCTGGTCTAACCATCCTCTGCGCCGGGGGCCCTCACCTGGGCCCCCGGTGTCCCCTGTCCCTCCGACGCAGAGGAGTCAAGACATGCCCTCCCTCCCCACCATCGACGACCTGGTCGCTCGTATCGGAGCCGACCGAATCGACATGGAGGAGGACTCCATCCGCCTCGCCTCCGCGCTGGAAGACGCGATCGCCCTCGTCCTCGGCGAGGTCGCGGACACCGTCGCTGATCGCTGGCGACAGGAGACCCCAAGCGTCGTCCGGGTCGTCATCCTCAAGGCCGCCCGCCGCGAGTTCGAGAACCCCCGTGGGCTCCACCAAGAGACCTTCGGCGAGCACATGGTTGGCCTGTCGGAGACCTCCGGCGCGTATCTCACGCCCCGCGAGCTCGCGCAGATTCTCAAGGCCGCGACCGGTCGGCGCGGCGGATTCGTCGGCTCCGCCCGGACGCCGTCCGCCTACGGCCCCGCCCGCCCCTACCGAACGTTCTACGTCCCCGTGGACGGTTCCCGTCCTACGCCATGGCTGGAGGTCCCGCTTGATCTCTGAGACCTCCGCCGAGGCCGGTGTCGCCCTGTGGACCGGCATCACAGACGCCGACTCGGACGGCGACCCCGTCATCTCCTTCGTCTGGGACCCCGCCGCACTCAAGCGCGTCCCCCGCGCGAATATCGTCCGCGGGACCGCCGCTGGCGTCGTCGTCCAGTCCGAGGGCATCACCCTAGAGAAGGACGAGGCGCTCCTCGTCGTCGGCCGACGGCTCAGCTTCGACCCGAAGACCACTCGCGTCGTCACCGCTCAGGGCGAGTGCTGGGACGTCGAGACCACCCCGCGCGTTCGCCGCTCCTTCGCGGCAGGAACCCTCACCTCCGCCCGCCTCAAGCGCTCCGCGGCGGTGATCCCGTAATGACCGTCCGGCTCAACCGAGGTGCAATCAAGGCGCTCCTCAACGGCGCAGAGACACGAGCCGCAGTCAGCAAGGCTGCCGCCACGGTCGGATCCCTGGCGAAGGTCACGGCCCATGACGGCCCAGCGCGAATCGTTGTCGAGGACTACACCACTGACCGCGCCGCATCGGGAGTGACCATCGCACACCCCGCGGGCATCGCTCTCGAAGCGAAGCACGGCACGCTCTCGATGGCCGCCACCGCGGCAGGTCTGGAGATGAACGCCCGGAGGATCCGATGACGGATCCAATCCTGTTCCCGAATGTTCAGCGCTCCGCCAGAGACCTCCTCCGCGAGGTCCTCCCCGCCTACGGCGAGACGGCCACCGTCTCGACGAAGGAACCGCCCAAGGACCCGAAGACCGGCGCCATCCCACCGTGGATCATGACGCGCTCCAATCCACCGACGCGGGGACCGGCATCAGCCGACGCACTCGTCCGTATCACGGTCTACGACACCGACGAGGGCCGCGCACTCGACCGCGCCTCCCTCATCGAGGCCGTGCTCCTCGCCGAGCAGACATCCGAGTCAATCCGCGGCTTCTCCCCCGGCTCCGGGCCGGTCTCCGGCACCGACCCCGACACGGGCGCTCTCTTCGCGCTCGTGAGCGTGACGGCGCATCTCCGCCCACGCTCAATCCCTCGAAAGGACTGACACATGGCAGGAAACCCCGCCGCTACCAACCTCTGGGCCGGTGCTGACGTCTACATCGCGCCCGTCCTCACCGCTGGCCCCCAAGACCTCGTGTCCCCCTGGGGAGCCTCCTGGAAGCCAGCCGGCCTCCTCGACGGCGAGGAAGGCTTCACCGAGAAGCGAGAGGACGAGACCTCCGAGCGCTACGCCTGGGGCGGCCTCCTCTACCGCCGCTCCAAGAGCAAGCACAAGCGCACGATTCGCTTCGTCGCCCTCGAAGACAACGCGGTGACCTTCGGCCTGATCAACCCGGGCTCTACCCGCACCTCGACCGGCGGCGTCCGCAAGGCGACGGTCAAGGTCCCCACCGCAGGAGACCGCTTCGCTATCGGCTTCGAGACCCGCGACAACGGCCGCATCCGCCGCCGCGTCGTGTCCGTCGCCGAGGTGCAGGAAGTCGCCGAGATCAAGGACAACGAGAAGGACCCGACGGTCTACGACATCACGGTCATTATCTTCCCGGACTCCGACGGCGTCCTCTACACCGACATCGAGCATGACCCCGAGGCCGCCGCCCCGTCGGCGTGGAAGGCCAACACCTCCTACGCACTGGACGCGGTCGTCTCCCTCAGCGGTGGCGCCACCCTCCAGGCGACCAGCGCAGGCAAGTCCGGCACGACCGCCCCGACGCCACCCGCCGTGGGCGACACCGTCACTGACGGCACCGTCACCTGGAAGCGCACAGCGTAACCACCCCTCACGAGGGGGAGAGATCCGCGCGGGGTCTCTCCCCCTTTGCCATACCACCCGCGCACCTCATCCACACCCCACCCGCGCAAAGGAGCGACCCCATGGCCGCACGCAAGACCACCTCGAACCCGACCGCCGCCGAGGCCCTCAACGACCTCATCTCCTTCGACTACGCCGGACACACCTACAAGCTCGCCCCGTCGAGCGCGTGGTCCACGGAGGCGCTGGAGCGCTTCGAGGACGGCAAGATCATCACTTTCCTCCGCGAAGTCCTAAGCGCCGCCGACTTCCGAGCTATGAAGGCCGCCTGCCCGCAGGTGTCCGACCTGGAGGGCTTCATGACCGCCGTCCAGGAGGCCATCGGCATCGCGGGAAACTGAGCGAGCTCTCCGCGAGACTGCGACGCCGAGACACTCGCGACGCCATAGAGGCGGACCTCATCCGCTTCTACGGCGTCGCTCTCGGCGACCTCTACCGCGGAGAGCTCTCCCTCCGGCGGCTGTCCGTGCTCATCAAGCACCTCCCCCCTGACGCCGCCCTCCGCCGTCTCAGCCTCCCGGACTCCGCCGCCGGATGGGACGTCAACTCTTTCCTCCTCGCGGACGTCTTCCACGCGCTCACCGGCAAGCCCCACCCGGCCAAGCCCTCGGCGATCTCTCGCGCCGACCGCTACCGCGACCTCCGCTCCCGACTGGAGGCCCAAGCGGCGCGCCTCGCACCCCAGACCTAGGAGCCCCATGGCGCAGAATCTCGGCTACGCAACGCTCTCGATCATCCCGAGCGCCAAGGGTTTCGGCAAGACCCTCTCCAAGGACGTCGACGGGCAGATGCTGGAGGCCGGGCGCCGTGGAGGCGCCTCCCTCATGTCTGGCATGGCCGCGCCGCTCGCCAAGCTCGCCGCGGGCATCGGCGGCGCCATCGTCGGATACGCCGGCCTCAAGGCCGTCATCGGTGGCGGCCTGGCACGCCAGATGCAGATCGAGAACGCCACCGCCAAGCTCACCGGCCTCGGCCACTCCGCAGATGCCGTCAAGGGCATCATGGACAACGCCCTCGCCAGCGTGAAGGGTACCGCCTTCGGCCTCGGCGAAGCCGCGTCCGTCGCGGCGTCCATGGTCGCCTCTGGTATCGCCCCAGGCGAGCAGCTCACGGGCGTCCTCAAGACCGTCGCCGACACCGCGACTATCGCCGGGCTCGACTTCCAGAGCATGGGCGCGATCTTCGGCTCCGTCGCCGCCCGCGGGAAGCTCCAGGGCGACGACCTCCTCCAGCTCACGAGCCGCGGGGTCCCCGTCCTCCAGTTCCTCGGCAAGCAACTCGGCAAGACCTCGGCGGAGATCTCCGAGATGGTCTCCAAGGGGCAAATCGACTTCGAGACCTTCAACGCCGCCATGGCCGCGAACATCGGCGGCGCGGCGCTCGCATCGGGGAACACGACCGAGGGGGCGCTCGCGAACATGCGGGCTGCATTCTCCCGCCTCGGAGCCACGCTGACGGGCGGCATCTTCCCGCTTTTCAAGGAATTCTTCAACGTCGTCACGTCGGTCACGGACTCGATTCAGAGCCGCCTTGAGAAGACCCTCGGCCCCCTCGGCCAGCGCATCCAGAGCGCCATCAATCCGCCGCTCCAGGCTCTTCGGACGCAGATCCCGGCAGTCCTCGACCTCCTCGTGTCGGGCGACCTCAGCAGCAAGACCCGCGACGCACTGCGACTCCAGGAGGGCGACGTCCCCGTCGGCGTCATCCTCGGCCTCCGCGAGGCCTTCCTCGGGCTCGGGCGAGTCGTCAAGGACACCCTCGCTCCCATCGGCGACGGAATCCGCGCCGTCTTCGACGCGCTCGGGTCCAGCGCCAAGACCGCACTCCCGCTCCTCTCCCCGGTCGGCGCGCTCGCCTCTCTTCTCGGCGCAGCGCTCCCCATCGTCGGCGAGGCGCTCGGGTCGGTTCTCACCGCCATCGCCCCATCGCTCCCGGCGCTGGCGGCGGCCATGGCGTCCCTCGTCAGCGCCGCCGCGGACCTCCTCGCCGCCCTCCTGCCGCTCGCCGGGAGCGTGCTCGCGGGCATCGCCGCCGCTGTCGCTGCCATCGTGCCGCCGGTCGTGCAGGCGGTCGCCGCAGTTATTGGCTGGGTAGTAGCGAACCGCGATTGGCTCGGAGCCCTCGCCGCCGTCGGCGGGGTCATCGGAGGCGTCGTCCTCGCCATCGCCGGATTCCGCGCCGTGCAGACCGCGCTTATCGCCGTCACCTACGGCGCACAGGGCGCGATGCTCGTGGCCGGAGCCGCTGCAAAGGTGTACGGCGCAATTCAGACAGTCGTCAGCAACGCCACCAAGATCGCCGCTGCCGCACAGGCCGTCTTCAATGCGGTCATGAATGCCAATCCGATCGTGCTCGTCATCACGGCGATCACCGCTCTCGTCGCCGGTCTCATCTGGTTCTTCACTCAGACCGATGTAGGACGCGCGATCTGGGAAGGGTTCATGAAGTGGCTTGGCGAAGCCTGGGCGAACATTGTCAACGTCGCCACCGCCATTTGGACCGGGCTTTCCGACTTTTTCGTCGGACTGTGGACCGGAATCTCCGACTTCTTCATCGGAGTCTGGACCGCAATTTCTGATTTCCTAAAGCCCGTTTTTGACGTGATCGGCGGAATGATCCGCTTCTACGTCGAAGCCTGGGTGAACGTCTTCCTTATTGCCGCCGCCGCACTAAAGGTTATCTGGGACGGAATTGTCGCCGCGGTCACTTGGGCCTGGAACCTCATTGCCTCCCTGGTCTCCCCGATCGTAGAGGCCGTGGCCTCCGCCATCACCACCACCTTCCAAGCGGTCGCCGAATGGTGGAACGGAATCTGGTCCGGAATATCGTCATTCTTCACCGATATCTGGAATGGCCTGGTTGCATTCCTGACGCCAATCCTTCTGCAAGTCGGAGAATTCGTCATGGGCACCGTCCGCAATATTCAGGCAGTGTGGAATTCCGTCTGGGGCGCGGTCGCAGATTTCTTCTCCGGAATCTGGAACGCCATTACCGGCGCCGTCCAGAATGGCGTGAACGCCGTAATGGGTGTCATTGGCGGCATTTATGGCCGCATAATGAGCGTAATCGGCGGGATCGGAAACTGGCTCGTCTCTGCCGGCGGCGATCTGATCCGCGGATTCTGGAACGGAATCTCCGACATGGTCGGCTGGCTCATGGACCGGATCGCCGACACATTCAATGGTGTCGTCGACTGGGCAAAGAGCATCCTCGGCATTAAGTCGCCATCGCGGGTCTTCAAAGGCCTCGGCGCCTTCGTCGGCGAGGGCTTCGCACTCGGCATCGAATCGATGACCGGCCGTGTCGAGTCGGCCACCGAGGACATGGCGAACAGCGCCATCAACGCCGCAGACGGAACGCATCTCGCCCTCACTGCCGACGTATCCAAGGCCATCCCTCGGGGCGGCCTGACCGGCTCCATCGACCGGCAGACGGAAGCACTCAGAGGCGACCAGGACCGCGACTACAGCGGCCCCGACATCCATGTCCACACCAACGACCCCGAGCTCGCCGCCGGGGTCGTCGCCGATCGACTCCGACGGAGGTAGCCATCCGCGTCACAGTGAACAAGCGTGTCCTCTCCGACGGACGCGCCTATCGCCTCTTCCGGCCCTCCACCTGGTGGCTGGAGGACGAGGGCCTAGATGGTTGGTACACCCCGCCCGCGCCTCGTGCCACATCCGATCCAGTGCCAGACGGGGACGGCGGCTACTGGCCGTCCCGATTCCTCCTCTCACCGCGCACAGTCACCATCCGCGGCGCGCACGTCGCCGAGACCTCCACTCTCGCCCGTGCCGCCGCGGAGGACTGGCTCGCATCCCTCGACGGAGAGTTCCCGGTCGTGGTCGAGGATGAGCACGGAGCGCGCGAGATCACCGCGTTCCAGTCGGCAGCCCCGACCCTCAAGCGCCTCGACGACTACGCCGTCGCCTTCTCGCTCATCGTGACCGCACCGGACCCGATCAAGTACGGACGTCGCGCCGCATTCAGCGGCGACCACGTCGAGAACGCAGGGGGGACCCCAGTCCTCCCCTGGCGAATCGTCACCTCGGGCCGCGCCACGCGCATCAACGTGTCGCTCGCCGGGCACCGAATCCGATGGGTGGGCAACTCGCAGAGCATCACCATCGACCTCCGCACCGGCACGGCCCGAGACGCCCGCGGAAGCGACGTCACCATGGGCCTCATCGAGGACGACGTCCCACTTCTGCCTCCCGGCCGGAGCCCCCTGGTCATCGACTCGGACGCCGCACATGTGGCCGTGGAGGTGCGGCCGGGATGGCGCTGAGAGTCGTTGCATTCGATACCCGCACCGGAAATCGGCTCGCGCGGGTTCCTGGAAAGTTCACCTTCGAGCTCCCCTATAACTCTGCGTACGGCGAGATCCGCGTCTCCTCTAGCTGGACGCGGGAGTCCCAGCGGCTCAAGGTCTGGCAACGAACGCACGCCGCTCGGACGATTCTCGCGGTCATCGACGGGGAGTCCGTCCTCTGCGCCGGCCCCGTGACCGACCGCGAACTTACGCCGACGGGCTACACGATCACCGCCGCCGGTTCCATCTGGCGCACGCTGGAAGACCGGCTCGTCCTCAACCCCTCCCTCCGCGAGAAGTTCGTCGACGGCGAGGTGCTCATCGACGAGGACAACCCCGCCCCAGAGTGGTTCACCCAGCTCCGGGGCTCCTACGTGGACATCGCTGCCGACCTCGTCGACCTGGCGCTCGCCTGGGGCACGCTGCCGATCCTCACGCCGGAGCGTGAGGGCGGTACGTACGTCCGCAGCTACAAGGGCTGGGAGCTCAACACCGTCGCGTCTCGTCTGGAACTCCTCACGGGAGTCATCAACGCGCCCGAGCTCCGATTCACGCCGTTCCTCCGTCCCGATGGAGGAATCGTCTTCACGCTCCAGGGCGCGCCGGAGCTCATCGACAGCACGCACAGGTGGAACACCCTGCTGCCGCGTCAGGGTGTCGCCCTCGTCCGGATCTCCGAGGACGCATCGCTCCTCGCATCCGACGTGTGGGGCTTCGGCGGACGGTCAGACGACATCGTCCTCGCCGCCCGCTCGCAGACCCCCGCGCTCACCGAGATCGGCTGGCCCGTGATGCAGAAGGCGTTGACGTCGGCCGCGAGCGTCTCCGAGCTCTCCACGCTCAAGGCTCACACCGACGAACGCGCGCAGCGCGGGACGACGTTCCCCGAGGTGTACGAGCTCCGAGTCCACCGCCGTCACGCTCCGCACCCGGGCGACTGGGCGAATGTCCGCATCAATCATCCGGCCTACGGGCCGACCGAGGTACCGCTCAAGATCCTCGCCGTCTCCGGCGACGCCTCCGAGTGGCTCGCCGTGAGAGGACGACAGCGCAATGGGATATGACCCAGCCGACGCGGACCCCTTCTCCGCAGTCCGACGCCAGATGCAAGCCGACGCCGCCCTCGCTCGCGAGGCATCGGCCCCCGGTGGTACCGCCTCCTACCAGGTCGTTCGGAAGCTCCAGGCACAGATCCAGGCGCTCACCGACCTCGTCACCCGCCTCCCTCAGGTGGAGTCCGCCGAGGAGGTCAACAAGGGATTCGGACTCTCCGGGAACGCCAGTTGGCAGACCGTCGCGAGCGTCAGCCTGACCTCCCCCACGGATAAGTCCCGTGTGGTCGTGCAGGCAACTGCGCAGGGAACCGTGCTCGACATGACGAGCGGCGGCCTGACGACATCGCATTGCCGAATCCTCATCAATGGGACACCCTCCGCTGAAATCCCGGCCGCGAAAGACGCCGGAACGAGCGTTGTTCAGAATATCTTGACCGTGTCCTCTGTGCGTGAACTCGCTCCTCTCCCGCCCGTTGTTCTAGTGGAGTTCCAGATGAAGCCACTAAATCCAGCGCCATTCACCGCACAGCCAAGCAATATCGCCAATCTCTCCGTCTACGCCGGATATTCCGTCGTCTGAGAAAGGACCATATGAGCGTACTGACCGAAGACAGCGGCCGGGGCGACGTCATCCTCTTCCGCGATGCCGTAAACCGCTGGGGCGTCGAGTGGCAACAGTCTACCGACGGCGCCACGTTCGCGCCCAAGGACCTGAGCGGGTGGGCCGGGGAACTGGTGCTCAAGTCCAGCCTCGGCGAGACATGGGCCCGCCTCCCCGCGACCACCTCCGCAAACGGCGTGACGACCTTCACCGTCACGCCAGACACCCTTAAAGACCCCGCGTGGGACGCCCGCGAAGGAGGCGACTGGCACGTGACTATCACTGCACCTGACGGCCACACCGAACGGCTCGCTGACGGCTATTTCCACCTGGAGGCGGCGACGGTCGCGGCAAGCGTGGAGCCAGAGCCCGACCCCGATCCAGCGGGCGGCAAGGACCCCGTTGGCACCGTCACCATGTGGCTCACAGGCCCTATCCCTGAAGGAAAGCAACCCCTCGACGGCCGTAACCTCTCGCGCACCGAGTACCACGAGCTATTCTCTCTGATCGGCACTACCTACGGACCCGGCGATGGCGTTTCAACCTTCGCACTGCCTAACTTCAACGGGCGGGTCCCCGTAGGCCTCGATCTCTCACAGCCGGAATTCAATTCTCCCGGACGAACGGGCGGCGCGAAGACGCACGCTCTCACGGCCGAAGAGAATGCAAAGCACAGCCACACCGACCACTTCTGGAATGTCGTCGTCTCTAAGGGCGGCAACACTGGAACCTGGGCACCCAGCCCCGGGACCTGGCTGAGAACGGCCGGTGAAGACGGCGACTACCCAGCGGGCCGCCAGACTGGCGATTCCGGCGAAGGAAAGCCGCACAACAACTTGCAGCCATACCTCACAGTCCAATTCCTCGTCCAGGCAAACTAAGGCGGCCACACGATGCAGATATTTGACCGCAAGACCATTGCCATCCCCGGGCCTCAAGGAACCAAAGGTGAGAAGGGCGACCAGGGAGACCGGGGTCTTCCTGGTATGAACGCCGTACCCGCGGACGAGGCTATCGCCGAGCTTGTGGGTGTCCCCTCCGAGACCCGCTTCGCCCTCGTCAAGAACTTCGACAGGGTCGTCACCTCGCCCGGCGTGTCCACCGACGCAACCGCGATGCTGAACGCGGCTCTCGCGGCGACATCCACTTTTGGTATCCGTCGCCGTGTCTCGCTGGTGGGTGATTTTCTGGTGTCGGGTGCGGTGGTGATCCCGTCCCGGACGACGGTGGATGCTCGTGGGGCGACGATCCGCCTTGCCCCCGGTTCTACGTCGAACCTCGCGCACATCGGCCAGGTGGCCCCACTCAGGACGGGTGTGTCCGATGCGACCACCGTCCCGGGCACGACAGCCTCCGGCCTCGTGCGGGTGTCGTCTGCGTCGCTGGGGCTGACCGCAGCGGACGTGGGCCGTGCCATCGCCGTCTACCACTCCACGATCGAGTACGGGGTGATCGCGTACGGGGAGATCGTGTCCGTCACGGGGGACACGGCGACTGTCCGTGGTGCCTGTTCTCACCTGGTGACGGCGGGCGTGGCGGAGGTGTATGACATTGCGCAGGATGTGGAGGTCATCGGCGGTGTCTGGGACAAGGGCAACAGCCCGGGGGTGCGGTGGCACACGCATGTGCTCCGCGCCCGTCGCGTCCGTGGCCTGAAACTGCACGGGCTCACGATCCTCTCCAAGGCGGGGAAATACGCCATCTCGCTGGGGGACGTCCAGCGGTGGGATGTCCGGGACATCCATTTCGATTCCTGGTCGGATGGTGTGCATATCCAGGGTCCCGCGTCCGGTGGCACCGTCTCCGGCCTGTACGGGAAAACGCATGACGACATGCTCGCCATCACCTCGACCGACTGGTACCCGTACGGGGATGTCATCGGGGATGTCATCGGCGTCGAAGCGTCCGGCATCTACCCCGACGGCTCCCTCGCCGCGTTCAAGCTCATCTCCGGCACCAACACCGAGGTCCGCAACGTCCAGGTCCGCGGCGTGAGTGGCACGACTCGGACGCGGCCGTTGTGTATCCGTGGTGATGAGGTCGGCGACACCACCGCCACGAACGTGCTTTTCGAGGATGTGCATGTGATCGTGCCCGCCGAGCACTCCACATCGGGTGCGACGGAGGGGCTGTTGTATTTCCAGGGGTCTGGTGCGGGTGGTCTGGGCGGTCTCGGTATCGTGTCCGGCTGCGACGCCCGCAACATCACCATCCGCAACAGCTCCGTGAACCGCCAGTCCACCAGTGACGGGGGTCTGGTGCACATCCTCGACGGGTCCCGCGGCGTGAAGATCGACAACCTCGTCGTGGAGAACATCCACAACCGGCCCCTCGCCGGGGTCGGGATCGGCAACAACGGTCAGACGCACGCCCTCTACGCGGATGCCCCGCTGGGGGTGGTCAGGATCTCTGGGTGTACCGCCCGGGGCGGGTCCGGGACCGGTGGGACGGTCGCGTACGTGGGTGCGGCGCAGGGGTCGATCACGGACCTGTCCGTCACCAAAGCCCGTGGCGAGGCCGGGTCGCGGGGCATCGTGCACATTCGTGGGCCGATCGCCCGCCTCACCCTCCAGGATGTGGAGTCCCCGACGAACGTCGTCCAGACGGAGAACAATGCCCGGGTCAGGTCGGCGATGGTGGTGCGGATGCAGGATGTCGCCCTCACCCACCCCACCGGGGGGCGCATCCTCTCCACCGCCGGACCCACCAAGGTCTACCTCTCCAACGTCACCGCAACCAGCGAAGCGGGCGGGAAGATCACCTTCCTTGACCCGTCCGTGGTGGGGTCTGAGATCCATGGGGCGATCCGCATGCCGGCCGGGAGCGTCCTGGCCCGTGGCGGGTACGACGTGGGAGTGACGGTCTCCGACCCCACCCTCCCCATCGACGTGACCACCGTGATCCCTACAGCCGGGGCCGCCTGCTGGAACTCCAACGCCTCCGGGCTCGTCGGGCTCGGGGTGGGTCCCGCGGTCTGCAACGGCTCCCAGTGGAAGAGCCTCTACACGGGGGCGACGTTCACTCCGGCGATCATCGACAGCATCACCCCTTCTGGGGCCGGTGCCGGGGCGACCATCACCATCACCGGACGCGGCCTGGCCGGAGCCCAGCAGGTCTCCGTGGGCGGGACGGCAGCGACGATCCTCTCCACCACCGCCACCCAGATCACCGCGACCATGCCCTCCGGCACCCCCGGAAACGTCCTCGTCAAGGTCAACAACTCCTCCGGCGTGGGATCGAACGGGGTCTACTACACCCGCGGGTAAACCCTGCCGAGCTGGGCACCTCGAAAAACTGCCTCCCGCCCCGCCACCGTGCGGGGCTTCTGCGTGCCCGATCTCTCCCGACCACGGATTCACACTGAAGGGGGCCAATGGCCTACTCCTACACCTACATTGACGGCTGCCGTGTCGAGGTCCACGTCGCCGCCGCCTTCAACGGCCTCGCCGCCGACTTCCTCGCCCGCACCGGCTGCGAACTCCACATCCGCGACGCTACCCGCACCCGCGAGGAGCAGTGGGAGGCCTGGCGGGCGTATCAGAATGGCGGCGCACTGGCCGCCTACCCCGGAACCTCCAACCACGAGGAGGACGGCCCCATCGGACCCCGTGCCCTCGACCTCTACGACAGCGGCGAGGACAACGGGGTCACGACCATCGGCACTCACCGGTCCAACGTCCTCGTAGAGATCGCACCTGCGCACGGCTTCACCAACGCCGGGCACTATTTCTCCCGCCCCGAGGGCTGGCACTACGAGTACACCGGATCCCTTGACGGAGCTCTCCCGGCAGCCCTTGAAGCCAACCAGCGTCGGGCCGGTGCTGGAGGCGTTCGGGCTCGACGGGAGCCGACCACAGTCTCCCCGGAAGTCGCCGACGCCTTCCTCGTCGAAGGCGAGATCGGCACCTTCGCGGGATGGGTCTACGGCGAGAACGTGGACGGCATCATCCAGTGGGCCAAGGGCGCCTACTCAGGCCTCTACTTCTGGACGGGTGGCCTCACTCCGATGAGCCTCGACGGCCTGCCGTACCTCGGTGACGCCCCGATCGCGGAGCACCAGCGCCGCGCCGACGCCGACGGCGTCAAGGGCCGTTCTGACGCCACTACCAAGGCCCCTCAGGTGACCTTCCTGGAGCCCAACGAGGTCGGTGACTTCAATGGATGGAAGCGCGGCGAGAAGATCGATGGCGAGGACCGATGGCTCCGCGGCGCCCACTCCGCTGCCTGGTTCTGGCTCGGCGGCCTCTCCCCTCGAAGCGTCGACGGACTGGCCGACCTGAACGGGCAGGGCCCGGCCCCGGCCCCGACGCCGACGCCGACGCCGACGCCAGAGCCGAAGCCCGAGCCCACCAAGCCGCCTACCCGCGAGGACGACCCGACCGTACCAGGTAGGTGGGCCGGGCGCTGGAGCGACAACCGTGAGAAGCGCACGGGCAGGGTCAGCTACTTCATCGTCCACCACGCCGCCGACACTCGGCCCGCCGAGGACCAGGTCAAGCGCTTCATGGAGGCGAACGACCGCGAGGTCTCTCCAACCTGGCTTGTCGGCTCGGACGGCACAGCCTACAAGATCGTCCACCCGGACGACCGCCAGTGGACGACCGGCCGTACCATCGACCAGCAGGCCGTGACCGTCGAGACGCAGAACGTCAGCGGCGCGCCAACCTGGGTCATCTCCGACGAGTCCCACGAGACCATCGCCGCCCTCGTCGCCTGGGCCGCGAAGCGATACGGCTTCCCCATCGACCGAGAGCACGTACTCGGGCATGACGAGGCGCGTATCAAGCTCGACCCGAGCATCGGCGCCACGGCCTGCCCTGGCCCATCGATGGACCTCGACCGGATCGTCGAGCGTGCCCAGGAGATCGCGAACCCTCCGGTCCCCAAGCCGGACGACATCCCCGTCTCCCGCTCGTGGCTCCAGTCCCTCCGCGACGCCGTCAACGGCCTCCTCGGAAAGGCGTCGTGACGATGACTGGGCCCGTCGGCCCGGCGCCAGCCGTCATCACTCTCCGCGAGGTCTACGACCTCGTCACAGAGGTCCGCGACTCTGTCGCCATCGTGCCGTCCATGTCCGATCAGATCAAGGACCACGAGACCCGAATCCGGTCCCTTGAGCGCAAAGTTTGGATCGTCGCTGGGGCCGCTGCCGTCATCGGCGGTGTCCTCGGCAAGGTCGGCCCCGCGCTCTTCCAGTAAGTCGAAGGAGACCCATGACACTCCCCCGCACGCGGGCCGAGCGACGAGCGGCTACCGCCCTCGACTCGCGTCCCGCGCTCTTCACAGCCCGCTTCTGGGCGGACCTCGTAGAGCGGGTCATCACATCCGCCGCCGGCGGCGCGCTGGCCGCGCTGACCGCCACTGGCTTTGATATCGGTAGCCCCGCTGCATGGATCGGCGTCGCCGCTGGCGCGGGCGTCGCCGCTCTGGTGTCCCTCCTCAAGGGCATTGCGGCGTCGGGCTCCGGCTCGCCGTCGCTCGCCCCTGGCGTCTAACGCCATACACTCGACTTGGCCCCCATCCTCTGCATCTGGAGGGTGGGGGCCTTTCGTCGTTGTATCCCCGTGTGCGGGGAGGGGTGGTCGTCTACAACCGAGTTGGGGTCATCCCCGCTGTGGCAGGGAGGTATGGGCAGAGTATCAGGGGAGAGCGGCGATGGTGACGGGGACGCCGGCTTTGCGGATCGTGTCGGCGTAGTCTTCCAGCCATTCCATCGCTCCGCCGCGGGGGTCTTCGGCCTCGTAGATCGTCCACGTGAAAGGCCCCGCATAGACCGTGTCGTCCGCGTCTTTCTCCCAAGCGGTGACGAGGGAGCGGACGGCGGGCTGGATCTCCGCGAACCGGGCGAGAATCGAGCGGACCTCGGCTCGCGCCTGGTCGCGGGTGAGCCCTCCTGGGCCGATCATCGGGCGTATGAGCCTGTCGTCGGGGATGACCTCGACCTGCATGAAATTCCAGCTCACGATTCCTCCAGGAGGCTCATCGGGTCATGCGGGACGTGGACCGGCTCGGAGCGGTAGATGATCCGGGAGCCGTGCTCCTGTCGGCACTGCGCCGCGATCTGCCGCCACCACCGGGACGGGCGCCCCGTGGCATCCCAGGAGTCATCATCGAGGGGGCCCGGCCAGACGATGATCTCCGACTCCGCACGGGCCAGCGCCTTCTCCAGGTCGTCCTGATAGTCGTCCTGCATCGCCTCGATATCTCCCGCGACGGCCCCGGGGATTGGCGCTTTCCCCGCCTCCCATTTCTGGATGATCGACCGGGATTTGCTCAGGGCGCGGGCAAGGTCCTCGATCGAGTACCCCACCTGCTCCCGGATCGACCGAAGCTCCGCCGGGCTCACCGTGGCCCCGCCCCCATAGTGAGGTCCGCCACGGTGAGGTGGATGACCGGCTGCCCGTATGCGCGGGAGACCTGCCCGACCGCGAGCCCAACCTCGGTCACCGTGAGCCCCCACCGTCGAGCGGTCTCCGTCTTCACGTGAGAGGCGGTCACCTGGGGGCTGCGACCGATCCGCACCGTCTCCCCGAGGATCGCCCCATCCTGGGCGACGAGCACCCCTGATGCGTCTGCGCGGCCCTTCGCCGTCCGCGCCCATTCCCCGAGGGGGCCCGCAAGAGCCGGGTCCCCTCCCGCCGCCTGGAAGACCTCACGGGCCTTCCAGGCGAAGTAGTCGGTGGTCGTGGTCATCGGGTCCATCCCATCTCGTTGTCGTAGGAACTTCCGTCGCTGTAGTAGGTGGTGGTGTGGTCGTCGCCGTGATTGATCACGCGGACCACTCGCCGGCCGAAGACCTCCGCCGCAGACCGCAGCGGCACCTGGGCGGGCTCCTCGGCCGCAGGCTTCACCGGCTGGCGCTTCGGGGCCTCAGCGGCGCGCAGAGCAGCCGGGACGATGTCTTCCACTCGCCGCGCCTTCGCGACCGTCCTGTCGCCCTCAGTGATCGCCCAGTACGCCTCCGAGCCGATCGCCGACCGGGCGGGGTGATAGCGCACGTCATACTGCGCGGGCAGCGCCTCAGCGATGGCCTCGGTCAGATCCAGCTCCTCCGCGATCGTGTAACCCGCGGTCGTAAGGAAGAAGGCGACGCCGTTGCGGTAGACGTGGTAGACCGTCCGACCGTAGCGCTCTTCGCTGGTGGTAGTGATCTCCATGATGTGGACTCCCCGTCCTCGTGAGGCCTGCCCTCGTGGCTTCCTCCGATACCTCGATATTACACACAATGTGGAATCTGTGTCCAGGGGAGACTCGAATCCGATCTACACCGCCCGGACGGAGAGCAACTGGTACCCCTCGGGGACCTTCGCGAGGATCCCGTCCATGTCCTCCGCCTCGATCTCCTCCAGCCCGTCACGCCGCGCGATCGTCCCCTCCGCGGTAAGGGTCGTGTCGCGCTTCGACATGGACACCGGGGCGGAGATCGTCTCCCACCCGGGCGGGGTATCCGCCGTGATCCGCTCTTGGAGTTCGTCGAGCTCGTGGCCCTGGACGGGGATCGTGCGGGTCTCGCGGGGACGGATCAGACCGATGAGCATGACCCCAGAGTAGGGGCGGTGTCCGACATGCGGCGTACAATCCCCGCATGCGATGGCATCCGATCATGGCCGCCGAGGAGGACCCGCTCGGCACTTGGCGTCTCCGTGACGGCCTGGGACGGGAGTACGCCGTGATCGAGCTCCGGCGCGTGGATGGCTCTCCGCGCTACCGCGTCACGATGCAGGGCGAGCTGCTGGGGTACGGGATGACGCTCCGCGGCGCGTGCGAGCGCGCGCATCGCGCGTACATCCGCACCCTGATCCCCAGCGGCCCACCGAACGGCCGCCACTAGTAGGCATCAGTCCGCCATCCGGCCCCCTCCTCAGCGTCTATTCATCGACGGAGAGGAGACGGCCTAATGGTCGCATTAACTAAGCTCAATCGCGACACCTGGGAGTATGAGCCGGTCGAGGGCACCGAGGACTTCGAGGAGGTCGCCCGCCTCGACAGCGGAGAAATGTACTCCTGGGACTCCCTGGGCGTCTACTACTCGAAGTCGCGCCGCCTGTTCTTCTGGCTCCATGACAGCGGATGCTCTTGCAACAGCTACGGCGAGTATGTCGAGAGCATCGAGGACTTCGAGAACGGCCCGCGCGCTGCCGTCATCAATGCCGCCGAGGCGTTCGCCATCGTCAGGGGGCGGGACAACTACTACGGCGTCACCCCCGAGGAGCGCGCCAGCTTCCTGGAGCAGATCCGGACCTTCAAGCCGGGAGCCGCCCAGTGACCGCCGACTACCCGATCATCAAGCCGACGACCCCAGGGCTCTACGCCCCGAAGTCGGATGCCCCACTCGTGGGCCTCCTCGGCAAGAAGCGCTCCGGCAAGAACACCGCCGCCAGCCGACTCGCTGATCACGGCTACGCCGTCGCGGCCTTCGCGGATCCGCTACGCGACATGGCGCTTGCCATTGACCCCGTCGTGGGCGTCCATGTGGAAGACGCGAGGGGCGGGCACCACCTCGTGCACTACGTGACGTACTCGGAGGCCCTCGCCGAGCACGGCTACGAGCGCGCCAAGGAGGAGTACCCCGAGTTCCGACGCTTCCTCCAGCGCCTCGGTACGGAGGGCGTCCGCGACACGCTCGGCGCCAAGCACGGGCTCCGCGAGATTCTCGGCGACGACGTATGGATCGTCCTGGCCGAGCACCGGATCCAGAAGGCCGCCGCCGAGGGCGAGGCGCTCGTCTTCACCGACGTCCGCTTCCCCAACGAGGCCGAGCTCATCGAGCGCAAGGGCGGCACCACGGTCCGAGTCGTCCGTCCAGACCTCGACGCCGCGGAGGATACGCACTCGTCGGAGACGGCATTGGACGACTTCGTCGACAATCGCCGGATCGTCAACGACGGCACCCTATCCGACCTGTCCACTGAGGTCGACGAGCTTGTCTCGTCGCTGTAGCTGACTGAGCCCCCGCTCCCCTCACCCCGAGGCGGGCGGGGGCTCTTTTGCGTGCCCGGACCAGTGTCGAAGTGTCGGTTCGTTTCGACACTCTCTATTCCACCTATGAGAGAGAGCTCGCCTCATAGAGGAATAGGGAGTGTCGGTTTGAACTGACACTTCGACATCGCCCGTCCGTTCCGGCGGCATGCTGGGCACCCCGGCGACTACCGGCCCCCTCCTCAACGTCACCATCCATCGACGCAAAGGAGGCCACACGGCGTGACTACGCCCAAGGTCAACACCATCAAGCGGATGGGCTCCCGCTTCTATGTCGAGCCCACGACCGGGGACAAGTACCCCGGCGTCACGTCCATCCTCAAGAATCTCGACAAGAGTTTCCTCCAATACTGGGCCGCCAAGCTTGTCGCCGAGGAGGCCGTCAACAATCTCGACGTCCTCCAGGACTACATGCGGCGAGATCCAGAGGCCGCTATCGACATGCTCAAGGGCGCGCCCCGGCGCGTGACCAAGAAGGCCGCCGACATCGGCACCGCGGCGCACGACATCTTCGAGCGCATGGCTGGCGGGGACCCGGTGAAGTACGTCCACGAATCGCTCCAGCCATACCGAGACCATTTCGCTGAATTCCTCGACGTCTGCCAGCCCGAGTACCTCCACATGGAGGAAACCGTCTGGGATGACACGCACGAGTATGCCGGCTCTTTCGACGCGGTCGCCAAGATCGACGGCCAGGTCATCTACATGGACAACAAGACGACCAGGTCCGGCGTCCATGAAGAGGTCGGTCTCCAGCTCGCAGCATACCGATTCGCCAAGCACATCCTCCGCCCGGACGGAACGCGCGTCCCGAATGTCAAGAGCGACGGTGCCGCCGTGCTCCACATTCGCCCCGAAGGCTGGCATCTAACGCCCGTCCGGGCCGACGAGGAAATGTTCGAGGTCTTCAGGCATCTCCGCGCCGTCTTCGAATGGGACGACCTCAAGAAGACCGTCGTCTCAGTGCCCGTGGCCTCCGGTCCTGGCTCCATCGCCCCATCCACCGCACGCAGACGCGCACCCCGCGCCAAGATCTGAAAGGCACCACCATCATGGCATCCGCCCACGCGACCGTTCCTGTCACGCTGAAGTTCCAGGCCGACAAGTCGGCGTTCCTCACCTCGCTCGCCGACGAGCTCCACAAGCTCGCCGACGAACTCGCCCACACGCCGAACCCGCCGACCGACCCCGAGCGCTACGTCCTCGTCCGCCTCAACGACGGCGACTACGGAGTCCTCGACCGCGACCAGGACAAGATCGCCCCGTTCTTCACCCGCGAGGGAGCCGTCGCGGGCCTCGTCTCGACTCGCACCGGAGGGCCCCGCCACTACTTCTGGGGACCGGCTAGCCGCTTCGCTCCCTATGAGGAGGTCTCCGAGTGACCCGCTCTGTCGCCCAGGGGCTCATCGAGTGACGTCCGCCCTTGACATCGACCGTGAGTCAGCCATCTGGCTCGCCGGTCTCCTTGAGGGCGAGGGAGCATTCGACGCTCACCGCGGACGCTACGCCCGCGTGCGGGTCCAGATGACCGACCGCGACATCGTCCAGCGTGCGGCGCGGCTCATGGGCACTGGAGAGCGTCTGTCGCTCCGCCAAGCCCCCGCCTCGCCGACCTGGAACGCGGAGGTGTCCGGCGAGCGGGCGGAGGCCGTCATGGCCGCCGTGCTCCCCCACATGGGCGCTCGCAGGTCCCGCCGAATCGCGGAGGTACTAGCAGCCATCGCGTACTACCGAGGTCACGACCGCCCGAGCCTCCCCGGCCCGCAGCTAGCCGTCTAGCGGCAACCATCTGGCCCCCGGCCCGTCATGCATGAGACGGACGCCGGGGGCCTTTTCTCGTTGCCTGGGCAGTCCCGCACACCCCGGCCCCCTCCTCAACGTCCGACCCCACAGAAAGGGAGCGAATCAAATGACAAGTACCGACATCACCATCCCCTCCATTCCTGGCGAATACATCTCCACCGTCGACGAGAACGTGGTCGTCCGCATCACGGATCCCGGCGCCGCCTTCGCAGTCGTCTCCGTCGGAGACACGACGCACGAGTCACCGATCCTCGATCTTCCCTTCTTCGCCTCTCTCTACGGCCCGTTCAACGCCCCTTCGGGCAGTCAGCCAGATCCAGAGCCGGCTTCGCCCTCAGCCGCGCCTTCCACCCGACGCTCCAAGAGGAGCGTGGCATGAGCGCCGGAATCGACCCCCAGCCCGACGACCTCGCGCCCGGCGTCTACATCGATCAGGACTCCGACCTGTGGCTCGTCGACGTCACGGGCACCGCGCACGCGCTGACCGACCGTCTCGGCTACGAGCACGGCCTGAGCGACCTCATCATCCGGGACGGCGCAAGCCTCCCCGCTGACGAGGCGCACGCCGCATACACCCTCCGCATGATTCGCGGGCTCTGAAAGGACCTCCGCATATGACCGAGTCCAATTCCTTCCAGCTCGCCATCCTCCGCGGCCTCCAGCGCCCCGGCATGCACGTATACGCCGGGCGGGAGACGCCCGGCGAGCGCACCGAGCGCCGCCGGGCCGACAAGCTCCGCGCCGCCCTGGCCTTGCCGCCTGGCTCGCGGGCCCGCCGCCGCATCGTCCATCGCCTCGACCTCGCCGCCGCAAGGTCCGACCGAAAGGCCGCCGCATGAACGCCCCACGCCCCAAGCCCCTCGGCCCCGTCCACCTCTATCCCGAGCGCCCCAAAGCTCTCCGCAAGGGTGACAACGTCGCGCTCGCGCTCGACCCCGACCGATGGGGGCGGGTCGCCGACGTCCTCCCCGGTGACCGATACACGGTCGCTTGGGCGGACGGCTACGGCATCCACCCCCGCGCGGACCTCGTCTCCCGCTTCACCACCGTCACTCCACGTCCGAAGGGAGCCCGCCGATGAGCGTCCCCTTCGAGCCGTGGCCTAAGATCCCGCGCTTGAATCGCAGCGTTCTGGTTACGGAGAAGATCGACGGCACCAATGCGGCCGTTGTCATCGTGCCCATCGCCGAGCTTGAGCACGTCCGCGACGCCGAGGGTGCCGTAGAGCGTCTCCTCGATCCGGCGGACGACGGCTACGCCATCGACGTCGTGGGACCCCATGGCGACGAGCTCGTCGTCTTCGCGCAGTCACGCACCCGGTTCATCACGCCGAAGGCCGACAACTTCGGCTTCGCGGCCTACGTCCGGGATAACGCCGAGGCACTCGTCGGCACCCTCGGCCCGGGTCGCCACTATGGCGAATGGTGGGGCTCCGGGATCCAGCGCGGCTACGGCCTGACGAACGGGGAGCGCCGCTTCTCGCTCTTCAACGCTGGCCGCTGGGGGCTCACCGACCTCTCCGCCGTCCCCGGCCTGGGAGTCGTGCTGATCCTCAACGCCACCCTCGGACAGGATTCTATCGACGCGGTCCCCCGCTTCGTCGAGTACCTCCGTACGCACGGCTCCATGGTGGCTCCCGGGTTCGACCGGCCAGAGGGGGTCGTGGTCTGGCACTCTGCCGCCCGCCTGTCGTTCAAGGTCCTCCTGGAAGGGGACGACGTACCTAAGGGACTCGCTTCATGACCGATGCGCTCGACCGCTTCGGGGCGTGCGCGATGGTCGTCACCGTCATCCAGCAGGGCGGGCTCACCATGGCCGAGGGCGCCGAACTCATCACGGCACTCCTCAGCGTCTGGGTCCGCGCATGACCCGGCCGCCGACGGCCGCACGCCCCGAGGACATCATCGACGCCTACGAGCCGGGCGACCCCAAGGTCCACTCCCTCCTGGACGACCTGGCCTGACCCAACCAAGTCGCGAAGAAAGGGCGCTGAGCACCTCGGCGCTCCCAGGCCCCCTCCTCAACGTCCGACACAGCAGGCCCTCGGCCTGACCGACACAGAGAAGAGACACCGCACTACATGGCACTGAAAATCTGGGGCACCGACCCCGCCAATCAGCCGAAGCCCCGTCAGAAGTTCGCCGACGATGTCGTCGGCCGCTTCCGCTCCGGCCACATGATCGACGACCGCCCGCAGGCTCTCGACGAGTGGCGCATGACGACCGGCGACCCTGACGTCGCGGCGAAGATTCACGAGCTTCTGGGAGGAGACGAGCCGCAGGAGTGGGCCTCGAAGGGCGAGGACAACATCGAGGTCTTCACCGCCTCCACCGAGGTTGACATCGTGATCGAGAAGGCGAGCGACCTCCGCCAGCGCATGGTCCTCTGGGGCCGCTCCGGCAAGCCAATCTACGTCAGCGACGGAGAGCACATCCTCGACGAGCAGGGACACCCCACCGACGAGCGCGACCCAGACGCGGATCTGACCTTCGCCGAACGCAAGGCCAAGAAGGACATCGGGGCCATCCCTGACATCGATCTCTTCTTCCGCCTCGCCGACGAGCCCGACCTCGGCGTCTTTAAGTTCAAGACGGGGTCGTGGGGCTTCGCCTCCGACCTGGCCTACAACGGAGTCGACGAGAAGCTCGAAGCCGCAGAAGGCCCGGTCGCCGCCACCCTCAAGCTGTCCCCGGTCTCCTTCGTCGCGAAGAACGGCCCCCGCGCGGGACAGACCGTGAGCTATACCAAGTCCGAGCTCATCGTCAAGGGTGCCGCGTGACCGCCACATTCATCGACAGGAACGCGAAGACGACCAGGGGCATCGCAGCCACGGTGATCCTGGTCCTCGTCCTCGCGGTCATCGCGACGGCCCTGGTCTACATCGGTATCCCGGTCCTCGCCGGGGTCCTGATCTTCCCCGCGCTCGGCGTGACGGGCTCCGCTGTCGCAGGCCTCACCGCTCTCCTCACCCTGGGATGGTGCCTCATCCTCGGCACCGGTAACGCCATCTCGTCAGCGATCCGCGCACGCTGACGCTGCCCTCTCCCCGCCCCCGCTCGGCTCACCCCCGGGCGGGGGCTTCCCCATCTTTCCGAAAGGCCGCATGACCACCCTCACCGTCCACACCAAGAGCCTCGCGCACTGCCCGCAGTGCGACATGACCATCAAGACAGCCCTCCGCGAAGGCCTCGCGGTCGATGAGTGCCCCGGCATCGACACGCCAGCCCGGGCCGCCGAGCTCGACGGGTTCAAGCGTTCCGGCCTCGCGTCGGCGCCCATCGTAGAGGCCCGCGACAGCGTCGGCCGCATCATCGACCGCTGGGCGGGCTTCCGACCCGACAAGATCAAGGAGCACGCGGGATGAGCGCTGAGCGTGACGGCCACCGTGTCTCTGATGTACTGACTGAGGCTCGCACCGTGCTCTCCCGCGCCGAGACCGCGCGCGCCCGGCTGGAGCGTGTTGGTCGCAGCGATCCGGCGTACGAGGGCATCCTCACCGCCCTGGAGCGGACCATCGTTGCCCTGGGGCCGTTCCGGCGCATCGGCAGAAGGACCGCCCGATGAGCGCCGATGAGGTTGCCGAGCTGGCGCGAGACGCCCGTGGCCGAGCTGCCATCGTGAGCCACGGCACCGGCACCGGCCAGGCGTATCTCCGCTACGCCGAGGCCCCGGAGGCCTTCGCCGAGGTGCTCCGTGGCTAACGCCGCCAAGCGCAAGGGCACCGCCTACGAGTCCGACGTGGTCGCCTACCTCCGAGACAACGGCATCCCGGCGCGCCGCGTCGCCCAGACCGGCCAGCTCGATACCGGCGACGTCCACGGCATCGACCCCTTCGCAGGCCAGTGCAAGGCCTACAAGGACTTGGCCTCCGCGCTCCGCGACGGCGTTGCAGGTGCCAACGTCCAGTCCGCCCGAGCAGGCCAGCCTTACGGCGTCGCCTTCATCAAGCGCCCCAGGAAGTCGACAGCCGAAGGCTACGCCGTAATGGACATCGCCACCTTCACTCGCCTCCTTCGGACCCTCCAGTCTGCACCGCCAACGACTGGACAGGCGGACTAGGCACCTCTCCGCCCCGCGGCCCCCTCCTCAGCGTCAACGAACGCAGAGAGGGGGCCGCCTGGTATGGCGACCACACACGACCAACCACTCGTCGCGCTCGATCTGTTCGCCGGGTCGGGCTGGGGCGTCGCATGTCAGCGCCTCGGGATCGAGGAGCACGGCGTAGAGATCGTGCCCGAGGCCGTAGCCACTCGCGACGCCGCGGGCATGTCCACCGTTTTCCGCGATGTCTGGGACGGCCTGGAGGATCGCCGCTCCCCCGAAGCCGAGCGGGGCCTTGAACTCTGGCTCGACGCCGGAGGCTTCGCGAACGACTACCGGACCATCCTCATCGCCTCGCCGCCGTGCCAGACGTTCAGCGTGGCCGGGAAGGGCGCTGGCCGCCGTGCCCTCGACGACGTCTTCCGTCTCATCCCGGCCGCCGCGGACCCGTCCGTCGACCTCCGAAGCGCCGGAGCCGGGCTCGACGACCGTACGGCCCTCGTCCTCACTCCCCTGGCCTACGTCGCCCGCTTCCGCCCGACCTTCGTGGCGCTGGAGCAGGTGCCGACTGTGCTCCCTGTGTGGGAGGCCATCGGCGACGTCCTCCGCTCCGAATTCGGCTACTCGGTCGCGGTCGGCGTCCTCAACGCCGAGCAGTACGGTGTGCCGCAGACGCGACGCCGCGCCATCCTCGTGGCCCGCCGTGACGGCGCCGAGGCCTCGCTCCCGACGCCGACTCACTCCCGCTACTACAGCCGCGACCCGCAGCGCCTCGACGAGGGTGTCCTCCCGTGGGTCTCGATGGCGGAGGCGCTGGGCTGGGCGTCTGACACCCTTGTCGGACGCCCGCGCGTCTCCGACGGCCGCGATGAGGTTGTCGTCGAAGGTGTTGCCTACCGCGCTCGCGACCTTCGCCCGGCGTCAGAGCCGGCCCAGACGGTCACCGAGACGGCGTGCTCGTGGAAGGCCTGGGCTGCGGACGGATACACAGTCCGGACCAACAACTTCACGGCCGTGGCTCGGGACGCGGACGGGGGCCGGTCCAAGCGCGGAAGCATCCCCTACGAGCGGCCCATAACCGCCCCGGCGCCGACCCTCGACGGGAGCGGAGGAGGCTGGCGGATCGGTCCCGCGCTGGACACTGAGCGGCCGACATCCGAGCGCGCCCGGCGACCAAGCCCGGAGGCTGTTGCCGCCTGGGGCCGTATCGACATCCCCGAGCCCACTGTCGCCGGGGATCCGCGACTCCCCCGGAGGGGCTACCGAACCGGCACGCAACGGCAGATGGACGGCGCCCTCCGCCTCACGACCGCGCAGGCCGCGACGCTCCAGTCCTACCCGGCGGCCTTCCCCTTCCAGGGTCCCCAGACCAAGCGCTTCCTCCAGATCGGCAACGCCGTCCCACCGCTCCTCGCCGAGCACATCCTCAGCACGTTCCTCTGAAAGGGGCCCGCTCTATGACCCTCACCGATCTTCTCGCCAGGCTCGACGGAGTCGAGGACACCGCCGACGGCTACCTCGCCACATGCCCGTCCCACTCGGACTCCCACGCCTCTCTCCGCGTGACCGTCTCCGACTCGGGCAAGGTGCTCGTCAAGTGCCGCGCCATGTGCGCGACGTCAGATGTCGTCAAGGCCCTGGGCCTGACAATGCGCGACCTCGCGACGATGACCGCAGGCGACGATGTCCCGCGGACCAAGCGTGCCACCGCGGCGCTTCCGGCTACGCCTGGCGCCATTGCTGGCCTCGCCATGCGTCTCGACGGCTACGCCTCCGCCCTGACCGGCGCGCCGCACGGAGGCAAGCCCGTCGTCGAGGCCTACGCATACGCGGCGGACCGCTTCGGCATCGCGCCGGAGGACATCGCGCGCCTCGGCCTCGGCTACGTGGACGACATCGGTGGTGGCCCTCGCCTCGTGGTCCCCTTCCGCACGCCGGAGGGTATCGCCCGGAATTTTCAGGCTCGTGCCCTGGAGAGGGACGCCGCTGTCCGTTGGCAGGGGCCGAAGTCACCCGAGGGCGGCTCGTGGTCCCCGCTGGGCTTCTTCCCCGGCTCGTCGGGCTGGCCCGAGGTACTCATCTGCGAGGGGCCCGGCGACGCACTCACCGGAGCAGCACTCGGCTACGACACCATCGGAATCGCTGGGGCCTCGCGCGTCAACAACCCCGCGGTCGTCGACGAGGTCGCTTCTTGGATCGGCGACCGGGAGGCCGTGGTCGCGGGCGACGGCGACCCGGCAGGCCGCCGATTCTCTGCGACCCTCGCCGAGGGGCTCGCCTCGCGGGGAGTCTCCGTCCGGGTGCTCGATCTGGAGGACGGCCTCGACCTTACCGACTGGCGGGCTCGCGATCGGCAGGGCTTCTCCCGGGAGGTCATTCGTGCAATCACTCACGCGAAGCCCGTCAAGCACCGCGAGGCCGCGCTCCTCGCCTGGGACGAGACGGAATATGCCTTGTCCGATCTCGGAGGGGCCCGCTACCTCCGCGACTACCTCTCCTCCCGCGACTCGGGCGTGAAGTTCACCGCGGAAGCCGGTTTCCTCCTCCTGGAGCACGGCGTCTGGCGCATCGACGATCGGCAGGCCGTCCGCACCCACGCGCAGGCCGTCGCCGACATCGTCAAGCGTCTCGCCCGTGAGGCGTCGCAGGCGGCAACGGAAGGCGCTACCGAGGAGGAGCGCGAGCGTAACAAGAGGCGCGCCACCCGGTTCCAGCGCTACTCGGCACACGTCCAGACGACCCGCGGCATCGACTCTATGCTCCGCGAGCTCCAGGCCGTCGAAGGAGTCCCCGCCAGCATCAACGACTTTGACCGGCACCCGGACCTCCTGGCCGTCCGGAACGGGGTCGTAGATCTCAAAACGGGCGAACTCCGGCCACACGATCCGTCGCTCCTCCTCTCCCGACGGATCTCTCTGGACTACGACCCGCAGGCCACGGCCGCCCGCTGGGAGGCGTTCCTCGGGGAGGTCTTCCCGCGAGACCCCGCCATGCCTGGATTCATGCGCCGCCTGATCGGCTACGGGATCACCGGCCACACGACCGAGCAGTGCTTCGTCATCCACCTGGGCAAGGGCGCGAACGGCAAGAGCGTCTTCACCGACACCCTCACCGAGGTCTTCCGCGAGATCACGACGACGACACCCTTCTCGACCTTCGAGACCAAGCCGTCCGGCGGGATCCCCAACGACCTCGCCGCGCTCAAGGGCGCCCGTCTCGTCATGGCCTCAGAGGGCGAGCAGGGCAAGCGTATGGCCGAAGCTGTGCTCAAGCGCGTCACCGGTCGCGACCTCATCGCCGCCCGCTTCATGCGACAAGAGTTCTTCGAGTTCCGACCCGAGTTTCTCCTCCAGCTCGCCACTAACTTCGAGCCCCAGTTCCGCGGCCAGGATGAGGGCCTGTGGCGGCGAGTCAAGCTCGTCAACTGGGACAGGTACTTCGCGCCGCATGAGCGCGACCCGCGACTCGCGACCAAGCTCCTCGACGAGGCACAAGGGATCCTCGCCTGGGCCGTCCGCGGCGCCAGGGAATGGTACGAGCAGGGCCTCGGAGACCCGGGAACCGTCGCCGACGCGAACCGCCAGTACCGCGCTGCATCCGACATCCTCCAGGGATTCCTCCCGGGGAAGTACCTACTGGACGACGACGAGGCGCACAAGGTAGCGGGCAAGACGCTCTGGAACGACTTCCGCACCTGGGCCGAGGAGGAGAACCTCCGGGACCTCCAGGGCTGGAGCCAGCGGGCGTTCTACGGAGCGCTCAAGGAGCGCGGCGCCCACCAGAAGCGCGCCTCTACTGGCGTCGTCTTCGCTGGCATCAAGCGCGCCCCGCGGGTGCACGCCGAGCCGGAAGAAGTCGCCCCGAAAATCGCGCGAGCAGGCGTGAGCACTCCGGCCCCCTCTTCAACGACACCGATAACCGGCGCCGACCTCGACGCCGTTCTCTGAGAGGAACACCTATGGCCTTCCACCCAACGCACCGCGTCACCTCAGCCCCGTATTACTCGGACACCCTCGGGGGCCGGGTCGAGTTCCGGGGGGAGCAGGAGCCTGCCATCGGTGATCTCGTCGAGGTTGTTGACGCGACGCTCGATGCTGTCGGAGACGTCTTCGCGCGCTTCGCAGACGGCGAGGAGTACTACATCGCCCTCGCCTGTCTCACCGCGCTCGGTGACATCAACGACGCCACCATCTCGCGCAGCGCGATCATCTCCGTCCTTGTCGATCAGGGACTCGACCGTAAGCGCGCAGAGATCGTCGCCGATGCAGCCGAGCGGCGCACGCAGACATCAACGAGCTAAGGCTCCCTTCCCCTGCCCGTCCGCCCCGCCCTTCCGCTGATCTCCTGGGAGGGCGGGGCACGCCGACACCGGAGACCCTCCGCATGATCCACTTCACCCACTCGCTCGCCGGGGACGAGTGCCACATCTATATGCCCGAGCGCCGCTCGGAGCTGACCGGGTTCTACGATTTCCTGTCCCGCGCCGGCAAGGTGCTCTGCGTCGACACGGAGACCTCTGGACTCGACATCTACGCCCCTGGATTCGAGCTACGCCTCTTCCAGATCGGCGACGCCCGAGAGGCCTGGGTACTCCGCGCCGACATCTTCCGTGACGTGATCGCCAAGGCGCTCCGGATGCCGCTGGCGTTCACCATGCACAACGCCCCCTACGACCTCAAGGTGCTCGACCGCCACGTCGGCGTGCCCTTCGAGGAACTTGTCTCCCGGACCTTCGACACCCGAGTCTTCGCCCACCTCATCGACCCCCGACAGCAGAGCGAGGGAGGGGCGGGCCTCCGGCTCAAGGAGCTTGCGGCCATCTACGTCGACGACAGCGCGCCTGACACACAGGACGGTCTCAACGCCGTATTCCGCTCGATCAAGAACCCCCAGACCGGGAAGCCCTGCACCAAGAACGACGGCTGGGCGCACATCCCTATCGATCATCCGACGTACGTCCGCTACGCCGGGCTCGACGTGCTCCTCGGCGCTCGTCTCTTCGCAGAGCTGGCCCCGATCATCAAGGACCTCGGCCTCAACGACCTGTCCAAGTTCGAGCACCATCTCCAGGGACTCCTCATGGTCATGGAGCGCCGAGGCGTCCTCATCGACGTCCCCTACGTCCACACCCTCGACCAGCGACTCGCGGACGAGGCTGAGCACTTCGCCCAGACCGCCGCCCGCTACGGCGTCGAGAACGTCAATTCGACCGCCCAGGTCGCCGACGCACTCCTCGGCATGGGCGAGGCACTCACCGAGAAGACCCCCTCGGGTGCGTGGAAGGTCGACAAGGCGGTCCTCATGTCGCTCGCGGACCTCGACGACCAGTGGAGTCCCATCGAGTCCCGCACCCCCAACCCTCTCGCCGACGCCGTCCTCCGCGCCAAGCGAGCCGGGAAGTGGCGCACGAGCTACGTGGAGTCCTTCCTCAAGCTCAAGGACAGCGATGACCGAATCCATCCGACCATCGGGGGACTGTCTGCCCGCACCGCCCGCATGAGCATCTCCAAGCCGCCGCTCCAGCAGCTCCCCTCCGGCGACTGGACGATCCGTCGAGCCATGATCGCTGACCCCGGGAAGCTCATCATCGCCGCCGACTACTCCCAGGTGGAGATGCGCGTGCTAGCGGCGCTCTGCCAGGACGAGACGCTCATGGAGGCGATCAAGTCCGGGACCGACCTTCACGACTTCACCGCCGCCAAGGTCTTCGGGCCCGACTTCACCAAGCGACAGCGCAAGGTCGCCAAGGCTATCGGCTTCGGCAAGGTCTACGGCGGCGGGGCAACGACGGTGTCGCGACAGACGGGCGTCCCCATCGCCGATGTCAAACCCGCAATGGCGGCATACGACGCGACGTTCCCGGGCATCAAGCGCTACGGCGCCCGCCTCCAGTCCCGGGCCCAGTACGGGAAGCGCGAGGTCATCACGGTCTCCGGCAGACACCTCCCGCTAGACCGTGACCGGCTCTACGCAGCAACAAACTACGTCGTACAGAGCACGGCGCGCGATCTCCTCGCGCAGGCCATCGTCGACATCTTCGACGCTGGCCTCGGCGACACGCTCCTCCTGCCCGTGCACGACGAGCTCATCGCGCAGGCCGACGCCGCCGACGCCGAGGAGGTCATCCACGAAATCGGCCGCCTCATGGAGTCCTCGTTCTACTCCATCCCCATCGTCAGCGATCCAGAGGTCTACGGCCGCTCCTGGGGCTCTGGCTACCACGTCCCCGCCGAGCTCGACGCGGCCTGACCCACTACCCACGAAAGGAAACCCCGTGACCCTGAGCCCCGCCGCTCGCATCCGCGCCGCCGGATCCGCCCTCGTCATCCTCTGCAAGGAGTACGCCAAGACCATCGGTCTCGACTACCTCCCACCCCTCGGACCATCCAAGCGACTCGACACTCCAGAGCGGGGGTCAGGCGGCGTCTCGCGGCCCACCGAGGACACAGCCACCGACGAGCGCCGCCTCCGCCTCCGCGCCGCCGTGCTGGAAACAGAGGTCGCACTGGAGGACATCAGCGAGACAGCGACCAACGCCGCACGCTCACTCACAGACGCCCGGGACGCATGGGCAGGCATACGCGCGTAGGTGAATGTCCGAGGGTACCGGCACACTCCAATTTCGAACGGATGTTCGAATATCCGAGAGCCAGCGCAGACCATCGGAGAGCTAGCGCGCCGCCTTCGCCGCCTCGACCATGAACGCCGTGGGGTCACCCAGGCCCATCGCCTGACAGAGGACCTCGACGTCATTGAGCGTCAGCGGCTTCTTGAGGGTGGCGCGCTCGTGCAGATAGTTCCGGCTCAACCCCGTCGCTTCTTCAAGCTCACGGAGAGACGGGGCGCCAGCGAAGAGCGAGCGCGCAACCGATTGGGCTAGGCGCCCTGGAGCAGCAGTAGTTCCACGAGGACTCATACCTCAAATCCTATCCCTATATCGGGACACCGCGGCGTGTCGCATCGACAACGTCCCTATGTCGGGACAGACTGTCACCACGCCTCACGGGGCGTTTTCGTTATCCAAATCTGTCCCGACATAGGGACACCTGTCCCGACCCAGGGACACCACCGAAGGGACCGCCATGACCGCGACCATCTCTATCGCCGCCATCTTCGACCTGCCGCTCGGCGGCGTGGCGCCGCTCGAACTTGAGGCGGAGCTTTCGCTCATCGATCGCGCACAGCACGGGGACAACGACGCCAAGAACGACCTCCTCATGCAGTACGCGCCCGCCCTCCGTGCGCTCGTGGCGCGAGAGGTCACCCGCTCCGGCGGGAACGTGACCTCTGACGAGGCGCGCGCCAACGTCCTTCTCGCGTTCTGGGAGACGGTGGCCTCGTGCGATGGGACGGAGCGCGTTGCGCGACGCCTGGGGCATCAAGCGCAGGAGACCGAACACGAGTACGGCCTCCACCCCGGCCTCAGCGTGCCCGCCCGGACGCGGCGGAAGTTCTACCAGGCTCGCCGAGAGGCAGGCGCTGGCGGCGACGTCATGGCCGCCGCTCGCGCGCTCGGTATGGCGGATGAGACGATCCACGCCGTACGCGCAGCGATAGACGCTGACAGCTTCGAGGGTCACGTCGCCCATATCTCTACCGCATCGCCCGGAAGCGACATCAGCCTCTCGGGAGGAAGCCTCACCGGAGGCGCCGGATGGGACACGCAGATTACTGGCCTCACCGAAGAGCGCGGCTACGCCACCGTCGAGGACGCGGCGACCTGCGCCATCGCATTCACCGCCGTCGACTCGGTACGTGGAGGCATCATCCGTGACGCCTACGGCTTCACGGACCTCGACCCGCTGCCCGATAGCGAGATCGCGCACCGCCGGGGCATGACCCGCTCGAAGGTTCAGCGCCTCCGCTCGGAGGGTATCGCCGCCATGCGTGCGGCGCTCGGCGCTGAGGAGGCAGACCGGTGAGCTTCGACCCTACTCCGCGGACGTGTGTCGTGTGTGAGTCCACCTTCACCCCAAAGCGGGGAAACCACCGTCGTTGTAGCCCCAGGTGCACCAAGGCCGGGAGCCGGTACACACCTGAGACGGCGGCGCGCCGGGGCACCCCTGCGTTCGCAAATCGCGCCGCCCGCTACGGCATGACCGTTGACGAGCTCGACATGCTTCTGAGCGCCGCCAAGTGCGCCGCTTGCGGATCGACTGATTCGAGGCGGCACGAGTGGCACATCGACCACGACCACAAATGCTGCCCGTCCCGCGCTGCGTCGTGTGGCCGTTGCGTCCGTGGCCTCCTCTGTCAGGCGTGCAACCTCTCGCTCGGGCAGGCCCGCGACAGTGTCGCGCGACTCAAGGCCCTTGTCGAATATCTGGAGCGGGGCGGGGCGGAGACTCCCGCACCCAGCGTTCTGAGGCTGAGGTGCGAAGAGGTCACCGGATCCGGACGCTATCTCCACTTCCCTGGCGGAGACATCATCTCCGAAACCCCGCCCCCGCTCTTCTAAGGACACCACCATGCCCAACATCGCTCCCGACTACCTGTCCCCGGAGGTGGCGCTCCCCCTCGGGGCGCTCCTCTGGGCCCTGGTGATCCTGCCACCGACCGCACGCTACATGCGGGCCCGGCGGGCCAAGAGATACGCGCGTATGCGCGATGTCCGCGCGACCCGCTAGTCTTCGCATAGCAGTTCCATTTACGTCTCACAGCAAAGGCAAATCCCTATGAAGCGCTCTCTTGCCCTCGCCAGCGTCGCCCTCGCGGGCGCCCTCGCCCTGGCCGGGTGCTCCGCCCCCTCAGTGACCCCGCCGAGCGGTGGCAAGCCCGCCGCATCCCCGGCCGCCGAGAAGCCCGCGGCCGAGGCGAAGAGCGGCACCCGAGAGAACCCCGCCGCGCTGGGCTCGACGATCACGGGCAAGGACTGGACCGTCGTCGTCAACAGCGTCAACCTCGACGCGCAGCAGACCGTCGCCGAGGCGAACCAGTTCAACCAGCCCGCCCCGGAGGGCTCGCAGTACATCACCGTCAACTACACCGTCACCTACACAGGCGACGATGCGAACGGAGCGACGCCCGCTCTGGTCGGCGTCGATTACGTCACCGCCGGCGGACAGACCGTTGACCGCACCAAGGCCATTGCCGTCCTCCCGGACTCCATGCCCATCGACGTCATCTACAAGGGCGCAAGCGCCTCGGGAAGCGTAGCCATCGCCGTCCCGTCAGTGGACATCGACAAGGGCGTTCTCGCCATCCGGCCCGGCATGGTGCCGGACAAGGTCTTCGTCGCGGTTAAGTAACCGCTGCCCGAGACACGGCCCCTGGGCCCCGCAGACGGCGGGAGCACCCAGGGGCCGTTCTGCGTGGTGTAGCCTCGGGCCTACCCCGGTGCATGGACATAATCTCCTCGATCTCGGGATCGTCGAGGAGCGGTTGCAGAGCGCCGAAACCGCTCACCCCGGCCAGGATGTCTCGGACCGTGCCTGCCTCGTCGTCGATCATCGACCCACCGCGCGCCAGGGCGAGATCGTTGTGCCGCCGGACCTCGAACTGCGCGATACGGCGGGCGCCGTCGGGATCCATCGACGGGTCGGTTCGCTCGGCCCGCAGCCGGGCGCGGACGCGCTCGGCGACGGTCGCGGGGGAACTGCTCATCCGTGCATCCTGACAAGATCCGCCGTCACGCCTCGAAAGTTATCCACAGGTCGGGGAATCCCTCCCGGAAACCGGGGGTCAACCCCCAGGAAAGCCGGGGATCCGGATCAGTAGACTGAACCGACCCGCGGGAGTGGTGAAACTGGCAGACACGCAGGATTTAGGTTCCTGTGCCTCCGGGCGTGTGGGTTCAAGTCCCACCTTCCGCACGGAGTAGCACGCGCTCGCGCGCCGCGAACCCCGTCCGCACCCTGCGGACGGTCCTGACCGCCGACACCATACCGACGGGAATCCTGTGCACCACGCCGCTCTCATACCCTGGCTCGACCCGCAGACCATCATCGGCGCCGCCGGCCCCTGGGCCCTGCTCGTCGTCTGCTTCATCGTCTTCGCGGAGACCGGTCTCCTCGTCGGCTTCCTCCTGCCCGGCGACACCCTCCTGATCATCGCGGGGCTGCTGACCAACACGAACAACGTGTTCGGAGTGAACATCTGGGTCGTCACCCTGCTCATCGCGCTCGCGGCCTTCATCGGCGGCGAGGTCGGATACATCATCGGCCACAAGGGCGGACCCGCGGTCTTCGAACGCAAAGAGTCCGGACTGTTCAGCAAGAAGAACGTCGAACGCACCAACGCCTTCTTCGAGCGCTTCGGCGGTCTGACCGTCATCCTCGCCCGCTTCGTCCCGATCGTGCGGACCTTCGCGCCGGTCGCCGCCGGGGTCGGCCACATGCCGTGGCGCAAGTACACGCTCTACAACCTCATCGGCGCGCTGCTGTGGGGCTTCGGGCTCACCATGGTCGGCTATCTGATCGCCTACATCCCGTGGGTCGCCGACCTCGTGACGAAGTACATCGACGTCATCCTGCTGATCGCCGTCGGCGGCACCGCGCTGATCACGCTCTGGCACTACCTCTCCGAGCGTCGCAAGGTCAAGAAGGAGCGCGAGGCGTCCGCCGCGCCAGAGGCCGCTCCGTCCGTCGAGGGCTGAACGCCGCACCCCGGCCGAGCGGGCGGAAGGACGACACGGCTCAGCCCGCGTCCTTCGCCCGCTCCCCCTCCGATCGCGCCGCGCGTGAGCGCTCGACGCTCGCGCGAAGGGCCTCCATGAGGTCGATGACCTCGCCACCGCCCGACTCCGGCTGGTCGAACGTGTCCGCGACCTCGAAGGACTCCCCCTTCTCGATCTTCGCCTCGATGAGGGTGCGGAGCTCCGCCTGATACTCGTCGACGTAGGCCGCAGGGTCGAAGTCCCCGGAGAAGCTCTCGACGAGGCTCGCCGAGAGCTCCAGCTCCTTGTCCGAGATCTTCACGGGCTCGTCGAGCGCCGGGAATGCCGCCTCCCGTACCTCGTCGGCCCAGAGCAGGGTCTGCAGGACGAGCACGTCCCCGCGAACGCGGAGAGCGGCCAGCCGGGTCTTCTGACGCAACGTGAATCGCACGATGGCCGTGCGGTCGGTCTGCTCCAGCGTGCGCCGCAGGAGAACGTAGGCCTTGGGGGACGCCGAGTCCGGCTCCAGGTAGTACGCCTTGTCCAAGGTGAGCAGGTCGACCTGATCAGAGGGGACGAATTCGACCACGTCGATCTCTCTGCTGCGCTCAGCGGGGAGGGCGGAGAGGTCCTCCTTGGTGAGCACGACCGTCTGCCCGTCCTCGACGAACGCGCGATCGATGTCGGCGTAGGCGACCGTCTCGCCGCACACCTCGCATGTGCGCTGGTACCGGATCCGTCCGCCGTCGGCCGCATGGACCTGATGCAGTGGCACGTCATGGTCCTCGGTCGCGGAGTACACCTTGATCGGCACGTTGACCAGGCCGAAGGTGAGCGCGCCCTTCCAGATCGTCCTCATCGCACCAGTACACACCAGTCGCTCCCCTCGCACCAGCGCACGGCGCGCACGGCGCGCACGGCGGCTAGCCTGGGCGCATGGGAGGCAGGACAACCGGCGCGGCCGGGAGCGGAGGGGGCGACGACGAGCAGGTCGTCCACGTGGGCGGCCGGCGCCTGCGCGTCACCAACCTCGGCAAGGTCGTCTATCCCGAGACCGGAACCACCAAGGGCGAGATCATCGACTACTACGTCCGTATCGCCCCTGCCCTCCTCCCCGCCCTCGCGGGGCGGCCCGTCACTCGTAAGCGCTGGGTCGACGGGGTGGGCACCGCCGCCGCGCCGACGACGCCGTTCTTCGCCAAGCAGCTCGAGCCGGGGGCGCCCGACTGGGTCCGCCGGCTGCCGATCGAGCATTCGGGAGGCCCGAAGGACTATCCGCTCGTGGACGACGTCCCCGCACTCGTCTGGCTCGCGCAGATCGCCGCGATCGAGCTGCACGTCCCCCAATGGCGGTTCGACGCCGACGGGATCAGACGGGATCCCGACCGGATCGTGCTGGACCTCGATCCCGGCCCCGGCGCCGATCTCGCCCAGTGCGCGGAGGTGGCCCGGCTGCTGCGGCCGATCCTCGAGGGAATGGGCCTGCCGCCCGTCCCGGTGACCAGCGGCAGCAAAGGGATCCATCTCTACGCCGCGCTGCCCGGCACACAGACGAGCGAGCAGATCTCCGCGGTCGCTCACGAGCTGGCACGGGCGATCGAGGCCGATCATCCGCAGCTCGCGATCAGCACGATGTCCCGGGCGCTGCGCACGGGAAAGGTCTTCATCGACTGGAGCCAGAACAACGGCAAGAAGACCACGATCTCGCCGTACTCGCTCCGCGGACGAGCGCAACCCTGGGTGGCCGCGCCTCGCACCTGGGCGGAGCTCGACGACCCCTCGCTCCGCCAGCTCAGGTTCGACGAGGTGCTCGACCGCGTCGCGGCAGGGGTCGATCCGTTCCATGCGCTCGACGCGAGCGACGACGAGCCTCACGCCCTCATCTCGTATCTCGACAAGCGCGACGCGCGGAAGACGCCGGAGCCGATGCCGAACGGACCGCCGCTTCCCGGCGCGAGCGGGACGGCCCGTCGCTTCGTCGTTCAGGAGCATCACGCCAGGCGCCTGCACTATGACCTGCGCATCGAGGACGCGGGAGTCCTCGTCAGCTGGGCGGTGCCGAAGGGCGTCCCGGCCCGCACCGACCGCAACCACCTGGCGGTGATGACAGAGCCCCATCCGCTGGAGTATCTGACGTTCGCCGGGACGATCCCGCACGGCGAGTACGGCGCCGGCGAGATGACCGTGTGGGACACCGGCACGGTCGAGCTGGAGAAATGGCGGGAGGACGAGGTGATCGGCACCTTCACCGGGCGGCCAGGAGGGCCTCTCGGCACCGCCAGACTCGCTCTCATCCGCACCAGTGGCGAAGGGGAGAAATCCTCGTGGCTGCTGCACCGGATGGTGGACCACGGCTCGCGGCGACGGGCACGCCACACGCCGGCGCCGGCCGTCGGGGTACCCCGGGCGGCGGACCCCGAACAGTCCGCTGCCGCTCCCGAGGCCTCGACGTCGCCGCTGCCGATGCTCGCCGAGCACGGCACGCCGGGCAGCGTGCGGACGCTGAGCGGCTGGGCGGAGATCAAATGGGACGGGATCCGCGCGATCGGCACCTGGCATCGGGAGGGAGACCGGGAGGGCCGGCTCACGCTCCGCGCCCGAAGCGGCACCGACATCACCGGACGCTATCCGGAGCTGACCGCGGACGGCGCGCCGCACCTCTCCGTCGACGACGCGGTCGTGGACGGAGAGATCATCGCACTCGACGGGACGGGGCGGCCGAGCTTCACGCAGCTGCAGGCGAGGATGCACCTGACCCGTGCCAGAGAGATCGAGCGCGAGGTCGTGCGGGTCCCTGTCCGCTACCATCTGTTCGACCTGCTGAGCCTGAACGGCCATGACGTCACACGGCTGCCGCTGCGCGACCGCCGTGAGCTCCTCGAGCGGATGGCGGAGGGATGCGATGCCGCGGTCGTGGTCCCGCCCGTGTTCGACGACGTCGAAGCGGCGCTGGAGACCAGCGCCCGTCTGGGACTGGAGGGGATCGTGGTCAAGGATCCCGCCTCCCCCTATCTTCCCGGCCGGCGCTCGTCGCGCTGGCTCAAGGTGAAGCACACCAGAACGCAGGAGGTGGTGGTCGTCGGGATCCGTCCTGGCAAAGGCGATCGCTCGGGCCGGATCGGCTCGCTGCTCCTCGCCGTCCCCGACGGAGCGATGCCTTCGGGTCTTCGCTACGCGGGACGCGTCGGCACCGGATTCACGGACCGGATGCTCATGCATCTCGGCCGCGAGCTCGACGTCCTCCGCGTCGACACCTGCCCCGTCGATCTCGTCCCGCCCGCCGACGCGTCCGACGCGCTCTGGGTCGAGCCGCGGCTGGTCGGCGAGGTCGAGTACGCCAACTGGACGCCCGACCGCATCCTCCGTCACGCGCGATGGCGCGGGCTGCGCCCGGACAAGGACCAGAGCGAGATCGAGATCGAGATCGAGCCCTGACGATCGACACCTGACCCGGGACGAACGGCGCCGCGGCGCGTCAGCCGACCCGTCCCAGGGCGGCCAGGGCGGTGCTGTCCGGATCGGTCCCCGTCGTCACCGCATCGAGGACGATCTCCGTCGCCCGTGCGGCGAGCCGCGGCCCCTCCGGTCCGCGAAGACCGGTGATCCCCGGGACAGGAGCGAGAAGGAGTCCCGTGTCGACGAGGCTCAGATGGGTCACCCCGTCGACTGTCAGCCGCGCCGCCGCGCCGTCCCGAAGGTACCCCAGGACCGCGGCGTCGTAGACCGGGTTGGGATCTGCGTCACCGGCGACGACGAACACGGCAGGGCGTCCGAGGACCGTGCCCGCCGGAGAGCGGGGCATGCCGTCGATGTCGACGACCCCGCGGATCCGCGGATCGAGCCGCGCCGCCTCGACGGCCGCGGCGCCGCCCAGTGAGTGTCCTGCGGCGACGATGCGACTCGGGTCCGCGGCGTGCAGCGCCGGAAGGCGGTCACCGGCCTGCGTCAGCTCGTCGACGACAGCGAGGATGTCGGCGGCGCGCACCCTCGCCCAGCCGTCGGCGAGCGCCTGGTCGAGCATGTCGTCGCCGGTCGTGGTCAGATCGCCACGGACGGTGCCCCCGTCGTGGAGCTCGGCCGCCACGGCGTCGTAGGGATGGTCGACGGCGACGACGACCGTTCCCCTGCTCGCGATCTCCTCTGCCCACGACGTCATCAGCCAACGGGTGCTGGAGGTCCCCGGTGAGGCGATGACCACTGGGAAGGATCCCTCCTCCGCCGGTGCGTCCCAGGAGGCGTTCGCTCGAGCGCGGAGGAGACCGTCGAGGAGCAACGGCGGCATCCCGTACTGCGCGGCGAGGGCCGTGGCCAGCTCGTCCGCTCTCCCTCGGTCGGGGAGGTATTCGGTCCGGTCCCCCGTGCTCGACGCCGGATACCAGATGGTGGCGGGGATCGATCGACGTCCTTCCCCGCCGTCGCCGCCTCGGGCATCACGGGCATCGTCGACCCATACGGTGGAGGCGACCCCGACCGCATACGGCCCGCCCGGAGCGGGGACGTGCACGGGCGGCAGCCCCCACGCCGCGCCGCCGAGCACGACCAGGACGACGGCGAGAGCGACGCCGGAGGCCCTGGCCAGTCCTCGCGAGCCACCGGAGCGCGCCCAGAGCACCGCTCCCGCGACGAGGAGGGCGGAGACGGCGATGGCGACCAGCTGCCATCGCGACCCCTCCGCCACGAAGGCGACCCCCAGCGCCACGAGGGCCGCCGTTCCGACCGCCGAGACGATCAGCGGAGAGCGCCGCCGGGTCAGGAAGCCCACGAGGAGGGTCGCGAGAAGTCCGGCGATGACGGCGAGATCGAGATAGGGCATGCTGCTCCTCGGTTCGGGTCTTCCGCGACGTTACGCGGATCCGCCCGAGACGTCGTCCCTCGCGGGCGGTACCGTCGTCATCCCTCAGGATGACTCGCCGGCGACCCTGCCGCCGCGCCCGCTTCGACCTCAGGCGTGGACGGCGTCGCACCCCGCGCGGTCCGCCGGCTCGATCTGGAACGTCGAGTGTTCGACGTCGAAATGATCGGCGAGGCAGGCCTGCAGCTCCTCCAGCAAGGCGGCCGAACGCCCGGCGGCGATCAGAGCCGGATCGACCGAGACGTGCGCGGTGAAGACGGGAGCGCCACGGGTCAGCTGCCACACGTGCACATCATGGACGCCGGTGACGCCGGGGGTCTCCAGCAGGTGTTGCCGCATGTCGCTCACGTCGGTTCCCTTCGGCGCGGACTCGGCGAGCACAGAGAAGACCTCACGCAGGAGCACGATCGCCCGCGGCACGATCATCGCCGCGATCACGAGCGAGGCGATGGCGTCGGCCGGCATCCAGCCCGTGGTCACGATGACGATCGCCGCGACGATCACCATGGCCGAGCCGATGAGGTCCCCCATCACCTCCAGGTAGGCCCCGCGCACGTTGATGCTCTTCTTCTGCGCCGCGCTGAGGAGCCACATCGACGTCGCGTTGGCGAGCATCCCGACCACGGCGACGGTGAGCATCAGCGGTCCCGCGACCTCGATCTCTCCGGGCTCGACGAGGCGCTGGACGCCCTGCACCGCCACGCTCACCGAGAGCACGATGAGGATGACGGCGTTGATCAGCGCGCCGAAGACCTCGGCCCGCTGATAGCCGAAGGTGCGACGGTCGTCCGCCGGGCGCGCGGCGACCGCGCTCGCGATGAGCGCGATCACGAGCGCCGAGGAGTCGGTGAACATGTGCGCCGCGTCGGCGAGCAGCGCCAGAGAGCCGGAGAGGAGGGCGCCGACGACCTGGACGATCATCACCGTGGCGGTGATGGTCAGCGAGATCGCGAGGAGCCGCCGGTTGCCGGCGGAACGGATGCCGCCCTGGGCGGGTGCGTGATCGTGCATGCCTCCAGGCTAGGGCTGGGGACGGCGATCCCGGGGCCGTTTCGTCTACTCGGGAAGGGTAACGATTCTCAGTAGCCGCGCGGCCTCAGAGGGCGGCGAGGAGCGGGACCAGCGCCCGGAAGGCTCGCGCACGGTGGGAATCCCCGTTCTTCTCCTCGGCCGACCACTCGCCCAGCGTCCGCTCGCTCCCCGCCGGCTGACCGTCGGGGACGAACACGGGGTCGTATCCGAAGCCGTTCTCCCCCCGGGCGCTCGCGGACAGACGCCCTGGCCAGACGCCCTCGACGACATGCTCGACCGCGACGTCCCCCTCCCGCGGGATCACGAGCGCGATCGTGGAGACGAACCGTGCGCCACGCCGAGGGTCGCGGATGTCGCGGAGCTGATCGAGCAGCAGCTCCCGGTTGGCGACCGCGTCCTTCCGCTGTCCGGCCCAGTACGCCGAGAACGCACCCGGCGCGCCGCCGAGCGCGTCCACGCAGATCCCCGAGTCGTCGGCGAGCGCGGGAAGGCCGGTGTGAGCGGCGGCGGCGCGGGCCTTGATCAGCGCGTTCTCGCGGAACGTGATGCCGTCCTCCACCGGTTCGGGCCCGTCATAGCCGATCACCTCGACATCGGGGCGCGTGACGGCGACGATCGCGCCGAACTCCTCGATCTTGTGTGGATTGTGCGTTGCGAGGACGACCCGGCGGCTCATGCGGACAGCGCCGCGATCTGGTGCTCGCGCAGCTGGGCGCACCCGTTCACGCCGAGCTCGAGCAACGCGTCCAGCTCCCGCTTGTCGAAGGGCGCACCCTCCGCCGTCCCCTGCACCTCGACGAACAGGCCACGACCGGTGACGACGACGTTCATGTCGGTCTCCGCCCGGACGTCCTCGACGTAGGCGAGGTCGAGCATCGGCTCGCCGTCGATGATCCCCACGGAGACCGCGGCGACCGAATCGTGCAGCACGGTGGCCTTCTGCCCGATGAACCGCTTTCGTCGTCCCCACTCGATCGCGTCCGCGAGAGCCACGTACGCTCCGGTTATGGCGGCGGTGCGCGTGCCGCCATCCGCCTGAAGCACGTCGCAGTCGATGACGATCGTGTTCTCCCCCAGGGCCTTGGTGTCCACGACCGCACGCAACGCCCGGCCGATGAGCCGGGAGATCTCATGTGTCCGGCCGCCGATCCGGCCCTTGACGCTCTCCCTGTCGTTGCGCTCGTTGGTCGCCCGGGGCAGCATCGCGTACTCCGCCGTGACCCAGCCCTTGCCCTTGCCGGTCAGCCAACGCGGGACCCCGTTCGTGAAGGAGGCTGTGCACAGCACCTTCGTGCCTCCGAAGCTGATCAGCGCCGAGCCTTCCGCCTGGGCGCTCCATCCGCGCTCGATCGTGATCGTACGCAGGCGGTCGACGGCGCGCCCGTCGGCCCGCACGGTGTCCTGGGGACTCGCCTCGGTCATTGTCTCTCCTCTGTCGATCGATCGCGTGTCCGGGTCAGCCCCGGAGCCTCTCTGCGCCCGGGAGGTCGATGACCCCGGTCTGCACGAGCTGGACGTCGCGCACCTCGCGGCCCATGAGCCGGTTGGCGAGCGCGGTGAAGTCGTCGGCGGAGTCGCCGGTCGCCTCGTAGACATAGCTCGCGGTGGCGTCCTGCGACGCGAGCAGGTCACCACGGACGAGCTGGCGGAACACGTCGCCGGCTGTCTCGTCGTCGCTCGACACGAGCGAGACCCCCTCGCCCATCACGTAGCCGATCGCGCCGCGAAGGAACGGGTAGTGCGTGCAGCCGAGGACGAGCGTGTCGACGTCGGCGGCGCGCAGCGGTGCGAGATACTCCTCCGCCACGGCGAGCACCTCGGGGCTGTCGGTGATCCCGGCTTCGACGAACTCGACGAAGCGCGGACACGCCGCGGCGAAGACCTCGAGCCGTTCGTTCACCTCCAGCATGTCCTGGTAGGCACGGGACCCGATCGTGCCGACCGTGCCGATCACGCCGATCCGCCCGTTGCGCGTCGTCGACATCGCCCGGCGAACGGCGGGGCCGATCACCTCGACCACCGGAACGGCGTAGCGCTCCCTGGCGTCGCGCAGCATCGCGGCCGAGGCGGTGTTGCAGGCGATCACGAGCATCTTCACGCCCTGGTCGACGAGGGTGTCGAGCACGTCGAGCGCATAACGACGCACATCCGCGATGGGCTTGGGGCCATAGGGCGTGTGCGCGGTGTCGCCGATGTAGACGAACGATTCGCGGGGCAGCTGCGCGCGGATGGCCCTCGCCACCGTGAGCCCGCCGACACCGGAGTCGAAGATGCCGATCGGCGCGTCGTTCATGGTCCCCCAGCCTAGCCCGACCTCCGGCTCTGCCTTCGCGGCCCCTCACCCTCCACGGCCATACACTGTCGGTCATGACCGGTTCGACCGCGCTGAAGACCGACCGCTACGAGCTGACGATGCTGGAGGCGTCGCTGCGCGATGGCACCGCCTCCCGGCCCTCCGTGTTCGAGCTGTTCTCCCGCCGTCTCTCCGGCGGACGCCGGTTCGGGGTCGTCGCCGGCACAGGGCGCCTGCTCTCCCTGCTGCGGGACTTCCGGTTCGGCGAGGACGAACTGCGCTATCTCCGCGACGGGAAGGTCGTCGACACCGAGGCGCTGCGCTATCTGGAGGGCTATCGCTTCGGCGGCACGATCCGCGGCTATCGCGAGGGCGAGCTCTACTTTCCCGGCTCCCCCGTCCTCACCGTCGAAGGCACGTTCGCCGACGCGGTGATCCTGGAGACGCTGGCGCTCAGCGTGCTGAACCACGACTCGGCGGTCGCGACCGCCGCGTCCCGCATGGCGATAGCGGCCGGAGACCGACCGCTGGCGGAGATGGGTTCCCGACGCACGGCCGAGGACTCCGCCATCGCCGCAGCGAGAGCGGCGTACATCGCCGGCTTCGGTGCGACGAGCAACCTCGAGGCGGGACGCCGCTGGGGCATCCCGACGATGGGGACCGCAGCGCACTCGTGGACTCTCCTGCACGACACCGAGGAGGACGCCTTCCGCGCCCAGGTCGACGCGCTGGGCGCGGGCACGACACTGCTCGTGGACACCTACGACATCCGACGCGGCGTCGAGACGGCGATCCGAGTGGCCGGAACCGGACTAGGAGGGGTCAGGATCGACTCCGGCGATCTCCCGCTCGTCGCCGCCGAGGTACGGGCGCAACTCGACGAGCTCGGCGCGACAGGCACACGCATCACAGTGACGAGCGACCTCGACGAGTACGCGATCGCCGCCCTCGCGGCCTCCCCCGTGGATGCGTACGGAGTGGGGACGTCGGTCGTCACGGGATCCGGGTATCCGACGGCCAGCATGGTCTACAAGCTCGTCGCCCGGCAGGGCTCCGACGGCGCCTGGGTCGCAGTCGCGAAGGCGTCACAGGACAAGGCGTCGCACGGGGGACGCAAGGCGGCCTTCCGTCTGCTCGCCGACGGCGTTGCCCGGTCCGAGACCATATCGGTGGCCGACGGCTTCGAAGAGGTGGGGACGGCGGCCGATCATCCGGACGGACGAGCACTGCAGGTGACCCTTGTCGATCACGGTGAGATCGACCGATCTGCCGAGGGCACGGCCGGCACCGTCGCCGCTCGCGAGCATCATCTTCGGGTTCGCGAGGAGCTGCCGGTACGTGCTCTGGCGCTCAGCAAGTCGGATCCGGCGATCCCGACCGTCTTCGTCGACGCGGGCTGAGCACGACAGGTCGGTCGGCTCAGCGGGCCATCGACTCATAGATCTCCTTGCAGGTGGGACAGACCGGGAACTTCTCCGGGTCACGACCTGGAGTCCACTTCTTGCCGCACAGCGCGCGCACCGGCTTTCCGGTGAGCGCCGACTCGAGGATCTTCTCCTTCTTCACGTAGTGGGAGAACCGCTCATGGTCTCCCGGCTCCTGAAGCTCCTCCTCGAGGAGCTGCTCGAGTTCGCGGTCCAGGGTGGCGACACCGCCCTGATCGGGCGCGTCCAGCGGGGTACTCATAGCGCGATTCTAGCCGTGCACGCCTCGGAGGGCTCCGGCCTGCCGCCGATCAAGCGGTCTCGACGAACTCCATCAGCCGCTCGCCACTGCGCTCGTAGACGCGCCCGCCGACGAGCACGCCGATCATGAGCACGAGAGAGCCAGTGAGGAGGCCGGCCCAGAGAGGCGCGAAGACCGATGCCTCCGGGTCGACGAGCGCGAACCAGGCGAGCGCGAGGGTCGGCCCGCTCAGCACGATCGGTCCGAGGAGGGCCAGAGACTGACCGAGCAGTCCCCGAGAGGCAGAACGCTGCGGCTGCTGGAACGGACTGTCTCCCGGACGAGAGACGGCGTAGGGCGAGACCGCGGAGGCGATGCTCGAGAGACCGAGCCCGGAGAGCAGGAGGCTGATCGCCACACCGGTCACCGTCGGAAGGAGCATCCATCGTCCGATCACGGCGAGCGTCACGGAGATCGCGACGGCGAGCACCGGGATCGCGATGAGCAGGACCGGGACCAGCCGGCCGAGTCGGTCGGGAAGCCCTCGCACACCGCTCGCGACATGTGTCCACAGGGCAGTGGAGTCATAGGCGACGTCATTGTGCGGGAGCCATCCGAAGAACAGCGCCATGATCGGGACCGGGAGGGCGGCGGCGAGCGGGAGCGGCACGCCCGCGACGAGAAGAGGGACCGCGGCGAGGACTCCCGCCACCGGCACGATCACGATGTTCACCAGGTAACGCCGGTCGCGCAGCCAGTAGACGAGGCTGCGCGCAGCGATCGCTCCGAAGGCATTGGACGGCAGAAGCGCGAACCAGCCGAGCCCCGGCCGCTCGCGGACGGCCGTCGGGCGCTCGGTCGTGGTCAAGGCCCGCCGGACCAGCCACGCCCAGACGACGGCGACAACGACGGTGGTGAGCACCGCGAGCACCCCGGTCACCCACGTGCCAGGGAGGTTACCCGCCGCGGCGTGCAGCGGGAATGCCGCAGCCGCGCCGAACGGAGTGAAACCGAGGACGGCGGCGATCCCGGCGAGGGTCTCCGGGGCGTTCCCGTTCCACCCCAAAGAGGCGACGAAGACGCCGACCGGCACGGCCACCACGACGACGGCCAGCGCGAACAGTCCGGTGAGCTCTCTGGACCGCCGCTCCGGAAGGAGCATCGCGGCGAGCGCCATGCCGATCCGAGCGGCGAGCACTGCGGTCGCGAGCGAGAGGAACGCGCCGAGCACGGCGATCGGCCAGGGTGCGCCGAGCGAGATCGTGGTCACGGCGGACGCAGCCTCCACCGCGATGAGTGCCAGTGACGGAACACTGAACAGGGCGGCGAGAGCGAGCGCCGCCGGCAGTCGGCGGTCGTCCAGGCCGAAGACGGCGAACCGTCGCGGATCGAGCTGGTCGACCGCGCCGGCGAGGATCGGGGCGAGGAAGAACCCGAGCACGATGGCCGAGCCGCCGGTGACCATCACGGCTCGCGCCACGGCGATCGCCCCCGAGGCGAGGCTGAGGATCGCGAGGACGGCGATGACCGTGGCCGCCGCGGTGAGGAGGAGCGCCAGCAGCATACGGGAGGCACGCGCACGGTCGCCACGGACGGCTCCTGCCAGGAGCGCCACTCTCAGTCGGAGAACGCGTGCAGCCACTCCAGCCCCTCCACCTCGCCGGCGCCGCCGGACAGCTCGACGAAACGCTGCTCCAGAGTCTGTCCCGCACGCACCTCGTCGACGGTCCCCTCTGCGAGCACCTCCCCGCCCACGATGATCGCGATCCGCGAGCAGACCCTCTCCACGAGGTCCATCCCATGGCTGGACAGGATGACCGTCCCGCCGTGCGCGACATAGGCCCCCAGGATGTCGAGGATCACGCCCGACGAGACAGGGTCGACCGACTCGAAGGGCTCATCGAGGACGAGAACCCGGGGCGAGTGGATCATCGCGCCGGCGAGCATGACCTTCTTGGTCATGCCGGCGGAGTAGTCCGAGACGACCCGCCCGAGGGCTCCCGTGAGGTCGAAGGCGCGAGCCAGGTCCGCGGTGCGCTTCTCGACGACGTCGGCCGCGAGGCCACGAAGGAGCCCATAGTAGTGAAGCAGCTGCCTGCCCGTGAGACGGTCGAAGGTGCGGAGCCGGTCCGGCAGGACGCCCATGAGCCTCTTGGCCTCCTGCGGATCCTTCCTCTGATCGACACCGCAGACGTGCACCGTTCCCTCGTCCGCGCTGAGGAGCCCGGCGACGATCGACAGCGTCGTGGTCTTACCCGCGCCGTTGGGTCCGACGATCCCGTAGAACGAGCCGGCCGGCACGGTGAGGCTGATGCCGTCGACCGCGCGATGGTCGCCGAACGTCTTCGCCAGGCCCCGGACGACGAGCGCGTACTGGTCCGCGTCCGGCTCGCCCGTCCCGGCGAAGGTCTCAGCAGGGGTCTGCTCCTCGTCTCCTGGCGTCGCCGTGTCCTCCGTCGTCTCCCCGTCGGACGATGTCACCGCGCCTTCGTCGACGGAGGCTGGAGCGGTCCCGGTCGAATCGGCCTCCGCGCGAACCGCCTCACGCACGGTCGGAGCGTTCACCTCGGCGACGTCGGTCGTGTTCTCGGCGCGCACCAGCGGCCGCTTCGCCGCAACGGCCCTGTTCTTCGCCGTCGTTGCGGTCGTCCCGGCCTTCTTCGCCGCTGGCGTCGCCTTCTTCGCGGGGCTCTTTGCCGTCGCGGGGCTCTGCGCCTTCGACGCCCCCGGAGCCGTCGTCTTCCGCGTGGATGCCTTCGGCGCCGGGCCCGCGGGTTTCTTCGCCCTCGGCGTCGCCGCCTTGACCGCCGCAACCCTCGCCGCCTCGTCCTCGGCCTCGTGGGCCTTCTCCTCCGCTTTTGCCTCCTGGGCTTTGGACGCCGCCGCCTTCGCCGCCGCCGTGCGCGCCGCCGTCGCCTTCGCCACCGTGGCCTTGGCCGCCGCGCTCTTCGCGGCCGTCTGCGTGGCCCGCGCCTTGACCGCCGCCGTCTTCGTCGCCTTGGCCTTCGCCGTGGTGCCGCGCTTCGCCGCCTCACCTGCTCGTCCGCCGCGCGCCGCCGTCGGCTTCGCGGCTCGATCCGCCGTTCCCGCGTCTCCCCCGGTGCTCTCCCCCGCCACAGGGAGGCTGCCGGGCGATCCGCTCTCCTCGGCGGTCTCGTCCGGTGCGTTCGAATCAGGCGACGAGGAGTCAGGCAGAGGGGCGGTCACCCACAGAGGGTATCAATCCGCCCGCGCAATATGCCGGATCGACCGCGGAAAACGTCGTGAGTCTCGCTTCTGACCCGATTCGGTTCCTGAAAGCCACCCGTGCAGTCGGTCACGAAACGACAACGGGAGGGAGATCGCCTCCGGCATCCCCAGCCCGGCTCGATAGCATGATCGGCGGCACGAAGAAGTGTCCCGTCGATGAATCGACCGTGAACACACGCAACAGGAGCCGTTCTGTGACTCTTCAGACCATCATTCTCGCTGCGGGCATGGGCTCGCGACTCGGTCGCGCCCTCCCGAAGCCGCTGACACAGCTCGGGGACGGCCGTTCGATCATGCGACAGCAGCACGACAACATCCGCGCCGCGTTCGGCGACGACGCTCGCATCACGACGGTCGTCGGCTACCGGGCCGAGGCGATCGTCGAGGCCTTCCCGCACGTCAACTATGTGCACAACGAGCGTTACGACGAGACGAACACGTCGAAGAGCCTTCTGCGCGGCCTCGGCGCCACGGGCAAGGCCGGCGTGCTCTGGATGAACGGCGACGTCGTCTTCGACCCGCTCGTGCTCGGGCGTGCCATCGACCTCATCGAGCGAGACCAGTCCTTCGTGACCGTCAACACCGCGAAGGTCAGCGATGAAGAGGTCAAGTACACCATCGGCGCCGAAGGCTACATCAAAGAGCTCTCGAAGACCGTCGTCGAGGGCATCGGCGAGGCGGTCGGCATCAACTACGTCTCCTCTGCCCACAAGACCGCGTTCATGCGGCAGCTCCAGCGCGTGGACGATCAGGACTACTTCGAGCGCGGCCTCGAGCTCGCGATCGCTGAGAACGGCGTCCTCATCGAGCCCATGGACATCTCCGACCTCTACGCCGTCGAGGTCGACTTCGCCGAGGATCTGGAGCGCGCGAACCTCTACGTCTGACCTGCCGCCGATCCCCGGGGCTCGACGTTCTCGCGGGGATGCGGTCATAGGATCACTGCATGACCGGGAAGGTGCACAAGATCCACTCGCTCCCCGACGACGCCCCCTGGGACGGCGGGAAGCCGCCTGCGGGTACCGAGGGGCATCCGCTGTGGGTGCGCGGGATCGACCGCGTGCTGGCCGTACAGCGTCCCCTGGTCCTCGCGCACATCCGCAGCATCCGCCTGCGCCACCCGGAGGCGACGCCGGACGAGATCGTCCGCTCCCTCGAACGCCGGTACCTCGCCGCGGTCACGGCCGGCGGAGCGGCGGTCGGGGCCACAGCGGTGATCCCCGGCATCACCACGGGTGTGACCCTCGCCCTGTCGGGCGTCGAGACTGCCGGGTTCGTGGAGTCCACCGCGCTGTTCGCCCAGTCGGTCGCCGAAGTCCACGGCATCTCGGTCACGAACCCCGATCGAGCCCGCGCCCTGGTCATGACCCTCATGATGGGCAAGGAGGGGGTCGCCCTCGTCTCGCAGCTGGCCGGCCAGGCGACAGGCCGGGCCGGCAGCCGCGGCGCCTACTGGGGTGAGCTGGTGACCAAGACACTCCCGCGCGCGGCCGTGGGCCCGCTGGTCGATCGGCTCAAGACGACCTTCGTCAAGCAGTTCGCGGCGCGCGGAGGCGCCTCCTTCCTCGGCAAGGCCCTCCCGTTCGGCGTGGGCGCCGCGGTCGGCGGAGCAGGCAACAACATCCTCGGACGACGGGTCCTCGTCACCTCCCGCCGCGCCTTCGGGCCGGCACCCGCCGTCCTTCCCGCAGAGCTCGAACCCGTTCCCGGGGCGGAGCGGCTCGAGTCCCGCCTCCTCCGGGGCGCGCAGTTCACCGGTTCCGCCGCGATCGGCGCGGCCAGCACGGCGGCACGCGGCATCGGCTGGGCAGGGCGCAAGGCGGTCCAGGCCGTACGTCGCCGGGACGTCCCGCACGACGCCGACGAGGGCCGCTGACCCGCCAAGGTCCCTGCACATCCCCGAGGAAGTCCTCTCTTCTCCACCGGCTCCGGTCCCGAGGCCCTCCACACGGTTACCTCGTCCCCGCCCCTCCCTACGCTGACCGCATGTTGCAGCTCGACGACGCCGGCAAGACTCCCGCCTATGCCGTCCCATGGACCATCGACCGGCGGGATCGCGCTCATCCCGTCGTCACCAACGGAGACACACGCGCAGTGGACTTCGTCCGCGTATTCGCGAGCACCGGAAGCGGCGCGCAGCGCACTCAGCTATGGGGCCGCGTGGAGCAGGGAGAGCAGCTGGAGATCTGCCTGTGCGACGCCGACCCCGATGATCTGGTGCTCACGCTCGCGTGGTTCCGCCCCGGCGACGGGTTGGAGTATGTCTGGCGATTCGTCGTCTGAGGCCAGTCTCGCGCACGTCCGCGGAGCGCACGCAGCGCCTTGCGGTACCCGGCCTCGGAATAGGGCTTCACATCCTCCGGCAGATCAGACGCCGACAGCCCCTCCAGGAAGACGGTGGGCGGGACCTCGAGGGCCGTCGCGAGCTGGATCAGCACGAACAGCGTGGGATTGCCCTTCCCTCCCTCGATCCGCGCCAGATGCGACACATCCATGTCGGCGAGCGCAGCGAGCTTCGCTCTGCTGAGAGAGGCCTTGGTCCGCAGATCCCCGACGAGCCGTCCGACATGCTCGGAGGCTCTCGACCGGGGTTCCTTCATACCTCCAGCATCGTGGCGATCCGCTCGAACCATGCAGGCATACATGAACCTGACTGAATGCCAAGGGCATAAAGACCATGCCGCCTCACAAGGCCGGCACAGACGGGAACGCGCTAGCCGAGCTCCGGATCGGAGTCGTCCTCGTCGGCACGATCCGCCGGGTCCTCCTCGGCCAGCCCTTGCGTAGGGGCCGTGCCACCGTGCCAACGCTCCCACTCGTCCATCAGCTCGGTGATCGCAGCATGGAAAGCGGCTGTGGCAGCCCCCGGGGCGGTGTCGCCGAAGTAATGGCGCACCCACCGCTCCAGGCGCTCGGCTGCGATCGCGTCATCGCGGATCCGGTCGGTCTCCGCCACGATCCGTCCTGCATCGGCCGCGCCCAGCCATTCGCATTCGGAGAGGTAGCCGCCGGTGTCGATCTGGGCCTGCGGGTTTGCCGGACGGGTGACGAGCAAGGGCTTGCCCACGGCGAGGCGGTCATAGACCATCGCCGAGATGTCGACGACCGCGACGTCGGCGGCGGCCAGCTGCCAGCCCAGATCGGGACCGTCGTCGTACACGTGCGCCGCACCCGGGTCAGCGGCGTTCGCCATCTCGATCGCCCGCACGATACGGCGGTCCGCGGCACCGTATTCGGGATCGACGGCCCCGCTCCGGGGATGCGGGCGGTAGATCAGCCGGTGCCGATCGCTCGCGAGCACCGCGGCGGCAAGCGCCTCCCCGTGCGTGCGGATCGATCCATAGTGGGCGGCAGGACGATCCCCCTCCCAGGTGGGGGCATAGAGCACGACCGTACGCTCGTCCTCGACGTACGGAAGCGTCCCCGAATAGTGATCCGTCTGCGGCCGGCCGATCACGAGCGTGCGTCGGTCGATGTCATAATCCCACAGAACCCGAGCCAGACGGTCGCGGGCCGCCTGACCCGCGACCAGGGCGTAGTCGTACGCCTTGTACTGGTTGGTCGTCATGTACATCTTGTCGGACTCGCCGTGGTTGATGAAGACGTGCCACCGCCGGCCGTAACGGAACATCTGGAAATTACGGGTGTTCTGATTGACATAGAGGACGATACGGATGTCCTGTTCCGCCAGGTACTGCTCCAGCTCGCGGACGGTCTGCACGAACGCGACCGGCAGCGCGGCGTCCTCGAGCAACGCCTCCGCGCCCGTCGCCGAACGCGAGAGGACCACGACGGGCCAGGTCTCGCCGAGCTCGGCCAACGGCCGGTACCACTGGCGTATCTGGTACATGTTCACGGGACCGTCCGCGTAATAGACGGCGATGCGGAAACGCCCCCTCGGCGACGGCTGTGCCTCGACGGCACGGCGCACGCGCTGCACCGCGGCCCGGGAGGCGAGCGCGCGGCGCAGGAGTCGATACGCTTTGCGGGCATCCGAGACAGCGGCCATCCTTCAAGGGTACCGAGCGAGCGGAACGCTCAGGTGTGGGTCCGCAGCACATGACATGATCATCGGGTGGCGAACGACAGCACCCCCCTGCCCGCGGGCGTCTCGTTCGTGATGCCCGTGCTGAACGAGCACGGATACCTGGAGCACGCGGTGTCCTCCGTGCTTGCGCAGGATGTGGACGGCCCGATGGAGCTCATCCTCGCTCTCGGCCCCTCCACCGACGGCACCACGGCACTCGCCGAGCGCCTGGCGTCCGCCGACCGGCGCCTACGGATCGTGCACAACCCGGCCGCGCACATCCCCGTCGGACTCAATGCCGCGATCGCGGCGAGCCGCTATGCCACGATCGTCCGTGTCGACGCCCACTCCGAGCTTGCGCCCGGGTACACCAGGCGTGCCATCGACACCCTGCGTCGAACCGGTGCCGCGAACGTCGGCGGCGTGATGCGGGCAGACGGGCGGACGCCGTTCCAACGCGCGGCGGCAAGGGCCTACAACTCCCCCGCCGGGCTCGGCGGAGGCTCGTACCACGGCGGGACCCGGGAGGGCGAGGCGGAGTCCGCCTACCTCGGCGTGATGCGACGGCATGTGCTCGACGAAGTGGGCGGATTCGACGAGAGCATCCGGCGCGGCGAGGACTGGGAGCTGAACTTACGGATCCGACGCGCCGGGCACCGAGTCTGGTTCGACCCCGACCTGGCCGTGACCTACTGGCCACGAGAGAGCTGGGCGAGACTGGCCCGTCAGTTCCGGGCGACCGGAGCATGGCGCGGAGAGCTCGTCCGGCGATACGGCCGGCGCAACGGCCTCCGTTTCTTCGCTCCGCCGGCGCTGGTGCTGAACGTCGTCCTCGCCGCGCTCATCGCGACCCTGCAGCTCACGGGCGTCCTCGACGGGGTCGCCTCGGCGATCGCCTCGATCGTCTATCTGCCGATCGCCGCCTATCTCCTTCTCATCGTCGCCCTCGCTATCGCCCCGCGCCGACGCTCCGATCCTCCCCGCGACCTTTCGGAACGGCTCTGGACCCTGATCGTGATCCCCACGATGCACGTCTCCTGGGCCCTGGGGTTCCTCGGCGGGGTCTTCCGTGGCGCACGCGGCACTGTCGACGCGTCTCGTCTCGGCACTCGCAACACGCCGCTGCCCTGAGCCGCCGGGGCCTGACGAGCCGTCAGGGCCGCAGATAGCCGAGATCGAGGATGCGGGAAACCACGCGTGCGGCTGCGGCGCCGTCGTCCCGGGCGTTGAACTGCGCCTGCCAGGACACGTAGCGATCGGCGTATCTCGCCACCGTGCCGAGGTCAGCGAGCGCGTCGACGAGCTCGTCCTGTGAGCGCACGAGGGGCCCGGGGGCGCGCGCGGCAAGATCGAAGTAGAACCCACGGAGCTTGCCCCGGTAGTGCTCGAGGTCAGGGACGAGGAAGTACATCGGCTTGCCGGAGACGCTGAAGTCGAACATCACCGAGGAGTAGTCGGTGATGAGCGCGTCGGCCGCCAGCAGCAGCTCTCCGGTGTCCGGATAGCCGGTCACGTCGATCACGCGCGCGCCGTCTCTGTCGCGCCCCGGCTTGATCGTGCGCGAGTGCCCACGGACGAGGACCACCGCATCGGCCCGGCGCGCCAGGTCCTCGGGGTCCACGAAGTCCACCATCTCCGTGCGGTCGTCTCTCCAGGTCGGGGCGTAGAGGAGGACGGTCTCGCCCTCGCCGATGCCGAGCCGGGTGCGGACGGCACCGGCGTCGCCCGTCACCAGGACGTCGTTGCGCGGGTAGCCGTCGACCCAGACCGGCCGGCGGAGGAAGGCGTAGGCTTTGCGCAGGACGCGTGCGGCGTAGGGGTTCTGCGCGAGCAGGGCGTCCCAGCGCCGCGACTCCCGGATCACCGCGAGCGCACGCCGGGGACGGAATCCGGGCCGGTGCAGCGCAAGACGCTTGAGCGGCGTCCCGTGCCATGTCTGAAGCACCCGCTGACCAGGCTTGCGATCGAAACGCCGTCGGAGCCAGTCGTTGACGACGAGCAACCGTGCGGCGCCGCGGGCGCGCCACCACTCCGGCGACCCCTCGACGACCGGGACGGCGCCGTCGGGGATCGCGATGGACAGGTCCGTCACGCTCCAGTAACGAGTGACGCCCGGGGCACGGGCGGCGAGCTCGCGATCGATCGCCCCGGGATTGCACCCGGTGCTCTGCCCGTAGAAGCTCTCGAAGAAAACCGCGTTCTCCGTGCCGCCGGGGAGGGCGAGGTACCGACCCTCCAGCGCGAGCTGCCCCTCAGGGGTCTCGTGGGCGGGATCGAGCGGAGCGGCGATGTCGACGCGCGCGCCGCTCACCGCGACCCGGAGGATCGGCAGCAGCGTCGGACCGAGCATGAGCCCGGAGAGGTCCTGCCCCTCCACCTCCAGGCGGTACTCCCCTGCGGGCAGCGGCAACGCGGCGCCGCCCCACCGTGATGCACGAAGCGGGAACGACGCCTTCCACGTCTTGCCGCCGCCTGAGACCCGCCCCGTCGCCCGCGCCCGCGGACCGATCAGCGCAGCCTGCGAGGGCCGGGGACCCGTACCCGAGACGACGAGCGTCTCCTTCTCCTCCTGGACGAGGACGCTGGTCATTCGGCTCCCTTCGGCCCGAGGACGACCCGGCTGCGGATCGCTCGGTAGACGCGCCAGGCGTTGCGCCCATCGCGATACGCATGCATCTCGGCGCTCAGAGTACTGGATCGCGCAGAGCGCGCGGTGAACTCGTCATGGTCCCCGAGCACCTGGTCGATCTGGACCAGCGCGTCGCCCCAATCCCGGGCGAAGTCGTCCCCTGCCACGTCGCGATACGCTCCGTAGAAGCCCCTACTGCGAGCGTAGTCCTCGGGGTCGGGGGCGAGATACACGACCGGCATCCCGAGGAGCCCCACGTCGTAGGCGAGCGACGAGTAATCGGTGATCAAGACGTCCACAGCCGGCAGGATCGGGGTCACGTCGGCGAGGACCGACGCCCCGATCAGCCGGATCCGGTCCGCGTCGGCCGGAGGCTGATAGCCGCCCTCGCCGAGAGGATGCGACCTCACCAGAAGCACCGCGTTCCGGTCCTCGAGAAGACGCAGGATCCGTGCCCACTCCGCCGCAGACGGCACCGCCGGGTCGGGGGCGCCGTCGCGCCATGTCGGCGCGTACAGCAGCACGCGCGCATCGAGAGGCAGTGCACCGGTCACCGTGTTCAATCGCTCCTCCGCGGCCGCCCTGCGCTCGCCCGGCGTGCCGGCGGAGAGCACGTCCACGCGCGGCTCACCGGTGACGAGCACCTGCTCGACCCCGAGCCCGAACGCGGACTCGAGGCGGCCGCGAGCTCGGTCCGAGGCGGCAGGGAGCACACGGATCCGCCGCGCAGTCTCGCGGTAGAGGAGGCCGAGCACGCGACGCACGAGACCGGACCCGGGAAGGATCGCGCTCTGCACGGTCGCCGGCGAGTCCAGGCCGATGCGCTTGAGCGGGATCCCGTGCCAGAGCTGCACCACGAAGGCACCGGAGGAGGCGTATCGGTTCACGTCGCCGAGGCCGTGGGTCACCACCACCACGCCCGCGCGAGCCGTCGCCCACCAGCCCCGCAGGCTGTCTCTCGGCAGTGTCGGGATGCCGAGCGCGTGAGCATCTGTCTCCTCGCGCTCCGACCCTGTCAGCCAGACCGCAGGGTGCCCTTGCTCCCGCACGATCGGCCAAAGGGCCAGAGCTCCGTCGCCGATCCCCGCCCCGCAGCCGAAGACCCAGCGGTCGCCCCGCGGGACGACCGCGTTGGCGATGCGGCCCGCCAGGTAGAAGGGGATGCGGAGGAGCTTCCCGGCGTTGCCCGCGCGAAAGGAGAAGGACGCCACCCCGCGAGCCTATCGCGGGGTGGCGTCCTTTCCTGAGGGAGCCGGGGTGGCGAGTCACGGATGCAGCCGCTCCTCCTCCGCGGTCACGATCCCATGGCCCCGAGCGTCGCCGTGAGCTTCTGCGAACGTCCGTCCCGAACGACCGTGATCTCCGCCTTGCTGCCGGCCGCCGCCGCGCGCACCTGCGCGGTGAGGTCGCTCGCGCCGGTGATCGGCGTGCCGTTGAACTCGGTGACGATGTCGCCGGACTTCAGCCCCGCCGCCTCCGCGGCACCGCCGGCGACGACGTCCTTGATCGCCGCGCCGACCACCTGTGCGCCCTGCACCCTGCTCGCGTCCAGCACCGTGGCACCGAGCAGACCGTGTGTGGCGGTGCCCTTCTCGATGATCTCGCTGGACACCCGCTTGGCGATGTCCGAGGGGATCGCGAAGCCGACGCCGATGTTTCCCGACTGCTCGCCGGACTGACTGCTGCCCGCGCTCGCGATCGCGACGTTGATGCCGATGAGCTTGCCGTCGCCGTCCACGAGAGCGCCGCCGGAGTTGCCCGGGTTGATCGCCGCATCGGTCTGGATGACCGAGATGGAGATCTGAGCCTTCGCGCCGGAGGACTGCTGCCCGCGTCCGGGGATGTCGAACTGGAAAGGCTGCTGATCCGGGTCCTGCTGGTTCGGGTCCTGTGACTGGTCGGAGCCGTTGTCCGGCGCTGCGGAGGACTGGATCTGGATGCTCCGGTTGAGCGCGCTGACGATGCCGGTCGTGACCGAGTTGGACAGGCCTAGCGGGGCGCCGACGGCGATCGTCTGAGCGCCGACGTTGAGTTTGGAGGAGTCCGCGAACTCAATCGGGGTGAGGCCGCTGCCATCCTCGACCTTGATGACCGCCAGGTCGTAGGTCGCGTCGACTCCGACCACGGTGGCGTTCAGGATGCGCCCGTCAGAGGTGGTGACTCGGATCGCCGGGTTCGAGGCGGCGCCGTCGAGAGTCACGACGTGCGCGTTGGTGAGGATGTTGCCCTTCTTGTCCAGGACGACCCCGGACCCGCTGCCGCTGGAGGAGCCGCCCTGCACCTCGATCGTGACCACCGAGGGCACGACCTTCGCCGCGACCCCGGTCGCCGCCGAGACCGACTCGGGGTTGTTGACGGTGACCGTAGACGGACCGGCCGCGGGAGAGGAAGAGCTCTGCGCGGCGAAGGCACCACCGAGGGCGCTGGCGCCGAACCCCGCCGCCCCGCCTACGAGGGCGGCGGCGATGACCATCGCCGCGATGGTGGCTCCGCCGACGCTCCGCTTCTCCCTGGGCGCGGCGGGCATCGCGGACTCAGGCTGCGCGGCGGGGCCGAAGGAGGCGCCTCCGGAGGCCACACCATGGCTCGACCCGAGCGGAGCGGTGCCCCCCGGTGGGATGGGCTCCGTCTGCGCGGTGCTCGTGAACGCCGGGTCGCCCGACGGAGCGCCTGTCGGCACGGAGGTGTTCGACGAGAACGCGGCGGGGACGTCGTGACCGGCACCGGACTCGGGGCGAGGGGTCTGATCGTTCATTTCTGCTCCTTCGGACATTGCTCCTCCAGAGTGACGCCGACGGCTGTGCTTTTCCTATGCCCGGCTTGGGATTCCTCTATGCCATTAGCCTGGACGGCATGGGAACCGTGACCGGCGCGTGGCGCCGCACCGCCGCGGGGGCCGGTCTCCTCTCGCCCGACGGGAGCGTCGCACCCACCATCTTCGCGGAGATGTCCGCGCTCGCTGCGCGGACCGGAGCACTCAACCTCGGCCAGGGCTTCCCGGACGAGGACGGCCCCGTCGCGATGCGAGAGGCCGCCCGCGCCGCGATCGCCCGAGGGGACAACCAGTATCCGCCAGGGCGCGGCGTCCCCGACCTGCTCGCCGCGATCGCCGAGCACCAGCGGCGCTTCTACGGGATCGAGGTCGACCCCGCCCGGGAGGTCATCGTGACCGCCGGTGCGACGGAGGCGCTGACCGCGACTCTTCTGGCGCTCGTCGAAGGCCCGGACGACGAGATCGTCGTATTCGAGCCGTTCTACGACTCCTATGCCGCAGCCGCCGCCCTCTCCGGCGCCCGATTGCGGACCGTCCCTCTCCGCCGCCCGGACTTCCAGCCCGATCTCGAAGAGCTCGCCGCGGCGGTGACCGATCGCACCAGGATCATCCTCGTGAACGATCCGCACAATCCGACCGGCACGGTCCTCTCCGCCGAGGCGCGGAACGAGATCGTCCGGCTCGCACACCGGCACGATGCCGTCATCGTCACCGACGAGGTCTACGAGCACCTCGTCTTCGAGAGCGCCCACGAACCGATCGCGACGATGCCCGGGGCCGCCGGGCGCACGCTGACGATCTCGTCTGCGGGCAAGACGTTCTCGGTCACCGGATGGAAGATCGGCTGGGTGCATGGCCCAGCGGAGCTCATCACCGCCGTCCTCACGGTGAAGCAGTTCCTCACCTATGTCAACGGCGGCCCGTTCCAGTCCGCGGTCGCCGTCGGGCTGCGCCTGGACGACGCCTTCTTCCAGGACGCGGCCGCGGTGCTGCACCGCAAGCACGTCCTGCTCGGCGACGGACTCCGCGCCGCCGGGTTCGACGTCCTCCCGCCCCGTGGCGGGTACTTCACCGTGGCTGATGCGACAGCCCTCGGCGGGAGGGACGCCGCCGAGTTCTGCCGCGCCCTTCCCGAGCGCGCGGGCGTGGCCGCGATCCCGCTCACCGCCTTCGTGCGCGCGGAACATGTCGACCACGTCGCCGGCCTGGTGCGCTTCGCCGCCTGCAAACGGCCCGAGGTGATCCGCGAGGCATCCGAGCGCCTGGCCCTCCTCCGCGGCTGACAGCGCCTCCGCCTGCGGCGCTGCCGCTGCCTCAGTGCCCGGTCTCATCCGGCACGACGCGGTAGCGACGCAGACGCAGCGCGGGGTTGACCTCTCTGGTCCGTTCGACGGCGGCGCGCGTGAGGACGGCGAACGCGACCCCTTCCCCCGCTCCGATGCCGGCGACCGTCACCCCCTGCGGATCGACCACCGCCGAGAGGCCGACGCCGATCGGTCCCGGGTGGTCGGCCGCGACGACGTACGCCGTGTTCTCGATCGCCCGCGCGGCGAGCAACGTCGTCCAATGCCGTTCCTTGAGCGGGCCACGCACCCACTCCGCGGGGACGAGGATCACTTCCGCCCCCGCATCCGCGAGAGTACGGGCCACCTCGGGAAACCGAAGGTCATAGCAGGTCATCACCCCGAAGCGCAGGCCGCCTGCCTCGAAGGTCTCCGCCGCGCCTGTCTCGCCCGCCGCGATCCAGTCGGACTCGGTCTGGCCGAAGGCGTCGTAGAGGTGCTGCTTGCGGTAACGGGCCCGGATGCCGTCCGCGGCGACCGCGACCACGGTGTTGTGCACGCGCCCCTCCGTCTCCGCGCGCTCCACGACGCCGGCGACGAGGATCACGTCGTGTGCGACCGCGAGCGCGTGGAGCGAGCGCACGAACGGCCCGTCGAGCGACTCGGCGTTCTCCCCCAGCGTCCCGTCCAGGGGGTCGACGAAGTAGCTGGCGTACTCGGGGAGGACGATCACCCGCGCGCCTCGCTCTGCGGCCTCGGTCGCGAGCGCGGCGACACGGGCGCGGTTGCTCTCACGATCGCGCGTGGGGGCGAACTGACACACGGCGACGACGACGCTTCCCTCGGTCATCCCCTCATCCTTCCCCATCCGCCTCGATTTGGACCGCCTCCGGCAGCCGTGCTAGAGTCGTTTCTTGTGCCGCGGGGTGGAGCAGTTCGGTAGCTCGCCGGGCTCATAACCCGGAGGTCGCAGGTTCAAATCCTGTCCCCGCAACAAAAGAAGGCCCTCGATCAGGAGAAATCCGGATCGAGGGCCTTTATCTTTGCCTCGTGGCGCCCGCCTGATCCTGACGAGGCAGGAGTCATCCCACCGGAGCGATCGCGTGCGGGAACATCGAAGGGCGCCCCCTCTCGGGAGCGCCCTTCGATCGTGGGGCCTACTTGCTCGAGCCGCTCTGGTTGGCGTCGCCCTGGCCCGTGGCCTGGGCCTCGAGCTCGAGAAGCTTGTTGACCGCGTCGGCGAGCTTCTTGTCTGCCGCGCCGAACGTGGCGAGGTCCCCGGCCTTCAACGCGGCATCACGCTCCGTCATCGCCGCCTTCGCCTCCTGGAGCGCGGCCGCTCGGAGCGCGTCTGCCGTCTGCGGCTTCTGCTCGACCGTGCCGCCGGGATCAGTGACCAGGGTGTTGCTGTCGCCGCCCGCCGCCCCCGCGTCACCGCCGAAGATCTCGTCGAGCGCAGCGGTGAGGGTGTCTGCGAAGGCGACCCTGTCGCCGAAGGCCACGAGGACCTTCTGCAGGCGCGGGAGCTTCGTGCCCTTCGAGGCCTGGACGTATACCGGCTGCACGTAGAGCAGACCGCCTCCGACCGGGATCGTCAGGAGGTTGCCGTGGAGCACCTCCGACTGGCCGATCTTCAGCACGTTCAGCTGCTGCGAGATCGTCGGATCCGAGCTGAAGGTGTTCGCCACCTGACCGGGACCGGGCACGGTCGTGTCGGCGTCGATCTCGAGCATCCTCAGCTGCCCGTACGACGCGGACTTCTTGCCTGCCGTCGAGCCGGCATCCGAGTCGACGGCGAGGTAGCCCATCAGCACGTTTCGGCTGTTCGCGCCCTGCGAGGACGGGATGAAGGTCGTGAACATCGAGTACCGCGGCGACTCCTGCCCCGGCATCTTCATGCTCAGGTAGTACGGCGCCTGCTTCTTCGCGCTGTCCTGGGGGTCATCCGGGGTCTCCCACCGGTTGTCCTGCTGGGCGAAGGAACGGGCGTCGTCGACGTGGTAGACGCCGAGCATCGACCGCTGCACCTTGAACAGGTCGGTGGGGTACCGCACGTGGCTCATGAGGTCTGCCGACATGTCGGCGACCGACTTGAGCGCGGACGGGTAGACCTTCTGCCAGGTCTTCAGCACCGGGTCCTGATCGTCCCAGGCGTAGAGGGTCACCTTGCCGTCGTAGGCGTCGACGGTGGCCTTGACGGAGTTGCGGATGTAGTTGACGTCCTCGGTGGCGAAGCCCGGCGCGTTGGCGTTGTTGTCGTTGATCGCCCGCGGAAGGTTCACGCTCTTGGAATACGGGTAGGTCGAGCTGGTCGTGTATCCGTCGATGATCCAGACGATCCGCCCGTCCACCACGCTCGGGTACGGGTCCTCATCGAGCGTGAGGTAGGGCGCGACCTTCTGCACACGGGTCTTGGGGTTGCGGTCGTAAAGGATCTGCGAGTCCTGGTTCACATAGTCGGAGAAGAGGATCTGCTCGGACTGGAACTTCAGCGCGTAGAGCATCTTCGTGAAGAAGTCCCCGATACGCGGACCTCCGTCGCCACGGAAGGTGGTCTTGGTCTCGTTCGAGCCGTCCCCACCGCGTGGGTAGTCGATCTCGACGTCGTCCGCTCCCTCGGGCGCCCCGACGATCGAGTACTGCGGCGACTTCTCGCCGAAGTAGACGCGCGGTTCGAACTTCTCACTGTTGGTGAGGAAGCCCGCGGACGGGATGCCGCGCTCGAGGAACTGGGGCTCTCCGTCGGCGGTGCGCTTGTTGCCCGCCGCGGCGACGAGGCCGTAGCCGTGCGTGTAGACGACCGTGTTGTTGTTCCAGCTCTGTGCGTCGCCGAGCTTCGCCGTGTCGAGCTCGCGGACCGCGACCACGGTGTCCTGCGTCGTGCCGTCGATCTGGTAGCGGTCGACGTCGAGCGTGTCGGGGAACTGATAATAGCTGCGGTACTGCTCGAGCTGCTGCACCGCCGGCGACACGATGTTCGGGTCGAGGATGCGGATCGACGCCGTGGTGTCGGCGTCGGTGCGCAGCTGTCCGGGCTGGGCGTCGGTCTTCGCCTTGAACGCCGTGGTCTCGAGCTGGTCGATCCCGAACGCGGCCTTGGTCGCGTCGATGTTGCGCTGGTAGTACTCCGCCTGCAGGGCGTTCTGGTTCGGCTTCACCTGGAAGGTGTTCACGACCCAGGGATAGCCGATGCCGACCACGAGCGCGGCGACCACGAGCAGCGCCGTCGCGGCGAGCGGGAAGCGCCAGCGTCCGACGAGCGCGGTGACGAAGAAGAGGATCGCGACGACGGCGGCCAGGATCGCCAGGATCGACAGACCGGGGATGGTCGCGTTGGCGCCGGTGTAGGCGGCGCCGGTGATCCTGTCGTCCGGTGTCACGAGTGTCTTGTAACGGTCCGTCCAGAGGCTGACCGCCTGGACCAGGAGATAAAGACCTGCCAGCACGGCGAGCTGGATGCGCGCCGCCTTCGAGATGCGCAGCTCGCCCTGCCCGACGCGCACCGATCCGTAGAGGTACGACACGAGAGCGGTGACGAGCAGGCAGAGGATCAGCACAGCCGAGGCGAAGCCGAGGACCGCCTGATAGAACGGCATGGCGAACATGTAGAAGCCGGTGTCCAGACCGAACTGCGGGTCGACGGTGTCTGTCGCCGTGCCGTTGACCCACAGCCACACGGTCTCCCACTGCCCCGCCGCGGCGAAGCCGGCGAACAGTCCGAAGAACACCGGCATGCCCCACATGGCCAGACGCCGCAGCGGCTCGATGACCTCCTGATAGCGGTCGAGCTGAGAGCTCAGTCGTGCGTACACCGGGCGCAGCCGGTAGGCCAGCTGGATGGCCACGAACAGCGGCACGGCCATGCCGAGGAAGCCGACGAGGAACATCGCCGCGGTCGCGATCCACCGTGTGGTCAGCACCTCGGAGAAGTTCAGCTGCTCATACCAGAGGAAATCCGTGTAGAGCGACGCGAAGGCGAAGAAGCCGGCGATGAGCGCGGCGACGATCACCACCGAGACGGTCAGGATGCGTCGGGAGGTGCGAGGTGTGGCCGGTTTCGGCGCCGAGGTCGTGGTCACCGTTCCATCCTAGGTCGGCGTCCTTCAGCGGCGCCTGAGACCGCGCGAGCCGCCCTTCGCCCGTCGCGAACGCCAGAGCCAGGCGGATCGGCTCTGGGCAGGGATCGCCGTCACCCTTGCAACGCAGTGCAGGTGGGCAGGGCGCCGACGTCCCCGTGATCCGCGATCGTCTTCAGCGCCGTCAGCGAGTCACTGAGCGTGTCGGTGCGGATCACGGTGAGACCGTCTGGCACGTGGCCGACGACCTCGCCGCAGTTCGCGCCGGGCGCGAGGAAATACTCCGCGCCCGCACCGCGGGCCCCATACAGCTTCTGTCGGATCCCGCCGATCGGGCCGACGCTGCCGTCCGCCGCGATCGTGCCCGTACCGGCCACCTGCTGGCCGCCGTTGATCTCGCCGGGGGTGAGCACGTCGATGATCCCCAGCGCGAACATCATCCCGGCGCTCGGACCGCCGACGTCGTCGAGACGGAGGCTGACATCGATCGGGAACGCGTACTCATGCCGCAGAGTGACGCCGAGGAGCCACGTGGGCGTGCCGTCGACCTCCTGCTGCTTCGGCGTCACCGTGAGCTCCTGGGTGGTCCCGTCACGGTCGATCGTGAGCGCGAGCGGCGCACCGGCGCTGTCCTGGACGAAGGCGCGCAGCGCGTCCACGTCGACGACCCCCTTCCCGTCGATCGCCGTGATCCGGTCGTCCTTCTGCAGGACCCCTTTCGCCGCGCCGTCGTCGGTGACCGCATCGACCTCGATCGTCACCGGCACCTCGTAGCCCAGCTCACGCAGCGCAGCGGCGATCGCCTCCTGCTGGGAGTTGACCATGAGCAGCTGGTTCTGCTGGTTGCGCTGCTCGGTCGTCACCCCCTGTGGAAAGACCGCGTCGAGAGGGACGACCGCGCGCGACGGGTCCATCCAGGCGGAGATGAGCTCCATCCACGAGGGCGTCCGCTCGCGGTTGCCGACCACCTGCACGGTCGTGAGGTCGAGCGCCCCGCCGGTCTCATAGGTCTGCGCGCCCGCGACGGTGATGAGCGGCGTCTTGACGCCCTCTTTGTCCTCCACCTCGCCGAGGGTGTTGTACACCGGCCCCGGCTGCTGGATCACATACGGCAACGGCAGGAAGGTGATCACGAGGAGCCCGACGAGCGCGACGACGAGCGCCGTCACTCCGATCGTCGCCGAACGGCTGCGTGCGCGCGTGGGCGTCACTGATCCTCCTGACTGACGGCCGGCGGGTGGTCGTTCGCGACCGGCGTACAGCGATGCGGTCCTGGACGGGCCGCGATCCGCTTCCGTGTGACTAGCGTAGGACGCAGCGGCTATACACGTGCTGAGAGGGCCTGGCAATGGCAGAGAACGACCCGAATCCCGACGACTTCCGAGAGTTCCTGCGCAAGATGCTGGGCGCCCAGGGCGACGACCTCGATCTGAGTGCCCTCGACGGGATGGAAGGTCTCGAAGGCCTCCGGATCGACCCCGCGATGATGACGGCCTTCCTGCAGCAGATGCAAGGCGCAACGGGCGCCGACCCGTGGGAGGCGACGCTCCGCCAGGCGCTGCACATCGCCAACCGCGAGGGACAGGGCGTCACCGACGGCAGCCGTTCCTCGATCGCCGACGCCTTCGTCCTCGCCGACCTGTGGGTGGGCGAGGCGACCACGATCTCGGAGCTCTCCGCACCGCCCAAGGCTCTGACCCGCGGCGAATGGGTCGAGCAGACCCTTCCGATCTGGAAGGAGGTCGCCGCACCGGTGTCGACCAGCATCGCCGACGCGCTGACCACAGCTCTGCAGGGGCAGACTCCCGAGGAGATGAGGGGGATCGTCGAAGGCGCCGGTCGCCTGATGCGTGGCCTCGGATCCTCGGTGTTCGCGATGCAGTTCGGCCAGGTGCTGGGGAACCTCTCCCTCGAGGTGGTCTCCGGCGGCGACGTCGGGATCCCGGTCCTCCCTGCCGGCACGGCCGCGATCGTGCCGCAGAACCTCGCGGCCTTCGGCGAGGGCCTGGAGATCCCCGAGGACCAGATCGCGCTGTACCTCGCCGCCCGGGAGATCTCCTACGCACGGCTGTACCGGCACGCGCGCTGGCTCCATCTGCACGTCATGTCGCAGATCACCGACTTCGCCCGTGGCGTGGCCGTGGACATGGACGCGCTCGAAGACGTGGCGGGCCGACTGGACCCGAGCGACCCCGAGGAGCTGCGCGCGGCGATCGAGGGAGGCGCTCTCCTCCCCGCGCAGTCCGACGCTCAACGCGAGGCGCTGGAGCGTCTGGAGAACCTCATCGCGACGATCGACGGGTGGGTCGACGTCGTCACATCGGCGGCGACCGCGCGTCTGCCCGAAAGCCCGCGCATCGCGGAGGCCGCTCGGCGCCGCCGGGCTGCTGGCGGCCCGGCGGAGGATGCCCTCGGAGCCCTCGTCGGCCTCCAGCTCCGCCCCCGGCGCCTGCGCGAGGCCGCAGCGATGTGGCAGGCAGTCACAGACGCGGTCGGTGTCGCAGACCGTGATGCCCTGTGGGACTATCCCGACCTCATGCCGACCGCGGACGACATCGACGACCCGTCGGCGCTCGTCGCCCGCCTTCAGGCTCGTGCCCGCGGCGAGCAGCCCCAGCCTGATGAGATGGACGAGGCACTGACACGGCTCCTGGACGGCGAGTTCGCCGAGGGCGCACCCGGCTCTGAGGCCTCGCCGGGAGGGGACGGCTCTCCCGGCGAGACAAGCCCTTCCGACGAGACCGGCACCGAGGGCAGGACGGAGGACCCGGGAGCGGACCCGAACGGCGGCGAGAGGCCGGTCTGATCGGCTCCTCCCCCGCTGCCGAACAGGACGAGTTCTCCACGGATCGCAGATCGGCGATCCGTGGACGGGTGGTGCCGGCGAGAATCTGTCCATGCCGACCCTCCTCCTCGACCCCGCGCATCCGCTCCTCTGGCGGGACGCCGAGACGGTCCAGTTCGGCCCCGACGCCGTGTTGACGCTGAGCGCGGGCGAGGCCTGGATCGAACGGCTGCTGCATGCGCTCCGGACGGGAGTCCCCGCGCTCTCGTTCGACCTCGTGGCGCACAAGTGCGGCGCGCCACGAGCCGCGGCCCGTGCACTGCGCGAGCACCTCGCACCGGTCCTGGTCGCCTCGTCGGAGCCGCGCCTGGTCCGCTTGACCGTGCTCCCGGACATCGACCCGCAGACGGCGATCCGACTCGGCGAGGCCCTGGCTGACTCCGGTCTGGACATGGCGGGCGCCGAGGATGACACAGCAACGCTCGTGCCCGTCGCGGCCGGCGTCTCGGCCGCGGTCGACTCCACGGCCGCCCTCGCCGACGACCGTCCGCATCTTCCGCTCTCGTTCGACGCGGCAGGTGCGACGATCGGCCCGCTCGTGGTCCCGGGGCGGACGCCCTGCCTGTCCTGCCGCGACGCCGGCGACCGCGATCACGACCCGGCCTGGGCGGCGGTGCACACGCAGATGCTGCGGCGGCCGCCGGGGCGCGTGCCGCTGCGACGGATCGCGGCGGCGGCGGACGTCCTCGCGCAGCTGCTGTCGGAGGACGCCGAGACGATCCGGCTCGGATCGTCTCGGATCGTCCGGATCACCGCGGAGGGGCGGCGCGCCTCGCGCTCGGTGCGCTTTCACGCAGAATGCCGTTGCCGATCTCTCCCAGGAACCGCGACGCTCGCCGTTCCGCACGCGCCGATTCCCGCGACCAGCTCACTGCCAACGTTCGCGCGGCCCGCGTGATCCCGACATAGGCAAGCCTCCGCTCCTCGTCGACCGCATCGAGGCCGGTGGCGTAGGAGATCGGCAGCAGACCCTCCGACCATCCGGCCAGATACACGTGTGGCCATTCCAGCCCCTTGGCGGCGTGCAGCGTCGACAGCGTGACGGTCTGCATCGCCGGCTCGTGCTGATCCTTCGCTCTGGCCAGCAGCGCGTCGCTGAAGGTGCGGAGCGTCATCCCGGGTCCCGCGTCCTCGGCGAGCTGCAGCAACGCCCTGCGCGCCTCCCATCCGTCGCGGAGGGCACCGCCGGCCTCGGGCGGGTCATCCGTGAAGCCGAGACCGCGAAGCACGTCGCGCACCGCGGGGAGGAAGCCCCGATCCGTCGGGGCCACGGCCGCGCCGCGAAGCGCGAGGACGGCCTGGCGGACCTCCGGCATGTCGAAGAAGCGCTTCCCCCCGAGCACCGTCGCCGCGATCCCCCGCACCGCGAGGGCCTGCAGGATCAGCGCGGACTGCGAATGCGCGCGGTAGAGCACCGCGACGTCCTGCGCCTGCACCCCTTCGGCCAGCCGCCGCGAGATCGACGCGGCCACACCCGCCGCCTCGTCCGTGTCCAGATCGAAGGCGGTCACGGTGGGAGGCTCGGCCTGCGGGTAGGCACGCGCGGGCACCAGCTCCAGTGCGCCAGGACGCCCGCGCATGAGCGCGTTCGCCGCAGCGAGCACCGGTTCGGCCGAGCGGTAGTTCGTCTCCAGCCGAACGACGGTCGCGTCCGGGTAGGTCCTCTCGAAATCGAGGAGAAAACGCTGGTCGGCTCCGGCGAACGAGTAGATCGTCTGTGACGCGTCCCCGACGACGCAGAGGTCTCGCCGCTCGCCGAGCCAGAGCTCCAGCAGACGGTTCTGGAGCGGCGAGACGTCCTGGAACTCGTCCACCGTGAAGTGGCGGTACTGCTCGCGCACGGCCGCAGCGACCCTTGCCTCCGTCTCGAGCATCCCCGCGCAGGCAAGCAGCACGTCCTCGAAGTCGAGCTGATGGCGCTCGTCCTTCAACGCCTCGTACGCACGGGCGATGTCCGCGAGAGCCTGGGGGTCGAGCCGACCGACCGCGCGGCCGCGTGCGGCCGCCTCCTCGATCGAGAGCATCGACACCTTGCGCCATTCGATCTCGGCGGCGACGTCGCGGAGGGTCGCCGTGTCGGGTCGGATCCGGAGGGTGTCGGCGGCCTGGGCGAGAAGCCGGACCTTGTTGTCGACGATCCTCGGCGCGGGATTCCCTGCCAGCTGCGGCCAGAAGAAGTTGAGCTGCGACAGCGCGGCGGCGTGGAAGGTGCGCGCGGCCACGCCCTCCACCCCAAGCGCCCGCAGCCGGCCACGCAGCTCCCCGGCGGCTTTGGCTGTGAAGGTCACCGCCATCACCCGTGCCGGCGAATATGCCCCCGTCTCCACGCCGTGCGCGATCCGGTGGGTGATGACCCTGGTCTTCCCGGTCCCCGCACCCGCGAGCACGGCCACAGGTCCGCGCAGGACGGATGCGGCCTCGCGTTGCCGGGCGTCGAGCCCGTCGAGGGCGCTCATACGCGCTCCCGGTGCCAGTCCTCGATGAGGGCGCGCGCGATCGACGCAGGACCGGGGAGGGCGACAGGGCCGTCGCCGGTGAGTGCCGACCCGATCTCGGCACGCGTGAGCCAGCGCACGGCGACGATCTCCTCGCCGTCTCCGTGTGCCTCTTCCTCGTCGATCGCCGTCGCCCGGAAGCCGATCATCAGCGATCGCGGGAACGGCCACGGCTGCGACCCGCGGTATCGCACGTCACGCAGCCTCACCCCGGCCTCCTCGCCGATCTCGCGATGCACCGTCGTCTCGAGGGACTCCCCCGCCTCGACGAAGCCGGCGAAGCACGAGTGCACGCGCCCTGCCCAAGCCGCGTTCGCGCCGAGCAGCAGTCGCTCGCCGTCCGCGCTCTCGACCGCTACGATCACGGCGGGATCGGTGCGGGGGAAGAGATCGCGCACGCAGGAGGCGCAGTGCCGCGACCACCCGGCCTGACGCACCTCGGCCTCCGCGCCGCAGATCGGACAGAACATCGCTTCCAGAAGCCAGCCGGCCAGGGCCATTCCGGTGACGAGGATCTCGGCGTCCTCGTCAGGCAACATCGCGGCGATCTCGCGGATGCCGCCCCACCGCTCATCCCCCGGAGGCTCGGCGTTCGAGGGAAGCGCGGCGAGGAGCACCGGGGACCGATCCGCGCGGCGTCCGATCAGCGCCCATCGGATCCCGTCCGCGTCGCCGGTGGACGACGACTGCGCCTCGACGACGGTGAGGAGACGGAGCACCCCGGCCTCGTCGACGACGGCACGACCGCGATGCACGAGGAGGACACGCGTGTCCTCCTGCTCGCGCAGCCGGTCGACGATCCCGGGAAGCTCCCGTTCGCCTCCGACGCGATCCAGGATTCCTTCCCTCGCGATCATCCGCTCCCTCTCTCGCGGGCGTGGCCGTCTCAGGCGTGGCGCGGCCGGGCGGACGGCGCCACCGACCTAACCTGGTGGCATGGCTCGCACTCCCTTCACTCTAGCCGCGGCGGTCACGGCTGCCGTGCCCGGAGCCGAGGTCGTCGGCGCCCGCGCGCTCACCTCCGGCGGTGACGCCCGGTTCGACTCCGCGGTGGCGACCCTGGCCGACGGCCGCGAAGCGACGATCCGCGTCTCCCGCGACGACGAGACCGCGGCGGAGCTCTCCGCGGAGGCCCTCGCCCTCCGCGCGCTGACCCCCGGTGCGAGAGAGCTGCTCCCTTTCCTCGCCCCCGATCTGCTCGGACAGACCCGTGTCGGCGATCAGCCGGCCCTGGTGACGTCGCTGGTCCCGGGCTTCCAGGTGGAGGCCGGGAACATCCCTGCCGGACGTGGCACCGCCGAGGCGGCAGGAGCCGCGATCGCACGCATCCACGCGCTGCCGATGTCCATCGTGCGCAGCGCAGGGCTCTCCGACCGCTCCCCCGTACAGATCCGGGAGGACGTCCGGACTCTCGTCGACCGCGCCGCGGCGACCGGCCGAGTCTCCGCCCGTCTCACGGTCCGCTGGCGTGAGGCGGTCGAGTCGGACGAGCTCTGGCGGTTCGAGTCCACCGTGATCCTCGGGGGCGCCACCGACACCTCTTTCCTCTACGAGGACGACGAGGCCTTCGGCCCCCGGGTCTCGGGCGTGATCAGCTGGCACGGGCTTTCGATCGGCGATCCCGCCACCGACCTCGCCTGGCTCGCATCCGCCCCGGACGCCACCGAGGACGTGCTTCGGGCGTATGCGGCGACCACCCTGCGAGCCCCGGATCCGGCACTTCGCGCGCGCTCGCGGATGCTCGCCGAGCTGGAGTTCGCTCGATGGCTGCTCCATGGCCACGAGACCCGGCGAGACGACATCGTCGACGACGCCGCGCAGCTGCTCGACGCGCTCGCCGACGGCGTCCGCAACGATCTGGTGCCTCGTCCTGGCCCCGGCGCGGGGGTCGACGAGGCGATGGTAGCGCTCGAGAGCGTCCCGGAGCATGCTCCCGCCGACATCGACACCTCGATGCAGACCGACGCCTACGACCCGCGGACCTTCGCAGGAGTGATCGCCGACGACACGGCCGCGTTCGGCCCCCGCGGTGCTCTCCCCTTCCCCGAGGACGCCGCCCCCGGGACGCTCCGGGACGGCGACCTCCCCATGGACGATGCCGCGACCGCCAGGGCAGGAACAGCGGCGACCGCGGATGAGGAGCCGACGAGCGACCTCAGTGACGCCCTCACGGCCGCCCGCTCGGCTCTCGACGAGCCCGATGCCCGTCCCCGGTCGGATGGCACGCGCGGTAACACGCACGACCCGTCGGCGGACGAGGCCGAAGCTCAGCGTGCCGCCCGCGCAGCGTTCCAGCGCTGGACCAGCTCCTCCTCGGAGTAGATCCGATCGCCGCGGATGACGAGGTCGTCCGCCACGTAGTACAGCGCGACGTCGATCTCCGTCAGCGGAACCCCATACCGCCGGTGATAGGCCAGCCGGTAGAGCGCGAGCTGCAGCATCCGCTCCTCGCGCTCGGATGCCGTCGCGGGCGGGCGCCCCGTCTTCCAGTCCACGATCTCGATGCGCCCCCCTTCCCGGCGGTACACGGCGTCCAGCTTGCAGATCACGATCCGTCCCGGCTCGTCCTCGATCGGCGGCAGCGTGAAGTCGATCTCCGTCTCCACCGCGATGGGCTGGAGAGGCGCCCATTCGGAGCTCTCGAAGATCTCGCGGAGCCGGGCGAGGTCCGCGGCGTCGGCCTGAGCTCCCTCGTCGGCGCCGACGCCTTCCGCGTCCTCCCCCTCCCAGAGCGCGTCGTCGAGCACCGGCCCCGCCCCGACGAGTCCCGACCGATGCTCGACCCACGCATGGAACAGGGTGCCCAGGCGGGTCTGGCGGTAGGGGCGCTCCGGCATGGGCCGGGCCAGGGAGCGCACCGTGCCACGGAAATCGCTCACGTAGTCCTTGAACCGGGACGCCGGCACGCGCGTCGGAGCGTCGGCGTCGATGCCGCGGAGGCGTGCGGCGCGCTCGGCGAGCAGACGTTCCAGCTCGCGGCTCGGTGCGGGCCGCGAGCCCGTCTCCGCCGCGGCACGGACGGCCGCCGCCGCGGCCTCGACCCCGTCGCGGCGGGCACCGAGCGGGTCGAGCGGCCACGTGACGGTGAGAGCCGCGCCCTCGTAGGGGTTCTGATCGGGATCCGTCTCGCCGATCGGCGGGAGCCCCCATGCCTCGATCGCCTCCTGCAGGAACGGACTCGGGCGGCGCGGCCTCTTCTGGCCGGCCCAGTGCGACCCCGTGAGCAGGAGATCGCTGCGTGCACGGGTCACCGCCACGTAGGCGAGGCGGCGTTCCTCCTGCCGTTGATAGTCGCGATAGGCGTCCTTGAACCGCCGCAGGGCTCCGCCCGCCGGATGGGCCTTCGTGTAGCCCGCCGCAAGGGAGTCGAGCGCCGCCTTGTGACGCCTCGACGGGTCGGCGCCGGCTGTCTCCATCGCCTCGTCCGGATCCCACCGGAAGGACGGCAGTGCATCGCTGTCGCCGCGCAGGGGAAAGGGGACCACGCCGAAGCCGAACCAGCCGGAGGTGTCGGCGATCCGCCCGGGCAGCTCGTCCTCGACGAGCCGCACCACTGCGACCGCGTCCCACTCCAGTCCCTTCGAGCCATGGATCGTGAGCAGCTGGACCACCCCAGGCTCCGGGGGCTCGGGACGAGGCATCAGCTCGTCGGTGCTCTCGGCCTTGTCGAGCCAGGCGAGAAGGCTGCCGAGGGTTCCTCGGTCGTCAGCGGCGAGGAAGGCCCGCACCTCGTCCCCGAAAGCCCGCAGCTGGGTCATGGCGACGCGCGCCGGTCCTCGCGTCTCGTTCACGGCGAGCTCGATGTCCAGCCGCAGCTCCAGCTCGATGAGCCGGACGAGCTCCGGGATCGGCTGGCCCGCCGCGCGCCGCAGCCGCTCCAGCATCTCCCCCGCCGCTCGCAGACGCGACCTCCCCTCCGGCGTGATCGACGCCAGCAGACGATAGTCGTCCGGCGTCCCCCGCACGAAGTCGACGGCGTCCACGATCGACACCGCCTCGTCCGCCCCCCGCGAGGAGCGCAGCCGCTGACGCACCTCGTCCGGGAGCGGCACGAGGGCGCCGTCGCGCTGCGCGAGGGTCGTCGCGAGGTCGTGCAACGCCGCCATGTCGGCGACGCCGACGGCGAATCTCGGCCCGACCAGCAGGCGGATGAGCGCAGATCCCGCGGTCGGATCGTGCAGCACCCGCAGGACCGAGACCACGTCCACGACCTCGGGCGTGGACAGGAGACCGCCGAGACCGAGGATGCGGTGCGGAACCCCGGCATGGGCGAGGGCGTTGGCGAAGCTCTGCATGTGACGTTTGGAGCGGAAGAGGATCGCGCCGGTGTGGGGACGCACGTTCCCGTCCGCCGCGCGATGGGCAGCTCGTCGCTCCACGAACCAGGCCGCGACCTCCGCGGCCTCCTCATCCGCCGTGAGCGGGAACCGCGCGGCGACGCCTCCGTCTCCTGCCCCCGGCCGCGGCTCGAGCGGCGGGACGTCCAGCCCGGGTCGCTGCAGCGGCGCCAGGACCGCGTTGGCCGCATCAAGGATCCGGCGGTCGTTGCGCCAGCTCGTCATCAGACTGTAGCTGCGGGCCGTCTGCTCACGAGCGAACTCCCGTGCGAAGCCGTAGAGGTTGTCGGCGCTCGCCCCCCGCCAGCCGTATATCGACTGGTGAGGATCGCCGACCGCCATGACCGGCGCGTCGTGGAACAACGCGGACAGGAAGCGCGTCTGCACGACAGATGTGTCCTGATACTCGTCGAGCAGCACGACACGGTGCTGCTCACGGAGCTCGGCTCGCACGTCGGGCGCCGACTCGACGATGTCGAACGCGCCACCGACCTGATCGGCGAAGTCGAGCACCCCTCGCCGCCCCTTCTCCGCGATGTACTCGCGAACGAGTCGGACGAGCACGGGCATCGCCGAGAGATTGACCGCGGCGGCGTCCACCGCCGCGTTCGTCCGATAGGGCTCGAACGCAGCGGCCTGGGCGAGCGCGATCCGCTCGATCTCGTCGAGATCGGCCCGATGGTCCAGCGCCTCCCCCGCCACGCGCTGGACCGCGTCGATCACGCCGCCCAGCGCGCGGTCGATCTCCTCCAGGCCGGGGAGATCGGCGCGGAGGACGACGGTCCTGGCCAGCAGCCAGGAGGCCGACTGGCTGAGCATCGCCGCCTCCGGATCCCGCCCGATCCGGGGCGCGTGCTCGCGCACGATCGCATCCGCGAACGCGTTGTACGTGGAGACACGCGGACGGATCATCAGGTCTTCGGCGCCACGCGGAGCCGCCGGATCCCAGCCGGTCCTCCGCGCTGCGGCGAGCTCGTCGAGGAGGTGGGTGCGGACCGTCTCCCGTTGACGCCCCGGGGCCGCCTCGTCCACACGACGAAGAGCACCGGTGGCGACCAGCTCGGGCAGATGAGGGAGGAGCCCGCGGCGCCCGTACTCGTCCACGACCGCCAGACGTGCGGAGATGCGCTCGGCGAGCTCGCCCGCGGCCTTGCGAGTGAAGGTCAGGCCGAGCACCTCGTCTCGGCGGACGTGCCCGTTCGCGACCAGCCAGACGACCCTGGCGGCCATCGTCTCGGTCTTCCCGCTGCCGGCTCCGGCCACGACGAGTGCCGGCTCAGGAGGAGCCTCGATCACCCGCTGCTGTGCCGCCGTCGGAAGCGGCTGGCCGAGTGCCGCGGCGAGATCGGTCGCGCAGATGCCGAATCCGTCTGCCCAGGCGGTCACGAGCTCACCGCCCCGATGGTGTGGATGCGACACGGCGAGACCCGCACCTGCGTGTCCGCGCAGTGCGCGTCGACCTGGGCGGTGAAGCTGCTCGCGGCCATGCCTCGCCCGGCGTCCGCGACCCTGCGGAGGAAGGCCGCCCGCTCCTCGTCGGCGAGCGCGTGCTGATGCGCGATCCGGTAGTCGCTCTTCCCCACCGTCTTGGACACGATCACCAGCCGCGCGCCGGCGAGCGCGTCAGGATCGGCGCCCTCGACGAGCCCCTGCTCTACCGCGACCTGATAGGCGGCGAGCTGGGCGTGCTCGGCGACCGCGGCCTCGGTGTCCGGCTCGTACTTGCCGGTCTTCAGATCGACCACGACCACCCGGCGGTCGTCGCCTCCGCCCGCCATCGGCGCCCACCTCTGGCCGCGCGCGGGACCATGCTCCCCGGCGCCGGGAGGATAGACCTCCACCCGGTCGATCACGCCGCTCACGAGCGCCTGGCCCGCGGTGTCCTGCTCGTCGACGGGGTGGGCAGCGAGCCGCTCCTCCGCTTCCTCCTCGGCGTCGCCCCCGATGTCCACCGCGAAACGGAACGCCGTCTCGGCGGCGATCACCTCGCCACCTTCGCGCGTCACCGCCTTCAGATAGGCGTGCAGGCGGTCGACGTACAGCTCGGCGCGCCGGCGCTCCTTGCGCGCGATCCAGGGCGTCTCGAAGTCGAGCTCCGGCCAGTGCTCGGCGAGGACGGCGCGCATCGCCTCGAGGTCACCGTCGCGCACCCTCTCCATGGCCTCGTGCACGATGGTCCCGATCCCGGCGGACGGCGGCACGGCCGTGTCGCCGCCGAGAGCGGTCACGGCCCAGTTCAGCCCGCATTCCTCATATGACTCGAGCCGCGACGGCGACACGCGAACCCCGGCGGCCGCGAGGTCTCGGAGGGGCGCCGTCGTCGACGGTGCGAGCCCGCCGTACCACTCCACGGGGTCGGCACCGGGGACGCCTGCCTCCGCGAGGAGCCGCAGCTGCCCCGCCGCCTCTGCACGCGCGGTCGCTTCGGCGGAGGTCGTGAGAGTCCGGCGGTGACGGGCGACAAGACCGCGCAGGGTCAGCGGATGCGCACCGCGCTCGTCGTCCGGCGGCGTCGGCGGAGGGAGGAAGGCGAAGAACGGGCTCGGGCCGTTCTCGTCATCGTCCACGGCAGTCACGAGCAGCCGGCGCCTGGCCCGGGAGAGCGCGCGGACGAAGAGCCGGAGCTCGTCATGCAGCGCGGCACGACGACGGTCGAGGGCGCTGTGCTCATGCTCGGGTTCCCCACGGCGTCCGGCCGCGAGCGCCTCCGCCAGCTGCCAGGAGCCGAGGAGTCCGCCGCGGAGTCGGACGTTGGGCCACACGCCGTCCTGCACCCCGGCGACCACCACGGCGTCGAACTCGGTCCCGAGGGCGGTCGCAGGCGTCAGCAGGGTGACCACGCCCGGGCGTTCGGGAGAGGAGAGCGAGTCCTCCGGGACCTCGCTGCCGAGGATCTCATCCGCGAAGGCCCTGGGCCGGTTCTCGCCGCCCCGCTCGACCGTGCGCTTGGCCGCGTCGAAGAGCGCGACCAGGGCGTCCAGCGCCCGCGCCGTCTCCGCTCCGCCCGGCGCGCTGGCTCTCTCCTGCCAGGCAGCGGCGAGGCGTCGGCCGTCGACGGCGCGGGCGGCGTCCCAGACCCGCCACAGGAGGTCGTGGACCGTCTCCCCGCGCACGGCCGCCTCGTGCACGTCGCGCAGCATCGTGCCGAAGCGGTCGGCGACCCTCGCCTCAGGAGTGTCGATCAGGGTGAGCTGGCCCGGTTCGGCGAGCGCCAGGCGAAGAAGCTCCCTCGCCGGCGTCGATCCGCCTCCTTCGAGCTCGCGGTGACGCAGACGCGCCCGCAGCCGCCTCAGTCCCACCCCGTCCAGACCACCGAACGGCGTGCGCAGGGCTTCGGCGAGCTCCTCCGCTCCGCGTTCCTCGACGGGGAGGAGCGCGAGCCGGAGCACGCCGATGATGTCGCGGACCACGCCCTCGCTCCCCAGGGGACGCTGGACGCCCGCTGCGCGAGTGGGCACCTCACGTGCGGCCAGCTCGGTCTCCAGCCCGCTCACCTGGCGCGTGTCGTGCGCGATCACGGCCATCCGCTCCCAGGGGATCCCCGCCATGACGTGCCATTCCCGCAGCGCTGCCGCGATCCGGTCGATCTCCTCGTGCGGCGACGGGGCGAGGAAGGCCTCGACCGCAGGCGCGCCCTCCTCGATCGGGGACGGCGAGAGATGCGGAGCCGAGGGAGCACGCCGGTGCTCCACGCGCCCGGCGGCGCCGATCGCCTGGGTGACCGTGCGAGTGAGGGCGACGAGAGCCTCGTCCTGCCGATGAGGACGGTCGAGAACGTACACGTCGCCGAGGACGCCCGTGAGCTGCGCGAACAGCTCGGGTCCCGCGCCGCGGAAAGCGCCCGAGGAGATGTCGGGGTCGCCGAACGCCATGACCGCGACCCCCCGCGCACGCAGAGCCGCCACCATCGCGACGCCGCCGACCGTGAGCTCCTGCGCATCGTCGACGAGGACGGCCTTGAGGCGTCCGAGGGGTCCCAGCCGGGCGGCGTGGGCCGTGCGCAGGATCGTACCGGCCTCGGCGAGGAGCTCCGCCGCGTCCCGGTGCGCGGAGCGGAGCCGATCGAGCACCCGCCGGTACTCCTCGGAGAAGGCGGCCGCGGCGACCCAGGCGGGTCGTCCGGTCGCACGCAGCTCCTCGGGCGTGGCCCCGCGCTCGACGCATTCTGCGAGGAACGACCGCAGCTCCGAGCGGAACGTCCGCGAGGCCCGGACGGCCGGTCCGATCTCCGGCGGCCAGGGGATCTGGTCGCCACGGGCAGCCTTGTCCTCGTCCGGATCGGCCTCGAGAAGGTCGGCGATGAGGCGATCCTGATCGGCGCCGGTCAGGAGGGCGGGGGGCTCCAGCCCGGCATGCACCATCGTCCCCCGCACGATCTGGAAGGCGAAGGACCCCAGCGAACGGGCCAATGGTCCCGGCGTGGCGACGCCGATCCGCACGCCGAGTCGGTCGCGCAGGGCGGTCGCCGCCTGGCGATTGGGCGTGAGGACGAGCACCTCATCGACGCCGAGCGGTTCGTCCTCCGTGGTGAGCAGCCGTGCCGCCCGCTCGATCAGCGCATGGGTCTTGCCCGTCCCCGGCGCCCCGATGACGGTGCCGGAGGCGTCAGGCGCTGCGGTGACGACGTCGCTCTGACGGGGGTCCTCTGGCATCCCTCCACGCTAGCCGCGGCGACAGACAATCGCTGTCCGCGAACACGGGCGGCCACGCCCCCTCGGGCCGGCCCGGCTCGGCCAGCCCGCGCTAGAGTCGATGTCTGTACCGCCGTCCTGACCTGCGAGGAGCGCACCCGTGGAAATCCGCATCGGCATCATCAACACCGGCCGCGAGCTGAGCTTCGAGACCAGCACTCCTGCCGACGAGGTCCGCGGTCAGATCACGTCCGCGCTCGACCAGAACGCGAGCCACGTGACCTTCTCCGATGTCAAGGGAAACTCCTACATCGTCCCCACCGCCAACCTCGGCTACGTGGAGCTCGGCACCGAAGAGTCCCGCCGGGTGGGCTTCGTCGCCTGAGCGGTCGGCCATGTACATCCTGCTGGCGATCATCGCCGCCTGCGCCCTTGGCATCGCGGTGCACTTCCTCGTGCCGTCTCGCGGTCTCCGCGGGCTCGCCGTGGCGCCAGCGGTCTCGACGGCGGTCGCTGCCGTGGCCTACACGATCGGCCAATGGTCCGGGCTCGGCGAGAACAGCCTCTGGCTCTGGCTGCTCGCCATCGGTGGCGGGGTCGCGGCGAGCGTCGCCGCCACCGTCACGCTCACCGCGATGCGTCGCCGGTCCGATGCCGCCCAGCGCGCCGCGCTGGGCATCTGAGCCGCGTCCCGCTGGTCCCTTCTCCCCGTCGCGAGCGCCCCTGCAGGAGCCGGAAGACCGCCAGACGTCTCCTTCACGCACCCGGTTCGTCGCGCGCGACGGAACCGCGGAGAGAAGCCTCTGCTAGGACGCCAGTCCCATCGCGTCCATCCGCCGGGCATGCGCGCCCATGAGCTCAGTGAAGACAGGCTCCACGCGCGCATCGTCCGCCGCACCCGGCTCCGGGCGCCGCAACGCGGTACGTGCGACGAGCAGCGTGTCGCCCACGAGCCGACGACCCCACATCGACAGCAGGGATCGCCATTCCTCATCGCTCGTGATCGTGTCCTGGATGATGCCGACGATCTCGTCGCGCGCATCGTCGCGCGCGAGGATCTCCGCCACCCGGTCTCCGCTCTTGCCGTAGCCCGACGCGAGCGCGAGATAGAAATCGTCGAGCATGCCTGCGGTGAGGTAGACCGCGAGAAGCGTCTCGCGGGGGCGGACGCCGATGGTCTTGCGACGGAACGCGTCGAGCTCCTCACGGAAGGGCAGCATGACCTCGGTGGGCTCGTCGCCCCGGCTCCGGATCACCTCGACGATGCCCCGATGCTTCTCCAGCGCCGCGCCGGCCGCACGTGAGAGCGCCTCCTTCTCTCCCAGCTCAGGAGTCGCGCGGATGAGCCGGGTGAGCGTCTCGAAGTACCCGAGCTGCAGGTAGGCGGCCTGGCCCAGGAACGTGTTCAGGTCGGGCGCGAGCTCGGCGAAGTCGACGCGTGCGGTGTCGCCGAAATCCCCCCGTGAGCGGAGGACGAGCGAACGCCGCGGCGTCTTGCGCTGCCAGAACCACCTCACCACCCGCTCAGCCTACTGCGCCCCGCGCTCGCCTCCGCGCGGCCTCACCACCGGCGCGGCCTCCTCGGGTACTCTGGAAAGGCTCCGGCGAGGGATCGGAGCCCCGCGCCTGTGCTTCGAGAAACGGCGTGGATCCGTTTTCGAGGCGGACCCCGACCTAGCGAGGGGCTGCCGGACAGGCTTGCAGAACACGTGACGACATTCGCCGATCTCGGCATCGATCAGGACATCGTCGACGCTCTCGCGTCGAAGGGCATCGTGGATGCCTTCCCCATCCAGGAGCAGACGATCCCGCTGGGGCTTCCCGGCCAGGACATCATCGGTCAGGCGAAGACCGGCACCGGCAAGACCTTCGGCTTCGGAATCCCCGTCGTGCAACGACTCGGCCAGAACCCGGCGCCTGGTGTCAAGGCGCTGATCGTCGTCCCCACCCGCGAGCTCGCCGTCCAGGTGTACGAGGACATGGACCTGCTGACCTCGGGGCGCTCCACGCACGTCGTCGCGATCTACGGCGGCAAGGCCTACGAAGGTCAGATCGAGCAGCTCAAGGCCGGCGCGCAGATCGTGGTCGGCACGCCCGGCCGTCTGATCGATCTCGCAGGGCAACGGCTCCTCGATCTCTCGAACGCGACGGAGGTCGTTCTCGACGAGGCGGACAAGATGCTCGACCTCGGCTTCCTCGCCGATATCGAGAAGATCTTCCAGAAGGTCCCCGCGGTCCGCCACACCCAGCTGTTCAGCGCGACGATGCCGGGCCCGATCGTGGCCTTGGCCCGCCGGTTCATGTCGAACCCGATCCACATCAGGGCCAACGATCCCGACGAAGGGCTCACGCAGGCCAACATCCGCCATCTCGTCTACCGGGCTCACTCGCTCGACAAGGACGAGGTCATCGCCCGCATCCTGCAGGCCGAGGGAAGAGGCAAGACCGTCATCTTCACCCGTACCAAGCGCGCGGCGCAGCGGCTCGTGGACGAGTTGAGCGATCGCGGCTTCAACGTCGGGGGCGTGCACGGCGATATGGGCCAGGAGCAGCGTGAGCGCTCGATGGCAGCGTTCAAGGCGGGCAAGAAGGACGTCCTGGTCGCGACCGACGTCGCCGCACGCGGCATCGACGTCGACGACGTGACGCACGTGATCAACCACACGATCCCGGACGAGGAGAAGACCTATCTGCACCGTGCCGGCCGCACCGGCCGCGCCGGTCGCACCGGGATCGCTGTCACCTTCGTCGACTGGGAAGACCTGCACAAGTGGGCGCTCATCAACCGGGCGCTGGAGTTCGGCCAGCCCGAGCCGATCGAGACCTACTCCTCCAGCCCCCACCTCTACGCGGACCTCGACATCCCCGCGGGGACCAAGGGCCGTATCGTGACCGCGCCGACGGCGGAGAGGCCGGCTCGCAAGCCGCGCCAGCCCGAGCGCGCCGCCGACGCGGCGGCCGAAGGCACCTCCGAGAGCGGCACGCGTCGCCGCCGTCGCCGTCGCCGAGCATCGGACGCGGAGCGGGTAGGCGCCACGTTCGCCGGCGACGCCGAGACGGCGGCGCCGACCGCGACGAACACCGACACCGCGCCCACGGATCGCACCGCCGAAGGTGCGGGCACGCACGACGGCCAGGGCTCCGAGCACCATGACGGCAAGGCCGCGCCGCAGCGGCGCCGTCGTCGTCGCCGCGGCGGCACCGGAAACGCGCCCGCGACCGGCGCCTGACCGGCCACCGACGGTCGGACAGCGACCCGCTAGCCGACCGTCGACCCGCTCTCGCCCTAGGCTCAGATGTCCGGGAAGGTCGCCGTCGCTCCGGTGCCGCGCTCCAGGATCCGTCGGACCATCGCGTCCGCCGTGGTGTTCTCGCCCGGACGATTGGGCTTGCCTGCGCCGTGGTAGTCGCTGGACCCGGTGACGATGAGGCGATGGTCTGCGGCGAGGTCCCTCAGCACCCGCTTGCCTGACGAGGTGTTCTCCCGATGGTCGATCTCGACCCCCGCGAGGCCCGCCGCGATGAGCTCCTCCAGGAGCGGGACGGGGACCATCTGACTCCGCCCCGACGGCGCCGGATGGGCGACCACGGCGACCCCGCCGGCGCGGGTGATGAGGCGTACTGCGCGCGCCGGGTCGGGAGCGTAGTGCCCCTCGTAGTAGCCCTCGCGCGGATGCAGGATCCCGGCGAAGGCCGCCGACCGGTCGGCGACGAGCCCCAGGGCGACCAGCGCGTCGGCGATGTGCGGCCGCCCCACGGTGGCATCGCCGGAGGTCTGCGTCTGCACGTCCTCCCAGGTGATCGGGTAGTCACGTCCGATGTTGCGGACGATCCGCTCCGCACGCCCGATGCGGTCGTCACGGATCCGTTCCATCTCGGCCACGAGCTCGGGGGAGGTGGGATCGAAGAGGTAGGCGAGCATGTGGATGCTACGCCAGCCCTCTCTCGTCGAGAGCTCCATTCCGGGGATGAAGGTCATCCCCCGGCGCACCGCCTCGGCGCGCGCTTCCTCCCATCCGGCCGTGGTGTCATGGTCGGTGAGCGCGATCGTGCGCACCCCGTGCGCGTGCGCTTGCGCGACGACCTCGGCCGGCGGCTCCGTGCCGTCGGAGCGGTTCGAGTGCAGATGCAGATCGCTCGGCCCGTGGAACCGTCCGGTCGGCGCGTCTTCCGTCATCCCTCGAGCGTAGCGAGCGCCACCCCCACGTTCGCGGAGGGCGCTCTGCCGTAGACGTCCGCACCAGTGGTCTCACAGCGGACGTCCCCTAGGCTCGTGCACGATGTTTCGACTGCTGGGTATCCTGCTCACCGTGCTCTTCGTGATCGCCACGGCGGTCCTGACCTGGCCGCAGTTCTTCCACCTGGAGCAGACCTTCCCCCTCACCCAGCTCGTGGCGGCGCGGGGGCTTCTCGTCGTCGCGTACGTCGGAATCTTCCTGCTGGCGCTCCTCCTCTCCCTCGCCCGCCCGCTGCGCGGCTTCGCCGCGTCGATCGCGATCATCGCCCTCCTCGGAGCCGGCGCCTCCGCGACGATCGGCGCGATCCGCGGTCTCGCCCCTGCCGGGCTGCCGGCCAAGACGGCGGAGAGCGTGCGAGTGCTCGCCTGGAACACGGCCGGCGAGGCCGTTCCCGCCGCGGAGATCGCGCGCACCATCGTCGAGCAGAAGGCCGACATCGTCGCGCTCCCCGAGACGACCGAGGACGTCGGGGAGCAGATCGCCATCATGCTCCGTGATCAAAACCACCCCATGTGGGTGCACCACGTGCAGTTCCGGCCCGACGTGGAGAAGGGGCCGGACTCCTGGCAGACCACGATCCTCATCTCCCCTGATCTCGGCGACTACTCAGTGCTCGAGTCCTCGGCCGACGGCACGAGCAACACCAGCTCGGTTCCGAGCGCGGTGGTCATGCCCGTGGATGGCAAGGGCCCTACGGTCGTCGCCGTCCATGCCGTCGCGCCTCGTCCCGACGACATGGACGGATGGCGAGAGGACCTGCGCTGGATCGCCGACCAGTGCCCCGGCGGGAACGTCATCCTCGCCGGCGACTTCAACGCCACGCTCGACCACATGGCCTCGCTCGGCAAGGACGGCGGCGACATGGGCGCCTGCCGCGACGTCGCCTCGCGCTCCGGGTCCGGGATCCTCGGCACGTGGCCATCGTCGCTCCCTGCTCTCGCCGGCGCTCCGATCGACCATGTCATGGCGACTCCGCAATGGCGGGCGAGCGGGTCGGCAGTGCTCGACGCCACGGACGGCGAGAGCGACCACCGCGCGCTCATCGCACAGCTCGAGCCCGCGCGATGATGCCGGTGCTGCCGGGCGACTAGCGCGTCAGGCGACGGGATCGACTCCGGGCGACGAGGCCTGCCACAAGGCGCCAGACGACGAGCAGGAGCAGAAGGGTTGCCGCGGCGACGATGACGAAGGGCAGCGCGACGCCGGCTCCGGAGAGCGCGCGCAGCGCCATCCCGCCCGCCACCGTGATGCCCCACAGCGGCAGACCGGTGCGGATCACCGCCATCGGCGCCGACCAGGCGCGCAGGGCGATCCAACCCACGACGAGGGCCGCGAGGAAAGGCCATGCCGTCTCCAGCACGCCGAGAACGCTGAGCCCGCGCTCATGACTGGCCCGGCCGATCGTGGCGAAGACGAGGACGAGGATCGCATCGCCGGCGAACACCCAAAGCCAGGCCATGGGACGCCGAGACGACGGCGTCGAGGACGAAACGGGCTCGGACATGATCCTCCCAGCCTATTCGGCTCCCGCCCGAGGCGCGTGTCCGAGGGACAGGCCGGCACCGTGCGGCGTGACACGGGCGGTGAGAGACTGGAGACATGAGCACCGCAGACCACGACACGATCGAAGAGTCGACGACGACCCCCGATGCAGAGAAGACCACCTCGGTCACGAACCGACGCCAGCCCTTCCCTCAGGGCTTCCTCGACACGATCTCCTCCGGCTGGGCCGAACGCCCGGCGTCCGCCCCCTCGGCACGTGCCCAGGCTCGGTACGCGGCGGCGCGGCGAGCAACAGTGTCCGCGGCGTTCCCGGGAAAGCGCCTGGTGGTCCCCGCCGGCTCCCTCAAGCAGCGCAGCAACGACACCGACTACCCGTTCCGCGCGCATTCGGCCTTCGCGCACCTCACCGGCTGGGCAACCGATTCTGAGCCGGACTCGGTGCTGGTCTTCGAGCCCGTGTCCGAAGGCCACGAGGTCACACTGTATTTCCGCGAGCGTGCCGACCGCACGACGGCGGAGTTCTACTCCGACGCCACGATCGGAGAGTTCTGGATCGGGCCGCGACCGTCGCTGGCCGCGGTGGCAGCCGATCTGGGGGTCGCCACCGCCCACCTCGACGCCCTCACCACCGTCGAGGGCGAGCTCGTCGTGGACGCCGACGAGGAGCTGACCCGCTTCGTGTCCGAGCTGCGCCTCACGAAGGACGAGTACGAGGTGGCGGAGATGCGGCGCGCGGTCGCGATCACCGCCGACGGGTTCGCCGACGTGATCCGCGACCTCCCCCGCGCGATCGCCCACGCCCGGGGCGAGCGCGTCGTCGAGGGTGTTTTCCACCAGCGCGCCCGCAGCGACGGCAACTGGGAGGGGTACGACACGATCGCGGCCTCCGGGCCGCACGCCTGCTACCTGCACTGGACCCGCAACGACGGGGCGGTGATCCCCGGCGACCTGATCCTCGTCGACGCGGGTGTCGAGACCGACAGCCTCTACACGGCGGACATCACGCGTACCCTCCCCGTGTCCGGCACCTTCAGCCCGGTGCAGCGCCGGGTGTACGACGCGGTCGTCGAGGCCGCGGACGCCGCCTTCGCCGCCGCGAAGGTGGGCGTCCCCTTCCGGGCCGTGCACGAGGCCGCCATGGAGGCCATCGCGGCTCGCACGGCCGAGTGGGGCCTGCTGCCCGTCTCGGCGGAGGAGGCGCTCGACGCCGATCGCGGCGGCCAGCATCGCCGCTACATGGTGCACGGCACGAGCCACCACCTCGGCATCGACGTGCACGACTGCGCACAGGCCCGTCGCGAGATGTACTACGACGGCCTCATCGAGCCGGGCATGGTCTTCACGATCGAGCCGGGCCTCTACTTCCAGATCGACGACCTGACTGTCCCCGAGGAGTATCGCGGCATCGGTGTCCGTATCGAGGACGACATCCTGATGACAGAGCAGGGGCCGGTGAACCTCTCGGCAGACATCCCCCGCACCTCCGCCGAGGTCGAGGCGTGGATCGCGAGGCTTCAGAGCTGAGTGGGTCCTCCGTCCGTCGCGCGCTGCGGCGGGCGGAGGGGCTCTCGGCCGCGACACCGGCGCTGCTCGACCGCTCCGCGAAGGTCTCCGTGCCGGCCGGGGCCGTCAGAGCGTCCGGACGAAGTCCGCGACGGCCGGCGCGAGGGAGGCCCCGATCTCATCCGCCGGGCGTGCGTGCCCTTTCACCTCGAAGGAGTGGCCTCCGCCCTCGACCCAGGTGACCCGAGCATCACGACACATCGCCACAGCCTCGTCGAACTGGGCGAGAGGCTGGATGAACGGATCGTTCGCTCCCTCGATGAAGAGCTGTGGCACGGCCACGGCCGACAGATGCGCGGTCCGCGGCTTCTCCGGCCTCCCCGGTGGGTGCAAGGGATAGCCCAGATAGACCAGGGCATCGACGGCGAGACCCTCCGCGGCGGCCATCGACGCCATCCGCCCGCCGTAGGACTTGCCACCGCCGACGACGATCCCTGTGCCGGGGACGGCGTCGACCACGGCCCGCCACGCGAGGATGGCATGGGTCGCCGGGCCCGGCATATGCCGCCCCGCGACGACGTAGGGAAAGTCGAAACGCACGGTCGAGAGCCCCTCGCGCCGCAACGCATCGGTGAAGCCCGTGAGGAAGGGATGGTCCTTGCCCGCGCCGGCGCCGTGCGCGACGATCACCGTCGCCTCCGCGCCGTCCACCTCGCCGATGACCACGGGGATCTCGACCGGACCGGCCGGGAGCGGGACCGTCACAGAGATCTCGCGCTCGGCGGCCTGCTCCGGGACGGAGGTCATGGCCGCGAGGCGGACTCGCCGTCCCCCTCCGGCGCCGCGGACCCGGCCTCGCCAGACGGCTCGGAGTCGGCAGCGATCGCCTGCTCCGCCTCGGACTCGGCGTCGGCCGCAGTGCCGACAGCGGACCGGAGAGGGGTCTCGGGCCCGTCCACCGCGTCGATCTCAGGGGCAGACGCTGCACGCCCGGCGCGCTGGGCCGCGGATGTGGCGCCGTCCGCGGCCGGATTCCCAGACGGGGCAGCTGCCGCGGCCTCGGCAGCCGAACGAGCCGGAGGAGGAGGAGCGATGCGCTCGCCATACCGCGGCGGCTCCTCGTCCTGCGACGCCGATCGGGGAGCCGGCTGCGGTGCCCCAGGGTCCTGGGCAGGGCTCTGGGCAGCAGGGACCTGCGTCGTTCCGGGCGACACGCGCTCGCCGTAGCGCGGTGGCGCCGCATCGGGAGCCACCGCTGCGGGAGCGGCCGGGCGGGCGGGAGCCGACGACCGGCCCAGCACCTGCCGAGCCTTCGAGAGCGAACCGGGCAAGACCGTCACCTCGTAGTGGTCGGCGGCCAGCTGCATGACGCTCGCATAGTCACGGCGGCGGCGCACGATCGCGTATGTCACGAGACTCAGGATCATCCCCATCGCGACGCCGACGAACAGCACGCCGACGAAAGCCTGGATCGGAGCGGCAGGATTCCCCAGCACGAAGATCGCGGAGAGGAAGAGCCCGATGAGAAGGCCGTTCATGGCCCCGGACCGAGCCGCCGTCGCGTACCCGAGGCGTCCGGTGACGCGCTCGATCGTGCGCACGCCCATTCCGACGATCGCGATGTCACGCGCAGGGACCTCTCCTGCGATGAGCGTGGAGACCAGCTTCTGCGCGGCCTCGTACTCGCGCACCGAGGCGACGGTCTCGCCGACCTCGGCGGTGCCTGGCGGACGGTTCATCATGCTCATCCCTCCATTCTCCCACGGACCACCTGATCGGCAGATGCGGGGCGACGACCAGCCAACCGGAGCGTCCTGCCGGCGGAATGACGGCTACGCGCGACGCCGGGTGGCCAGCGTAGCGACCCCCGCCATGACCAGGAGGACCGCGACGGCACCCAGAACCGCCATGCTCGCACCGCCGGTGGCGGCCAACCCTGACCCGGAGGGGCGCGGGGTCACCACCGTCGTCGGAGCAGGCGTGACCGGTGCGGAAGTCTCCGAGATCTCTGGGAGCACCGTCTCGACCGAGGTCGTCACAGGTCCGGTCACCACGGCGCCACCGTCAGGGTCGATGCCTGCAGCAGTCACCGTGGCCATGATCGGGTTGCCTGTGAGATCGGCGTCGACGGCGATGTACACCGCCGAACAGGTCACCGTCGCCCCCGGGGCGAGCGCCGCGGCATCTGCGGGGCAGGTCGCGTTACTCACCTTTCCACCGCTGGAGACGGACACATCCCGTACTTCCACGTTTCCGGTGTTTGTCACCGGGAATGAGAAGACGATCCCCTGTCCCGCACCGGTCACGCTCGTTCTGTCTACGGACGCCTGCAGTGACAGAGCCGGAGCTGGTACAGGTTTCGGCGCGAACACGGCGTCGTCGTTGCTTGCCACCGGGTCGGCCTCGTTCCCGACCACCGTCACCGTGCTGCGAAGGGCGTCCTCCGTCGAGTCGTCGGCAGCGGTCCCCCTGACCAGGATGGTCTTCGTGGCCCCCGCCTGCATCGCGCCGAAAGCACAGGCCAAAGAGCCTTCGGCGATCGTGCAGCCGGGCGTCAATACCTCCGGGGAGAGCAGTCCGACAGGGACGGTGCCCTCGACTCGTGAGCCGCTCGAGGTTCCCCCGCCGTTATTGGTCAGCGTGATCGTGTACTCATATGACCTGCCGGGCGTGAAGGTCTCGTCTCCGCCTTGGGACAGTCCTACGTCTACCGGAGATCCTGCGATCGAAGTCCCGTCAGTCAACTCGATCACCGCAGGGGCATCGTCGACGAGGCGGAACGAGGGATGCTCGGAGTCGGGGCCGGAGATGGAGATCTGATACACATGATCCCCCTGCGCGATGCCGACGTTCCCGTTACCGTAGAGCCATTGAGCGTCGTAGGACCTATAGGACGCCTGAACGGCTAGGCCCAGGGCTGTCGCGTCGAATACGTCGACGCCCCCCGTGGACGGATCGATCCGGTAGGCGGAATCCTGGTTGAACTGCCAGAGCAGCCCGTCCTTGTAGACCATGTCATTGCCCGGGACCGGTTGCGAGAGCTGCACCGCCGCCGACTGCCCCGTCGTCACATCCACCGTCGTCAAGCGGCGAAGTCCGTAGCCCGGCAACAGGTAGAGAATGTTCGCATCGCTCCCAGCTCCGAAGGTCGCGGACGTGTACGTCCCTCCTTCCCATGACCCAGGGGACGGATGTGGCAGCCCGAAAAGGTCCTCGAATGATCCCGTGCTGTCGATTCGCAATAACATGTTCAGGTCGAAGTCAACGGCATACAAGAAGTTGTCCGCCGAATTGAACGCGATCGCTTCGAATCTGCGCACAGCATTGTTCGGAATTGGAGTCGTCACGTGCCCCGCCCCATCGGGACGATCGAGCCGAACGAAGATCGTCGGCAAGCCACCCGATCCGATCACGGCCGGCTCCGAAGAGTCGAAAGGCACCATGTCCGCTCCTGGAGCGTCCACCCTCTGAAGGCCCTCCGCCGACCATGCCGCCCCCGGGGTCAACACCCCTGCTCCCACAACGAGAACCACACCTATTCCAGAGAGGATACGCCGCCACGGCAGACGCCCCCTGCTTGCCCTCAACATTCGAGAACACACCCCAAATCCCCCGCGCCTGCCCCCTGGCAGGACTTCCGCTCGGCTCTCGCCTCTCCCATCGGAGAAGGTTCAGCTCACCGCACCCCGGCACGAGCCCCCTCAAGATACACGATTCCCGGACATTACACTGATCCCATGAGCACACAGCGGGTATTCGTCGCGCGCCTGGCCGGCTGCGCCGTGTTCGACCCCGCCGGCGATCGGCTCGGCAAGGTCCGGGACGTCGTCGTCGTGTACCGAAGTACCGCGGCCCCTCGGGTGATCGGACTCGTGTGCGAGATCCCCGGCCGCCGCCAGGTGTTCCTCTCGATCGGCCGCGTCACCTCGATCAGCACGGGACAGGTCATCACCTCGGGGCTCATGAACGTACGGCGTTTCAAGCCCCGCAACGGCGAGGTGCGCGTCATGGCGGAGCTTCTCGGCCGCCGCGTCGACCTCGCGGACGGGAGCGGGACCGCCGTGATCGAGGACGTCGCGATCGAGCCCAACCGGCTCGGGGAATGGTCGGTGGGGCAGCTCTTCCTCCGCAAGCCCAAGACCAGCGCCTCCCCGTTCGCCAAGGGCCCGACGACCTTCGCCGCGTGGAGCGAGGTGCGCGAGCAGCGCCGCACGGGCGAGGCGCAGTCGGCGGAACAGCTGGTTGCGAGCTTCTCCGAACTGCGCCCCGCCGACCTCGCCAACACGCTCCTCGACCTTCCCCAGCAACGCAGGATGGAGGTGGCGGGGGAGCTCCCGGACGAACGCCTCGCCGACGCCCTCGAGGAGATGCCCGAGGACGAGCAGATGCACATCCTCGACCGCCTCGGCGATGAGCGGGCGGCGGACATCCTCGACCAGATGGAGCCGGACGACGCTGCGGACCTCCTCGCCCAACTGCCGCCGAACCGTCTCGAGCACCTCCTCGAGCTCATGGAGCCGGAGGAGGCCGAGGACGTCCGGATGCTCCTCCGCTACAGCCCCGACACTGCCGGCGGCCTGATGACGCCGGAGCCGATCATCCTCTCCGCCGACGCCACCGTCGCCGAGGCGCTCGCCCTCATCCGGCGGCACGAGCTGCATCCCGCGCTCGCCGCCGCGGTGTTCCTCACGCTCCCGCCGTTCGAGACGCCCACCGGACGACTGCTCGGCGTCGTCCACTTCCAGCGGATGCTCCGCTATCCCCCGCACGAGCGTCTCGGCGCGATCGTCGACGACAGTCTCGAGCCCGTGCCTGTGACGGCATCGGCGCAGGAGGTCGCGCGTATGCTCGCCAGCTACGATCTCGTCTCGCTCCCCGTCGTCGACCAGGCCCATCGGCTCGTCGGCGCGGTCAGCGTCGACGACGTGCTCGACTACCTGCTCCCCGAGGACTGGCGGTCGCATGGCGTGGACGACGAGCACCACGCGGCCCTCAGCGGCCGCACCTCTTCCCCTGGCGCCGTGCCCATGAACGGGAGCGTCGGATGATGGCGCGCAGCAACGGGCCTCGTCTGGACGCGCCTCGCGGGCTCGGAGGCATGCGCGCTCGCGGCTCGCAGAGCTCGAGCGACCGGTTCGGCCGGTTCTCCGAGGCCTTCGCTCGCGGGATGGGCACCTCGGGCTTCCTCATCGGCATGAGCGTCTTCGTCACGATCTGGCTGGTATGGAACATCACGATGCCCCGCGAGTGGCAGTTCGACCCCGCCGCGACGAACTTCACCCTCCTGACGCTCATCCTCTCCCTGCAGGCCTCCTACGCGGCCCCGCTGATCCTGCTCGCCCAGAACAGACAGGACGACCGCGACCGTGTGCAGATCGAGCAGGATCGTCAGCGTGCCGAGCGGAACCTCGCCGACACCGAGTACCTGGCCAGAGAGATCGTCGCGCTGCGGATGGCGCTCGAGGAGCACACCGCGCAGCCGCTGACCCGTGACGCGCTGCGCCAGGAGCTCAAGGCCCTGCTCGCCGAACTGCGCGACGAGGACGACGGGCGTCGGGCGCAGGAGCCCGGTCGATGAGTGCCACGATCGCCGACGAGGTCCGTCGCGCCGTCGGGGCGGTCGTCGATCCCGAGCTGCGTCGTCCGCTCGCCGAGCTCGACATGCTCCGCGAGATCACGGTCGAGGCCGGCAGTGCCAGAGTCGGGATCGCGCTGACGATCGTCGGCTGCCCCGCAGCGACCCGGATCGAGAGCGACGTCCGCCGCGCGGCCGCCGCGGTGCCAGGGATCGACGAGGTCGCCGTCGACGTCGGCGTCATGACCCCGGAGGAACGACGCGCCCTCACGGAGAGGCTGCGGGAGGGACGCCCCACCCGGCAGATGCCGTTCGGACCGGAGTCGCTCACCCGGGTCATCGCCGTGACCAGCGGCAAGGGCGGAGTGGGCAAGTCGTCGGTCACCGCGAACCTCGCCGTCGCGCTCGCCGCACGCGGCCGGCGCGTCGGCCTCATCGACGCGGACGTGCACGGGTTCTCGATTCCCGCGCTCCTCGGCATGGGGCGGGATGACACCGTGCCTTCGCCCACCCGCATCGACGATCTGATCATCCCTCCCCTCGCACACGAGGTGAAGGCGATCTCGATCGGGATGTTCCTCCGCGACGGCGAGTCCGTCGTGGCCTGGCGTGGTCCCATGCTGCACCGGACCATCCAGCAGTTCCTCACGGACGTGTTCTTCGGCGACCTGGACGTCCTGCTCATCGACATGCCACCGGGGACCGGGGACATCGCGATCTCCCTCGGCCAGCTGCTCCCCCACGCCGAGGTCCTCGTCGTGACGACGCCGCAGGAGGCCGCCGCCGAGGTGGCGATCCGCAGCGGCCTGGTCGCGCGGCAGACCGGCCAGCGGATCATCGGCGTGGTCGAGAACATGACGGCGCTGACCCTCCCCGACGGCACGGTACTCGACCTCTTCGGGGCCGGCGGCGGACAGACCGTCGCCGAGGCTCTCTCCGCCGGGAACGATCCGGTCCCGCTGCTCGCCTCGGTGCCGCTCAGCCAAGCCCTGCGCGCCGGAGGCGACGACGGCATGCCCATCGTGCTCGCAGATCCTGGAGATCCGGCGGCACAGGCCATCGAGAGGCTCGCAGACGCCGTGGAGGGAGAGGGGCGGCGCCTCGTCGGACGGTCCCTCCCGCTCTCCCCGACACGCTGATCGGCCGAGAACGCCCTCTTCGGGCGATCTGCGGCCTTCGACCCGGCCTAGGTGGCCTCGGGATCGTATGGCGGAGGCTCCGCCGCCGAGAACACGCGCGGCGGCGGCGCGCTGGCCGGAGAAGACGCGGCGGCCGAGGCCGCCACGGCCGTCGTCGCCGTCGCGGCGACAGCGGCCGACGCCGGAGGCGAGTCGTCCAGGAGAGCGTCCCGGATGATGCGGCGCGGATCGTACTGGCGGGGGTCGAGCTTGCGCCAGTCCATGTCGTTGAGCTCCGGACCGACCTCCTCCTTCACCTTGTCCTTCGCACCGCGCATGAACTCGCCGGCACGCCTGACGAACTGGGCGAATCGCTCCGCGTACTGAGGCAGGCGCTCCGGCCCGATGAGGAGCGCGGCGATCACGCCGATGAGAAGGATCTTCTCGATGGTCAGGCCGAAGAACATGTGACAAGGCTACCGCCGCGCCTGGCGGTCGCGCACGTCCGCTGCCTCTACGCTGGAAAGAGGCCCGCGGCCGGGAAGGTTCCGCAGGGCTCACCGAGGCGGAGAAAGAACCATGAGCGAGCAGGACGCGAACGCACGATACGTGCGTGAGGCCATCGTCGAGCCGGACGCCATCGCGCGCGCCAGGGTCCACGCGATGGAGCTCGGCGCGACGCCGATCAGCCCGGCCGTCGGAGCGCAGTGCGCCGTGATCGCCGCCGCGACGGGGGCCCGCTCGATCGTCGAGATCGGGACGGGAGCCGGCGTCTCCGGGCTGTGGCTGCTCCGCGGCGCGCCGAGGGCCGTGCTCACCTCGATCGACAACGAGCCCGAGCACCTCGCTGCGGCACGCTCCGCTTTCCACGACGCCAAGGTCGCGCCCACCCGCGCGCGGTTCATCGCAGGCCGCGCGGCCGATGTCCTGCCACGTATGAACGAGGCCGCATACGACGTCGTCCTCGTCGACGCCGATCCCGAGAACGTCATCGAATATGTCGAGCACGGGCTGCGTCTCGTACGCGCCGGCGGCACGGTGCTCATCCCCCGTGTCCTCGGCGGCGGGCGCGTCGCCGATCCCGTGCAGCGCGACGCGGTGACCGTCGCCTATCGCTCGCTGATCCAGGAGACCCAGCAGTCCCCTGCGGTCCTCGCGGCCCTCTCCAGCACGGGCGAGGGGCTGCTCCAGCTCACCAGCCTCCCCGCTCAGGACTGAGATCGACCTCTCAGGTCCGAGGTCGGCCTCGAACGCCGGAGGGGCGACCGTTCCGAAGAACGACCGCCCCTCCGGGAGGTTGAACGGGCTCAGGCGCCGACGACGGCACCGAGCACGTCGTGAAGCTCCTTTGCCTCGGCGTCGTTGACGGAGACGACCAACCGGCCGCCGCCCTCGAGCGGAACGCGGACGATGATGAGGCGCCCCTCCTTCACGGCCTCCATGGGTCCGTCTCCGGTCCTCGGCTTCATCGCTGCCATCGCGGTGCTCCCTTTCCTCGGTGGTCTACAGGAACATCTTATCGGGTGCACCGCCCGCGATCCGTGTCGGGAGCGGTCAGGGGACCCGCCAGAAAGTGTTCCCCATGGCGAAGACGTTGTAGATCCACAGCCACTGCAGGATCAGACACACCACGAGCACTCCCCAGCGGAATCCCTTCGCCCGCGGGATCGCCAGCGCTCCCCAGAGCGGAGAGAGCGGGAAGAGCAGCCGCAACGTGCTGGACTGCGGGAAGAAGACCGCCAGCAGGTAGAGGAGGTAGCTGGCGCTCCAGAGTCGGATCTCGGGCCCGAGCCTGCGCACCCGCGGCCCGAAGAGCAGCATCGCCACCGCGGCGATCACCAGCAGCACCAGGACGACGAGGCCGAGCCACTGCGGCAGGTGCCAGATCCGGAACCACATCTGCGCGGCCGTGATCCACCCCTCGAAGGGGAAGAAGTCGCCGGCGCTCCCTCGGATCCAGTTGCGACGCCAGGCGAGCTCGGTCGCCAGGTAGGCGTCCGGACGGCCTGCCGCCACCGCCGCGATGATCTGCCAGGCGAAGCCGACCACGACTCCGAGCGCCCCGAGGGCGAAGAAATGCGCGACCTCGCGTCCGTGAAGCGGATCGCTCCGCCGACGAAGCCAGCGCATCACCAGCACGAGTCCCAGCAGCAGCGCAAAGGCCAGCTCCCCGGGACGGGAGAAGCCCATGAGCGGGATCAAGATGTAGATCCTCCCGTAACGACGACGGATCAGGCCGTCCAGCGCCAGCAGCAGGAACACCATGAACAGCGCCTCCGCGTACCCGATCTGGAACAGTGCTCCCAGCGGCCCCGCGGCGAGGAACACGGCCGACCAGAGCGCTGCAGTGCGTCCGATCTTGCGGGCCATCATCCGATACATCACGAGACAGGCCACGTAGCCGGAGACGAGCGAGACGATCATCGCCCCCACGCCCCAGCTTCCGAAGGGGAACCCGACGATCTGCGCGATCCAGGGGTAGAGGGGCATGAACGCCCAGGAGTTCTCAGCGACCGCACCGTCCGGCGTGAGCGGGAGCTGGGTCGGGTATCCGTGGAGGGCGATGTACCAGTACCACTGCGCGTCCCACGCGAGCACGAAGTCGCCGATCCCCGCGTTCACGCCGAAACGCGAGTTCGGTCCAGAGAGCTGCGTGCCCACGGCGAACATTCCCGTGGTCACCACCCTCGCCGCGACGTAGACGAGGAGAACGCCCACGCTGGCGGGCATCCGGACGAACAGGCGCGTCAGGGAGCGGCGGCGCACCGGGGACGAGGAGAAAGCCGGGAGCGTTGTCATCTCAGGCCTCTGCGCCACGGAGCCATGCACGAAGCCCGTCCTCGACGGCCACGATCTGGGCGAGCGGCACCCGCTCATCGTCATGGTGAGCGAGATGAGGGTCACCCGGTCCGTAGTTGACGGCCGGGATGCCCAGGGCCGAGAAGCGCGCGACATCGGTCCAGCCGTACTTCGGCATCGGCGTCGCACCGACGGCGGCGACGAATCTCTGCGCGATCGGGGCGTCGAGGCCGGGCCGCGCGCCCTCAGCCGAATCGGTGATCTCTACGGGGAACCCCGCGAAGACGTTGCGCACGTGGGCTGCCGCCTCGTCGGCGGTCTTGTTCGGCGCGAAACGATAGTTCACCTCGACCTCGCAGGCGTCGGGGATGACGTTGCCTGCCACTCCGCCGCTGATCCGGACGGCGTTCAGCCCCTCCCGGTACACGAGGCCGTCCACGGTCGCCTCGCGCGGGCGATACTCCGCGAGCCGCGCAAGGATCGGCGCCGCGCGGTGGATCGCGTTCTCCCCGATCCATGCCCGGGCGCTGTGGGCACGGACGCCCTCGGTGCGCACGATCGCGCGGAGGGTACCGTTGCACCCGCCCTCGACCTGGCCATCGCTGGGCTCCCCGAGGATCGCGAAGTCGGCGGAGAAGAGGTCCGGACGCGCAGCCACGAGGAGCGCGAGTCCGTTTCGTGAGGCTTCGACCTCCTCGTTGTCGTACCACATCCACGTCACATCGACCGCGGGCTCGGCGAGCTCGGCGGCGAGCTTCAGCTGAACGGCCACGCCGGCCTTCATGTCGACCGTTCCCCTCCCCCAGAGGAACGGAGCGCCGTCGACCTCGACCTCGCGGGTCGGGACGTTGCTGTTGATCGGCACCGTGTCGATGTGCCCGGCGATCACCACCCGCTGCGGACGGCCGAGCCGGGTGCGGGCGACCACCGTGTTGCCGTGTCGGATGACCTCGAGGTGACGGACGGCGGACACCGCCTCCTCGATGAGGTCGGCCAGAACGCCCTCGCCGCCTGAAACGCTGGGGATGTCGCAGATCGCCCGGGTGAGCTCGATGGAAGACGAGGACAGATCGAGGCGCATGGATCACAGCCTAGTGGGCGCTTCCGGCCTCTCCCTGAGGTGGCCGTGAGCCGCCCGGACCGCCTCGTGGGTCCGGGAGGGGATTCGATACCGTAGAGGGCATGAGCGACGCGCGCACGATCTTCGGCTCCGGACTGACCACGATCGCCGGGGACGGCACGGTCCTGGACGCCTGGTTCCCCGAGGTGTCCTCGGAGACGCCGTCGGCCGGGGACATCGCGGCGGCGTCCGCGACCTGGGAGGCGTTCGCGGGCGAGGACGAACAGCGCAACGTGGCCACCGAACTGATCCAGCTCGGGATCGATCTCGACGCGGCGCCGGCCTCCACCGCCGACGCCTACCTTCGCCTGCACGCGCTCTCGCACCTGCTCGTCCGCCCCAACGACCTCAATCTCGACGGGATCTTCGCGTACCTCCCCACCGTGGCCTGGACGTCGGCGGGCCCGATGCTCCCCGCCGATGCCGCGCGCCTGCGCCCGCTGCTCCAGTACGCGGGGATCCAGATCCAGTCGGTCGACAAGTTCCCTCGGCTCACGGACTATGTCCTCCCCGAAGGCGTTCGGATCGCGGATGCCTCTCGCGTTCGCCTCGGCGCGCATCTCGCGCCGGGGACGACCGTGATGCACGAGGGCTTCGTGAACTTCAACGCCGGCACGCTCGGCGCCTCGATGGTCGAGGGGCGCATCTCCCAGGGCGTCGTCGTCGGAGACGGCAGCGACATCGGCGGCGGCGCCTCGATCATGGGCACGCTCTCCGGCGGCGGGACGCACCGCGTCTCGATCGGCGCCAGGACGCTGCTCGGCGCGAACGCGGGGATCGGCATCTCGTTGGGTGACGACTGCGTCGTCGAGGCAGGCCTGTACGTCACCGGAGGGACGAAGGTCGTCCTCGCCGATGAGGGGCCGACCGCGGACGGCCACCGCCCCGTGGTGAAGGGGGTGGAGCTGTCCGGCCGCGACGGCCTGCTGTTCCGCCGGAACTCGCTCTCCGGCGCGGTCGAGGCGGTCCGCCGCACGGGTGTCGGCGTCGCCCTGAACGAGGCGCTGCACGCGTAGGCCCCCATCCCGGGTAGACTGTGGAGGTCGTCCGGACCTCCCGGCGGCTGCGTCGTCGTCACGGGGTCTCTGCGGACCACAGCGAGCCTTTCCGGCTCCCCAGCATCGACTGGCCTTTCGAACGGCGAAACCATGCGCACGGATCGTCCGTCTGCGCCATCGCCAACCCCGTCCCTTACCGCGCGTCTACGCGCACGATGGAGCCCACTGTGCCTTCCTTCCTCGAACTCGGCGTACCCGCGCCGCTGGCCGCCGTTCTTGCCGAGTCCGGCAAGACAGAGCCATTCCCGATCCAGCGGGACACGCTGCCGGACTCGCTCGCCGGGCGCGACCTCCTCGGTCGTGGCCGCACCGGGAGCGGCAAGACCCTCGCCTTCGCGATCCCGCTCGTCACTCGCCTCACGGGCCGGCAGGCGCGCTCAGGGCACCCGCGCGGCCTCGTCCTGGCGCCCACCCGCGAGCTCGCCTCGCAGATCGCGGCGACGGTCGCCCCGCTCGCCCGCGCCGCGGGCCTGAAGGTGACGACCGTCTTCGGCGGCGTGAGCCAGCGCCCGCAGGAGGAGGCGCTGCGCCGCGGCGTCGACATCGTGGTGGCCTGCCCTGGTCGGCTCGAAGACCTCATGAAGCAGGGGGTCGCCCGCCTCGACGCCATCGAGATCGCCGTGCTCGACGAGGCCGACCACATGGCTGACCTCGGCTTCCTCCCCGGCGTCACCAGGATCCTCGCCGCCACGCCGGCGGGCGGTCAGCGCCTGCTGTTCAGCGCGACGCTCGACAACGGCATCGACGTGCTCGCCCGTCGGTTCCTCACCTCCCCGGTCAGCCACGAGGTCGACGAGGCGAGCGTCCCCGTCGGCGACATGACGCACCGGGTGCTCGAGGTCGCCGACGCCGAGGGGAAGAAGGCGCTCGTGAACGTCCTCGCCGCCGGCACCGGCCGCCGGATCCTCTTCACACGCACCAAGCACCAGGCGAAGAAGCTCGCCAAGCAGCTCACCGCATCAGGCATCCCCGCCGTGGACCTGCAGGGGAACCTCTCCCAGAGCGCTCGTGAGCGCAACCTCGCGGCGTTCTCCGGCGATCCGGACGACGGCGGGGTCCGTGTGCTCGTCGCCACCGATGTCGCGGCCCGCGGCGTGCATGTGGACGGGGTGGATCTCGTGGTGCACGTGGACCCGCCGGCCGAGCACAAGGCGTACCTGCACCGTTCCGGCCGGACCGCTCGCGCCGGGGCCGCGGGGACCGTGGTGACGGTGCTCCTCCCGGAGCAGCGGCAGGACGTGAAGTCCCTGCTCCGCAAGGCCAGCATCGCGGCGGCCATCGAGCAGGTCTCGGCCGACTCCCCGACCGTGCAGGAGCTGGTCGGCGAACGTGCGGCGCACGTCCGCCCCGCCCCGAAGGCGGCGCCCGCGCCCCGGCCCACGGCGAAGAGGAAGCCCGCCGGAGGCGTGTCCCGCCCGTCGGGCAGGCGGACGGCTCCGTCGACGGAGAACGGCGGGCGTCAGCCCGGCGCCGACGCCTCGACCACGGCTGGCGACGCGCCCTCACGGCGGCGGCGCCGGCGGCGTTCCGGGCAAGGCACCGGCCAGGGCCACGGCTCCGTCCAGGGCCGCGCAGCCGGCCAGGGCACGGGCCGAGGCCAGGGCGCCGGTCGTCCTCGGGGCTGATCCTCGCCCCGGGGTGCTGCGGCGGGGGCTCACCGCCCGTCCGAGTCTTCGGCATCCTCCGAAAGAGAGACGCCCGCGCGGAGCGCGGGCGTCTCTCTTTCGGGCCTGGGTCAGGCGCGACGGAAGTCTCTGGCCGCCGATCCCGTGTACAGCTGCTGCGGACGGCCGATCTTCGTCTGGGGGTCGTTCTGGAGCTCACGCCACTGCGCCAGCCAGCCGGGGAGGCGGCCGATCGCGAACAGGACCGTGAACATGCGCGTGGGGAAGCCCATCGCCTTGTAGATGACGCCCGTGTAGAAGTCGACGTTCGGGTAGAGCCGGCGCTCCTTGAAGTAGTCGTCGGCGAGGGCGATCTCCTCGAGCTCCTTCGCGAGGTCGAGAAGCGGATCGGTGACTCCGAGCTCGGCGAGGACCTCGTCCGCCGCCTCCTTGACGAGCTTGGCACGCGGGTCGTAGTTCTTGTAGACCCGGTGCCCGAAGCCCATGAGCTTGACGCCTTCCTCCTTGTTCTTCACCCGCTCGACGAAGCGCTGCACGCTCTGTCCCGAGTCACGGATCTGACCGAGCATCGTCAGCACGGCCTCGTTCGCGCCACCGTGAAGCGGACCGGAGAGCGCCTGGATGCCCGCGGAGATGGAGGCGAACTGGTTCGCCCCGGTGGAGCCGACGAGGCGGACGGTGGAGGTCGACGCGTTCTGCTCGTGGTCCTCGTGCAGGATGAGGAGCAGTTCAAGCGCCTTCGACATGACCGGGTTGGCCTCGTACGGCTCGCTCATGACGCCGAAGTTGAGCTTGAGGAAGTTGTCCACGAAGCTCAGAGAGTTGTCCGGGTAGAGGAACGCCTGCCCCACGCTCTTCTTGTGGGCATAGGCGGCGATCACCGGCAGCTTCGCGAGCATCCGCACGGTGTTGAGCTCGACATGCTCCGGGTTGTGCGGATCGGACTCGTTCTCGTAGTAGGTCGACAGCGCCGCCACGGCCGAGGACAGCACCGACATCGGATGCGCCGTGTGCGGGAGCGCGGAGAAGAAGTGCTTGAGGTCTTCGTGCAGCAACGTGTGGCGGCGGATGCGCTCATCGAAGTCGGCGAGCTCGGCGGGCGTGGGCAGCTCGCCATAGATGAGGAGCCAGGCGACCTCGAGATAGGTGCAGTTCTTCGCGATCTGGTCGATCGGATAGCCCCGATACCGGAGGATTCCCTGGTCGCCGTCGATGAAGGTGATCTCGGACTTGGTCGACGCGGTGTTGACGTACCCGTAGTCGAGAGCGGTGTGTCCGGTCTGCCGCGTGAGCGTCGAGAAGTCGATGCTGTCGTGGCCTTCGGTGCCATGCAGGACCGGGAACTCGGCGGTCGTGTCGCCGATCGTCAGAGTCGCCTTCGTGGGCCGATCTCCCGCTGCGCTCACGCGGACCTCCTTGCAAGGGTTGTTCGTCGAGGGCGATGTGCGGCGTGGTGCCGAGGCCGGGCCGGCCGAATCGCCATTACAGCCTAGTCCGCGCACAGGCCAACTGTGACATCCCCCAAGAGAGGCGCGGTTCTGCCGTGCGAAGCTACAGTTTCAGGGCGAAACGGCGCGCAGGCGCTCCGCGGCGGCGGCCACCCGCTCCGTCGTCGCGGTCAACGAGAGCCTCACGTGCTCGCCCGAAGAGGTCCCGTAGAACGGGCCCGGACCGGCCAGGATGCCGAGGTCGGAGAGCCGTCCCAGCGACTCCCACGCGTCGCGCCCCTCCGTGACCCACAGATAGAGCCCGGCCTCGGAGCCGTCGACCCGGAATCCGGCGGCCCGCACCGCCGGCAGCAGCAGCTCCCTGCGCTCCCGGTAGAGCTCCTTCTGCGCGGCAACGTGCTCGTCGTCGCCGAGCGCGACGGTCATGGCGTACTGCACGGGCGCCGGCAGCATCAGCCCGAGATGCTTGCGCGCGTCGAGCAGGCGTCCGACGACGGTCGCGCAGCCCGCCACGAACGCGGCTCGATATCCGGCGAGGTTGGACTGCTTGCTCAACGAGTACACGCTCAGCAGACCGGATCGTGTTCCTCCGGTGGCCCGCGGGTCGAGCACCGACGGCACGGGCTGACTCGCCCAGGGGCCGTCCCACCCCAACTCCGCATAGCACTCGTCGCTCACCAGCACGGCGCCGAGCTCGCGGGCCCGACGCACCGCCGCCGCGAGCTCGGAGACGGTCCACGTCCGTCCGTCGGGGTTTCCCGGTGTGTTGATCCAGATCAGGCGGGCACCCTCGGGCCACTCCGCGGGATCGTCCGCGGGAACCGCGGTGGCCCCGGCGACCCGTGCGCCCACCTCATAGGTCGGGTAGGCGACACGGGGGTGCACGACGATATCGCCCTCTCCCAGCCCGAGCAGCGTCGGGAGGAGGGCGACCAGCTCCTTGGAGCCGACCGTCGGCAGCACGTTCTCCACGCGGAGATCGGGCACGCCCCGGCGGCGCGCATACCAGGCCACGACCGCCTCGCGCAGCGTCGGGGTGCCCGCGGTCTGCGGGTAGGCGTGCGCGTCCGTGGCATCGGTCAGGGCCCGGCGGACGACCTCGGGGGTGGGGTCGACGGGCGACCCGATCGAGAGATCCACGATCCCCCCGGGATGCGCGGCTGCACGCTCACGATACGGCGCGACGGCGTCCCACGGGTAGCCGGCGAGGTCGCGGACGCTCATCGGCTACTGCCCCTGCGGAGGAAGCGCCTTGACGATGGGATGGTCGTGATGGATCACTCCGACCTTGGCCGCCCCGCCCGGGGAGCCGATCTCCTCGAAGAACTCCACGTTCGCCTTGTAGTAATCAGCCCACTCCTCGGGGAGGTCGTCCTCGTAGTAGATGGCCTCGACAGGGCAGACCGGCTCGCAGGCGCCGCAGTCGACGCACTCGTCCGGATGAATGTAAAGAGAACGCTCTCCCTCGTAGATGCAGTCCACGGGGCACTCGTCGATACAGGCACGATCCTTCACATCGACGCACGGAAGAGCGATCACATAAGTCACGGTTCCAGTCTACGTCCGGCCATCGGCGTCGGTGACGCGCCGGGCTGCGGGGTGGCCCCGTCCGTGAGCGCCGAGGCGCGCAGCCGAGAGAGGTCCGGCCAGGCGATCACGAGCAGCACGATGCCCGCGGCGAGGTAGGTCCAGACCTGTCCGAGGAGACCGTTCTGCACCACGACCGACCCGCCGGGACCGCGACCCGAGATCACCAGCACCGCGGCGATCATGCCGAGGCCCGCCGCAACCACAGCCCAGCGGTCGCCGGTGAGAGTGCGAATGGCGATCAGCAGCGCCGCGCACGAGATCGCCCCGGCGACGAGGCCGACCGGGAGCGGGCCGATCATGGCGGCGTGGCCGATCGTCGCTGCCAGGCCGTAGACGGCACCGACGATCAGCGTCCCGACCCACGACAACACCCGGGAGAGCTTGGAATCACGCACGAGACGAGCCTAGCCATCGCAGCTATGAGCCGATATACGACAAAACGGACCTGTATTCCGACGCCTTGTTGTGCTTACGATGGGCAGCCGAATCAAGGAGTCGATGACATGCCTGAGCTCCGCCCCTCCTCCGCCGGACCGTTGATCACCTGGGTGGCGGCCCGCGTCGCCGCGGGGGACGCCCGAGCGACGCGGCCCGTCACGGCGGCGGGTTGACGGATGGCGGAGGTCTTCCGAGACGCGCTGGGCATCCCGCACATCCGCGCGACCGACGTGCGAGACCTCGCCCGCGCACAGGGCGAGGTGACGGCACGCGACCGCGCCTGGCAGATCGAGGTCGATCGGCTGCGGGCAGCCGGTCGCCTCTCCGAGCTCATCGGAGAGGCTGGCCTGGCGTGGGACGTCTTCGCGCGCCGCGCACGGCTCGACGACACCGCACGACGCGCGTACTCCCGTCTCGACGAGGCGTCCGGGAGGTTCGTGGCCGACTACGCCGCGGGAGTGCGGATCGGACTGCGCGACTCTGCGTCCGCCGTCGCTGAGTTCCGTGTCCTCGACGAGCGGTTCGGCGACACGCGACCGCTCACGCCATGGGAGGATCACGACCCTCTCGGCGTCCTCCACGTCGCGCACGCCCTCTTCTCGACGTTCCCGAGCGTGCTGTGGCGCGAGCACGTCGCCGCCACCCTCGGGGATCCGTGGGTGGACGTGTTCGCCGGAGACGACGGGAACGACGAGACCCTGCCCACGGCCGGGAGCAACGCCTGGGCGCTGCACGGAACGAGGACGGCCAGCGGGCTGCCTCTGCTCGCCGGTGATCCGCACCGTCTTCTCGAGCTCCCCGGCGTCTACCAGCAGATCCGCCTCGCCTGCGACGAGTTCGACGTGGTCGGCCTCGCCTTCCCCGGGGTTCCCGGCGTCCCGCACTTCGGGCACACCGGCTCAGCGGCCTGGGGTGTCACGAACGCGGTCGCTCACAGCGTCGACGTGTTCGAGGAGCGGCTCCGTACGCGGGGAGACGGCTACGAGGCGCGGGGGCCGGACGGCTGGGAGCCGGTCGACGTGCACCGCTCCGTCGTCCACATGCGCGGCGGTGGGCCGGGCCCCACGGTCGAGGCGCTGGAGACGGCCCGCGGATGCGTGGTCACGGAACTGCGCCCCGACGGCGACGAGCTGCGTGGATGGAGCATCCGGCAGCCCGCACGGACGAACACCGACCTCGGCGGCGATGCGCTCCTTCCTCTGCTGCGTGCGCGCACGGCCACGGAAGTGATCGAGGCGTTCTCCTCCTGGGTCGACCCGGTCAACCGCGTCCTGGCCGCCGACCGCGAGGGGACCGTGCTGTCCGCGACCGTGGGGAGGCTGCCAGAGCGCCCGAGAGCCGGGCGCCGAAGAGCGCTGCGGGCCGAGACGGTCGGCCCCGTCCCGGACCGGAGACTCGCCCCGGCCAGAGTGGTCTCCGACGTCGCGGTCGACGCCAATCAGCGCCCGTCCCGGCCAGAGGTCGACTACGGCTGGGCCTATCCCTCGTCACACAGGGCAGAGCGCATCGCGCAGTTGCTCGATACCGTCAGGCCGGGTCGGAGCACGGGCTTCACGGAGATCTGGGGAGACACCGTCAGCGGCGCTCGGACTTCGCTGCTCGCCCTCCTGCCCACGGGAGATCTCCCGGCGCCGGCCGCGGAGGCGAGGGCAGCGCTCCTTCGATGGGATGGCCGGATGGATGCCGCGTCCCGCGGCGCCGGCGTCTTCGCGGCATGGCGCACGGCCCTCGTCCAGGCGGTCGTCGCGCATCCGCTTGTCGCGCCCCTGCGCGCGCCTCATGGCTTCGGCGCGATCTTCGAGCCCTGGATGAGCGTCGAAGGGCAGGTGGCCATGGCTCTGCCCCGCCTGCTCGGCCATCCCGCCCTGCGGCCGGACGTCTCCGGCATGCTGGTGTCCTCGCTGAGCCAGGCCGCCACGGCACCGGTCTGGGGCTCGACCCACCGAATGCTGCCGCTGCACGTCCTCGCCGACCTCCCCGGGGTGACCCCGCCCGGGGCCGGGATGACGACCCCGCTCGACGGCGACGGCGACGCCGTCCGCTGCACCGGGTCGGTGCCGGGCCTCACCGACCGCAGCATCCGAGGTTCGGTCGCACGATGGGCCTGGGACCTGGCCGACCGCGAGCAGAGCCTGTGGAACGTGCCGTTCGGCGCCTCGGGAGATCCGAGGTCTCCGCACTTCGCCGACCAGCATCCACGCTGGATCGACGTCCGCCCCGCACGCGTCGTCACCGACTGGAGCGCGCTCACCCCCGACGAGCCCGCCGGCTCCCCCACCGCCCCGCACGCCCCGGCGAGAACAGGAGAGCGATGACCGCCATGCGAGCCGACCGTCTGGTGAGCGGCCCCGCCGGCACGCTCGTCTACACGACCCGCTCACCGACCATCGGGCACGTCGAGTTCGTCGTGCTCGATCCTTTCGCGGACATCGACCTGCTTCACGAGTGGGTGACCCGTCCGGAGTCCCGTTTCTGGGGGCTCGCGGATCTCCCCCGCGACGAGCTGCGGGATCTGTACCTCTACGTCGACGGGCTACCCACCCATCACGCCTTCGTCGTGCGCCGCGACGGAACCCGCAGCGCGCTGCTGCAGGCATACGCCCCCGAGGACGATCCGCTCGGCGACGTCTACGACACGCTGCCCGGCGACGTGGGCCTGCACTTCCTCATCGGGGATCGCGGCGCGCCGGTCCCTCGGTTCTCCCTGCACCTGATCGATCTGGTCGCCGAGTTCGTCTTCTCCCGTGTCGAGGTGGACCGGCTGGTGGTCGAGCCCGACGTCCGCAACGAGCGAGCGGTGGCCTTCTTCGAGCGGAAGGCCGGCTTCGTCCTCGGCCCGCAGGTGCGCCTGCCGGACAAGACAGGGCAGCTCGCCTTCCTCACCAGGGAGCGATGGGAGCAGCGGCGTCCGCGAGCCTGAGCCGGGAGACGCACGTCCGCTCGCGCGCTCGTCCCCCTGGCCGATCGACGGCGATGCTAGACGGCCCAGCCGATGAGACGCAGCAGCGCCGCCACCGCGGCGGCGGCGATGACCACGACGAGGAACGGCTGCCGAAGCCAGAGCAGGCCGGCGGCGACGAGCACGGCCGGCACCCGCGCGTCCACGACGACGGCCGTGCCCAGGGCCAAGGTCTGAACCGCCGCGAGAGCGGCGAGCAGCGCGACCGTCAGCAGATCGGAGATGCGGGCGGGGCGGGGCGCCTCGAGCACCGACGGCGGCACGAGGTATCCGATGCCCTTGAGGCCGAGGCACACGATCGCGGCGAGCAGCACCGCGTTCCACAGGGTCACCCGCGCGCCTCCTCGCTCGCGTTCCGCTCCGCCGACGCAGGGGCGAAGAGGTTGAACCATCCGACGAGGATCGCCACCAGGGCGGCGATGAGCACCGGCACACCCGGCATCAGGACGGGCGTGAGCGCCGTGGCGACGACCGCCGCGGCGACGCCGACGACGATCGCCTGCCGCTGCCTCAGCCGAGGCCAGAGGAGAGCGAGAAACGCCGCGGCGGCCGCGGCGTCGAGGCCGTAGGCCTGGGGATCGCCCAGCACGTCGCCGAGGAGAGCGCCGACGAGGGTGCTGAGATTCCAGCCGGCATAGATGCCGAGACCGGTCAGCCAGAACCCGAGGGTACGCGCCCTGATCGTGGTCTGCGCGAGCGAGACCGCCGTGGACTCATCGATCGTCACATGCGAGGCGGCGAGGCGTTTCCAGAAGCCGGCGCCGATCACCGGCGACATCCGGATCCCGTATGCGACGTTCCGCACGCCGAGCAGCGCCGCCGAGGCGATCGCCGCGGGCAGGGCCGCGATCCCTCCCGCCCCGATGACGCCGACGAACGCGAACTGCGAGCCTCCGGTGAACATGACCAGGCTCAGCACGCAGGTCTGCCACACGTCGAGCCCTGAGGCCACCGCGAGCGCCCCGAAGGAGATGCCGTAGGCGCTCGTGGCGATCACGACCCCGATCGCCTCCCGCCGCGCGATGCGGGTCTCGACCTCCTCGGCGGAGGGCTCCCCCGCGCGTGTTCGCTTCACCGAACGCATGTCCACCATTCTGGACATCCGCAGAATGATCGTCAAGGTGAACGGTCGTTTGTGATACTGAACACATGGAGCTTCGCGAACGCATCGCCCACGCCCTCCGCCGCGAGCGGGAGACGGCGGGGATCTCCGTGTCCGAGCTCGCCCGACGGGCCGGCGTCTCCAAGGCCACCGTCTCGCAGCTCGAAGGAGGGTCAGGCAATCCCAACGTCGAGACCCTGTGGGCGCTCGGCGACGCACTGGGGATCCCCTTCGCCGACCTCGTCGACCGTCCCGCCACCGAACCGACGCTGATCCGGGCTCGGGACCTCGGCCAAGCGCCCCGAGTCCCCTCCTCCGCCGCGCCCTACAGTGCGACCCTCCTGTCGGCCTGTCCGCCCCACGCGCGCCGTGACGTGTATCTCATCCAGGCCGAGCCGGGGGAACCCCGCCGCTCACGCCCGCACCATCCGGGCACCACCGAGCACGTGGTCCTCGTGTCCGGCACCGCCCTCGTCGGCCCGGCAGACGCGGCCGAGTCTCTGGAGCCCGGCGACTACCTCAGCTATCCGGGCGACGCCCCACACGTCTTCGAGGCGCTGGAGCCCGGAACGATGGCCGTCCTGATCTCGGAGCTGCGCTGACTGCTCGCGTCGCGCGAGAAGCACGGTCATTCCGCCGAGCGAGACGACCATGCCCCGCCTCGACGGAGGCGGGGCATGGGGCCGCTCGGGCTCAGGCGTTCGCGTCCTGGCGCTTCTGTCGCGCGGTCTCACGAGCGCGGATGGTCTGGTCGAGGATCACCTTGCGGATACGGACCTTCTCGGGTGTCACCTCGACGCATTCGTCGTCGCGCGCGAACTCCAGACTCTCCTCCAGCGACAGCTGCCGTGGCGGGGTGAGCCGCTCGAGCTCGTCCGCGGTGGAGGAGCGCATGTTCGTGAGCTTCTTCTCCTTGGTGATGTTGACGTCCATGTCATCGGCCCGGGTGTTCTCGCCCACGACCATGCCCTCGTACACCTCTTCCGTGGGCTGCACGAAGAAGCTCATCCGCTCCTGAAGGGCCATCATGGCGAAGGGCGTCGCGACGCCGGCACGGTCGGCCACGATCGAGCCAGAGGCGCGAGCGACGATCTGCCCCGCCCAGTCGTCGTATCCGTGGGAGATCGCGTTGGCGATCCCGGTGCCCCGGGTCGTCGACATGAACTCGGTCCGGAACCCGATGAGACCCCGCGAGGGGACGACGAACTCCATGCGCACCCAGCCGGTGCCGTGGTTGGTCATTCCCTCCATGCGGCCTTTGCGGCCGGCGAGAAGCTGCGTGATCGCGCCGAGGTACTCCTCCGGCGCATCGATCGTGAGATGCTCGAACGGCTCCTGGACCTTGCCGTTCTCTCCCTTGCGAGTGACCACCTGAGGCTTGCCCACGGTGAGCTCGAAGCCCTCCCGCCGCATGTTCTCGACGAGGATCGCCAGTGCCAGCTCTCCGCGCCCCTGCACCTCCCAGGCGTCGGGACGGCCGATGTCTACGACCTTCAGCGACACGTTTCCGATGAGCTCACGGTCCAGGCGGTCCTTCACCATGCGGGCGGTGAGCTTGTGCCCCTTGACCTTGCCGACCAGCGGCGAGGTGTTCGTGCCGATCGTCATCGAGATCGCCGGGTCGTCGACGGTGATGGCCGGGAGCGGACGCACGTCCTCGGGATCGGCGATCGTCTCGCCGATCGTGATCTCCTCGATCCCCGCGATCGCCACGATGTCGCCGGGCGCCGCGCTCTCTGCGGGGTAGCGCTCCAGCGCCCTGGTCTTCAGCAGCTCCGTGATCCTGGCGTTGGTGTGGGTGCCGTCGTGGCGTACCCAGGCGACCGTCTGCCCCTTCTTGAGCGTGCCGTTGAAGACACGCAGGAGCGCGAGCCGCCCGAGGAACGGACTGGAGTCGAGGTTGGTCACCCAGGCCTGCAGCGGCGCCTCGTCGTCGTAGGACGGAGCCGGGACGTGCTCGAGGATCGCCTCGAACAGCGGCTCGAGATCGTCGTTGTCGGGCAGCGCTCCGTTCTCCGGGCGGTTGCGCGAGGCGGCGCCGGCACGCCCCGAGGCGTAGACGACGGGGACGTCCAGCAGCGCGTCGACATCGAGGTCCGGGACGTCGTCCACGAGGTCCGAGGCGAGACCCAGCAGCAGGTCGTGCGCCTCACCCTCCACCTCGGCGATACGGGCGTCCGGGCGGTCGGTCTTGTTGACGAGGAGGATGACGGGAAGCTTCGCCTCGAGCGCCTTGCGCAGGACGAAACGCGTCTGCGGCAACGGGCCCTCGCTCGCGTCGACGAGCAGCACCACGCCGTCCACCATCGAGAGTCCGCGCTCGACCTCGCCGCCGAAGTCCGCGTGGCCGGGAGTGTCGATCACGTTGATGGTGACCGGAGTCTCGGTGTGCGCGCCGTTGTAGGTGATCGCCGTGTTCTTGGCGAGGATCGTGATGCCCTTCTCGCGCTCCAGGTCGTTCGAGTCCATGGCGCGCTCCTCGACGTGCGAGTGCTCGCCGAACGATCCGGTCTGACGGAGCATCGCGTCCACCAGCGTGGTCTTGCCGTGATCGACGTGGGCGACGATTGCGACGTTGCGGAGGTCTGTGCGGAGGGCGTGCGCCATGCAGGAGTCCTAAGGATGCGAGTGGGATGCGCCGGGATTCCGACGTTCCAGGATAACGCACCGGAACGGGGGCTTTCTCCGTGGCGGAGCGGGAGCGCGTAGCATCGTGCCCCATGGACTCCCCTGCTCCCTCCCGCGCCCGGCTGTGGGGGGAGATCGCGATCGTCCTCGCCCTGGGTCTCGGGCAGTCCGCGATCTACGCGATCGTGCAGCTCGCGTACCGGCTCACGGACAGCAGGCCGCTGAGCGATCAGACCGCGACGCTCAACCCCTCCCGCAGCGACCGGGAGGTGTTCGATCTCGTGTACCAGGTGCTGGGGATCGGCTTCTCGATCGTGCCGGTGCTGCTCGTGTGCTTTCTGCTCTGGCAGCCGATGCGCCCCCGTCTGGGCGCCCTGGGGCTGGACGGCAGACGCATCGGACGGGACGCCGGCATCGGGGCGGGCCTCGTCCTCGCGATCGGGATCCCGGGGATCGCGCTCTACCTCGTCGGCCGCTCGCTCGACCTCTTCGTCTCGGTCGACCCCGGTGCGCAGTCTGCTCACTGGTGGACCGTCCCGGTCCTCCTCCTCGCCGCCGCCCGCGCCGCGGTGCAGGAGGAGTTCGTGGTGCTCGGCTATCTCTTCCACCGGCTGCGGCAGTTGGGCTGGGGACCGTGGCCGATCATCCTCTCCACCTCGGTCCTCCGCGCCAGCTACCACCTGTACCAGGGTCCCGGCGCCTTCGTCGGCAACCTCGCGATGGGCCTGCTCTTCGGGCTTCTCTTCCAGCGTTCCGGACGCCTGCTGCCGTTCCTCGTCGCGCACTTCCTCATCGATGCGGCAGCGTTCGTCGGCTACCCCTGGGCCGCCGCGACCTGGCCCGCGCTCTTCGGCCTTCCCGGCTGAGCCGCACCCTTCACGGACCCGCCGAAGAGCGCTCCTCCCGCGGACACTCCGGCGGTCTCGCCAGGAGAAAGGCGAGCGGCGCCGGCCCTGCACAGGCGACGGTTCGGCGCTTCTCCTCACCAATCACGTGATTCGGGCAAGAGAACGGCTCGGTCTCGCGGAACCTGGGAGCATGACGACCGCGCTCGAATCGCTGAGCCCCCTCCTCTCCCCACTCCCGCTCATCAGAGCAGGCGAACATGCGGCGGCCATGACGATCAACCGCGCATGGCGCGGGGGACGCTTCGTCCGCGTCGTCCCCGGCGTCTACGTCGACGCCGATGCGTGGCGCACGAGCCCGCCCTGGGAGCAGTACGTCGCGAAAGTCCGTGCGGTGGCGGCAACGCGCCCCGACACGATCTTCAGCCACCGCGCGGCCGCCGCTCTCCGGGGAGTCGTCATCGGCGGGCCTTCGCAGCTCGTCCACATCATAGACATGACGGGGACGAGCAGACGCAACGCCAATGTACGCATATACACCTCCCGTGACCACCGCGACCTCGTGTCGCTCGACGGCATCACCGCCACATCCGTCGCGGACACCGTCGTCGACATCGCGCGAACAACCCCCTCCGCCGAGGGACTCGCGTTCGCCGACGCGCTCCTCCGCACGACGACGGGGCTCACTTCCGATGTCCTCCAGGCGGTCAACGAGACGCGCTCCTCCTCGCGCAACCGCGATCACGCACGGTGGGCGCTGTCCCGCGCGACCGGCAAGCCGGAGAGCGTCCTGGAGTCGCTGAGCCTCGCGGCCATCGAATGGTCCGGACTGGCGATCCCGGAGGTGCAGACGAGGTTCCGCACCGAAGGCAAGGAAGACAGAGCGGACTTCTTCTGGCCCTCGGTGCCCCTCATCGGCGAGGCGGACGGGCTCGCGAAGTACTCCGGAGCGTTCCGAGATGCACCAGAGGCGATCGCGGCGGAGAAGGACCGGGAATCACGGCTGCGTCGAAACATCGGCCCTGTGGTGCGATGGGGCTGGGACGATGTCAGCACGCCGCACCGCTTGGGACGACTACTGCGTGCCGCCGGTGTGCCGGTCGCCGGTCAGCCGCAGGAGGCGAGACTCCGGACGCTGATCTCGCTCGGCCGTGAGAGGCGACTGTGAGTGCCGTCGTGCGCGTGTCCGCGAGACTGCATCTGCATCACGAGACGGCCGATCTGCTACTAGGTCTCGTGACGGAGATGCAGTCTCGTCACCTTGCCCCGGCTCGCAGCGCCGACGCGGGCGGCGTCGAACCTGCCGTCGCCGGGCGCTGTGGCCTGTCAGGCATAGGCGATGACGACGGCGGCAGCCGCCCAGGCCAGGATCACGAGCAGCGCGATGAGCGCGGGCACATCCCAGCTGCGGCGGATCGGAGCCTCGGCTCCCGGACGGTCCCTGGCGTCGATCGCCGCCTCCCAGCGGTCCCGGACCTCGGTGAGGGTGCGCAGGCTCGACGGGACCTTGTATTCCGCATCGCCGCCGCGCCCGGTCTGCCGCGGCGGGCGGGAGCGGCCTGGCCCGCCGAAACACGACACCTTCGTGCCGTCGTCCAGCGCGAACTCCAGCTGCCACCGCAGATCGACGTCCTTCACACGGCGCCAGCCGAAGGCGGTGCGCCGCAAGAGGTTGCGCACCAGGACACCGTCGTCGTCCACGTGCACCGCCGAGACGAACACCAGCTCGTACACGATCCACAGCGCCAGCAGGACCCAGGGCGCGTAGGACAGCATCTGCGTCCAGCTCCCCCGTACGACGGCGTCGCCCAGGAGGAAGACGGCGAGCGCGGCGGCGATCACGAGGGAGATGACGCCCGAGGGCGAGCGGTAGGTCCGCCCGCCCTCCGGACGCTCCGCGGGGCTCACGAGCCGCCGCCTCCCAGCGTGATCGAGGCGCCGGGAATCGCCTGCAACAGACGGTCCGTGTACTCCTGCTGCGGGTTGGCGAAGATCTCGTCCACCGTGCCCTGCTCGACCGCTCGCCCCTTCTCCATGACGCACACGAGATCGCTGGAGACACGGACGACCGCGAGGTCATGCGTGATGAACAGATAGGTCAGCCCCAGCTCCGACTGGAGGTCGGCGAGGAGCTTCAGGATCGACGCCTGCACCAGGACGTCCAGCGCCGAGACCGCCTCGTCGAGGACGACGATGTCGGGCTTGAGCGCCAGCGCACGCGCGATGGCCACGCGCTGGCGCTGGCCTCCGGAGAGCTCGTTCGGATATCGGGTGACGATCTCCCGCGGCAGCGACACCTGGTCGAGCAGCTCGAGCGCCCGCTCACGCCGCGACGCGGTGTCGCCGATGCCGTGGATGCTCAACGGCTCGGCGATCGTGTTGCCGATGTTGCGCAGCGGGTCCATCGAACCGTACGGGTCCTGGAACACCGGCTGCATCCGCCGCCGGAGCGCGAACGCCTGGGCGTTGGAGAGGCGCGAGACATCCTTCCCGTCGATCTCGATCGTGCCCGCCGACGGCTCCTCGAGCTTGAGGATCATCTTCGCGACCGTGGACTTGCCCGATCCGGACTCGCCCACGAGCGCGAGCGTCTTCCCCCGCGGGATCTCGAAGGACACGTCGTCCACCGCACGGAAAGGCTCGCTGCGGAACCCGCCCTGGCGGATCTTGTAGTCCTTCGTGAGACCTGACACACGGACGGTCGGCGGGATGTCCGATAGGTCCTCCATGGTCTCCACGCCGCGGTCCTCGACCACGGCCTGGATGCGCTGCGAGGCGATGCTGGGCGCCGCCGCGACGAGTCGCTTGGTGTACGGATGCTGCGGGTTCTCCAGGATCGCCCTGCTCGGCCCCGACTCCACGATCGTGCCGTTGTTCATCACGATGATCTTCTCGGCGCGCTCGGCGGCGAGACCCAGGTCATGCGTGATGAGCAGCACGGACGTCCCGCGCTCCCTGGTCAGCGTCGCCATGTGATCCAGGATCACGCGCTGCACCGTCACATCCAGAGCCGAGGTGGGCTCATCGGCGATGAGCAGCTTCGGGTCGGCCGCGAGACCGATCCCGATCAGGGCGCGCTGGCGCATGCCGCCAGAGAACTGGTGCGGATACTGATGCAGCCGCTTCTCGGCGTCGGCAAGACCGGCCTGCTGGAGCACCTCGACCGCTCTGGCCTTGACCGCGTCGCGTCCCTGGGCGATGCCGTTGGCGCGGATCGCCTCCTTCACCTGGAACCCGATCGGCCACACGGGGTTGAGGCTCGCCATCGGGTCCTGCGGGACGAAGCCGATGTCCCGGCCGCGCACCTGCTCGATCTCACGGCGGCTGAGCGTCGTGAGCTCCCGCCCGTCGAGCGCGATGCTGCCCTCGGTGACCCGGCCGGTTCCCGGCAGCAGGTTCACGATCGCCGTCGCGGTGGTCGACTTGCCGGAACCCGACTCGCCCACGATCGCGACCGTCTCCCCGGCGTAGAGGTCGAAGCTCACGCCGTGCAGGACCTCGCGCAGTCCGTCCTGCCCCTTGAAGGCGACCTTGAGGTCGCGGACGCTCAGGATCGGCGCGGTGGCGCCGCTCTCCGCGGGAGCGCTCATCGGCTGGCCCTCGCTCTCGGGTCGAGGGCGTCTCGGATGAGCTCGCCCAGCATGATGAACGCGAGCACGGTGACCGTGAGCGCGATGGAGGGGTAGATCAGCGCCATCGGAGCAACGCGCAGCGAGGACTGCGCCTGGCTGATGTCGTTGCCCCAGGACATCGTGTCTCCGCCGAGCCCGACTCCCAGGAACGTCAGCGTGGCCTCGGCCACGATCGACGCCGCGAGCGACAGGGTGGCGAGCACGAGGAGCGGCGCGATCGCATTGGGGACCACGTGGGCGACCAGAGTGCTGAAGCGCGAGCGCCCCAGAGCTCGGGACGCGGTCACGTATTCCGCCTGCCTCACCCGGAGGATCTCGGCGCGGACGACCCTGGCCGTCGAGGCCCAGGCGAACCCACCGATCGCCAGCGCGAGGGTGAGCACGTTGCGGAACTGCGAGAAGACCGTCATCACGACCACGGCCGCGAGGATGTAGGGGATCGAGAAGAAGATGTCGCCGATGCGCGAGAGCACCGCGTCGACCCATCCTCCGTAGTACCCCGCGAGCGCCCCCATGATCAGACCGATGCCTGAGCTGATCAGTGTGGCGAGCAGGCCGACGCTCACGGAGGTCCGTGAGCCCCACACCATGCGGGCATAGATGTCGCAGCCCTGGAACGTGTACCCGAGCGGGTGACCTGCAGCCGGACCGCCGTTCGAGTTGGAGAGCTCACAGCCGTTGTTGGGCGGCGTCTGCGTGAACAGCGTCGGCCAGGCCGCCATGAGCAGCACGAGCGCGACGACGGCGAGCGAGATCCAGAACATCGGTCGGCGACGGAGGTCACGCCACCCGTCCCGCCAGAGGCTCGCCGGCTTGCCGGAGACCCTGACGGCGTCTGTCGCCGCGGGGATCTCCGTCACCGGAGCGACGTAGTGCGCGTTTCTTTCATCGGACATAGCGGATCCTCGGGTCGAGCAGCCCGTAGAGCAGGTCCACGAGCAGGTTGACGAGAACGTAGATGATCACGAACACCGTCACGAAGGACACGATGGTGGGTCCCTCATGCTTCAACGTCGCCTGGAACAGCGTGTTGCCGACGCCCGGGATGTTGAAGATGTGCTCGGTCACGGTCGCGCCGACCAGCAGCACGCCGAAGTTGGTGGCGGAGTTTGTGATCACCGGGATGAGGGAGTTGCGCAGGACGTGCACCGGGATGACCCGGTGGCGCGGCAGGCCCTTGCTGTACGCGGTGCGGACCCAGTCCTGGTTGAGCGTGTCGAGCACCGAGCCGCGCATGAGTCGCATGCTGGTGGCGAAGAGGCTCAGGCCCAGCACGATCGCGGGCAGCCAGAGGTCGCCCCAGTCGTTCTGGCCACCGACGGTTGGACGGAACCAGCCCAGCTTGATCGCGAGGAAGTACTGACCGAGGAAAGCGACGACGAAGATCGGCATCGACAGGAAGACCAGCGAGACGACCAGCGCCCCATTGTCGAAGATCTTGCCCTTGCGGAGGGCGGAGATGGTTCCGATGATGATCGCCAGCGTGAACTCGATCCCGATCGCCATGATCGCCAGGCGCCCGGTGACGGGGAGCGTCCGGGACAGGACCTCGTTGACCGACTGGCCGGAGAACGTGGTGCCCATGTCGCCCTGGAACACGCCCAGGATGTAGTAGTAGTACTGCACCAGGAACGGCTGGTCCAGGTGATACTGAGCGCGCACCGCAGCGAGAAGCTGGGGGCTCGGCGGCTTGTCGCCGAAGAGCGCCGCGATCGGGTCGCCCGGCATGAGGAAGACGAGGGCGTAGATGAGCAGCGTGGCCCCGAAGAACACGGGGATCAACTGCAGCAGACGCCGGATGATATACGAGAGCATCCCTCTCCTTTCGTGGAGGTGACGTTCCCACAGGACGAGCCGCGAGGCGACGACGACTCCGCGTCGCCGCCTCGCGGCTCAGTGCCCCACGGGGATTACTTCGTCTTGGTGATCTCGTAGTAGAGCGGCACGGAGTTCCAGCCGAAGGTGACGTTCTGCACCTTCTCGCCGTAGCCACCGGACACGTTCGAATACCACAGCGGAATGGCGGGGAGGTCCTTCAGAAGGATCTCCTGAGCCTTCTCGAAGTCCTCGGTCGCCTTCGAGGCGTCGGTCGCCGAAGCGCCCTCTTCGAGGAGCTTGTCGACCTCGGGGTTGGCGTAGTCGCCGTCGTTCGAGGACGCGCCCGTGGAGTACAGCGGGAAGAGGAAGTTGTACTGCGCCGGGTAGTCGGCCTGCCAGCCGGACCGGTTGGCCGTCTGGATCGTGCGCTTGCCGTCAGCGCCGCGGGCGTTGACCGCGGAACGGAGCGTGGCGAAGTCGACGTACGGAGCGCCCGCCGCCTCGATGCCGAGCGTGTTCTTGATCGAGTTGGACACCGCGTCGACCCAGGTCTGGTGGCCGCCGTCGGAGTTGTACGCGATCTGGAAGGTGCCCGACCACGGCGAGATCTTGTCGGCCTCGGCCCACAGCTTCTTCGCCTCGTCCTTGTTGTAGGTCAGCACGTCGGCGCCCTCGAGCTTGTCGCTCCAGCCGTCGATCACCGGGGAGGTGAAGTCGCCGGCCGGGGTGCGGGTGTTGTTGAAGACCGTCTTGGTGATCGCCGGGCGGTCGATCGACATCGAGATCGCGGCGCGACGGAGCTTGCCTTCCTCGCCCGAGAAGTGAGCGACCTGCTCACCGATCGTGAAGGACTGGAAGATCGCGGCCGGCTGGTTGACCGCACGGTCGCCCAGGTCGCTCTCGAAGGTCGAGATCGCGGTGTCCGGGATCGCGTCGATCACATCGACCTCGCCCGACTGCAGGTCGGCGTAGGCAGCGTCCAGCGACGAGTAGAACGTGATCGTCAGGCCGCCGTTCTGGACCTTGCGCCCGCCCTGGTAGTCCTCGTTCTTGACGAGGTCGATGCTGACGCCGTGCTTCCAGGCCTCACCCTCGGCGAGCTTGTAGGGGCCGTTGCCGATCGGCTTCTCACCGAACGCCGCCATGTCGTTGAAGGCGGCGTCGGGGAGCGGGTAGAACGCGGAGTAGCCGAGACGCGTGGCGAAGTCCGCGGCGACCGGGCTGGTGAGCTCGATCGTGAACGTCGTGTCGTCGACCTTCACGAGTCCGGTCAGCGGCGAGTCCGCGTCGGCGTTGAAGCCCACGATGTCGGAGAACCAGGACTGGTTCAGCTGCTTGTTGGAGAGCTGCGCGCCGAAGTCCCAGGCCTTGATGAAGTTGTCGGCCTTGACCTCGGTGCCGTCGCTGAACTTCTGGCCCTTCTTGAGGGTGACCGTCAGCTTCGTCGGGCCGTCGACCTTGATCTCCTCGGCCATGTCGTTGACCAGCGCGCCCTTGCCGTCGTAGTAGGCGAGACCCGCGAAGATCGAGTCGAGGATCTTGCCGCCGCCGACCTCGTTGGTGTTGGTCGGGATCAGCGGGTTCTCGGGCTCCGAACCGTTCGTCTTGATGATGGCCGAGGCGTCGCCCCCCGCCGCCGGCTTGCCGGAGCTGTCGGGGTTGGATCCGCCTGCGCAGCCCGCGAGCGCGAGGGTGCCCGCCGCGAGCAGCGCGATGCCCGCAAGGGCGATCTTGTTGCGCTTCACTTGTGTCCTCCTGTGGACTGATTACGTCAACTGCGCACTCTTCGTCGAATGCGTAGGGATGAACCGAGCCTAACCGGGCGATCCTCCGCTCCGGTGACAGATCGGCCAACTGTTACGCAGCGGTAACAACAACGGAGCCGCCCGTCGTGCCGCCACGCGACCGTGAACGCCCGCCGCTCCATCCGCCTCCGCGGCGCTCCGGTCGGCGTCCGACGCCTGTCGGATACGCGAACGCCCCGGAGCGGGTCCGGGGCGTTCGACCACTGATCGTCGGGATTCAGGCGAAGGCCTCGATCGGCGGACAGGCGCACACAAGGTTGCGGTCGCCATAGGCCTGATCGATACGACGCACCGGAGCCCAGTACTTTCGGGTCGTCAGCGAGCGAACCGGGTAGGCGGCCTGCTCGCGCGTGTACGGATGCGCCCATTCCCCCGCGATGAGCGAGACCGCGGTGTGCGGAGCGTTCACGAGCGGGTTGTCGTCCGCGGTCCACTGCCCGGCGGCGACCGCGTCGGCCTCGGCCTTGATATGGATCATCGCCTCGACGAAACGGTCCAGCTCGTCGAGGTCCTCGGACTCGGTCGGCTCGACCATGAGCGTGCCCGCGACGGGAAACGACATGGTGGGGGCGTGGAAGCCGTAGTCGATGAGGCGCTTGGCCACATCGTCCACCGTGATGCCCGTCGTCTCCTTGAGCGGGCGGAGGTCGAGGATGCATTCGTGCGCGACACGACCGCTCTCCCCGGTATAGAGCACGGGGAAGTGGCCCTCCAGGCGCGCAGCGACGTAGTTCGCGGCGAGCACCGCCGCCGCCGTCGCGTCGCGGAGGCCGTCCGCGCCCATCATCCGCACATACGCCCACGAGATCGGCAGGACGCCGGCGGACCCGTACGGCGCCGCCGACACCGGGCCGCCCTCGAACACGAAGCCCCCCGCGTGCTCCGCCCGCTGCGCGAGCGGGTGCCCGGGAAGGAACGGTGCGAGATGAGCCTTCGCCGCGACGGGACCGACGCCTGGTCCGCCGCCGCCGTGCGGGATCGCGAACGTCTTGTGCAGGTTGAGGTGCGAGACGTCGCCCCCGAGGTCGCCGAACCGGGCGTAGCCGAGCAGCGCGTTGAGATTCGCGCCGTCGATGTAGACCTGTCCTCCCGCCTCGTGCACGGCGGCGGTGATGTCGAGCACATCGTGCTCGTAGACGCCATGGGTGGAGGGGTATGTGATCATCAGGGCCGCGAGCGTCTCTGCGTTCTCTGCGATCTTCACGCGCAGGTCGGCGAGGTCGACGTTGCCCAGCTCGTCGCAGGCCACGACCACGACACTCATTCCCGCCAGCACCGCGGAGGCGGCGTTCGTGCCGTGCGCGGAGGACGGGATCAGGCAGACCGTGCGCTGCGTGTCTCCGTTCGCGAGATGGTAGCCGCGGATCGCGAGGAGTCCGGCGAGCTCTCCCTGCGAGCCGGCGTTGGGCTGCAGGGACACCGCGTCGTAGCCGGTGACGTCGGCGAGCCAGCCCTCCAGCTGGTCGATGAGCTCGAGCGTCCCCGCCACGTCCGAAGCCGGGGCCAGCGGGTGCAGCTGAGCGAACTCCGGCCAGGTGATCGCGGCCATCTCGGTGGCCGCGTTGAGCTTCATCGTGCACGAGCCGAGGGGGATCATGCCACGATCGAGCGCGTAGTCACGGTCCGCGAGCGCCTTGAGATAGCGCATCATGGCGGTCTCGCTCCGGTGCGCGCGGAACACAGGGTGCGTGAGGTACTCGTCCTGCCGCAACAGCGCGGCGGGCAGGCTCGTCGCCGGGATGTAGGCGAACGGCTCCTCCCCCGCTCCGAACGCCGATGCGACGCGGAGGATGTCCTCGTCCGTCGTCGTCTCGTCGGTGGAGACGCTCACGGTGTCGGCGTCGACGAGATGCAGCAGCATGCCGAGATCGTGCGCGCGGCGGACGATCTCGGCAGCTCGTCCGGGGGTCAGGACCGTGAGGGTGTCGAAGTAGTCGGCGTGCACGACCTCGGCGCCGGCCTTCTCGAGCTGCGCGGCGAGGAGACGGGCCTTGGTCGCCGCGTGGGTCGCGATCGCACGGAGGCCGTCCGGGCCGTGATAGACCGCGTACATCGAGGCCATCACGGCAAGGAGCACCTGAGCGGTGCAGATGTTCGACGTGGCCTTCTCACGGCGGATGTGCTGCTCGCGGGTCTGCAGTGAAAGGCGGTAGGCGGGATGCCCGTCCGCGTCCTGGGAGACACCGACCAGGCGTCCGGGGAGCTGGCGCTCCAGGCCCGACCGAACCGCCATATAGCCGGCATGCGGCCCGCCGAAGCCCATCGGCACACCGAAGCGCTGCGTCGTTCCGACGGCAACGTCTGCTCCCAGGGATCCCGGCGAGGCCAGGAGGGTGAGGGCGAGCAGGTCCGCGGCGACGACGGCGAGTCCGCCGGCGAGGTGGGCCGCCTCGATCACGGCGGAGGGGTCCCAGACCCGCCCGGAGGCGCCCGGATACTGCACGAACACGCCGAACAGCGCCTCCGGCAGGGTCTCTCCCCCCGTGAGGTCGCGTTCGACGAGCTCGATCCCGACGGCGTCCGCGCGCGTGGCGAGCAGCGCCTTGGTCTGCGGCAGGGCGTCGGCATCGATCACGAAGACGTTCGACGCCGCCTTCGAGGCGCGTCGCGCGAGCAGCATGCCCTCGGCGACCGCGGTGGACTCGTCCAGCATCGAGGCGTTCGCGGTGTCGAGTCCGGTGAGCTCGGACACCATCGTCTGGAAGTTGATCAACGCCTCCAGACGTCCCTGTGAGATCTCCGGCTGATAAGGCGTGTAGGCCGTGTACCAGGACGGGTTCTCCAGGACGTTCCGCTGGATCACGCTCGGCGTGATCGTGCCGTAGTAGCCCTGACCGATCATGGAACGATTCACGGTGTTCCGGGAGGCCAGGGCGCGGAGCTCCGCGAGCGCGTCCGATTCGGAGGCGGCAGGCGGGAGCGCGGATCCGGCGGAGCGGTCACGTCGGATCGCGGCGGGCACCGCCTCACGCATGAGCGCGTCGACGGGACGCTCCCCCTCGGCCGACGCGATCCCCAGCGCGTCGAGCATCGTTCGCTGGGCCTCGGCGGTGGTCCCGATGTGCCGGTCGGAGAACGCGGTCACTCTCTCAGCCCTCCGTGATGGCGACGTACGCGTCGCGATCGAGGAGGCCGTCAGCGGCGTTCTCGTCGATCGCGAGCTTGAGCAGCCAGCCGCCTTCGAAGGGCGCGGCGTTCACGAGCGAGGGGTCGTCCACGACGGCGTCGTTGACCTCGACGACCGTGCCGTTCACGGGGGCGTAGAGCTCGCCGACCGACTTGGTCGACTCGATCTCGCCCACGACCGATCCGGCCGCGATCTCGGTGCCGACGGCGGGAAGCTCGATGAAGACGACATCGCCGAGCTTCTCGGCCGCGTAGTCCGTGATGCCGATGGTCGCCGAGGCGCCGTCGACAGCGACCCACTCGTGCTCTTCGCTGTAGCGCAGGTTGTTCAGATCGGTCATTTCTTCCTCCGGTAGAAAGGCAGGGCGGTGACGGTCGCGGGGATCCTCGTCCCCCGCACGTCCAGGAACAGGGTCTGGTCAGCGGCCTCGGGCGCGATGTACGCCATCGCGATCGGATGGCCGAGGGTAGGGCTCAGAGCGCCGCTGGTGACCTCGCCGACGGCCGTGCCGTCCTCCAGGACGACGGCGTAGCCGGCACGGCCGGCGCGGCGGCCCTCCGCGACGAGGCCGACGAGCACCGGGGCGTCCTCCGCCGGGATCACGGCGCCCTTGCCGACGAAACGCTCCTTGTCGGCGACCACGACACGACCGAGACCGGCCTGAGCGGGCTTGGTCTCGCGGGTCAGCTCGTGGCCGTACAGGGGCATGCCGGCCTCGAGTCGCAGCGTGTCCCTGGCAGCGAGACCGGCGGGGACCAGACCGTGGCTCTCGCCCGCGGCGAGGATCGCGTCCCACAGCGTCGACGCGTCCGAGGCAGCGACGAGAAGCTCGAAGCCGTCCTCGCCGGTGTAGCCGGTGCGCGCAAGCAGGATCGCCGTGCCGTCGTAGGTCGCAGACGCCCAGGCGTAGTACTTCTGCTCCGCCCACGGGATCGACACGTCATCGATACCCGGGGTCTCCGAGAGGATCGCCTCGGCCTTCGGCCCTTGCACCGCGATGAGGGCGTAGGCGTCGGAGACGTCCTCGACGGCGACCTCGTCGCTCGTGACACGAGCGAGCAGGGCCGCGCGGACCGCTTCACGGTTGCCGGCGTTGGAGATGATGAGGAAGTCGTCGTCGGCGAGACGGTAGACGATGACGTCGTCGATGATGCCGCCGTCCTCCGCCAGCAGCAGCGAGTATTTCGCCTTGCCCACGGCGAGCGCAGACAGACGGCCTGCCAGCGCGTTGTCGAGATAGTCCCCTGCTCCGGCGCCCACGACGGTGAACTCGGCCATGTGGGAGATGTCGAAGATGCCTGCGGCCTGGCGTACCGCGTGATGCTCGGCGAGATCGGACGTGTAGCGGACCGGCATCTGCCAGCCTCCGAAGTCCGTGAAGGATGCCCCAAGCGCCTCATGGCGCTCTCGGAGAGACGTGTAACGGGGTTCGGTCATGGAGTTCTCCCGCGGATCGGTGAGACGCCCGCGGCGCGGGCATCCGAGAACTCCCCCTCTGTCATGGGCCTGAGAGCTTCGCCCTGCACCAGTGCGGAGGGGGCTTTCACCGTCGGCGGACCCCCGGGACGGGAGTCGCTTTCCAGAGTGGCCGGATCCGGGCGGTGCGGATACCTGAGAGATTGGCGGGGAGGCTTGCTCCTTCGGTGCCCGGCTGCGTGCACCGGGCTCTCCCGCACGGATCGTACGGCCTTATTCGTTTGTCCCGCTCACTCTAGCGTGCGCGCGTGCGTACCGCACTCGTCAGAAAGGTGGACTTCTGGTCAGTGGGACTCTAAGATCGACCCCATGAGGTTAAGGTCATGGTGACTCGAAGCGAGGGGTCCGTGATCCGTGTCGCCGTGTCGACCGTGATCCTCACTCTCCGCCGCGAGACGGACGGGCAGCAGCGCATCTCCCTCCCCCTCGTCCGCCGCATCCGCGATCCGCACCGCGGCTGCCGGGCGCTTCCCGGGGGCTGGCTCGACCCGCGCGAGAGCCTGGAGGAGGCGGCCGCACGCACACTCGGCGAGACGACCGGTCTCACGCCGACCTACCTCGAGCAGCTCTACGCCTTCGGCGCCGTGAACCGCTCGCCCGACCGCGTCGTCTCGGTCGTGTACTGGGCGCTCCTCCGTTCGGATGCCGTGGACGCCCAGAGCGCCGCCTATCGCGCGACCGGCCTCGCCCCCGAGAACGTCGACTGGCACGACGCGGCGGACCTCCCCCCGCTCGCCTTCGATCACGCCCAGATCATCGACTACGCACTCTGGCGGCTGCGGAGCAAGGTCGGCTACAGCCGGGTCGCGCACGGCTTTCTGCCACCGGAGTTCACCCTCGCCGAGCTTCGAGAGGCCTACGAGACCATCCTCGGCCGCCGATTGGATCCGGCGAACTTCCGCCGCCAGGTGGAGAGCGCGGGAAACCTCATCCCCACCGAGAACTTCCGCACCGGCAGCCATCGCCCCGCACGCCTGTACCGCTACAACACCGACGTCGAACTGGCCGACCGCGGCCCGCTCGCCCCCGAAGAGACAAGGACGTCATGACTCCGAGCCCCCTGCCCTCCCCCACGCTCCGCGACGCCTCCGTCGATCACGCGATCCAGGCGATCGTCGCCGGGGCCTCGACGGACGCGACCTGCGCGACCGATCTCGCGGCCGGCCCCTGGAACTTCGACACGATCCCTGGCTACGGGCCGGGATCCTCGATGGGCGACGTGATCCCCGCCGGAGCACCCCGCCAGGGCGAGCTGCCCGCCGAGTACCGCGAGGCCTCCGAGGAGGAGCTCGACCAGCGCATCCGTGCGGCCAGGGCGACGCTCGGCGACCGCGTGGTCGTGCTCGGTCATTTCTACCAACGCGAGGAGGTCGTACGGCACGCCGACTACGTGGGCGACTCCTTCCAGCTCGCCACCGCCGCCAGGGAACGCTCAGACGCGTCGGCGATCGTCTTCTGCGGCGTGCATTTCATGGCGGAGACGGCGGATCTGCTCTCCGGTCCGGCCCAGTCGGTGATCTTGCCGAACCTGGCCGCAGGCTGCTCGATGGCCGACATGGCCGACATCGATCAGGTCGAGGAGTGCTGGGAGCAGCTGGCCGACGTGCTCGGACCGCTCGACGAGCCCGACGCCGACGGGCTCGTGCCCGTCGTCCCCGTGACCTACATGAACTCCTCGGCCGCGATCAAGGGGTTCGTCGGGCGTCACGGCGGGATCGTGTGCACCTCGTCCAACGCGCGGACGGTGCTGGAGTGGGCGTTCGCCCGCGGTCGTCGGGTGCTCTTCTTCCCCGACCAGCACCTCGGCCGCAACACGGCCAAGGCGATGGGCGTGCCGCTCGAGCGGATGCCGATGTGGAACCCGCGGCGAGCGCTCGGCGGGAACGATGCGACGACGCTGCGCGCATCACGAGTGATCCTCTGGCACGGCTTCTGCTCGGTGCACCGCCGGTTCACCGTCGACCAGATCGACAAAGCACGCGCGGAGCACCCCGGCGTCCGGGTCATCGTGCACCCCGAGTGCCCGATGGAAGTGGTGGACGCCGCCGACGAGGCAGGATCGACCGACTACATCCGCAAGGCCATCGCCGCCGCCACCGAGCCCACGGTCTTCGCGGTCGGCACCGAGATCAACCTCGTGCGGCGTCTCGCCGCCCAGTATCCGCAGCACGAGATCTTCTGCCTCGACCCGGTCGTCTGCCCCTGCTCGACGATGTACCGCATCCACCCCGGATACCTCGCCTGGGTCCTGGAGGACCTCGTCGCCGGACGCACGCCCAACCGGATCACCGTCCCCGCCGACGTCGCCGATCCCGCGCGGATCGCCCTGGAGCGGATGCTCGCGGCGAAGCCGCCGGCGGACGCGGAGAGCACGGCTCGATGAAGATCCTCGTCGTCGGGGCAGGGATCGCCGGCCTCACGACCGCCCTGCACGCGCAGGAGGCCGGCCACGAGGTGGTGCTCGCGCTCAAGGGCGCTCTCGCCGACGGGGCGACGGCGTTCGCGCAGGGAGGCATCGCCGGAGCGTACGGCCCCGGCGACGGCCCCGCCGCGCACGCCGCCGACACCCTCGCCGCCGGCGACGGCCTGAGCGATCCCGTCGCCGTGGACGTGCTCGTCCAGGCCGCCGCCGCGACGATCGCCGAACTCGTGGGCCGGGGAGTCGGCTTCGACCGAGGAGGCGACGGCCGGCTTCTGCTCGGGCGGGAGGCCGCGCACTCGGCGGCCCGGATCGCCCATGCCGGCGGGGACGCGACCGGCGCCGCGATCTCCCTCGCGCTGACCGCGGCGGTCCGCGGTAGCGCGATCGCCGTCCGCGAGCACGCCTTCCTCACCGATCTGGAGCTGACCGGAGGGGCGGCGCGCGGGGCCCGCTTCCTCATCGAGGGACGGCCGGTCCTCATCGACGCCGATCGCGTGATCCTCGCCACCGGCGGGGCCGGCCAGCTGTTCGCGCACACCACGAACCCCCGGAGCGCCACGGGCGACGGGATCGCCGCCGCCCTTCGCGCCGGCGCCGCCGTCTGCGACCTGGAGTTCGTGCAGTTCCACCCGACGGTCCTCGCCGTCGGATCGCCCGCGTTCCTCATCTCCGAGGCCGTGCGCGGCGAGGGCGCGGTCCTCGTCGACGACACGGGACGCCGCTTCGTCTTCGACGCCCACCCCGACGGCGAGCTCGCGTCCCGCGACGTCGTCGCCCGTGCGATCGCGCTCCGCGCGGCGGAGCAGGGGTCTCCCGTGCATCTGGACGCCACAGCGCTGGGAGCGACGTTCCTCGCGCGGAGGTTCCCCACGATCGACCGGGTGACGCGCGAGCGCGGCCTCGACTGGGCACGGTCGCCGATTCCCGTCACCCCTGCGGCGCACTATCTGATGGGCGGGGTCAGCACCGACACCGATGGCCGCACGTCGATCCCCGGCCTGTACGCGGTCGGCGAGGTCGCGCGAACCGGGGTGCACGGGGCCAACCGCCTCGCGTCCAACTCCCTCCTCGAGGGGGCGGTGTTCGGAGCGCGGGCTGCAGCGGCTCTCGAGACGTCCTCCGCCGCAGCCGATCTGCCGCAGGGAGCTGTGCCCGCCCCGGCGGGCCGGCCCATCTCGGCTCCCGACACCACGTCCCTCCGCCCGGCGGACCCGGCGGACCCGCGTCCGCGAGCCCCCTCGACGGATCTCCGCACCGCACTGCAGCGCCTCATGTGGGACGAGGTCGGCCTCGCCCGGACACCGGCGGGGCTGGGCGACGCGCTTCGAACCGTTCACTCCTGGCGCTCGGCGCAGGCACTCGGCCCGCTCTCCCCCGCCACGTCGTCTCCCGCCGCCCAGGAGGATGCGAACCTCCTCCTGCTCGCCGAGGCCATGATCTCCGCCGCTCTCGCCCGTCCGGTCCCGGCCGGTGCTCACCACATCGCGGCCGCGGAGCCGGCCGCCGCCCCGATCGGAGTCCGATGACCCTCTCCGTCCTGACCCCCGCGATCCTCACCCGCGTCGTGGGCGCCGCTCTCGAGGAGGACGCTCCCTGGGGCGACCTCACGAGCACCGCGCTCATCCCCGCCGACGCGTCGTCCACCGCGGACCTTGTCGCCCGTGAGCCGGGCGTCTTCAGCGGCGGTGAGGCGTTCGCCACGGCGTTCGCCCTCACCGATCCCTCGGTGATCGTCGATCTGCACTTTGCGGACGGCGATCCGTTCGTCACGGGAGACGTCCTCGCGACGGCCTCCGGCCCCGCTCGCTCCGTGCTGACCGCCGAGCGCGTCGCCCTCAACTTCGCGCAGCGGATGAGCGGGATCTCGACCCTCACGGCCGCGTACGTCGCTGCCGTCGAGGGGACGGGCGCGCGCATCGCCGACACCCGTAAGACCACGCCCGGCCTTCGCGCATTCGAACGACACGCGGTCTCCGCAGGCGGCGGACGCAACCATCGCTTCTCCCTCTCCGACGCCGTCATGGCGAAGGACAACCATCTCGCGGTGCTGCAGCGGGGCGGAGCCGACCTCGCCTCCGCGCTGCGCCAGGCGTTCGACTCCCTCCCGCACACCGTGCATGCGGTGGTCGAGGTAGACCGGATCGACCAGATCGAGCCCGTCCTGGCCGGAGGCGCACACACCGTGCTCCTGGACAACTTCACGCTCGACGATCTCCGCGACGGCGTGGCGCTGATCGACGGACGTGCGATCGTGGAGGCGTCGGGAGGCGTGGGCCTCAGCACCGTCCGCGGGATCGCCGAGACCGGTGTCGACGTCATCTCCGTCGGCGCGCTCACCCATTCCGCCAGGGCGCTGGACCTCGGCCTGGACGTGCGGATCGACTGAGGCGATCGTGTCCGGACTGCGCTACCTCGATCACGCGGCGACATCGCCCGTGCGCCCCGAGGTGCTCGAGGCCATGGTCCCCTACCTCACCAGGGTCTTCGGCAATCCGTCGAGCCATCACACCGCGGGCGAGGCGGCGGCAGACGCCCTGGCCGACGCACGCGTCAGGGTGGCGCAGGTCCTCGGCATGCGCCCCGGCGACGTCGTCTTCACCGCGGGCGGGACCGAGGCGAACAACCTCGCCGTCAAGGGGATCGTCCTCGCCGCGCGAGCGCAGGGCCGCCGTCATCTCGTCACGACGCCGATCGAACACGAGTCCATCCTCGAGTCGGCGGACTACCTCCGCCGGTTCCACGATGTCGAGACGACCCTCGTCCCGGTCGACGACACGGGGCGGATCGCTCCCACCGACCTCCGCGACGCCCTTCGCCCCGACACCGCTCTCATCTCCTTCGGGCACGCGAACAACGAGGTGGGCACGATCCAAGAGGTCCCCGCGCTCGCGGCGGTCGCTGCGGTCGCGGGTGTCCCTGTCCACGTGGACGCCGTGCAGTCGGCCGGCTGGCTGCCGATCGCGGGCCTGGGTGCGGACGCGATCTCGATCGCCGGGCACAAGGTCGGCGCCCCCAAGGGCATCGGCGTCCTCGCCGTGCGCGGACGGGTGCCCCTCGAACCTCTCCTGCACGGCGGCGGGCAGGAGCGCGGTCGCCGGTCGGGGACGGAGAACGTCGCCGGCGCGGTCGGCATGGCCATGGCGCTGGAGATCGCCGACGCCGAGCGAGAGGAAGCCAGGAGCCGCGTCGGGGCCGAGACCGCGCGCTTCATCGCCGGAGTGCGGGAGTCCGTGCCGTCCGCACGACTCACCGGCGCCCCTGCCGGAGACCGCCTCCCAGGGGCGGCGAGCTTCACGTTCGCCGGCGTCAGCGGCGAGGCTGTGCTGCTGGAGCTCGAACGACGCGGGGTCGTCTCCTCAAGCGGCTCAGCCTGTGCCGCGGGCAGCGATGACCCCTCGCATGTGCTGCTCGCCCTCGGGATCGCCCCGGAGGACGCCCTGACATCGGTGCGGTTCACCGTCGGCCGGGAAGGGCTCCCCGGCGACGCCCCGGAACGCCTCGCCGCTCTCGTCGGCGAGGCCGTGGCCGCTGTCGCATCCTGATACCTTGACGAGAACGGTCCTAGACTCGAACGGGTGAGCCCCCTCGTGACCGTGATCGTTCCCGGCCGCGACGTGGAACGCTACGCACCGGCGGCCCTCGCCTCGCTCCAGGCTCAGACCGAGCGTCGCTGGCGGGCGATCCTCGTCGACGACGGCTCGGTCGACGCGACGGGAGCGATCTTCGCGGCCGCGGCGAGATCGGACCCCCGCTTCGTCCTCGTCCGACACGACCAGCCCCGAGGCCTCAGCGCCGCACGTAACACCGCCCTGGACCTCGTCGACACCCCGTATCTCGGCTTCCTCGACGGTGACGACGAGCTGGCTCCCACGGCGCTGACCCGTCTCACCGCCTCGCTCGCCGAGACCGGCAGCGACTTCGCGGTCGCCGCGTACGTGCGCACCCGGGCCGGCGCGGACGGCGTGTACCGCCCAGGTCGCGTGCAGCCCTGGGTCTCTGCCTCGACCTCGCCGCCCCGGCAGCGGACCACCATCCGAGAGCATCCCCACGCCTCAGGGAACATCGTGGCGTGGTCGAAGGTGAGCCGTGCGAAGTTCTGGGACGGCATACGGTTCCCCCTCGGCGTCGCCTACGAGGACCAGATCATCGCCCAGCAGATGTATACACGCGCAGAGGCCTTCGACGTGCTCCCCGATGTCGCCGTGCACTGGCGCCTCCGGGCCGAGGGCACCTCGATCACCCAGGCCAAGGACCGTCTCCCCACTCTGCGCGACTATCTCTCCGCCCTGCGCGGCGGCATCGACGTGCTTCTCGCGGCAGGCGCATCGGACGCCGTCGTCGCACGGCTGGACCTCATCCTCGCGATGGACGTGCCCCCGCTCGCGCGCATCGCCGCGAACCACCCCGACCCGGCGTACGCGGCGACGCTCACGACGTTCCTCTCCGACCTGCGCGCCCTGCCGGAGTACGCGCGCACCTCTCCGGACCCGACGCTCGCCGACGCCCTGACCTGGTGACCCTCAGGGAACGAGCACGTCACGGGACGAGCCCCCGCACGGTCCCGACCCCTGATACGAGACCGGTCAGGTCAGTCGGGGAGGTCGCCCTCGACCCGGGCGGCGGCGACCTGCTGCGCGGCGAGATCGGCGTAGAGCCCGCCCCGCGCCAGCAGCTCTGCATGGGTGCCCGACTCGACGATACGTCCGCCCTCGACCACGTGGATCACGTCGGCGCCCATGACGGTCGAGAGACGGTGCGCGATCGTGAGCGTCGTCCTCCCCCTCGCCGCCTCGTCCAGCGCCTCCTGGACGACGCGCTCAGAGACCGTGTCGAGCGCCGAGGTCGCCTCGTCCAGAAGCAGCACCGGAGGGTCCTTCAGGAGCACGCGGGCGATCGCGATGCGCTGCTTCTCTCCACCGGAGAGGCGATAGCCGCGCTCGCCGACGACGGTGTCGTAGCCGTTCTCGAACCCCGCGATGACATGGTGGATGTTCGCGGCCGTGCAGGCCGCGACGAGCTCCTCCTCGGTCGCGTCGGGCTTGGCGTAGCGGAGGTTCTCCCGGATCGAGGCATGGAAGAGGTACGTGTCCTGGGAGACGATGCCGATCTCGTCGATGATCGACTCCTGGGTGAGCGACCGCACGTCCGCGCCGCTGAACAGCACCTCCCCGCCGTCGGCCTGATACAGCCGCGGGGCGAGGTAGAGGATCGTGGTCTTCCCCGCCCCGGACGGGCCGACGAACGCGACGTGCGCGCCGGGCTCGGCGACGAACGAGACGCCGCCGAGCGTCGGACGAGCATCGGGGGTCGCATCCGGGTAGCGGAACACGACGTCGCGGAACTCGATGCGACCGCGAGGACCGGGAGCCTCGGCGACGGGGATCGCGGCCGGAGCGTCCTGGATCTGCGGCACGAGATCGAGGTACTCGAAGATCCGGGCGAACAGCGCGGACGAGGTCTGCACGTCCAACGCGACACGCATGAGGCCGATGAGCGGCATGAGCAGACGGGCCTGCACGGTGGTGAAGGCGACGATCGTGCCCGCGGTGATCGCCCCCGTCCCGCCGGCGACGAGATATCCGGCGACGAGATAGATGATGGCAGGCACGGACGACATGATCACCTGTACCACCGCGAAGAACCCCTGGCCGCTCATCGCACGACGCACCTGCAACCGGACCTGGTTGCGATTCTCGTCCTGATACCGCGTCGACTCTGTCCGCTGCCGGTTGAAGGACTTGGACAGCAGGATCCCCGAGACGCTCAAGGTCTCCTGGGTGATCGAGGTCAGCTCCGACAACGACTCCTGGGTCTCCCCCGCGATCCGAGCCCGGACCTGGCCGACGCGGCGCTGGACGATCACGAGGACGGGCATGATGACGACCGCGATCAGCGTGAGCCGCCAGTCGATCAGGATCATCGCGACCAGAGAGGCGACGACGGTGACGGTGTTCCCGAGGATGCTCGTCACGGTGTTCGTCAGCACCCCGGAGACGCCGCCGACGTCGTTCTGCAGACGCGACTGGATCACCCCGGTCTTCGTACGGGTGAAGAAGCCCAGCTCCATCGCCTGCAGGTGCTCGAACAGACGGACGCGGAGATCTCCGGTGACGCTGTTGCCCACGGTCGCGGTGAGCCAGGTCTGCGCGACGCCGAGAACGGCGGAGAGCAGGAAGAGCCCGATCATCGCGAGCACGAGCGTGAGCAGAAGGTCAAGGTGCGGGCCACCGCCGGCCACCGGGAAGAGAGCGTCGTCGAAGATCCGCTGCACGATGAGCGGAGGGACCACGGCGATCGCCGCGCCGAGGACGACGAGGATCCCCGTCAGAAGCAGGCGGCCACGGTAGTCGCGGAACAGCGCCGCCACACGGCGGCCGAGGCCGTCGACCTGCGGAGCCTGGGCGTTGAGCCTGCGCTGAGCCGCCTCGTCCACACCGCGGAAACCGCCCCGGCCGCCACCCACTCCGCCCATGCTCATGGACTTCAGCGTATTCGTCTCCCCCGACCGGGAAACGACCGCCGCGAGGGACGGAACAGAGCAGCGGGGAATGGAATGTCGGAGGCAGTGGTTACGCTGTAAGGTCTCAGCGCACTCCGCTACCTCCATCCCTCGCTTTTCCTTCCTTCTTCGATTCCGCCTGGAGGCACCCTTGTCCCACGTCGACACCGGCTCGGTCCCCGCGACCGCCGCCCCCGGGGCGATCGGCCGCGACGAGAGCCGGATCATCTGGCTCCTGCTCGCCGCCGCGTTCGTCGCCATCCTCAACGAGACGACGATGGGCGTGGCGATCCCGCACCTCATCGGCGATCTGGGCATCACCGCCGTCGACGCCCAGTGGCTGACCACGGCGTTCATGCTCACGATGGCCATCGTGATCCCGACCACCGGGTTCCTGCTGCAGAAGTTCACGACGCGCCAGGTCTTCATCGCCGCGATGTCCTTGTTCTCGCTCGGCACGCTCATCGCCTTCCTCTCCCCCGGCTTCCCGCTGCTGGTCGTGGCCCGCGTGGTCCAGGCCTCGGGGACGGCGATCATGATGCCGCTGCTCATGACGACGCTGATGACGCTCGTGCCCGCGCAGTCCCGCGGGCGCATGATGGGCCGCGTCAGCATCGTGATGTCGCTGGCCCCTGCGATCGGCCCGTCGGTCGCCGGCCTCATGCTGGACTCGGTCGGCTGGCGCTGGATCTTCGGCATGGTGCTCCCGATCGCGCTCATCGCTCTCGGGGTCGGCGCCAAGTGGATCCACAACATCGGCGAGCCCAAGCACGCGCCGATCGACGTGCTGTCGATCGTGCTCTCCGCGTTCGGCTTCGGCGGACTCGTCTACGGTCTCACCCGCATCGGCGGGGGCGGTCACGGCGCCGACGCGGCGGCCGCGGCCTCGTCCGGCATGGTCATGACCGTGTCGCTCACCGTCGGCGTCGTCGCGCTCGTGCTGTTCGTCTGGCGTCAGCTGGCGCTGCAGAAGGTCGACGACGCGCTGCTCGATCTGCGCGTCTTCCGCTCGACGAACTTCTCGATCTCCATCCTCATGATGCTCGTGCTGTCGATGGCGTTCTTCGGGACGGTCACCGTGCTGCCGCTCTACCTCCAGGGTGTGCTGCACGTCTCCGCGCTGGAGACCGGTCTGCTGGTCCTTCCCGGCTCGCTCGCCATGGGTCTGCTCGGACCGCTCATCGGGCGCGTGTACGACGCCCGCGGGCCACGCGTGCTCCTGGTTCCCGGCACGATCATCGCGACCGCGTCCCTGTGGTTCTTCACGACCGTCAGCGAGTCGACGCCGGTCTGGACGATCGCCGTAGTGCAGACCATCCTGTCGATCGGGCTGGCCCTCACCTTCACCCCGCTGTTCACGGCATCGCTCGCGTCGATCCAGCCGCAGTTCTACTCGCACGGCAGCGCGGTGCTGTCCACCACGCAGCAGGTCGCCGGCGCCGCGGGGATCGCCCTCATGATCGCGGTGATGTCGGCGGTGACCGCCTCGACGGCCGCCTCCGGCACCGCCGAGGCCGCTGCGGGCGGTTCCGGCGCTCGTGCCGCGTTCCTCATCGGCGCAGTGCTTCTGACGATCACGATCGTCGGGGCGTTCTTCGTCCGCAAGCCCGAGGAGGCACCCGAGGGTGCCGAGGGGATGCCCGCCGGTCACTGATCCGGCGAACGGGATGGGCCTCGGCGTTGGTCGGGCCCATCCTGTCCCCTGCCGTCCTCGTAGCCACACCATCGGACCACGGAGGGCGACCAGAGGTCAGGGGCGCAAGATGGCCAGCGACGCCCGCGGCGAGGCGAAGGCTTAGGCGTCGGCGCTCTTCGCGCCGGGCAGGGCGCAGACGCCCCCACTGCAGCTTCGGGCATCGCTGTCCGACGGCAGGACGAGGAGGCCGGGCGGCGACGACAGCGGCCGGTGAGCATCCTCTCGCGGGGTCTCGGATGCGTTCCTCGCGTCCGTCTGACTGGTCATCGCTCCATCGTACGCCCGCTGCGCGACGGCGGCGCGGGCGAGACGGCTCACCGTTCCCCGCCCGCGTCGGCAGAACCAGGATCCGCGACCTGAGCGGATCCCGCGATCGGTACTGCGCGATCGGTACTGAGGGTTCCGCGACCGCATCACGCGGAGTACCGTACAGCCGGTGGGATCCTTCGACGACGGAAGAGACGAGTCGTCCGCCGAACGCGCCGACCGCAACTGGGACGAGCTGCTCCAAGAGCTGCGTGTGATGCAGACGGGCACCCAGATCCTCACCGGCTTCCTTCTCGCCGTCGCGTTCCAGCCTCGCTTCTCGTCCCTCGCCCCCGAGCAGGTCGGTCTCTACGTCGTTCTCGTCGCCCTTGCCGCGATCGCGACGATCCTCGCCGTCACTCCGGTATGCCTGCACCGTGCCCTGTTCCGCCAGCACCGGAAAGCGGAGCTCGTCGACGTGACCGCCCGGATCGTCGCCGTCGACCTCATCGTGATCGGCCTGCTGACTGTGGGAGTCACGACGCTGATCGTGGACTTCACGATCGGCAGGACAGCGGGGATCGCGACGCTCGTCTGCGCCGTCCTGCTCGTCGCCGGGCTCTGGTACGCCGTGCCGGGCGTCCTGCGACGCACGCGGCGGGGCCAGGGGCACGGTCTTTGATCCATGGCGTCCACCCACGTCAGGGTCTCCTCCCGCCGTGACGTTTCGTCCTCGTCCATGGGAATGCCGTGGGAAGACCCTCCGAATCACCGTCAAGGGGGTTGAGGCTCACTGATCGATCCGGAATCGTGGCCCGGACATGTCGGCGACCGCCGCATGTCCGCAACCGGAAGGAGAGCCCGACGTGCTCACCCTGACCGACAACGCCTCCGCCATCGTCGCCACTCTGGTCAACCGCCAGAGCGACGCCGAGGACGCCGGCCTGCGAATCCACACCGCGACGATGGGCCCGGCCGGGGAGTCCCGGCTCGCGGTCGTCGTGGTCCCCCAGCCCGACCCCGAGGACGCGGTCCTCAGCGTTCCGGGCGCTCATGTCTATCTCGAGGAGGGGGCAGCCATCGCGCTGTCCGACAAAGTCCTCGACGCCGCGGTCGATGAGGAGGGAGCCGTGTCCTTCTCGGTCCTCCCCCAACCGGTCTGACGCCCGGTCGGCAACGGCTCAGGAGCCGCCGCACGCCTCGGCTGCGGCGGCTCCGTCGCACTCTCGCCGCGCATGGTCCAGGCGATCATCAGCTATCGTTATTCGATAGCTTTCTATTGATCAACGAGAGGATATCCATGCCGAAGCCGCTGGTCCCCACTCTCAAGGCCATCATCGTGATCGCCCTCGCCGGGTCGCTCGTCGTGCAGGCGGTCTTCGTCCCGTTGTTCTGGAACGACCTCACCGCGGAGGATCCGTGGACGCGGGTCGCCCTCGTGATCGTGGCCGTGCTCGGCGTGATGACGCTCCAGGTGTGCGGCGTGTGCATCTGGTTCCTCCTCACTCTCACCGGGCAGGGCGCCGTCTTCTCTCATCGCGCGTTCCGCTACGTCGACATCATCATCGGGGCGATCGCCGCCGCCGCCCTGCTCGCTCTCGCCCTCGCGATCGTCCTGGCTCTCGGCGACACCGCTCCCGGCGCCGTCGGCCTCGTCTGCGGCGCCTCGCTCGTGATCGCCGGCGTCGCCTTGCTCGTCGTCGTCATGCGCGCGCTCCTCGCGCAGGCGGTGTCGACAGACACCGAGGCACGGCATCTCCGCGCTGAGCTGGACGAGGTGGTCTGATGCCCATCACCGTCGACATCGACGTCATGCTCGCGCGCCGCAAGATGTCTGTCGGCACGCTCGCGGAGCGGATCGGCATCACCCCGGCCAACCTCGCCGTGCTCAAGAACGGCCGGGCGAAAGCCGTGCGCTTCACCACCCTGGACGCGATCTGCGACGTCCTCGAATGCCAGCCCGGCGACCTCCTCCGCTGGGAGCCCGATTCGTCCGAGAGCGACGAGCCGGCAGACGCCGGTCTCAGCTGAGACCGGTGAGCAGGTTGATGATCGTCCCGAGGATCACCGCACCGAAGAGATAGGCGAGCATCGTCTGGGCGATCACGATACGACGGAACGCGTTCTGTGTGACGTTCGTGTCCGCGACCTGGTAGGTCATGCCGAGACCGACCGAGAAGTACGCGAAGTCGGTGTACTCCGGGTTCTCCTCCTGGTTGAAGACGATGCCGCCGACCGGAGCGGTGTAGTAGAGACGCGCGTAGCGGAGCATGTAGTCGACCTGGATGAGCGCCCACGAGGCGGCGACGCTCACCACGGCGATCCCGGCGAGGAGCAGCTGCGTCGCACCCTGCTCATGTCGGGCCTGCACGACGACCACGAGCAGGGCGGCAAGGCTCGCCACGCTTCCGAGGACCGCGATGGCCCGCGCCACCCGACGCCCCGGGTCCTCGACCGTCGCATGCGATCGGGTCTGGGCCGCATCCATCGGCCACACCACCGCCAGCACCCACACGGTGCTCACGAGGGCGAGGGCACCCCATCCGGCGAGAACCCCTGCGGCGACCCCGAGTCCTGGGCCCGCCATCGCCCCGACAGCGACCCCCACGACGAGAGACACCAGCGCCCGGACCCGCAGCAGATGGGCACGCGAGATGTTGCTCATGTCGGGATGCTAGCGCGGGCGCCGACGCATGCCGTGCACTGCATACGCGGTGGCCTATCGTTGCGGGATGTTCCGACGCCTCCTCTCCCGCCTCTTCTGGGCCTTCAGCCGCTGGAGGCTCGCGAGCGAGCCGGCGCCGACCCGACCGACGGTCCTCGTCGGCGCTCCCCACACGTCGAACTGGGACTTCGTGCTGATGCTCGCGATCGCGTGGCGGCTCGGCGTCGACGTGCGCTGGCTCGGCAAGAAGAGCCTCTTCGCCGGCTGGCGCGGCCCGATCATGCGCAGGCTTGGCGGCATCCCCGTCGATCGTGCGGATCCGGGGCGGGTCGTCGAGGGCGTCGTCGCGCGCGTGCGCTCCGGCGAGGTCTTCGGGCTCGTCGTGACCCCCGACGGCACTCGGGGCGCGCATGAGCACTGGAAGTCCGGGTTCTACCGGATCGCGCGCGAGACCGGCATGTCGGTCACCCTCGGCTACGTCGATCGGACGACGATGACGACCGGTCTCGGGCCGACGATCGAGCTCACCGGCGACGTCGGGGCGGACATGGACGTGATCCGCGCCTTCTATGCCGACAAGGCGGGGTTCCATCCCGCCCGTCGCGTCACACCCCGGCTGCGTGAGGAGAAGGTCGCCGTCTGACCAGCGTTCCCGTCGGACAGCGATCAGGATCTCGCGCTGCCTCGGCCGCGATCCCTGCCTACGCAGCCTCCGCCGTGGAGACGAAAGCGCGTCATGCTCACCTTTCGTCGCCTGCCTGGCAGACCGGGCAGAGCTGAGCGGACGCGCCGGCGAAGACGCGATCCACGATCGTGGCGCCGCAGACCGGACAGAGCGTCCCTCCCCGACCGTGCACGATCATCGCCGCGACCTTCGCCTGCTTGAGGCGATCGGGCGGGAGCCCTCGCCGATCGTCGACCGCTCCGCGCAGGACATCGATCATCGCCACGAAGAGGCGTTCGCGCTCGGACCGGGACAGAGCGGCGGCGTGGACCGTCGGAGACAGTCGCGCGCGATGCAGGATCTCGTCGGAATAGGCGTTGCCGATCCCCGCGAGAGAGCGCTGCTCCTGCAACAAGGCCTTGAGCTGCTTGCGTCGCGTCCCCAGAGCCCGCTCCAGGTCGTCCGCGACGAAGTCCGACGCCAGCGGATCAGGACCCAGCGCGGCGATGGCAGCGACGTCCGCCGGCGCATCCACCGCCCACAGCCCCACGGCCAGGAAGTCACCGGTCTCGACGATATCCGCCCGCGCGCCGTCGTCGAGCACGATCCTGGCGACCCGCTGCGCCGCGCCCGCGGGAGCGCCGTCGCCAGGGTTCCACCGGATCCATCCGTTGCGCCCGAAGCTCACGACGAGCCAGCCGGCGTCCGTGTCCAGGGCGAGGTGCTTGCCGTATCGGCGCACGGCAGCGATCCGCGCGCCGATGAGTCCGGCCGGCGGACGCTCCCTCGTCTTCAGCGCCCGCGGGTCGACCTCCTCGACCCCGGCCACGGCACGACCGCTCATCCGCTCGTCGAGGAACTCGACCAGCGCCTGCACCTCTGGCGACTCCGGCATGCGCCTATCCTGACACCCGACGTCGACATCCAGGGGGGCGAGTTCCGTGAGGCCTGCGCGTCACGCCGTCCCGCGGTGACGCCCTGCCGCGCCGGGCGAGCTCAGCCGAGGCCCGAGCCGCCGGCTACCGTTGCACGCCCCGACCTTTCCGCCCCGGCCGTTCCGCCTCGGGTGCTGAGTGCCGAGGACTCAATTCCGGGGGCTCAGTCCCAGGCGAGATAGTCCTCGATCGCGAAGGCGGTGTCGACCGCGTGCGTCACCGGGAACAGGTGCTCTCCGCCGGCCATCGTCACCAGGCTCGCCCGCTCCGGCGCCGTGGCGCGCAGCTTCTCGCCGTTCGCCGGTGGCATGACCTCGTCATCGCTGCCCTGGATGATGAGCACGGGCAGGCTCGACGGGAGGGCGATGTCCTCGTCCTCCACGGCAAGCAGCAGCAGGCCGTCCGCGCGATCGACGTGCGCGGCGGCGAGGGCACGGGCGACCGTGCCGCCGACACCGTGCCCGCCGATCCAGGCGCTGCCGAGGCCGATGTGGTCCATCACCGCGAGGACGTCCTCGATCCACTCCTCGCGCGTCACCTGCTTGTCGTCGGACACGCGGCGGGCTCCGATCCGGACGACGCGGTATCCCTCCTCGGCGAGGATGTGCGCGACCGAGCCCAGCGCTCCTCCCTCGAGGCCACGCCCAGGGATGAGGACGAGGGCCGGGCCCTCCCCGTGCCCTTCGTCGAAGTACGGGACGGCGCGGCCGTCGGGCTCGAAGATGCTGTTCTGCGTCATTCTCGTCTCTCTGCGGGGTTGCCTGCGGACGGGATCTTCCCGCAAAGAGCCTACCCGGCGAGAGAGCGAGGACACCGGGAGCCGGAGCGCCCTCGCCCGCCGTCCGATACTCTTCCCTGCCGTGGCCCTGACACGCACGGCGACGACAACTCGTCTTACTCTCTGTACGCATCGCAATCGGAAAGGCTGACCATGGACATCGCACTCTGGGTCGTCGCGGCCGTCTTCGCCATCGGGTTCGTCGCAGGCGGCATCGTCAAACTTGTCGCTCCCTATGAGAAGTACGGAGCCAAGCTGGGCTGGCCGCTGGACTTCACGCCAGGCAACGTGAAGTTCATGGGGGTCGTCGAGATCCTCGGCGGGCTCGGACTGATCCTTCCCGCGCTGCTGAACATCGCGCCGGTCCTCGTTCCGATGGCCGCCTCGGGCATGGCCCTCTACATGGCGGGCGCCGTCACCGAGCGGATCCGCCGGGCGGAGCACAAGGAACTCCTCGGTGATCTCGTCTTCCTCGCTGCCATGCTCTTCATCGCCTGGGGCCGCTTCGGGCCGTTCCCGCTCGGCTGACGGACACTGCTGTCGGCCGTTGCCCGCATCGCTCGCCGAGGACCCCGGCGGTACGAGCCCTGCGTTCGCTCGACGGTGGTGGTCACTTGCCGAGAAACCCGACGTTCAGAGGCGGGTGAGCACGAGATAGGCGAAGAGGTATCCGAGCATCAGGCACATCACCCACGCCGTCACAGCGGCGAGGTACCAGTCCTGCCGGATCTCGAGGGCCATCCGGCGTGGATCCGTCCGCGGAACCTTCCTCAGCACGCGATCGGTCAGCCACAGGGCCGGCAGGAACAGGGCGAAGAGCAGCAGGAAGACCGCCAGCTGCAGCAGCAGCCACGCCGAGCGCGGGCCGCTGCTCGCCGAGCCGATCCCGACCGTGAGCAGCGCGGTGATCTCCTGTGAGCCGCTGATGACCAGCAGCGCAAGCCCGCCGAGAACGACGACGGTGATGCGCCCCAGACGATCGCCACGCGTCACGCCGACCTTCGGCACGGGCGGCCCGGGAACACCCTTGGCCGGGTCTGGGCCTCCGAGCTTGCGCTGGCGCTGCCCCCAGAACAGCCGATGCGTCGCGCGCAAAGCGATCGGCCAGAGCACGGACGCGACGATCACCGCGAGGAGCCAGGCGAACACCTCGTTCGCGGTCAGATTCAGCTCGAGGTGCTCCGCGAGGAAGATGAGGCCGATCCACGCCGCGAGCACGAAGGGCACGCCTACCGCCACGACAGCCACAGCGATGAGGAGCATCTTCCCGGTGCTCCGGGTGCTGGGGGGAGCATCATGCACAGCGGAAGTCTAGGGGCCCGCAACCGCATAGACGGGGCGTGCACGACTGCGCTCCTGTGCCCTGCCTCGGGGCTCGACAGCGCTCTGCCTCCGGGATCAGTCGTTGAAGCGGAGCTCCTCTACCGCGTCGCGTCGCAGGGCGACGTCAACCCTCGAGCGCGACGTCACCGTTCGTCAGCGTCTGACACCATCACGTCTGGCACAATCACATAGCCACGCTTGATGCGTGCAGTCGCTCGACCCCACTCGCTTGCTCTGACGCGCGACTGGTGCGCGTCGAACGCTGTCTGATCTACGAACCTCTCGCGGACCGTCCAGACGAGCGGGTCACCTGTCGGTTCGACGTTGAACTGAAGACATCCCGGTTCCGCACGTGTGAGCGCGATGTGCTGATCGAGATGGCGCAGAACGATAGCCGCCTCGATCTTGTCAGCGCAGAGAAGACGCCCCGTCAGACGGATCGCATTCACGCGACCTTCAACGGCGTGATCGACGCGATCTGCGCCCCCGCAACGTCCTCTGCGAGGTCGAGCTCGTAGTGGCTCTGCAGATTGACCCAGAACTCCGCAGAAGTACCGAAGTACTTCGCCAGGCGCAACGCGGTGTCCGCGGTAACGCCCCGCTTGCCGTGCACGATCTCGTTGATACGCCGTGGAGGCACCCCGATCGCCACCGCGAGGCGGTTCTGCGTGATCTCGAACCCCTTGATGAAGTCCTCCATGAGCACCTCACCCGGGTGAATCGGAGGAATCTTGTCAGTGATAGTCAACGATCTCCACCTCCTCTGGTCCAGCGTCTGTCCACACGAAGCAGATCCGCCACTGGTCATTGATCCTGATGCTGTGCTGGCCGAGCCGATCGCCCCTGAGCACTTCGAGCCGGTTGCCCGGCGGGACGCGCAGATCGTCAAGCGACTGCGCAGATCCCACCTGGCGAAGCTTACGCAGCGCCACCGAGTGGATCCGGGGATCGATCGACGGGACGCGTTCACGACTCCACAGTCGTTCGGTCTCCTTGCTCCCGAACGACCTGATCACGCACCCATCATATAACGCCCCGCGTCAATAACGCTAGGCGTTAACTTGGAACCGCACGTTGCGGACGGAGCGACCTCTGACTGACAGCCCTGGTCAGTGCTGCGAGCCCCTCGGGTCGCGCAAGGCGGTCATCGCCTCCAGCGGGGTGTCGTGGATGTAGGCGAGTTCGGGCGACACCCCACCCCATCCTTCGATGGCGCCCTCGGCCGCCCACTCGTTCTCGCCGTCTTCGGCGGCCCAGACCGCATCACCGTGCTGCCAGATCCACCACAGGTTCGCACTCGAGTCCTGCACGCGAGCGAACTGCGTGCCGAAGAAGTCGGTCGGCTTCGTGACCAGACGCGCCCCGCGCGCGAGAGCGCGCTCGAGCACCGCGTCGAGGTCATCGACGTAGACCTGGAGCAAGCTCGGCGTGAAAGGCCAGTCGGGCTTGCGCTCGGCGAGCATGATGGTGGTCGTACCGACGCGCACCTCGGCCTGCAGCAGCAACCCGTCCTCATCGATCGTGCGGGCCTCTGCGCGCTCCTCGCCGCCGAAGACCTCGATCACGAACCTGGTCAGCTCATCGGCGTTCGTGGTGATGATGAACGGGTTGACGGTGGCATAGCCCTCGGGGGCGGCGGGTGCAGACATCGTTTGCTCCTGTACTGGCGGTGGATGCGACGTCCTCAGTCCATCATCCGGTGACAGTGACGGTATTGAACGTTTCCGCCATCATCGGCTCGACAGCACCTGGGCCGGTGTCTGGCCGTGGAAAGCTCTCAACGAGCGGGTCAAGTGCGCCTGATCCGCGAACCCGCACCGCGCGGCGCTCTCGCTCGGCGACACCCCCTGCAGCAGCAGGGTGAACGCTTCCCGGGCTCGGGACAGCTGCTCGATCTGCTTGCGCGTGAGGCCGGTTGCGGCGCGCACCCGGCGCTGCCGGTGCCGCTCCGAGTATCCCGCATCATCGCCGGAGAGCAGGCGCAGGACATCGTCGTCGCAGCGCAGGACATCGAGCTCCAGAAGGCGATCGGCGAAGGCCTCAAGGTCGAATTCCGGGAACGCCACGACATGCTGCGCGATCACGACGTGCCCGGCCTCGACAACGAGCTGCTGCTCACCGCCGAGCAGGAGCTGCTTGCTCACTCCAGGCAGGACGACATGAGCCTTCAGCTGAACGCCCCAACTATGCTCCCCGATCGTCGAGCGGACCCAGCGGTGGCCGAGTCGGACCAGCCAGGCCCGCGCGCACCTTTCCGTCAGGTGCACGGGCGAACCACAGATCCCAGTACTCGACCGCCGGGACGAGGTAACGTTCATCCTTCGTCGCCCGCGCTTGCCACACGCACTGCAGGACGGGCGAGTCGGGCTGATGCTCTTCGTACATGCGCTCCATCCGCGGCACGTCCCCCTGACGGCGTTCTCATCGACCAGACGTCAGACGTTGAAGCGGAACTCCACCAGGTTACGTTACAGATAGGCATCTTGTCCGCCTTCCTGCCCCATCCGGTACTCGCATGTGAGCAGTATCGCTGCGAGCTACGTGCCTCTTCGAGTAGAGCAGAGTATCTGGGCCACGCCGATATCGCCGCCATGCACAAGCGCTACCTGAACCTGTTCAGCGCCGACCACACCGACGACATGGCCCGCCTCGCCGCAGTCGCGAGCCGTCCCGCCGCCGCTCCGGTTCCGCAGATCGGCAATGTCAGTGGCCAGCTGTAGCGTGCAGCTTGAACGCGCACCCGCGCAGCACGATGCCATAACCACCGAGGTACCATGCCCGACCCGAATACCGATACCGTCACTCTTCACACTGAGCCGTTCCGCGCCTGGCTCCTGCGCCAGACGCCTGAATCGCGCGCGCCCTACTCCCAATATGCGCAACGGCCTGAGGCTTTTCAGTATTGGTGGAAGATGTTGCGGCAGGTCTTTCATGTACCTGACCCCGACAGCTTCCCGAGGGCGAACTACTCGCAGGACGAGGTCGAACTGCTTCAACAGTTCGTGCACACGTGCCGCGACCTGGCCTCCATGACCGTGCTGAGCTTCGACGGCGGAATAACGTTCCATGCGCAAGAGTCTGGCGGAGGACAAGTTGAGCGCAACCTACCCCCGGCCGACACGATGCGAGGAGCGCTTGTTACCCTGCGCCAGTTGGAGAAGTCCGATGAAGATGGGAGCTTCCAGAAGGTGTGGAGAATCGTCGGGCGGAGGCTCAACGAGATCGATCCCATCGCCGCCAAGCGACACAACCGTTATCGGCTCATCCAGAACAAGCTGATGAACGGATACCTGATCAAAATGGCCGACATACTGGCATGTACCATCCAAGGGTTCGATACCAAACTCGCCATGTCGCTGCACCATTCTGGTAAACCGATCGATGTCATCAACGAGGCCATGTACACGGGCCACGTGCACTGGAATCGAAAGCGAGCTGCCGCTGGCAAGATGGGGCAGAAGAAGGACGACGTGTGGGCAGGGATGTTCGAGATGGATGTCTACGACTCGCTGATCCAGCTGAGCCACTGGAAGTTTGTTTACGCCGAGTTCCTGGAACAACAGCTCGGCCCGACCGAGTAGCGAAGGGCGCAAGACACTGCGCAGTTTCCGGGGATTTCCCCGGGGATGCGCTCGCGGCGACCTCGCACAAATGAAGCCCGGTGATCCGTTTTGAAGCGGATCTCCTGGGCTATCTGTCTTACTGGAGTACCTGGACTCGAACCAAGAACAACCGACCCAGAATCAGTTCGAGAACCTAAATTCCACCACGTCGCCGTCCTGCATGACGTAGTCCTTGCCCTCCAGGCGGGCCTTGCCTTTGGCGCGGGCCTCGGCGACGGAGCCGGTCTCGACGAGGTCGTCGAACGAGATGACCTCCGCCTTGATGAAGCCCTTCTCGAAGTCGGTGTGGATGACGCCTGCGGCCTGCGGCGCCTTCCAGCCCTTGCCGATGGTCCAGGCCCGCGCCTCCTTGGGGCCGGCGGTGAGGTAGGTCTGCAGTCCCAGGGTGTCGAAGCCGATGCGCGCGAGCTGGTCGAGGCCGGACTCGTCCTGACCGGTCGAGGCGAGGAGCTCGGCGGCGTCGGCGGGGTCGAGATCGATGAGCTCGGACTCGATCTTCGCATCGAGGAAGATCGCCTGCGCGGGCGCGACCAGCGCCGCGAGCTCCGCCTTGCGGGCAGCGTCCGTGAGCACCGCCTCGTCCACGTTGAAGACGAAGATCACGGGCTTGGACGTCAGCAGGCCGAGCTCCCTGACCGGCGCCAGGTCGATGCCGCTGGTGGAGAGCAACTGGCCTCGCTCCAGGGCGTCCTTCGCAGCCTTGGCGGCGTCGAGGACGGCAGGGTCGGCTTTCTTCCCCCGCACCTCCTTCTCGTACCGAGGGAGGGCCTTCTCCAACGTCTGGAGATCGGCGAGCATGAGCTCGGCGTTGATGGTCTCCATGTCCGAAGCCGGGTTGACCGACCCGTCCACGTGCACGACGTCGTCGTCCGCGAAGCCCCGCACGACCTGCGCGATCGCGTCGGCCTCACGGATGTTGGCGAGGAACTGGTTGCCCAGTCCCTCCCCCTCGCTCGCGCCACGGACGATGCCGGCGATGTCGACGAACGAGACCGTCGCGGGGAGGATCCGCTCGCTGCCGAAGATCCCGGCGAGCACGTCCAGCCGCGGGTCAGGCAGGCTCACCACGCCGACGTTCGGCTCGATCGTCGCGAACGGATAGTTCGCCGCGAGCACGTCGTTCTTGGTGAGGGCGTTGAAGAGGGTGGACTTGCCGACGTTGGGCAGTCCGACGATTCCGATGGTGAGAGCCACGGGGCACGAGTCTACCGGCGGACGCGACGTTCCGTGCTCGGCGTGAGGCCGACTACTCCAGCAGTTGGGCAGGTTTCTTCGCCGAGGTAGTGCCATGATCAAATCAAGATTGCGCCTCCGATAACGCGCTCCCCTGGACAGGATCATGATGAGCAACGAAATTCCCCTGGCAGACTGGCACCCGGACCCGACGGGCCGCCATCAATACCGCTATTGGGACGGGAGCACCTGGACGGACCACGTCGCAGACAACGGCGTTCAGGGGACCGATCCGCTTATGCAGCTTCCGGTTCAGAGCGCGGAGCGCCCGATGACTCGCCGCGAGATGCGCCAACAGGCACGCTCGGCACGAGAGGAAGCAGCGCGGCGCGAACGTGAACGGGCCGAACTGGAGAGGCTCGCAAGAGAGGTGGAAGCCCGTCGCGAAGCCCAACGGAAGCGTGAGGAAAGGGAACTCGAAGAAAGTCGAGCTCGCGAACGACTCGAGGCCAAAGCACGCGCGCTCCGCGAAGCGAAAGAGCTCGAAGCCCGTGCAGTGTCTTTTCCGCCATTCTATCTGCCAGGCTGCAACGGACGCCCCGAAACTGAGGTTGCCGGCGAGTTCGCGCGCATAGATGAGGTGCATCGAGCACTCGGCAGGAGCCCAAAGCTCGATCAGGAGATCGTCGATGATTCACTCGTCGCCCTGCTGGTTCCCGAGCCTTCCAATCCCCATGATCGAAACGCCGTCAAGGTGATGATCGGCGGACATCACGTTGGCTATCTCGAAAAGGAAGTCGCCGCGGTTATCCAACCAGTCGCACAACAAGTCGTCCAGGCGGGCTTCGTTCCGGCGGTCGGCGCCCGGATCTGGGCTGTCGCGCGGCGCGATTACTCGGACACCCGCAAACTCCGCCACCACGCGAACGTCCGTGTCGCCCTCAACGACGCACATCTCCTCCTACCGATCAATGATCCACCTTTTGAGGGCTACAGCATGCTCCCCTGGGGCGGCTCGCTGCAGGTGACCGGAGAGGAGAATCACCAGGAGATCCTCGCCGAGTACGTGACTGCGAACGGCGACGCCTTGGTGATCGGCACGCTCTCAATCATTCGTGGCGGTTCCGCTAAAGCTCCGAAAAGTCTGATCGAAATCCGAATCGATGGCGAACGGATCGGACAGCTCACACCGGTCTCCAGTCAACACTTTGCTCCAACGGTGCTTCACCTCGATCAGCAAGGTCTGATAGCTGCCGTCTGGTTGCGCGTAAGAGGCAACGCGATTGCAGCTCAGGTTACGACCCACGCCACCAAGGCACACGAACTCCCAACCGAGTGGTTTGAGTCCGTGCACACCGTTCCGCGATTGCACGGGACCAACTCCCGACCTGAGATCGACTCCGAGGCCGACGATGCCGAGATTCGAGCCAGGATGCACGAACCAATGTGGGACGACTAAACGATGAATAGAACTTCATCTCGAGCGCGCCGGCGATGATCAGGCGCGGCGGGCCCGGAAGGCCACAGTGACGTACGGCAGGTCGACGGTCCCCTCCCCCACGAGTCCGATCTCGTCGAACAGCGCGTCCATCTCCCGCGCCACGCGCTCCTTCTCCTCAGCGGGCGCGGTGATGATGTAGCTGCGCGAGCGGGCCATCGCATGCAGCTGCGCACGGGTCATCGGACGCGACCACTCCCCACGCCACGACTCCACGCCGCCGAACGGCGCCACGAAACGCGGTCCTCCGTCGGCGACCATCCGCTCGGCGGGGCTTCCGTGCATGATCGCGGTCAGGCGCCGCACCCAGTCCACGCGCTCGTCGCGGACGTTCCAGATCGCTCCGATCACACCGCCCGGACGGACGGCCCGTCCGACCTCCCTCGACGCGGACGCCTGATCGACCCAGTGCCAGGACTGGCCGAAGACGGCGGCGTCCACGCTCGCATCCGCCAGTGGAAGGCTCTCGGCGGTGCCGACGTGCACCGGGACGTCAGGCAGGTTCCGAGAGAGGGCCGCGAGCATCGCGGCATCGGGGTCGATCGCCACGGCCTCGGCGCCCAGCAAGACCAGCGCCCGGGTGAGCTTGCCCGTGCCCGCGCCGATGTCGGCCACTCGACGCGTCCCGGAGGGCAACGGATCCAGCAGCCACGCGACGGCGTCGGCCGGATACTCCGGTCGCCCCGCGTCGTAGTTGCCGGTCTCCGCCCCGAAGCTCGTCGCGCGTTCCGTGTCCATGTCCTCAGGCTACGCCTGCGCATCGACGTGACCCCGGCGCGCCTGCGCCGCGTCATCCGCCGAGCGGGAGAGAGTGGACGGGTGCCCCTGGACTTCACCGCGATCGACTTCGAGACGGCGAACTCCAGTCCGGCGTCGGCATGCTCGGTCGGGCTGGTGCGCGTCCGCGACGGAGAAGTCGTCGCGAGCAGCGGGTGGCTCATCCGGCCGCCGGCCGGGCACGACGAGTTCCAGGAGTGGAACGTCCGGATCCACGGAATCCAGGCCTGGCAGGTCGCCGACGCCCCGGGGTGGAGCGAGCAGCTCGACCGGCTGTGCGGGTTCGCCGGCGCCGACGTGCTCGTGGCGCACAACGCCGGGTTCGATCTGAACGTGCTCCGTCGCGCCTGCGAGGCGACAGGCGACGAGCCCCCGCCCTACCGCTCGCTGTGCAGCCTGCATGTCGCTCGCAAGGTGTACGACCTCGACTCCTACCGACTGCCCGTGGCAGCCGCAGCGGCCGGTTTCGACGCCTTCCCACATCACGACGCCCTCGCGGACGCCCGCGCCTGCGCCCAGATCGTGATCGACGCCGCGCGACGTTCCGGGGCCGACTCGGTGGACGAGCTCGCCGCCTCCCTGGGCGTGCGCATCGCGGCGGCTCCGACCCCCAGGGCAGAGCAGGCGGCCGCCTGACGCGGTCAGCACCCTCCCTGCCACAGGACACGACAATGGACGAATGACGGACCAGAGCACGCCCGCCCTCAGCCCCGAGGTGATCGAGGGCACCTTCGACCTAGCCCGTACCGGTCGAACCGGCCCCCTCGGGGAGATGATCGATGCGGGAGTCCCGCTCGACGTCCGCAACCCCCGCGGAGACACGCTCCTGATCGTGGCCGCCTATGCCGAGCAGGAGGAGGTCGTGGCGAACCTCCTGCACCGCGGCGCGGACCCGGACGCCGTCAACTCCCACGGTCAGACAGCTCTCGCCTGCGCGGTGTTCCGGCGCAACGAGCAGCTTCTGCGGATGCTGCTCGACGCGGGAGCCGATCAGAACGCGGGCGGGCACCCTGCCGCTCTGATCGCAGAGCAGTTCGGGCTGTCGGGGATGCGGGCGGTTCTCGGCGAGTACGCCGCACGACCCTAGCGACGCTCCGACCCTTCCGCCTCGTCTTCCGCCCCGATGTCGGTGGCCAGGAGCAGCATGCCCCTATGGATGCCACGCCCGTTTCCCTCATCGCTCTGATCTCGCTCGTCGTCGGTGTGGCCATGGGCTGGCTCCTCTCCCGCTCCCGGGCGGCCTCGGAGATCGCCCGCACAGCCGCCGAGGCCGACGCGCTCCGCGATGAGCGCGACCGTCAGTACGACCTCTATCGCGACGCGGTCGAGCATGCGCGCGCCGAGCAGCGCGCCGCGGCCGAGCGCACCCAGCAGGAGAACGCCGTCCTCACTGCGCTCGCCCCGGTCCGCGAGACGCTGCATGTCATGCAGCGAACCGTCACCGCGCTCGAACAGGACCGTCACGCCCAGTTCGGCGCGTTGAGCGAGCAGCTGCGGCGGGCACACGAGTCCGACGAGGCGCTGCGGGCGACGACCGAGTCGCTCGCGGGCGCCCTGCGCTCCACCGCGACCCGCGGCGTCTGGGGGGAGACGCAGCTGCGGCGGGTGGTGGAAGCGGCAGGGCTCACCCGGCACGTCGACTTCGATCTCCAGGCCACCATCACCTCCGACGCCGGGCGAGGACGGCCGGACATGGTCATCCGCCTCGCCGGCGGAGCCTCGATCGCCGTCGATGCGAAGGTGCCGTTGGACGCCTATCTGGAGGCCAGCGCCCTGAGCCCCGCCGACGACGCGCGGCGCCGGCCGCTCATGCAGCAGCACGTCAAGGCCGTGCGCGCACACGTGGACGCGCTCGCCAAGAAGGCCTACTGGTCCGGGCTCGACGCCGGGCCAGAGTTCGTCATCTGCTTCCTGCCCAGCGAGTCGCTCCTCGCCTCCGCGATCGACGAGGACCCGACCCTTCTCGACCACGCCTTCGGCAAGCGAGTGGCGCTCGCCTCCCCCGTCAACCTCTGGGCCGTCCTCAAGACCGTCGCCTACACCTGGACGCAGCAGGAGGTGTCGGAAGAGGCGCGGACCCTGCTCTCTCTGGGCACGCAGCTGTACGACCGGCTCAGCGTGCTCGCCCATCACGCAGACGACCTGCGTCGTGCCCTTGAGCGCACAGTGGACAGCTACAACAGATTCGCCGGATCCCTTGAGAGCCGCGTGCTCGTGACCGCCCGGCGCTTTCCCGGGATCGACCCCGGCACGTTGACGGCGCCCGCGATGATCGCCGAGGGGACCCGTCGCCTCACCGCAGAGGAGCTGACCGTCCCGACACCGCACGCAGCCCCGGACCTCGACCCCGATGACGACGCAGCAGCAAAGGAGAGCTTCGACGTCGGCAACGATCCCGTCATCGACCCCGACCTCGGCATCAGCGCCGAGCTCGGCGAGATCCGAACGAGGATCGCCGAGAACGCCCCGACCGAACACGCCGCGGATGAGGGTCGCCGATGAAGGATGCCCTCACGCTCTCCCGAGATCGCGCAGACGCGAGCCACTGCACAGCAGGGATCGGAGGTCCGAGATGGCGCAGAGGGTCAGACCAACGAGCCGAAAGGCGTCATGCCCCGCCGGGAACGAAGCTGAGCATCGCGATCACCGCGCCGGAGAACAACACGAAGGCGCCGATCATCCACCAGGAGCTGATCTCGTGCCCCTCTTCGCGCCGTACACGGAAGAGCACATCAGCGCGTCGAGAGGGATCCATCTCGACGACGGTGACCGTGCCGGTGTCAGTGACCGTCGTGTGCCGGTACACGTTCTCGGAAGTCATCCGCTCGCCCTTCTCCTTGCTCGACGCCCGGCGCCGATGCGGTGCAGACGGCTTCCATTGTGCCAGTCATCGACTGATCCGCCGCACGCCACGGCCGATCCGGGGTACCGGCTCGATAACGTTCCACTGACCGCCTCCTGAGCGGGACGAGGCGGCGGACCACCGATCGGCCGCCTCGTGCGCGGCCGATCGGCTCAGGACGAAGACCGGCGGCCGACGTTCAGAGCCACTTGGAGACGAGGTGCTCCGAGGCGATCCGGCGGAGAGTGCCAGACGCGCTGCGCAGCACGACGCTCTCGGTGTAGACGTATCCGCTCTCGCGGCGCACGCCGGCCACGAGCTGGCCATCGGTCACACCGGTCGCCACGAAGATCGTGTTGTTGCCCTGCACGAGGTCGTCGGCCTCGTAGACCTTGTCCAGATCGAGCCCGGCGTCGATGCCGCGCTGGCGCTCCTCGTCGTCGCGAGGCCAGAGCCGGCCCTGGATGTGACCGCCGAGCGCCTTGATCGCACAGGCGGTGACGATCCCCTCCGGGCTGCCACCGATCCCCACGCACATGTCGGTCCGAGCACCATGGCGCGCCGCGTTGATCCCGCCGGCCACATCGCCGTCCGACATCAGACGGGTCCCGGCGCCGGCCTCGCGGATCTCCCGGATGAGATCGTCATGCCGCGGGCGGTTGAGCACGGAGACGACGATCTCCTCGACGGGCTTGTCCAGCGCCCCCGCGAGACGGCGGATGTTCTCGCCGATAGGGAGGCGGATGTCGACGACGCCGACGCCGGCCGGACCCGTCACGAGCTTGTCCATATAGAAGATGCTCGACGCGTCGAGCATCGTGCCTCGATCGGACACGGCGATCACCGAGAGGGCGTTCTGGCGGCCCGCCGCGGTGAGCGAGGTCCCATCGATCGGGTCCACGGCGATGTCGCAGGAAGGGCCACGGCCCGTCCCGACCCGTTCGCCGTTGAAGAGCATGGGCGCGTTGTCCTTCTCCCCTTCGCCGATCACGACCTCCCCGTCGAAGTCGACGGTGCCGAGAAAGGCGCGCATGGCGTCGACCGCAGCGCCGTCGGCCTCCTCCTTGGCACCGCGGCCGATGAACGGGACGGCACGGATGGCCGCGGCCTCCGTCGCACGGACGAGCTCCAGGGCGAGGTTACGGTCGGGGCGAAGAGGGCTGAGATCGGCTGTGAGGCTCACCATGAAGGTCAGCCTAGGGCGGCTGCGCGCAGAGATTCGCGGTTTTGCACATGTGTTCAACGAAAGATATGAGGTTCTTTACAAGGCTGAAGATCAGCCCGTCGTCCACCGCGGATCAGGCATCAGAACCCCGGATCGCACGGGGATAGAGTGGCAGAGCAAACCGTCGCTCAGCACAGGAGATGCCATGCCCGTTGCCACCCCGGATCAGTACGCAGAGATGCTCGACCGCGCGAAGGCGGGCGGCTTCGCCTACCCCGCGTTCAACGTCTCGAGCTCGCAGACGATCCATGCCGTGCTGCAGGGCCTGACCGAGGCCGGCTCGGACGGCATCATCCAGGTCACCACCGGCGGTGCCGACTACTTCGCGGGTCACACGGTCAAGGCGCGCGCGACCGGTGCCCTCGCCTTCGCCAAGTACGCCACCGAGGTCGCCAAGTCCTACCCCGTCACCGTGGCCCTCCACACCGACCACTGCCCGAAGGACGCCCTCGCCGGCTTCGTCGAGCCGCTGATCGCCGCATCGGAGGAAGAGGTGAGGGCCGGCCGCAACCCGATCTTCCAGTCTCATATGTGGGACGGCTCGGCGGTCCCCCTCGGGGAGAACATCGAGATCGCCAAGGATCTCCTCCCGCGAATGAAGAACATCAACGCCATTCTCGAGGTCGAGATCGGGGTGGTCGGCGGCGAGGAAGACGGCGTCCGCCACGAGGGCTCGAACGATGCGCTCTACACCACCTTCGCCGACGTGGACCAGGCCGTCCAGTCCCTCGGCCTCGGCGACCAGGGCCGATACATCGCCGCCCTCACCTTCGGCAATGTGCACGGCGTGTACAAGCCGGGCAACGTCAAGCTCCGCCCCGAGCTGCTCGGCGAGATCCAGGAGCAGGTCGCGGCGAAGTACGGCACCGGCCCGAAGCCGCTCGACCTCGTCTTCCACGGCGGCTCCGGGTCGACGGACGAGGAGATCGCGCTCGCGGTCGCGAACGGCGTCGTGAAGATGAACATCGACACCGACACCCAGTACGCCTTCACCCGGTCGATCGCAGGCTACATGTTCTCGAACTACGACGGCGTCCTGAAGGTGGACGGCGAGGTCGGCAACAAGAAGGTCTACGACCCGCGCGCCTGGGGCAAGGTCGCCGAGTCGGCGATGGCCGCCCGAGTGGCCGAGTCGACCCGTCAGCTCGGCTCGTTCGGGAAGTCGCAGAGCTGACGACTTCCGCGTGGATGCGGCGATGCCCTGGATCCTGCGAGCCGGGGCATCGCCGCATCCACGCCGCCGTATCCGTTTCGGCCCGTCGGATGGCAGGCTAACGGCTCATCGAGCGGCGGGTCGAGACCCAGGCAGTTGGTCAGCCGCCGCGGATCGTGTCCAGATAGGAGACGAACGCAGGATCGCCGAACATCGGCACGGTGAGGCAGATCGCGGCCGCGATCGTGAAGACGACGGCACCGACGACCGGGATCCACCACGTCAGTCGTCGCCTGCGCAGCCATGTCACCGCCCAGGCGGCCGTGACCGTCCACCCTGCGATGAGGACGACCGATGCGATCGTGCCCCAGGTCCGTCCGGCCTCGAAGCTGGTGAACTTCCCGCCGACCCCGAGCATCTCCAGGCTCTGGTCCATCAGACGAGGGACGTCACGATAGGAGATGACGGTGAGGATCACGTTCACAAGGCCATAGGCGAGGAGCGCGATGGTCGCCGCACGGTCGATCGGCCGGACCGGGCGCTCCGCGGTGGTATCCGCAGCCCCGTTCGTGTCTGCATCATGCGCACCGACCACCGCCCGGCCGGGCGGTGACGCGGCGACGGAGGACGGCGCGGTGACGCCCGGGGCGAGCGCATTCGTCGGGACGAACTCCCGTCCGGCCCGACGGCTCTGCTCCTCGGGCGAGGCGTACTCACCGAACTGCGGACGGGGCTCGGACACGGTCAGCGGCCGACCCTTCCGCCGAGCGCTCGTTCGTCGCGCTGACCGGAGACGTCCTGGCGGAGCTCCTTCGGCAGCGAGAACATGAGGTCCTCCTCGGCCGTGCGGACCTCGTCGACGTCGCCGTATCCGGCCTCGGCGAGCGCGGTGAGCACCTCTTCCACCAGCACCTCGGGCACCGAGGCGCCGCTGGTCACGCCGACCGTCACGACGCCCTCGAGCCACTCCTGACGCACCTCGTCGGCGTAGTCCACGCGATACGCGGCCTTCGCCCCGTGCTCCAGCGCGACCTCGACGAGCCGGACGCTGTTGGAGGAGTTCGCGGATCCGACGACGATCACCAGGTCGGCCTCGGCGGCGACCTTCTTGATCGCGACCTGACGGTTCTGCGTCGCGTAGCAGATGTCGTCCGAGGGCGGGTCGTGCAGCTCGGGGAACCGGCTGCGAAGCCGGTTCACCGTCTCCATCGTCTCGTCCACCGACAGCGTCGTCTGCGAGAGCCAGACAACCTTGGACGGGTCCTTGACCTCGACCGTGTCCGCCTCGTCCGGGGAGTTGACGATCGTGACGTTGTCCGGCGCCTCTCCTGCGGTCCCCTCGACCTCTTCATGCCCCTCGTGCCCGATGAGCAGGATCTCGTAGTCGTCGCGAGCGAACCGCACCGCCTCGCGGTGGACCTTGGTGACCAGCGGGCAGGTCGCGTCGATCGCGTGCAGTCCCCGGTCGGCCGCCGCCGACACGACGGCCGGCGACACACCGTGGGCGCTGAAGACGACGTGGGCGCCCTCCGGCACCTCGTCGACCTCGTCGACGAACACTGCTCCCTGAGCCTCGAGCTCCGTGACGACGTGGATGTTGTGCACGATCTGCTTGCGCACGTACACCGGCGCGCCATAACGCTGCAGGGCCTTCTCCACCGCGACGACGGCCCGGTCCACACCGGCGCAGTATCCGCGCGGCGCCGCGAGCAGCACACGCTTGCGCCCGTTCACCGGGTTATCCTGAAGGCGCTCTCGCGGCGCGGTCCGGCGGGCACGAGGCACCTGCGGCACGGGCAGCGGGACAGCAGTCGACATCACATGCCGAGTCTACCGGCGTGGCACCCGAGGAGGAGCTGGAGATGACCTCCTTCGAGCCCGTCCCCGTGCCCGGAGAGGCCCCTCCGGCTGATTCGGTCGCTCCCCGCGACTCCACGGCCGACGCGCCCACCTCCGTGGCGCGTCTGAACGCGACGATCCGCGACTTCGTCGCCCGGTGGAACACGGTCTGGGTCGAGGGCGAGATCACCGCCTGGAACCTCCGGGGCGGCAACGTGTTCGCCCGCCTCAAGGACACCCGCTCGGACGCACAGATCTCGATCCGGATCTGGTCGAGCGTCCGCCCCCGGATCCCCGGGGACCTGTCTGTGGGCGACCACGTCGTCGCCGCGGTGAAAGCCGACTACTTCGTCAAGAGCGGCGACTTCGGCTTCGCGGTCTCGTCGATGAGGCACGTCGGACTCGGCGACCAGCTGGAGCGTCTGGAGCGGCTTCGTGCACAGCTGCGCAGGGAAGGGCTGTTCGATCCGGCGCGCAAACGACGCCTCCCTTTCCTCCCCCACGTGATCGGGCTGATCACCGGGGAGAACTCCGACGCGGAGAAGGACGTGCACCGCAACGCCGAGCTGCGGTGGCCGCAGGTGAGGTTCCGTACCGTTCATGCGGCGGTGCAGGGCGAGCGCTGCGTGCCCGAGACGCTCGCGGCGCTGCGCGCCCTCGACGCCGACCCCGAGGTCGACGTCATCGTCATCGCCCGGGGCGGCGGCGATCCACAGACGCTGCTCGGCTTCAGCGACGAGCGGCTGATCCGCGCCGTGGCCGGAGCGACGACTCCGGTCGTCAGCGCGATCGGGCACGAGAACGACCATCCGCTTCTGGACGACGTCGCCGACCTCCGAGCCTCCACTCCGACGGACGCGGCGAAACGGGTCGTCCCCGACGTCGGCGAGCAGCGCACCCTCGTGGCACAGCTGCGCACGCGCGCCCTCTCCCGTGTCGTGCAGCGCGTCACCCATGACATTGCCCAGCTCGAGCAGCTACGATCACGCCCTGTCCTCCGCTCCCCTGAGCCGCTCATCGATCGTCGCGCGCAAGAGGTCCATCTCCTCGTCGCACGCGGCCGCGAGTCGGTCTCCCGGCTCCGGGACGAGGGAGCGAGGCACACCGCGGAGCTGCGCGCCTCGCTCCGCGCGCTCTCCCCCGCCGCCACCCTCGCCCGCGGCTACGCGATCGCGCACCTCGACGGCGGCGTGATCCTCCGCGACGCGGCAGCGGCCCCGGCCGGCGTGCCGCTCACGATCACCGTCGACCGCGGCTCGCTCCGCGCGGTCTCCGAGGGCGAGGTCCCTGAGACCACCGCTCCCTCCCCCGCACCGGACGGGCGCCAAAGCGGGACGTCGACCCCGCGCGGCTAGGATGGAGGGGTGACCGTGAGCGAGGAGTCCGCGAGCCCGGGGGCGACGCGTCCCGCCGATCCCGCGACGCTCACCTTCGAGCAGGCCAGGGACGAACTGGTCCGGGTGGTGGCGGAGCTGGAGCAGGGCGCGCCCACGCTTGAGCAGTCTCTCGCCCTCTGGGAGCGCGGCGAGGCCCTCGCCGCGCGATGCGAGGAGTGGCTCCTCGGCGCCAAACGGCGCCTTGACGCCGCCCGCGCCGACACGGAGGGGAGCCCCTCGTGAGCCGTCGCGACAGCGCCCCGGTCGTCGCAGAGCTCGGCCGACCGGAGACCCCTCAGGAGACCGCCGAGCGCAAGGCCGCCTCCTCCGCCGCGTATCGGTCGAGCCAGACCTTCACCGGGCTCATCGCGGCGATCATCGTGACCCTCGCCCTCGTCCTCGTGATCGTGCTGATCGTCCCGCGGGGCGAGCCCGCCCCGCGCCCACCTGTGGACCTCTCCGGCATCGCCGCGAACGCCGAGACCGCCGTCGGCCACCCGGTGGTCGTCCCCGTTGTCCCCGATGGCTGGGCGGTCAACAGGGCGGAGCTGGTCGGCGGATCGGTTCCGGTCTGGGACGTGACGATCGCCCCGACCGACGAGACCGCCCGCGGATTCGCGCACATCGCCCAGGCCATGCGCGCCACCGCCACATGGGCGGCCTCCCCGCTCAAGGGCACGGCCGCGGCCGGGACCGTGACCATCGCCGGCCGGGAATGGGACGAGTACAAGATCGCCCGTCCCGACGACACGGGCAACGTCTCCTACGCCATCGGCACGCAGGCCGGCGCCGACTACGTCCTCATCTACGGCTCGCTGAGCGTGAAGGCTGCCGCAGCACTCGCCACCGAGATCTCCCCCCAGCTCGACGCCCTGCAGGAGGCACGATGACCACGTGGCCGCTCCCCCGGCTGACCCCCGACGAGGCCTGGCGGCAGATGCTCGACGGCAACCGTCGATTCGTCGCGGGGATGCCCGCCCACCCGAACCAGGATGTGGGGAAGAGGCACGAGCTCGCCGAGGGCCAGGCGCCGATGGCCACGCTCTTCGGATGCTCGGACTCGCGACTGTCCGCCGAGATCATCTTCGACAAAGGACTGGGCGACCTCTTCGTCGTGCGCAACGCCGGGCAGGTGCTCGGCGAGTCGATCGTCGCGAGCCTCGAGTACGCGGTCGAGGTCCTCGGCGTCCCTCTGATCGTCGTCCTCGCGCATGACAGCTGCGGCGCGGTGCGGGCCGCGATCGACGGGACCGCGATCGACGCGACGCCGCTTCCGCCGCATATCTGGAAGCTCATCGCCCCGATCATCCCCGCCGCCCGCAAGGTGCTGGCCCAGACCGGAGGGACGACGCCCGAGGACATCGACGCCGAGCTCGTCGGACGGGAGCATCTGCGCAACACCGTCGCCGACCTGTTGCAGTCGTCCGAGCTCATCAGTGCCGCCGTCGCCGAGGGGCGCCTGGGCATCGTCGGCGCCAACTACCGACTCACCGAGGGCACCGCAGTGCCCATCGTCTCCGTGGGCCTCGCCGACGACGCGGCCCTCGCCACCTCGGCCTAGCGGCCGCATTTCCCGTCACATCCGGAGGAACAAGCAGTGACCGACACCCAGCACAGCGGCGAAGAAGCGCAGTACCGCATCGAACACGACACCATGGGCGAGGTGCGCGTGCCCGTGAACGCCCTGTACGGCGCACAGACCCAGCGTGCCGTGGAGAACTTCCCCATCTCGGGGAAGGGTCTGGAGTCCACGCAGATCGCCGCGCTCGCCCGCATCAAGAAGGCCGCGGCCCTCGCGAACAAGGAGCTGGGGACGCTCGACGGCGCCATCGCCGACGCGATCGCCCAGGCCGCGGACGAGGTCGCGGCGGGACGACACGACGGCGAGTTCCCGGTCGACACCTATCAGACCGGGTCCGGCACGTCCTCGAACATGAACATGAACGAGGTCCTGGCCACGCTCGCGACACGGATCCTCGGCGCGAACGTGCATCCCAACGACCACGTGAACGCCTCGCAGTCATCCAACGACGTCTTCCCGACCTCGGTGCACATCGCCGTCACCCAGGCGCTCATCGACACGCTCATCCCCGCGCTCGACCACCTCGCCGTCGCTCTGGAGACGAAGGCCGAGCTGTGGAAGGACGCCGTCAAGTCCGGTCGAACCCACCTCATGGACGCCACGCCGGTCACCCTGGGCCAGGAGTTCGGCGGCTACGCCCGCCAGGTCCGTCTCGGGATCGAGCGCGTGCGGGCCGCGCTTCCGCGCGTCGCGGAGGTGCCGCTCGGCGGCACCGCGGTCGGCACGGGGATCAACACCCCGCTGGGCTTCCCGCAGAAGGTCATCGCGCTCCTCGCGGCCGAGACCGAGCTCCCGATCAGCGAGGCCAAGGACCACTTCGAGGCCCAGGCCAACCGCGACGGCCTCGTCGAGGCGTCCGGCGCCCTGCGCACGATCGCCGTCTCGCTGACGAAGATCAACAACGACCTCCGCTGGATGGGCTCTGGGCCCAACACCGGGCTCGGGGAGCTGCACATCCCCGACCTGCAGCCGGGTTCGTCGATCATGCCGGGCAAGGTCAACCCGGTCGTCCCCGAGGCCGTGCTGATGGTCTGCGCGCGGGTGATCGGCAACGACGCGACCGTCGCGTGGGCGGGCGCCTCTGGCTCTTTCGAGCTCAACGTCGCGATCCCGGTCATGGGAACCGCGCTCCTGGAGTCCATCCGGCTGCTCGCCAACGCCGTGCGGGTGCTCGCGGACAAGACCGTGGACGGGCTGCAGGCCAACCTCGAGCGTGCTGCGGCCTTCGCCGGCATGTCGCCGTCGATCGTGACCCCGCTGAACAAGGTCATCGGCTATGAGGCGGCCGCCAAGATCGCCAAGCACGCCGTCGCCAAGGGCATCACCATCCGCGACGCGGTGATCGACCTCGGCTACGTCGAGCGCGGCGAGATCACCCTCGACGTGCTGGACCAGAAGCTCGATCTGCTGTCGATGACGCACGCCGGCTGACGCCCGTCATCATCCCCGAAGGGGCCGAGAGGATCCGTCCTCTCGGCCCCTTCGGGGTATCGGCCGCGCGACGATGAGCGACGCGCCGGCCTTGAGCCGACGACCCCTCGCTCGCTACGTTCGGCGTGAAGTCCCGAATCGAGGAGCATAGATGACCGAGACAACAGACGATGCCGTTCCGCAGGGAGTGAGTCGACGAGGATTCCTCGGTGTCGGTGCCGGGATCACCGCCGCCGCGCTGACCGCCAGCCCCGCCGCGAACGCTGTGGAGGGCGTTCGCGGTGGCGCGCCGGCGGGGGGCGCCCTCCCGCCGAACGTGACGCCGAAGACCACGGTGCTGACCGTGACGGGAACGGTCCTCGCCTCGCTGAACTCGACGGGCAGCATCTTCCCACCTCAAGGCCCTCAGGTGACCCAGGACGGCTGGGTCACCGTCAAAGGCGACGCTGCAGCGGGACGAGTGCCGTCCACCATCGGACTGCATAACCCGATCTGGTCCGATGCCGACGCCGTCTACGTCGCCGACACGCTGTTCGTCCCCGAGGCCCAGCCACAATCATGGGTGCTGTGGGGGAAGCTCACTGTCGTCCGTTATCCGAAGAACAACCGACATGCCCAAGAGGCGGCGGAGGTCATGACAGCCTGGTACGACGCCACCAACGTCGGCCATCGCGGCGCGTCGGTCGCCGTCACCGAGGAGGGAACGGTGATCGCCCACGCCTCGTCGCACGGACCGACCTACGCGAACAGCACCGGGCTCTACCTGCAGCGATCGACGCGCCCTCACGCCGTCAAGGCGACATCGGGGCGGACAGAGGACGCATGGTCGACGGTGATGTCCTCTCCGGGCTCCGTCAACAACTCCTCCTACTACCGACGGTTCTTCCGCGACCCCTACACCGGACATCTCTACCTCGTGGCCCGAGGCAACGAGCTTCAAGTCCTGCTCCTCCGATGGGTGTCGGAGCGGCAGACCTTCGTCCGTGTCGATCGTCCGAACACGAGGCGCCGCGACACGGGAGCCGGGCCGTGGGTGCTTCCCGGCCTCACCCATCCGATGGCCCACGGGACCTACCCGACTCCGGGAGGCAGAGACGACCTGGTCCCTGGCGACACCCTGGCGGTCTACGGTCACGACATCGCCTTCGCAAAGGGGAGCGGCACGTCGTCCATCATGTACACCGTCCCGGAGTTCATGGTGTCCGAGGACCGACAGACCAACGGTTGGCCGCGCCGTGACATCTCGATCATGCGCTCCGACGACGGCGGGCACACCTGGCGGCAGCCCGGCAGCGACCCGTCGACGGGGATTGCTCCCGAGACGTTCCGTCCGCCGATGTACGACCCCGCGAACCCTTCGGTGCTGGTTCCCGGGAATGTGAAGGTGGTCTTTCCCGGACCGCCCTTCACCGCTAGCACACCCCACCACATGCGAAACAACGCTGTCGGGGCACGCGTCGCGGTCGGCGCGGGCGGGGTGCCGATCGTCGGCGCCGCGTGGGCCGATCCCGATGAGAGTCCCGGCGCCAGCATCGAGGACAACAGGCGTCATCGCTCGACGTGGGTCGCCCGGGTCGACCCCGAGACCGGCGCCGTCACCCGTACAAAGCTCGTCCCCCACCGCGACGGCCTCCACGCCGCCATGCCCACGATGGCATACACGTCCTCGGGCCTGGTCGTCGTCGTGGCAGCCGAGGTGGACGACCATGACATGAACGGCAACACCTACGTCCCCGGCGAGCAAGGCTATGCAGGGACCCCCTTTCCCACGTCCTCGCTCTTCGCTTTCACGAGCGTCGACGGCGGACTCACCTGGAACCGTTACACGATCGACAACGGCGCCCAGACGACGGACGAGAGCGGAGCCTTCATCAGCTCCTCCGGCGCCTACATCGACACCGAGGCGCTCGAGCGTGACAGCGTGCTCCGCCTCTACCCGGCTTTTCCCGGTGCCGCTCGGAAGGCTGTCGTCTGGGAGGTGCGCGGCATCCCGGAGATCGACGGGATGGCGAAGGGGCCGCGCCCCATCGCGAAACCTACCCTCCGCGGGGTCGCTCTCCCCGGCAACCGAGTGAACCTCAGCTGGGACATGGCCGACGGGGGTGGCTCGGCGTACAACTGGTACAGCGTGCAGCGCACGAACGGGGTCGCGACAGCCGCGTCGACATGGACTAGCCTTCTCGGTTTCGACCCTGCCAAGTCCAAGGGGATGATCGACCGGGTCGCCTCCGGCTCCACCTACAGCTATCGCTTCTTCGGGAGCACAGCGACCAAAGGCAATGGACCGTTCTCCGATCCCGTCACCGTCAGCTACACCGCCCCCGCCCGGCAGGCGCCGGCCGGAGGAGCCACTCCGTCAGCCTGGCTTCGGGCAGAGGACGTGATCGCCGCCACCTATGAGGGTGTGGGCACGTGGAAGTCCGCCATCCCCAACGGCCCCGACGCCGTCACCCTCGATCCCGCTCTCCGCACGCTCTCGGGGTGGAACACACCCCTGGACGCACGACCGCGCCTGATCTGCGACGGCCCAGGCGGACGTCCGGCCCTGCGCTTCGATCGCGGGGCGAAGACGCAACTGGTCCTTCCCGTGCCGGCGGCGACCTCGACGAGCAGCTTCACCGTCATCGTCGTGGCGCGTGTCCGCGACGGCCAGGTCGGGGACCGACGGGACGGACCCGCCCAGTGGTCGCAGCTGATCGGCCATGCAGACGCGGATGGGAAGATGCGACCCAACGGGCCCGCCTCCCGGATCGACGGCAATGCGCTGCAAAGCCATTATCTGGGCGACAACGGTTACGAGAAGCTCCCGCACCAGGTGGGAGGAAGCATCTGGGGGACGCGGGTCGTCGACTATGGCGCCTTCGACGGCGGCTCCGGGTACGGCATCGGCTCCTGGCGCGTCTTCGCGACCCGGTGGTACGTCGAGAACGGCGTCCGCAAGGTATCGGGGAGCATCAACTTCTGTCTTGGGAATCTCGCCACGGAGCCGGTGCAAGGCCAGCCGGCGACGTTCCCCCTGGAGACGCCCCCGGTCCCCTGGATGACGATCGGCGCCGCGAGCATCGGAGCCACGACGTTCACCTCCGCGATCGACGTCGCCGAGGTCGTCCGCTTCGAGCGTCTCCTCGGGCGCGGCGAGGTGCGCACCTGGGTCACCTACCTCAGTCAGGTCTATGGCCTCCCGTTGACCAATGCAGTGCTCCGCGACACGGGTGCGCCCTTCGACCCCATGACCTATCCCCTGCCCTGTGTGCGGAACCCCGAGGAGAGCGACACCCCTCACGGCGGGCAATGCCTCCCGTGATCCTCGCCGACGACCGGCTATGAGGTGAGCCGGGTCGGAAGGTGTGGCGAGGTAGACCTCGCCGCCTCCTTCGCGTTCTCGGGGAGGCCGGCCTTCGGTCACCCCGATTTCGGATGGGCGTCACCATCCGGACACCGGAGATTGCTGTGCTGTCCTGCGGAGACAGCCGGTCCGGCAGATGGCCGGCCGCCGTTCCCGCGCCAAGGAGAGCTCACATGGTCATCAACGTCGGTCGCACCTCGCTGCCCATGGCGCAGCACGTCAAGGGCAAGCGCAGCGCCGTCACCTGCCACCTGAAATGCGGAGATGCATGCTCCAAGGGCGTCTGCAACGTGTCGTCCAACGGCTACTTCCGCGACATCGTGGATGCCCAGCTCTCTCGGCGCGCGCTGTTCGGCCTCGGCGCCGTCGGAGCCGCCACGATCGTCCTCGCTCCCGCTCTTTCCGGCGTGCAGCCCGCGACCGCTTCGACGGGGATGCCCCTGGCGCCGGTCGGCGCGGGCGGCGCCTTCGGTTTCGCGCCGATCGAGCCGATCGCCCACACCGTCGACGGCTTCGTCGTGCCGGAAGGCTTCGACTGGACGCCGATCATCCGTTGGGGTGACCCGCTGTTCGCCGACAGCCCGGCTTTCGACGTGAACGACCAGACGCCGGACGCGCAGGCTCGGCAGTTCGGCTACAACGTCGACTACACCGACGTCATCCGCACCTCAGCGACCACGGCGATCCTCTTCGTCAACCACGAGTACACCAACGAGGGGATCATGTTCCCCTCCTCGCAGCTCACGGACGACCCCGACCGGGTGCGTCGGGTCGGGCTCAAGGCCCACGGCCTGAGTGTGGTGGAGCTGCGGCGAGAGGACGAGACCGCGCCCTGGACGCCGGTCGTCGGAGCGCCGCTGAACCGTCGTTTCCTTGACGACACCCCCTATGCCTTCACCGGGCCCGCCGCGGGCTCCGCTCTCCTGCGGACCGTCGATGATCCGGCGGGCACCACGCCTCTGGGCACCTTCGGAAACTGCTCAGGCGGGACGACGCCCTGGGGGACGATCCTCAGCGGGGAGGAGAACTTCAACGGCTACTTCCGCTCCGAGGGCGTCTCGGCGACGGATCGCCGCTATGGCTTGCAAGACGCCGCGACCGCGCGTGGCTGGGAAGAGGTGGACCAGCGCTTCGACGCCCGCACCCCGGGCTACGAGAACGAGGTCAACCGATTCGGCTGGATCGTCGAGGTCGACCCCACCGACCCCACCTCGACGCCGCGCAAGCACACCTCTCTCGGGCGCCTCAAGCATGAGGGCGCGAACGTCATCGTGGCGGCGAACGGGAAGGTCGTCGCCTACACCGGGGACGACGAGCGCTTCGACTACCTCTACAAGTTCGTCTCCCGGGACTCCTTCGTCGACGGCGACCGCGCTCACAACATGACCCTCCTGGAGCACGGTGACCTGTTCGTCGCCCGTTTCTCCGGAGACTCGCCGGCCGCGGAGATCGACGGGTCCGGCGCCGTCCCCTCCGACGGCGGCTTCGGCGGCACCGGGGAGTGGCTCCCGCTCGTCCTCGACGGCGTCTCGGCCATCGAGGGAATGACCGTCGAAGAGGTCCTCGTGTACACCAGGATCGCCGCGGACCGGGCGGGCGCCACCAAGATGGACCGGCCGGAGGACGTGCAACCGCACCCTGCGACCGGGCGCGTCTACGTGGCCTGCACCAACAACAGCAACCGCGGCACCAGTGGCAAGGCCCCGGCAGACGAGGTCAATCCGCGTGCGCAGAACCGTGACGGGCACATCGTGGAGATCACCGAGAGCGCCGGGGACCAGACGGCGAGGACCTTCACCTGGACGCTCCTCCTCGTCGCCGGGGATCCCGCCACCAACCCCACGGCCTACTTCTCCGGCTTCCCGGCGGACCAGGTCTCGCCCATCTCCTGCCCGGACAACCTCGCGTTCGACTCGGCGGGAAACCTGTGGATCTCCACGGACGGCGCACCCAGCACGATCGGCTACAACGACGGCCTCTTCCGTGTGGTCCTGGACGGACCCGAGCGGGGGAAGGTCGAGCAGTTCCTCTCGGTTCCGCGCGAGGCGGAGACGTGCGGACCGGTCATCCATGACGAGGAGGGCCACGTCTTCGTGGCGGTCCAGCACCCGGGCGAGGACGGCTCGTTCGAGGCGCCGTCCTCCCGGTTCCCCGACGCCATGAGGCCCGCGCCGCTCATGACCGCCGGCGGCGGCTCGACCGTCGTGCCGCGCCCGTCCATCGTCCAGGTCTTCCCCCTCACGGCTCCGACGCCCACTCCGACACCGACCTCCACCCCGACACCGACGCCCACACCCGTTCCGTCGTCCGTACCGACCGGGAGCGCCTCGCCGACGCCCGTGATCCCGCCTGCTTCCGAGGCCGGCAGCTTGGCCACGACGGGCGGCGGCGGCGTGGGCGCGCTCCTGGCGGGAGCGGGGGCGCTGACAGTCGCCGGACTCGCCTTCCTCGCCTCGCGCAGACGCCGCGATGCCGCGGCCGACGAAGAGGATCCGACGGACGAGGCCTGATCCGGCTTTCGCAGAGACAACCTTCTCGCGGACGTCGCCCCACGACGCCTCGCATCTGCCGCCTCTCTCGACTCATCAAAAATGATGGACGCGGTGGAAAAATACAGTAATGTATTACGTGTCATCGAGTTGGGCGCGGGGGCGGCCGAGTCGTGGCGGCACGATACGGTCGACGAGCCTCTATCCGCCGGGACCGTGTCAAAAGGAGCAGCGGCACCGACCGGGTATCGCTGGAACCGTTCCGGCATCTCGGCCGAGACGGTCGGCATGCGTGTGATGCGGGTCCTACAGGACTCCTCGACGCGTGCCAGCAGAACAGCCTAAGCAGACACAGCCCTGGCCGACGACGGCACCGACTCGTCGAGACGGGCGGGATGGCCTGCTGACGAGCGGGACGAGTTGCTGCGGATCAGAGCCGCCGGCAGACGATGGCGCCGTGCTGCGCCGGATTCCGACGGCAGCCGTGTCTGAGACCGGCTCCGCAGCGGACGAACCGAACACGACTCCCGCCTCGACGACGCCATATGTGCCGGCGTGCGGCACGCGGCCGGGGCGAGGCCAGCGCGATCGACGGCGGCTCCGTGCCGGTCCAGCCGCGCAGACAGCCGCTTCCGACTCGCAACAGAGAAGAACCGAATGGGGAATCAACGCATGAGCAAGACGACCACACGCTCGGGAATCCGAGCGTTGACCGGCGCGGCCGTCGCCTTGTTGGTCGGCGCGGGAACGGCGCTCGCCGTCGCTCCTGCCGCACAGGCAGAGGAGATCGACACCATCGTGGACCTCTCCACCGCACCGAGGACCGTGGAGACGGGAACCACCATCGACGTCACCGTCGTCTACACGGTTCCGGAGGATGCCGTCGAAGGAGACCGGGTGACGATCAACTTCAGCGACAAGGTCGAAGGTCGGCTGGGGTCGCGGACGATCACGGACCCGGCAGGCGTGCCGGTCGCCGACTGCGCCGTCACCGCCACGACCGCCTTCTGTACCTTCACCGACTACGTCAGCACCCACGGCCGGGTGAGCGGCGAGGCGACGTTCACCGTCATCGCGACGCGACCCACGAACGGCGCGGGCCTGGACTGGAGCACCGGAACGGGCCGGACGCTGCACACCGACACTCAGATCATGGCCCGTCAGGGCGGCCTCCCCTCGACGCTCTACAAGGGCCATACGGAGGATGCGGACGGGACCATCCACTACTACTTCGGTATCCCGGGCGACGACCTGACCCGTGCGGGACTCGTCGTGCGCGACGTGTACGACCCGAGGACCCGGCTGAGGAAGGAGAGCCTGTTCGCACAGACCAGGGTGCGGGACGCGAGCGGCGCCATCACCACCACGATCCTTGACCCGTCCCTCTACAGCGTCTCGTACGACGAGACCTCTCACTCGTTCACCGTGGCCTTCACGCCCGACAGTGTCAACGACACCGGCAGGCAGGCGTACTGGGTCGCGTACGACATGACGGTTGACGGCGACGTGCCCGATGACACGGTCCTCACCAACACCGCGACCGCGGGCGATCTGACCGCGAGGTACGACATGCTCTACGACACCGGCGGCGGCGAGGCCAACGGGTACCGAGGTTCGCTGTCCTGGTCCAAGGAGGACGGGGAAGGCCGACTGCTGGGCGGCGCCGAGTTCCGCCTCATCGGCCCGTCCGGCTACGACAGGACCGTCGCCGACAACGGCCCGCTGGACAGGGACGTGGACGCCGGGAGGATCCGCGTCGAGGGGATCCTGAAGGGCTCCTACATGCTCACCGAGACAAAGGCCCCCGCCGGCTACGACAGGACGGATAAGGCCTTCACGACCGTGGTCCGCGGCAGCGACATGAACCCGTCGTTCGGGGCGATCGTCAACACGCCGGCCCCGTCCCCCGTCCCCACGCCGAGCCCTGCGTCCGTCGCCCCGTCGGCCACGCCGGAGTCCGCGGGCGCACCCGTAGGCCCGAGGGCGCACACGGGCGGCCCTCTCGCGCAGGACGACCTCCTCCTCTCCCTCGGGATGACCGGCCTCGGCGGCCTCGCGGTCGCGGGCGTGGCGACCGCCCCTCTCATGCTCCGCACACGGCCTGGGCGCTCGGACACGGGTCCGAGCGCCGCCGAATGACCGCCGGGTGACAAAGACCGACCCGTGGGGCGGGAGCGGACCCGAGCGTCCCCTCCTCACGGGTCACCCAGGGGCCTGTGCCCTGTGCTCCCCCGAAACGGAGCACAGGCCCCGCTTCTCCGCCTCACACAGGAAGGCCCCATGACGTTCACGGAGACATCCCGCCAGGGCGCGCCGTCGACCCGCCGTGGCCCACGGATCACGGTCGCGATCGTCCTCGTCCTCATCACGGCGGCGGGGGCGATCGTCGCCTGCCTCGGATTCGCCCGCCTCCTCGATCATGCGGGAACGGCGACGACACGGGCAGCGCTGGAGGCCCCGAGAGTCTTCACGCTGTCTCCGGATCAGGTCACTCCCTCGCCCGCTCCGATCGCCGAGGATCTCGGCCCGCACATGCTCAGCGCTCCGGCTGCGGGGCTTCGTGTCCCGCTCGTCCCCCTCGGCCTCGACGACAAGGGCGACTTCGCCGTCCCCAGCCCCGAGAAGGCGGCCGTCTTCACCGACGGCGCGCCCCTGGAGGCCGAGACCGGATCGACGTTCATCGCCGGACACGTCGTGGACCGGACAGGCCGGTTCGCGCCGATGGCGCGCCTGTCAGCGCTCCGACCCGGCGATCGGATCGTCACCGCCGACGGCGCCGGTGCCCGACGGCACTGGTACGTCACCGCCGCCACGGTCGTGGCCAGGGACGGCCTCGACCCGTCGATGTGGGCCACCGCCGGCCCCCGTCAGCTCGTCCTCGTCACCTGCGCCGGTCGTATCGACACGTCCGTCGGAGCCGCCGCCCAGTTCGCTGACAACCTCGTCGTCACGGCCGTGCCGGTGTCGTGACCGTCGCGACAGGAGGGGCACCGGGCAGCCGGTGCCCCTCCTGCCCTCAGCTGAGCTCGCCACCCTCCAGGAGCTCGGTCACCAAGGCCGCGATCGCGGATCGCTCGGAACGCTGCAGCGTCACGTGCCCGAACAGATCATGCCCCTTGAGCGTCTCGATCACGCTGGCGATGCCGTCGTGACGCCCGACCCGCAGGTTGTCGCGCTGTCCGACATCGTGTGTCAGGACGACACGGGAGTTCTGTCCCATGCGACTCAGGACGGTGAGGAGGACGTTTCGTTCCAAGGACTGCGCCTCATCGACGATCACGAAGGCGTCATGCAGCGAGCGTCCACGAATGTGCGTGAGTGGAAGGACCTCGAGCATCCCCCGCTCCACGACCTCGTCCAGGACGTTCCCGGAGACGACCGAGCCGAGCGTGTCATAGACCGCCTGACCCCAGGGGTTCATCTTCTCCCCCTGGTCGCCGGGCAGATATCCCAGCTCCTGACCGCCGACGGCGAAAAGCGGCCGGAAGACGATGATCTTCTTCTGCTGGTGGCGTTCCAGGACGGCCTCCAGCCCGGCGCAGAGCGCGAGCGCCGACTTCCCTGTCCCCGCCCTGCCGCCGAGCGAGACGATTCCCACGTCCGGGTCGAGGAGCAGGTCGATCGCGATGCGCTGCTCCGCCGAGCGACCGTGCAGGCCGAACACCTCGCGGTCGCCCCGGACGAGCGCGAACTCTCCGTCGCCGGTCATCCGCCCGAGCGCCGCTCCGCGCTCGGAATGGATGATCAGGCCCGTGTTCGCCGGAAGACCCCGTGCCTCCTCGCTGGAGCCGACCTCGCTCTCGTAGAGATCGCTGATCTCGTCACCGGACAGGTTCAGCGTCGCGATCCCGGTCCATCCCGAGTCCACCGCCTGCTCCGCCAGGTACTCCTCTGCGTTCAGGCCCAGCGAGGCCGCCTTGACGCGCATCGGCAGGTCCTTCGAGACGATCGTGACGTCCTGGCCGTCCTGGGCGAGGTGCATCGCGACCGCGAGGATGCGACTGTCGTTGTCGTTCAGTCGGATCCCGCTCGGAAGCACGCTCTGGTCGGTGTTGTTCAGCTCGACACGAAGAGTGCCGCCCTCGCCGATCGGAACGGGGAAGTCCAACCGCCCGTGCTCGACCCGCAGCTCATCGAGGTGGCGCAGCGCCTTTCGCGCGAAGAAGCCGAGCTCAGGGTCATGACGCTTGGCCTCCAGTTCGCCGATCACGACGACCGGGAGGACGATGGAGTGCTCGGCGAAACGGAAGAACGCGTGCGGATCGGACAGGAGCACGGACGTGTCGAGCACATAGGTGCGAAGCTCCTGATCGAGCGGGGACGCCGCCTCGGTCTCGGCGGTGATCCGGTGTGCTGCCTTGTTGATGGACTGTGCGGCCACGACCCTCTCCCGACCCGGGATCCTTCCCGGTGCTAGGCGAGTCGACCAGGGGCCACGAGTCGCGATCCGAAGGCCGACCCGATCGGGCACCGTGCCCGATGCCCTGAACGTACGACCGCAAGGGGTCGTCCTCGTGCTCCGACACGCGACAGTCCGGTTACCGGGAGATGAACTTCCTCGCGGATGCCAGCGCGTCGTCCAGCAGATCGAGGGTCTCCGCATCGGTCCCGGCGTGGGGCGCGACGCGCACAGCACCGTCGCGCACCGTCACCGTGATGCCGGCCTCCGCCAAGACCATGCCGAGACCGGTCGCGTCCGCGGGCGTCAGCACGACGAGACCCGCCCGCTGCTCCCGCTCCCGCGGAGAGGACACGGGCACGCCGTGGCGGTCTGCGCTCTCGATCACCAGATCGACGTTCGCCGCAAGCCGTTCGGCGATCGCCGGCACCCCCACCGCCCCGACCTCACCCAGGGCAGCGGCCAGGCGCCCGGCCGCGAGGTGGTCGGGCGAGCTCGTCGCATAGGCCTGTCCGGTCGCCGCCGGCGGAGGAAGCTCGTCGGCCGGAAGCCCCGGGGCGCTGGTCGCCGTGAACCCGCTGAGCACCGGCTCGATCTGCTCCCTCGCGCGTGCGGTGAAGCGCGCGAAGCCGGTGCCGCGCCCGGCTCGCAGCCACTTGTAGCCGTGTCCGACGACCACGTCCGCGACAGTGAGATCGTCGTCCACCACGCCGAACGACTGCACGGCGTCGACGATGAGGAGCCGGCGGGGACCGAGGACGTCACGAAGCGCCCCGAGATCGGCACGGTAGCCGCTGCGGAAGTCGACGTGGCTGACGATCAGCGCCGTGACCTCGTCGTCCAGCGCATCGGCCACCGCCTCCGGGGTGACATACGTTGCCGGAGGCGCGATCCAGCGGGGGACGAGCACGCCGCGGGACGCCGCGGCGGCACGGTCGAGCGTCACGGTGACGCTCGGGAACTCCGCGGCCGAGGCGACGACGTGACCACGAAGCCCGGCGAGCGCATGCTGGAGGGCCGGCGAGGACGCCGCGTGCAGTGTGATCTCGTCGACTGACGCGTCCAGCATCGCCGCGAGGCCCGTGCGCGCCTCCGTCGCCCGCTCCCAGACCTCGGCGAGCGCATCGGAGCGTCCGGTCGAGAGGAGCGCGGTGTCGGAGACCGTCGCCGCACGCACCACGGGGGAGATGGGTCCGAAGGCGCCCCAGTTCAGATAGCCCGTCGTCTCGGCGAAGGAGTCGAGGTAGTCCTGGATCGCGTTCACCGCGCCAGTCTGGCACGGACGCCTCCGCGCCAGCGGGGGACTCGCACGGTCACTTGCCGAAACGGCGATCGCGGTCGGCGTAGTCGCGGATCGCACGCAGGAAGTCGACCTCACGCAGATCAGGACCCAACGCCTCGACGAAGTAGAACTCGCTGTGCGCGCTCTGCCACAGCAGGAAGTCGCTCAGGCGTTGCTCGCCGCTCGTGCGGATCACGAGGTCGGGGTCGGGCTGTCCTCCCGTGTAGAGATGCTCGCCGATCATCTCCGGCGTCAGGTGCGCGGCCAGATCCTCGAGCGTCCCTCCGGAGGCCTCATGGTGAGACACGATGCTTCGCACCGCGTCGACGATCTCGTTGCGTCCGCCGTAGCCGACAGCGAGGTTGACGTGGAGTCCCGTGTGCCCGTGGGTGCGCTCCTCGGCCTCGGCGAGAACGCGGGCAAGAGGCTCGGGCAGGATCTCTGCCCGGCCTACGTGCTTGACCCGCCAGTTCCCTTCGTGGGACAGCGCATCGGCGAGCTCGCCGATGATCTCGATCAGGTCCGTGATCTCAGCCGAGTCGCGCTTGACGATGTTGTCCGCCGACAGCAGGTACAGCGAGACGACTCGGATCCCCAGGTCGTCACACCAGCCCAGGAACTCACGCATCTTCGCCGCACCGGCACGATGGCCGTGCGCAGCCGACGCATAGCCGAGCTGTCGGGCCCAGCGTCTGTTGCCGTCGATCATCATCGCGACGTGATGCGGCATGGCCGACGGGTCCATCCGGCGCCGCAGGCGGCGGATGTAGAGCCGGTAGAGCGGACCGCTCCCCTGATCTGACCGAGCACTCACGTCCCTACGCTACCGTGCAGATACGACGACCGCCGGGCGGGACGCGACTCCCCGTGGTCGCACGGGATATGTACGGCCGACGGAATGCGGAGCGGCTTAGAGTGTGCGCATGAGCAGAGCCACCCCACGCCCCCGTGTTCCCGACGTGCCTCAGCTCCCCCTGCTGGACGCCGCGGCGGAGGACGCGCACGCCGAGATCAAGCCGACCTGGCGCGGCTGGATCCATGCGGGGACGTTCCCCGTCGCGATCGCCGCCGGCGTGGTGCTCATCGCCCTCGCCCAGGGCGCCCCGGCGAAGTGGGCGTCGGCGGTCTTCATGGCCACCTCCCTGCTCCTCTTCGGCAACTCGGCGGTCTATCACCGCTTCAACTGGGGCCCCACCGTCAAGGGCATCCTGAAGCGCATCGACCACGCGAACATCCTGCTGCTCATCGCCGGCACGTACACGCCGATCGCAACCCTCGCCCTGCCGCCCGGCAAAGGCACCCTGCTGCTCGTCCTCGTGTGGAGCGGAGCGATCCTCGGGATCCTCTTCCGCGTGCTGTGGATCAACGCGCCGCGCTGGCTCTACGTGGCCCTGTACATCCTGCTCGGATGGGCTGCGGTCATGTACATCGTCGATCTCGTGAACGCGAACGTCGCGATGATGGTGCTCGTCCTCGTCGGCGGGCTGCTCTACACCTTCGGCGCGGTCGTCTACGCGCTCAAACGCCCGAACCCGTGGCCGGGGCACTTCGGGTTCCACGAGATCTTCCACGTCTGCACGGTCCTGGCGTTCCTCTGTCACTGGACCGCGTGCCTTCTCATCGCGCTCTCACCCGCGTCGCCGTCGCTCGGCCTTTCCGGCTGACCCCCGCGCGGCGATGTCACGCGAGGTTGTCAGCGCGGATCGGGTCGCCAGCGCCCCGAGATCCCGTCCTCGCCCGGCTCGTCGGCCACCGCCGTGGCGCGCGCGCCGTCCTCGGCGACTCCGTCCTTTGCCGCCCGCTCTTCGGCGTCGAGCTCCTCGCGTACCTCCTCGCGATAGCGCACACGACGGATACGGCGCTGCATGTCCCAGACGATCACCACCACCACGACCACGAGCAGCGCCATCACTGCGAAGCCGACCGGCCCGGGGGTGACGAGGGTCGGGTCGACGGCGGGCGTCGGCGACGGAGTCGGCGAGACCGCCGTCCGCAGAAGCGCATCGATCATGTGTCCGCCTTCCCGGAATCACGCGTTAGCCTGGAACAACCAGCCTAACGATCGGAAGAGCCCCGCCGTGACGACGCCCGCCCAGCTCGACGAGCGCTACGGACGCACCCCTCGCGGCCGTCTCCCCTGGATCGTCCTCGGATCCCTCTCGGTCCTCGCCGTGGGCGCAGCCGGGTGGATCACCGTGGCGGCGACAGCCGACGACGTCGAGGCCACACGTACGGGCTATGAGGTGGTCGACGAGCACACGGTGACCGTGTCCTTCCAGATCACCGCACCCCGCGACCGACCTGTGCACTGCATCGTCGAGGCCCAGGACGAGGAGTTCGGGATCGTCGGCTGGCGCGTGGTGGAGTACCCTGCCTCGTCCGAGCATGCGAGGGCGTTCGTCGAGACCGTGCCGACCCTGGGGCTGGCGACGACGGGTTTGGTGAACTCCTGCTGGGTCGCATAGGCTCGTCTCGATCAACGACGCCCCGGCACGGTGCCGGGGCGTCTTGCCATATCCCGACGGGCTTCGTCGTCGGGATCCGAATCAAAGGAGTATCGCCGTGTCGAACGACGCTCAGGTCCCCTTCCTCACGCAGGAGGCGTACGATCGTCTCGTCGCCGAGCTCGAGCACCTGTCCACCGTCGGCCGCGAGGAGATCGCGAAGCGCATCGAGGCGGCCCGCGAGGAGGGCGACCTCAAGGAGAACGGCGGATACCACGCCGCCAAGGACGAGCAGGGCAAGCAGGAGGCCCGCATCCGCACCCTCGAGCAGCTGCTGAAGACCGCCAAGGTCGGCGAGGCGCCGGCGAGCCGCGGCGTGGTCGAGCCCGGCACCGTGGTGACCGCGCTCGTCGCCGGCGGCGAAGAGGTGTTCCTTCTCGGCAGTCGCGAGATCGCCGGCGGCACGGACCTCGACGTGTACAGCGAGGCGAGCCCCCTCGGCTCCGCGATCCAGGGTCTCAAGGTCGGCGAGAAGACCTCGTACGAGGCGCCGAGCGGACGTTCGATCGCGGTCGAGATCCTGAAGGTGGAGACCTTCGCCGGCTGACCGGCCTCGCCGGAGAGGCGCCGCACGTCCCGAGGACGTTGCCGGCGCCTCTCCCTTTCCGACGGCCGGTCAGCCGGCCTCGCCGGGTCAGTCCGGGACGACGATCGGCTCGAAGCCCGCAGCCCGGAGGGTGTCGAGCGTCAGCTCGGAATGCTCCGCCCCTCGGGTCTCCACGCTCAGCTCGAGGAACACCTCGCTGATCTGCAGCCCGTGACCGTGCCGCGTGTGCATCGCCTCGATGACGTTCGCGCCGGCGTGCGCGATGAGCTCGGAGACCCGGGCCAACTGGCCAGGGCGATCCGGCAGCGGGATGCGGATCGTGAGGTAGCGTCCTGAGGCGGCAAGACCGTGCGCGACCACGCGCTGCAGCAGCAGCGGATCGATGTTGCCGCCCGAGAGCACAGCGACCGTCGTGCCCGTCGCGGAGACCTTCCCGGCCAGGAGGGCGGCCACGCCGACCGCGCCCGCGGGCTCGACGACGACCTTCGCCTGCTCCAGGAGCACGAGGAGCGCTCTGGCGATGTCATCGTCTGTCACCGTGACGACCTCGTCGACGAGGGCACGGACGATCCCGAACGGCACGTCGCCCGGTCTGGCGACGAGGATGCCGTCCGCGATCGTCGGCGTCGTCTGGATCTCCACCGGCTCTCCTGCCTCGAGCGACGGCGGCATCGCCGCGGCGTTCGCCGCCTGGACGCCGATGATCCTGACCTCGCGTCCGCGCTGAGCCGCGGCCGCCTTCACCGCTGCGGCGACACCGGCGATGAGCCCTCCGCCGCCGATGCCCATGATGACCGTGTCCACGTCGGGGACGTCCTCGACGATCTCCAGCCCGAGGGTCCCCTGTCCCACCACGATGTCGCGATGGTCGAAGGGATGGATGAGCACTGCTCCGGTCCGCTCCGCGTATTCGGCCGCGAGGCGGAGCGAGGTGGCGACCGTCTCGCCCTCCAGCACCACCTCGGCGCCGTAACCGCGCGTGGCGAGGAGCTTGGGCACCGGCACGCCGATCGGCATGAAGATCGTCGCGGGGATTCCTAGCGCCTGCGCCGCGAAGGCCACCCCCTGTGCGTGGTTCCCGGCCGAGGCCGCCACCACCCCTCGGGTGCGCTCTTCCGGAGTGAGCCGCGAGAGGCGGTGCACGGCGCCGCGGAGCTTGAACGAGCCGGTGCGCTGAAGGTTCTCCATCTTGAGCAGCACCGGCGAGCCGATCGCGTCCGCCAGCGCCCGCGAGGGCAGAGCGGGTGTGTGCGTGACCACGCCGTCGAGACCACGGGCCGCGGTCTCGATCTCGGCGAGGGTCGGCATCTGATCGGCTGTCGTCATCGTGTCTCTCCTCTTCGTGCCCGTGGCACGGTGCTCCAGATGTAGTCCCCGTTCGGATCGGCGCCGGTGCGCCAGGCCCCGCTGCTGATGGTGACGGCCGCCACGTTCACGAACGCCGCCAACGGCACGGCGAAGAGCGCGCCGGGGATGCCGGCGATCATCGCCCCGCCTGCGACGACGAGCACGACGGCGAGCGGATGGACCTTCACGGCCGATCCCATGAGGAGCGGCTGCAGGACGTGCCCCTCCAGCTGCTGCACTGCGAGCACGACGACGAGCATCCAGAGCGCGATCCACGGACCGTTGTAGACCAGCGCGAGGAACACCGCGAGCGCCCCGGTGACGACGGCACCGACGATCGGGATGAACGAGCCGAGGAAGACCAGGACCGCCACGGGGATCGCCAGCGGGACGCCGAGCAGGAAGGCGCCGAGTCCGATGCCCACCGCGTCGATCGTGGCGACCAGCAGCTGCGTGCGCGCGTAGTTGACCACGGTGGACCACCCGTTTCGCCCCGCAGCGTCGACCGCCGCTCGCGCGCTCTGGGGGAAGAGCCGTACGCTCCAGCGCCAGATCCCTGCGCCGTCGGCCAGGAGGCAGAGGAGGATGAAGAGCGCGAGCACGGCACCGGTCGCGACATGCCCGAAGGTCGTGCCGATCGCGAGCGCTCCCGACCAGAGCGTCTGCGCCTGTTCCTGGAGGAGCCCGAGCCCCTGCGAGATGTACTCCTCGATCTGGCCGGCCGACAGATGGAACGGGCCGTCGATCAGGAACGCACGGAAGGTGCCGATCGCCTCCTGTGTGCGATGCTGCACATCGCTCCACTGCTGTGTGATCTGCCACACCACGAGCCAGAGGAGGCCGGAGACGATCGCGAGTGTCCCGATGACGCAGACGACGATCGCCAGCCAGCGCGGCACACGGCCACGGATCATCGCCTCGAAAGCGGGCCAGAGCAGGGCCGCCACGAGGAGCGCGACCAGGAGTGGGATGACCAGGAGCTTCAGCTGGATGACCAGCCAGACGAAGGCGGCCACCGCAGCGGCGATCACGAGGAACCGCCAGGCATACGCGGTCGCGATGCGCAGGCCGGAGGGCAACGTCTGGTCGAGATCGCCCGAAACGGTCCGGTTCTGGAGGAGGTCGCGGAGGCGGGGTCGGCTCTCGTCGCTCATCCGCCAAGTGTACGGCGCGCACGGACCGCCCGATGTCGGTCGCCGACCGTATGCTGACGGCGTGACCGACACCCTCAGCGCCGCAGAGGCCCGCCGCGTCGCCCTGGGCGCGCAGGGCTTCTCCCGACGGCGGCCCGAGCACCCTCAGGCGCGGCATGTCCATACCGCCATGGCGCGCATGGGCGTGCTGCAGATCGACTCCGTGAACGTGTTCGCCCGCTCGCACTACATGCCCCTGTTCTCACGGCTCGGCGTCTATGATCCGGCAGTCGTCGACCGCGCGTTCCTCACGCGCACATCTCGTTACGTCGAGTACCTCGCGCACGAGGCGACCTTCATCCCCATCGACGACTGGGCGCTATGGCGCTTCCGCATGGAGGCCTTCCGCGCCAGGAACGGCGGATCCTGGGGCGGGGGGTCACCGCAGACGCTCGACTGGGTCCGCGACGAGCTCCGTCACCGCGGACCGTCGCGACCCGCCGACATCCGTGGCGACGCGCCTCGCAACCGTGGATCCTGGTGGGATTGGGACGAGGTCAAGCACGCTCTCGAGCATCTCTGGCGGATCGGCGACGTGGCGATCGCGGGTCGGACCGGTTTCGAGCGCCGTTACGCTCTCGCCGAGCACGTCATCCCGGCCGGCGCCAGGGAGCGTGTCGTCTCCCGCGAAGAGGCGGTGCGCGAGCTGGTGCGTCGGGCCGCACGCTCACACGGGGTGGCGACGGCGGCCGATCTCGCCGACTATTACCGGATCAAAGACCGACCGGCCGTGCTGCGAGCCCTCGAAGAGCTGGAGGAGGCAGGAGAGGTCCGGTCGGTCCGCGTCCGCGGCTGGGAGCGCGGAGGGCGCCCGGTCCCGGCGTGGCTGCATGCGGATGCCTCGCTCCCCCGGCGGATCGAGGCGACGGCCCTCCTCACGCCGTTCGACCCGGTCGTCTGGTTCCGCGATCGCGCACTGCGCGCCTTCGAGCTGGACTACCGCATCGAGATCTACACCCCTGCGGCCCAGCGCCGTTACGGGTACTACTCGCTCCCCGTGCTCGTCGGCGACCGGATCGCGGCCCGCGTCGATCTGAAAGCGGACCGCCCGGCCTCCACCCTGCGCGTGCAGTCGGCGTGGTGGGAGCCTCAGGCCCGACCGGGGCACGACACGGAGCGGATCGCCGCCGAGCTCCTCCGGGCCGCGGAATGGCAAGGACTGGAGCACGTCTCGATCTCCCGCTGGGGCGACGCGACGGATGACCTCGCCGCCGTGCTGCAGGCGCTGCACCCGACCTCCACGCGCCACGATCACCATCGGACGGAAGCCGCGTTCGCGCAGGCCCAGGCCGAGGAGTCAGAGAACGTCGACGCCGTCGCGTGACGCGAGGTGCTGCACCAGCGCCGGACCCGCCGAACGCTTTCCCCCTCCCGCGACGTCCACATCGCTCAGGAGACGTTGGATCCGACGACAACCGGTGTCGTTCGCGGCGACAGCGTGAGGACTCACGACCAAACATGTTCCTCCTGCGGAGCAGGGTCGACACCTTCGCTCCCGCGCTGTGAGGATGTCCTGATCCTCGGTCGTTCTGCACCGAGTACCGCAAGAGGGGGGCGTTGTGCGAGAGATGACACGAGAAGAGAACACCCGCGTCTACCGGCCGCGACCGGCGAGCGTGCACACGGCGTTGGCGGACCGCTCCTTCCAGATGTTCGATGACGAGCACTCGGGTGCGCTTCCCGGACCGAAGAGAGGGCGGAAGGGCAGCCCTCCTCTCGTGGCGCCCCTCGATCAGCGAGGAGATCTCTCCGCAGCGCATGCGATCGGGAACGACCCCGCCGCGCTCGCCGCCATCGAGAGCCGATGACGGCAGGATGCTCCGACGAGCTCGCCCTGTGGAGCGAGCTCCCTCTTCCGCCGTTGGTCGAGAAGACGTACCGGCGCGCCGGCGAGACCCTGGAGGTCTATCGCGACGGGACGCGCGTCTCCGCCGAAGAGCTTCGCGGATCGATCGAGGACGACCTCCGCTTCCTTCTGCGCTCGCTCTGCGATCCGGACACGCCTCCAGACCTCTCCATCCCCGAGCGGACAGGGCGGCGACGGGCGTACCAGGATGCGCCCCTTCCCGAGGTCCTGCAGATCTGCCGCATCGCGTCCGGCGTGCTCTGGACCGCGCTCGTCGAGCATGCCTCGGGAAGCACGCGGACGGAGCCGCTCACTCGCCTGCTGTCCGTCTCGGCACGGATCTGGGACGCGGCCGACAAGCATGCCGCCGCCCTCACCGAGGCGTACCGCTCCGCCATGGCCGAGCGGCTGGTCACGCAGGAGCGCCGTCGTGCCGCGCTCGTGGAGGTGCTGCTGACCGGGCAGGCCAGCGAGGGCACAGGCCCCTGGGAAGCCGCCTTCCTCCTCGGATTCCCCCGCGAAGCCGATCTCGTCGTGGTTGCCGCGCAGAGCGAGGAGACGCTTCCCGGGATCGCCCGTCACCTCGCGGAGCGCGGCTGCGTCTCGGGCTGGCGGCACACACCCGCTCTTCACCTCGGAGTCGTCGCGCTCTCCGGCGCCATCACCATCGACGACGTCCTCGCCGTGCTCCGAACCTCCTCCACCGCGAGGGTCGGCGTGAGCCCGCCCTTCCGCTCCCGCACCGACGGCCCGCGTGCGCTGCGGCTCGCGCGAGCCGCGCTTCTGGCGACCGCGCACACCGGAACGAGAGTACGCACCATCGCGGCGAGCCCGATCGCCGCGATGATTGCCGCCGACCTCCAGGAGGCCGGGCGACTCGCCGACGAGGTCCTCGGACCCGTCCTCGATCTCCCGGAGACCGATCGCATCGTCCTCCTGAAGACGTTGGACACTTACATCCACGCCGGCGGGTCGGCGTCCGCGTCGGCGAAACTGCTGCACTGCCACCCCAACACGGTCCGATATCGGCTCCGGCGGGTCGAGGACCTGACCGGTCATCGCGTCAGCAGACCTGGCGAGATGGCCGAGCTCGCGGCCGCAGCCTACGCTGTCCAGATCACTCCCGAGCCGCAGCGCCGCTAGGAGGACGGCCTAGCCCCCTCCCGCAGGGACCTCCGCGGGTCAGAACTGGACGCGAGGCGGCTCGGCGATCGCCGCGCCGTCCACGACCTCGAAGAACTCCCGCTCGGCGAAGCCGAGGTTGCGGGCGAAGAGATTGTTCGGGAAGACCTTGATCTTGGTGTTCAGCTCTCGGACGCCCCCGTTGTAGAACCGGCGCGACGCCTGGACCTTGTCCTCTGTGTCGACCAAGGCATGCTGCACCTGCAGGAAGTTCTGGCTCGCCTGCAGCTGCGGGTACGCCTCGGCGACCGCGAAGAGGCTCTTCAGCGCCTGCTGGAGATGCCCCTCGGCGACTCCCGCCTCGGCCGGGCCCTGCGCGGCAAGGGTCTCTGCCCTCGCGCGCGTGACGTTCTCGAACACCGCCTTCTCGTGGGAGGCATAGCCCTTCACCGTCTCGATGAGATTGGGCACGAGATCCGCGCGTCTCTTGAGCTGGACGGTGATGTCGCTCCAGGCCTCGTCCACGCGCACGTTGAGCTGCACGAGCGAGTTGTACGTCGACCAGAGGTAGATGCCGACGATGACCGCCAGCGCCACGATCACACCGATGACGATCAGAACCGGAACGAGCCCTTCCATGGAAGGCAGCCCCCCTTCAGCGCGTTTCTCTCATCCTAGACCCCGATTCCGGACGTCCCCTGGGACCGTGGACCGAGCCTCACTCGCCGAGCACACGGGAGAGATAGCGGTTCCCGAAACGACGTTCGGGGTCCATCCGCTCCCGCAACGCGAGGAAGTCGCCGAACCGCGGATAGCTGTCTGCGAGCTCCTCATGGCCAAGGGTGTGAAGCTTCCCCCAGTGCGGTCGGCCACCGTGCTCGCGCATGATGCGCTCGACCGCATCGAAGTACGCGCGGGGGTCGTGTCGCCAATAGCGGTGCACCGCGATGTACGCCGTCTCGCGTCCGTGAGCGGTCGAGAGCCAACGGTCGTCGGCGGCGGCGAAGCGCACCTCGATCGGAAACTCGATCCGCCATCCGCGCCGCGCGATGAGCTGCCTGACCGCGTGGAATGCGGGCACGACCTCCGCGGCAGGGATCGCGTACTCCATCTCGCGGAACCGCACGGTGCGGCGCTGCGTGAGGACACGATGCGAGAGGTCGGTGTACTCACGATCACCCGTGAGGCGGACGGCGAGCCTGCTGAACGGAGGCGTGATCGCCGGCACCACGGCTCCCGCCGCACACACCGCCCGGTAGACGCCGTTGGAGAGCAGCGTCTCGTCGATCCACTTCCCCACGACCGGAAGAGGACGGCGCGTCGCGGTGGCGGGCAGGCGCTCGGTGCTCTTCGTGAGAGCCACATCGGTGTGCGGGAACCAGTAGAACTCGAAGTGGTCGGTCACCGCCGCGCGTTCATGGACGTCTGTGAGGAGTTCCTCCAGCGGCACCGGCCTGTCGATCTCGTGCATCACGAACGCGGGGACGCACTGGAGGGTGACCTCCACCATCACGCCGAGGGCGCCGAGACCCAGGGCGACTGCGGGCAGGAGCTCGGGCTGGTTCCCCTCGTCGATCCGCAGGAACTCCCCTGCGGCGGTGATGAGCGTGACACCGGTCACCTGCGTGGCGAGACCGCCGAACCGCGTCCCTGTGCCATGGGTGCCGGTCGAGATCGCCCCGGAGATCGACTGCCGGTCGATGTCGCCGAGGTTCTCCATCGCGAGTCCATACGGCGCGAGAAGACCCGGGATGCGGTGCAGCCGGGTCCCCGCGAGCAGTGTGGCTCTCTGCCGTTCCTCGTCCACCGCCACCAGTCCCTGCAGCTCGTCGAGCTCCAGGAGCACGTCCGGGGCGACAGCGATGCCTGTGAAGCTGTGCCCGGCGCCGACGGCTTTGACTCGCAGCCCTTGCCTCCCTGCGGCGATGACCGCGCGCTGCACACCCTCCGGGCTCCGCGGGCGCTCCACCCGCATCGGACGGACGGATGCCGACCGCCCCCAGTTCTGCCACGTTCCACCTGGTCTGGTCACAGGAACGCCTTCCCTTCACCGCGATAGGTGAGGAGCTCGTCGATCACCCGGTCACCGTCCACGAGGTGATATCGCTCGATCCGCTCGGCTGCCTCGCCGCTCTTGGCGTGCCGGAACCACACGCGGTCGCCGATCCTCAGGCCGGCCGCCTCAGGGCCGCGCAGCGGCGTCTGGACCTCACCCGCCGCTTCGCGCGGCATCGTCCGCAGACCTCGCGGCCAGACGGGCCGGGGCTGGCGTGACTCCACCGCCGGACCCGAGGCGATCCACCCTCCGCCGAGGACCGTGGCGATGTCCGGCGCGGGGCGGCGCACAACGTCGAAGGCGAGCGCCGCCGCCGGCGCGGGCGAGAAGGAGCGATAGCCGTCGAAGAGGTGGCCGGCGAGCAGGCCGCTTCCCGCGGTGATCTCCGTGAGGGCGTGGTCGCCGCCGGAGAACTCGAGCGACCCGGTCCCTCCGCCGGTGACGAACTCCAGCGGGACGAGCCCCTCGACCGCGCGGACGATCTCGATCCGCCGGGCTCGAAGCTCCTCCCTCGACCGTGCCTGCACCAGGCGGATCAGCGTGTCGCCGCTCCCCGTCGCGTCGCCCTGCCCGGCGATCTGCGCCTCGTACATCTGCAGCCCCACCAAGCGGAAGCCGTCGCGCTCGGCGACCTTCCGGGCGAATCGGGCGACCTCCTCAGGCGTGTAGAGCGACGAACGGCGAACGCCGATGTGGCCGAGCGCCGCTGAGCGGAGAGAGGCGTCGGCGTCGATCGCGACGCGGACGCTCGGACGCTGTGCGGGAGGGGCGACCGCGTCGATGAGGTCGAGCTGGGCGAGGTCGTCGACCATGAGTGTGATGCGTGCCGCGGCCCGGTCGTCGGAGAACAGGCGAGCGAGGGCCTGCCGGTCGACGGTCGGATAGGCGAGCACGATGTCGTCGTGCTCCTCGGCGAGCCACAGCGCCTCGGGCAAGGTGAAGGCCAAGAGGCCTCGGTATCCGGGGAGACGGAGGACGGCATCGAGCACCGCGCGCACCCGGACGGACTTGGTCGCGACGCGGATCGGCAGACCGCCCGCCCGCACCGCCATGTCCATCGCGTTGTAGCGAAGGGCGTCGAGGTCGACCGCCCCGACAGGCGCGGGAAGATGAACCGTGGCGGTGCTCAGCCTGGGCCACCAGCGAGCCGGGTCCTCCCACGGACGCCTCGCGGACGGCCCGGAGCGACGCGGGAGACCGTTGGCGGCGATACTGCTCTGTTCGGCGGTGAGGTCGAGCACTCCCCCACCCTACGGCGTGCGTCCGCTTCACGGCATTAGGCTCGAATCGTGCCCTTGGCGCGGAGGCCCCCGTAGCCCAACGGCAGAGGCAGGCGACTTAAACTCGCTTCAGTCTGGGTTCGAATCCCAGCGGGGGCACCGGTAATCCCTGTTCAGAACATAGAACGCGACGGGCAACGATCGGCCAAATTCTCAGGATCCGATACTTACCTGCGAGCAGCTTGACACCGCACGAAGACCCCGCACCCTCCATTCTCGGAGGGTGCGGGGTCTTCGTCGTGTCAGGGCGGGTTCAGTCTGAGCTGTGCTGTTCGGAGCGGCCTTGCGTGCGGTACCAGCGTGCGATGAGGATCGCGCCTCCCACGATCAGCACTGCTCCGCAGGCGATGAAGAACGCCCGCCAGCCGGCTTCCGTTGCCGTTGTCGCGTTAAGGAAGGCGAGGAGGCCGGCGAGAAAGACGGCGACCCAGCCGGTGATGACGCCGCCGCCGGGGCGCTTGGCGTGGGTCTCGTGTGCGGCGTTCGATGTGGGGTCCACGGGAACCTCGATCTCTGTCAGCATGCGAAGTCACCATCGCTCGTCCGGCGTTCGTTGGCGACTCCTCCAAGGTAACTCGCCCCAGGCTGCTCCGCCTAGGGCGCGGGCGGCGTCTGCCCATGCCTGCAGGTCGATGCCGTCGCCAAGCATCGCCGACTGCTCCGGCGTCCGGGTAGCACGGCCGGTCTGCTGCCGACGGGACGCACCTCTGGGGCCCAGGGCGCGGCCTTCGTATGAGCGCGGGAGCGTGCCGCGGCGGCGGCCGGGTCCCGGTGCTCCTCGAGCACGGCGAGATGCTGGTCGGCGCGCCGATCCCATGCGGCTCGCATCCGTGCCGATGCGGCGGCGGACATGAGGCGGGTCGTCGCGCCGAGCCCGTACCGGTGGATATGTCGCCGTGGGGAGATGGGCTCGACGGAGCGCCGCGGGGGTCTTCCCTCTGACTCCCGAAGAGGTTTCTCAGTGACGGAATCCGCCGCGCTCGTCGCCGCGGGGCAGCGGTGACGTCAGCGCCTCCAGGTAGGCGACCTCGTCTCGGAGCGCCCTCAGCAACGCCTCGGCGAGGTCGTGGGTCATGCCGTTGCGCACGACGATCCGCTGCACGACGATCTCCTGCAGGTCGACGGGGAGCGGGTATGCGGGGACGAGCCATCCCCGCATCCGCAGCCGGTCGGAGAGGTCGTAGAGCGTCCAGTTCCGTGGCCCTTCTTTCAGGCGCCAGGCGAAGACCGGGATGGTGGAGCCGTCGCTCACGAGCTCGAATGCGTCGATCGCGCCGATCCCGTCAGCAAGATACGAGGCCACCGCGCGCGAAGCGCCCTGGACCTCGGCATAGCCCTCCCTCCCGAGGCGGAGGAAAAGATAGAACTGGAGCAGCACCTGCGCACCGGGTCGGGAGAAGTTGAGCGCGAGCGTCGGCATGTCGCCGCCCAGATAGTCCACCCGGAACACCATCGACTCGGGGAGCGCGTCCTCGTCGCGCCAGATGATCCAGCCCAGGCCCGGATAGACCAGGCCGTACTTGTGCCCCGACGTGTTGATCGATGCGACCCTGGGCACCCGGAAGTCCCAGACGAGGTCTTCGTCGAGGAAGGGAGCGACCATGCCGCCGGACGCCGCATCCACATGGACCGGCACATCGAGGCCCCGTCGCCGCTCGATCTCGTCCAGCGCGGCGGCGATCTCGCCGACCGGCTCGTAGGCACCGGTATACGTCACGCCGAGGATCGCGACGACGCCGATGGTGTTCTCGTCCACGTAGTCGCCCAGGAGAGACCCGTCGAGCATCGGGTGCTCGGCGCTGACCGGCACGAAACGGGGCTCCACCTCGAAGTAGTTGCAGAACTTCTCCCAGCACACCTGGACGGCACTGGACATCACGAGGTTGGGCCGCTCGACTTCTGCGCCCGCCGCCTTCCGCCGGTGCTGCCACCGCCGCTTCAACGCGAGGCCGGCGAGCATGCAGGCCTCGGAAGAGCCGACCGTCGAGGTGGCCGGAGCAGTGTCCGGATCCGGCGCGTGCCAGAGATCCGCGATCATCCGCTGGCAGGCGGTCTCGATCGCCGCGGTCTGCGGATACTCGTCCTTGTCGATCATGTTCTTGTCGAAGGCGTCCGCGTACAGCCGCTGCGCCTCCTCGTCCATCCAGGTGGTGACGAACGTGGCGAGGTTGAGCCGGGCGTTCCCGTCGAGCATGGTCTCGTCACGGACGATGTGGTACGCGCTCAGCGGGTCCATGCTGTGCGCCGGCATCCGGTCCTTGCTGACGGACGACGCGTCCCCCGGACGGCGATGCAACGGGTTCACCCTGATGCGCTTCTCGGACATGGTCGAGACCTCCTCGCGTCACGCGCCTGAACGAACGAGACCGATGCGCCGCGGCGCATTGCGGGCCACCATAGCACCGCCGCGACGCCCCGACACGGCTACCGTCGAAAGGTCACGCGACGGGTGCCCACCGGCGCATCCCCCGTCGTGCCCTCCACTGACCCACGTCCGCGCGGCTCCGATCGACCGACCCCGCCGCCGTCCGGCCCCCGCCGGAGACGACGAATGCCCGTGTCGGAGGACACGGGCATTCACGCAGAGGGTCGCAGAGATCCGTCAGGACGCGGCGGCCTTCTCCGCCTTTGCCGGAGCGGCCTTGGCCTTCTCCGCCGGCGCCGAGGCGACCGGCGCCGCGTCGGCAGCCGGGCGCGGACGAGCGGCGAACTCCTCGAAGACGTAACGCGGGTTCTGCACGGTCTCGAGGTTCACGATGTCGCGACCGAGCCACAGGTTGTGCCACCAGCCCCACAGCACACGCCACTTGCGCTCCCACGACGGCATCGCCAGTCCGTGGTAACCCCGGTGCGCGACCCAGGCAAAGAAGCCCTTGATCGCGATCTTGCCGGACTGGAACACACCGTTGTAGAGGCCGAGCCCTGCGACGGCACCGAGATTCTTGTGGAAGTACTGCTTGGTCTCCTCGCCGCGGAGCACGGCGACGAGGTTCTTCGCCAGGAGCTTGGCCTGGCGAACCGCATGCTGCGCGTTGGGGACGCAATAGCCTCCCACACCGCCGCCCGAGAGGTCGGGGACCGCGGAGACATCGCCAGCCGCCCATGCCCCCTCGACGAACTCCTCCTCGGTGCCCACGCGCAGGTCGGCGCGGGTCCGGATACGGCCCCTCTCCTCGACGGGGAGGTCGCCGCCGCGGACGACAGTCGGGTTGGCCATCACACCGGCCGTCCAGACGATGACGTCGGTCGGGATGACCTCTCCCGTGGAGAGCTCGACGTTCCCGTCGACCGCTCCCGTGACCTGTGTGTCGAGGTGCACGTTCGCTCCGCGCTTGGCGAGGTCCTTGAGCACCCATTCGCTCGTCTTGAGCGAGACCTCGGGCATGATCCGCCCCATCGCCTCGATCAGGTGGAAGTGAGTGTCCTCGAAGGAGATCTGCGGATACTTCGCCACGAGCGCGGACGAGAGCGAACGGAGCTCCGCGAAGACCTCGATGCCTGCGAATCCGCCACCGACCACGACGACCGTCAGCAGGCGGTCACGCGCCGGACCCGGCGGGAGGGACGCCGCCTTGTCGAAGTTCGACATGACCCGGTCACGGATCGCGACCGCTTCCTCGACCGTCTTCAGGCCGATCGCGTTGTCGGCGATCCCGGGGATCGGGAAGGTCCGGGACACCGCTCCGGCCGTCACGACGATCTGGTCGTACCCGAACTCGTATGACTCGCCGACCGGCGGGGTGATCGTGGCGACCTTGTTCGCGTGGTCGATGCCGGTCACCTTCGCGGTGAGCACGGTGGTGCGCTTGAGGTGACGCCGGTGGGCGACGACGGAGTGGCGCGCCTCGATGGACCCTGCCGCGACCTCCGGAAGGAACGGCTGATACGTCATGTACGGGAGCGGGTCGACCATCGTGACCTCGGCCTCGCCCCTGCGCAGGCGCTTCTCGAGCTTCCACGCGGTGTAGAAGCCCGCGTAGCCTCCGCCGACAATCAGGATCTTAGGCACAGAAGGATTCTTCGCCACGGGGGGACTGCTCCTCGTCGTCAGGGTATTGGCGTGCGTCGGGCGCGCGCCGATTCGGATGCGCCGGGCAGCTGCGGTGACGCCAAGCGGAACCAGACTACCAGGGACCGTGACCTCAGCGAGCGGCAGGGTATCTCACGGCGATGTGCGCCCGCTGGGGATCGATCAGGCGGAGGGCGACGCCGTGCCGCTTCCCCTCCCCTCCCGTGGCCGCGCTTCCGAGGAGACAGGTGCAGGACGAGCACCGATGCGGATGCGGCGCACGGCGGCGCTCGCGGCGAGAGCGATGAGCACCCCTGCGGAGGTCGCGGCGATGAGCGGCAGCGTCCCGTACAGCAGTGTCTCCCGTGACGGGATGAAAGCCGACCCGGCTTCGGCGGCGGACTCCGCGGGCGGAAGCGGCGGCACCGTGTAGGGCGCGGATGTCTCGGTCGGCGCCGGCGTCGGCGCCGACCGCCGGTACAGCTTCACCCAGGATTCGAGGCTTCCCATGGGGTTCTCGGACACCGACGGCACCGTGCCGGAGACCGCGGCGGCGGCGTCGACGATGCCCGAGCCGTAGAGCAGCGGATCCGGCGCCGCCGTGCCGGCCGACGGCGCGGGCTTCGCCGTGCGGATGATCCGGTTGATCACGTTCGCGGCGTCGAGATCGGGATGGGCCGAGCGGACGAGGGCGGCGATGCCCGCGACGATCGGGGCCGCGCCGCTGGTGCCGTCCCACCGGATCACCTGCCCGTCGGGGGCGACTCCGAGGAGCCCCTCGCTCGGAGCGGACACCCCGATCGTGATCCCCTGGGTCGAAGCCGACCGGCTCGCCACGCCGTGCTGGTCCACTCCGGCGACGGTCAGCACACCGGGGATCGTGGCCGGAGCCCCGACCGAGGTGGTTCCGCTCCCTCGGTTCCCCGCCGCGACGACCACGACCACGTCGTGCTGGAAGGCGTAGAGGAAGGCATCGTCCCAACTCCGATCCCAGTCCAGCGTGTTGGTGGTGAAGGAGAGGTTGATGACCTTCGCGCCGTGGTCGACCGCCCACACCATCGCGTCCGCGACCTGTTTGGCGAACGGGACCGGCGCGGACGCGCCGAACCCGACCGAGATGGCGAGCAGGTTCGCCTCGGGCGCGACGCCGATCATCCCGGCTCCGTTCGGTCCGGGTCGTCCTGCCACGAGTGAGGCGACGAGAGACCCGTGCTCGGGGTCTATCGGTCCGATCGGCGTCCGTCCATCCGGACTCCCGAGCTGGGAGACGTCCGTCCCGTCCGTCACCGCCGCGTCGAAGGCCGGCCCCTTGGCGACGCCGGTGTCGATAACCGCGACGGTCACGCCCGCGCCCCGGGTGACCGCCCAGGCATCACGCACGCGCGCCCCGTCGAGCCAATACTCGGCTGCCTGCACCGGATCCGTGCTCGGGCTCGGGCCGGGTGTCGGGCTCGCCGCGATCAGCAGCGCCGACGCCGCGACCGCCACCGCTCCCGCGACGATGCGCAGCCCGGAGCGGAGCGAGCGCGCGCTATCGACCGCCGTCACGACGCCCCGCTCATTCCGCCTCCGCGGCCCCCGGCCGGGCGGCGGCACCGGGCTGCGCGCATTCGCACTTCTCCGGGGACCACCACGAGCGGCGCAGCGCCTCGTCGCCGATGGGGTTGACGCCCGGCCCCGCCGCCAGCGCATGGCCGGCGAGCGCGTGCAGGCACTTCACCCGCGTCGGCATCCCTCCGGCTGAGACGCCGTCGATCTCGGCGACCTCCCCGAAGCGCGCCCGGTCAGCGAGATACGCCTCGTGCGCCCTCCGATAGGACCCCGAGGTCTCCGCGTCGTCGAGGAGCGCGGCGAGCTCCGGCATCACCTGGGTCGCCTCGAGCGTCGACATCGCAGCGGTCGCCGCGGGGTGAGTGAGGTAGTAGAAGGTCGGAAAGGGCGTGCCGTCGGGCAGACGCGGGTTCGTTGCGACCACGGTCGGGTTCCCGCAGACGCACCGCGCCGCGATGCCGACCACACCACGGGCTGCGCGACCGAGCTGCACGGAGACGACGTCGAGCTCGGCGTCCGTGGGCGGAGCGTAGGGGGGCGTGGTCACCGCTCCAGCGTAAGGGACGCGCCTGTACGAGCGCCCGAGGCCGCGCTGGACGCCTCCTCGAGACGGGCCGCGTCCCGTCTCGAGGAGGCGGCGGCTCAACCGGACGGCGCGTCGGTCACCGGCTGGGCGAGCCCTGCGAAGGTGAGGCTCCGCAACAGCTGCGGCATCCAGTCCGAGGGCTTCTCCTGGACCTTGTCGCTCACCGAGGCCTGCTCCGGAGGGACGAGCGCGGGATCCAGATCGTTGTCGACCAGGTAGAGCACCTCACCCGGCTTGGCGTAGAACAGACGTTCCCTGGCCTGCGTGGTGATGAACGCCGGATCCTTCCAACGCTCCCGTTGCTGCTTGAGCTCCGCGATCTTGTCGGACGTCACCTTCGCGGACTGCTCCAACGCCGCGATCTTCTGCCGTTGCTCGAGGTAGGTGCCGAAGGTAGGCACCAGCACCCAGGCTCCGAGGACGACGAGGGAGAGCATGATGGCCATGAACCCGGAGAGCCGGATGCCGCCGACCCATCCTCGGACGTCGACAGAGCGCCGATCGCCCTGCTGCTCCGTCACGGCGGGTGGCGTCGCGGTCACACGGTCCTGCCGTGAGGACGACGAAGGGGGAGCCGGCCGTCGTGCCATGACTCCCCCTTCGCTCAGGTCGCGTCGCTGCGCAGGAACCCCTGGTCAGCCTTTGAAGCGCGGGAAGGCGGAACGCCCGGCGAACACCGCGGCGTCACCCAGCTCCTCCTCGATGCGCAGAAGCTGATTGTACTTCGCGACCCGCTCGCTGCGGGCAGGCGCACCGGCCTTGATCTGGCCGGCGTTGGTCGCCACGACGAGGTCGGCGATCGTGGTGTCCTCGGTCTCCCCGGAACGGTGCGAGAGCATCGCGGTGTACCCGGAGCGCTGTGCGAGGCTCACCGCGTCGAGGGTCTCGGAGAGCGTGCCGATCTGGTTGACCTTGACCAGGAGCGAGTTCGCGACGCCGCGCGCGATGCCGTCGGCGAGGCGCGCCGGGTTGGTCACGAAGAGGTCGTCGCCGACGAGCTGGACCTTGCTGCCGAGCGCATCGGTCAGCGCCTTCCAGTTGTCCCAGTCGTCCTCGGCGAGGGCGTCCTCGATCGTGACGATCGGGTAGTCGTTCACCAGGCCGACGTAGTACTCGGTGAGGGCGGCGGCGTCCCAGTCCTTGTCGTCGAGACGGTAGACCCCGTCGCGGAAGAACTCGGTGGCCGCGACGTCGAGACCGAGTGCGATGTCGGCGCCAGGGGTGAAGCCGGCCTTCTCGATCGCTTTGACGAGGAAGTCCAGCCCCTCACGGTTGCTGGGAAGGTCGGGAGCGAACCCGCCCTCGTCGCCGAGGCCAGTCGCGTAGCCGGCGGCCTTGAGCTCGGCCTTGAGGACGTGATAGGTCTCCACGCCCCAGCGGAGCGATTCCGCGTAAGTGTCCGCTCCGATCGGCGCGAGGAAGAACTCCTGCATGTCGATGCCGTTGTCAGCGTGCTCTCCGCCGTTGATGACGTTGAAGAGCGGAACCGGCAGGACATGCGCGTGAGGACCGCCCAGGTAGCGGAACAGCGGGAGGTCGGCCGAGTCGGCCGCGGCCTTGGCGACTGCCAGGCTCACGCCCAGGATGGCGTTGGCGCCGACTCGCTTCTTGTTGTCCGTGCCGTCGACCTCGACGAGGATCTCGTCGATGACGCGCTGCTCACTCGCCTCGACGCCCTCGATCGCCGGGCCCAGCTCGTCGATCACGGCCTCGACCGCCTTCAGCACGCCCTTGCCCCCGTAGCGGCCCTTGTCGCCGTCGCGGAGCTCGTACGCCTCGAAGGCACCGGTCGATGCTCCGGAGGGGACGGCGGCGCGCTGCACGATGCCGTCATCGAGGAGCACCTCCACCTCGACGGTCGGGTTGCCGCGCGAGTCCAGGATCTCGCGTGCGCCTACAGCCTCGATCAGTGCCACGGGTGTGCTCCTTGCTCAAAGGGAAGGGAAGGTGGAGCGGCGTCGGTCCGCTCTCAGTCTAGCGAGCGCCCGTCGCGCGAAGAGGCCGACCCGTCATGCCGACGATCAGACGACCAGGGCGAGCGCCACGCCGTCCCAGCCCTTCACGCCGACGGTCTGCAGGGCGGTCGCGTCGAACCGCGGGTCCTCGCCCAGCATCCGCAGCCCGGCTCTGGTGCCGACGACCTTGGGATCGGTCGACGTCCCGTCCACGATCTCTCCCTCGCGTCCGACGTTGTCGAGCACGATGACGGTTCCTGGCCGCCCCAGGCGCGCCGCCCAGTCGAGATACAGGGTGTTCGACTCTTTGTCCGCGTCGATGAACACGAGGTCGAACGGCTCCTCCCCGACGAGCCCGGGCAGCACATCTGCGCCACGGCCGACCCGGATCTCCACCCGATCCGCCACCCCCGCCACGTCGATGCTGGACCGCGCGACGGCGGCGTTCCCCGGCTCCGCCTCGATCGTGACGACGCGTCCCCCGTCGCCGACCGCGCGCGCCAGCCAGATCGTCGAGTATCCGCCGAGAGTGCCGATCTCGAGCACCCGCCGCGCGCCGGCGATGCGGACGAGGAGGCTCAGCAGCTTCCCGCTGACCGGGGCGACCTCGATCGCCGGCAGTCCTGCGGCGGCCTGCGCGGCGAGCGCGGCCTCCAGCGCGGGATCGTGGCCGACGAGGATGTCGGCAAGGTAGTCGTCGGCGGCGCGCCAGCTCTGCGGTGTCGGTTCGGCCATGCTCCCAGCAAATCCGTCCACGACGTCGCCGTCAACCGTCGTCGCGCCGGGGACGGGCCTCACGTTAGGCGCCGGCGAGGCCCGTCCCCGTCATCCTCGTCGGATCCACGACCCGGTCGAACTGCTCAGCGGTGACCAGGCCGCTGGCGATGGCGGCATCGCGGAGCGACAGGTTCTTCGCCAGGGCCTGCTCGGCGATGCGCGCGGCCCGCCGGTAGCCGATCTCCGGGCTCAGCGCGGTGACGAGCATGAGGCTGCGCTCGACATGGCCGCCGATGACCTCCTGGTTCAGCGCCGTGTCGGCTACCGAGTAGCGCAGGAACCTGTCGATCCCGTCGGCGAGGATCTCGGCCGAGTGAAGGAAGGAGTTGATGATCAGCGGGCGCATCGCGTTGAGCTCGAAGTTTCCCTGCGAGCCTGCGAAGGCGACGGCGGTGTCGTTGCCGATCACCTGGATGGAGATCATCACCATCGCCTCGCACTGCGTCGGATTGACCTTCCCCGGCATGATCGAGGAGCCGGGCTCGTTCTGAGGCAGCAGGAGCTCTCCGATCCCGCTCCTCGGCCCCGAGGCCAGCCATCTCATGTCGTTCGCGATCTTCATCGCGGCCACGGCGATGCCCCGCAGGGCGGCATGGGCCCGCACCATGGCGTCGAGGGAGCCCAATGCCGCGAACTTGTTCGGCGCGGTCGCGTAGGCCGTGCCGGTCAGCTCCGAGAGCTCACGGGCGACGGCGGCTCCGAAACCCTCCGGGGCGTTCAGGCCTGTGCCGACCGCCGTGCCGCCCATCGCCAGCTCTTGCAGGCTTCGACGCGCGTGGTCCAGCTCAGCGGCGCAGGCGTCCAGCTGCGCCGCGTACCCGGACCACTCCTGCCCCACGGTGAGCGGCACGGCGTCCTCGAGGTGCGTGCGCCCGATCTTGACCACGCTCATCCACTCCTCGGACTTCCGGTGGAGCGTCTCCCGCAGCTTCGCGAGCTGTGGGAGGAGCCGATCGTCGATCATCTGGAGCGAGGCGATGTGCATCGCCGTGGGGAAGGTGTCGTTGCTGGACTGCCCCATGTTGACGTCGTCGTTCGGGGCGACAGGGCTCTGCGAGCCGAGCCGCCCGCCCAGCAGCTGGATCGCCCTGTTCGCGATCACCTCGTTGACGTTCATGTTGCTCTGGGTGCCTGAGCCCGTCTGCCAGACGTAGAGCGGATAGTGCTCGTCGAGCTCGCCTCGGCTGGTCTCCTCCGCCGCGCGGATGATCGCCCTCGCCTTCCATGCCGGGAGGCGCCCCGTGCGCTCGTTGACGATGGCCGCGACCTTCTTGACGAGGCCGTACGCGTGGTAGACCTCCTTCGGCATGCGATCGTGACCGATGGAGAAGTGGACGAGCGAGCGCTGGGTCTGCGCACCCCAGTATCTGTCCGCCGGCACCTCGACGGCGCCCATGCTGTCGAACTCCTGTCGGGCGCCGCGCGCATCGATGCCGATCGGGATGTCGCGGATCTTCGGTATCACCATCCGCCCCACGCCTCCGGCTTCTGGTAGACGGGCAGCCACATCGCATCCTGGACGGCTTGCACGAGGTCGTCGTGCTCACGAGTGGCGACCCCGTCGGACGCGGCCGCCTTCGCGACGGCCACCGCCACGGTCGCCGAGACGGCGCGGAGATCCTGTACCGGCGGAAGCAGGGCCGCGCCACGACGGCTGACGTCGACCCGCCCTGCGACCGCCTCTGCGGCGGCGGAGAGCATCCCGTCCGTGACATGCCTTGCGCCGGACACGATCACCCCCAGCCCGAGACCGGGGAACAGGAGCGCGTTGTTCGCCTGCCCGATCTCGTAGCGGCTGCCCTCGAACTCGACCGGCTCGACGGGAATGCCGGAGGCGACCAGCGCCCGGCCGCCCGACCAGGCGATCGCCTGCTCCGGCATCACCTCGATGCGGCTCGTCGGGTTCGACAACGGCAGGAGGATGGGAGTCGGCGTCCCCGCGGCGAGGGCCTCGACGACCTCCTTCGTGAAGGCCCCACGGACGGTCGACGTGCCGAGGAGGATCGTCGGCTTGACCCGTGTGACGACAGTGAGAAGGTCGAACGGTCCCGAGCCCCATCCGTCGACATCTGCGGCGGAGCGCGCATAGGGCTGCTGGTAGGGAGGCAGGTCCGCCATGTCGTCCATGACCAGCCCGTTCCTGTCGATGAGCCAGACGCGGCGCCGCGCCTCGTCGTCGGAGAGGCCGTCCCGCTTCATCGCGGCGCAGATCTGATCCGCCATGCCCGTCCCCGCGGTTCCCGCGCCGAAGACCACCAGACGCTGATCGGCGAACCGCTGGCCTGTGATCCGAAGGCCGGAGATCACGGCGGCAAGGACGATCGCTCCCGTACCCTGCATGTCGTCGTTGAAGATCCGATAGCGGTCCGTGTTCTCCGAGAGGATGCGGCGCGCGTTCGACGCGCCGAAGTCCTCGAAATGCAGGAGCGCCTGAGGAAAGAGCCTGGCGACGGTCGCCAGGTACCTGTCGATGAAGGCGTCGTACTCCGCGCCGCGGACACGCGCGTGGCGGTTCCCGAGATACAGCGGATCGTTGAGCAGGGTCTCGTTGTCGGTTCCGACGTCGAGGTTCACGGCGATGACCCGACGAGGGTCGATCCCGGCCGCCGCCGAGTAGATCGCCAGCTTGCCCACGGCGATGTCGGTCCCGTTCACGCCCCAGTCGCCGATGCCGAGGATCTGCTCCGCGTCGGACACCGCGACGAGGTCGACGTCGTCCGGGCCGAGCTCGAGCGAGGCGAAGGACTCCTCGATGTCCTCGGGACGGTCGATCGAGAGGTACACCGCCCGGGAGATCCGGTAGTCGTGCGACCACTCCATGATGGCGTCGCCGATCGTGGGGTCGTAGACGATCGGCAGAAGCTCCGGGAGATGGTCCACCAGCAGCCGGTAGTACAGGGTCTCGTTCCGGTCGTGCAGCGCGTCCAGATAGATGTACCGTGCGAGATCGTCCGGAAGCTGCTTCAGCTGACGCAGGCTCCGGGCCACCTGCGTGCCCAGGTCCTCGACGGCGGAGGGCAGCCGGCCGACGATACCGAGCCTCTTACGGGTCTCCTCATCGAACGCCGGGCCCCGATTGACTGCCGAATCCTTCAAGATCTGCTGGGCGCGATCCATCGTCCCCCTCTTCCTCCGCGCATTCACGCGGTCGACCCAGAGTCTAGGAACCTGTTTTTCACGGTCAACCCAGGGTTTCTCTTTTGAATGCGAATCGGAGACATTCTGTCCGGCCTTGCGAACGACGCCATAGCCGTGACATTGCTCCGTGGTTCGGGGAGAAAACCGTGCCGAAAGCCGAGATGTTCCGCACGGGCGTCTGCGAACCGCATGCTCCGTGATAACCAAGGATCACCGAGACCGAGGCGTCGACCAGGACGCGAAGGAGCAAGGAGACATCGATGGCGTCGGAAGAGCGAGGCACGATCCGCCACAGCATCTACATCCTGATGAAGGACACCGGCTCCGACGCGGTCGAGAGGCAGCTGCAGCTCGGACGCCGGCTGCTCACCGGTCACCCTGGACAGATCGGGTTCAGCGCAGCAGTGCTGGCGACCGGGCTCGTCCGGCACCAGCAGGTTCCTTATCTGCAGAACTACACCGCCTTCACCGTCTCCTTCCATTTCGTCTGGGAGAACGCGGCCGCACACGACGAATATCAGACGTCAGACCGACATCGTCAGTTCATCGCTCAGAGCAATTCCAACTGGGAGCGGCTGATCGTGCTGGACTCGGTGACCGCCGATGGCGTCGGCTCCTCCGTCCTCCATTGACGTGACGCTCACGAGAGGAGTGTCTGCGCATTCTCACCCAGCGACGACGCCCGTGCGACCGGCCGCTAGGGTCGCGGCCGACCGGTCGTGATCTCCGGGGACGGGCGGAGCCCAGGCTGCCGGCGGAACTGCCCGCTCAGGGCGAGCGCCGCGATCACCACAGCGCAGACGATCCAGCCGGCGACGCCCAGCGCGCCCGATAATGCCAGGTCAGTCGTGGTGCCGGCCGCGTAGAACCAGACGAACATCCCCGCCGACGCGTTCAGCGCACCGTGGGCGAAGACGGCTGGCCACACAGAGCCCGAACGGAGCCGCAGCCACCCGAGAAGAACGCCCCAGGCGATGCAGCCACCCGTCATCAGCAGCACTCCGACGAGGTCCGGGCGGTTGAAGTTGTAGCCGAGGAGGATGATCGGCGCGTGCCACAGCCCCCAGACAACGCCGTGGAGGAGAAGCGCGGTCGCCGTGCCGAGCGGGCGCAGCGCGGGGAGAAGGAACCCCCGCCAGCCGAGCTCCTCGCCGAAGGCGGCGAGCGCGTTCACGGTCGCCGCGGCGATCGGGATCGACACGAGCTGCGCACCGATCAGCAGCCCCGCGGGCGGGAGCGGCGTCCCCTCCGGCACTTGCGCGCGCAACACCTCCTCGAAGCCGGAGAAGCCGAGAAGGTCGAGCCGGATCCAGCCGAACGCGCCTGCGACGAGCACCGCGGCGAAGACGAGCACGACCGGAGCGAGAAGGCCCAGCACACACATCCACACCACGCGCTTCGCCGGCCGCAGCGGCCACATGCCCAGGAACCGCAGCCGCTCGCCACGCGCCGGCACGCGGAGGATCAGCACGACGAGCATCGTGGCCACGGCGGGCGTGTACATCATCACGGGCAGCAAGAGCGGCGCGAAGGGCTCGCGAAGGCCGTCGCCCAGCCACAGCGGCAGGGCGACCAGCCAGGCGAGACCGCACGCCAGGACGACATAGAGGACCACCGCGGCCCAGGGCACACCGTTCGGCCGAGTTCCCGCAGACGCGTTCGTCTCCGTCATTCCGAATCTCCTTCGATCGTCCGAGAGTCCCCGGATCCTTCCCTGCGACGACGCGCCACCACCGCGGCGAGGACGCTCGCGGCCTGATCCGCGTCGTCGACCGTCACCACGATCGTCCGCCCCGCCCGGCGGCGCACCTGCAGCGCATCGCCGGCCCGGAGGACCACGCCCATCCGTCCGTCGAGACCGATCCGCCAGCCCCAGCCGCCGAAGTCGGCCATCGGCGCGACGGGAACCACTCCCACGGCGTCGATCTCGTCGGCCGGGATGCGGATCCGCGGCCAGCCGGCCAGCGAGCGCACCGAGAGCCCGCCCGACGACACCCGGACATGGAAGACGGAGCTGACCGCCGCGACCACCGAGACCAGGACGATGACGAGGAGGAACACCCACGCCATCGGCCCGCCGGTCGCGGCCAAGGCCACCGCGAGCGCGAAGGTCACGAGCAGGAGCGGCCCCAGCACCCACGCCCCTGCCCGGCCGATCGTCGCGGTGCCGATCCAGGCGACGCGCTCGTCGTCCCCGAGGGGCGCGGGCTCGGCGGGCGTCGCGACGTCCGCGACAGAGTCCACCCGCGGCTGGAGGAGCCAGCCCGCCACGACGAGCACGACCGCGAGGGCGGCCCCCAGGAGCATCCATGGCCCGATGTCGGGAGCCTGCCGGGCGTCCACGAGGCCGAGCTGAACCCCCGCGGCGACGATCGCCAGGAAGGACAGGAGACCGGCCAGGCCGAGGTTCATCGCCCCGAGGAAGCGCGCCGTGACCGACCATCGCGGCACGCCCTCGCGATCGGTCACCACACCGCCCCGGTTCTGCGCGGTTCCCGCACCGGGCAGCCGGTGCGCAGACAGGGCGAGCAGGCCGATGAGGAGCACGACGGCGATGCCCAGCAACGGCGGGCCCAGCGCGGTCCACCGAGGGCCGAACCCGTCCGCGCCGTTCCGCCCCCAGTGCATCGCTGCGGGATCCGGCAGTCGCGGGAGCCAGATCGCGACGGTCACGAGCGCTCCGAGGAGCAGGACGAGCGGCAGATACAGCCCGACCCATCGGAAGAGCGTTCTGGCGCGGTGGATCTCCGCGATCGATGCCGTCATGGCGTTCGAGATCGTCATGGCGTCGTCTCCTTCACGAGAGCGGCGAGGGCGGCGGGCGAGAGACCGAGGCGGGCGGCGTGAGCCACGAGGGCACGGATCTCGTGCGAGAGCTCGGCGAGCGGGGCCGCCGACGCCGCGACGATCGCCCCACGGCCGCGACGCAGATCGATGAGCCCGTCATCGCGGAGCTGCTGGTAGGCGCGCAGGACGGTGTGCACGTTGACGTCCACCGCCGCGGCCACCTCCCGGGCGGGCGGGAGACGATCGCCCGGGCGCAGCCGCCCGGCGGCGATGTCGGTGCGGACAGATGCGGCGATCTGCTCGTAGATGGGGCGGGCGGCCCCCGGATCGACCCGGATCAGCATCGTCACCTCCTCACCTGTCCTTAGTCAATAATTCTAACTCAAATAGAACTATTGTCGCCACCCTCCATCCGGTTCGCCCTCGGCGGTGGTCCGGTCCACACTGACCTCATGCGCATCACGCCCCGCCGTCTCGCCGTCGGCATGAGCCTGTGGCTCCCCCACCTGTTCAGCGGCATCCGCGTCCGCCGGTTCAGTCAGGACTGGACGCACGCGACCGTGGAGCTCCACGTGAACCTCTTCACCCGCAACTACGTGAAGACCGCGTTCGGCGGGTCCATGTCGGCGATGACCGATCCGTACTTCTTCATGCTCCTGATGCACCAGCTCGGGCGCGACTACGTGGTCTGGGACACCCGGGGCGAGATCGAGTTCCTGAAACCGGGCCGTGGTGTGCTCACCGCGGAGTTCCACGTCCCCCGGGAGCGGGCCGAGGCTGTGCGCGAGCGCGCCCGCGGAGGCGCGAAGGTCCTGGAGTGGTTCGAGACCGAGATCACCGATCGGGGCGGCGACGTGGTCGCAAGGGTCCGCCGCGAGGTGTACGTCCGCGAGAAGAAGCGGGTGACAGAGGGGCGATGACCACCCCTCTGACGGCAGACCCCTCCCCCGCGGCCCAGGAAGGCCATCGGCGGCGTGACTAGGCTTTCCCGTCGAGAGCGCGGCATCTGCACGCCGGCGACGCCGACTGCCGCGATCGCGGCGATCTGACCGAGGGAGGACGATGAGCGGATCGACGCCGCGGCTGAGCCGCGCCGCCCGCCGCGAGCATCGCCTGCTCACCCGCACCCCCGGGATGCCCCCTCCCACGCATAGCGGCGTGACCGTGGAGCGAGGCCTCCGCGTTCCGGGCGGGTCGGGGAACGCCCTCCTCACCGACCATTGGAGCGCGGAGGGAGCGGGCGGCACCACGCTCTTCGTCCGGACGCCGTACGGTCGCGAGAGCATCGCCGGCGCCGCCCTGTTCTTCGCAGAGCGCGGACACCACGTCGTGGTTCAGAGCTGCCGCGGCACCTTCGGGTCGGAGGGGACCTTCGACCCGCTGCACAACGAGGCCGCCGACGGACGAGCGGCCCTGCGCTGGCTGCGCGCCCAACCGTGGGCCACCGGCCCGGTGCACACGTGGGGCGGCAGCTACTTCGGCGTCACCCAGTGGGCGATGTGCGAGGAGGACCAGCGTCCGGATGCCCTCGGCGTCGCCGTCTCGGCACGCTCCTTCGACGACGCGATCCTCTACCGCGGCGGCGGCTTCGGGATGGAGACCCTCCTCGCCTGGGCCTACGCGCTCGACCTGCAGGAGCACCCTGCGGTGTCCCGCCTCTGGCGGATGCTGCTGTCGTATGGTCGCCTGCGCCGCGCGTCCTTCGCTCTCCCTCCCGCGGAGGCCGTCGTCCGCGCCCGCGCCGGAGACCCGCCGTTCTTCCGCGACTGGATCGAGCACAGTGACGCGGGCGATCCGTGGTGGACGCCTCTGCGCTTCGCGCAGGACCCGGCGACGATCCCGCCGACCGTGCTGCTCGCCGGCTGGCAGGACCTCTTCCTGGAAGGACAGCTCGACGACTACGCCGCGCTGCGAGAGGCAGGGGTGCCAGTGCGCCTGATCGTAGGCGACTGGCGGCACGGCGCACCGGAGACGCTGGCCGTCGGCGCGGGCGAGGCGCTTCGCGGCTTCGACGACCCGATGGCCGGGCCCGCCGTGCGCGTCGAGGTCACCGGAGGCGGCGGCTGGCAGGATCTCGCCGAATGGCCGCCGCCGGCGACGTCCGAGGTCTGGGAGGCCGAGGCGGACGGCACGCTGGAGCATCACGGGCGGGTTCGCCCCGCGGGGACGGCGACGTATCGCTACGACCCCGCCGACCCCACGCCCAGTGCCGGCGGACGCACGCTCAACCCGTTCTCGGCGGGGCGCCGCCGGCAGGAGGTCAGGGAACGCCGCGACGACGTCCTGACGTTCACCACCGCGCGGCTCGACGACGACGAGCTGATCATGGGATCCCCCGTCGTCGATCTTGAGATCGCCTCGTCCAATCCCCGCGTGGACGTGTTCGTCCGCCTGTGCGAGGTCGACACCCATGACGTGTCTCGGATGATCACCGACGGCTACCTCCGTCTCGGTCCGGACGCCGCGCCCGGAACGAGACGGCGAGTGCGGATCGTACTCGCGCCGATCGCCCACCGGTTCGGCCGTGGATCACGACTACGCCTCCAGGTCTCCTCGGGAGCCCACCCGCTCTTTCTCCGCAACCCGGGCACCGAGGACCCGATCCGGGACTTCGGGCGTCTGATCCCCAGCGAGCAGACCGTCTTCCTCGGCGCCGACACCCCGCTGCTTCTGCGCCTTCCTCGTCCCCGCACGACCTGAGGCGCCGGACACCCGCCGTTCACCGAAGCGGGGCATGATGAGGGGATGTCCCTCGCACGCCGGCTGACGCTCCCGGACGCGGTGGCCATCGGTCTCGGGGCGATGATGGGCGCCGGTGTCTTCGCCGTGTGGGGACCGGCCGTGGACGCTGCAGGAGCAGGCCTCTGGATCGCCCTCGGCGTCGCGGCGGTCGTCGCGTTCTGCAACGCCTCCTCCTCCGCCTGGCTCGCCGCCACCCATCCGGTCTCGGGCGGCGCCTACGCCTTCGGCCGCGCGGAGCTCGGACCATGGTGGGGGTACGCCGCGGGCTGGTGCTTCGTGATCGGCAAGCTGGCGAGCTGTGCGGCGATGGCGATGACGTTCGCCGCCTACGTCGCTCCGCCTCCCTTCCGTTCTCTGGTCGCCGCGCTGGCGGTCGTCGCGCTCACCGTCGTGACCTGTCTCGGTGTGACCCGCACGGCGCGAGCGACGCAGGCTCTGGTCGTGATCACGATCCTCGGTCTCGCGCTCGTGGTGATCGCCGCGGGGGTCGCGCTTCCCGCGGCCGCTCCCGCCCCGCTCCCCGACCCGACGGCGTACGGAGTGCTCCAGGGTGCAGGACTGCTGTTCTTCGCCTTCGCCGGCTACGCCAGAATCGCCACGATGGGCGAGGAGGTCCGAGAACCGGCGACCACCATTCCCCGTGCGATCGCGATCTCGCTCGGCGGCGCGCTGGGCGCCTACCTTCTCGTCGGAGGCGCCGTCGCACTGGCCCTCGGCGGTGACGTCACCTCCTCCGCCTCGCCGCTCGCGGACGTCGTGGCCGTGGCCGGCTGGGGCCCGTGGGCGGACACGGCGGTGCGGATCGCCGCGGCCACCGCGTCTCTCGGCGCCCTGCTCGCCCTCCTCGGCGGCATCGGTCGCACGACGCTCGCGATGGCGCGGGAGTCCGATCTCCCCCGCCTTCTCGCCCGTATCGATCCCGTGCATCGGGTGCCGCGTCGCGCCCAGCTCACCGCCGGCGGCATCGTCGCCCTCGTCGTCCTGCTCACCGACCTGCACGGCGTCATCGGCTTCTCGTCGTTCGGCGTGCTGCTCTACTACGCCGTGGCCAACCTCGCGGCGTTCTCCCGGTACCGATCCGGATCGCTGCGCCGTCGCGCGACCGCCGCCGGCGGAACGGCAGGATGCCTCCTCCTCGTCCTCACCCTGCCGCCCACGTCCTCGGCGGTCGGGGTCGCGGTCCTCGCCGCAGGTCTGCTCCTCCGCGTCGTCCGCCTTCGACTCAGCGCGGGCCGGCGCGGTACGCCGACGGCGTGAACCCGAGGACCGCGCGGAAGTCGTTCGTCAGATGGGCGTGATCGGCGTAGCCGAGATCTGCGGCGATCGTCGCGAGATCCACATCATGGCCCTCTCTCACAAGCGCCGCGGCCTCCTGCAGGCGCCGACGCCGGATCATCGCCGCGGGCGGCAGGCCGACCGCCCGGTGGGCCATCCGCTGCAGCGTTCGCACCGAGACGGAGAGCCGCGCGGCAGCAGCCTCCGGATCGCGCACCGAAGGGTCGCCCATGAGGAGGTCCGCCATGGCGTTCGCCTGCCTGGCGGGCTCGGGAACAGGGCCCACGCGTCGCGACAGCCAGGCGGCGAGCGCCGACGCGGCACGCTCCCGACGCCCCTCGCCTGTCGCCATCGCGGACCGGACCGCGTCGAGCAGTCCAGGGGCGTCCAGCTGGCGGGCGCCGTCGCGAAGGGCTGCGGGATCGGGGACGAGGGCGATGACGGCGGCGGGGCGCAGGAGCGCGCCGACCGCCCATCCGCTGCCGACGAGATCACGGTGGCTGAGCCGCGTCGTCGCCCCGATGATCGAGACCCCGTCCCGCTCGACCACGAGGTTGAGCGCGGGATAGGCGACGACCTCCTGCCGCGAGGTTCCGCCTGGCTCGATCTTCCACTCCGGGATCCAGATCCAGTCCACCAGTTCCTCGGCGCTGGGCGGGGCGGGGAGACGGTGGAACGCGGGGAGCCGGTCCGGATACAGCACGCCACGCGCGGGGTTCACCATGTGCACCAGCGTAGGACCGCAAGGTGTCGCGGATCTTCAAGCCGTGGGCGACAGCACATCCATACCGTGAGGTCATGACCACGAACGAGACCCCCACGACCGGCGTGACCGGCGTGCACACGACGGAGGGCCGCCCGAACACGGCGACCTCCCTCACCCCGTTTCTCGCTATCCCTCGCGCCGCGGAGGCGATCGCCTTCTACCGCGACGTCTTCGGCGCCCGCGTCGTCGATGTGACGGAGTTCGGCGGTGTCGTCGCGCACGCCGATCTCGATTTCGGCCTCGGCCTGCTCCAGCTGGGCGAGCCGAGCCCGGAGTACCGCCTCGTCCCTGCACCCGCCGGCGGGGAGGACTGCTACTCGCTCGGTCTGTACGTCTCCGACGTCGACGCGCTGGTGGCACGTGCGGTCGCGGCGGGCGCCACCGTGCGGGAGGAGCCCTCGACCTTCGTCTCCGGCGATCGGTACGCGAGCATTCGCGACCCCTTCGGCGTCCGGTGGTCGATCATGACCCGCGTCGAGGACCTCTCCCCCGAGGAGAGCGCACGAAGGGTCGCCGAGTGGGCGGCCGCCTTCACGCAGCCGCCGACCGAGGTCGCCCCCGACGCCTGAGGGCCCGCTCTGCTCCGCGCACGACCGCGGGGAGCAGAGCCTCCGCGGTGCGCCGGTAGCCGAGCGCGCTCGGATGGAAGCGGTCGCGGCTGAACATCTCGTCCGGTTCCTGCGCGAACAACGGTCCGACCGCGCGATGCAGGTCCACCGGCTCGGCGCCAGCCGCTGCCGCGGCCTTCGCCTGGGCCTCGGCGAGACGCCGCGAGATCCGGGACGCGAGATGGCGCAGCGGCTGAGGCACCGGACGCAGCGCGCCGAGATCGGGGCAGGTCCCCACGACCACCTCGGCACCGCATCGCCGCAGCCGCGCGATCGCCGCGTCCAGATGACGAACCGAGACCGTGGTCGGGATCCGATGGGTCACGTCGTTGCCGCCGACGACGATCACCGCGACCTCGGGGCGGTAGCGACGGGGCAGTGCATCGAGCTGCGCCTCGAGGTCGGGCGACTCGGAGCCGACGACCGCCGCCGTGCGCAGACGCACCGGTCTGCGCAGCCGACGCGCCACGGATCGGGCCAGACGACCGCCGAGAGTGTCCTTCCGCCGTTCGACCCCGAGCCCGGCGGCGAGGGAGTCGCCCAGCAGCAGCAGATCGAGCGGTGCGCCGTCGAGTCGTCGCCGCCACACCCGGTCGGCGTCGACGGCGTCCTCACCGAGGGGCTTTCCGATCCGGCGCCGGGCGAGGGCGGCCTGACGGACAAGGGTGAGTCGCAGCGCACCGACCGTCGTCACCGCCATCGCCACGACGGTGACGCTCAGCGCCGTCGCTCTGGCGGCCGGGAGCCTCCCGCGTGCACGAGCCATGCGCCGATCCCACCCTGATCGGATGAACGGCGAATGACCGCGAGATGGCGGACGGGCCACTCAGCCGAGCGGGCGCAGCTCCACGGCGCCGACGGCGTCGCCCGCCCGCACCGAAGCGAAGGTGGTGTACCCGTCGGCGGACGCACGCTCCAGGAGCGCCTTCAGGTTCTTCGTCCGCTGCTCCAGGCGCACGCGACCCACGCCGCCGGTCGCCAGCAGGGCGGCCTTGTGCGCGAGGAGCTCGGCGACCGGCACGTCGGCATCATGCACGAGCACCACGGCCGAAGCGGCGTCCCGCTCACGGTCGGCGACGAGGTCGACGATCCGCTCGAAGCCGATCGAGAACCCGACCGCGGGCACGTCCTGCCCCAGGAAACGGCCGATCATGCCGTCGTATCGCCCGCCACCGCCGAGCGAGTAGTCGACCGAGGGGTGCGCGAGCTCGAGGATCGTGCCGGTGTAATAGCCCATGCCCCTGACGAGGAAGGGATCGAAGGCCAACGGCACGGGATCGGCGCCGTCGGCCGCGGGGCGGGCCGCCGCGACGGCCTCCCCGAGTCCGACGAGGTGGGCGATGACGTCGTCCGGCGCACCCTCGGGCAGCGCCGCACGGATCTGCCGCTCCCCGTACGGGTGGTACTCGGTGGTCCGAGGGCGGCGCAGGAACGCCTCGAAGGCGTCGACCGCCGCTACCGTCGCCCCACGGTCACGGAGCTCGGCGACGATGCCCTGCGAGCCGATCTTGTCGAGCTTGTCGATGGTGATGAGCACGCCGGGACGCTCGGGGCCGGCGAAGCCGAAGGAGTCGAGCATCCAGTCCAGGGCGCGCCGGTCGTTCACACGGACCGTGCCGCCGTCGAGCCCGAGGGCGTCGATCGTGTCGAGCGATGCCACGACGAGCTCGGCCTCGGCCCGCGCGGAGTCATCCCCGATCACGTCGATGTCGCACTGGACGAACTGGCGGTAACGCCCCTTCTGCGGGCGCTCCGCCCTCCAGACCGGGCCGATCTGGATCGAGCGGAACACACCGGGCAGCTGCCCGCGGTTGCTCGCGTAGAACCGGGCGAGCGGGACGGTGAGGTCGTAACGGAGCCCGAGGTCGGACAGCCCGGCGGGCTGGTCCGCGGCCGCACGGATCGCGTCGGCGTCGAGACCTCGCCGCAGGATCGCGTAGGAGAGCTTCTCGTTGTCGCCGCCGATCCCCGCATGCAGACGGTCGTACTCCTCGACCACGGGGGTCTCGATCTCGTCGAAGCCATGCGCCCGATACCGCTCCCGGATCACGGCGAGCACGCGCTCCCGGCGCGCCTTGTCGGCAGGAAGGAAATCGCGCATCCCGCGCGGAGGGTTCACGGTGGCCACGCATCCATCATCCCAGGTCGCGCGACACGCTCCGCCTCAGCCCTCGGCCGTGCGCACCTCGTCCTCGAGCGCACGCACCCGCTCGCGGAGCGCCCGCTCCGCGTCCCATCCGGCCCCCCGTGCCCGGGCGACGAGGGCGAGGAGCGCGTCTCCCAGCTCCGCCTCGGACGCCGGCGCCGACGGCGCCTCACCCGGCGAGGAAGCCGGGATCCCGACGCCGACACCGTCTGCCCTGCCCAAGAGCTTCTGCGCGAGCGCGAGCGCCGGCATCCCCCGAGGGACACCGTCGAGCACGCTCCGCCGTGTGCTCTTCTCCGCGGCCTTCGCCGCGTTCCAGTGAACGAGCACCTCTTCCGGCGTCGTCGCCACGGCGTCGCCGAAGACATGCGGATGACGACGCCGCATCTTCTCGGTGACGGCGCGGGCGACGTCGTCGACGTCGAAGGGTTCGTCCGGGTCTTCCGCAGCGATCGCCGCGTGGAAGAGCACCTGCCAGAGGAGGTCGCCCAGCTCTTCACGGAGCCCGGCTCTGTCGTCGGTCTCGACCGCGTCGATGAGCTCGTAGGACTCCTCCACCAGATACGGCACAAGCCCGCGGTGCGTCATCCGCTGCGACCATGCACATCGGTCGCGCACGTCCCGCATCGTCTCGGCGGCCGCGCGGAGCGGATCCCGCGGATCGGTCCCCTTGCCGACCGCGCTCATGCGGCGTCCTGGGCGGCGCGACGGTAGCCCCGTGCCCGCGCGGACACGAGGAGCGCCGCCAGGGCGAGCGCGACGAGGGATCCGACGAGCACGCCGAGGATCGCCTGATCGCGGAGAGCGAGCTCGCCTGCGAAGGCGAGGTTCGCGAGCAGGAGCGACACGGTGAACCCGATGCCGCCGAGGGCTCCTGCGGCGAGAAGGTCAGGGAAGGGGATGGCCGCCGGTGCACCGCGGGGGCGGATGCGCATCGCGACCCAGCCGAACCCTGCGATCCCGAGGACCTTGCCGACCGGAAGGGCGATGACGATACCCCAGAAAGCCGGCGAGAGCTCGGTCGGCGACACCTGCGGGATCACGACGAAGGCGGCGACGAAGGCGAACAGCGGCAACACGATCGCGTTGACCCAGGGTTCCAGCACATGCCGCGCCGCGTCAGCCGGCCGCGGCGCCATCACGAGGCCCAGCATCACACCGGCGATCGTCGCATGCACGCCGGAGGACGCCACGAGCCCCCAGGCGACCAGTCCGACCACGACCATGAGGATCCCCACCGGCAGCCGTGCCGGACCGCGCAGCAGTCGGCTCAGCACACCGAACACGATCACGGCGACGACGCCGAGGGCGAGCAGACCCAGGTTCAGGTCCTTCGCGAAGACCACCGCGATGAAGACGATCCCCACGATGTCATCGAGAATGGCAAGGGCGAGCAGGAACACCCGAACGGCCGACGGGATTCCCCGGCCGAAGACCGCGAGAACGCCCAGAGCGAAGGCGATGTCGGTCGCCGTCGGGATCGGCCATCCGCTGCTCGTCTCGGGGCCGCCCGCGATGAGGAGGTAAAGCGCGATCGGCACCAGGATCCCGCCGGCGGCCGCGATCGCGGGCTGCACCGCCTTGCGTGCGCTGTTGAGGTCCCCCCGCGTCAGCTCGTACTGGAGCTCGAGCGCGACGACGAAGAAGAAGACCGCCAGGAGCCCGTCGGAGATCCAATGCTCGATCGACAGGTCGAGCGCCGTGCCGGGCACCGCCAGGTGCGTCTCCAGCAGGCCGGCGATACCGTCGTGGGCCGGAGTGTTGGCGAGCAGGAGCCCGAGCCCCGCGACCGTGAGAAGGAGGATGGCCGGAAACTGCTGGGAGCGGAGAAGCCGCAGACGGGAAGACATCGTGTCCATCGTATGTCCGCCCTGCCCCGCCTGCGGGTTCGAGGGCACGCCGCGGGCGCATTACCCTCGAACCGTGACCCCCGAACCCACCACCACCGAGGCCATCGCCCTCGTCGGCCGTTTCGAGGCCGGGAGAGGGATCCCCGACGAGATGCGCGCCGACGTCCGGATGCTCGGCGCCCTGCTCGGCCAGGTGCTCCGCGAGTACGGCGGCGAAGGCCTCTTCGAGGACGTCGAGCGTCTGCGGACCGCCACGATCCAGGCGTACACGGACGAGAGCTCCGATGCCTTCGAGCGGGCGGTCGAGATCGCCGACTCCTTCACGGTCGAACGGGCGGACGAGGTCGCCCGTGCCTTCACCGCCTATTTCCATCTCGTGAACCTCGCCGAAGAGCATCAGCGTGTCCGCGTGCTCCGCGAGCGCGCCGGACGCCCCGGCCGCGAGGACGCCGCCGACACGGTGGCCGCCGCCTTCTCCCGTCTCCGCGACGAGGTCGGCGAGGAGGAGGCTCGTCGCAGGCTGAGCGCGCTCCGCTTCCATCCCGTCTTCACCGCCCATCCCACCGAGGCCCGCCGCCGGGCGGTGTCGTCGAGCATCCGCCGTCTCGCCGCCCTGCTCGTGCAGCACGACGCCGCGAGCACCGGCGGCGCGGAGGAGCACCGCGCCCGCCGCCGGATGCTGGAGGAGATCGACACCCTCTGGCGCACCGCTCCGCTCCGCGCCGAGAAGCCAGCGCCCGCCGACGAGGTTCGCACCGTCATGAGCGTCTTCGACGAGACGCTGTTCACCACGGTCCCCCACGTCTACCGCCGGATCGACGACGAGCTGCGCGGCGAGGAGTCCGGCAGCTCCGCACCGCTGGCGCCGGCGTTCGTGCGGATCGGCTCCTGGGTGGGCGGAGACCGCGACGGCAATCCCTTCGTCACCGCGACGGTGACCCGAGAGGCCGCAGCGATCGCCGCGGACCATGTGCTCCGCGGCCTGGAGCGTGCGTTCGAGCGGATCGGGCGCACGCTCACCCTCGATGCCGGGGACACCCCGCCCAGCGACGAGCTGATGCGCCTATGGGCGGGTCTGAGCGAGGACGACCCGGCGGCGGCCGCGGAGATCGCCAAGCGCTCGCCCGACGAGCCGCACCGCCGCGTGCTGCTGCTCCTGGCCCGTCGCATCGCCGCCACCCGTCAGGGCGAGGATCACGGCTACGCCGGCCCCGACGATCTGCTCGCGGATCTGCGCGTCGTCCAGGAGTCGCTCCGGGCGGCCGGCGCCCTGCGCCACGCCTTCGGCGGCGTCCAGCACCTCGTCTGGCAGGTGGAGACCTACGGGTTCCACCTCGCCGAGCTCGAGGTCCGCCAGCACTCGCAGGTGCACGCGCGGGCGCTCGCCGAGCTGGAGGCCGGCGGGGCGTTGAGCGCGGAGACCGAGGAGGTGCTCGAGGTCTTCCGCGCGATCGCCGACATCCAGCGCGAGCGGGGACCGCGCGCGGCGGGCCGCTACGTCGTCTCCTTCACCCGGTCCGCGGAGGACCTCGTGAACGTCCACCGGCTCGCCCGCCGCGCCTTCCCGGACGGCGGCGGCCCGGTGCTCGACGTGGTCCCGCTCTTCGAGACCTTCGCCGACCTCCAGGCCGCCCCCGGCATCCTCGCCGAGGTCGTGACGCATCCCGAGTTCGCCTCCCGCCTCGCCCAGACCGGCCGACGCCTGGAGGTCATGCTCGGGTACTCCGACTCCTCGAAGGACGTCGGACCGGTCGCCGCCAACCTCGCGCTCTACGAGGCCCAGGCCGAGATCGCGCGCTGGGCACGGGACTCCGGGATCGAGCTGACCCTCTTCCACGGCCGCGGCGGCGCGCTGGGCCGCGGCGGAGGACCCGCGAACTCGGCCATCCTCGCCCAGCCGCCGCACTCGGTCGACGGCCGGTTCAAGCTCACGGAGCAGGGAGAGGTGATCTTCGCCCGGTACGGCGAGCCGGCGATCGCGATGCGCCACATCGACCAGGTCGCGGCAGCGACGCTCCTCGCTTCTTCCCCCGAGGTCGAGCGCCGTACGAGCGAGGCCGCCGCGCGCTTCGCGGACGTCGCGGCGGCCATGGACGCGGCCTCCCGGGAGCGTTTCTTCTCGCTCGTGCGCGCCGACGGGTTCGCGCCCTGGTTCGCGACCGTGACCCCGCTCGAGGAGATCGGCCTGCTCGCGCTCGGCTCCCGGCCCGCGCGCCGTGGCCTGTCGGTCGAGTCGCTTGAGGACCTCCGTGCGATCCCGTGGGTCTTCGCGTGGACCCAGGCGCGGATCAACCTGGCCGGCTGGTTCGGCCTCGGCACCGCCCTGGAGGCGGTCGGCGACGAGGAGGTGCTGCGTGCGGCGTATCGCGACTGGCCTCTTCTGCACACGATGATCGACAACGTCGCGATGAGCCTGGCCAAGACCGACCTCCGAATCGCGCGCCGCTACCTCGACCTGGGCGACCGCCCCGAGCTCGCCGCGCTCGTCCTGGAAGAACTGGAGCTCACCCGCACCTGGGTGATCCGCCTCACCGGCGGATCCGAGCTCCTGGAGGACAAACCGGTGCTGCAGCGGGCAGTGAAGATGCGCAGCCCCTACGTCGACGCGCTCTCGCTGCTGCAGCTGCGCGCGCTGCGCGGTCTGCGCGCGGCGGCCGCGGACGAGACGGCGCCGACCCCGCCGGATCTCCAGCGACTGCTCCTGCTCTCCGTGAGCGGGGTCGCCGCCGGGCTGCAGAACACCGGCTGAGGCCGCGCTAGAGTGAAACCTCGCGCCGCATCCGGCTCCCCCGCGACACGATCGCTCCCCTCGTCTCCTCGTCCAGAAAGTCCTCGCGTGACCGAGACCTCTACGATCGCCCCTGAGTTCCACCCGCTCGCCCCCGCCGTGCAGCCCGTCTTCGACACCGTGCAGGCGCGCAGTCCGCACGAGCCGGAGTTCCACCAGGCCGTGCACGAGGTGCTGCACTCGATCGCCCCGGTGCTCGAGAAGCACCCGGAGCTCGGGGAGAACGGCGTGCTGGAGCGCCTGGTCGAGCCGGAGCGACAGATCATGTTCCGCGTGCCGTGGATCGACGACGCCGGGCGTCTGCAGGTCAACCGCGGCTATCGGATCCAGTTCTCCTCGGTTCTCGGCCCCTACAAGGGCGGGCTGCGCTTCCATCCGTCGGTCAACCTGTCGATCATCAAGTTCCTCGGCTTCGAGCAGATCTTCAAGAACGCGCTCACCGGCCAGGGCATCGGCGGAGGCAAGGGCGGATCCGACTTCGACCCGCACGGCAGGTCCGACGCGGAGGTCATGCGCTTCTGCCAGTCGTTCATGAACGAGCTGTACCGGCACATCGGCGAGCACACCGACGTCCCCGCGGGCGACATCGGCGTCGGCGGTCGTGAGATCGGCTACCTGTTCGGCATGTACCGCAAGATCACCAACCGTCACGAGTCGGGGATCCTCACCGGCAAGGGGATCGGCTGGGGCGGCGCGCAGGTGCGCACGGAGGCCACCGGCTATGGCGCCGTGTTCTTCGTGCAGGAGATGCTCGACGTGCACGGGGAATCCCTCGAGGGCAAGCGCGTGGCGGTCTCGGGGTCGGGGAACGTCGCGATCTACGCGATCGAGAAGGCGCAGCAGCTCGGAGCGCGTGCGGTGACGGCGTCCGACTCGTCCGGCTACGTCCGCGACGACGCCGGGATCGACCTGGCCCTTCTCCGTCAGATCAAGGAGGTCGAGCGCGGACGCATCGTCGAATATGCCGCGCGGCGTCCCGGTGCCCGCTTCGTCGAGGGTGGGAACGTCTGGGAGGTCCCGGTCGACATCGCGATCCCGTCCGCGACGCAGAACGAGCTGAGCGAGGAGTCTGCGAGGGCGCTCGTCGCCGGTGGCGTCCGTGCTGTCGCCGAAGGTGCGAACATGCCCTGCGTGCCCGAGGCCGTCGAGGTGTTCCAGCGCGCCGGCGTGCTGTTCGCCCCTGGCAAGGCCGCGAACGCCGGTGGCGTGGCGACCTCGGCACTGGAGATGAGCCAGAACGCCGCCCGTCAGCGGTGGGGCTTCGCCGAGAGCGAGCAGAGGCTGCGCGAGATCATGGCCGACGTCCACCACGCCGCGTTCTACGCCGCCGAGCGCTACGACGCTCCCGGCGACTACGTGGTGGGTGCGAACTGCGCGGCGTTCGAGCGCGTCGCCGGGGCGATGCTCGCGCAGGGCGTCATCTGACCTGACCTTCGAGATCGGCTCTGAGGGCTCAGCCGATCTCGCGGTCGTCGGCGTGGCGGGCGAGCGAGCGGCCATAGCGCTCGGTGAGCTGGACCATGAGATCCGGTGTCTCGCGGTCAAGGCCGAAGACGTATCCCGGGAAGTCGAGCTCCTGCTGGGCCGCCGCGATCTCGTGATGCCGGTCGGGCGGCAGCACTCGCAGCGGGTCCCCCACGGCTACCCAGCCGATCGGCACGACGGCGTCGGCGGGAAGGGTCGTGCGCAGGTGCACGACAGCGTTGATCCGCACCTCCGCGCGCTCGCCGATCCGTGCGCCGTTGAAGACTCGGGTGCCGGTGGCGAGGAAGACCTCGTCCGCGATCGTCGCGCCGGAGACCGAGGCCCCGGGGCCGATCAGCACGTGGTCGCCGATGTGCACGGGGCCTGTGGCACTCGCCCGGATGACCGCGTTCTCCATGACGATCACATTCTCGCCGAGGACGATCGGGCCGCCTTCCGCGGTGATCACCGCGCCATGCAGGACCTGGCATCCCGGGCCGATCCGTACATCGCCGGAGACCACGGCGGACGGCGCGATGACGGCGGTGTCGTCGATCCGGGGCCGAGCCCCGAGGTGCTCGTAGATCATCCCGTCAGCGTAGTCCTGCGGCGCGCTCCTGTCCCGGCCTCGACGTCGCCGTAGCAAGCGGTGACGGTCCGAGCCGCCCCGTCCAGCACGACCTCGCCGCCGTAGGGCAGGATCCACTGCGGGCGGGTGTGCCCGAACGGCACGCCCACGCACACGACCGCCTCCGGGTTGTAGCGGGAGATCTCCGCGACCACGGCGTCGCGCTGGGCGCCCCTCATCCGTCGGGCCTCTTCCGCCGGCGGGACCGCGTCGAAGGTGCTCACCGGCGGGCGCGCGACGAGGACGCCGGCGACCTCGGCGAGCATCCCCCTCTCCCCCAGCCCGCGAACCCAGGAGGTGATCGTCTCCACCGACGTCAGCCGCTCGCTCGCCTCCAGCAGGAGTACCGCGCCGCGGAGCTCGCCCGCCGCGGGCAGACGATCGGCGAGAGCGAGCTGATCGAGCACCTCGAAGCAACCGCCCCACGTCCGTCCGGCCACACGGTGCTCCGGCCCCGACCAGGTCCATGAGCCGCTCTCGCTCCGGTCTCCGAACTCGACGAGCGAGCGGGGGCTCTCCCACCGGCGCCCGAAGTCCTCGGACTCCCCCGGTTCGGTGAGAAGGATGGCGCCGCCCTCGAGCAGTGCAGCGCGGAGCGACCGGGCGTGAATGTTGTCGACCTCCGGCCCGGCGCCGAGATGGATCTGGGTCGAGCCGCCGTGGAAGGCAGCGACGCCGTTACGCCAGAGCCAGGAGAGGATGTTCGTGTTGTCGCTGTACCCGAGGAAGGGCTTCGGATCGGTGCGCGGCAGCGAAGGGTCCAGATGCGGGGTGACGAGGACCTGATCGTCTCCGCCGATGGTCGCGATGATCGCACGGATGTCGGGATCCGCGAACGCGGCGTTCACGTCAGCCGCCCGGGCTGCCGGACTTGCCCCCCTCAGCCGAGTGGTGGGGTACTCGACGGGGACGAGGCCGGTCGTCTGGCGCAACCGCGCCATGGCCTGCTCATGCAGCGCCACGGAAACCGCGGGAGCGGCGAAGGAGGGCGAGAGCACGGCAATGCGATCGCCCGGTCTGGCCTTCAGCGGAAAAAGCATGCAGTCATCCAATCAAACCGCTTTCGTCAACTTTGTTTGACGAAAGCGGTTTAGTCAATGTAAGTTGACGACTGCAGTGTTTCGAAGGAAGCGCTGCAGTTGTCCGAGGAGGCCCGATGTCCGTTCCGCGCACCGATTCGACGATGGATCCCCGGGGCGAGCCGCTGGCAGAGCTGCACCGGCTCGCCGAGGCCCGCGCCCAGATCGCTCGCGCCGAGGAGACGCAGGTCCGCCGTGCACGCGTGGCCGGATACTCCTGGCAGGCCATCGCCAGCGCTCTCGGCGTGAGCCGTCAGGCGGTGCACAAGAAGTACGGAAGACGATGAGCACAGCCGTCTCCGCGATGACAGGACGCGGCGACGGAATGCCGGGGACCACTCAGCTTGTTCGTCCCTGACATCCCGCCGCCGCGGTTCGTGGGGCCGCCTCCGCTGTGAGGAAGGCGACGAGACGCACGGCTCAGGCTTGCGCGAGCCGGTAGCGCAGGGAGGCCAGCTCGGCGCGAAGCGCCGCGGGGAGCTTGTCTCCGAAGGTGTCGTAGAACTCCTCCGTCAGATCGGCTTCCGCGCCCCAGGCCTCGCTGTCGACCGTGAACAGCTCCTCGAGATCGGCCTCGGGGATGTCGAGCCCCTCGAGGTTGAGGTCCTCGGTCTTTGGCAGGCGTCCGATCGGGCTGTCCACCGCGCCGACCTCGCCGGAGACGCGACGGACGATCCAGTCGATGACCCTGGCGTTGTCGCCGAACCCCGGCCACAGGAAGCGGCCGTCCTCGCCGCGGCGGAACCAGTTGACCTGGAAGATCCTCGGCGCACGATCGAAACGGGCGCTGCGGCCCACTGCCAACCAGTGGCCGAAGTAGTCGGCCATGTTGTAGCCGCAGAAGGGCAGCATCGCGAACGGGTCACGACGGAGCTCGCCCACGGTCCCCTCCGCAGCGGCGGTCCGCTCGGACGAGATGGTCGAGCCGAGGAACACGCCGTGCGTCCAGTCCGTCGCCTCCACGATGAGCGGCACGTTGGACGCCCGCCGCCCGCCGAAGAGGATGACGTCGAGCGGGACCGCCTGCTCCCAGTCTTCTGAGATCTGCGGGCACTGCGCCGCCGAGACGGTGAAGCGCGAGTTCGGATGCGCCGCAGGACGGCCGGAGTCCGGCGTCCAGGGCTGCCCCTGCCAGTCGATGAGCTCGGCGGGCGCCTCGTCGGTGAGCCCCTCCCACCACACGTCGCCGTCTGGGCGCAATGCCACGTTCGTGAAGATCGTGTTGCCCCAGAGCGTCTCCACAGCCGTCACGTTCGTCGACTCGCCGGTCCCGGGGGCGACTCCGAAGAAGCCCGCCTCGGGGTTGATCGCCCAGAGGCGCCCGTCCTCACCGGGACGGATCCAGGTGATGTCGTCGCCGAGGGTCTCGACGCGCCACCCGGGGATGGTCGGACGGAGCATCGCGAGGTTGGTCTTGCCACAGGCCGACGGGAACGCGGCGGCCACGTGGTAGGCCTTCCCCTTCGGATCGATCACGCGGATCAGGAGCATGTGCTCGGCGAGCCACCCCTCGTCGCGGGCGATCACCGAGGCGATGCGCAGCGCGAAGCATTTCTTCGCGAGGATGGCGTTGCCGCCGTAGCCGGATCCGTAGGAGTAGACCTCGAGCGTCTCCGGGAAGTGCACGATGTACTTCTCGTCGTTGCAGGGCCACTCGACGTCCGTCTCTCCTGGGGCGAGCGGGGCGCCGACGGTGTGCACGGTGCGCACCCACGGCGCGCCCTCCGCGATCTGCCGCGTGACGGCGGCGCCCACCCGGGTCATGATGCCGATCGAGGCGACCGCGTAGGCGCTGTCGGTGATCTGGACGCCGATGTGCGAGAGCGGGCCTCCGACCGCTCCCATGGAGAACGGCACGACGTACATCGTGCGACCGCGCATCGAGCCCTCGAAGAGGCCGTTCATCTTCTCGCGCATCACAGCCGGGTCGGCCCAGTTGTTGGTGGGGCCGGCATCCTCCTCGCGCTCGGAGGCGATGAAGGTACGCCCCTCGGTGCGGGCGACGTCGCTCGGGTGCGAGCGGGCGAGGTAGGAGCCCGGACGCCACTCGGGGTTGAGCTTGATCAGCTTGCCCTCGTCCACGAGCGCACGCAGAAGCGCGTCGTTCTCCGCGCGTGAGCCGTCCACCCAGTGCACTGCGGCGGGCTGGGTGAGGGCGCGGACCTCCTCGACCCAGGCGGCGAGCTCGGCGAACGCCGGAGTGTCGTACTCGGGCGCCGAGCCGAACGCACGCACGGGTGCGACGGCGGGGGTGCGCGGGGTGGACGTCTCAGCGATGGCCATGTCTGCTCCTTGGAAGAGGCGGGCGTTGAGACCATTCTTGAGCGCTATCGAGACTCTTTCGGGATGAAAGTTCAGATAAGAAATCTGATTCTTTCGCTATCATCAAGGAATGGCTGCCAACGGACTCGAGCTCGCGACCCTCGGACACCGCATCCGTCATCACCGCACGCAGAGCGGTCTGACGCTTGATGAGCTGGGAGCGACGGTCGGCGTCGCCGGATCCCAGCTCAGCCTCATCGAGAACGGCAAGAGGGAACCCAAGCTCTCCCTGCTCCAGGCGATCGCCGAGGCGACGGGCACGCAGGTCTCCGACCTCATCTCGAACGAGCCGCCCAACCGTCGCGCCGCGCTCGAGATCGAGCTGGAGCATGCGCAGCGCAGCTCGGTGTTCCGTCAGCTGGGCGTCGCCCCCGTCCGGGTCACCAAGGGCATGTCAGACGAGACGATCGAGTCGATTCTCGGCTTGCATCGTGAGCTGCATCGTCGCGAACGCGAGGCGATCGCGACGCCGGAGGAGGCACGCCGCGCCAACACCGAGCTCCGCGTGCGGATGCGCGAGCACAACAACCACCTGCCGCAGATCGAGCAGCTGGCAGAGAAGCAGCTCAAGGCCGCAGGGCACAGCACGGGGGCGCTCACGCACCGGACCGTGAGCATCATGGCCGAGCAGCTGGGCTTCGAGCTCCTGTACGTCGACGACCTCCCGCACTCGACCCGGTCGGTCACCGATGTGGAGAACGGCCGGATCTATCTCCCGCCCGCCTCCATCCCCGGCGGTCACGGGCTGCGGTCGATGGCGCTGCAGGCGATGGCGCACCGCCTCCTCGGCCACACGCCTCCGACCGACTACGCCGACTTCCTCCAGCAGCGTCTGGAGATCAACTACTTCGCGGCCTGCTGCCTCATCCCGGAGACGGCGGGCGTCGCCTTCCTGCAGCAGGCGAAGAAGGACCGGAACCTCGCCGTCGAGGACTTCCGCGACGCCTTCGGGGTCACGCATGAGGCCGCGGGGATGCGGATGACCAACCTCCTCACCGAGCACCTCGGCATGCGGCTGCACTTCCTCCGGGTGGACGAGACCGGCGCGATCACCCGCGTCTACGAGAACGACGACCTCCCCCTCCCCATGGACGTCACCGGCGCCGTGGAGGGCCAGCGCGTGTGCCGGAAGTTCTCGGCGCGTGCCGCGTTCAGTCAGCAGAACCGCACCACGGAGCACTATCAATACACCGACACGCCCTCCGGGACGTTCTGGTGCTCCACCCAGACCGGCTCGGCCGACGGCGGAGGCTTCTCGATCACGGTCGGGGTGCCCTTCGACGACGCCCGGTGGTGGCGCGGCAGGGAGACGACGCATCGGGCGACCTCGACCTGCCCGGACGACTCCTGCTGTCGTCGCGCGCCGGACGGGATCGCGACGCGATGGGCCGGAAAGGCCTGGCCGAGCGCCCGGGTGCACACCCACATGTTCTCCCCGCTCCCCCGCGGCGCGTTCCCCGGCGTCGACGACAACGAGGTCTACTCGTTCCTCGATCGTCACGCCGGCGAATAGCGGCAGCGCGACGGCACGGCGAGGCAGCGCGCAGGCGACGGTTCCGGGTGCGCCGTCGGGTCGGTCAGGCGAGGAAGTCGGCATAGCGCCGGAGAGCGGCCGAGACGTCCTCCGGCGCGACGACGGCGGCCACCGGCTCGCCGAGCGCGGCGAAGAGCTCGGCCACCGGATCCTCGCGATGGCGTCCCACGGCCGCGGAGTGCGCCCAAGCGCCGACGACCCGGCCGCCCGCGATGAGGCTCGCCCGCACCATGCCGTTCTTCCCCGGCCCGATCAGGGCGGCCGCCGAGGCCGAGGCGACGGGACCGCGGTCGGCGTAGGAGATGTAGTACTCATCGAACATCGGCAGCGCGTGGACAGCGGTGTCGTCCGCGCCGCGCGCTCTGCGGGGCGCGGACGCAGCCAGGAAGACCCCCGGTTCCGGCTCACGGACCCGGCCGGCCGCGCGCTCGACCGCCTCCCGCGCCACTCCCAGGGGGAGCCCTGCCCACCAGGCGAAGTCGGCGGCGGTGGCCGGACCGTGTCCGTCGACGTAGCGGATGAAGAACTCGGCGAGCGGGTCGTCCGGCTCCGGCGCCTCCGGGACGTGCGCGTCGGCGAGGACGAACAGCTGCTCACGGGACACCGCGCCCGGCCGTCGGACGACCGGTCCCTGCACGAGCACACCGTGCAGCGACAGCGCGCAGAGGAGATGTACCCCGCGCTGCCCGGCCGGATCGATGCCCAGCTCCTCGATGTCGGCGAAGAGCTGAGCCCTGGTGCGCCCTCCGTCTGCCAGCCGCTCGCGCAGTCGGCGCTCGACGAGGCCGATCATCTCGGCGTCGATGCCGAGGGATCGATGCCGGGTCGCCGCCTGACGCAGCTGCCGTTCCGCCGTCACCGACAGCATCCAGCGGAGGTCGGCGGCCGGGACGATGTGCAGCGTCCCGCGCATGGTCCAGGACCGCACGAGGTCGCCGCGCGCGAAGGCGGCGTCGACACGGGACAGGCGCGGGGCGCCGGTGGTCCGCACGCCGAGCGCCCACCGTCCTGCCAGGAAGTCCTGCGCCTGCACGGCCAGCATGTGCCTCGCCGTCCCGACGACGGTCGAGGCCGGGGCTGTGAGCCGATGGGCGCGCAGCCGCTCGGACAGGAGGGTGCTCATGCGCCCATCCTGCCCTGCTCCGTCGACATCCCGTGCTGGCAGCGCCGCCTTCAGCCGCGCAGGGTCACCTCGCGCCGCACCGGCAGCACGACGGGATGCGACCCGGCCATCGTCTCGATCACGCGTACCACCTGGCACGAGTAGCCGTACTCGTTGTCGTACCAGACGTAGAGGACCACGTCCCGGTCGTTCGCGATGGTCGCGAGCCCGTCGACGATCCCCGCACGATGAGAGCCGACGAAGTCGGTCGAGACGACCTCGGGCGACTCCACATAGTCGATCTGCTGACGCAGCTTCGAGTGCAGTGAGACCCGACGGAGGTAGTCGTTGAGCTCGTCCTTGGTGGCCGGGTTCTCCAGCGCGAGATGCAGCACGGCGAGGGAGACGTCGGGCGTCGGCACACGGATCGCCGAGCCCGTGAGCTTGCCGGCGAGCTCGGGCAGCGCGCGGGCGACGGCCTTGGCCGCTCCGGTCTCGGTGATCACCATGTTCAGCACCGCCGACCGGCCACGTCGATCCCCCTTGTGGAAGTTGTCGATGAGGTTCTGGTCGTTCGTGAAGGAGTGGACGGTCTCGACGTGACCGCGCACGATCCCGTACGCCTCGTCGACGGCCTTGAGCACCGGGGTGATCGCGTTGGTCGTGCACGAGGCGGCAGAGAGGATCCGGTCGCCTTCCTCGATGCGGTCGTGGTTGATGCCGTGCACGATGTTCTTCAGATCGCCCTTGCCCGGGGCCGTGAGCAGAACGCGGGCGACGCCGGAGGACTCCAGGTGGCGGCGCAGCCCCGCCTCGTCGCGCCAGCGGCCGGTGTTGTCGACCACGATCGCGTCATGGATGCCGTACGCGGTGTAGTCGACAGTGGCGGGGTCGTCCGAGTAGATGACCTGGATCCGCGTCCCGTTGGCGATGATCTGGTTCGCGGCCTCGTCCACGTCCACTGACCCCTCGAAACGGCCGTGGACGGAGTCGCGCAGCAGAAGAGAGGCGCGCTTGACGAGGTCGTTCTCAGATCCCTTGCGCACGACGATCGCCCGCAGCCGCAGACCGCTCCCTCCGCCGGTGTGCGCGATGAGGATGCGCGCGAGGAGGCGCCCGATCCGGCCGAAGCCATAGAGGACGACATCGGTGGGCTCGGCGGCGACGGCCACGCCGGTGAGGGCGGGGGCGAGCACGCGCCGCAGATGCGTGCGGAGGTCCTCCCCGCTCTCAGCCGCTCCCGCAGCCAGTCGCGCGACGTCGAGGGAGGAGGCGGAGGGGGCGAGGTCGCGAAGAGCCTCGAGCACCGCGAGGGTGTCCTTGAGCGCGGCCTCGCCGTGGCCGAGGCCGGCGATCCGCTCGTGCACCTCGAGCAGCCCGGTCGTCGAGAGCCCGAGCAGGCGATGGCCGTGCAGCGAGGTGACCACGTCGTGGTCCCGCTTCAGCCCGCCGATGAGCGGGATCATCCGCTCCGCCAGCTCTTCCCGTGCGTTCCAGTCGTCGCGGTGTGCCGCGAAATCGTTCATCAGCGTCCTTGCATGCGATTCGTGCGCCGTGGGATGCCGGCGCGGTGGTGAGGGCGGATCGTCCCTCACCAAGGGTACGCGGCGCGCGGCGTCCCTCCGGACGTCCCTCGTTCAGGAACGCGCCAGAAGCCAGGCTCACGCACCCGCGCTCAGGCGAGCACGGCGATCGCCTCGCGCAGGAGACCGCCCGACGCCGCGAGCGCCGTGCGCGCCGTCTCGGGCTCAGCCCCGGAGATCAGCAGGAGGAGGGCGAGTTTCACCGACCCCTCCGCACGGCCGAGCGCGGCGACCGCCTCGTCGATCGAGCATCCGGTGAGCTGGGTGATCGTGCGCACCGAGCGCGCCCGCAGCTTCTCGTTGGTCGCGAGGAGGTCCACCATCACGCCCTGGTAGGTCTTGCCGAGCTTGATCATCGACAGTGTCGAGAGCATGTTGACGACGAGCTTCTGCGCCGTCCCCGACTTCAGACGGGTCGAGCCGGTGAGGAACTCCGGCCCGACCTCCACGTCGATCGCGATGTCGGCCGCGGCACCGATCGCCGAGGAGGCGTTCGCGGCGACCGCCACCGTCAACGCCCCGGCCGCGCGCGCCGCGGCGAGCCCGCCGAGGACGTACGGCGTCCGGCCCGAGGCCGAGATGCCGACCACCGTGTCCTCGGCGCGCACGCCCAGGGCGCGGAGCGCGGACACCGCCTCCTCGGCGTCGTCCTCGGCGTTCTCGACCGCGGAGCGGATGGCGACGTCCCCTCCGGCGATGATGCCGACCACCTGTGACGGATCCGTGCCGAAGGTCGGCGGGCACTCCGAGGCGTCGAGCACGCCGATGCGTCCCGCCGTCCCCGCGCCGAGGTAGATCAAGCGGCCGCCTCGACGGAACCGTGCGGTGATGGCGTCGATGGCCTCCGCGATCCGTTCCGCCTGCGCGGCGACGGCACCGGGGACGCGGGCGTCCTCGGCGTTCATGCGCCGGACGAGGTCGATCGTGGGCAGAAGGTCGAGATCGCCTCGCCCGGTGTCGGCGGTCTCGGTGGCGAGGCCTGCCAGCTCGTCGATGAGATCTCGGAGGTGGACGACGTCATCCTGCACGGTGCACGAACCTTTCGTGGAGGGGAGCCCGGTTCTCGGCGATCATCGCCGCACCGGTGAGGGCGTCGCCCGAGGAGGGGCGGACGTCGAGATCATGGGCGGCGAGCGCCTCGGAGACCGCGGCGCGATAGCCGGAATGGTCGAGGAGGCCGCCGTGGAGGGCGACAGCCGCAGAAGGCGTCCTGTCCCCGTCCGCCGCAAGGTGCGTGGTCGCGGCGCGCGCCGTGGCCGCGAGCAGGCGGACGCCCTCGTCCCGGATCGCGACGGACACCGGGTCTCCCGCATCCGCCAGGTCGAGCACGAGAGGCGCCGCGGTCGCGAGCCGTCGAGCGATCGGCGTGTCGCCTGCGAGCCAGGTGATCGGAGAGTCCGCGGCGCCGAGGTGGTCCGCGAACGCGGCGGCGAGCGCGGTCTCCGGCCCCAGCCCGTCTCGAGCGCGAAGCACGGCGCGAGCCGCCTCCCGCCCGAGCCAGGAGCCGCTGCCGAGGTCGCCGAGCTCGGGGCCCCAGCCGTCGGCCTGCCGTGCGCCGTGTTCGTCGACCCCGAACCCCACCGCGCCGGTCCCCGCGATGAGCAGGACCCCCGGTCCGCCGCGCAGCGCGCCGGCGTGCGCGGTCACGACGTCGGAGGCGACGGCGACGGGGGCGCCGACGGCGTCGGCCAGGATCGCCGCAAGCAGGGCCGAGGCATCAGGGTCGGCGAGCGCACCCGCGGCACCGACGCCCACGCGCAACGAGGGCGCGTCCGAGAGCGCGACGAGCGCCTCCTGCAGCAGGCCACGGATCGCCGCGACCGCCTGCTCCACACCGCCATCGACGGCCAGCCCCGGCGTGCCGGGACCGTCGCGGAAGATGCGGGGGCCGTCGCCCTCGACGGCGAGTCGGCAACGCGACTTCCCGAGGTCGACGGCGACGGTCGCCGAGACATGCATGGAAACATGCTACATAATTGACCCATTGAATGGAACAATGTTTCAGGTGAGCATCCAGACCACGATCGACGCCGCGTCCGCCACGCTCCCGCCGTCCCAGTCGCGCATCGCCGTCGCGATCCGCGAGCGTCCCGGCATGGCTGTCGAGATGACGATCACCGAGCTCGCCGAGGCGTGCGGGTCCTCCGTCGCCTCCGTCGTGCGTTTCTGCCGTGCGATCGGACTCGGCGGCTACGGAGAGCTGCGTCGAGCCCTCGCCTCGGAGCTCGGACGGGAGTCCGCCCAGTTCACCGGATCCGCGGACTACGGCTCGGACATCCGTGCCGAGGACTCGCTGCGGGAGGCGGTCGAGAAGCTCGCCGCGCTGGAACGCCTCGCCCTGGAAGAGACGATCGCCCGCCTCGACGACACCGTGCTCGAGGCCGTCGTGGACGCCGTGGACGGCGCGGACCGGATCCTCCTCTACGGGATCGGCGCGAGCTGGTACGTCGCGGCGGACCTCGGCCACAAGCTCCTCCGGATCGGACGGAGCGCGATCGTCCTCGCCGACCCGCACGAGGCGCTCTCCTCGGCCGCCGTCCCTGCCCCCCGCACGGTCGCGATCGCCTTCTCCCATTCCGGAGCGACCGACGAGACCGTACGGTTCGTGGCCACCGCGCACGAGGGGGGCGCCACCACGATCGGCGTCACCTCCTCCCCCTCGTCCGCGCTGGCGCACACCGCCGACCACGTCCTGTTCACCTACGCCAGGGAATCGGCGTTCCGGGCCGGCGCGATGGTGAGCCGGATGGCGCAGCTCGCCGTCGTCGACGCGGTCTTCATCGGAGCCGCCCAGCGCCGCCACGACGAGACGATCGACGCCCTCAGACGCTCCCGCGACGCCACCGCCTCCCTGCGTCGCATCTGACATCCGTGCCCCGACGCCCCGACGCCCCCCCTGGAGAAGACCCGTGTCCATCCCCTCCGCCACCGATCCCCTCATCGACGAGCTCCGCGCCCTCCTCGGCACGGAGGCCGTGCGCGACCGCGCGATCGACCGACACGCGGCCGCGCATGACGCCTCGCACTACCTGCTGCTCCCGCGCGCGGTCGTCGTCGCCGAGGACGCCGAGGCGGTCGCGCGCGTGCTCGCCGCGGCGAACGACGCCGGCACCCCCATCGCCTTCCGCTCCGGTGGCACGAGCCTGAGCGGCCAGGCGAGTGCCGACGGAGTCCAGATCGACACACGCCGCGCGTTCCGCCGGATCGTGATCGAGGACGACGGCGCGCTCGTACGCGTCCAGCCGGGGGCGACGGTCCGGCAGGTCAACGCACGGCTCGCGCGGCACGGGCGTAAGCTCGGCCCCGACCCGGCGAGCGAGATCGCGTGCACGATCGGCGGCGTGGTGGCGAACAACTCGAGCGGCATGTCCTGCGGCACGGAGCAGAACACGTACCGCACCATCGCCTCGATGACCATGGTCCTCGCCGACGGGACGACGCTGGACACCGCCGTCCCCGACGCCGACGCGCGCCTCCGCGCCGCCCGCCCCGCTCTCCACGACGCCCTCGCCGGACTCCGTGACCGGGTGCGGGCCGACGCCGCGTCGGTCGCGACCATCAGGCGGCTCTTCGCGATCAAGAACACGATCGGCTACGGCGTCAACGCTTTCCTCGACTTCGACGACCCAGTCGACATCCTCGCCCACCTGCTCGTGGGCAGCGAGGGAACTCTCGGATTCGTCGCCGAGGCGGTCTTCCGCACCGTCCCCGCGCATCCGCGGGTCGCCACCGCGCTCCTCGTCTTCCCGTCGCTGCGCAAGGCTACCGAGGCCCTTCCCTCGCTCGTCGCCACGGGTCCGGCCGCGATCGAGCTCATGGACGCGGCGAGCCTGCGCGTCGCCCGGACGACGCCGGACCCGGCGGGCGGGATCGCGGCGCTGGAGGTCGCGGAGCACGCGGCCCTCCTCGTCGAGTACCAGGAGCCGGACGAGGAGGCGTTGCGGGCACGGATCGCCGACGCCGACACCCTCCTCCCCGCCCTCTCCCTCACGCTTCCCGCCACGTTCTCGAGCAATGCCGCGACACGCGCCGGGCTCTGGCAGATCCGGAAGGGTCTCTACACCACGATCGCGGGCGCCCGCCCTTCCGGCACCACGGCACTGCTGGAGGACGTCGCCGTCCCGGTCGAACGTCTGGCCGACACCTGCACAGCCCTCACCGCGCTCTTCGACGCGCACGGGTACGTCGGATCCGTCATCTTCGGCCACGCCAAGGACGGGAACATCCACTTCATGATCACCGACCGCTTCGACACCGTGGAGGGGAGGACACGGCTGGCGGCGTTCACCGACGACATGGTCGACCTCGTCCTCGCACAGGGCGGAGTGCTCAAGGCCGAGCACGGCACCGGTCGAGCGATGGCCCCGTTCGTCAGGCGCCAGTACGGCGACGAGCTCTACGCGGTGATGCAGGAGCTCAAGCGGGCCTGCGACCCGCGGGGGATCCTGAACCCCGGAGTGCTGCTGACCGATGACGACGAGGCACACCTGCGCGACATCAAGGTGCCCGTGCCGGTGGAGGAGGAGGTGGACCGCTGCGTCGAGTGCGGCTACTGCGAGCCGGTCTGCCCGAGCCGAGATCTCACCCTCACCCCGCGGCAGCGGATCGTCGTGCGCCGTGCCGCTGAGCAGGCGCGCGCGGCGGGCGACACCGCGCTCGCCGCCGAGCTGGACGACTCCTACCGCTACGACGGCGTGGAGACCTGCGCCGTCGACGGCATGTGCCAGACCGCGTGCCCGGTGCTGATCAACACCGGGGACCTCGTCCGGCGGCTCAGGGCGGAGCGCGCGAAGGCGCCGGCCGCCACGGTGTGGAACGCGGCGGCCGGACATTGGGGCACGATGACGCGCACCGCGGCGACCGCCCTCTCCGTGGCGAAGGCGACGCCGGCGCCGCTCGTCACGATCGCGAACACGGCGGCCAGAGCCGTCCTCGGCGCGGACACCCTTCCGTTGTGGAGCGAGGACCTTCCCGGCGGAGGCACCCGTCGCGGATCCGTCGCCGTCTCGACGCCTGCCGGAGAGGCCGACGCGGTATACCTGCCGTCCTGTCAGAGCGCGATGTTCGGGCCGGCCGGCGAGGGGCCGGGGCTCCAGCGCAGCTTCCAGGACCTGTGCGCCCAGGCGGGCGTGCGCCTGCACGTCCCCGACGGCATCGACGCGCTGTGCTGCGGCACCCCGTGGTCCTCCAAGGGGTACCGTCCGGGGAAGCAGCGCATGCAGGACCGTGTGGTCGCCGCCGTCGTCGCGGCCTCCCGCGAGGGGGCGATCCCGGTCGTGTGCGACGCGTCCTCCTGCACGGAGGGCTTCCTCGGGCTCCTCCGCGACGCTCCGAGCGCCGAGCCGCTGCAGATCGTGGACGGCGTCGCATTCCTGCGTGACCGTGTGCTCCCCGCGCTCGGCGATCTCCCGCGCGCCGCCTCGATCACGGTCCATCCGACGTGCTCCTCCACTCATCTGGGATCGACCCCGGCGTTGCTCGCCCTGGCCGGCGCCGTGGCCGAAGAGGTCCATGTGCCGGACGCCTGGGGCTGTTGCGCCTTCGCGGGCGACCGCGGGATGCTCCACCCCGAGCTCACCGCATCCGCGACCGCGGCCGAGGCGGCCGAGGTGCGCGAGATCGACGCCGAGCTGCACGCATCGTGCAACCGCGCATGCGAGCTCGGGATGAGCCGGGCCGCCGAGCGTCCCTATCGGGGCATCGTCGAGGTGCTCGCCGCCGCCGCGTCCCGCTGATCCGGCCGCCGGTCCCGCGCCGCGCCTCGGGGCCGGTCAGTCGGCGCGCGTGACGAAGGCGCCCGCGCCGACGAGGGCGTCGGCGGTCGCCACGATCGTGTCCCGCATGACCGCCGCCGCCCTGGTGGGCCGGACGTCGGCTCGGTGTGCGAGACTCACCGTGCGGCTGAGCCGCGGCGACGCGAGCGGAGTGGCCCGCAGCCCGTCCCGCCCGATGCTCATGGTCGCCGGGATGATCGCGATCCCCACGCCCCGCTCCACGAAACGCAGGACCGCGTCCATCTCGGGGCCGTCCACGACGATGGCCGGCGTGAGCCCCGCAGCGGCGAAGGCCGCGTCCGTCGTGGCCCGCAGGTCGTAGCTGCGCGGGAACGCGACCTGGGGGATCCGCGCGACGTCGGCGAGCATGAGCGGCCCGCGGCCGATCAGCGGCGGATGTGAGGCTGCCGAGACGACCACGAGCTCCTCGTTGAGCAGCGCCATGCGTGTGAGGCTCACCGGGATGACGGCGTCCGCATCCGAGGAGGTCACGAGGGCGAGATCCAGCGCGCCCTCGCCGAGCGCGGCGATGAGCCCCCGGGATCCGCGCTCGACGATCTCGATCGCGACCCCGGGATGGGCGATCCGGAAGGCGGCGAGCGCCTCCGCGACGATGCTCGCGCACAATGACGGCGGGGTGCCGAGGCGCACCCTTCCCTGCCGCAGCCCGGCGATCTCGTCCATCTCCTGACGCACCGCCTCTGCATCGGCGAGCATGCGCCGCGCATAGGGCAGAAGCGTCTCCCCCGCCGAGGTGAGCGCGATGTTGCCGCGCGCCCGATGGAAAAGGTCCGAGCCGAGCTCGCGCTCCAGGGTGGAGATCTGCCGGCTCAACGAGGGCTGGGCCAGGTGCAGATCGGCGGCCGCCCTGGTGAAGCTGCCGGTGCGAGCGACCTCGACGAAGCCGCGGAGCTGTTCGAGGTTCATAACCATAGCTTAGCCGCATCGATACGACCAGGATTATGCATTGGAGTAATGAGTACGCCGCTTCTAGCGTTGATCGCATGAAGCACACGCGCACCCCGGGCGCTCCGGGAGCAGAACGCCTCGTCTCCACCTCCGTCCTCGTCATCGGCACCGGCGGGTCCGGCCTGCGCGCCGCCATCGAGGCAGCCGAACAAGGGGTCGACGTGATCGCGGTGGGCAAACGCCCCCGGCACGACGCGCACACCTCCCTCGCCGCCGGCGGCATCAACGCGGCTCTCGGCACCATGGACCCCGCCGACAGCTGGCAGCAGCACGCCGCGGACACCATCAAGGAGAGCTACTTCCTCGCCGACCCGCGCACGGTCCAGATCGTGACCCAGGGCGCGGAGGATGGCATCCGCGACCTCGAACGCTACGGGATGAACTTCGCCCGTGAGGACGACGGTCGCATCTCGCAGCGGTTCTTCGGCGCACACACCTATCGCCGCACGGCCTTCGCGGGGGACTACACCGGGCTGGAGATCCAGCGCACCCTCGTCGACCGGGCCGAGGAGCTGCGGATCCCGATCATGGACACCGTGTACGTCACGCGTCTGCTCGTGGACGACGGCACGGTCTTCGGCGCGTACGGGTTCGACCTCGTCGACGGCACGCGCTATCTCATCCGCGCCGATGCGGTCATCCTCGCCGCCGGCGGCCACAACCGCATCTGGCGCCGCACCTCGTCCCGCCGCGACGAGAACACCGGAGACTCGTTCCGCCTCGCCGTCGAGGCCGGCGGACGGATCCGCGACCCCGAGCTCGTGCAGTTCCATCCGTCCGGGATCATCGAGCCGGAGGACGCCGCGGGGACCCTCGTGTCCGAGGCCGCGCGGGGCGAGGGCGGGATCCTCCGCAACGCGCTCGGCGAGCGCTTCATGTCGCGCTACGACCCGGAGCGGATGGAGCTCTCCACCCGCGACCGCGTCGCCCTCGCGGCCTTCACCGAGATCGCGGAGGGACGGGGGACGCCCCGCGGCGGCGTCTGGCTGGACGTCTCGCACCTCCCCCGCGAGACGATCATGACGCGGCTCCCCCGCGTCTACCAGACGATGCTCGAGCTGCAGATGCTCGACATCACGACCGATCCGATCGAGATCGCCCCGACCGCGCACTACTCGATGGGCGGCGTCTGGGTGCATCCCGAGGACCACCGGACCGACGTGGACGGCCTCTACGCGATCGGCGAGGCCGCCAGCGGACTGCACGGCGCCAACCGGCTCGGGGGGAACTCCCTCATCGAGCTGCTCGTGTTCGGGCGGATCGTCGGCCGTGCCGCCGCGTCCCGGGCGAGGGACGCCGACGCGCCGCGACGCTCCCCCGCCGCCGTCGCGCAGGCCCGCGCCGAGATCGACGATCTCCTCGCCGCCGACGGCCCGGAGAACGTCAGGGCGCTGCAGCGGGCGATCCGCGACACCATGACCGCCCACGCCGGCGTCGTGCGGAACGAGGAGGGGCTGCGCACCGGCCTCGCCGAGCTCGACGCGATCGAGGCCAGGATGGCCCGCATCGGGATCCACCCCGACCTCGCCGGGTTCCAGGACCTCGCACATGCCTTCGACCTCCGCTCCTCCGCGCTGGCCGCACGGGCGACTCTCGAGGCCGCGCTCGAGCGCAGGGAGACCAGAGGCTGCCACAACCGCAGCGACTACCCCGACCTCGATCCCGCCCTCCAGGTGAACCTGGTGTGGTCGCCCCGGACGGGCGTCGTCCGAGAGGAGATCCCGCCGGTGCCGGAGGAGATCGCCGTCCTCATCCGCGACGTGGACACCGCCGGCAAGCTCGTCGAGTGAGACGTCGGATCGGCCGCGCTCTGTCGGACCGTATCGCGCACGCGGTCCGACAGAGCTGCATCAGCCCGGCGCTCGTCGCGACGGGACGACCGTCTCGACGGCGCCGGTGCCGCGCGGCTCCGGCAACCGCGCCGGGGCCGTGACGCTGGCGGTCGTGCGCAGGAACACGATGATCCAGCTGAAGATGAGCACGGCCGCGATGAGCTCGACCGCGGTGAGGTTGTAGTACCCGACGGCGAAGAGGATCGCGAGCAGGGCGATCACCGCCACGTACACGTACCCGAGCCCGAAGAACACCCGCGGCAGGCGGGGCAGCAGCCCCAGGGAAGCCCGCAGACCACTCCCGCGAAGCACACCGCCATCCCGGTCGCGACGGTGTTGTGCAGGAGGAAGAACACGTCCACCGGGAACACGCCGACGGCCGCGAGCAGCAGGCCGATGAGGATCAGGCCGACCCGCACGACGAGCCGTCCCCGACGCTGGCGCCGCTCGTGCGCCGGAAGCCCCGCGGTGGCGTAGCGGGCGAGGGTCGCGACGATGATCCCGGACAGCACGAGCATCGGGTTGAACACGGACGAGGCCTCGTTGGTCGTCATCCCCAGCGCCGACAGGTTGTCCTGCCACCAGTGCGCGTCGCTGGAGGCCAGCATGCTCGCGAAGGCCCCCACGACGAGGAAGACCGCCAGACCCAGCGAGAGCGACATCGGACGGAGCTCGGTCGCGGCGAGGAAGGCCACATAGGCGGTGACGGCGAAGGCCACGCCGACGAGGACCGACCCGGGGAACGCGAAGACCGGGGCGTCCGTGAAGCACAGTGCGAGGAGCTCGGCGACGCCCAGCCAGCCCAGCAGCGCGATCGTCGAGTAGGCCGCGCCGATCGCGACCAGGTCGTACCAGCGAAGACGGTCGCCGGGGACGCTGAACCCGTCGCGGGGCTCGTCGGGCGACCCCGCGACCGGCCGCACCACCACCCGCCCGAGCACGAAGGCGACGGCCGTGACGATCGCCCCGCCGCCCGCCGCGTACCAGCCGATCGAGCCCGCTCCGGTGATGGCGAGCGTGCTGCCGGCGAACAGCAGATACGACACCGGGAACCCCACGGCGAAGGCCGCCGCCCCGAGGAGCAGGGCGATGGACTCCACCGTCTCCGTGGACCGCGCCGGCGTCCTCAGCCCCCGGAGGAGCTCACGGACCCGCCGCGCCCGGGTCCTCCACCACTCCGGCATCGTCTCTGACCGGATCCGCCTGCCGTCTGCGCCGTCCACAGTCCTTCACTGTAGGACGCGACGCGCGAACCTCGCACCGATCCGGCCGGTCGGCGACCCTGCCGCCCCTCGACGCTGGCGGCCCGCCGGTCATGCCCCGCCCTCGGCGCCGTCTACGCTGAGGGCATGGCCCAGACCTTTCGCGCCCGCGCCCTGCTGCTCGACATGGACGGAACCCTCGTCGACTCCACGGCGGTCGTCGAACGGCTCTGGCTCCAGTGGGCGAAGCCGCACGGCCTCGACACGAGACGGGTGCTGGAGGTCGTGCACGGACGACAGGGGCACCAGAGCATGGCGATCCTGCTCCCCGAACGGGACCACGCGGTCAACCTCGCCGAGAACGACGAGATGCTGGCACGGGAGAGCGGCGACGTCGCCGGCGTGGTCGAGATCCCCGGCGCCGGCGTCTTCCTCGCCGCGCTGCGGGGCCTGCGCCACTCGATCGTGACCTCGGCCAACGTCCCCCTCATGACGGCCCGGATGCGGGCGGCCGGCCTCGTCGTCCCGGCCGAGCATGTGACCGCGGAGGACGTCACCGCCTCCAAGCCCGACCCCCAGGGCTTCCTCCTCGGCGCCGAGCGCCTGGGCGTCGCTCCCGCGGACGCGATCGCGTTCGAGGACTCCGCGGCCGGCATCGCTGCCGCCCGCGCCGCGGGCATGCGGGTGGTCGGCGTCGGCGAGGCCTCTGCGGCCCACTCTCCCGATGTCGTCGTCCCCGATCTCACCTCGGTCGAGGTCGCCGCGGACGGGGACGACATCCTGCTGACCGTCCGCTGACCCGGAGCCCGTCCCGCCCGCGTCCTGGCCTCAGCGGTCCGGCGTGCGCATCAGTCGCCAGATCAGCCAGGCGGCGCACGCAGGGACGAGCACGACGACGCCGACGATCCCGGCATGCCAGAGCTCGTAGGACGCCGGCACGAGCGGGTTGCGCGCTTCTCCGGCGCCGGAGGCGGTTGACGCGATCGACGATCCCACGGCCGAGACGACGGCGGTCACGACCGCGACGACCACCGGCAGCAGGAGGGCGACCGCCTTCTCCCACCGTCGCCAGAGCCTGCTCGTGAGCACCATCACGACTCCCACGAGCCACCCTGCGACGGGGGCCAGAAACCCGCCGAAGCCGAGGAGGAGGGCCGCGATCAGGCCGTACGCCTTCGACTCGACAAAGGAGCCTGCCGGACGCCCGTCCACGGCCGCCGCCCCGGACGCCGGCACGGATGTCCCGGCCCCGTCCCGTGCGGAGTCCGTCATCATGCGGGACAAGCTACCTCCTCCCTGCCGAGGGGATCAAGGCCCCGCGGAGGGCCTCACGGCGCCACGGAGGAGACCAGGAACACGCGCAGACGGTCGCGCGTCCTCGTGATCCCCCTCAGACGAGCGAGTAGTCCTCGAAGATCAGGGTCGTCCGCGTGGAGCGGATCGACGGGATCGCCTGGATGTCCTCCAGCACGATCCGGCGAAGATCGCGGGCGTCGCGAGCCCGGACGAGGAGGATGACGTCGAAGTCGCCGCCGGCGAGAGCCATGTGCTCGATCTCGGGGATACGCCGGAGCCGGTCCCGCACGTCTTGCCACGTGGCCTGCTCGATCGCGAGCATGACATAGGCCGAGGCGTGATGTCCCAGCAGCACGGGATCGGTGCGCACGGTGTACCCCGTGACGATGCCCGCGTCGGTAAGACGCTTGATCCGTGCGTGGGCCCCGGCACGGGAGATGTGCACGGCGTCAGCGATCGCCGTCATGGACGCCCGCGCATCGCGCCTGAGCTCGGCGAGGATCGCCCGATCCACCGCGTCGATCTCGATCATCCTCGGCTCCTTCGCCGCCCGAACGTCCATGTCCTGCAAGACACTCTGCCGGGAACAGCCCGAACATGCACACATTCGTCCACGTTTCTCTCCTCCATCTTGGACGTTTGCCCCTCGACGCGGAGACTGACCTTCACCCGGTTCGGCAAGGAAGGCGGACGACCATGCAGGAACACCTGCTCCCTCGGCACCTCCCGGTGCAGCTGATCGACGCGGACGGCGTGACCGTCCAGGACGACGTCTACGCGCTGCCCGACCCCGACACGCTCCTGCGCGCCTACCGGGGCCTCGTCGAAGGCCGGCGGATCAACGACCAGGCGGGCGCCCTCGTGCGTCAGGGGCGCCTCGCGGTCTACCCCTCGTCGCACGGCCAGGAGGCCTGCCAGATCGGCGCCGCCCTCGTGCTCGGCGGACACGACTGGCTCTTCCCCACCTATCGCGACTCGGTGGCGGTGATCGCCCGTGGCGTCCCCGCCGACGAAGCCATGGTGCTGCTGAAGGGCGACTGGCACTCGGGCTATGACGCGCATCTGCGCCGGGTCGCGCCGCAGGCGACCCCCCTGGCGACCCAGCTGCTCCACGCAGTCGGCTTCGCCTACGCCGCCAAGCGTCGCGGCGAGGACACCGTGGTGCTTGCGCTGTGCGGCGACGGCGCGACGAGCGAGGGCGACTTCCACGAGGCGATGAACTTCGCCGCCGTGTTCCAGGTCCCGGTGGTCTTCTTCGTGCAGAACAACGAGTTCGCCATCTCCGTGCCGCTCTCGCGGCAGACCCACGCGCCATCGCTCGCACACAAGGCGATCGGCTACGGCATGCCGGGGCAGCGGGTCGACGGCAACGACATCGCCGCGGTGCTCGCCGTGCTGGGCGAGGCCGCCGCTCGTGCCAGGGCGGGGCAAGGACCCTCCCTCGTCGAGGCGCACACCTATCGGATGCAGGCGCACACCAACGCCGACGATGACACGCGCTATCGCCAGCGCGCCGAGGTCCAGGAATGGCTCGCGAGGGATCCGCTGCGGCGTCTCCGCACCCATCTCCTCGCGGAGGGTCTGTTGGACGATGCGGCGGAGGACGAGTTCGCCGCCGGCGCCGAGCGGATCGCCCAGGAGCTGCGCATCGCCCTCAACACCGACGCCGACCTCGACCCCGAGGACCTGTTCCGGTTCGTCCGCACGGAGCGGTCGAGCCAGCTCGACGAGCAATGGGGACTGCTGCGGGGAGAGCTCTCCCGCACCCCCGCCGCCCCGACCGCCGGAGGTGCCCGATGACCCTCATGCACGACGATCCGCGTACCGCCCGCCGCTCCGAGGAGGCAGGCAGGACGGACCGGACGGGAACGCCCCCGGTCGAGACGATGACGATGGCCGCCGCGCTGAACCGCGCCCTCGCCGACGCGATCGCCGACGATCCGGGCGTCGTCGTCTTCGGTGAGGACGTAGGAGCGCTCGGAGGTGTCTTCCGCATCACCGACGGTCTCGCCGCGCGCTTCGGCGAGGACCGCTGCTTCGACACGCCGCTGGCCGAGTCCGGCATCGTCGGCACCGCCGTCGGCATGGCCATGAACGGCATGCGCCCGGTCGTGGAGATGCAGTTCGACGCGTTCGCGCTCCCCGCCTTCGAGCAGGTCGTGAGCCATGTCGCCAAGCTCACCAACCGCACCCGCGGCGGGATCCGCATGCCGCTCGTGATCCGGATCCCGGTGGGCGGCGGGATCGGCGGTGTGGAGCATCACTGCGACTCGTCCGAGGCCTACTACGCGCACACCCCCGGGCTCACGGTCGTGACGCCCTCGACTCCGCAGGACGCCTACTCGATGCTCCGCGCGGCGATCTCCTCCCCCGACCCGGTCGTCTTCCTCGAGCCGAAGAAGCTGTATTGGTCCAGGGGCGAGGTGGACACGTCGGTCGTCGCCGACCTCGGCACCGCACGGATCGCCCGGGACGGCACCGACGTCACGGTGCTCACCTACGGCGCCTCGGTCTCGGTCGCCCTGGAGGCGGCCGAGATCGCGGCGGGCGAAGGCCGCAGCGTCCAGGTCGTGGACGTCCGTTCGCTCTCCCCGTTCGACGACGAGACCGTGACGGCCGCCGTGCGCGCGACCGGCCGCGCGGTCGTGCTCGCCGAGGCTCCGGGCTATGTGAGCGTCGCCTCCGAGATCCAGGCGCGGGTGTCCGAGCGCTGCTTCGAGCATCTCGAGGCGCCGGTGCGCCGTGTGACGGGTTTCGACGTGCCGTTCGCACCGCCCAAGCTCGAGCACTGGTATCTTCCCGACGCCGACCGGCTCCTCGATGCGATCGACACCCTCCACTGGGACGAGGACGCCGAGGCGGACGAGCGGAGCAAGCGATGACCACCGCGACCGCCCACGTGTTCCGCCTACCCGACCTCGGCGAGGGGCTCACCGAGGCGGGCCTGGTGCAGTGGCTCGTGAAGGTCGGCGACGTCATCCGCACCGACCAGCCGATCGCCGAGGTCGAGACCGCGAAGAGCATCGTCGAACTGCCCTCGCCGTTCGCCGGCGTCGTGCTCGCCCTGCACGGCGAGCCGGGCGACACCATCGACGTCGGAGCACCCGTCCTCGAGGTCGGTGACGACAGGGACGCTCCGTCCGAGGCCGAGGCATCCAGGCCGGAGCCGTCGGGCTCCGAGCCGTCCGGGGAACAGGTGGAGCACGAGGCGTACCGCGCGGAGGAGCGCGCCGGCTCCGGCAACGTGCTGATCGGCTACGGCACCTCTGCGCGCACTGGCGGCGGCAGACGGCGCGCCAGGCTCGTCCCGGCTGCCGGATCGACCGACGCTGTTCCGGCCGGGCCCTCGGATCGGGCCGGCAGCGTCGCATCGGTGCGACGTTCTGCGCCCCGCGACGGCGGAGAGATCGCCGGCCCCGGGGTTCCCGCCCACCGCGCCGTCGCCGTCCGGTCGCCCATCGTGCGCCGGCTCGCCCGCGACCTCGGCGTCGATCTCCTCGCGATCACGCCCACCGGGTCCGACGGCGCCATCACGCGCGCCGACGTGATGGCCGCCGCCGTCGAGCGCGCGGTCGTGGGCGCGACCTCGGCTGGCGCCGTGCCCCGCCGGGCTGCTTCGGCCGCTCCGATCGCCGGCACCGCAGCCGTGGACGGGCTCTCGGTCGCGGCGCGAGAGAGGATGTCGCCGCTGCGCAAGGCCGTGAGCGCGAAGCTCAGCCTCAGCCGGGCCGAGATCCCTGAGGCGACCGTCTGGGTGGACGTCGACGCCACCCGCCTCTGGAGGCTGCGGCGGAAGATGGCGGACCAGGGGGTCTCGGCTCCCTCGATCACCGCGCTCGTCGCCCGCTTCGTGCTCATCGCCCTGTCCGAGCACCCGCTGCTGGCCGGGCGCCTCGACGAGGACGCCGGCGAGATCGTCACCTTCGACGGGGTCAACCTCGGCGTCGCCGCGGACACCCCGCGAGGCCTGCTGGTGCCCGTGCTCCCCCGCGCGCACGAGCTGAGCGTGGACGAGCTCGACGCCGCGCTGCGGGAGCTCGCCGCCACCGCCCGCGAGGGCAGGACGCCGCAGGAGCGCCTGCAGGGATCGACCTTCACCCTCAACAACTACGGCTCGCTCGGCGTGGACGGATCCGCCGCGATCATCAACCACCCGGAGGTCGCGATCCTCGGGGTGGGCCGCATGATCGAGCGGCCGTGGGTCGTGAAGGGCAGGATCGTCCCTCGCCGCATCGCGCAGCTCTCGCTCGTCTTCGACCACCGGGTGTGCGACGGCGGGTACGCCGCGTCCTTCCTCCGCCGGGTCGCGGAGCTCGTCGAGCACCCGCTTCACGCCTACGGGCGCCTTCGCTGAGCGGGCGCCGCGGACGGGATCAGGCGGAGCCGGGGAGCCCGGCGTCCTCCTCCCGGACGGTGCCCTTGGACGACCAGGGGAAGTCGATCCAGAGATCGGTGTCCTTCCACGCGAAGTCGGGCTGGAGGATCGTGGACGGCTTGGCGTAGATCGTCACCGAGCGCACATCGGCGCCCTTGCCCCGGAGCAGATCCACGGCGAGAGCGAGGGTCCGACCGGAGTCGGCGACGTCGTCCACGAGCAGCACCCGCCGCCCTTTCAGGTACTCCATGTCAAGCTCCGGCGGAAGCACCTCGGGAGCGTCCAGGACCGTTCCGATGCCGGTGTAGAACTCGACGTTGATCGCGCCGCAGTTCTTCGCACCGAGACCGTAGGCGATCGCACCCGCCGGCAGCAGCCCGCCGCGGGCGATCGCGACGACCACCTCGGGCTCGAAGCCGCTGTCCAGTATCCGGCGCGCAAGATCCCTCGTCGCCACGCCAAAGCCGTCCCACGTGAGCGTCTCGCGCTCGACCGGTGCATCCGTCATGCCTCAACTCTGCCACGCGGGTCACCGCGAGAACGCCGGAAGATCCCGCGACCGTGCTCTGGCCCTTTCGGCGCCCCGATCCGTCGATAGGATCAAGACGTCCGGCATCCCCGACCGCCGGTGCTCGAAAAAGGGGCACGAAGCTCGCGCGCGACGACGTGTGCGAGGCGAGACACATACGGACCCTTCCGTTATCCGTCTCGAAAGGCATCCCCATGTCCTCGGTCTCCGCCCACGTCGCCCTCACCCTCGCCCAGCACGTCGACGCCGTCTTCGGCGTCATGGGAAACGGGAACGCCTACTTCCTCGACGCGATCGAGAGGCAGACCGGCGCGCGCTTCGTCGCCGTGCGCCACGAGCAGGGAGCCGTCGTCGCCGCCGACGCCCACTACCGCGCGTCCGGCCGCATCGCCGCGGCCACGGCCACGTACGGGGCCGGCTTCACCAACACCCTCACCGCGCTCGCGGAGTCGGTCCAGGCACGGATCCCGCTCGTGCTCGTCGTCGGCGACGAGCCGACCTCCGGCCCCCGCCCCTGGGACGTGGACCAGATCGCACTTGCCTCCGCGGTCGGCGCCCGCACCTATACGACCGGCCGCGCCGACGCGGCAGCCACCACCGTGATCGCCGTCGAGCACGCACTGACGTACCGGGTCCCCGTCGTCCTCGCGATCCCCTACGACGTCGCCGCGCGTGACGCGGGCGAGGTCCCTGCCGCGCCGGCCCCCCGGATCCCCGCCCCGCTCGCCCCGGCCGGGGAGTTCGCCGAGGGGATGGTCGCCGAGATCGCCGGCGCCCTGCGCGCCGCGCGCCGTCCGTTCCTCCTCGCCGGGCGCGGCGCCTGGCTGGCGGGGGCGGGCGAGGCTCTGGGCACCCTGGCCGCGGCGACCGGAGCGCTCACCGCATCGTCGGCGCTCGGGCGCGGTGTGTTCCCCGACGCGCGCTACGACCTCGGCGTCACCGGCGGGTTCGGTGCCGACGGCGCGATGGCGGTCGTCCGCGAGGCCGACGTCGCAGTGGTCTTCGGCGCCTCCCTCAACCAGTTCACGATGCGCTTCGGCGAGCTCTTCGCGCCTGGCACACGGGTGTTCCAGGTCGACGTCGCCCCGGCGGCGACCCATGCACACGTGAGCGGCTTCGTCCGCGGTGACGCCCGTCTCGTCGCGGAGGCCCTCGTCGCACGGCTCGACCGCCCCTCGGGATCGGGATGGCGCGAGAGCGTCGACGTCGCGGCCGCCCGTGCCTACGCACCCGGCGACGAGCTCGCGCCGGACGGGCGTCTCGATCCGCGCTCGGCCGCCCGCCGGATCGCCGAGCTGCTCCCCGACGACCGCATCGTGGTCTCGGACGGAGGACACTTCATCGGCTGGGCCAACATGTACTGGCCGGTCTCCTCCCCGGATCGGATGATGATGGTCGGCACCGCCTTCCAGTCCATCGGACAGGGATGGCCGAGCGTCGTCGGCGCGACGGCCGCCCGGCCGGAGGCGACGGTCGTGCTCACCAGCGGCGATGGCGGCGGGCTCATGGCCATCGCGGACCTCGAGTCGGCCGTGCGCGCGGCCGGAGGGCGGAGCATGGCCGTGATCTGGAACGACGCCGCCTATGGCGCCGAGGTCAACCTCTACGGGCTCAAGGGACTCGCCGAGGGCCCTATGCGGATCCCGGAGGTCGACTTCGCGGCCTTCGCCGCGGCGGTCGGCGCCGAGGGCGTGGTCGTCCGCACGCTCGCCGACCTCGACCGCCTCGCCGCCTGGGCAGGAGAAGACCCCGCCGTGCGCCGGTTCCTCGTGCTCGACCTCCGCATCTCCGGCACCGTGATCGCCCCCTATCAGCAGGAGATCATCCGCGTGAACTCCTGACCTCGGCGCCTGCGACCCGTCTCTCCGCTCAGAGCCGAACCGCGAGCGGCATGCCGTGCCCTCCGAATAGGCTCGGGGACATGAGCGCGGACGAGTCCCCCGAGGTCCTGAGATACGCCGCCTTCGCTGCCGCGCCCGACGGCGGAAACCCCGCAGGCGTGGTGCTCGACGCCGCGACGCTGGACGACGCCGACATGCTGCGCATCGCGGCGGAGGTGGGGTATCCCGAGACCGCTTTCGTGCTTGGAGGCGAGGTGCGCGACGGCGTGCGCCGCTATCCGATCCGGTACTGGTCTCCTGGCGCCGAGGTGCCGTTCTGCGGCCACGCAACCGTCGCGACCGCGGTCGTGCTCGCGGAGCGGGACGGCGCGGGCGAGATGGTGTTCGACACCTCCGTCGGCGAGGTGCTCCTCACCTCGACGGTGACGGAATCGGGCACCACGGTGGCCTTCACGAGCGTCGCCCCCGAGGTACGCGACATCGACCCCGGAGCGCTCGGGCGGCTGCTCGACCTCCTGGGGCTCGCCCTCGACGATCTCGACCCCGCCTTCCCTCCGCGCGAGGCCTTCGCCGGCAACTGGCACCCGATCATCGTGCTCGCCGACGCGGAGCTCTTCCACCAGTTCCGCTTCGCGCCGGCACCGCTGGCGACGCTCATGGCCGAGCGGGGATGGACCGGCACGGTGACCGTGCTGCACCGCTCCGCACCGGACGAGTACCGGGCACGCAACCTCTTCCCCGTCGGACGGATCACCGAGGACCCCGCCACGGGGTCGGCGGCCGCGTCGACCGGGGCCTACCTGCGTGCGATCGGACGAGTCCGGCCGGACGAGACGATCCGCATCCGGCAGGGCGAGCACGTGGGCCGGCCCAGCCTGCTCACCGTGACCGTCCCCGCGACGGGCGGGATCGCGGTCTCGGGCGGAGCGACGCGCATCCGCTGACCTCGCGTGTCGGCCCGCAGGTGGGCGGCGCCGGCGCAGGCGGGCGTCAGCGGGCGGGCAGGAAGGCCCCGTCCAGGAACTCCGCGAGCTCGGTCGTCGCCGACAAAGGCAGGATCGCCGCAACATACTGGTCGGGCCGCACCACGACCACGACGCCCTCGCGCGAGAGCCCGCGCTCCTCGAAGATGTCGGTCTCGGTCCACGCGCTGGGCGCGGCGGCGAACACCTTCTCCCAGTCGGTGAGGCCGAGCGGTCCCGACGTCGGCAGGAACACGGGGGGAACGACGCCGAGGTCGACCTCCTGGAACGGCTGCTGATAGATCACCTTCACGTCGAAGACGGCGTCCTCGTCCCGGCCGGCCGGAGTGTGCCGCAGGACGGGCGAGGCAGGCGAGCCGATCCACGCCGCCCACGACGCGAGCGGGGAGGGCGCTCCCGGAACGAGGGCGTCGGCGAAGGCGTAGATCCGCCAGCGCCCGTCGGCGCGCGCATGGTGACCGAGATGCACGGGGTTGCCGTCGCAGACCCGCACGACCTCGGCAGACTTGAAGCGCTTGCCGAGGGGGAACCCCGTGGCCAGCTCCTGCCGGGAGGAGGCGGCCACGATCGAGGACGGCGCGTACCGGGTCATGAACCCGGAAGGAAACTCCGCCGTGGCGAGGTAGTAGTTCGCCAGCTCCTGCGGGTTGGAGATCTCCTCGGGCTTGCGCGCCATGAGCGAAGACCATTCGCGGTCGAAGTCTATGAGCTGCTGCGCGACCGGCTGGCGCTCCGCGGAGTAGGTGGACAGCAGCGCCTCGGGGCTGCGGCCGGTGAGCACCGCGCCCAGCTTCCAGCCGAGGTTGAAGCCGTCCTGCATCGAGACGTTCATCCCCTGGCCGGCCTTGGCGCTGTGCGTGTGGCAGGCGTCCCCGGCAAGGAACACCCGGGGCGTGCGCCCCGACCCCTCCTCCACGTCGTCGAACCGGTCGGTCACGCGGTGGCCGACCTCGTAGACGCTGTGCCAGGCGACCTCCTTCACGTCGAGCGTGTAGGGGTGCAGGATGGCGTTCGCCTTCTCGATGATCGTCTCGATCGGTGTCTGGCGCACCTGGTGGTTGTCGTCGGCGGCGACCTCGCCGAGGTCGATGTACATCCGACTGAGGTAGCCGCCCTCGCGCGGGATGTGCAGGATGTTGCCCGCCGTGGAGTTGATGGCGCACTTGGTGCGCCAGTCCGGGAAGTCGGTGTTCACGAGCACGTCCATCACGCCCCAGGCGTGCGCCGCGAACCCTCCCACGTGCTTACGCCCGATCGCCTCGCGCACGCCGCTTCGGGCGCCGTCGCAGCCGGCGACGTACTTCGCCCGCACGGTGCGCTCCTCCCCTGCGCGGTGACCCGCGACATGGCGCACGCGCACCTCGACGGGGTGCTCGCCTTCGCCGTGCACGGTGAGGCCGAGGAACTCGATCCCATAGTCGGGCACGATGCGTCCTGGCCCGTGCGCCGCCGCCTCGGCGAAGTAGTCGAGCACACGCGCCTGGTTCACGATCAGATGCGGGAACTCGCTGATCTTCAGCGCGTAGTCCTCGGTGCGCGTCGTGCGCACGATGTTCGCGGGATTCTCGGGGTCGGGGCCCCAGAAGTTCATCCAGGCGATGTTGTAGGCCTCCGCGACGATGCGCTCCGCGAAGCCGAACGCCTGGAAGGTCTCGACGCTGCGCGGCTGGATGCCGTCGGCCTGACCGAGCACGAGACGTCCGTCCCGCCGCTCGATGATGCGCGTCGAGACCCCGGGGTACTGCGACATCTGCGCGGCGAGGAGCATTCCGGCGGGTCCCGACCCGACGATGAGCACATCCATCTCGTCGGGGAGCTCGGACGGGCGCGCGGCGCCCTGCTCGGCCATGGGCTGCACGCGCGGGTCGCCGGAGACGTATCCGTGGTGATGGAACTGCATCGTCGTCGTTCCCTTCCTGACGGCACCGTCAGCCTGGCTTGTATTCTATATACGAACACAATGTTCTACTATTGAACATAGTAGCGGAGACCGGATCCGCCGCTCAAGAACCTTCGCCGTTTCACCACCCGGAAGGAGCTCCATGTCCGCCACTCCCGCCTCGCAGACCCTGAGCCGCGGCATCCGGATCCTGGAGATCCTCTCCGACGCCCGCAGCCCCCTGACGATCGACGAGCTGGCCGCACGCCTCGGGGTGCACCGCTCGATCGCCTACCGCCTCCTGCGGACGCTCGAGGATCACGGTCTCGTCATCCGCGACTCCGCGGGGCTCGCCGCCCTCGGGCCACGAATGGCCGCCCTCGCGGCAGGGGTCGCCCACGACCTCCAGGCCGAGGCCCTGCCGGAGCTGACCGCCGTGGCGAACGACCTCGGCATGACGTGCTTCCTCGCGGTGCTCGACGGCGAGGAGTGCATCACGCTCACGAGCGTGGAGCCTCGACACGCCATCGCGAGCGTGGCACAGCGTCCGGGCGCCCGCCACCCCGCCACCGTCGGCGCGCCGGGGAAGGCGATCCTCGCGCAGCTCCCCGACGCGGACTGGCCCGCCGACGCCTCGGCGATCCTCCGCGCCGACGTGGCGACGGTTCGTGCCCGCGGGTTCGCCACCAGTCACGACGAGGTCATCCCGACGGTCCGCTCGGTCGCGGTGCCCCTCGACGCCCGTGGACAGCCTCCGACCGCGCTCGCGGTCGTGCACGTGGCGACCCGCCTGTCCGACGAGGAGATCGCGGATCGCCTCGAGCGCTCCGCCCGGACGATCCGCGACTCCCTCGGAGGCTGACCCGCGACTCCCGCCGTCGGGTCCGCCGACGACCGATCAGGCCTTGGCCAGGCCGTGGATCGGACTCACCGACTGCTCGGCCTCGTGGTCGGGGCCGAGGGGGATGCCGCTGCGGTCGCGCAGCAGAAGGGTGGCGACGAGCCCGAGGACCGTCATCCCGGCGAGGTACCAGGTCACCGCCTGAGTCGAACCGGTGTTCTGCACGATCGCCGTCGCGATCATCGGTGCGAAGGCGCCGCCGGCGATGGCACCGATCGCGTACGAGATCGAGACGCCCGAGAAACGGATCGAGGCCGGGAACAGCTCGGTGTACAGCGCGGCCTGAGGCCCGTATGTGAACCCGAGTCCGATGGTGAGGATCGCCAGGCCCGCGAACAGCGCGCCGACACTCCCCGTGTTCACGAGCGGGAAGAGGGTGAAGACGCCGCCGAGCTGCAGCACCCACCCGACGATGTACGTGGTCCGCCGACCGACCAGGTCCGACACCCAGCCGGCGACGAGGGTCGAGAGGAGCCAGGTCACGGCAGACCCGGCGACCGCCCACAGCACGGGACCTCGGTCGAGCGCGAGCGGCCCCTTGGGGTCGGTCGCGTAACCCTGGATGTAGCCACCGGTGGTCATGTAGCCCACGGCGTTGTTGCCCGCGAAGACGAGCGCGGCCACGATCACGAGCAGGAGGTGCCGGCGGAAGAGCTGCACGATGGGCATCCTCGCCTCCTCCCTGCGCTCGGCGAGCTCGGTGAACACCGGGCTCTCCTCGACCTTTCGCCGCACGTAGTAGCCGACGAGGATCAGCACGACGCTGAGCAGGAACGGGATCCGCCACCCCCAGGCCAGGAACTGGTCGCCGGGGGCGACGAGTGCCATGACGGCCATGACGCCGGAGGCGAGGAGGAGGCCGAGCGGGACGCCGATCTGTGGCGAGGCGCCGAAGATCCCGCGCTTGGCCTTGGGCGCGTGCTCGACCGCCATGAGCACCGCGCCGCCCCATTCGCCACCCGCAGAGATCCCCTGCAGGATGCGCAGCAGCACAAGGAGGATCGGCGCGGCGAGTCCGATCGCGCTGTAGTCGGGGAGGATGCCGATGAGGGCGGTGGCCGCTCCCATCATGATGAGCGTCCACATCAGCACGGCCTTGCGGCCCACCTTGTCGCCGAAATGGCCCGCGAGGAAGGCCCCGAGCGGGCGGAAGAGGAAGCTCACACCGACCGTGGCGAAGCCGACGAGCGCACTGTTGGCGCCGAGCGGCGCGAAGAACAGCTGCCCGAAGACGAGGCCGACCGCGGTGGCATAGATGAAGAAGTCGTACCACTCGACCGTGGTGCCGACGACGGTGGCGAAAACGACACGCCGCCGATCGGCGGGGGTCGCGATGGTGCCGGTGGGGGTGAACCCGTGCTGTGGCTGCCCGCTCATTGGGGGGATCTCCTTTGCGAAGTGACCTCATCGTCACGGCAACGCGTGCTGCTTGCCGAGGGGTGAACTGATAATATACGATTTCGAATACGACGCAACACGGACGTTCCGTCCGTCCCGACCTGTGAGGAGGCGACCTGTGACCGCCCCGATTCCCCGGCCCGGCAAGATCATCGCGATCCACCTCAACTACGTCTCGCGCGCGGACCAGCGCGGCCGGCGTCCCATCGCCCCGTCCTATTTCCTCAAACCGGCCAGCTCCGTTGCCGGCACCGACGGCAGGGTCGAGCGCCCCGCCGGCACCGAGCTGCTCGCCTTCGAGGGCGAGATCGCGCTCGTGATCGGCACAGCCGCCCGCCGTGTGGCGCTCGACGACGCCTGGTCGCACGTCGCCTTCGTGACGGCGTCGAACGACCTGGGCCTCTACGACCTACGGGCGAACGACAAGGGCTCCAACGTCCGTTCCAAGGGCGGCGACGGATACACGCCCCTCGGACCTGTGCTGATCGACGCGGCGCTCGTCGACCCCGCCTCCCTCCGGGTACGCACGTGGGTCAACGGCGACCTCCGCCAGGACGACACGACCGCGGGCCTGCTCTTCTCTCTTCCGCGGCTCGTGGCCGATCTGTCTCAGCACCTCACCCTCGAGCCGGGCGACGTGATCCTCACGGGCACTCCCGCCGGGTCCAGCGTCATCGTGCCCGGCGACGTGGTCGAAGTCGAGGTCGACGCACCGGAAGCCCCCGGCGCCCCGTCCTCCGGCGCGCTGCGCACCACGGTCGTGCAGGGAGAGACGCCGTTCGATCCCGCGCTCGGATCCCTCCCTGCGGTCGACGACCTGCAGCGCGCTGAAGCCTGGGGCTCGCGCGAGGCCGCGGGCCTTCCGGCAGAGAAGCCGGCCGGCCCCGCTCTCTCCCCCGAGCTGCGCGCCAAGCTGGAGGCCGCGCCGACGGCGGGGCTCTCCTCACAGCTGCGCAAGCGCGGGCTGCACTCCTGCTTCATCGAGGGCGTCTCCGCGAACATCCCCGGCGCCAAGATCGTCGGCGTTGCCAAGACGCTGCGCTTCGTGCCGTTGCGCGAGGATCTGTTCGCCGCCCACGGCGGCGGCTACAACGCCCAGAAGCGCGCCTTCGACGCCGTCGCCGAAGGCGAGGTCATCGTGATCGAGGCCCGTGGCGAGTCCGGCACCGGAACGCTCGGCGACATCCTCGCTCTGCGCGCCACGGTCCGCGGCGCCGCCGGCGTCGTCACCGACGGCGGCGTGCGCGACTTCGACGCCGTCGCCGAGATCGGGCTCCCCGTCTTCTCCCGCGGCGCGCACCCGTCGGTCCTCGGTCGCAGGCACGTCCCGTGGGACGTGGACATGACGATCTCCTGCGGCGGCGCCACGGTGCAGCCCGGCGATGTGATCGTCGGTGACGGCGACGGCGTGATCGTCATCCCGGCCCCGCTGGTCGAGGAGGTCGTCGACGACGCCCTCGCCCAGGAGGAGGAGGACGCCTGGATCGCCGAGCAGGTCGCCGCGGGACACCCGGTCGACGGCCTCTTCCCGATGAACGCCGACTGGCGCAGGATCTACGAGACGGGCAAGGGGAGCAGATGAGCGCGGCACAGGACGTCGCGGTCCGGGGAGGCAGCAAGTCGGAGCAGGCGTACGGCTGGGTCCGTGAGCGGATCGCCTCCCACGCGTTCGGCCCCGGCTATCGCCTGGTGCTGGGCACGATCGCCGAGGAGCTGGGGATGAGCGTGGTCCCCGTACGCGAGGCGATCCGCCGGCTCGAGGCCGAGGGGCTGGTGACGTTCGAGCGGAACGTGGGCGCACGGGTCGCGCTCGTCGACGAGAGCGAGTACGTACACACGATGCAGACCCTCGGGCTCGTGGAGGGCGCGGCGACGGCGCTGTCCGCACCGTATCTGGACGCGGCGACGATCGAGCGCGCCGCGGAGGTGAACGAGCGCATGAGCGCCCTCCTGGACCACTTCGACCCGCACGCGTTCACCGAGCTCAACCGCCGGTTCCATTCGGTGCTCTATGAACCCTGCCCCAACCCGCACATCCTCGACCTCGTGCACCGCGGCTGGGCGCGCCTCTCGGGGATCCGCGACTCCACCTTCGCCTTCGTGCCGGGACGCGCCAGACATTCCGTGGAGGAGCACCGGCAGATCCTGGACCTCATCCTCGCCGGCGCCGACCCGCTCGAGATCGAGCTGGCCGCACGCAACCACCGCTGGCGCACGATGGACGCGTTCCTGAACGCGCGACAGAGCGAGAGCCCGCATCCCACCGCGACCACGACAGAAGGACGACGATGACCGACGCCTACGCTCCGGCCGATCTGCCGGAGAAGATCCAGCACTACATCGACGGCGAGTTCGTCGACTCCCTCGACGGTGACACGTTCGAGGTGCTGAACCCCGTGACGAACGAGACGTACGTGCACGCCGCCGCCGGCAAGAAGGCCGACGTCGAGCGTGCCGTCGCGGCCGCCCGTCGCGCGTTCGCCGAAGGCCCGTGGCCGCGGATGCTCCCCCGCGAGCGGAGCCGCGTGCTGCACCGGATCGCCGACATCGTGGAGTCGCGCGACGCTCGTCTGGCCGAGCTGGAGTCCTTCGACTCGGGGCTGCCGATCACCCAGGCGCTGGGCCAGGCGCGTCGCGCGGCGGAGAACTTCCGCTTCTTCGCCGACCTCATCGTGGCGCAGGCCGACGACGCCTTCAAGGTGCCGGGCCGACAGATGAACTACGTCAACCGCAAGCCGATCGGCGTCGCGGGACTCATCACCCCGTGGAACACACCGTTCATGCTGGAGTCGTGGAAGCTCGGCCCCGCGCTCGCGACCGGCAACACGGTGGTGCTCAAGCCGGCCGAGTTCACCCCGCTCTCGGCGTCGCTCTGGGCCGGGATCTTCGAGGAGGCAGGTCTCCCCCAGGGCGTCTTCAACCTCGTCAACGGCCTCGGTGAGGAGGCAGGGGACGCTCTCGTGAAGCACCCCGACGTGCCCCTCATCTCCTTCACCGGCGAGAGCAGGACGGGACAGATCATCTTCGGCAACGCGGCCCCGTTCCTCAAGGGGCTCTCGATGGAGCTCGGCGGCAAGAGCCCGGCCGTGGTCTTCGCCGACGCCGACCTCGACGTCGCGATCGACGCGTGCATCTTCGGCGTCTTCTCGCTCAACGGAGAGCGCTGCACCGCCGGCAGCCGCATCCTCGTGCAGCGCGAGGTGTACGACGAGTTCGTCGAGCGCTATGCGGCCCAGGCGAAGCGCGTCAAGGTCGGCCACCCGCACGACCCCGCCACGGAGGTCGGCGCGCTCGTGCACCCGGAGCACTACGAGAAGGTCATGGGCTACGTTGAGATCGGCAAGACAGAGGGTCGCCTCGTCGCCGGTGGCGGACGCCCGGACGGGTTCCCGACGGGCAACTACGTGGCCCCGACGGTGTTCGCCGACGTGTCCCCCGACGCGCGGATCTTCCAGGAGGAGATCTTCGGCCCCGTCGTCGCGATCACGCCCTTCGACACCGAGGAGGAGGCGCTGAGCCTCGCCAACGACACGAGGTATGGCCTCGCCGCCTACGTCTGGACCAACGATCTCAGGCGCGCGCACAACTTCGCGCAAGCGGTCGATGCGGGGATGGTCTGGCTGAACTCGAACAACGTCCGCGACCTCCGCACGCCGTTCGGCGGGGTGAAGGCCTCGGGCCTCGGGCACGAGGGCGGCTACCGGTCGATCGACTTCTACACCGACCAGCAGAGCGTGCACATCACGCTCGGCGCCCCGCACAATCCGACTTTCGGCAAGAGCTAGCCCCTCCCTCTCTTGCTTCCCGTCGCGATATTCGTCGCTCCGGACCCCGGGCATCGACAGATATCGCGACGGGAGCAGACTCCGACTCACGCAAGGACGCTGACATGACCAATCGGGCAGACATGACCCTCACCTCCTCCGGCTTCTACGTCAGTCAGGAGGCGCCGATCGCCACCGACAGACCCGTCGCCACCCCCTCCTCCCCACCGCCGGACGTGCTCCGCTGCGCCTACATGGAGCTCGTCGTCACCGACCTCGCCGCGTCCCGGCAGTTCTACGTCGACGTGCTCGGGCTGTACGTGACGGAGGAGGACGACGAGACGATCTACCTCCGCTCGACAGAGGAGTTCATCCACCACAACCTCGTGCTGCGCAAGGGTCCGATCGCCGCGGTCGCCGCCTTCTCGTACCGGGTGCGGACGTCCGCCGACCTCGACCTCGCCGTCGCCTTCTACACCGAGCTCGGCTGCGACGTGCGCCGCAACCCCTCCGGCTTCGTCAAGGGGGTCGGCGACTCCGTGCGCGTGATCGATCCGCTCGGCTTCCCGTACGAGTTCTTCCACCAGACCGACCACGTCGAGCGGATGTCGTGGCGCTACGATCTGCACACGCCGGGCGAGCTCGTGCGGCTGGACCACTTCAACCAGGTCACCCCCGATGTGCCCCGCGCGGTGAAGCACATGCAGGACCTCGGCTTCCGCGTCACCGAGGACATCCAGGACGAGGAGGGCACGGTGTACGCCGCCTGGATGCGCCGCAAGCCCACCGTCCACGACACCGCCATGACCGGCGGCGACGGACCGCGGATGCACCACGTGTGCTTCGCGACGCACGAGAAGCACAACATTCTGGCGATCTGCGACAAGCTCGGAGCCCTCCGCCGCTCCGACGCGATCGAACGGGGCCCAGGCCGTCACGGCGTCTCCAACGCGTTCTACCTCTACCTGCGCGACCCCGATGGCCACCGCGTCGAGGTCTACACGCAGGACTACTACACGGGCGACCCCGACAACCCGGTCGTCACCTGGGACGTGCACGACAACCAGCGCCGCGACTGGTGGGGCAACCCCGTGGTCCCGAGCTGGTACACCGATGCGTCGCTCGTGCTCGACCTCGACGGCCATCCGCAGCCGGTCGTCGCCCGCACCGACTCGTCCGAGATGGCCGTCACGATCGGTGCGGACGGCTTCTCCTACACCCGCTCCGGCGAGGACGAGGCGATGCCGGAGTGGAAGCAGGGCGAGTACAAGCTCGGCCATCAGCTCTGACCCCCACGCCAGGGCGAAGGGAAGAGAGAGGATGAGGTCATGCTGAACCCCGACACGATCGCGCAGATCGCGGACGAGCTCGCCGAGGCCGATCGGGCCAAGAGCGTCATCCCCCGCATCACGGCGCGCTACCCGGAGGCCACGGTCGAGGACTCCTACGCGATCCAGGGCGTGTGGCGCGACGCGCGGATCGCTGCGGGACGCCGTCTCGTCGGCCGGAAGATCGGGCTCACCTCCAAGGCCATGCAGCAGGCGACCGGCATCGCCGAGCCCGACTACGGGGTGATGTTCGACGACACGGTGTGGGAGAACGGCTCTGTCATCCCGTTCGACGACTTCTCCAACGTACGGGTCGAGGTCGAGCTGGCCTTCGTCCTCCAGGAGCCGCTCGAAGGACCGCACTGCACGCTCTTCGACGTGCTGCGCGCGACCGAGTACGTCACGCCGGCGCTCGAGATCCTGAACTCCCACATCGAGCTGGAGGGGCGCACGATCGTCGACACGATCTCCGACAACGCCGCGTACGGCGGGATGGTCCTCGGCGGCGTTCCGATGCGGCCGGACCGGATCGACCTTCGGTGGGTGTCGGCGATGCTCTACCGCAACGAGACGATCGAGGAGACGGGTGTCGCCGCCGGCGTCCTCAACCATCCGGCGACCGGCGTCGCCTGGCTCGCGAACAAGCTCCACCAGCACGGCGCACGTCTGGAGGCGGGCGAGATCATCCTGGCGGGGTCGTTCACCCGCCCGATGTGGGTCTCTCGCGGCGACAGCGTGCTGTGCGACTACGGACCGATGGGAACCGTCACATGCCGCTTCGTCTAGCCCCCTCCTTCCGCGAGCGTCTGGAGGCGTCCGACCGCGCGCTCATCGGGATGTGGGCCTGCTCCGGCAGCCCGCTCGTGACCGAGGTCGCCGCCGGCTCCGGCCTGGACTGGCTCCTCATCGACATGGAGCACTCGGCCAACTCGCTGGAGTCGGTGCTGCTCCAGCTGCAGGTCGCCGCCGCCTATCCGATCGTGCCGCTCGTGCGGGTGGCGTCCAACGACACCGTGGCGATCAAGCAGACCCTCGACCTCGGGGCACAGAACATCCTCGTCCCGATGGTGTCCTCGGCCGCCGAGGCCCGCGAGGCTGTGCGCGCCGTCCGCTACCCGCCGGAGGGCGTGCGCGGAGTGGGCAGCGCCCTCGCGCGGAGCGCGCGGTGGAACCGCGTGGACGACTACCTCCGCGACTCGGCGCGGCACACCTCGTTGACCGTGCAGATCGAGAACGCCGTCGGCGTCGAGGCGGCGGTGGAGATCGCCGCGGTGGACGGCGTGGACGCGGTGTTCGTCGGGCCCTCCGACCTCGCCGCCTCGCTGGGACACCTCGGCCAGCAGGACCATCCCGAGGTCGTCGCCGCGGTCACGCGCACGTTCGAGGCCGTCAGAGCCGCGAGCAAGCCGGTGGGCGTCAACGCCTTCGATCCGGTCGCGGCCGACGCCTACCTCGATCAGGGCGCCGGCTTCGTCGCCGTGGGTGCCGACGTCGCGCTCCTGGCCCGCGCGTCCGAGGCCCTGGCGAGCCGGTTCATCCCGACGGGTGGCGACGCGTCCCGCGCCAGCTACTGACCGCTCGTCCTGCCGGCGGGGCTCCGCACGATGACACGGCCGTGCCGGCGAACCGCGAGTCGGTGGAGATCGCTGGCGTTTTCATAGCTTCGCGAACGAGACTGGGGACATGAGCTTCGACGCCCTCGCTCCTCTCGCCGACCGCGCCTCCCTCTTCGTGGCCCTCCGCCAGGAACAGCTGGTCGCCGCGACCGACGCCCTCGGCGGGCACCGCTGGGACGCGGACATCCCGGCAGGAACGCTCACCTTCACGGCGAACGACGATCCTGGTCGCCAGCTCGTGACCAGGGCGCACCTGATCGCCACGCTCGCCCCCGGACCCCGCTCGCTGCTCTGGGCCTGGGCGCACCCGCAAGGCGACGACGACGGCGTCTCCGCCGCACTGCGCGACTACGGCACGACGCACGGCATCGCGGCGCTCGCCGAGCCGGAGCTCGCCTTCCCGCCGAGCGTCGGAGCCGATGCCGAGGAGTGGATCGTGCAGGCAGCGCATGAGGTCGGCGCGGTCGCCGTCGAGATCGCCGGACGCGCCCCCTACTACTCCGCGCCGGTCGGCGGCGGCACCCGTGCCGTCTTCCTGCTCGACGCGCCCCTCCCTCCCCTCACCGTGGCGGACGCCGTGTCCGCTCTCCCCCGGATCCTCTCCACGCTGGCTCTCGCCGATCCCCGCACGTCGGTCTGGGACCTCGCCCGTCTCGCCGGCTGGACGCTGCAGTGGACCGACGCCTCCTACGGCGGCGCCACGGTCGCCGACCCCAGCGGTTCCGCGACCTTCCGCTTCGACGAGCAGGCACGGATCACCGGCATCGAGAGCACCCTCGGCCACGCCCAGGGCTGAGCATCCTCACGCCGGCCACGCTGGCGAACGGGCCTCCGGTCCCGCGACCGGGCTCAGGCACCTTCATGTCCCGAGCGGATGTACCCATATGCGACGAAAGAGAGGCGGTATCCGTCAGACCTCGCTAGGGTGATGCGCAGTGTCGTCTCGGCACGATGCGGCGGAGCAACGCGGCTCCCTCGCACTGCACCCCAAGGAGCCTCGTTCGTGACTTCCCTTCCCTCACGTCGCACCGTGACCGGTCTCGCCCTCGCGGCGGCGACGCTGGCCGCCACCGTCCTCACCGGCACCTCCGCATTCGCCGACGACGAGGATTCGCCGGAGGCCACTCCTGCACCCGTCTCCTCCTCCGCACCCGCCGGGACACCGGCCCCTACCGCAGGGTCGGAGACGCCGGCGACGGAGAGGGCCTCGACCGCGACCTCCGCCTACGAGCCCGTCATCGTCGACGGTCAGGTGCAGGCCACCCTCGACCCGAAGGCGATCACCAAGAGCGAGGTCTGGATCAGGACGAACGTCGACACCGACCACGACGGCGCTCCCGACGAGATCTACGCCGTGCTCTCGGTGCCGAACGTCGCCGCCGGCGGGGTGACGGTGCCCACGGTGATCGCCGCGAGCCCGTACTACGGCGGGATCAAGGCGGTGCCGCAGCACAATCCGTACCGCGAGCTCTGGGACCCGAGCCAGCCGAAGCCGACGCCGGCGTTCGGCGAATGGAACCGCCCCGGCGACTCCGACTCCCCCTATGGGACGCCCTCGGGCGCATACTGGCTCTCCCGCGGCTTCGCCTTCATGGCGGTGTCGACGGTCGGGACGAACAAGTCGACCGGTTGCCCGCAGATGCTCAACCGCGAGGAGGCGGAGGCGAACAAAGCCGTGATCCAGTGGCTCACGGGCAAGGACGGGGTCACCGCACGCGACGCCACAGGAAACCCGGTGAGCTCCGCCGCCTGGTCGGCCGGCAAGGTCGCCATGACGGGGACCTCGTACGACGGCGCCCTACCGCTGCTCACCGCGACCACCGGCGTCGAGGGGCTCGAGGCGATCGCGCCCATGGCGCCGGTGTCGAACTTCTATGAGTACTACCACGTGGCCGGTGGCATGTACGGCCCGCAGGGTTACCAGGGCGAGGACCTCGACAACTACGTCCTCGCGCTCCTCCCTGACGACGCCGCCCGCGCGCGCTGCACCCCGACGGCGCAGGAGTTCGTGGAGAAGGAGGACCGCGCGTCGGGCGACTACAACGACTTCTGGGACGAGCGCAACCTGCTCAACTGGGCGGGCGACGTCCGCGCGGCGACCCTGATCGGTCACGGACAGAGCGACCTCAACGTGCGCGTGAGCCAGTCCACCGACTGGTATCGGGCGATGCGGGCGAACGGCGTGCCGACCAAGCTCTACCTGCATCAGTACAGCCACATCAACCTGGGCTCCCTCCCCGCGGCGGCCGGGTGGACCCGCGACCTGAACCGGTGGTTCACCCACTACCTGCTCGGCGTGGACAACGGCGCGCAGAACGACTCCGGCGTGCGCATCCAGGCCGAGGACAGGACGACCTGGTTCGACGACACGGACTTCCCGAACGTCGACGCCGGCGAGGTCACGTTCTTCCCGACCGCCGGCGGCGCCGGTGTGGGCGCGCTCGAGTCGGAGGTTCGCACCGGCGCGGTCGAGACGAAGACCATCGCGGACGACTCGACGATCTCGCTCCAGGACCTGGTCAGCGCGCCGAGCTCGCCGAACCGTCTCGTCTACCGGAGCGCCCCGCTCGCGACCGAGCTTCGCCTGAGCGGCGAGGCCTCGGCCGCGCTCGGCATCGCGCTGAACCGCCCCGCCGCGAACATCACGCTGGCGATCGCCGACCGCTCCCCTGACGGCACCTCGCGCATCATCTCGCGCGCGTGGACCGACCCGCAGAACCGGACGGACATCCGCACGACCGAGACGGTGGTCCCGGGGACCTCGTATGACCTCAGGCTCGGTTTCGTCCCGGTCGACTACCGGGTTCAGGCCGGTCACGCGATCGAGCTCCTCATCGCCTCGAGCGACACGGAGACCTCCCTGCTGCCGCCGACGTCCACCGATCTCACGGTCGACACCTCGGTCACATCGGTGACGCTTCCGGTGGTCGGAGCCTCGGATGCGGTCCGCGAGGCGCTGGGCGCGCCGGGTGAGCCCGCGATCGCCGTGGCCTCGGTCTCTGTGCGCGAAGGCGACGCGCAAACAGTCACCGGTGCGGGCCTCGCCCCTGACATCGATCTGGTTCTCGGAGTCGACGTGAGCGGGGTCGCCCCGATCGCCGTGCGCACGGATGAGGACGGCACGTTCAGCGCCGCCCTCCCGTCCGGCTCCACGACCGCGGCGGGCACGAGGACGGTGACGCTGACCGCGGGCAGGGCGACGATCGCCACGGCGGCATTCGAGGTCATCGCGAAAGAGACCCCGGTCACGCCGACGCCTTCGCCCTCGCCGTCCGGCGGAGGCAAGGGCGGCTCCGGGACGCTCCCGGCCACCGGCGGCGAGATCGGCCTCGCAGGGATCGCAGGCCTCCTGCTCCTGGGCAGCGGGGCGATGGCCACGGCGCTCGCGGCGCGGCGACGCAGAGACCGCGCCTGACCCGGGCCGGGCGACGGCCCGTCGGCGTCTCGACGCTGACGGGCCGTGTTCCTTTCCCGCCGCGATCCCCCCACGCCCTTCCCGCTCCTATGAAGGTGTGCCACCCTGAGACCATGAGAAACCTCGTGGTACGCGTCGCCTCGCTCTACGTGTTCAACGTCGTCGTCCTGCTGGCGATCGGGCTGCTCCTTCCCGCCGTGCGCGTGGGATGGAGCGCGCTATGGGCCGCGGTCATCCTCACCGCGGCGTCCATGCTCCTCAAGCCCGTCCTCGCCCGGGCCTTCCGCGGCGCCGCCGCGAGGTCAGCCTCGTCGCGCACCCGCGTCGGCGAGAAGACCGTGCAGTACGGCATCGTCTTCGTCGTCGAGCTGATCGTCTGGATCGCGACGGTCGTGCTCAGCGGCGTGCGCGTGAACGGCTTCTTCTGGGGATATGTGATCCCTCCGCTCGTCCTCCTCATCGCCTGGGTCGTCTACGACCAGATCGACGATCGCGTGCAGACCAAGGCCGGAGAGCTCTACGACGCCGCGGAGTCGCGGATCGGCGGGTCCGGTCGGAAGGAGCAGAGCGCGGACGCTCCGCCCGTGCCGACACCCCCGACCGACCCGTCCGCGACGCGAGCAGGACGGGAAGAGCTGAAGGACGGGCTCACGCCGGAGCAGCGTCGGATGCTCGACGAGCTCGGCTGATCCAGCGGGGCACACCGTCTCAGGAGGCGCCGCGCTCGGCCGCCTCCACGACGTTGGTCATGAGCAGGGCCACGGTCATCGGCCCGACGCCCCCCGGGTTCGGCGAGATCCAGCCGGCGACCTCCGCGACGGCGGGGTCCACGTCTCCGTACACCTTCGCCCGTCCCGTCTCGGGGTCGTCCTCACGCGTCACCCCGACGTCGAGCACGGCCGCGCCCGGCTTCACGTCCTCGGCGCGGATGAGGTGCTTGACGCCGGCCGCGGCGACGATCACGTCGGCCTCACGCAGGTACCGCGGCATGTCGACGGTACCGGTATGGGTGAGCGTGACCGTGGCGTTCAGCTCGCGCCGGGTCAGCAGAAGGCCGATCGACCGACCGATGGTGACCCCGCGCCCCACCACGACGACATGCTTGCCCCTGAGGTCGTAGCCGTTGCGCAGAAGCAGCTCGATCACACCGCGCGGAGTGCAGGGCAGCGGGGTCTCGATCGGCGCGTTGACGTTCAGGACCAGACGCCCGAGATTCGTCGGGTGGAGTCCGTCCGCGTCCTTGGCGGGATCGATCCGCTCCAGGATCGCGTCGGTGTCGAGGTGCGTCGGGAGCGGCAGCTGCACGATGTAGCCGTGGCAGGCCGGATCCGCGTTGAGCTCGTCGAGGACGCGCTCAACGTCCTCCTGCGTCGCATCGGCCGGGAGCTCACGCTGGATCGAGTTCATGCCGACGGCCTCGGACTGCCGGTGCTTCATGCCCACGTAGAGCTGGGATGCGGGGTCCGCGCCGACCAGCACCGTCGCGATGCCGGGCACGACTCCCTTCGCGCGGAGCATGGCGACGCGCTCTGCGAGCTCCGCCTTGATCTCGGCCGATGCGGCCTTCCCGTCGAGGATCTTCGCGGTCATCGTCCTTCGTTCCTTCCGCACGGTCGTGTCCCCGCGAGACGGCACCCACGACGAGACGACGGCACAGGCTGCCGTCTCCCCGCGCGGACGCCGTCGCGCGGGACGGGTCGGGTTACTGGTTGAGGCCCGGGTACAGCGGGAAGGCGGCTGCGAGCGCGTCGACGCGCGCACGAAGCGCCTCGACGTCGGCGCCGGGCAGCAGAGCGAGGGCGATCACGTCCGCGACCTCGGTGAACTCGGCGTCGCCGAAGCCACGGGTCGCGAGTGCTGGGGTGCCGATGCGCAGGCCCGAGGTCACCATCGGCGGACGCGGGTCGTTCGGCACGGCGTTGCGGTTGACGGTGATGTGGATCTCATGCAGGAGGTCCTCCGCCTGCTTGCCGTCGATCTCGGCGTCGCGGAGGTCGACGAGGACGAGATGCACGTCCGTTCCCCCCGAACGGATGGCGATGCCCGCGTCCTTCACGTCCTGCTGAGAGAGTCGGTCCGCGATGATGGCCGCGCCCCGCAGCACACGCTCCTGCCGCTCCTTGAACTCCGGCGTCCCGGCCAGCCTGAACGCGGTCGCCTTCGCCGCGATCACGTGCATGAGCGGCCCGCCCTGCTGGCCGGGGAACACGGCCGAGTTGATCTTCTTCGCGATCTCGGCGTCGTTGGTGAGGATGAAACCGGAGCGCGGACCCCCGATCGTCTTGTGCACGGTCGAGGAGACGACGTGCGCGTGCGGCACCGGGTTCGGGTGCAGGCCCGCGGCGACGAGGCCGGCGAAGTGGGCCATGTCGACCCAGAGAAGGGCCCCTACCTCGTCCGCGATCGCCCGGAAGGCCGCGAAATCGAGCGTGCGGGGGTAGGCCGACCATCCCGCGATGATGACCTTCGGCTTGTGCTCGATCGCGAGACGGCGCACCTCGTCCATGTCGATGGTCGAGGTCTCGGGGTTCACGCCGTAGGCGACGATGTCGTAGAGCCGGCCGGAGAAGTTGATCTTCATGCCGTGGGTGAGGTGGCCGCCCTGGTCGAGCGAGAGCCCGAGAAGGGTGTCGCCGGGTCGCGCGATCGCGTGCAGCACGGCCGCGTTGGCCGTGGCACCCGAGTGCGGCTGGACGTTGGCGAACTCTGCGCCGAACAGCGCCTTGGCCCGCGCGATCGCGAGCTCCTCGGCGACGTCTACCTCCTCGCAGCCGCCGTAATAGCGGCGCCCAGGGTAGCCCTCGGCGTACTTGTTGGTCAGGACGGACCCCTGCGACTGCAGAACCGAGACGGGGACGAAGTTCTCCGACGCGATCATCTCAAGGTACGAGCGCTGGCGGTTGAGCTCACGCTCGAGGACCTCGGCGATTTCCGGGTCGACCTCGGCGAGCGGCGCGTTGAAGGACGGGTCTGTCATGGCGTTCTCCTTTGACGACGGAAAGATTCCTCATCGGCCCAGGCGCGCGGTCGAATCCGTAACGGTCGCTCCCCGGTGGTTGGCCCACCCAGACGCCAGTCGCGACGTTCCCGAGCATAGCCGACCGCAGGCGGGCGCACCGAGCGGACCACGCGAGTGGCGTGACGCTCGCTCGGCGACGCGGGCGAGGGTAGGTTTGTTCATGGTCCTTCCTGACCGATCTTGCGATGTCGCGTCAGAGACCGCCGGGGCGAGACCTCGCCCTTCCGTCCGCAGAGGAGAGCGCATGTCCGACGGCCTGATCGACAGCACGACGAGCGGTTCGCTCGTCGTGCGTTCCGCCCGCGTCATCTCGGAAGGGACCATCACCGACGACGCCTGGGTGCGCTTCGAGGACGGCCGGATCGTCGCACGGGGCGACGGCGCGGACTGGACGCCCGCCGACCGCCTCGTCGACGCGACGGCGATCGCCGGCCCCGGGGCGTTGCTGACCCCCGGTTTCATCGACATCCACGGCCACGGCGGCGCCGGCGCGGCGTTCGACGACGGGGCGGAGGCGATCCGGACCGCTCGAGCGATGCACCGCTCCCATGGGACCACACGCGCCGTGGTCTCCCTGGTCACGGCCTCCATCGACCGGTTGGCCGCATCCGTGTCGGCGATCGCGGATCTGACCGAGACCGACGACGACATCCTCGGCTCGCACCTGGAAGGCCCCTTCCTGGACGTGGGCCACAAGGGCGCTCACGACCCCGACCTGCTCCGCGCGCCGCAGGCCGACGAGGTCCGCCGGCTCCTGGACGCAGGGCGGGGGACGGTCCGGCAGGTCACGCTCGCCCCCGAGCTTCCCGGAGGTCTCGAGGCGATCCGCCTCGTCGTGGCCTCCGGCGCCGCCGCGGCGGTGGGGCACACGGACGCCGACGACGACACTCTGCGCGCCGCCTTCGATGCCGGCGCGACGATCCTCACCCATGCCTTCAACGCGATGCGTCCCATCCACCATCGCGACCCCGGCCCCGTGCTCACCGCTGCCGCCGATCCCCGGGTGACGCTCGAGGCCATCGCGGACAACATCCATCTGCACCCGCACGTGATCAAGCTCGTCTTCGACGAGGCGCCGGGGCGGGTGGCCCTCGTGACCGACGCGATGGCCGCCGCCGGGTCCCGGGACGGCGAGTACGTGCTCGGCTCACTGCGGGTCACCGTCACCGACGGCGTGGCCCGCGTGGACAGCGGGTCGATCGCGGGCTCCACCCTGACCCAGGACGTCGCGCTGCGGCATGCCGTCGCGGCTGGGGTGCCGCTCGCTGAGGCGGTGCGCGCGCTGACCTCGACGCCCGCCAGGGCCATCGGGGCCGCTGCGGCGATCGGTGCGCTCTCACCCGGCCTCGCGGGCGACGCGGTGCTGCTCGACCGCGACCTGAAGGTCGTCCGGGTCTGGACCGGCGGACCGACCGCGATCTGAGCGGCCGGTCTCGCCGGGCTGCTCCCCTCCGGGACTGAGAGTGGAGGCCGGGAGATCTTCGCTCCCCAGCGCGTGATCTCCCGGCCTTTCTCCTGAGAGCAGTGGTCCGGGAACTCCTCCCCCGAGGCTCCCGAGACCTGTCGGCCGGCGGAATCCCCACCGTCGGCCGCCCCGCGTTCCTCCGCCCCCCGGTGGAGTCCTGCGTGACTGTCTCTACGGGATGAGATGCGGTCCCCCACGGTTCATTACGCGATGCCGAAAAAATTCTGAGGAAAAAGTTCGAGACCCGTCACCCCCACGGGTTCGGCGCGACGAAATCCCTCGCCGCTCTGGCTCTTCCCAGCCCAAGGGTGAAGAATGGAGGACCGACGTGATGAATCGAGGGAACCTGCGTCTCTCTTCATGAGAGCGCACCCACGACACCGATGAGAAACGACGTATGAGCGACGACCAGACTTCCTTCCCCGCGGACATCGCGGACGCAGACGAGCCCCGAGGCGACGCGGAGCTGATCCTGCGGACCCGATCGGGCGACTCCCAGGCCTTCGCCGAGCTCTGGCGCCGCCACTACCGCTCCGGCATCACCGTCGCCCGATCGGTCACGGCCTCCTTCGACGCCGACGACCTCGTTCAGGAGTCGTTCGCTCGCATCTACCAGGCGATCCTCAAAGGCGGAGGCCCGACCGGCTCCTTCCGCGCCTATCTCTTCACAAGCATCCGCAACACCGCTGCCGGCTGGGGTCGCGCCCGTCGCGAGTCCGCGATCGACGAGCTGGACACCGTGCCAGACCCGTCGACGACCGATCAGGCTGCGAACGACGCCCTGGACCAGAGCCTCACCGCGCAGGCGTTCCGGAGCCTTCCCACCCGCTGGCAGGAGGTGCTCTGGTACTCGGAGATCGAGCAGATGAAGCCGGCCGAGATCGCGCCGCTGCTCGGCATGACGGCCGGCGCGACGTCGCAGCTCGCCTTCCGCGCCCGCGAGGGCCTGCGCGAGGCATGGATCCAGGCCCACCTCCGCTCGGCGGAGATGGGTTCCGAATGCGAGTGGACCATCGAGCGTCTCGGCGCGTACTCCCGAGGAAACCTCGGCACGCGGGATCGGTCCAAGCTCGAAGTTCACCTCGAGGACTGCGCGCGCTGCATGATCGTGGCCGCAGAGGCCAAGGACGTCTCGCACCGCCTCGCTCTGGTCCTGCTGCCGCTCGTGCTGGGCGTCACCGGGGCCGGCACCTACCTCGCGACGCTTCAGGGTGCGGTCGCCGTGCCTGTCGTCGCGCTGGCGGCGATGCCGTCCGCCGTCGTCCAGGGCGCGGTGGTCGCCGGGGGCGCGGGGACGACGGGCGCCGCCGCGCACGCGGTGGGATCGGCCGGGAGCACCGGCGGGTCCGCAGGCGGAACTGCTGGTGCTGCCGCCGGCGGATCGACCGGCGCCGCTGCCGGCGGAGCGGGCGTGGTGTCGGGCGTCGGAGCTCTCGTCGGCGTGGGGTCGGCGGCTCTGGTGGTCGCGGGCGCCCTCGTCGCCGGTGCCGTCGTGCCGGGACTCGTCGCCGAGCCCGCGTCGACGTCGCAGCCCAGCGCCATCGAGTCCGGCGCTCCAGGGATCGTCGCAGAGGTCGCGACGCCGTCGAACGCCCAGGTCGCCAAGCCGCTGCCTCTCGACACCCCGCCGCCCACGGCTCCCGTCGTCGCACCCACCGAGCCACCGGCGAACGCGCCGGTCCTTGAGGCAGCCGCCGAGACACCGGCCCGAGTCGACACTCCGGCCGAGCCCGAGAAGCCGGCCGAGCCCGAGAAGCCGGCCGAGCCCGAGAAGCCGGTGGATCCGGAGAAGCCGGTCGACCCTGAGAAGCCGGTGGATCCGGAGAAACCGGTCGACCCTGAGCCTCCGGTAGGGCTCCCCGAGGGCTCTCCGTCCATCGACCTGACGAACATCCGCTGTGTCATCGAGCCGAACGGCGCCCTGGGCGCCCTGCACTACTACGTGCCGATCACCGGGGCCGCAGGCGCGACGGTTCAGGCCTTGCTCGGCGGCAGCACGGATCGCATCACGGGCGCGACCCTCGACACGACGGGGAAGGGCGTATCGGACATCCGCCCCTCGTTCCAGCAGATCATCCTCGGCACGACGGTCGAGTTCCGCTACGTCAAGGACCAGCAGGTCGGGCCCGCGACCATCACGAACCTCGACACGATCAGGGCGAACGCCTCCGCCTGCAGCTCCGCCCCGATCGAACCGACGCCCACACCCACGCCCACGCCCACGCCGGAACCCACCCCCACACCGGAGCCCACCCCGGTCCTGGACTCCCCGGTGATCAAGATCCCCTCGGCCGCCACACAGCCTGCCCCCGAGGAACCGGCCCGCACAGAGGACCAGGCTCCGGCCGAGGAGCCGCTTGACCTCGTCGTGACGACGCCGGCACCAGCCCTCGTCGGACCGTCTGCTCCGACGGAGCAGACCTCGACCGGCGCGGTGGCCACGGCCCCATAAACTGGAGGCATGTCCTCCGCCTCGCAGCCCTCGACGATCCCGGGGATGAGACCCCGCGCCACGCTCCTCGACATCGTGCGGGTCGTGGTGCTGTTGGTCTCGCTCGCCTCGCTCGTGCTGTGGAGCCTCGTCGCCTGGTCGCTGCCATGGAACGTCGTCTCCGCGATCGGCATCCCGCTCATCGTCCTCGTGATCTGGGCGCTGTTCCTCTCTCCGCGACCCGTGCTGGTCGTGCACCCGTTCATCCGTGCGGTCGTCGAGCTGGTGATCTACGCCGGAGTGACCATCGCCTGGTGGTCGATGGGCCAGACCTGGGTGGGGCTGGGCTTCGCGGTCGTGGCCGTCGCCACGGGCCTTGTCGCCGGTCGTCGCGCCCTCGGATGAGACGTTGAGCGGCACCGAGGCGGTCGACTGGCTTCGCGCCGCTCTCGGACCGCGTGTCGACACCTCGACCGTCGCCCGCACCGAGGCGAGAGCCGACCAGTCCGGGCATTCATCGCCCGGGGTTCCGCTCGCCGTCGTGCATGCCGAGACGGTCGCCGACGTGCAGGAGACGATGCGGATCGCGCACGCGACCCGCACTCCCGTCGTGACGCGCGGCGCGGGAACCGGACTCGCCGGCGGCGCGAACGCCGGCCCGGGCGAGATCGCGCTCTCGACGCTGCGGATGAACCGGGTCCTCGAGGTCCGGCCCGACGACCTCCTCGCCGTCGTCGAACCAGGAGTCCTGGGCGGCGACCTCGGCCGCGCCCTTGCCGCGCACGGCCTGTGGTGGGCTCCCGACCCCGCGAGTCGGGAGATCTCGACCGTCGGCGGCAACATCGCCACCGGGGCCGGCGGGCTCCTCTGCGCGAAATACGGCGTCGTGCGCGACGCCGTGCTGGGTGTGGACCTCGTCCTGGCCGACGGGCGTCTCCTGCGGCTCGGGCACCGGAGCGTGAAGGGCGTGACCGGTTTCGACCTCACGTCGCTCGTGATCGGCTCCGAGGGCGTGCTCGGCGTGATCGTCGGCGCCACGCTCAAGCTCCGTCGCCTCAGCGCGGACGCCCCGTGCACGATCATCGCCGGGTTTCCTGACGTACGTGCGGCCGCCGTCGCCTCCGCCGCAGTGACTGCGTCCGGCGTGCAGCCCGCGATCATGGAGCTCATGGACGGGACGAGCCTCGCCGCCGTCCACTCTCTCCTCGCCCTCCCCGCCCCGGCGCCGGGGACCGCTCAGCTCACCATCCAGACCGACGGTCCCGCTGCCGTCGACGAGGCAGGTCGGATCGCGACGACCTTGCGGGACGCCGGAGGCGCCGTCACGCTCTCGCGCGACCGGGAGGAGGGCGAGCGGCTCCTGGCGATCCGCCGGGCGATGCACCCCGCGATGGCGGCCCTCGGCACCACTCTGATCGAGGACGTCGCGGTGCCACGGAGCGCGCTGCCGGCGATGTTCGACGAGATCGCACGGATCAAGCGCGAGTTCGGTCTGACGATCCCGACCGTCGCGCATGCCGGCGACGGCAATCTGCACCCGAACTTCGTTTTCGAAGGCCCGGAGGTGCCGCCAGAGATCTGGCGGGCGGCCGACGCGCTCTTCCGGGCCGCGATCCGCCTGGGCGGGACCCTGACCGGCGAGCACGGGATCGGCGTACTCAAGAGCCGCTGGCTGGCCGAGGAGCTGGGCGAGGACCAGTGGGAGATCCAGCGTGGGATCGCCCGCGTCTTCGACCCGTCCGGGATCCTCAATCCCGGGAAGGTGTTCGCCGCGAGAGGAGGATCCGTTGCCTGACATCCACGTGAGCGCCGCGGTCGTGACCGACGCCGCCGGCAGAGCCCTGGTGGTGCGCAAGACCGGTACCGTACGGTTCATGCAGCCCGGCGGCAAGCCGGAACCGGGTGAGAGCGCTGCGGAGACGCTCGCCCGTGAGCTCCACGAGGAGCTGGGGATGCGGGTCGCCCCCGCGGAGATGAGGCCGCTCGGCGTCTTCGTGTCCGCTGCGGCGAACGAGCCCGGTCACCGCGTGATCGCGACGGCCTTCGCCGTCCGTGCCGAGGAGTCCGACGTCAGGGTCCAGGCCGAGCTGGCCGAGCTCCGCTGGATTACCCCGGACGACGTCGCGGACATCCCGCTCGCGCCGCTCAGCGAGGAGCATCTGCTCCCCCTCGCCTGGCCTCGCTGAGGCTCGCTCGCTGGGTCGTCTCACAAGCTCCTCGCGGGGCCTCGCGCACACGGCGCCGCAACCCGGCGGGGCCGCCTCAGATGCCCTGCCAAGCCGGCTTGTGGGCAAAGGTGTAACGGTAGTAGTCGGAGAGCCTCAGCCGCGAGGCGGCCGCCTCGTCGACCACGACCGTGGCGTGCGGGTGGAGCTGGATCGCCGAGGCAGGGAGGACGGCCGCGACCGGCCCCTCGACGGCGTCGGCGACCGCTTGGGCCTTGCCCTCGCCGAACGCGAGCAGCACCAGGTGTCGAGCCTCGAGGATCGTGCCCAGCCCCTGGGTGATGCAGTGCATCGGCACGTCGTCGATCGAGTCGAAGAAGCGTGCGTTGTCCTCCCGGGTCTGTGCGGTCAGCGTCTTGACGCGCGTGCGCGAGGCGAAGGAGGAGCCGGGCTCGTTGAAGCCGATGTGTCCGTCCGTGCCGATCCCGAGGATCTGCAGGTCGACCCCGCCTGCGGCCTTGATCTTCGCGTCGTAGTCAGCGCCCGCATGCTCCACGCCGTCGGTCGCGCCATCGGGCACGTGGATGAGCTCCGGGTTCAGGCCGAGGGGCTCCACGACCTCGCGCGTGATCACCGATCGGTAGCTCTCGGGGTGCGCGGGATCGATCCCCACGTACTCGTCGAGGGCGAAGCCACGCACCTGCGAGACGTCGACGCCGGCGAGACGCGAGCGGAGAGCGGCGTAGACGGGGAGCGGCGTCGACCCGGTCGCCAGTCCCAGCACTGCGTCCGCACGAGCTGCGATCAGTCGCGCGATCTCCTCAGCGACCAGCTCTCCCGCGCTCTCCGCGCTCTCGACGATGACGACCTCAGCCATGACTCTCTGCTCCCTGTTCGGTTCCGACGCGATCGTGCGCGGCGCCGACCAGCGCCGCACCGAGTGCCGCCGCGGGGGATCCGGCAGGCAGCATCTCAATCCTCTCATCCAGACGGAGCGACCGAAGGAACGCCGAGACCTCCGCCTCCTCGCGCAGCCGGCGCGTCAGCACACCCCGCAGCCGATCACCCAGCGCGGTGAGACCACCCCCGAGGACCACGGTCTCGACGTCGGCGCTGAGCACCAGGATCCGCACCGCGGAGGCCGCGCCATACGCGATCCCCTCACGCAGCTCCCGCGCCGTCGCGTCACCGCCCTCTGCCGCGTCGAAGATGTCCAGGATCGGCAGCTCCCCCGGGCGTCCCCAGGCCTTGGCGACGGCGCCGCCGCCACAGAACGACTCCACGCAGCCACGCTGTCCGCAGCCGCAGAGACGTCCACGCGGGTCGATCGAGATATGCCCCACCTCGCCGGCCGTCCCCCGTGCGCCACGCCAGAGCGCGCCGTCGACCACGATGCCCGCGGCCACACCCGTGCCGAGGTTCAGGTATGCCATCGACGGCGGGTCTCCGTGGAGCGCGGCAGCGCCGAGAGCGGCGGCTTTCACGTCGTTCTCGACGGCGAACGGGACATCGAGGGCCTCGCGCACGGCCGCCGCCAGCTCGAGCTCCTGCACACCGAGGTTGACGGCGTGCAGGACACGACCGCCCTCCGCGTCCACGAGCCCGGGGATCCCTACGCCGACCGACGCGATGGCGTCGTGATCGAAGGAACCCTCCGCCCGCAGGGCGGCGATCGCGTCGAGGATCGTCATGACCACCGCGTCCCGTCCCCACCCGGTGCGCACGCGCACGCGTGCCACGATCCGGTCGGTCCCGTCGAGCGCCACCGCGTCGGTCTTCGTCCCGCCGACGTCCAGGCCGAGTCGCATCGACCGGGCCTCTCCGGCTCCGGCCCGTTCCGGCACGGTCATCAGTGCGCGACCGCCTCAGGACGGCGCGAACGAAGTTCGCTCATCGGTTCAGGACACTCCCAGCTGGCTCGAGAGCACCATGACCGCCGCCCCACGGAGGACGATGTCCTCCTGCGTGGTCAGGCGAACCACGATGTCGTCGAAGACGCCGGCGAGGGTGCGTTCGAGGAGCGTCGCCCTCGCCGCCTCCAGCAGCGCCCCGTCCAGGAGGTCGGCGGGGCCGGACAGGACGATCTCGGAGAGGTCGAGCGCAGCCACGACCGGGGCCACGGCCACCGCGAGCCGGGTGCCCGCGTCGCGCAGCACGCGGTCGCGCTCCGCGCTGTCCGCCGCCTCCTCCAGGCGCTGCCGAAGGCCGTTCGCCCCGAGCCAGGCCTCGAGACAGCCGTTCTTCCCGCAGATGCAGCGCGGGCCGCCGTCGGTGCCCACGACGACGTGCCCGATCTCGCCTGCGGCGTAACGGCTGCCGACGAGCGGCTGGCTGCCGGAGATCAACCCCGCCCCGACGCCGCGTCCGATCTTGACGAGGAGCATGTCGGAGTTCGCCGCGCCGAAGGTGTACTCGGCGAGAGCTGCCGCGTTCGCGTCGTTGCGCACGAGGACGGGGAGGTCCAGGGCCGTGCCGAGCAGGCGCTCGAGCGGGAAGTCGTTCCACCCGAGGTTCGGCGAGCTGAGGACGATGCCGTCCGGACGCACGATGCCCGGAGCGCCGACGCCGATCCCCAAGACGGGCACGGGCGACAACGAGACGAGATCCGAGGCAAGGGCGCGCACGGCCTCGTATGCGGCATCTCCGCCATGAGGACGCGGCACTTCCAACCGCTCGCGTACCTCTCCGTCCAGACTCAGGAGAGCGCCGGCGAAGACGCCGGGTCCGGAGAGGTCCAGTCCGATGATCCGGTGCCCCCCGCGGTCGATGTCGATGAGGATCGGGGGCTTGCCCGGTCCGTTCGTCTCGCGGATCCCCTTCTCCACGACGATGCCGTCCGCGATGAACTCCGCGACGAGGTCGGAGATGGTCACGCGTGTGAGGCCGGTCTCCCGGGAGAGGTCGGCCCGGCTCATCGCTCCCGCGTGGTACAGGGTCTGAAGCACGAGCGAGCGGTTGTGGCCGCGGGCGTGCTCGGGGAGGACCTTGCCCTTGCTCCGGAGGTTTCGCCCCGGCCCGAAGGCGTGCGGATCCGCGACGCCGTCGGCCGTGGCGGCGGCCGACGACCCCTCCTTCTGCGGGCGAACCTGCCCCACCGTCTCCGACATGTTTGTTAGTACACCTTACGAACAGGGCGGAGCGCAAGCTCCACCGACCGTGTCCCCTCGCCCGGTTACCGAAACGTTACTCTGAGAATCTTCGCCCCGGTCAGGGGTTTGCCGGGTGCTGTCGTTGTCGCTCGACGACCCTCGCCACAAGGCCGGCGACGATCTCCTTGCGCCGTTCCACGGTCATCGGCTTTCCAGGGATCCCCGGACGTCGCTGGGCGGGAGCCGGTCCGTCCAGAGGCCGATAGCGCACTCCTGCCGCCGCCAGTCGGCGGAGCCCGAGGGGCAGGCGGACAGCGAATCCCGCGTACTCCCCCGGCACGCCGCCCTGCCAGAGCCGCTCCGCTGTCGCGAGGAGCCGGGGGAACACCGCGAAGTCCACCCGGTCGCGGGTCGGAAGGTGCTCGGTCCACACGTTGGCCTGGCCGCCCTCGACCCCGTTCGGAAGCGTCAGCGTGTACGCATGCTCGATGGTCAGCGGCGGCCCGACCGGAACCGGCTCATCGGGAGACTCCGCCTGCCGGTAGTCCAGGTAGACCTCCAGGTCGGGGCAGGCGACGACCGGGATGCCCCGGCGCAGCGCATCAGCGATCGCGACGGGCCCGCGCCAGGCGGCGACCCTGGTGCCCTCCGGCACATCGCCCTCGAGCACCTCGTCCCAGGCGAGCGCCGTGCGCCCGCGGGAGTTGACGTGTGCGACGAAGGCGCGCGTGAACCACGGCTGCACCGCGTGGGCGTCCGGAAGACCCAGCTCGGCCATGCGCGCCTGGGCGGCGGGACTGTGCTCCCACTCCTCCACCGGCACCTCGTCGCCGCCGATCCCGATCCAGGGTGAGTCGAAGACGTCGCAGAGGGCGTCGATCGCCGCGCGCCCGAAGGCGAGCGACGCCTCCGTGGGCGCGAGCACCCTGGGGTTGACGCCGAACGAGGGCCACGCCTCCTCGGGAGCGTCGGCGACGTCTGCGTTGCGCAGCTCGGGATAGGCCGCGAGCGCGGCCTGCACGTGTCCGGGAAGCTCCACCTCCGGCACGAGGGTGACGAAGCGCTCGGCGGCGTAGCCCACGAGCGCGCGGAGCTCGGCGGTCGTGTAATACCCCTCGTGCACCCCCGGCTCCACCCTCGCGAGAGGGCCGTGCCCGCGCTGCGTCGCCGAACGACGTGCGCCGACCTCCACGAGTCGCGGATACCCCGGCACCTCGAACCGCCATCCCTGGTCGTCGGTGAGATGAAGGTGCAGCACGTTCAGATGGAGCTCCGCCAACCGGTCGATCAGCCGTCGCACGTCCTCCGCCGGACGGAAGTGGCGGGCGACGTCGAGCATCACACCACGCCAGGCGTAGGCGGGAGCGCCAGACCAGGTTCCTGCGGGGATACGTGCCTCGGTCCTCTCGGGAGCACGGAGCTGGGCCAGGACCGTGGCCCCGCGGAAGACCCCGGCAGGTGAAGCCCCGCGGACCTCGACGCCGTCGGCGGCGACAGTGACGCGAAACGCCTCCGCGCCGATGCGTCCGGCGGCGTCGGCGGCGGTGCCGAGAGCCGGGTCGGTGAGGAGACGGATCGGCGGCGTCCGGGGGACGGCGGCGCCGCCGTCCCCCGGAGCCGCGTCCGCCTCGGCGCGGAGCAGGGCCGCGGCCCCCGCGAACGCGTCGTCCCCGAGCACCGGGGTGGACCGCGTCCAGTGGAAGGGCGGGGCGATCGGATCGATCATCCCGTCGGCGTGCGGGATCGTCGCCCGGTGTGGCGGCGGTGACATCCGCAGTGCTCGTCCAGGGGTCGCCCCCGTGACCGCGCCGTCGCGCACCACGGGTACACCGGAGACCAGCACCTCGACGATCCCGACCGGCGCCTGCCGCGGTTTGTCGAACGTCGCGACGTCGATGACGGCGGCGGGGTCGAAGAGGACGAGGTCGGCGGTGGCCCCCTCGCGGATCACCCCCCGTGGCGCGTCGCCGAGGTGGAGGCCCAGCCGTTCGGCCGGTGTGCCGGACAGATGCCGTACCGCCTCCTCGAGCCCGAGCACGCCGAGCTCGCGAACGTAGCGACCGAGATAGCGCGGGAAGGTCCCGAATCCCCGCGGGTGAGGTTTCGCGCCGATCAGGATGCCGTCGCTTCCGGCCGTATGCCGCGGGTGGCGCATGATCCTGCGGACGTTCTCCTCGTCGCCGATGTGCATGAGCACCCCGGTTGCGCCCGCGTCCGCGACGACGGTGTCCAGCACGACATCGACGGGACGTCGCCCCTCGGACTCGGCGATCTGCGCGATCGTGCGTCCGACGAGCCGGTTCAGATCGGCCACCCCCGTGCCGGAGACCTCGATGAGCGACCAGTCCGCCCGCTCGCCGTGGAATCCGTCGCAGCCGAGTTCCTCCAGCTCGACGCGGACCGCCTCGCGCCCCGCCTCGTCGAGCGCGGCGACGGTCGCGACGAGGTTGCCGCCGGCCGCGAGCCTGCTCGGGAGGAGCGCCGCGAGGGTCGTCGCCCCGGGAAGGTACGGGTAGGTGTCGATCGTCACGTCCACGCCGTCGGCGATGGCCGCATCCACGAGCGCGAGCAGCTCCTCGGCCCGTCCGCGGTTGGCGGGGAAGTTCATGGTGGCGTGCGTGAGGTGGATCGCACAGCCCGTGCGACGACCGATGTCGAGCGCCTCCGCGTACGCCGACAACGCCGCGCCGCCATAGCTGCGGGTGTGCGGCGCCCAGTATCCGCCCCGCTCGGCGACGACCCGGCACAGATGCTCGAGCTCGGCGGTGTCCGCGTACATGCCAGGGGTGTAGGTGAGCCCGCTCGACATCCCGAAGGCGCCGGCGTCCAGCGCCGCACCGAGGATCTCGCCCATCCGCCGCAGTTCCTCCCCGGTGGCGGAGCGGTTCTCGTGCCCGACGACCATCATCCGGAGGTTCCCCTGCGGCACGAGCACGGCGACGTTGCCGGCCGTGGCCCGATCGATCTCGGAGAGGAAGCCCGCCATGGTGCGGGGCGCGTTCTGCTCCGGGACGCCGTTCCACCCCGCGATCTGCCCCGCGACCGCATCGGCCGTCGCGGCGTCGAGGGGCGCGTAGCCGAGCCCGTCCTGACCGATCACCTCACAGGTCACGCCCTGCAGCAGCTTCGCCGCGTGGTCCGCGCCACGCAGCACCGCGAGGTCGCTGTGCGCGTGCATGTCGATGAAACCGGGAGCGAGGGCGAGCCCGTGGGCGTCGATCTCGACGCTGCCCTCGGGAAGAGGATCGGGGAGCCTGATGCCGCTCTGCATCCCCGCACGGGCCACCGCGACGACCCTGCCGCCTTCGACGACGACATCGGCGACGAAGCGCGCGGATCCGGTGCCGTCGATCACCGTCGCGCCGCGATAGACACGCGTCCCGCCGTCCCCGGCGATGGTCGTGCTGAGGTTCAGAAGCATGTCGCCACCGCACCGATCACCAGCGGGTCATCCGCGTCGGGATCATCGATCACCGGGATCACCCGCCATTTGTCGAAGGCCGTGCACGGGTGCGAGAGGCCGAGTCGGACGACCTGCCCCACCTCGACCGTCTCAGCCCGAGCAGTCCGCAGGAAGGCGTGCTGATCGTTGAGCGCCGTGACCTCACCGGCCACGCCCTGCGGAACCGGCAGGTCGATGTCGAACGGCACATCGCGCCGGCCCGCGTCGAGCAGGGCCAGCCCCTCCTCGGGCTGGGACACGACGCGCGCCCAGGCATGCATCGCCGCGCGCAGTGGCGGGCCGTCGACGACGGACCCGAACGGCGCCATCCGGGAATAGAAGCCGTCGTCGTGGATCTGGAACGCGCCGGAGCGGAGCACCACCTCGGCCTCGGCGGCGAGGGGGGCGAAGACCGCGGCGACGCGATCGGGCCATGCGCTGCCGCCGGCGCTGATGATCGGAGGGGCGGCACGGTCCACGAGCGGGCGGATCCGCCCGAAGAGCTCCGTCATCCGTTCCAGGTAGGCATCGACCGCCGCGACCGAGGAGCTGCCGCGATCCGGCCCGAAGGGACCCTCATAGCCCGCGACACCGGCGAGACGGAGTCCCGGCGCCGCCGCGATCGCCCGGGCGATGTCCTCGCCTTGCGTCACCGTGCGCGCTCCGGTACGCCCGTGGGCGCCGCCGAGCTCGACGAGCACGTCGAGCGGCCGGACTGCGTCCGCCAGTCCCTCGGCGAGGATGTCGACAGTCACGACCGCGTCCGCCCAGACCAGGATCCGACGCGTCGGATCAGCGGCGAGGTGCGCTCCGAGGCGGCGGGCGGAGGCCACATCGGTCACGGCGTTCGCGATCAGCACACGCTCGACGCCCGCCTCGATCGCGACCTCGGCCTGCCAGGGGGTGGCCACGGTGATGCCCCAGGCGCCGGCGTCGATCAGGCGCTGCCACAGCGCGGGAGCCATGGTCGTCTTGCCATGCGGCGCCAGGCGCAGTCCTCGTTCCGCCGCCCAGGCGAAGACCGTCGCCTCGTTATGCGCCATCGCGTCCTCGTGCACGGCCAGCACGGGAGTGCCGAACTCGGAGAGCCGCGCGCCCGCCGCGGGGAGGGCGGACAGGGCGAGCCCATGCAGCCGAGGCGGCACGCTCTTCGCCCAGGGACCGAGGACAGGATCGGGGATGTGAAGAGGCACACGTCCACGCTATCGCCCGCAGGCGGATATGTGCGGACGCCGAACGAAATAGGCTGGGACACATGACCGCCAAGACCCGCGTCACCACCGACGCTGCTCCCGCTCCCGCCCACACGTTCTCTCAGGGGGTCCGCAAGGGCCCGATCGTCCAGGTCTCCGGCCAGGGCCCGGTGGATCCCACGACCAACGAGTACCTGTTCCCGGGTGACGTCGCGGCGCAGACCATCCGGACGCTGGAGAACGTCAAGGCCATCGTCGAGGCCGCGGGTGCGACCTTCGACGACGTCGTGATGCTCCGTGTGTACCTTACGAAGCGCGAGGACTTCCCGATCATGAACGAGGCCTACGGGCAGTTCGTGACCGCCCACACGACCAGCGGCGTGCTGCCCTCCCGGACCACCGTGTTCACCGGCCTCCCTCGCGAGGAGATGCTCGTCGAGATCGACGGTCTCGCGGTCGTGGATCCCGCCTGATCCACGCCCTCCCGCTTCTGAGCCCGACGCCAGGCGTCTGTGCTTGACTGTGCGTGCCGGCTCGATCACCGGCACGCACAGTCAGCCGTCGCGCCGCCGCCCAGGAGGACCCGATGAACCGTCGCCTCGCCGCTCTCGTCCTCGCCGTGGTCGCGCCCCTCGGCCTCGCCGCCTGCAGCAGCCCGGACACGGCAACGTCTACCCCGCCTGCCGGAGCCGCCTCCGCTCCCCCGGCCGCCACAGACACCGGTGCGGCCGAAGCCGAGGAGCAGAGTCTCGCCGAGGCGTGCGATCTGGTGACCACGGCGATCACGACCGCGGGGAGCGAGATCGCCTCGTTCGACATGTCCGCGGCGGTGTCCGACCCCGGCGCGGCCGTCGACGCCTACCTCACGATGGCCGACTCGCTCTCCGGTGCGACCGCGAAGATCACCAACGCGCAGGTCAGCTCCGCCGCCGCGGCGGTGAGCCAGAGCTTCACCGCGTTGACCGACGGTCTCAGCAAGGCCTTCCTCGAGAAGGATCCGGCCGCCATGGCCGGCTTCCCCGCCCTCCAGGCCGCGGCGTCGAAGAGCATGGCCGCCTTCACGAACCTCTGCCAAGGCTCCTGACCGACACGCCTCACGGCGTGGGCACCGGCTCCCAGACTTCCGTTGCCGTTCTGTTATCACGATCCCGTACGATGATCAAGATGTGGACGTCTGTGCGCCACAGGGGGTGTGAACCGTGACAGATCTCATAGCAGCACCGGGCGCCGCGACCGGGAAGACGCCGGTCGTCGACGGTGCCGAGCCGGACAGCACCGCGCCGGAAACCGAACCGCAGAGCACCGCAGCACACGACGCCCGCCCTCAGGAGGGCGCGCCGCTCGAGGGCGCGCCGGGCGGGACAGGCGTCGTGCCCCCTGCGACGGACGGACCCGACGACGGCCGCCCGGTCGAATGGGCTCCGCACGAGACGCCGCGCAAGAGACGTCACATCGGCCGATGGATCGCGATCGGCGTCGGCGTGCTCGCGATCGGCGCCGGCGTCGCCTCCGCGGTCCTCATCGCCCCCGGGGTGACGATCGCCGGCGTCCCGGTCGGTGGAATGACCCCTGGAGCCGCGGCAGACGCCCTGAGCAGTCGCATCGCGAACATCCCGATCGCCTTCACCGACGCGAACGGCGAGGAGGTGACCGTCAAGGGCTCCGACCTCGGCGCGCACATCGACGCCACGGCGATGGCCGACAAGGCGTTCGCCGAACATCCGATGTGGAACGTCACCGCCTGGATGCCCGCGCCGACGCCCGGCGAGGTCGCACTCGACCCTCGCACAGCCGAGGAGATCCTGCGCGCCCGGCTCCCCTCCGTCTATCAGGACCCCGTTGAGGCGGGCGTGGCCTTCGACCCCGCGTCCAAGGCCTACGTCGCCACCCCGGCGACGAACGGCAAGGGAGTCGATCTCGACGCCGTGGCGTCCGCGATCACCGCGGCGATGGCCGACGGGAAGGGCTCGGTCGCCTTCGACGCCGCCGCGGCCGAGGTCGCCCCCGACGTCACCGACGCAGACGCCAAGGCGATGGTCGACAAGCTCAACGGAATGCTCTCCTCCGTCGGCTTCTACGTCGGCGGCGAGCGCACGGTGCCGATCGATCCCGCCGTCGCCGCCGGCTGGCTCTCGGTGACGAACGTTGATGGCGCGCTGACCGTCAAGGCCGACGCGGCGGCGATCCAGAACGCGGCGAACGCCCTCCCCGGCCAGGTCAATCGTCAGCCCGTCAACGCGAGATCGGTCGTGGACTCCTCGGGGAAGGTGCTGGAGAGCATCGTCCCCGGCGTCACCGGGCGCGAGCTCGGCGACGTGTCCGGCGTCGGAGCGGCCTTCGCGAGCCAGCTCGGTTCAGGAGGCGGCGCGAACTTCGAGCTGCCGGTCAAGGAGACCCCGTTCCAGACGACCGCGCTGTTGCGCAAGATCGACGTGAACCTCAGCACGCAGACGGTCTCGGCCATCGAGAACGGCGCCGTCGTCGACTCCTGGGCGGTCTCCACCGGCGCGGGCGAGTTCGCCACGCACACCGGCTCGTTCGCGGTCAACTGGAAGCTCGACGAGCAGAACATGGGCAATCGGGACCTCACCCAGGCGCCGTTCTACTTCCAGCCCGAGGTGAAGTGGGTCATGTACTTCAACGGTGACGAGGCGTTCCACGGGGTCTACTGGCACTCGAGCTTTGGAACGCCCATGAGCCATGGCTGCGTGGGCATGCCCGAATGGCGTGCGCAGTGGCTCTACAACTGGTCGCCGGAGGGCGTCGAGGTCGACGTCCACTACTGACGCCGAAAGCGCGGACATGACAGAGGGCGGGTGCCGTGGCGCCCGCCCTCTGTCATGTCGACCCGGTCGCCGAGGACCGGTCCCCTGATCAGGCCATCGCGTCGATGACGGCGTTCAGCGTCGCCGACGGGCGCATGGCCTTCGAGACCTTGGCCGCGTCGGGGCGGTAATAGCCGCCGATGTCGACCGGCGCTCCCTGGACCGCGGCCAGCTCCGCGACGATCTTCTGCTCGTCGGCGGCGAGCGCCTGAGCGACCGGAGCGAAGGCGTTCGCGAGCACCGCGTCCTTCTTCTGCGCCGCGAGCTCCTGAGCCCAGTACAGCGCGAGGTAGAAGTGGCTGCCGCGGTTGTCGATCGTGCCGAGCGCACGGCCGGGCGACCGATCCTCCTCCAGGAAGGTTCCGGTGGCGGCGTCCAGCGTCTCCGCCAGGACCCGGGCCTTCTCATTGCCGGTCCGGTCGGCGAAGTGTTCGAGCGAGGCGGCCAGAGCGAAGAACTCGCCCAGCGAGTCCCAGCGGAGGTAGTCCTCCTCGACCAGCTGCTGCACGTGCTTCGGCGCGGATCCGCCGGCCCCGGTCTCGAAGAGGCCGCCGCCGGCGAGCAGCGGGACGATGGAGAGCATCTTCGCGCTGGTGCCGACCTCGAGGATGGGGAAGAGGTCCGTGAGGTAGTCGCGAAGCACGTTACCGGTCACCGAGATGGTGTCGAGGCCGTGCCGCATGCGCGCGAGCGTGTAGCGGGTGGCCTCCTCCGGGGCGAGGATCGTGATCGTGATGCCGTGGGTGTCCAGGAGCGCCAGCCCCTGGTGCACCTTCGCGATGATCTGCGCGTCATGCGAGCGATTGGCGTCGAGCCAGAACACGGCGGGGGCACCGGTCGCCCTGGCGCGCGTGACGGCGAGCTTCACCCAGTCCATGACGGCGATGTGCTTGGTCTGCGTCGCCCGCCAGATGTCGCCGGCGCCGACCTCGTGCTCGATGAGGGCGTTGCCCTCGCTGTCCAGGATCTGCACCAGACCGGCCGTGGCGATCTCGAACGTCTTGTCGTGGCTGCCGTACTCCTCCGCGGCCTGGGCCATCAGGCCCACGTTCGGCACGGTGCCGATCGTGGCGGGGTCGAGCGGGCCGTTCGCGATCACGTCGTCGATCACGGCCTGGTAGACGCCGGCGTAGGACGAGTCGGGGATGACCGCGATCGTGTCGTCCTCGCCGCCGTCCTTGCCCCAGAGCTTGCCGCCGTTGCGGATCAGCGCCGGCATGGACGCGTCGACGATCACGTCGCTCGGCACGTGCAGGTTGGTGATGCCCTTGTCGGAGTTGACGTAGGAGAGACGCGGCCCCTCGGCGAGGGCCTTCTCGAATGCGGCGGCGATCTCCGCGCCGCCGGCGACGTCCGACAGACCGGCGAGGATCGATCCCAGACCGTCGTTCGCGCTGAGACCCGCGGCGGCGAGCTGCTCGCCGTATCGGGCGAACACGTCGGCGAAGAACGCCTTGACCACGTGGCCGAAGATGATCGGGTCGCTGACCTTCATCATCGTCGCCTTGAGGTGGACGGAGTAGAGCAGGTCGTCGGCCTTCGCCGCCGCCAGGGTCTCTGCGAGGAACGCGTCGAGGTTCGCCGCGGAGAGGAAGGTCGCGTCGACGATCTCGCGAGGAAGGACCTTGAGGCCTTCCTTGAGCACGGTGACCGTGCCGTCGGCGGCGGTGTGACGGATGCTGAGGACATCGTCGCTCGCCGCCACCCAGGACTTCTCGTTGGACTTGAAGTCGTCGTGCCCCATCGTCGCGACCCGGGTCTTCGATCCCTCGGCAAACGGCTTGTTGCGGTGCGGGTGCTTCTTCGCGTAGTTCTTCACTGCCAGCGGCGCACGACGGTCGCTGTTGCCCTCGCGCAGAACCGGGTTGACCGCGGATCCCTTGATCCGGTCGTATCGGGCGCGGACGTCCTTCTCCTCGAGCGTCGCCGGCTCGTCCGGGAAGTCCGGGATGTCGTAGCCCTTCTGCTGGAGCTCCCCGATGGCGGCCTTCAGCTGCGGGATCGAGGCCGAGATGTTCGGCAGCTTGATGATGTTGGCCTCGGGGAGCGTCGCGAGGCCGCCGAGCTCGGCGAGCGCGTCGCTGACCTGCTGCTCGGGGGTGAGCTTCTGCGGGAAAGCGGCGAGGATGCGTCCCGCCAGCGAGATGTCCCTGGTCTCCACCTCGATGCCGGCCTGGCCGGCGTAGGCCTGGACGATCGGGAGGAAGGACGCGGTGGCGAGAGCCGGGGCCTCGTCGGTGTAGGTGTAGATGATGGCGTCGTCGGTCACCGGGATCTCTCTCCGTTTTCACGCGGGCATTTGTCTCGATACCAAGATACCTGAGCGGCATCCTGCTGTGAGTTGCCTGTCCGCTGTCGCCCCGGCACCCGGAGGGGTTAGCCTGGGTGCATGACGGATCTGCGACTGGTCGAACTCTCCGCCGCGACGATCGTCGCTGTCAACAACCTGTCCTTGAAGCCCGGGCAGGAGCAGTTCCTCGCGCCGGTCTCCTATGGCATCGCGGCGACCGTCATGAACCCGCAGACCTCTTGGCAGCGGGTGGTGCTCGACGGTGACGAGGTCGTGGGATTCGTCAGCGCGAACTTCGACGCGGAGGCGCCGGAGCCGCACTTCCGCTCCGTCCTCTGGCGGATCAACGTCGATGCGGACGATCAGGGTCGCGGCGTCGGACGCTTCGCTGTCGAGAGCCTCATCGACGAGGCACGCCGACGCGGGTTCGACCACGTGGACGTCATCTACGAGGCCGGCGACGACGGGCCCGAGGCGTTCTTCCACCGGGTCGGCTTCACCCCGGTGGGCGAGACCGAGTACGCCGAGGTCATCGCCGAGGTCCGTGTGAGCTCGTAGCGCATCCCGGTGATCCGTCCGCTCCGCGGTCGAGTCACCCCCTTCGACCGGCGGCGGGGCTTCGGATCCCCTCCCCCACCGAGGCCCCGTCGCCTTCCTCTTTCTGCATCGTCGCGCAGAATCGCCCGCCGTCGTCCTCCCGTCCTGAGGGGCGCCTGCGCGCGGGCCTGTGCCCGTCAGGGATGCACTTTGCCGGGCCGGACCATCTTTGTCGGTCTCACAACCTCCTCTGGACCGACAAAGGTGCTCTCACCCGACGAAAGCGCCGCCCCTCCACCGACGCGGCTTCCGCGGACCTGTCCACCGGTCCTGTATACGCGGGCTCCAAGGCGCCGTCGCCGAGGCAGGCTCGCCGTCATGGAACTCCGAGACTGGGTGCGCAGGCAGGGCGGCGTCGCGCATCGGGCCCAGGCGTCCGAGCATGGCTATCCGCCGACGCAGGTGCGCTCCGAGATCGCCCGCGGCACCGTCCTCCGTCTGCGCTCCACGTGGATCGGCGTCGCCGACGCGCCGGCTGACCTCCTCGCCGTGGCCAGAGCCGGAGGGCGGCTCACATGCCTGTCCCTCGCCCGTCGCCGCGGCTGGTGGATCCCTCCTACCGCCGGCGAGGAGCTCCACCTTCATCTCCCGCCCCACGGACGGCGTCCGATGATCGAGGCCCGTCTGCACTGGGCGGCGGCGATCGTCGAACGCGGGCCGCGACGGCTGGAGTCCTCGATCGAGGACGCGCTTGCCCACATCGCGAGCTGCTTCTTCCAGGAGGACGCTCTCACCATGTGGGAGTCGGCGGTGAGGGCGGAGAGGCTGGACGTCGAGTCCCTGGCGAGCGTCCGCTGGCCCGATCCCCGCTCACGCCGGTACGCGCAGATCGTCCGCGGCCTCTCCGACTCCGGCCCCGAGACGATGTTCGTGGTACGCCTGAGCCCTTGGGGCGTGCCCCTCCGCCAGCAGGTCCGGCTCGCGGGACACGACGTCGACGTGCTCATCGGCTCCCATCTCGTCGCACAGCTCGACGGGTTCGCCCACCACACGAGTCGATCCGACCGGCTTCGCGACGTGCGGCACGACGCCGAGCTCGTCCAGCGCGGCTACACCGTCCTCCGCTTCACGTACGAGCAGATCGTGCACCGATGGGAAGAGGTCGAACGCACCGTCGGAGGCTCGATAGCCCGTGGGCTGCATCTCAGCCCTGCCGAAAGACGCCGGCGGCGATGAGGCACCGCGATGCCGCAGTACTCCCGAATGCCGGACGACCTCAACTTCGTCGGATCAAACGAGCTCAACGGACCGACAAGGTTTCTTCGACCCGACCGTATTGTTGCCCTCGGCGCGCAGGCGCCCGCCGCGCGATATGTGCGGCGGACGCCTGCCGGGCCTGCGCGTCACACCAGAGTCTGCTGCCACGCCGCGTGCAGCTGTGCGAACTTCCCCGTGCCCGCGATCAACGCCTCCGGGGTGTCGTCCTCGATGATCCTTCCGTGCTCCATCACCAGGACGCGGTCGGCGATCGCGACCGTCGAGAGCCGGTGCGCGATGATGATCGCCGTGCGATCGGCCAGCAGCGTCTGCAGGGCTTCCTGGATCAGCCTCTCAGACGGGATGTCCAACGACGCGGTCGCCTCGTCGAGGATCAGCACGGCAGGATCCGCGAGGAAGGCGCGTGCGAACGAGATCAGCTGCCGCTGTCCGGCCGAGACCCGACCACCGCGCTTGTTCACGTCGGTGTCGTAGCCGTCCGGGAGCGAAGAGATGAACTCGTCCGCCCCGACCGCCCGCGCGGCGGCACGGATCTCGTCGAGCGTGGCGTCGGGCTTGCCGAGAGCGATGTTGTCCGCCACCGTGCCGCTGAACAGGTAGGCCTCCTGCGTGACCATGACGATCGCGCGCCGCAGGTCCTTCGGATGCAGCCGGCGCAGGTCCACGCCGTCGAGGGTCACCGCGCCCCGCGTCGGGTCGTAGAAACGCGACACGAGCTTGGCGAGTGTGGACTTGCCCGCCCCCGTCGTCCCCACCAGTGCGATCGTCTGACCGGCCGGGATGTCGAGCTCGAACTGGGGCAGGATCGTCTTCTCGCCGTTGTACCCGAAAGTCACGTCGTCAAAGCGGATCGCGCCCCGCGCCTCTCTCAGCTCGACGGGCCGCGCCGGGTCCGGCACGCTCGGTTCCTCCTCCAGCACGCCGGAGACCTTCTCCAGCGCCGCGGTCGCCGACTGGTAGGAGTTCAGGAACATCGCGATCTCCTGCATCGGCGCGAAGAAGTTCCGCACGTAGAGAACGGCCGAGAGCAGCACGCCGACACCGAGCACACCGGTCGACACCCGGATCCCGCCCCAGAGCACGACGAGGGCGAGCGTCAGCGCGGCGACACCCATGAGCGCCGGCTCGAACGTGCCGAACAGCACCATCGAGCGACGGTTCACGTCACGGTAGTCACCGGCGAGGCGATCGAAGGTCTCCTCGTTGCGCGGCTCCTTGCGGAAGGACTTCACGGCACGGATGCCGGTCATCGTCTCGACGAACTGGACGATCACCTTCGCGCTGATCACGCGCGACTCTCGGTAGACGAGCTGCGAGCGGCTGTAGAACCAGCGCATCAGGAGCACGAGCGGGATCCCGGCGAGGGCGAGGATCACCCCCGACTGCCAGTCGGCGATCACGAGCGCGATGAAGGTGAACACGCCGAAGAGCACCCCGGACACGAGGTTGTTCAGACCGCCGTCCAAGAGCTCGCGGATCGTGTCGAGGTCGCTCGTCTGTCGGGAGATGATGCGGCCCGAGGTGTACGACTCGTGGAACTCCAGGCTCAGCCGCTGCGTGTGCAGGAAGATGCGCTTGCGCAGATCCAGCAGCACGGCCTGCGTGATGCGCGCGGCGATCACGACATACCAGCCGATCAGCGCCGATCCGACGACGCCTGCGAGCAGGTACACGACGCCGACCACGATCGTCGGCATCCAGTCCGCCCGCTGCACGAGCACGGGCAGGGCCTTGTCGAGGCCGATCCCGATGAGGATCGGACCAGAGACCTGCAGCGCTGTGGACAGAACGAGCACGACGGCGGCGAAGACGATGCGCGCACGCAACGGATGGATGAGCGAGCTCAGCAGGCGCAGCGAACGCCTGCGGATGGCACGGCTCTCCTCACGGGTGTAGTTCGAGCGGTCCTCGTCCTGGGTGCCCGCGATGGCGCTGGTCATGCCTGCACCTCCTCTTCCGTGGCTTCCGTGGTCTCGTCGGTGGTCCGGGCGGACGCACCGCCCCCGGGAGAGTCCGGCGACGCAGGTTCCGACGGCCCTGAGTCGACGATGATCGGGATCGCCCCCGTCCGCGCCGCCTCCTCCGCTTCGAGGCTCGAGATCACGTGCCGATAGTGCGCGCTCGACCGCAGCAGCTCGGTGTGCGTGCCCACGGCCGTGATCCGCCCCTGCTCCAGCAACGCGACCCGATCGGCGAGGGCGACGGTGGAGGGACGGTGAGCGACGACGAGCGCCGTCGTCTCGGCGAGGACGTGACGCAGCGCCTCCTCCACGAGCGCCTCCGTGTCGACGTCGAGCGCCGACAGCGGGTCGTCCAGAACGAGGACCTTGGGGGCCGCCGCGACGGCTCGTGCAAGGGCAAGACGCTGGCGCTGGCCGCCGGACAGGCTCAGCCCCTCCTCACCGATGATCGTCTCCGCCCCTTCGGGGAGGGTGTCGACGAAGCCCGCCTGGGCGACGCCGAGAGCCTCGCGCAGGACCCGCTCGGCCTCCTCGCTCCGCATGTCCAGATCCGCGCGGCCGAGCAGCACGTTCTCCCGGACGCTGGCGGAGAAGAGCGTCGCGTCCTCGAACGCCATGGCGATATGTCGCCGGAGCTCGGCGAGCGGAAGATCGCGCACGTCCACGCCGTCCAACGTCACCCGCCCGCCGGTCACGTCGTACAGCCGTGCGGGGAGAGTGGTGAGCGTCGTCTTCCCGGACCCGGTGAGGCCCACCAGCGCCATCGTCTCCCCGGGCTCCAGCACGAGGTCGATCCCGTCGAGCAGGTCACGTTCCTCCGGGCGCGCATCCTGGTAGCGGAACCGTGCACCCTCGAAGACGAGCCGGCCTCGCGGCTCCGCGAGATGCCTCGGCTTCGCCGGGTCGGTGATCGTGTTCGTCTCGGAGAAGATCTCGAACACACGGTCCGTGGCAGTGCGCGCGTCGAGCAGGAACGAGAAGAGGAACCCGATCGACTCGATCGGCCAGCGCAGCACCGTCGCCATGGCGAAGAAGGCGAAGAGCTGAGGCAGCGCGATCGCGCCCTGCGCGATGAGCCAGATCCCGCAGACCAGGCTCAGCCCGAACGCGACCTGCGGCATCAGGTCGAGCCAGAACCAGATGGTCCCGACGGCACGGGCCTTGCTCAGCTCCGTCTCGCGCAGGGTCTCGGCCTGTCGGCTGAACCGTCGCAGCGCGTGCGGGCCACGGCCGAAGGCCTTGAGCACGCGGATCCCGTGCACGCTCTCCTCGACGCTCGTCGCGAGATCGCCCGCCTGATCCTGGCTGCGGCGCGTGAGGATGCCGTAGCGCTTCTCGAAGAAGTAGCCCTGGATCCACATCGGCACGCCCGTGACGAGGAAGATCGTGCCGAGCAGCCAGTGCCACTGGAACAGCAGGACGGCCCCGATGACGATCGTGAGGAGGTTCACGACGAGGAGGATCATGCCGAAGGCGAGCCAGCGACGGATGAGGTTGATGTCCTGCATCATGCGGCTCAGCAGCTGACCCGACTGCCAGCGGTCATGGAACGCGACCGGCAGCGTCTGCAGGCGTGCGTACAGGTCGGACCGCATGCGGAACTCGACCTCGGTGGCCGGTGTGAGCACGAACCACCGCCGCAGCCACACCATGGCGGCCTCGCCCGCGGCGAGCGCAAGCACGGCGACGGCACCCCAGACGATGAGGGGCACATCGCCGCTCTGGATCGGGCCACGCACGATCTGTTCGAGGACGATCGGGATCATCAGGGCGATCACGGCGGCGGCGAGCGCGCTGAGCGCGCCGCCGACCAGACGCGGGACGATCGGCCGGACGAAGGGTTTCAGCCGCCACAGGGCGGCGACGGTGGACAGGGACGACGACGAAGACGTGGAGGACATGTTTCTCTGAGGAGACGACGAAAGGCGGAAGGGGGGCGGGGGAAGGAGAGGAGGCGGACGCGACCGTCCGTACGGAAAAGGCGGATAGCCGATGGTCACCCGTTGCGGACGACGGGTCCTTGCGGAAGAGCGTAGGCCGGGCTGGGGACATCGCGGGTGATCGACGCAGGGGTGATCGTGGGCATGACGTCCTCCTCAGAGCTCGGCGGCATCGGCCGGTCGGCGCGACAGCCTTTCAGACTATTGAAAGAGACCATTCCTCTGCAAGAGGGATTCCCTGGCGTCGCGAATGCGAATGCGAATGCGGATGAGGGCCGGAGGGGCGTCTCTGTCCTCCCGGCCCTCGACGGCGTCGGTCCGGGCTCAGCGCGCGCCCCCTGGGCGGCCGAGCTCCGCCTGGAACAGGCGGTGCACATTGCCGCCGAGGACCGCGAGGACATCGTCCTCGGGCCAGCCTCGTCGGAGCAGCGCCTCGGTGACGAGCGGAAGACCGGACGGCCCCTCGAGCCCGGGGATATAGCTCCCCAGCGGCACGCCCTCGATCTCGTCGACGACGCAGCACGGCGGCGTGGTGTCGGCGAGCACCTCCTCGACGAAGTCCGGGCCGAGCCCCACATGTGCGATCCCGCCGACCTCCGCGAGATGCTCGATGTGATCCACGAGCCGGTCGATCGAGTGGTCGTCGGCGTGCAGATAGGGCGCGAAGAAGTTCACGCAGACGACTCCGCCACCGGCCGCGATCGCGGACACCTGGTCGTCGGTGAGGTTGCGGTGGTGGTCGAACAGCGCACGGGACGAGGAGTGCGTGGCCAGGAGCGGGCGAGTCGCGATCTCGAGCACATGGCCGACGCTGGGCGCACCCAGATGGCTCACGTCGAACATCATCCCCAGTCGCTCCATCTCCTCGACCGCCCTGACCCCGGCCCGTGTCAGGCGCCCCCCCCGGTCGCGTCCTCTCCGCTGCCGTCGGCGAAGGCGCCACGTCCGAAGTGCGCCAGAGACCCGATCCGGATGCCGAGCCGGTACATCGTCTCCAGCATCGCCACGTCGCCGTCCAGCCCCGGCATCCCCTCGAGAGCCAGGACGAGGGCGATCCGGCCGCTCTGCAGCACCCGGTCCACGTCAGCGCCGTCGAGGCACAGGCCCACGACGTCGACGTTTCCCTCCGCGACCCGATGACCGGCCTCGATCATGGTGAGGGTGCGCCGCAGCGCCCCTTCGGGGAGGAAGGGCTCGTCGATGAACACCGGCAGCACCTGGATGCCCACCCCGCCGTCGCGAAGCTGCGGATACCACTGCGACCGGAAGAACGCCGACCAGTGGTCCGGCGAACGCATGGACACCGCGTCCAGCAGGTCGTTGTGGGTGTCGGCGACGACGGCGCGACGGTGCAGCTCGTTCATGGGCGTCCTTCGATCGGCTTCCGGTGGGGCCGATCCTACGGTGCGCACGGAGGGAGCTCTTCGTCGGGAAGGACGAGCGGTCGGGACGGCGATGGTCGGCCTGCCCAGTCCCGGTCCTCGCCGAACCGGCGCCAGATTCGGCCAGGGTTCAGGTCCGGGCGAGTGCCTGCCCCCTCCCCTCAGGCTCCCGCTTCCCGGGCGAGCAGGCTCTCCTTCACGGTGACGCCCCAGGCGAACCCGCCGTACGAGCCGTCGCTGCGCAGCACCCGATGGCATGGCACGAAGAGAGCCGCCGCGTTGCGGGCGCAGATCGACCCCGCCGCGCGTACCGCGCGTGGCCTGCCCAACGCCTCGGCGAAGACGGTGTAGGTCAGCGGTAGCCCCGGGGCGATACGGCGCAGAGCCGTCCATCCCTCGTTCTGCATGGCGGTGCCGCGCTGGATCACTTCGACGTCCTCGATCGCGGCGAGCTCACCGGCGTAATAGGCCTCGACGGCCTCCGCGGCGGGATTGCGCGCCTCGCCGGCCACGGCCGCTCGCACGTCGGCCGGACGATCCGCCGGGGCCAGACGGCGCAGGACCGCGCCGCGGTCGGAGGTCCACCCGGAGGCGAGCACCCGGCGGTCCTCGTCGAGAAGGAAGGTGAAAGCGCCGTCGGCGGTGTCGACGGTCTGGAGCAGAGAGGTCATAGGCGTTCCTTGGTCGTGGGAGATCCGGTCATGGGCGATCCGTCCCTGCCGGCACGACGCTGGCAGGGACGGGAAGAGCAGGCTCGGGGCGGGAGGCGGCGGGGCGGGCCGCGGCGCGGGCAGGGCGCACAGGCGCGGTTCGCCAGAGATGGGCGGAGAGGTAGCTGCGCCACGGAGCGACGCGGAGCGCCCATCGGTCGAGAGGGCCGGCCTCGGCAGGGAGGCCGGCGACCGCCGCGCCCGCCCGCACGGCGACGTCGCCGGGGAGGAAGACGTCCGGATCACCGATCACCCGCATCCGCACGTAGTCCGCGGTCCACGGCCCGATCCCCGGCATCGCCAGGAGCGCCTCACGCTGCCGTGCCCCGTCGTCCCCGAGCCCGAGCGGCAGAGAGCCGTCGGCGAGCGCAGCGGCGGCACCGACGACGGACCGGATGCGCGCGGCCGGCCCCCGCAGGACCTCCGCGCCCCGCTCGGCGATCGCGCTCATGGTCGGGAAGAGGATTCCTTCCCCCTCGCCGACGCGTTCGCCGAGCGCCTCGAGCAGCGCGGTCAGCGCGGTCCGCGCCGCGCTGACCGTGATCTGCTGACCGACCATCGCGCGGATGAGCATCTCCTGTGCGTCCGCCGCCCCCGGGACGCGGATCCCCGGCACTCTGGCGACGAGCGCGGCGAGCTCCGGATGCGCGGCGAGCGAGGTGTCCACCGCGAGGGGGTCCGCGTCGAGGTCGAACAGACGCCGCGCACGCGAGACGAGAGGGGCCAGATCGCCCAGCTGCGTGAGACGTGCGCGCAGATGCATCCGGCCCTTCTCGTCCTGTCGCACCTCAAACCACGCAGGCCCGCCGTCGAGGCGGAGATGACGGGCGAACGACCGTTCTCCCGCGCTCTCCATGCCGGGCAGGGCGCGAGCGCGCATCCAGGCGAAGAGGCCCTCGGCGTCGAACGGCTCCCGATACGGGAGCAGGAGATCGATGGTCCCAGGCGCCTCAGCCGCGACTTCTGGCGCTGAGCCCGGGGGCGGGGTCCGGCGGGCCGCCTGGCGACGGGAGCGCAGCTCCCCCGGCGTCATCCCGAAAACCTCCCGTACCGTGTCGTTGAACTGCCGGACGCTGGCGAAGCCCGCCGAGAAGGCCACGTCCGCGATGGGCAGATCCGTGCCGACCAGGAGCATGCGCGCGGTGTGGGCGCGATGGGCACGGGCGAGCGCGAGCGGGCCGGCGCCCAGCTCGGCGGAGAGCAGCCGGGTCAGGTGCCGCGGGGAATAGCCCAGACGCCGTGCGAGCCCGCCGACACCCTCCCGCTCCACGACGCCGTCAGCGACGAGCCGCATCGCCCGTGCCGCGGCGTCTCCGCGCAGGTCCCAGTCCGGAGAGCCAGGAGCCGCCTCGGGCAGGCATCGCTTGCACGCCCGGTATCCGGCCTCGTGCGCGGCCGCGCTCGTGGGGTAGAACGTCACGTTCACGGGCTTGGGGGTGCGCGCAGGGCAGCTGGGACGACAGTAGATCCCGGTCGATCGCACTGCGGTGACGAACTGACCGTCGAAACGAGGATCCCGCGCGCTGATCGCACGGTATCGCTCGTCGAAGGTCATCCCGAAGAGGCTCATGTCCTCCACCCTGCCACCTTCCGACCCCACCGGCTGGCGGGAATCGGACATCGCAGTGAAAGGAGCGGAGGCCCTCGCCGAGAGCGAGTGCGCTCAGTGGAAGAAGTGGCGCTCTCCGGTGAAGAACATGGTCACGCCCGCCTTGCGCGCAGCGTCGACGACCTCGTCGTCGCGCACCGAGCCGCCCGGCTGGACGATCGCGGAGATGCCGGCGTCGATCAGCACCTGCGGGCCGTCCGCGAACGGGAAGAACGCGTCCGAGGCGGCGACGGATCCGGCTGCGCGATCGCCCGCGCGCTCCACGGCGAGCCGGCACGAGTCCACCCGGTTGACCTGTCCCATGCCCACGCCCACTGTCGCGTTGCCCTTGGCGAGGACGATCGCGTTGGACTTCACGGCCCGACACGCCTTCCAGGCGAAGATGAGGTTCTCCATCTCGGCCTCGTCGGGGCGCTCGCCGGACACCAGCTCCCAGTCCTTGGCCACCGAGACGATGTCGTCGGGGAAGCGGTCCGCGTCCTGCAGCAGGAGACCACCGGAGACGAGGCGCACGTCCATGCGCTCCTGCTGCCAGTCCGCGGGGAGCTGGAGCAGGCGCAGGTTCTTCTTGGCCTTGAAGACCTCGAGCGCCTCCGGCTCGAAGGAGGGGGCGACGATCACCTCCGTGAAGATGTCCTTGAGGTTCTCGGCCATCTTCAGCGTCACGGTGCCGTTCGCGGCGATCACGCCCCCGTATGCCGAGACCGGGTCGCACTCATGCGCGCGCAGGTGCGCACTCGCGATCGGGTCCAGGGCGTTCGGCGCGGTCGTCGCGATTCCGCAGGGGTTCGCGTGCTTGATGATCGCGACGGCGGGGAGCACCATGTCGTAGGCCGCGCGGAGCGCCGCGTCGGCGTCGACGTAGTTGTTGTAGGACATCTCCTTGCCCTGCAGCTGTGTCGCCTGGGCGATGCCGTGGCCGCCGGCGCGAGTGTAGATCGCGCCCCGCTGGTGGGAGTTCTCCCCGTATCGCAGGGTGGCCAGGCGCTCGGCCTTGATCGTCAGGTGCGCCGGGAGGTCCCCGGTCTCGGCGAGAGTCCCCTCGGCGAACCACTGCGCGACCGCGGAGTCGTAGGCAGCGGTGTGAGCGAACGCGCGGGCGGCGAGCTCGCGGCGCTGAGCCAGGGTGGTCCCGCCCGCGGCGACCGCCTCGACGACGGCAGGATAGGACTCCGGCGACACCACGATCGCCACGTTCGCATGGTTCTTGGCCGCTGCGCGAACCATCGCGGGCCCGCCGATGTCGATCTGCTCGACCACGTCATCGCCCGCGGCGCCGGAGGCCACGGTCTCCACGAACGGGTAGAGGTTGACGACGACGAGCTCGAACGGCGCGATGCCCTGATCGGCGAGCTGGCGTTCATGGTCCTCGAGTCGGAGGTCTGCGAGGAGGCCGGCATGGACACCCGGATGCAGGGTCTTCACCCTGCCGTCGAGCATCTCCGCCACGCCCGTCACGGCGGCGACGTCGGTCACGGCGAGACCCGCGTCCCGGATCGTCTGCGCGGTCGAGCCGGTCGAGACGATCTCGACCCCGGCGTCCGCAAGGCTCTGCGCGAGCGACACGAGGCCCGTCTTGTCGCTCACGGAGACGAGAGCGCGACGAACGGGAACGACGTCACGGGGGCGATAGAGCGACGGATCGTGGCGAGGGCCGGACATGAGGGTTCCTTCCGGGTGGGGGACGGGGTCAGGGGGTCTCGGCCGCGCGAGCGGGCCTGCCGCCATCGAGAGCGAGCTCGCCCGCGGCGATTCGTCGGACGACGTCGATGAGGAGCCGACGCTCGACGGGCTTGATCCGCTCATGCAGGGAACGCTCGTTGTCGCCGGGGAGCACGGGGACCCGCTCCTGCGCCAGGATCGGGCCGGTGTCGATGCCGTCGTCCACGACGATCACGCTCGCGCCTGTCTGGTCCACCCCCGCGTCCAGCGCGTCGCGGACGCCGTGCGCGCCGGGGAACTCCGGGAGATAGGCCGGATGGGTGTTGATGATCCGCGGCGACCACGCCGCGACCAGTGCAGGAGGGAGCAGTCGCATGAGGCCGCTCAGCACCACGAGATCGGGCTGCCAGATGCGCAGCTGGGCATCGATCTCCTCTCCCCAGGCGTCCCTGCTCGTGTGGCCGCTCCAGGGGACGGTGAAGGAGGGGATGCCGAACTCCTCGGCGTGTGCGAGGCCCTCGGCCTCACGGTCGGCGCCGATCGCCACGATGCGCGCGGGGTAGGAGGGGTCCGCTGCCGCGTCGAGCAGGGCACGGAGGTTCGAGCCGGTGCCCGAGATGAGGACGGCGACCGAGAGCACGGGTTCAGTCTAGCCGCGCGCCGGAGAGCCGCTCGCTCCGATGCCGCGGCGCGAGCAGCATGATCGCCGCACCCACGAGAACCTCGAGTCCCACGGCGAGGGCGAACGGCCCCGGCGCGGGTCCCGCCTGCGCGAGACGGGCGGGGCCCAGCGAGCCCGAGGACAGAGCCGCGAGGAGCGCCGCGCCGGCACCGGCCAGCACGGCGATCCCGACCGCCGTGGCGACCCGGGCTCCGATCCCATGGTCGCCGGTCAGAGAGACGGCGCGCGATCGCACGGTCCACCCGGCCAGCGCTCCGGCGGCGATCGGCACGAGCACGACGACGAGCGCCCAGGGCGAGGAGACTTCGGGAAGCAGGCCGAGCACGGGAACCGCGGGCACCGCGCCGACCTGGGTGCCTGCAGGGGACACAGCGGTTCCGACGCCGACGGCGAAGCCGGGACCGGCGATCCAGGCCGCCGCCCACACCAACAGCGTCGGCACGTAGGCCAGCTGTCCGACCGAGATCACGGTGGTGCCGAGACCGTCCACCCGGAGCGACTCATAGAGCGCGACCGCTTCTCCCCCGCGAAGGAACGCGGCGACGGCGAACGCGACCCCGGCCGCGCCCAGCAGCGTCGTGAGCGCGACCGCGGCCCCGCGGACGGTGTCACCCGGGATGCCCGCCCCGTCGCCCCAGCCGTCGACCCGGTCGTGCACGGCGTCGATCACGCCCCCGTCGCCATCCGCCCATGCCGTCGCCACCGCCCCGACGAGCAGTCCGACGAGATAGACGAGCGACGGTGCGACGATGCCCAGCACCCAGGGGGTCGTCGCCAGGTCGAGGCGTCCGGTGAACACGACGACGGCGGCCAACGCGGCGAACGCGGCTGTGCCGCCGAGGACGCCGGAGATCCACGATCCCGCGCGCGCCGCGCGGCGGCCCGATCGTGCCGCGAAGATCACGGTGAAAGCGAGCAGCGCCAGCGGCGGCACCGAGATCGCGAAGGACGCGGCGTCCGGTGAGATCCCCACACCACGCAGGACGTCGGCTGGCAGGGCCACCTCCACCGGAACCGCATGGCCCAGCTGCCACAGCACCGAGGTGGCAGGCCAGAGCGCACCCCACTCCGCGTCGACGCCGAAGGCGAGGGTCCACAGGATCGTCAGAGGAGCCAGCAGGGCGACGAGTCCCACCGCAGCGGCGACGGCCGCGTCGACGGCGGCGAGGAGCACGATGAGAAGGCGTTGCATGTCTCCCCGAGCCTATGTGCTCTTCCTCGCGGCGCCCCGGGGACGCGCGCGAGCGCATCGAGGCGCTAGCGTCGATACGGAGGTTTCCCCATGTCAACTGTCCCCCCGTCCCCCGTTGCCGCGGAACAGGCGGCGCCCCCCGCCGAGCCCCGCAACGCGATCGACCGCTTCTTCGAGATCACCCGCCGCGGCTCCTCCTTCGGCGCGGAGGTCCGCGGCGGCGTCGTCACCTTCGTCACGATGGCCTACATCGTGATCCTCAACCCGATCATCCTGTCGACGACCGCCGACGTCGACGGCACGAGGCTGGGCTTCGTGCAGCTCAGCGCCGTGACCGGGTTCACGGCGGCGGTGATGACGATCCTGTTCGGTCTCGTCGCGCGCCTCCCGTTCGGCTTCGCCGCCGGTCTCGGGATCAACGCCTTCCTCGCGTTCTCCGTCGTCGGCGAGGTCACGTGGGCCGAGGCGATGGGTCTGGTCGTGGTCAACGGTCTGATCATCGTCCTGCTGAGCGCGACGGGGCTGCGGCGGCTGATCTTCGATGCCGTGCCGATGCAGCTCAAGCTGGCGATCACCGTCGGCATCGGGCTCTTCATCGCCTTCATCGGATTCGTCAACTCCGGCTTCGTCACCTCCACCCGTAGCGACTCTCCGCCCGTGGGCCTCGGGATCGGCGGATCGGTCGCCACGGTCCCGACGCTGATCTTCGTCGTCACCCTGCTTGCGACCGCTGCGCTCGTCGCGCTGCGAGTCAAAGGCGGCATCCTCATCGGCCTCGTCTCGGGCACCGTGCTCGCGGTCGTCGTGGAAGCGATCTGGCACATCGGGCCCAAGGTCTCCGGCGACACGGTCAATCCCGGCGGATGGAGCCTGACCGAGCCGAAGCTCCCCGCGCAGCTGATCTCCGTCCCCGACCTCTCCCTCATCGGCCAGGTCGACCTCTTCGGCGCTTTCGGCCGCATCGGCGCGCTCGCGGCGCTCATGCTCGTCTTCACGCTCGTGTTCACCAACTTCTTCGACGCCATGGGCACCATGACCGGGCTGTCGAAGGAGGCGGGCGTGGCCGACGAGAACGGCAACTTCCCCCGCCTGAAGTCCGCGTTGATCGTCGAGGGCGTCGGCGCGGTCGCCGGCGGGCTCACCTCGGGCTCCTCGAACACGGTCTTCATCGAGTCCGGCGCCGGGATCGGCGAAGGGGCGCGGACGGGCTTCGCCAACATCGTGACGGGGCTTCTCTTCGCCGTCGCGATGTTCTTCACACCCCTCGTCTCGATCGTCCCCACCGAGGTCGCCGCGGCGGCGCTCGTCATCGTCGGGGCACTCATGATGAGCCAGATCCGCTTCATCGACCTCACCGACTTCGGGGCGCTCTTCCCCGTCTTCGTGACCGTCACCGTCATGCCCATGACCTACTCGATCGCCAACGGCATCGGCGCGGGCTTCATCAGCTGGGTGCTCGTGCGCTCCTTCTCCGGCAAGGCCCGCACGATCAGCCCGCTGCTGTGGATCGTCACGGCCGGGTTCGTGGTCTTCTTCGCGCGTGGCCCGATCGAGGCACTGCTCGCCGGCTGAGCAGCCCACGCCCGTGTCGCGGGCGGGGAGGGCCGATGTCCGTGTCCGGTCCTCCCCGCTCCGCTGTCCGGGAGAGCTCAGAGGGTGGCACGGACGACCGTGCCACCCTCGGAACGACGGAGGGCCCCGAGCCGCAGCCCGGAGCCCTCCTCGCGATCGCGCTTACAGCGCGGAGACGACCTCGCGCATGAGCGCCGCGGTCTCGGACGGGGTCTTCCCGACCTTCACGCCCGCAGCCTCCAGGGCCTCCTTCTTGGCCTGCGCCGTGCCGGCCGAGCCGGACACGATCGCGCCGGCGTGCCCCATCGTCTTGCCCTCGGGGGCGGTGAAGCCCGCGACGTAGCCGACGACGGGCTTGGTGACGTTGGCCTTGATGAACTCGGCCGCGCGCTCCTCGGCGTCGCCGCCGATCTCGCCGATCATCACGATCGCCTTGGTCTCGGGGTCGGCCTCGAACGCGGCGAGCGCGTCGATGTGGGTGGTGCCGATGACAGGGTCGCCGCCGATGCCGATGGCGGTGGAGAAGCCCAGGTCGCGCAGTTCGAACATCATCTGGTAGGTCAGGGTGCCCGACTTCGAGACGAGGCCGATGGGTCCCTTGCCCGTGATGTTCGCCGGCGTGATGCCGACCAGGCTCTCGCCAGGGGTGATGATGCCGGGGCAGTTGGGACCGATGATGCGGGTCTTGTTGCCCTTCTCGGTCGCGTAGGCCCATGCCTCGGCGCTGTCGCCGACCGGCACACCCTCGGTGATCACCACGAGCAGCGGGATCTCGGCGTCGATCGCCTCGATCATGGCGCTCTTGGTGAACGCGGCCGGCACGAAGGCGATCGACACGTCGGCGCCGGTCTTCTCCATGGCCTCGGTGACGGAGGCGAAGACGGGGAGCTCGACGGCGCTGCCGTCCTTGTCGGTGTGCGAGACCGTCGTGCCCGCCTTGCGTGCGTTCACGCCGCCGACGACGTTGGTGCCCGCCTTGAGCATGAGCGCCGTGTGCTTGGTGCCCTCACCGCCGGTGATGCCCTGGACGATGACCTTGGAGTCCTTGTTGATGAAGATCGACATTGTTCTCTGTCCTCAGTTCTTCTCGAAGCCTCAGGCGTTCGCCAGCTCAGCGGCCTTGTCGGCGCCCTCGTCCATGGTGGCGGCGAGCGTGACCAGCGGGTGGGCGTACTCGGCGAGAATCGCCCGGCCCTCCTCGACCCGGTTGCCGTCGAGCCGCACGACGAGCGGCTTGGTCGCGGCGGCTCCGAGCTTCTCCAGCGCGCCCTTGATGCCGTTGGCGACGGCGTCGCAGGCCGTGATGCCGCCGAACACGTTCACGAACACGCTCTTGACCTGCGTGTCGCCGAGGATGACGTCGAGGCCCGCCGCCATCACATCGGCCGAGGCGCCGCCGCCGATGTCGAGGAAGTTCGCGGGCTTCACGGCGCCGTGGCGCTCGCCGGCGTAGGCGACGACGTCGAGGGTGGACATGACCAGACCCGCGCCGTTGCCGATGATCCCGACCTGGCCGTCGAGCTTGACATAGTTGAGACCGGCCTCCTTGGCCTTGGCCTCGAGCGGGTTCTCCGAGGCCTTGTCTGCGAGCTCCTCGTGCTGCGGGTGACGCACCTCGGAGGCGTTGTCGTCGAGAGTCACCTTGCCGTCGAGGGCGATGACCTCACCCTCCTCGGTGAGGACGAGCGGGTTGACCTCGACGAGGGTCGCGTCCTCGCCCTTGTAGACCTCGTAGAGCTTGACGAACACGTCGGAGACCGCGTCGAGCAGCTCCCCCGGGAAGTTCGCGGCCTTGGCGATCTCGAGCGCCTTGTCCTTGTCGATGCCGGTGAGCGGGTTGACCTCGACGCGCGCGAGCGCCTCGGGCTTCTCGACCGCCAGCTGCTCGATCTCCATACCGCCCTCGACCGAGCAGAGGCTCAGGTACGAGCGGTTGGCGCGGTCCAGCAGCACCGAGAAGTAGAACTCCTTCGCGATCCGGGCGCCGGCGGCGACCATGACGCGCTGGACCACGTGGCCCTTGATGTCCAGGCCCAGGATCGCCTTGGCGGCCTCGTAGGCCTCGTCCGGGCTCTTGGCCACCTTCACGCCGCCGGCCTTGCCCCGACCGCCGGTCTTGACCTGGGCCTTCACGACGACCACGCCACCGAGCTTCTCGGCCGCTGCCTTCACCTCCTCGGGGGTGTCGGCGACGATGCCGGCGAGCACCGGCACTCCGTAGGATTCGAAAAGGTCTCGTGCCTGGTACTCGTACAGATCCACTGCGTTTCCTTCACTGGGATTGTGGTCCGGAAAAGTCTCTCGATGTCGAGATATCGACCAATCCCTCAGCTTACCCCCTCCGCCTGAACACCATGTAGCGGACGCACGAAGCTCACACCGACGCAGGGGACGCAGGCCCCCGCATCGGCTGCACGTGCGCGGGACTAGGCTCTCGTCCTATGACAGAGCACGCCGACGTGTCCGCCGCACGCACCGCCGTGGTCGCCGCCGCCCTCGACCTCTTCGCCACGCACGGCTTCGACGCGACGTCGGTCGAGCAGATCGCCAAGGCCGCGGGAATCTCACGCTCCACCTTCTTCCGGCAGTTCGGCGGCAAGGACGACGTCGTGTTCGCCGACCACGAGGAGCTGCTCACCGCCCTGCGGGACTACCTCGATCGTCCGCACCCGAATCCCTGGGCGGCCGTGTGCGAGGCGTCCGTCATGGTGTTCCGGCGTTTTGCCGACGACCCGCAGCTCGCACGTCGCCGCTACGAGGTGGTCCGCAAGGAGCCGGTCCTCCGCGACCGCGAGATCGTCACCGTCTTCCGATACGAACGCCTCTTCGACGACTACCTGCGCCGGTCTCTCCCCGGCATGGACCCCCTCGACGCCGTCGGCTTCGCCGCTCACGTCACCGCCGCGCACAACCACGTGCTCCGCCGCCTCCTCCGTGGCGGGCGGGTTCCCGTGACGGTGCTGCGCCGGGCCCTGGATGACGTGATGCGACGCTTCGCCGTGCATCCCGACACGGCGACAGCGCCCGAGGACGATGCCATGGTCGTCGCCGTCTTCCCCCGCTCGATGCCCATGGCGGAGATCACCCGGCGCCTGCGCGAGGATCTCGGCTAGCCACGGCACAGCACGCGGGGCGCCTGCCACCGAAACCGCCCTTCGCCGAGGCCGCCGGTCGCAGCCTCATCCGCGCAGAGACGACCCGTTCCCCTGCAGGAACCCGCACGGCGGTACGCTGTCCCGGAGAACGTGAGACTGGGTCTCATATCGGATGGAGCCCCCATGAGCAGCGCAACACCATTTCCCGGCGAGAGCGTCACGTCCTACGACGTCACGGGCCGGCAGGACACCGACTACTACGCCGTCTTCGCCGACGTCTCCGACGCCGACCGCGCGGCGTGGGATCGGGCCCGCGCCTACGTCGACGAGATCGCCCCCCGCATGGCCGACGCCTGGGACCGCGCGGAGTACCCGCTCGACGCCGCACGCCGGATGGGCGACTGTGATCTCGTCGTGGACGGCGTCGATCACCCCGCGCTCACGCGCCTCTCCCCACTCGCCGCAGGCCTGGTGAACATGGAGATCTCCCGCGGTGACGGCTCGCTCGGCACCATCCTCGCCGTGCAGGGAGGACTCGCCCTGCGCACCCTCGCGCTCTTCGGCAGCAGCGCACAGCAGGACCGCTGGCTGAAGCCGATCGCCGAGGCCACCGTCCTCGCCTCGTTCGCGCTCACCGAGCCCGACCACGGCTCGGACTCGGTCTCGCTCGAGACGACGGCGCGACGCGAAGGCGATGAGTGGATCATCCGCGGCGCGAAGAAGTGGATCGGCAACGGCGCCTCCGGCGGCATCACGTTCGTCTGGGCGCGCGTCGACGACGACGGGACACCGGAGCACGGCGCCGTCCGCTGCTTCCTCGTCGAGCAGGAGACTTCGGGCTACGTGGCCACGGTCATCGCCGGCAAGGCCTCGCTCCGCGGCATCCACCAGGCACACATCCGTCTCGAGGACGTGCGCGTCCCGCTCGAGGCCGTGCTCCCGGGGACCCGGAGCTTCAAGGACGCCTCGACGGTGCTCTATGCGACCCGCTCCGGTGTGGCCTGGTCGGCGCTGGGTCACGCCACCGCCTGCTACGAGGCGGCCCTCGCCTACGCCACGCAGCGCATCCAGTTCGGCAAGCCGCTCGCGAAGTTCCAGATGGTCCAGGAGCGACTCGCGCAGATGCTGGAGGACCTGACCTCGATGCAGCTCTTCTGTCGGCGGATGGCCGATCTCGACGCCGCCGGCGAGCTGCGCCCCACACAGGCGTCTCTCGCGAAGTTCCACAACACCCGCACCGCCCGGCGCATCGCCGCCACCGCGCGCGATCTGCTCGGCGGCAACGGCATCCTGCTCGAGAACGGGGTGATGCAGCACATGGCCGACATCGAGGCGATCCACACCTACGAGGGCACCGAGAGCATGCAGGCTCTCCTGCTCGGACGTGACATCACCGGGATGAGCGCCTTCGTCTGAGCCGCGCTCCGGCGAGACGCCGTCCGGTCAGTCGCAGGCGCACCCACCGGACGGCGTCTTCACCATGAAGCACACGTCGCAGACGCCGTAGTCCCGCTCGGCCGGCTTCGGCGTCCGCGGCGTCGGCCTCGGCCTGCTCGCGCCCCGGCCGCTGGCCGTACGCCTGACCGCCGGCGCATCGGGGAGCGCACTGGGATGGGTGACGTAGAAGTACGGCGGGCGGCCCTCGCTCGGGGCGAGCGACAGCGCGCGACCGCCCACGAGGATCGACTCGTCTTCGGCGAAACCGTTGGTGTACGTCTTCCCGATGTGCAGCGCTGCCCCGTCCCCGCGACGGATCGCCTCGATGTAGCGACCGCGGTCGATGAAGGTGCTGATTCCGACCGCGTCCGCGATCGCGGTGATGAGGTCATGGTTCTCGGCGGGGACGCGATGTGCGCGCAGCGCCTCCGCGAGCGACTTGTAGGGACGGGAGGTGCCGGTGGGAGTGGGGCCCTGGACTTCGTTCATCCCCTCCAGGATCCCACGCGTCCGCCGGCTCCGCATCCGCCGTGCGAGACTGGCCGCATGCCCCGCGCCACCGTCATCGGGAGCGGCCCGAACGGTCTCGCCGCGGCCGTGTCCCTCGCCCGTGCCGGCTTTGCCGTCCAGGTCCTGGAGGCAGCCGACGCGATCGGCGGCGGCGTGCGCAGCGAGGAGTCGACGCTGCCCGGCTTCGTGCACGACGTCTGCGCCGCCGTCCACCCGGCCGCGTATTCGTCTCCGTTCTTCCGCGCCTTCGGACGAGACCGGATCGAGTGGATCATGCCGGAGGCGGCATATGCGCACCCCCTTGACGGCGGGCGAGCGGCGATCGCCTGGCGAGACGTGGAGCGGACCGCCGATGCGCTCGGCCAGGACGGCCGCGCCTGGCGCGCGCTGCTACGGCCGCTGAGCTCGCGCATCGAGGGCGTGCTCGACCTCACCGGCGGATCGCTGCTGCGCCTCCCCCACGATCCGGTCTCCGCCGTCCGCTTCGGTCTGCGGATGCTTGAGCAGGGCACGCCGCTGGCCGCCCGGACGTTCCGCACCCCGGAGGCCGCGGCGCTGGTGGCCGGTGTCGTCGCGCATGCCAACACCGCGCTGCCCTCGCTCAGCGCGGCCGCTGCCGGCCTCCTGCTCATGGCTCAGGCGCACGCGGGCGGCTGGCCGTACCCCCGCGGCGGTGCGCAGCGGATCGCCGACGCTCTCGCCGACGACCTGCGCGCACACGGCGGCGCGATCCACACCGGCGTTCCGGTGCACGACCTGTCGAGGCTGGACTGGGGGACGCCCGGCCACGGAGATGTGCTGGTCCTGAACACCTCGCCCCGACTCGCGCTGACGATGCCCGATGTCCCGCCGTCCTATGCCCGGGCGATCCGCGCCTATCGGTACGGCGCGGCGGCGGCGAAGGTCGACTTCGCCCTCGACGGCCCCGTGCCGTGGACGAATCCCGAGGTCGCTCTCGCTCCGACTGTGCACGTCGGAGGAACGAGGGAGGAGATCTGGGCGAGCGAGAACGCCGTCGCACAGGGACGAGTCTCCGAGCGCCCCTACGTGCTCGCCGTCCAGCCCTCGGTGCTCGACGACAGCCGCGCTCCCTCGGGAGGCCACGTGCTGTGGGCCTACATCCACGCGCCCGCAGACGCAGGCATCGACGCGACCGCGCTCGTCACCGCCCAGATCGAGCGGTTCGCCCCCGGGTTCCGTGACCGGATCCTCGCGCATCACGCGGTGCGCCCCCGTGACCGTGTTCGCCTCAATCCCGCCGAGATCGGCGGGGACATCTTCGGCGGCGCCTTCACGATGCGTCAGGCAGTGGCACGACCGGTCCTCTCCCGCGCCCCCTGGCGCACTCCGATGCCGGGCGTGTACCTGGCGTCCGCCGCCACGCCGCCGGGGCCGGGGGTGAACGGCATGGCCGGGTGGCATGCCGCGCGCACCGTGCTCGAGGACGCCGGGGAGCGCGTGGGGCTCGCCGACCTGTTCGCCCCCTGAGGCGCCACCCCGTTCGCCTCTGGCCCGCCGGCGCGGCGGACGCCAGGATGGATCCATGCGCTACGAGATCCCCGCACCCATGCTCGCCAAGGCGGCGACGGCCGTCCCCGATCCGGCGAAGGTCGAAGGCGGACTGCTGTTCGAACCGAAGTGGGACGGCTTCCGCGGCCTCCTCGCCTGGGACGGCGACGAGGTGGAGATCGGCTCGCGGGGCGCGAAGCCGCTCACCCGGTACTTCCCCGAGCTCGTGGACGCTGTCCCCCGCCTCCTCCCTCGTCCGTGCTTCCTCGACGGGGAGATCGTGGTGGCGACCGGCGTGCCGGGATCGCAGCGCCTGGACTGGGAGGCGCTGAGCCAGCGCATCCACCCTGCCGAATCGCGGGTGCAGCGTCTGGCCACGGAGACGCCCGCGATGTTCATCGCCTTCGACCTCCTCGCCGACGGCGAGGAGGATCTCCGCGAGCGTCCGTTCGCCGAGCGTCGCGCACGTCTGGAGGCGCTCCTGGCCGGCGCCGCCCATCCGCTGCACCTCACGCGCACGACCGAGGACCCGCGACTGGCATCCCGATGGCTGGCGGAGTTCGAGGGCGCCGGGCTCGACGGGATCGTCGCAAAACCGCTCGCGCACCCCTACGCGCCGGGCAAGCGCACGCTCCTGAAGGTCAAGCACGCGCGTACGGCCGACGTCGTCGCGCTCGGCTACCGGGTGCACAAGAGCGGATCCGGTGTCGGCTCGCTCCTGGTGGGTCTGTACGGCGACGACGGCGTTCTGCGGCAGGTCGGCGGCGTGGCGGCGTGGAGTGACGCGATGCGGCAGCAGCTGGTCGAGGATCTGGCGCCCCTCGTGGAACGGGACGAGACCGGGGCGGCGGTCACCGGGGAGGGCGAGCGCTCCCGCTTCAGCGGCGGCAAGGACGTCTCGTTCGTCCGTCTGCGCCCCGAACGCGTGCTCGAGGTCCGTTACGACCAGCTGGAGGGCTGGCGGTTCCGGCACACCGTCCAGTTCGCCCGGTGGCGGGAGGACAGAGAGCCCCGCTCGTGCACGTACGAGCAGTTGGAGACCGTCGCCGGCTACGACCTCGCCGACGTCATCGACTGACCGGGTTTCCACCGGCCGATCGGGAGTCTCGACGGAAGCGGATCAGGGACCGACCGGCTCGCCGTTCTCATCCCAGTTCGCGGCGACCTTCTTGCTCGGCTGCACGCGCGGCGGCTCCCCCGGCATCTTCGGGAACTCGGGAGGGAAGGGCAGCTCGCCCAGCCCGTCCGCCACGTCCCGCTCCCACCACTCCAGCAGCGCGTCGATCCGGCCCGCACTCCGGGACATGTGCGCCCAGGGATCGCCGACCTCCTCAAGGCGCCGCGGGATCGTGCGGACCGTGAACCGGTGGGGATCGAGATCGTCCAGCTCCTCCCAGGCGATGGGGGTGGATACGGTCGCCCCGGGAAGCGCGCGGGGGCTGTAGGCGCCGGCCATGGTCCTGTCCCGGTTGGCCTGGTTGAAGTCGACGAAGACGCGCTCGCCGCGTTCCTCTTTCCACCAGTTCGTCGTCACACGATCCGGCATTCGTCGTTCGAGCTCGCGCCCGGCCGCGATCACCGCGTGCCGCACGACGAGGAACTCGTGCTCGGGGACGATCGGGCAGAACACATGCAGGCCACGGTTGCCGCTCGTCTTGATGAATGCATCGAGCCCTGCCTCCCGCAGCACGGACCGCAGCTCGTGCGCGGCGACGATCGCGTCCGCGATCCCGGTCCCCGGCTGCGGGTCGAGGTCGATGCGCAGCTCGACGGGGTTGTCTGTGTCGTCTGCGACCGAAGCCCAGGGATGGAAGACGACCGTGTTCATCTGCACGGCCCAGACCACGGCCGCGGCCTCGGTGAGGACGAGCTGCGGATGACGACGCCCGCTGTTGTAGGTGACCATGACGTTCTCGACGTAGTCCGGCGTCCCCTTCGGCGGGTTCTTCGAGAAGAAGCTCTCGCCGCCGATCCCGTCGCGGAAACGCTCCAGGGAGACGGGACGGTGGCCGTTGGCCGCGAGGAACGGGACGGAGACGGCCTGCACGTACTCGGCGAGCTCGGCCTTGGTGATCGGCGTCCCTGCGCCTGGCCCCTTCTCCGGCGCCGGCCAGATCGCCCGGTTCGGGTTGGACAGGTCGATCTCCCGGTCGCCCGCGGGGCCGGGCACGGTCAGCGTGATGCGCTCAGAGGCCATGCCACGACCCTATGGCGCGCAGCCACGCGGCACCAGGGAGGCTCGGGGCGATCCGCGGCGATCCGCCATCGATGCACGACGGTTCACACGGTTCGCCCCGGCACCGCATCCGGTTCGCTCAGCCGAGCACGCGGGACGCCTCGGCACGAATCTCGGCCGCGATCGCGTCCAGGAGGGCAGAGCGCAGGTTCCACTGCTGCCAGAACAGCGGGACCGCGGTCTCGGCCTCGTCGAGACGCACCAGCCGCCCCGTCGCGAGCGCCGCCTCGGCCTGCATCACCGGCAACAGCCCCCAGCCGAGCCCGAGCTCGACGGCCGCCGCGAAGTCGGCGGAGGCGGGTACGTAGTGCCGCGGAACCGTCCAGGAGTCGACACCTCGCGCACGGAGCCAGTCGTGCTGCAGGAGGTCGCGACGGTCGAAGTCGACGAAGGGCGCGATCGACAGCGCCTCGGCGGTGACCCCGGCGGGGAACCAACGCTCCATGGCGACGGCGGTCGTCACCGCGACGTAGCGCAGCGCGCCGAGGGGCTCCGCCCTGCAGCCGCCGACCGGCTCCGCCTCGGAGGTGACGGCGGCCATCACCGTGCCGGACTCGAGCAGCCGGGCTGTGAAGTTCTGGTCGTCCCGGTGCAGGTCGAACTCCACCTCATGGCGTTCCGCGAGACGGGACAGCGGCGCGAGGAACCAGGTAGCCATCGAGTCCGCGTTGACCCCGAGCGGCACCCGGATCCGCACGCCTTCGGACTCGCCCGCGAGACCGAAGCCGGCCACGGCGTCACGTTCGAGCAGCGCGACCTGCCGCCCGAACCGGGCCACCGCCTCTCCTGCCTCGGTCGCGCGCACGGGCCTGCTGCGCACGAGCAGGATGCGGCCGAGCTGCTGCTCGAGAGTCTTGACCCGCTGGCTCACCGCGGACGGCGTGAGCGACAGCCGGCGGGCGGCCAAGTCGAAGCTGCCCTCGTCGAGCACGGTCGCGATCGTCCGCGCGAAGTCCGGATCCAGCTGCACATAAGCGATCCTAAATTCACATAAGAAGACTTCGCTGGAGGTGAAGGCAAAGACATCTCTATCCTCGGAGGATGCTCACGCTCCTCGCCGGCCTCGGGCTCATGTTCTCGCTCATCGTCGCCGTGGGCGCGCAGAACGTGTATGTGCTCCGCCAGGGGCTGCGCCAAGAGCACGTGCTGCCCGTGGTGCTGATCTGCGCGACCTCCGACGCGATGCTCGTGCTCGTCGGCACCGCCGGCCTCGGCTACGTCGTCTCGTCACTGCCGTGGCTCATCGTGGTCGCGCGCTGGGCGGGCGCGGTCTCGCTCATCCTCTACGGAGTCCTCGCCGCCCGGCGAGCGTGGAAGGCGGATGGCGAGGCGCTCCTCGCCGACGCCTCCCCGGCGCACGCGGGCTCTGCTCTCGGAGGGAGCGCTCCGTCTCCGGCGGAAGACGTCCCGGCGGAGGTCCAGGGCGAGCGCGCAGGGACCGGGCGCGCCGCCACGCTCACGCGCAGCCCGCTCGCGCCGGTGGTCCTCGCCACCCTCGCCTTCACCTGGCTCAACCCCAACGTCTATCTGGACACCGTGCTTCTGATCGGCTCCATCGCGGCGACGCACGGCGAGCAGCGCTGGCTGTTCGCCGGCGGCGCGATCCTCGCGAGCATCGTATGGTTCTTCGGTCTGGGGTTCGGCGCGCGCCACCTCGGGCGCTGGCTGCGCACCCCGCGTGCATGGCGGATCCTCGACACGGCCATCGCCGCGATCCTGGTCGTGATGGGCGTCAGCCTGCTCCTGCCCGTCTTTCTCGGCTGACTCCCCTGCCCTCGGTCACTCCCGTCGCGAGGTCTGTCGCCACAGGGTCCGGAAGGCGACAGATCCAGCGACGGGAACGAGGAGCCGCCGTCGAAGAAAGATGCAAAGACGAAGGCCCCCGCCGAAGCGGGGGCCTTCGTGACGTGAGCGTCAGGCTCAGATGGCGTTGACATCCAGCGGGATGCCGGGGCCGAACGTGGTCGACACGGCACCCTTCTGGATGTAGCGCCCCTTGGAGCTCGACGGCTTCAGCCGCACGATCTCCTCGAGCGCGGCGGCGAGGTTCTGGTCGAGCTGCTCAGCCGAGAACGAGGCCTTGCCCACGACGAAGTGCACGTTGGCGTGCTTGTCGACGCGGAACTCGATCTTTCCGCCCTTGATCTCCTCGACGGCCTTGGCCGGGTTCGGGGTCACGGTGCCGGTCTTCGGGTTCGGCATCAGACCGCGGGGGCCGAGAACCTTGCCGAGTCGGCCGACCTGGCCCATGAGCTCCGGGGTGGAGACAGCCGCGTCGAACGCGGTCCAGCCGCCGGCGACCTTCTCGATGAGCTCGGCGCCGCCGACCTCATCGGCGCCCGCCGCGATCGCCGCCTCGGCCGCGGGGCCGGTCGCGAACACGATGACGCGGGCGGTCTTGCCCGTGCCATGCGGGAGGATGACGGTGCCGCGCACCATCTGGTCGGCCTTACGAGGGTCGACCGAGAGCTTCAACGCGACCTCGACGGTCGAGTCGAACTTCGCCGAGCCGGTCTCCTTCGCGAGGGCGACAGCCTCGGTCGGGGTGTAGAAGCGGTCCGCCTCGATCTTCGCGGCGGCGTTCTTGTAAGCCTTGGACTTGGTAGCCATCGTTATCTCCCTCAGTCCTCGACCGTGATGCCCATGGAACGGGCGGTCCCGGCGATGATCTTCGACGCGGAGTCGAGGTCGTTCGCGTTCAGGTCGGCCTGCTTGGTCTCGGCGATCTGGCGGATCTGATCCTTCGTGATCTTTCCGACCTTGACCGTGTGCGGCGTAGCGGAGCCCTTCTGCAGACCCGCGGCCTTCTTGATGAGCTCGGCGGCCGGCGGGGTCTTCAGGATGAAGGTGAAGCTGCGGTCCTCGTAGACGGTGATCTCGACGGGGATGACGTTCCCGCGCTGCGACTCCGTCGCGGCGTTGTACGCCTTGCAGAACTCCATGATGTTGACGCCATGCTGACCGAGCGCGGGGCCGATCGGCGGCGCCGGGTTGGCGGCGCCGGCGTTGATCTGAAGCTTGATCAGGCCGGTCACCTTCTTCTTCGGTGCCATTTCTCTTCCTTTCTCGAGCGGATGCCGTGTGCAGCCGCTCTCCCGCGGACCCGGCGGTTCCGGGACGCGGTGGGGTTCGCGGACATGCCGAAAGCACGCCGCAAACCACCCGAGTCTACCTCATGGATCCCGCTCATGCCGCTCAGCCAGAGGGATCGCTGGGACACGAGGAACAGCGGGACGCACCGGGACGCGAAAGCCCTGCCGGACACGCCGACAGGGCTTTCGCGGACCCGCTGCGGGATCAGATCATCTTGGTGACCTGGTCGAACGACAGCTCGACCGGGGTCTCGCGCTCGAACAGCGAGACGAGGACCGTGAGCTTGCCGCTCTCCGGCTTGATCTCGGAGATGGATCCGGGAAGGCCGGCGAACGAGCCCTCCTTGATCGTGATGGTCTCGCCGACCTCGAAGTCGATCTCGGCGGCGAGCGGACGGGCCACCGCCGTGCCCCCCTTGGCCGCGACGGCCTTGGCCGTGGGCACGTCCTTGACCTCGACGAGCGACTTCAGCATGTTGAAGGCCTCTTCGAAACGGAGCGGCGTCGGGTTGTGGGCGTTGCCGACGAAGCCGGTGACGCCGGGAGTGTGGCGGACGACCGACCAGGTGTCCTCGTTGAGCTCCATGCGCACGAGCACGTAGCCCGGGATCCGGACGCGCGTGACCATCTTGCGCTGGCCGTTCTTGATCTCGACGACGTCCTCCATCGGGACCTCGACCTGATAGATGTCGTCCTCCACCTCGAGCGTCGACTTGCGCTGCTCGATGTTGGCCTTCACCTTGCGCTCGAAGCCGGCGTAGGAGTGGATGACGTACCACTTGCCCGGAAGCATGCGCAGGTCAAGGCGGAACGCCTCGTAGGGGTCCTCCTCGGACGCCCCTTCGTCGTCGGCCTCGCCGTTCACGTCCGGGCCGTCGTAGGGAGCGACCTCGTCAGCGGTCGAGGCCTCCAGATCGGCGGCCTCCTCGGCCACCGCGTCGTTCAGGACCTCGGCTGCGGCTTCGGACTCCGCCGCCTCGTCCAGGTTGAGAGCGTCGTTCACGATCGCGTCCGCCTCCGGGTCTTCGATGTCGATGTCTTCGTCCATGTCCTCGATCTCGCCGTCGCCCTCGATGTGCAGAGCGACCTGCTCGGCGGCGGTGACGGCGCGCTCCTCCTCGGAGAGGACGCTGCCCTCCTGGGCCTCGTCCTCCTCGCTGGACTGCTCTGCGGCGGTGGCCCAGTCGGCGTCGTCGGTGAATCGTTCAGACACTTGCTCCACTTTCGGTCAGGTTCGGCGCTTCGGCCGCGGGGTCACGCAGACTTCCCGGGAACCCCGAAGACTTGCGTCGTCAGCCACGAGAACACCAGGTCGAGCCCGTAGACGAGACCCATCATCACCACGACGAACCCCAGGACGACAAGGGTGTACTTGACGAGTTCCTTGCGCGTCGGCGTGACGACCTTGCGGAGTTCGGCGATCACCTGGCGGAAGAAGAGCGCGATCCGTCCGAAGAAGCCCAGCCTCTTGCCCGGGCTCCCCCCGCCGTTCGCTGCGGAGACCACAGCGTCCGATGCGTCCTGAACCATCCTCAATGTACCTTTCGTGTGTCAGCGACGAGCTGACGCGCAGGGCGGACAGGAATCGAACCTGCAACCTGCGGTTTTGGAGACCGCTGCTCTGCCAATTGAGCTACCGCCCTAGAGACCCGGGGGCCTCCGCCCGCCTTCTTCCGCCACCCGGTCGCTGACCAGGGCACGGCGAAAGAATGCAGACATCTACTGCTCGACCAGTGTACGGCATGCTCCGCCCCGGGTCGAAACGGTCTGCGCCCCGATGGTTTCCCGGGCGCGTCCAAGAGGTTCGTGGGCAGGCGAGAGCGGAGTTGTTAGGCTCGGCACGCGGACTCCAGCACCATCCTGTTGCAGAGGACAGAGGAAGAGTGCGCGGGAGGGAGCGATGATGAGCGCGGACGAGCAGCAGTTCCAGGTCGATCTGCGAGGCGTCGTCGACCTCCTCAGCCGCCATATCTACTCCAGCCCGCGCGTCTACCTGCGCGAGCTCCTGCAGAACGCGAGAGACGCGATCGCCGCACGCGCTGAGGTGGACGGCGGCGGCGGCCGCATCCGCATCCTCCCGCTCACCGAGGAGCGCGAGGAGTTCGTCCTCACCGATGACGGAGTGGGCCTCACCGCCGCCGAGGTCGCCGATCTCCTCGCCACGGTGGGCCGCAGCTCCAAGCGCGACATCTTCGACCTCCCCCGCAGCGACTACCTCGGCCAGTTCGGCATCGGTCTGCTGTCCTGCTTCATGGTCGCGGACGAGATCGTCATCCGCTCCCGCAGCGCCCGTGGCGGCGCGCCGGTGGAGTGGATCGGATCGGCGAGCGGCACCTTCCGCGTCCGCGAGCTCGACGGAGACCTTCCCATCGGGACGAGCGTCCACCTCACTCCGCGCTTCGACCAGGGCGACCTCCTGCGCACCGAGGCGGTGCGCGAGCTCGCGACCGTCTTCGCCGAGTTCCTCCCCGTGGAGGTGGAGCTCGAGCTTCCCTCCGGCTCGACGGCGACGATCACCCGTTCCGCACCCTTCCTCTCGGCGCACGACGCCCCGGAGGACGCTCTCCAGTACGGCAGGGACCTGCTCGGCGCAGCCCCGCTCGACATGATCGAGCTCTCCGAGCCGGGGACGGGGACGCAGGGCATCGCCTACGTCCTTCCGTTCGCGCCGCCTCCGGGCGCCCGCCAGGCCACGCGGATGTACCTCGGACGGATGCTGCTCTCCGAGCGCGCCGACGACGTCCTCCCCGACTGGGCGTTCTTCGTGCGCGCCGTCGTGGACTCCACCGCGCTCTCCCCCACCGCGAGCCGCGAGTCGCTCGTCGAGGACGCGGCGCTCGCCCACGTGCGCGAGCAGCTCGGGGCGGGGATCCGACGATGGGTGCTGGAGCTCGGGCTACGCGAGCCCCATCGGCTCGCGCAGTTCGTCGCCGTGCACGAGGTCGGCCTGAAGTCACTCATCCGGCACGACGAGGAGCTGGCCCGCTTCATCACCCGATGGCTGACCGTGGAGACCACCCGCGGGACGATGACGGTGGGCGACCTCGTGGAGCGCTTCCCCCAGATCCGGTACGCCGAGAGCGTGGACGAATTCCGCCAGGTCGCCGGGATCGGGAGGAGCGACCAGATCCTCGTCAACGGCGGCTACCTCTACGACGCGGATCTCCTCAGGCACCTGCCCGACCTCTACCCTGCTGTATCCGTCGAGCGCGTGGACGTCGTGGGCGAGCTCGACCGTCTCGACCCCCCGCCGCTGGACGACCGTGCCGCCGCGCTCGCCCTCGAGGAGCGCGCCGGCGGGGTCCTGGCGGAGATCGGCTGCGCGGTCGTCGTCCGCACGATCGACCAGCCCGAGCTCCCCGCCCTCTACGTCGCCGATCCCGCCGTGCTGCGTCGGATCGACCGCACGCGCACGAAGGGGATCACCGGAGCGCTGTGGGGCGGCGTGCTCGACCGCATCGACGACGTGGCAGGCCTCGGGCGCGAGAGCGATGACCTCGCCGCACGACTGTGCCTGAACTGGTCGAACCGCGTGGTGCGCGCCCTCCGCGACGTCACCGACGACGCGGTCTTCGCGCGCACCGTGCAGCTGCTGTACATCCAGGCTCTGCTGGCCGGACATCGCCCGCTGGGCGACGCCGACCGCGCCCTCATGACCGGGGCCCTCGCCGACCTCGTCGCCCTCTCGGCCGGGATCCCCATCCATCCGCTGCCGCCGCTGGCTGACTGAGCACCCCTGCCCTCGTCCCGTCGCCGCCTCCGACACCCCCAAGGAGACCCGCATGCCTCGCCCGAAGAAGCGCTTCGCCCAGCTGATCGAGGAGATCGATCGCACACCCTGGGGGCCGCACGAGCAGAACCTCGTGAACGAGGCGGTCGCGCTGGCCGTGGAGATCGGGGACGAGCAGCTGGAGTATCAGGCCAGGATGCGGCAGACCGCCTCGGCCAACATGGGCGGACTCACCGACCTGATGCTCAACTCGTTCGCCTGGTGCCTCGCCCGGCATGACGCGGACCCCGCCCGCTTCCCCGCCGACATCGAGAACGGCGCCGCCGACCTCCTCTGGCAGTTCAAGTGGATGGCGTCCTCGCTGCGATCCTCGCCCGCGTTCGCCCCGGAGCAGATCAGCGCGGTGCTCGATGACATGGAGTCGCACTACCGGGCCGCGGGTCTCGGCATGAGCGGGGTGCTGATGGCGCGTTTCGAGGACGCGCACGCGGCAGGGCGCCTCGATGACGCCGAGCGGCTGCGCGTCCGGCTGGAGGCGACCCCGCGCGACTCGCACAGCCACTGCGACGCCTGCGGCCGGAGCCAGATCGCCGGGTTCTTCGCGGAGACCGGGCGCGAGCCGGAGGCGATCCGTCTCGTCGAGGAGATGATCGAGGGCGGATACTCCTGCGGCGAGGAGCCGGAGCACGCGCTCTCGATCTCTCTCATCCCCTATCTGCACGAGGAGAAGCCGGAGGAGGCGAAGGCCGCGCACCTGCGCAGCTACCGCCTGTCCAAAGACAACCCGGACATGCTCGGCACGATCGCCCGCAACATCGTCTTCTGCGCGATCACCGGCAACGAGGCACGAGCGATCACGCTCGTCGAGCGGCACATCGGATGGCTCGCGCACGACCGCCTCAACGTCCGGGCACACTTCTCGATGCTGACCGCAATCGGGACGACCCTCGACCGCGTGACCGCGGCCGGTCACGGCGATGCCCCCGTGCGCGGGGCCGACGCCCCCGAGCTCGTCCCTTTCTTCGGACCGCACGAGGGGCCGTGGACCGCGACGGAGCTCGCCGTCTCGTCGTGGGCGGCGGCGGAGCGCCTCGGCAAGGGCTTCGACGAGCGCGACGGCTCCGACAACCACGCCCGTCGCCTCGCCGACGCCCGTGCGCTCGCGACCGAGAACTTCGTCGTCCCGATCCGCACCGACGTGCTGCCCGCCACTGCGCCGGACACCACTCCCACCGACGCCGACGGCTGGTACCGCCGGACGATCGCGCTCGCCGCGTTCGGCGCGGCGCACGAGACCCTGGAGGCTCTGCCCCACGCGATCGACGGGGTCGACCTGCGCCGACGGGTGATCCTCACGGGTCAGCGCCTGGCCGCGCTCGCGCATCTCGACCGCACCGAGGAGGCCCTGGCGCTGCTCCCCGACCGTCTGCGAACCCTCCGCGAAGCCGGCGACGACGAGCAGGCTGCCGTGGAGGAGCGGTTCGGGCTCGCCATGTTCGGCGAGGCGACCCCGGAGGAGGATCAGGAGCTCCGCCTGGCCTATGCCGACTCGGCGGGCCTTCCCGATTCCGTCCGCGGCGACATGGCGCTGACCCTTGCGACCCATCGCATCGGCGACGACCCGGACGCGGCCCTCGAGCTCGCCGAGCAGGCGGCCCGACATTTCGCCGCCGCCGACGACCCGCGGATGGTCTGGGGAACGGTGTTCGCCGCGATCGGGGCGCTGCTGCAGAAGGACGACACCGACGCGGTCCTCGTCCAGGTCGAGCGTCTGCTCTCCGATCCCGACGCCCACGCCGGCATCCGCGCCCGCGCCTTGGAGGTGCGCGCCCGGATCCGGGGCGGCCGCGAGGAGTTCGCCGCGGGCGCCGCAGACGCCGACGAGCTCAGCCGCCTCCTCGCCGAGCTCGGGGGTCGCCGCGCCCTCGCCAACGCGCAGCTGCTCGCAGGAGCGCTCTGGGAGGACGCGGGCGAGCCGGAGCAGGCCCTGGCTCGCTATCGCGTCACCGCGCGCCTCGCCGAGCAGGAAGGCGGCGACGTGGCTGGCGCGAAGTACCGCGTCGGCCGGGCGATGCTCGCCGCCGGCGACGGGGCGGAGGCCGCCGAGGTGTTCGGCGACGTGCTGAAGCTGGAGGAGGAGGCCGAGGTCTCCTCGGGAAGCCGGGCGATGACGGTCTCGATGCTCGCCCGCGCGCTGCGCGCCTCGGAGGAGTACGGCCAGGCCTACGGCGCGTTCGGCTACGCCGCGGAACTGTTCGGCGAGGCGCAGGCGCCCGCGGACCAGGCGATGGCGATGCTGGAGCAGGCGCGCCTGCTCGGACAGTTCGGCGAGCAGGACGAGGCGGTGGAGACGCTCGAGGCGGCGGCCGGGCTGGTCCGCACCGCCCCCGACGCGCTGGGCGCGGTCGTCGAGGTGCTGCACAACCTCGGCCAGGCCTACGGCGCGAAGCAGGACGAGCGCGCCTTCGCGCTCTTCGACGAGGTCGAGCGCCTCGCGGCGGAGAACGAGGCGTCGTGGCTGCTCGCCGACGTGACCGACTCTCGGGCGCGGGCCTACGCCGCCATGGACCGTGTCGACGAGGCGGTCTCGGCCGCCCTCACGGCATCGGACGGATATGCGGCGGCCGGAGACGCGCAGTCCGCCGGGAGCGCCGCGCTCCTCGCCGCCCGCGTGCTCGGCGGCAACGGGCGCGACGAGGACGCGATCGCGGCCTACCGTGCGGTCCTGGAGCAGGCGGAGCAGGTCCCGCCGCTCCGACAGATCGCCGCGCTCGAGCTCGGTGACGTCCTGGAGCGGCAGGGTCGCGCCGCCGAGGCCGCCCAGGTTCGCGCACTCGCCGAGGACTGACCCGGCCGGCTCAGAAGAGCTGGCGCCAGTTCGCCTTCGCCAGGTCGAGCAGCTCGTCGCCCCGCCCCGACAGGACCGTGCGGATGGCGTAGAGCGCGAACCCCTTGACCTGCTCCGCGGTGACGTTCGGCGGCATCGACAGCTCCTGCCGCTCGGTGACGACGTCGAGGAGGGCGGGGCCGTCGTGCGCGAGCACCTCGCGCAACGCGCCGGGGAGGTCCTCTGACCGCTCCACCCGGCGCGCGAAGAGCCCCATCGCCTGCGCGACGGCCGCGAAGTCGGGGTTCGTGAGGCCGGTCCCGTAGTTGACGAAGCCCGCCGCCTTCATCTCCAGTTCCACGAAGTTGAGGGAGGAGTTGTTCACCACGATCGTCTTCACCGGCAGCTCGTTCTGCGTCAGCGTGATCAGCTCGCCGAGCATCATCGTCAGCCCTCCGTCGCCGGCGAGAGCGACCACCTGTCGCTCCGGCTCAGCCGCCTGTGCGCCGATCCCATGCAGCAGGGCGTTCGCCATGGACCCGTGGGTGAAGGAGCCGATCAGGCGGCGCCGGCCGTTCATGCTCAGGTACCGCGCCGCCCAGACCGTCGGGGAGCCGACGTCCGCGGTGAACACCGCGTCGTCCGCGGCGGCCTCGTCGAGCAGGCGGGCGAGATACTGCGGATGAATGGGCGCAGAACCGCGCGAGGGCACGGCGAGCTCGTCGAGCTTCGCCCGCGTCCTCCGGTAGTGCGCGGTGGCGTCCTCCAGGTGGGCGCGATCCCGCCCCGCGCGCAGCCGCGGCAGCAGAGCCTCCGCCGTGGCCCCGACGTCTCCGACCAGCCCGAGGTCGAGCGGGTGCCGGCGGCCCAGCTGCTCGCCGCGGATGTCGACCTGGATCGTCGTGGCCGACGCCGGGTAGAACTGGGGATACGGGAAGTCCGAGCCGAGCACGAGCAGCGCGTCGGCGCCCTCCATCGCCCGATAGCCGGAGGCGAAGCCGAGAAGCCCCGTCATCCCGACGTCGAACGGGTTGTCGTACTCCACGAACTCCTTGCCCCGGAGAGCATGCACGATCGGAGCGGCCAGCCGGTCGGCGAGCGCGAGGAGCGGCTCGTGCGCGCCCTGCGCACCCGCGCCGGCCAGGATGGTGACGCGCCCGGCGCCGTTGAGGAGCGTCGCGGCCTTCTCCAGCTCCTCCGCGCTCGGGACGACGACGGGGCGGGCTCGTTCGAGGACCGTCACGCGCGGAGCCCTGACCTCGGCGAGCGCGACGTCGCCGGGGATGACGAGGACTGCGACGCCGCGACGCTCGATCGCCGTCCGCATCGCGATCTCCAGCAGCCGCGGCATCTGCCCGGGGTCGGCGACGTACTCGACGTACACGCTCGACTCCCGGAACAGCTCCTGCGGGTGCGTCTCCTGGAAGTAGGCGGTGCCGATCTCGCTCGTCGGGATGTGCGCCGCGATGGCGAGAACCGGGACCCGTGAGCGGTTGGCGTCGTAGAGCCCGTTGACGAGGTGCAGGTTGCCCGGCCCGCAGGACCCGGCGACGACGGCGAGGTCGCCGGTGAGGGCGGCCTCGGCGGCGGCCGCGAACGCCGCCGACTCCTCGTGGCGTACATGGACCCAGCGGATCCCGCCGTCCTTGCGCAGCGCATCGGTGAATCCGTTGAGCGAGTCCCCCGGGATCCCGTAGACGCGCTTCACCCCGTTCGCACGGAGAGTCTGGACGATGTTCTCGGCGACGGTGGTCATGGCATCCTCTCGCGAAGGGACCGGTCCTTCGAGGCTACCCCTTGCCGTGCACGGGAGAGGGCTCTCGTCCCGGAGGGGCAGCCGGCCCGAGGCGACGAAGGTCGCCTGTCTCTGATGACGTCCCTCCGATCCCCCCGCGCCGTCCCCTGACACAGAAAGCCCGGCATCGCCCGCGGCGCGGGCGATGCCGGGCTTGCGGAGGGCTCAGCCCACGCGGACGAGCTTCTTGTTCACGAACTCCTCCGCGGCGAGCAGGCCCATCTCGCGCGAGGTGCCGCTGCGCTTGACCCCGCCGAACGGCAGCTCAGGACTGTCGGCGAGCACGACGTTCACATAGACCATGCCCGCCTCGAGACGATTCGCGACGCGCTCCGCCTGGACAGGATCCGTGGTGAACACGTATGAGCCGAGGCCGAAGGACGTGTCGTTCGCGAGCGCCACTGCGGCGTCCTCGTCGGCGACACGGTAGACGGTCCCGGCGGGGCCGAAGAGCTCCTCCCGGTAGACGTCCATCTCCGAGGTCACGTCGGCGAGCACGGTGGGCGCGAAGAAAGCGCCCTCGCGGGTGCCGCCCGTGAGCAGGGTCGCACCTTGCGCCACGGCGGCGTCGATCTGCTCCTGCAGGCGCTCGGCCGCGGCCAGAGAGGAGAGCGGCCCCAGAAGCGTGTCCTCCTGCATGGGGTCGGATGCCTTGACCGCGGCGAGCGCAGCGACGAACCTCTCCACGAACGCGTCGTACAGGGCGTCCACCACGATGAAGCGCTTGGCTCCGTTGCAGGACTGGCCGTTGTTGTCCAGACGCGCGTCGACCGCGGCCTGCACGGTCGCGTCCAGGTCGTCGGTGGAGAGGAGGATGAACGGATCGGATCCGCCGAGCTCGAGCGCCACCTTCTTGAGGTTGCGTCCCGCGACCTCGGCGACGGCGGCGCCGGCCCGCTCCGAGCCGGTCACCGAGACGCCCTGGACGCGAGGGTCGGCGATGACTGCGGCGGACTGCTCGTTGGTCGCGTAGACGTTGACGTAGCCGCCCTCGGGGAGTCCCGCCGCGCGGTAGATCTCCTCGAGCAGCGCCGCCGACTCCGGACACTGCGGCGCGTGCTTGAGGATGATCGTGTTGCCCAGCGCCAGGTTCGGCGCGGCGAAACGAGCGACCTGGTAGGCCGGGAAGTTCCACGGCATGATGCCGAAGAGCGCTCCGAGCGGTGCACGACGGATCACCGCGGTGCCCTCGCCGAGGATCTCCAGCGGCTGGTCGGCGGTGATCCGCTCCGCGTTGTCCGCGTAGAACTCCACGATGTCCGCGGCGAAGTCGACCTCTCCCCGCGCCGCCGCGAGCGGCTTGCCCATCTCTCGCACCATGATCTCGGCGAACTCCTCGCGGCGCTCACGGTGCAGCTCGGCGATGCGGCGGATCACGGCCGCCCGCTCGGCGACCGGGGTCCGCCCCCAGGAGGCCGCGGCGGTGTGCGCACGGGCGACCGCGTCGTCGATCTGCGCGTCGGTGAAGGTGTCGTAGGTGGCCACGGTCTCGCCCGTGGCCGGATTGACGACGGCGTACTCGGTCATGTCGGAGTCCTCTCGGTTGGCTGCTGGTGGTGGACGGAGCTGCGTGGTCAGTCCGTGGGGATCAGCGTGTACTTCGTGGAGAGGAACTCATGGATCCCCTCGAATCCGCCCTCGCGTCCGACCCCGGACTGCTTGACCCCTCCGAACGGCGCCGCGGCGTTGGACACGACCCCGACGTTGAGGCCCATCATGCCCGTCTCGAGCGCGTCGATCATCCGGTGCCCCCGGGCGAGGTCCTCGGTGAACACGTACGAGACCAGGCCGTACTCGGTGTCGTTGGCCAGCCGCACGGCCTCCGCCTCGTCGGCGAAAGTGGCGATCGCGAGCACCGGTCCGAAGATCTCCTCGCGCAGGATGGCACTGCCGGCCACGACGTCCGTCAGGACCGTGGGCTCGTAGAACGTCCCCACGCCGTCGACGGCGTTGCCGCCGGCGAGCAGCCTGGCTCCGCGGTCCACCGCGTCGCCGACCAGCTCGCCCGCCTTCGCCACGGCGTCCGCGTCGATGAGCGGGCCGATGGCCACGCCCTCCTCGGTGCCCCGGCCGACCTTCATCGCCTCGACACGGGCGGACACCCGGCGAGCGAACTCGTCGGCGACGTCACGGTGCACGATGAACCGGTTGGCCGCCGTGCAGGCCTGTCCGATGTTGCGGAACTTCGCCGCCAGCGCACCCTCGACCGCCTTGTCCAGGTCGGCGTCCTCGAAGACGACGAACGGCGCGTTCCCGCCGAGCTCCATCGAGACCCGCAGCACGCCCTCGGCTGCCTGCGCGATGAGCCGACGACCCACCTCGGTCGACCCGGTGAACGAGAGCTTCCGCAACCGCGGGTCCGCGATGATCGGCCCGGACAGCGCACCGGAGCGGGAGGTCGGGACGACGTTCACGACACCGGCGGGGAGTCCTGCCTCCTCCAGAAGCGTGGCGAAGAACATCGTCGTCAGCGGCGTCAGCGCCGGCGGCTTGATGATCACGGTGCAGCCGGCCGCGAGCGCGGGAGCGATCTTCCGCGTCGCCATGGCGAACGGGAAGTTCCACGGCGTGATGAAGAACGACGGTCCCACCGGCCGCTGCGAGACGACCATGCGTCCCGTGCCCTCCGGATTGAGCCCGTAGCGTCCCGAGATCCGCACGGCCTCCTCACTGAACCAGCGCAGGAACTCGCCGCCGTAGACGACCTCGCCGCGTGCCTCGGCGAGGGGCTTGCCCATCTCCAGGGTCATCAGGAGCGCCAGGTCCTCCTTATGGGCCTGGACGAGGTCGAAGGCCCTGCGGAGGATGTCGCTGCGGGTGCGCGGAGGGGTCGCCGCCCAGGCGTCCTGCGCGGCGACCGCGGCGTCGAGCGCACGCAGGCCGTCCTCCGGCGTGGCGTCCGCGATCGTGCGGATCACCGCGCCGGTCGCGGGGTCCTGCACGTCGAACGTGCGCTCCGCCGTGGTCCACTGCCCGCCGATGAACAGTCCGGTGGGGACGCGGTCGAGGAGCTCCTGCTCGTTCGGGGCGATCTGCGTGGTCATGGCATCTCTTTCTCTGGAGGTCGGTCAGGAGCGACGAGCCCTGGCGCTGGGCGGCGCGTCGGTGCCGAGGATCGTGCCGCGGAAGAACGCGGGCTCGCGGACGGCCTGGACGATCATCAGCACGATGCCGATCGCGATCACGGCGATGCCGAGCACGAACACGAGGCCGACGCCGAAGATCTCCGAGCCGCTGCCGTATGCCGGGTCCATCGTGTCGATGAGCGTCGTGACGAAGAGCACTCCGAGGATCACCCCGCCCACGAGCGGGAACAGGAGCTTGAAGAAGACGTCCCGCACGGAGTCGAACCACTGGTGCCGGAAGTACCAGACACAGGCGAACGCGGTGAGGCCGTAGTAGAAGCAGATCAGCATGCCGAGGGCGAGGATCGTGTCCCACAGCGTGTTCTCGCTGACGAAGCGCATGACCGCGTAGAAGACGCTCGTGACGATCGCGGCGACGATCGTGGCGTAGCCGGGGCTGAAGAAGCGCGGGTGCACGCTGCCGAACCTCTTCGGCAGCGCGCCGTAGTGGCCCATCGCGAGCAGCGTCCGCGTAGGCGAGGCGAACGTCGCCTGGAGCGAGGAGGCGGAGCTGGTGAGCACGGCGAGCGAGACGAGGAAGCCGAGCGGGCCCATGATCGGGTTCGACAGGGCGAAGAAGACGTTCTCCTGGATGTCCGGGTTGCCCAGGCCGAGAGGTCCCTCTCCGACGCCGGCGAACATGATCATGGCGACGGCGAGCAGCAGGTAGAGGAAGACGATCGTGAGCACGACGATGGTCGCCGCACGTCCAGGCGTCTTCTCCGGGTCCTTCGTCTCCTCGTTCATCGTGAGGGTCAGGTCCCAGCCCCAGAAGATGAAGATCGACAGGGAGAGCCCTGCCACCGCGGCGGAGAAGGACGAGACCGCGAACGGGTTGAACCAGTTGGGGTCGAACGGGGTCGGGTCGAAGGCGTCGCCCGAGGCGGCCCGCACGATCGCCGTGATCGCGAAGACGACGAGGACGACGACCTGGAAGCCGACCAGCCAGTACTGCAGCTTCTCGGAGGTGCGCAGGTCGCGGTACGAGACCCAGGTCGCGGCGACCACGAACGCGAGGCAGACGGCCACGTTGATGAACGGGTTGCGCGTGAGCTCGGCGACGTCGCCGTTGCCGGTGATCTGACTGATGAGCAGGAAGAGGAAGTCGACCGCGATGCCCGCGAGGTTGGAGAGGACGAGGATCGTCGCCGCGACGAGCCCCCAGCCCGCCATCCATCCGATCCACGGGCCGAAGGCCCTGGTCGCCCACGTGAAGGAGGTCCCGGAGTCCGGCATCACGCGGTTGAGCTCGCGGTACCCGAAGGCGACGAGCAGCATCGGGATGAAACCGACGAGAATGATCGCAGGCACCTGCGTGCCCACCGCCGAGGCGGTCGGCCCCACCGCAGCGGTGAAGGTGTAGGCCGGTGCGACCGTGGAGACGCCGAGGACGACGGCGCCGATGAGGCCGAGCGTCCCCGCCGACAGGCCCTTCTGGGAGATGCCGGTGGTGACGGGGTCGGACACGACGGTGTGTGACTTCTCTGACATGGTGGCTTCAGTCTGTGGAGGTCCTGCGGCTGCGCGGGACGACGATCATGGGGACGGGCAGTTCGTGCAGCATCTTCGCCGCGGTGGAGCCGAGGAACAGACGACGAGGCTGGGCGAGCCGGCTGGAGCCGGCCAGGACGATCTCGCCGGGAAGCCAGGCGAGGTGGGCGACCGCGTCCTCCACGCTGTCCCCCGGGGCGTGCGCGGTCTCGACGGCGATCCCCTCCGGCAGCACGGCGCGTGCAGCGGCGAGGACGCCCTCGCCATGCGCAGCACCGACCTGGCGAAGCTCGCCGGTGTCGAGACCGGGGGGCGCGTCGAACGGCACGAGCGAGACGAGGCGCACGTCGCTGCGCGAGTCCGCTGCGAGCGCGGTGCCCTCCTCCAGCAGCGCCTCGGCGCCGGGGCGGGAGCCGACGGCGATCGTGATCCGACCGATCGGGAGGCGCAGGTCGACCGCCTGGGCGGTGCCGGCCGGCGCCAGGGCCACCGGGATCGTCGAGGAGTGCAGCAGCTCGGAGGCGACGCTCCCGAGCGTGTGCCGGCCGAAGAGGCCGCCTCGGGCCGTGCCGACGACGATCAGCCGCGCGCCGAACTCCTCACCGGCGGCGATCAGGCCCTCCGCGTAGGAGTCCGCGAAGCGGACGTGTCCGTGACGCTCCAGGTCGGAGGGCACCGAGGTCATCGCGTCCCGCAGCCACCTCTTTCCCTGTGCACGGAGATGGTCCTCGTAGGCACGCTCCGGTGCGACGGCGGCGCTCCTGGTCCCCTCGTAGGGCAGCACGATCACCAGGTGCAGGCTGGTGTCGAGCGCGCGGGCGAGCCTGGCGCCGAGGGCGACGGCATCGCCGCCCGCGTCCGTCGCCGTGTAGCCGACGACGACGGGGGCAGTCATGCCCGGCTCGCTTCCACGATCTGCGCGGCGGCGAGCCGGCCCATCCGGATCGCGCCGTCGACATGCTGATACCCGGCGCCGGCCATGTCGCTGCAGGCGAAGTGGATCGGGCCGACCGGCTCACGCAGGTCCTTCCCGTACCGGTGGAGTCCGCCCAGGTCGAAGCTGGCGGCGTAGGCTCCCCTGGTCCACTCCTCGCTCCCCCAGTCGCTCTCGTAGTAGACGACCGGGTCCTTGGCCTCGGGACCGTAGTAGTGCGAGAGCGACTCGAGGATGCGCTCCTTGCGTTCCTCGGCAGAGAGCTCGAACACGCCATCGGCGTTCTGATCGCTCACGAACCCGACGAGCGTCCCGCGCTCGTCGCCGTGGTTGGTGTTGTCGTAGGCCTCGTGCGAGATCTCGTACGGGCTGAACGCGGTCCCGGACAGGCCCTGCTCGCGCCAGAACGGGCGTTCGTAGACCGCGTGGACCTTGATCACGAAGCCCATCGAGAGGTGCTGGTGCAGCTGGTGCTGACGACGCGGGAGCGCCGGCACGAACGAGATGCGGCTGTAGAGCACGGGGGCGTGGGCGAGGATCGCGTAGCGCGCGCTGACGGTCACCGAATCGGTCGTGGCGATCACGCCGTTCTCGCCCCACTCGAGCGTGCGGACCGGCTGGTTCAGCAGCACGTCGTCGCCGAGACGCTCGGCCAGCAGCAGCGGCACCTGCTGGAGCCCGCCCACGACGCGCTTGTCGAGGATGAAGTCGGCGTCCACCAGATGCGAGTACGAGCCCGCCGACGCGGCCATGAGCAGCGACTGCAGGAGGGAGAAGGCGTGCGTGGGCTTGGTCAGCATCGCCGAGCCGGTGGCGAAGGCGAGGTTGCGGACGGCCTCGTCATCGTCGGTCTGCGCACGCAGCCATGCGTCCCAGGAGACCGCGTCCCACTCGGCGGCCTTGGGGTGCGCCCACGGGCGGTCGGGGTCGATCTCGGCGACCATCGCGTCCAGACGCTCGGTGACCTCGGCGATGACGCGCTCGGTCTCTGCCGACACGGGGAACATCTCCCCCGTGAAGCGCTTCGCCTGGCCGTCCGGGCCCACGTACACGCTGTCGCCCTCACGGTAGCGGCTGAACGTCTCAAGCCCGAGCTCGGAGATCGTCTGGATCAGCGCGTCCTGGTCGGGCGAGACCCACTGCCCGCCGATCTCGAGCATCGCGCCGTCGATGACGTCGGTCCACAGACGCCCGCCGACACGGTCCCGCGCCTCCAGGACGGCGACCGACAAGCCGGCCTTGCGCAGCTCGTTGGCGGCGGTGAGGCCCGCGGCGCCCGCGCCGATGACGACGACGTCGCGGCTGAGCTCCTGCATGTTCATGGCAACTCCTTCGTTGTGGATGAGGGTAAGGCCGACCGCGACCCGGTATCCCCCGACCCGGGTCGCGGTCAGCGGTCTCAGGCCGCCGCGAGCGCGGCGGCGACGATGTCGAGGCCCTCGGCGAGCAGGTCGTCCCCGATCGTGAGCGGCGGGAGGAAGCGGATCACGTTCCCGAACGTGCCGCAGGTGAGGACGATCACGCCCTGGGCGATCGCGGCCTTCGCGATCGCGGAGGTGAGAGCCGCATCCGGCTCCCCCGTCTCGGGGCGCACGAACTCGACGGCGATCATCGCGCCGTGCCCGCGGACGTCGCCGACACGGGGATCGGTCGCCTGGAGCGCGGTGAAGCGGCCGGTGAGGGTCGTCCCGATCTGTCGGGCACGCTCGATCAGTCCCTCGTTCTCGAAGGCGGCGAGCGCGGCGAGCGCGGCGGCGCAGGCGACGGGGTTGCCGCCGTACGTGCCGCCCAGCCCCCCCGCGTGCGCGGAGTCCATGATCTCCGCCCGACCGGTGACCGCGGCGAGCGGGAGGCCCGCGGCGATCCCCTTCGCCGTGGTGATGAGGTCGGGCTCGATGCCGAAGGTCTCGCTCGCGAACATCGCGCCGGTCCGGGCGAACCCGGTCTGGACCTCGTCGGCGATGAAGACGACGCCATTCGCGCGGCACCAGTCCACGACGGTGTTCAGGAACCCGTCGGCAGGCACGATGAAGCCGCCTTCGCCCTGGATCGGCTCGATGATGACGGCCGCCAGGTTGCCGGCGCCGATCTGCTTCTCGATGAGCGTGATCGCACGGGCCGCCGCCTCGGGCCCGGTGAGGCCGTCGCGATACGGGTAGGAGCCGGGCACCCGGTAGACCTCGGGCGCGAACGGGCCGAAGCCGCTCTTGTAGGGCATCGACTTCGCCGTCAGCGCCATGGTCAGGTTGGTGCGACCGTGATAGCCGTGGTCGAAGGCGACGACGGCCTGACGGCCGGTGTGCTTGCGGGCGATCTTGACCGCGTTCTCGACGGCCTCGGCACCGGAGTTGAACAGGGCGCTCTTCTTCGCGAACGTGCCGGGGGTGAGCCGGTTCAGGGTCTCGGCGACCTCGATGTACGACTCGTACGGGGAGATCATGAAGCAGGTGTGCGTGAACTGTGCCGCCTGGGCGGCGATGGCCGCGGCGACCGCGGGGTGCGCGTTGCCGACGGAGGTCACGGCGATGCCGGACCCCAGGTCGATCAGCGAGTTGCCGTCCGCGTCGACGACGACGCCTCCGCCTGCCGCCACCGCGGCGACGGGCACGGTGTGCGCCACTCCGGCCGCGACGGCGTCGGCCTTGCGGGCGAGGATCTCCGTGGAACGGGGGCCGGGGAGGGGGGTCACGACGCGTCGCTCCTGCGGAAGCGACGGGCCACCGGCAGGAATCGTGGGGAGGTCGTCGATGAGGGTCATGAGGCTGAGGCTACGACGCCGGAACGGCGGATGCATTCGCCGGATCGTACAATCGTCGACAGATACTCGCCACCTCGTACAACGACTTCTGACCGGGAGGCATCGTGGAGCCTTCGACCCCGACGCTGCGCACCCTTCTGGGCCGACGCGACCTGGGCCTTCGCCTCGTCTCCGACGAACGGCCGGCCGTCGGCGCGCTTGACCGGCCCGTCCGGTGGGTTCACAGCTCAGACCTCGCCGATCCGACGCCGTTCCTCGCCGACGACCTCGTGCTCCTCACGACCGGGACGCAGTTCTCGGACGACGACCCCGCGCGCATCCCCGACTACGTCGCGCGACTCGCGGCCCGAGGCGTCCTCGCACTCGGCTTCGGCACCGACGTCCATCGAGCGGGCATCCCCGAGGAGCTCGTCACCGCCTGCGCCGCACAGGAGATCGCCCTGTTCGAGGTCCCCTACGGCACGCCGTTCATCGCGATCGCCCGCGCCCACGCCGAGGCGATCGCCGCCGAGGCCTACGCCCGGCGCACGTGGGCGCTGGAGACTCAGCGGGCCCTGGCTCTCGCCGCCCTGCGTCCACACGGCCTGGAGTCGACCCTCACCGAGCTCTCCCGACGGCTGGGGTGCTGGGTGGGGATGTACGACGGAGCCGGCGCCCTCGTGCACGGCGGACCGCGAACGACAGGCGCATCCGCCGCCGGGTCCACGGGCAGCCGCCTCGACGGGCCCGGCTCCGGCCCCGATGTCCCCGGCGAGGCCGGCGTCGAGGAGGTCTCCGTCGCCGCAGGAGACCTCCTCGCACGCGGAGCCTCCGCGAGCCGGACGATCGAGGGGCGGAACGGCCCCTGCACTCTCTTCACCCTGGGCCGGGCCGGACATCTCCGTGGCGTGATCGCCATCGCCGCCGGCGCTCTGGATCCGGAGAGCAGGGCGGTGGTCACCTCGGTGATCGCGATGGCCGGGCTCTCCCTGGAGCAGAGCGAGCAGCTCGCCCGTAGCCGACGACGGCTGCACGGTCAGCTCCTCACCTCCCTCCTCGCCGACGACCCGTCCCTCGCCCGCCGCGTCCTCGGCTCGCTCCCGTCGGCGCCGATCGTGGTCGCCGTGTCCACCGGCGGGCGGGACAGTGCAGCCGTCGAATGGTGGGAGCACCGCCGCGACGCAGGGGCGTCGGTGTTCCTCGCCGAGTCGGCGGACGGTCTGGTGATCTGCCTTCCCGCCGCCGAGGCCGGCGCTCTCGACGAGGCGGCGGAGCAGATCGGCCTCCGGATCGGCGCTTCCGCCCCTGAGGACTACGGCGCCTTCTCCCGCGCCCACGCCCAAGCGCTCACGGCCCTGCGACGCGCCGGCCGCGGCGGAGGGACGGAGAGCCGAGAGCCTGCGCTCGGCGTGCTCCACTTCGCGGAGGCGGCCGAGTCCAGCGTGCTGAGCGCGCTCGCGACCGACGAGGCGCGGATCGTGGCGGAGTCGCTGCTCGCGCCTTTGCGGCGACACGACGATCGCGAGGACGGCGACCTCGAACGCACGCTCCGCGTCTGGCTCGAGCACGACGCCCGGCTGGAGCCGGCGGCGGCGACCCTCGGCATCCATCGTCATACGCTGCGGTCGCGGATCGCCCTGGCCTCGGGCCTTCTCGGCACCGACCTCGGGTCCTTCCCCGCCCGCGCCGAGCTCTGGGCCGCGCTGCAGACCGCCCGGGACTGACGACGACCTCCGTCCCCGGCCTTCTCCGGCGCCACGCGACCTGTCCGGGATCCGACGCCGCGTCCGCTCCTGCGTCTCCCGCACCCCCGAGACGTGGCCTTCGAAACGCAGGCTCGCCGCGATCCTCACCGGTCTCGACCTCTAGGGGAGGTGGCTGCCGCGAGGCGCCTCGATGTCGGGAGGCCCTCCGACGACCGGGAGCTGCGCCCCTCGTCCCGTGATACGCGCCTGCTCCTGGCCGGGGAGGCCGGTGAACAGCTCCCTGGTCGCGGGCACGCTCATCAGCTCAGGGTTCGCCCCCGAGCGCCCCGGCGCGGGAGTGTTGGGCACCACAGGGCCCAAGCCCTCGGCCTGCCGGACCTCGTCCCATCGGACCTGCCTGGCGTCCTGGATGCGATCGGGCGTGATCACGTCGGTGCCCACCCACTCGTCCAGGCGTCCGCCGACATGAGCCTGCCGGCGGAGCCACTCCTCGGCCATCTCGGCATAGTCTGTCCAGATCATCCGCGCCTCCATATCACCGCGGCAGGCTGCCTCGGCAACCCGCGCCCAGGCGTTGTCCGCCACGGCCCGCAGGCTCTGCCGGAGGTGATGGAGATCAGGACCCGGCGCCACCCGGTAGACCCAGGGCCGGCGCTGCCACTGCTGTCCGAGCAGGACGTCCCGCCCCTGCTCGGTGCCCGCCGCACGGATGAACCCGCTGGGCACGTCGCGGAAAGGGCCCGCGGGCACACCCGAGGGAAGCCACGCATGCCCCAGCAGGTCTCCCTGCGGCCCCTGCGGCATGAACCCGTCCCGGAACACCTCCTCGGGCGGACGCACGTCGACGATGTAGAACGCGGCGGGCAGCTCGCCCTGATACTCCGGCGTCGGCGAATACTGGTGCCCTCGGTCGCCCTGGCCTCCCGACATCGCCGGCGCCGCGATCGGCGCGCCGCCGGAGAACCCGGAGCCGGGATCGGCCGCGGCGATCGGTGCGACCACGACGGCGACTCCCACCGCCGCCACCCAGCCGACCCAGGCCCTGCTCTTCCCGCCGTGCGGCGTCTGGCGGGACCGCTCACGGAAACTCATGACGAGACCTCCTCCGTTTTCGCCATCCGAACGGGAGTCACTTGATCTCGGACTTGTTCGGCGTTCCTCCGCCGACGGCCCACGGGCCCGTGTCGGACGCCTTGCCCACCGGCACGCCAAGGGACTTCCCCAGGACGATCTCCAAGGTCTCGGTCCTGGGGTAGATGTTCCCCTTCGTGAAGCCCCCCGTACCCCCGCCCCAGTAGCCGCCCAGCACCGCGGGGGTCACCTTCACCGCATACGCTCCGGACACGCCGTACAGGTCGAACACGTGGGTCACGGACAGCTCGGTCAGCGAGCCGTCGTCATCCGTCTTGTGCCGCACCTCCTCCTTGACGGCCGGGCTCGCCGCGGTGATCCCGTTGCGGAGGAGCATCATGTCGGCCGCCAGCGTCACGTCCGAGCTGTTCGGACTCCAGCCCCACAGCAGGCTTTTGCCCTGGAGGTCCTTCGCGGTCACCGTCACCTTGAGCTTGCTCGGAGCATCGGTGAGCCTGTCGCGATACGCCTCGACGTCGACGACGAACTTCGCGTACTCCTTCCCGTCCTTCGAGTACCACTCGGACTCCACAGAAGGCTGCCTTCCGCTGAGCACGACGTCGGGACCGACGTCCGCGACGGAAGGCGCCGCGCTCTCGGCGAAGGCCGGCGCCGCCGTGCCCACGGCGCCGACCGCGATGCAGGACACGAGAGAGACGCCGACCAAGGCCCGCAGACCCCGGACGCGCACGCTCCGCACAACAGACATAGAAACCTCACTCATCATCATGTAACTAGTATGATCAGACTAGCATGCGAAAAGCCGGCTCTCCGGTCGCCCTCCCGGTGTGCCCGGAACGCGACGGCCACCAGGACCGGCGGCTCGAAGACGGACGGCGCTCGTGAGTGCGAGCGCAGGAGAAAGGAACACAGATGACCAGGAGCGCCACCACGACGATGCGGAGATGGACACGGACGACCGGGGCCTGGGCGGCTGCCCTCGCCGTCGTCGCCGGATGCCTGCCCGTCGCGCACGCGGACTCCGCCGCCAGCGCACCGGCGGGGTCCGCCACGTCTGCGGGCGTCGGGGGCGAGGGGACGCGGGATCAGCGCAGCACCCGCGACCCGTGGGTTCTGGCAGCGAGAAGGATCCCCGTGGTGAAGACGGGCGACCCGCAGCTCCCGCTCTGGATCGACGAACGCCGCACGATGCCGATGACGCTGAGCCTGGGCGGGAGGACCGTCGAGGAGACCCTGTCGTTGAGCCTGACGCACAGCGATCGAGGAAAGGCCTTCTCCGGGCACGTCAACTCTCGGCGACCGGGCGGCGTCCCGATGTGGCTGGAGAGGACGGCGCCGACCTTGACCAACGTGACGGACGTCGAGACGTTCTCCTTGGCAGGGATCGAGCGGATTCCTGCGGAGAGCGTGCTCGGGGAGAGACGGCAGGCGGTGTACGCCAAGGGGGCGCTGACCCTGCGGGAGACCTTCGTGAACATCGACAGCCGCAGCGACTCGACGCGGACAGCCCATTCCCTCGACATCGCCGTCGGAACCGACATCCCTCTCGAGAAGGCCCCGGAGGGCGCACCGGACAACGGGCCTGACGGCGCCGAGACCGCCGCCGTCAGGCTGCTCCGACTCCAGGGCGGCTATACCGGCACCTGGGAAAGGACCGAGACGCAGACGTCCATGCACAACGCGAACCTCAACGCGGAGACCACGCTGGAGATCGAGTGGCTGATCGTCCCGTCAGCCGGATCGCAGTCCTGGGGAGACCTCTACATGAAGATCCTCTGACTCGAAAGCAGGGCGGAGGCTCCGGACCACGGGCGTGTCCGGGGTCTCCGCCACCCTCAGACCGTCGTCGCCCCTGAGCGGAGCACGGACGCGGATCAACGGCAGCCAGCCTCCCCCACGAGCCCGGGATCAGGCCGGGGCATGGGCGTCGAGGAACTCATAGACGTCGGTCGTGTCGACGCCGGGGAACGCCCCGGTCGGCAGCGTCGCCAGAAGGGTTCGGGGCGTGCGGACGTTCGGCCACGAGTTCTTCCGCCAGCGCTCCTCCAGCTCCGCAGGGGCGCGTCGGCAGCACGTCTCGACCGAGTGCTTCGACACGCCGCGGTTCGGGGTGTCCCGCCCGACGAACCAGCGCGTGTCGTCGAACCGCACGCCTACGCTCACCGAATGGAGCCCCTCGCTCGACGGCTCCACCCGCGCCGTGCACCAGTAGGTCCCGTTCCCCGTGTCGGTGTACTGGTAGTACGGGTTGAACCGGTCCTCCACGTCGAAGACGACGCGGCTCGTCCACCGCCGGCAGCACATCTGCCCCTCGATCGCGCCGAGGCGATCGGTCGGAAAGTTCACGTCGTCGTTCTCGTAGGCCTTCGTGATCGTGCCGGACTCGTGCACCTTGAGGAAGTGCACGGGGATCCCCAGGTGCCGTGTCGCAAGATTCGTGAACCGGTGCGCGGCGGTCTCGTAGGAGACGGAGTAGGCGTCACGAAGATCCTCGATCGAGATCGCCCGCCGCGCCTTCGCCTCCTGCAGCACCGGCACGACATGTCCCTCCGGCACGAGCAGCGCTCCGGTGAGGTAGTTGGTCTCCACCCGTTGCCGAAGGAACTCCGCATAGCTCCGCGGCTCGGCATGGCCGAGGATCCGGCTCGACAGCGCCTGGAGCACCGCGGTGCGCGCATCCCCCTTCGCCTGCACACGAGGGGACAGGTACAGCCTGCCGTTCGCGAGATCCGCGACGCTGCGCGTGGTCTGCGGCAGATCCGCCGTGTAGTGCAGCGTGAAGCCGAGATGCGCGGCGATCTCTGAGGCGGTGCGTTGGGTGAGCGGTCCGCCGGGGTGGCGCACGGCGGCGAGGAGCCGCGCCGCCTCCGCCTCGAGGTCGGCGAAGTAGTTGTCCTGCCGCCGCATGAGGTCGCGGAGCTCCACGTTCGCACGCCTGGCCTCCTCCGGGGTGGCCGCGCGCTCGTCCCGGAGCCGCTCGATCTCGCCGTGCAGCGCGAGCAGCGCCGACAACACCTCAGACGGAAGCACCTTGCCGATGCGGAACGACGGGATGCCGAGCGCCTGGAAGGTCTGCCCTTTCATCGCGCGCTCGAGGGCGATCTCCATCGTGCTGCGCTCATCGAGCGGCTCCCCCTCCAGCAACGCGTCGATGGTCGTCCCCAGCGCGCGGGCGATCGCCTGGAGCAGCGTCAGCTTCGGCTCGCGCTTGCCCGTCTCGATCATCGAGAGCTGGCTCGGCGCCCGCCCGACCGCCGAGGCGAGCTCCTCGAGGGTCATGCCTCGCGACGTTCGCAGCCGCCGCACCCGGCGGCCGATGGTGAGCGCATCAGCGTCTTCTGGGCTCCGAAGAGTGCTCATGGGACCGAGTCTGTCACGAAAACAGAAATCTCGATGAAATTCTCTCTTGAATCGGTCAAGTGGAAGGAGGAATTTCACACAGAGTGGGAGCACGCCACCCCGGCATCGTCGCCGGGCCCCACCGAGGAGAAGACATGACGAACCCCACCCCCCGCCCTGCGGGCCTCCGCTCGGGCGACCAGACGCAGACCGCGGCCGAGCTCCAGGCGATCTGGGACGCCGATCCCCGCTGGGACGGCATCGAGCGCACCTACACCGCCGAGGACGTCATCCGGATCCGCGGCACGGTCCGCGAGGAGAACACCCTCGCCCGCCGAGGAGCCGAGAACCTCTGGAACCTCCTGCACACCGAGGACTACGTCCGGGCGCTCGGCGCCTACACCGGCGGCCAGGCCGTGCAGCAGGTGCGCGCGGGCCTGAAGGCCATCTACCTCTCCGGCTGGCAGGTCGCCGCCGACGGCAACCTCGCCGGGCAGACCTACCCCGACCAGTCCCTCTACCCGGCCAACTCGGTGCCGGCGGTCGTCCGCCGCATCAACAACGCGCTGCTGCGCCAGGACGGGCTTGAGCACGCCGAGGGCGAGGTCACCCGGGACTGGCTGGCGCCGATCGTCGCCGACGCGGAGGCGGGCTTCGGCGGCCCGCTCAACGCCTACGAGCTCGCGCAGTCGCTCATCCAGGCCGGCGCCGCCGGCATCCACTGGGAGGACCAGCTCGCGAGCGAGAAGAAGTGCGGCCATCTGGGCGGGAAGGTGCTGGTGCCCACCCTGCAGCACATCCGCACGCTGAACGCGGCCCGCCTCGCCGCCGACGTCGCCGACGTGCCGACGCTCATCATCGCCCGTACCGACGCACTCGCCGCCGATCTGCTCACGAGCGACGTCGACGAACGCGACCGAGAGTTCACCACCGGAGAGCGCACGTCCGAGGGCTTCTACCGGGTCCGCGCAGGGATCGAGCCGGTCATCAGCCGCGGGCTCGCCTTCGCCCCCTACGCCGACCTGCTCTGGGTCGAGACCGGGGAGCCGGACATCGAGCTCGCGCGCGAGTTCGCCACCGCGATCCACGCCCGGCACCCCGGCAAGCTCCTGGCGTACAACTGCTCGCCGAGCTTCAACTGGAAGCGCCACCTGTCGGACGCCGAGATCGCGACGTTCCAGCAGGAGCTGGCGGACCTGGGCTACAAGTTCCAGTTCATCACGCTGGCCGGCTTCCACGCCCTGAACTACTCGATGTTCGATCTCGCCCGCGGCTACGCCGAACGCGCCATGAGCGCCTATGTCGAGCTGCAGGAGGCCGAGTTCGCCGCCGAGGCGACCGGGTACACCGCCACCAAGCACCAGCGCGAGGCGGGGACCGGCTACTTCGACGTCATCTCGACCGCTCTCAACCCCGAGAGCGCCACCCTGGCCCTCGCCGGCTCCACCGAGACCGCCCAGTTCCACTGACCGCCGGCGGGTCGGCTCGCACAGCCTCCCGCCGCTTCCGCTCTGCAAAGGACCCCTGTCATGACCATTCCCACCGCTCCCCCGACCACATCGACGCCGACCACTCGGCAAGGACCGGCGATCACGGTCGCCGGGGCCCTCCGCGACCGCTTCGACGAGATCCTCACGCCAGAGGCCCTCGCGTTCCTGGCCGAGCTCCACCACCGCTTCGCCGGCCGTCGCCACGACCGTCTCGCCGATCGCATGCGCCGCCGGTTCGAGATCGGCAACGGGCACGACCCCCGCTTCCGCGAGGACACGGCGCACATCCGTGAGGACGCCGACTGGCGCGTCGCGGGCGCGGGCCCCGGCCTGGAGGACCGTCGTGTGGAGATCACCGGCCCCACCGACCCGAAGATGACCGTCAACGCCCTGAACTCGGGCGCTCGCGTCTGGCTCGCCGACCAGGAGGACGCCACGAGCCCCACCTGGCAGAACGTGATCGGCGGCCAGCTGTCTCTGCGCGACGCGATCCGCGGCGAGCTCTCCTTCACGAACGCCGAGGGCAAGGAGTACCGCGTCACGGCCGAGCGCACACCGACCATCGTGATGCGCCCTCGCGGATGGCACCTCGTGGAGCAGCACATCGGCTTCACCGACCGTACCGGAAGGACGATGGCGGCCTCCGGCTCGCTGGTGGACTTCGGCCTGTACTTCTTCCACAACGCTCAGGCGCTCATCGACGCCGGTCGCGGCCCGTACTTCTACATCGCCAAGCTCGAGTCGAGCGAGGAGGCGAGGCTGTGGGACGACGTCTTCTCCTTCAGCGAGGAGTACCTCGGCATCACGCACGGGACGATCCGCGCGACGGTGCTCATCGAGACCCTTCCCGCGGCGTTCGAGATGGAGGAGATCCTGTTCGAGCTGCGCGACCACTGCGCGGGCCTGAACGCCGGACGCTGGGACTACATCTTCTCGATCATCAAGAACTACCGCGGCCGAGGCGCGCGCTTCGTGCTTCCCGACCGCAGCGAGGTCACGATGACCGTGCCGTTCATGCGTGCCTACACCGAGCTGCTCGTGAAGACCTGCCACAGGCGAGGCGCGTTCGCGATCGGCGGCATGAGCGCCTTCATCCCGAACCGTCGCGACCCCGAGGTCACCGCCCTGGCTGTGGAGAAGGTGTCCGCAGACAAGAAGCGCGAGGCCGGTGACGGCTTCGACGGCACGTGGGTCGCCCATCCCGACCTCATCCCCGTCGCGCAGGCGGAGTTCGACGCCGTGCTCGGCACACGTCCGAACCAGCTGGAACGGCAGCGCGACGACGTGCAGGTGCGGGCGGAGGACCTGCTCGACGTGCACATCGGACGTCCCATCACCGCCGATGGGGTCAGGGACAACGTCTCGGTCGCCATCCGCTACATCGAGGCGTGGCTGCGCGGCCTCGGTGCCGTGGCCATCGACAACCTCATGGAGGACGCCGCGACCGCCGAGATCAGCCGCTCGCAGGTGTGGCAGTGGATCCACCAGGACCGCACCACCGCCGACGGCACCCCGATCACGGTGGAGCATGTCGAGGGGCTGATCCGCGACGTGCTCGCCACGGTGGACCGCCGCGAGGGCGACCGCTTCGACGACGCGGCAGACGTCTTCCGCGATGTGGCGCTGCGCGAGGAGTTCCCGGCGTTCCTCACGACCGGCGCCTACGCCGCCCACCTGGTCGAGGTGGGCTGAGCGCCCCGCCCGAGGCGCCCTCCCGTCTCTCCGCCCCGGTGTTCCCGTCGCGAGATCTGTCCGCTTGACCGGTTCGATTGCGACAGACTTCGCGACGGGAACGCAGGGAGAACGGGGCAGCTGCGCTCCTTCGGCGGACGGCGCATCTTCCACGGCGCGATCCGTGACAGCGTCGCGATCGGCGCCTTGCCCCTGGGAGCCAAGACCCTGGGCACCAACCCGCGCAAGAGCACGAAGACCGGCGCGGGCGAGGAGGACATCATCCTCGCCATCGCCGGCGTCCGGTTCCGGCCTGGCGCGCACCTCCACGCCGACGCTGACGGCGTCCTCGTCGAGCGCTGACGCCCTTTGTCTACATTTGCTAGAATATCGGGATGAAGACCATCTCCGTCGGCGAGCTCCGGCAGAACCCGACGCGCGCTCTCGACGAGGTGGAACGCGGCGAGACGTACGTCGTGACCCGTCATCGCCGCGAGATCGGGCGTCTGGTCCCTCCGCTCCGCGATCCCGGAGCGTCGCCCGACGAGTTCCTCTCCCTCCTGCGCGCGACGCCGCTCGACGGCTCCTGGGCGCGAGAGCTCCGCGACGAGCGTGGTGACTTCGACGGCGGCGGCGACGCCTGGTCGCGATGAGGGCGCTTCTCGACACGAACATCCTGATCGCCTCCTCCGGTCAGGGCGAGGCGCCACCGGATCTGACAGACTTCGATGCCCTCCAGGTGAGCGCCCTCAGCTGGGCCGAGCTCCTCAAAGGGCTCCACACGACCACCTCGCTCGCCGAGTACAAGGCCCGACATGCGCGTCTCACCACGCTGCGCTCCGTCCTCGGCGAAGGCCTCCCTTTCGACGACCGCTGCGCGGAGGCCTACGACACGATCCTGATGCGGCTGGTCTCGGCCGGCTCGTCAGCGCGCGCCCACGTGATGGACAGGATGCTCGCCGCGACCGCCCTCGCCCACGGCCTCGTGCTGGTGACCCGCGATCGCGATGCCTTCGCCGGACTCGACGACCTCGTCCGAATCGACCGCCGCTGAGCATGCCCCTCCCGTCCCGACATATCCTCACGACACGCGCGGCGTCCCAGTAGCATCGGAGGGTGACCGAACGCGCACCTCTCTCCCGCAAGCTCTCCGCCATCGCCGAGTCCGCAACCCTCAAGGTGGACGCCAAGGCCAAGGCCCTCAAGGCCGAGGGCAAGCCCGTCATCTCCTACGCCGCTGGCGAGCCCGACTTCGCGACGCCGTCGTTCATCGTCGCCGCCGCGGCCGAGGCGCTCGCCGACCCCGCCAGCTACCGGTACACGCCCGCCGCGGGCCTGCCCGCCCTGCGCGAGGCGATCGCCGCCAAGACGCTGCGCGATTCCGGTCTCGAGGTCTCGCCGAGCCAGGTGATCGTGACCAACGGTGGAAAGCAGTCGGTCTACCAGGCCTTCCAGGCCGTGGTGAACCCCGGCGACGAGATCCTGCTGCCCGCCCCTTACTGGACCACCTACCCCGAGGCCATCCGTCTCGCGGACGGCGTTCCGGTGGAGGTGTTCGCCGGGGCCGACCAGGACTACAAGGTGACGGTCGAGCAGCTCGAGGCCGCACGCACCCCGCGTACCACGGTGCTCGTCTTCGTCTCCCCGTCCAACCCCACCGGGTCGGTCTACACAGCCGAGGAGACCAGGGCGATCGGCGAATGGGCGGTCGAGCACGGCATCTGGATCATCTCGGACGAGATCTACCAGAACCTCACCTACGAGGGCGTCAAGGCCATGTCGATCGTCGAGGCGGTCCCCGCAGCCGCGGGGCAGACGATCCTCGTCAACGGCGTCGCGAAGACCTATGCGATGACCGGATGGCGGGTGGGCTGGATGGTCGGCCCGGCCGACGCGATCAAGGTCGCCGGGAACCTCCAGTCGCATCTCTCCAGCAACGTGAACAACGTGGCGCAGAAGGCCGCGATCGCCGCGCTCACCGGTCCCCAGACCGAGGCGGAGCAGATGCGCGAGGCCTTCGACCGCCGTCGCCGCCTCATCGTCTCCGAGCTCTCCACGATCGATGGGCTCGTCGTGCCCAACCCGCTCGGAGCCTTCTACGTCTATCCCGATGTCCAAGGCCTGCTCGGGCGCACCTGGGGCGGGGTGACGCCGACGACCTCGCTGGAGCTCGCCGACCTCATCCTCGACCAGGCCGAGGTGGCTGTGGTTCCCGGCGAGGCCTTCGGGCCCTCCGGCTACATCCGGATGTCCTACGCCCTGGGCGACGACGCCCTCCTGGAGGGCGTCCAGCGTCTGCAGCGCCTCTTCGCCTGACGCCGAGCGTGCAGGGCCGCCCCGCACGCTGTGGGCGGACGTGGCTATCATGACGCGTGTTCGAGAGCCCTGATCTGGAAGGCGTTCCATCGCCGTCCCCGCTCGCCGGCGTCCGCGTGCTCGACGTCTCGACGCTGTTCGCCGGTCCGCTGGCCGCGACCTTCCTCGGCGATTTCGGCGCCGACGTGGTGAAGGTGGAGCACCCTTCTCGCCCCGACGCCTCGCGCGGACACGGCCCGCAGAAGGAGGGCGTCAACCTCTGGCGGAAGACGCTCGGCCGCAACAAGCGCACCGTCACGATCGATCTCGGGCAGCCTGCCGGCGCCGAGCTGCTCCTGCGCCTGGTCGCCGAGGCGGACGTGATGATCGAGAACTTCCGCCCCGGCACGCTGGAGCGCTGAGGACTGGCGCCGGAGCGGCTGCTCGAGGCCAACCCACGGCTGGTCCTTGCCCGCGTGACCGCGTTCGGGCAGTTCGGCCCCTACGCCTCCCGCCCCGGGTTCGGCAGCCTCGCCGAGGCGATGAGCGGGTTCGCCGCCCTCACCGGCGCGCCGGACGGGCCGCCGACCCTGCCCCCGTTCGGCCTGGCCGACGGGATCGCCGCGCTCGCGACCGCGTTCGCGGTGATGACGGCGCTCCGATCCGTCGACCGCGACGGATCGGGGCAGGTGGTCGACATGGCCATCATCGAGCCGATCCTCATGCTTCTCGGAGGGCAGATCACGGCGTGGGACCAGCTCGGCATCGTCCAGCCGCGCACCGGCAACCGATCGGTCAACAACGCCCCTCGCAACGTCTACCGCTCGCGCGACGGGGTGTGGCTGGCCGTCTCGACGAGCTCTCAGTCGATCGCGGAGCGGGTGATGACCCTGGTCGGCCGGGCGGACCTCCTCGACGAGCCATGGTTCACGTCGGGGCACGATCGGGCGCGGCACGCCGACGAGCTCGACGCGGCGGTCCAGAGCTGGATCGGAGGGCACGACGCCGACGAGGTCGTCGCCCGGTTCGAAGAGGCCTCGGCCGCGATCGCACCCGTCTACGACGTGCGCGGGGTGGTCGCCGACCCCCAGTACCAAGCGCTCGGCACCGTGGTGCGCGTCGACGACAACGAACTGGGATCCGTCGCGATGCAGAACATCCTCTTCCGCCTCTCGCGCACACCAGGGGGGATCCGCTGGACGGGCCCCTCGATCGCGCCCGACGGCTCAGCATCGGGGTCGGCGACTGGATCTACAGCTACCCGATCGCCGCGCCCGAGACCTTCGGGTTCCTGGTGGCCCACGTCTCACACGCGACGAGCGCCGACGACCTGCTCCTCGGTGCCCTCGCGCAGCCGCGGAACGCCGCGTCCCTCCCCGCGCTCGCCGGGGCGGCGGCCGCGGCGATGTTCGGCGAGGGATGGATCCCCGAGGGAATCACCTCATCGGAGCCGCGCCTCACCGGCCTCGCGATCCCTTCCTTCGCCGGCCGCGCGGTCACCGAGGTCGTCGGCGGCTGACGGTTTCGGGGCGGCCGCGTCCTCATCCGCCGCGGCCGTCCCGACCTGCGCACGGACCGCTGTCCCGCAGGTCGTCCGCGCCTACAGCTCGACGTCTACCAGCACCGGCTCCGGCTGCAGCAGCAGGCCGAACTCCGCGTGCACGCGGCTCTGGACGAATCGTGCGAGCTCGGCGACCTCCCCTGCCGAGGCTCCGCCGCGATTGGTGAGCGCGAGCGCATGCTTGGTCGAGACCCCGGCACGCGACCGTGGCAGCCGGAACCCCTTGCCTATGCCGGAGTGCTCGATGAGCCAGGCAGCGCTGACCTTGACGTCCGAGGATGCGCGCCGCGGGACCGGGACGAGCCCGTCATACGACTCCAGCGGGATGACCGTGACGGTGTCGAGGTCGGGAGCCACCGGCCACCGGGGGCATTCCGGCGGCAGCGACCGGGCCACCGCCTCGGGGACGATCGCGTTCTGGAAGAACGACCCCGCGCCGTGGGTGTCGGCGTCGGCAGGGTCGAAGATCATGCCCTTGGCGGACCGCGTCGCCAGGATCCGCTCCCGCACCCAGGCGAGAGGCACCGGATCGTCGTTCGCGAGGCCGAGAGCGCGACGGAGCTGCTCCCCCCGCACGAGACGCCCTCCCTCGCCCACCTCGGCGAGGTCGAGCGTGACCGACAGGATCACCGCACGCCGCTGGGGCACCGACCCGTAATGGTGCTTGAGCACGGACGTGCGGAAGCCAAGTCCGAGGTCGACGGCGGGGACCGTCACAGGGGCCGGAGCGCCTTCGTCGATCAGCTCGACCTCGACCAGCGTCTCCTGGATCTCCTGACCGTAGGCGCCGACGTTCTGCACCGGCGCTGCGCCGACCGTCCCGGGTATCCCGGACATGCCCTCGATCCCGGCGAGGCCGTGCTCGACGGCGTACGCGACGAGCGCGTCCCAGTCGTGGCCCGCCTGCACGCGCAGCCGGACGCGGCCGGGGTGCGGAGAGGGCAGGGTCTCGATCCCGGACGTGCGGATGCGCACGACCGTGCCGGCGAAAGACTCGTCGCCGGCGAAGAGGTTGGAACCGCCGCCGAGCACGAACCACTCCTCGCCGCGCTCCCAGACGTCGTGGAGCGCGGCGACCAGCTCGTCGGTCGTCTCGGCGTCGATCATGCGCGCGGGGGCCGCGCCGGTCTGGAGCGTCGTCAGCTCGGCGAGCCGGATCGGGTCGATCTCGCCCATGTCAGAGCGAGTCCGCCGCGACACGCAGCTGGGCCTTAACGAGCACTGTCGTCCCGGCGTGCTTCACCGTGAGGTCTATGCGCACAGACTCGTCGTCCACCGCCCCGACCTTCGCCGAGACCTCGACGTCCGCCCCCGCGTCGGGATCGATGACGACCGGCTTGGTGAACCGGACGCCGTAATCGATCAGACGCGCGGTGCCGGGGAGCGCCGAGACGACGACGGACGAGGCGAGCCCCATCGTCAGCATCCCGTGGGCGAGCACGCCGGGAAGGCCGACCGCGGCCGCGACGTCGTCGCGATAGTGGATGGGGTTGAAGTCCCCCGAGGCCCCCGCGTAGCGGACGAGCGACTCACGGGTGAGGTGGATCGTCCGCTCGGCCACGACGTCTCCCAGGCTGTACGACATCACTCCCCCTCTCCGACCAGCAGCACCGAGGTGGCTGTCACGACGTGGTCTCCGGCACCATCGGTGATCTCCGCCTCGCTCGTGACCATGGCGTTCCCGCCGAGGGCGCGGATCCCCGTGACCCGGAGCTGTGCGCGCAGCTCGTCTCCGGCGACGATCGGCCGCGTGTAGGCGAACCGCTGCTCCGCGTGGATGGTCCGGGCCAGGACGATCCCGGAGTCCGGCTCGCCGAGGAGCTGCTGCAGGGTGAGGTCCTGGACCACCATCGCGAAGGTGGGTGGCGCCACGACGTCCGCGTAGCCGAGCGCCCGTGCGGCCTCGACGTCGGAGTGCTGCGGGGCGTCGGCGAGGACGGCGCGCGCGAACTCGCGCACCTTCTCCCGTCCGACGAGGTAAGGCGCGGTCTGCGCGAATGCGCGGCCGACGAGCTCGGGGTTCACTGGCACCCCTCGATCCTATCGAGGCGCCGTCCCGTCCCTTCGATCCGCCCGGCCGATATCCGCCATGCCGCCGTGCCGAGGGATCAGTCCCGACGCTTGCGGCTCCGGATCGCCTTGACCGCCATCTGCGCCGCGATGACGACGAGGTACGCGGCGAAGAGGACGTTGGCTAGGAAGGGATCGATGAGTGTCGCGAGCCAGGCGCCGAGCGCCGTTGTGGTGCACGCGGAGACGCCGATGATCCCCGCCGCGAGCAGGTCGACGTTGCGGTGGCGGATGTTGCCGATCGTCCCGGAAAGCGCTGTCGGGATCATCATCAGGAGCGAGGTCCCCTTGGCGACGAGATCGCTGGTCCCGAACGCGAGCATCAGGACAGGCACCACGATCACCCCGCCGCCGACGCCGATCAGTCCCGCGAGCACGCCGGTGAACAGGCCGACGACGCCGAGGAGCGGCCCGGTCAGCCAGGTCAGATGCAGGACCGCGTCCCGGGAGGGGATCACGAGGAAGAGGCTCACGATCACGACCACGAGGAAGCCGACGAAGCACCAGCGCAGAACGGTCTGCGAGATGCGCGGGAGCAGACGGGTGCCGATCTGCGCGCCGATCACGGCTCCGACGGCGAGGATGAGCGCGGGGATCCAGGCGACGGAGCCGGATGCGGCGTAGGAGATGACGCCGATGCTCGCGGTCGGGACGATCGCGGCGAGAGACGTGCCCGCGGCGAGGCGCTGGTCGAATCCGAGCACGAGCACGAGCAGCGGGACGATGACGGTGCCGCCGCCGACCCCGAAGAGACCAGAGAGGAGGCCGGCCACGAGGCCCGTCCCGACGAAGGCCGCGTAGGCGCGCGGGCTTCGCATCCTCTCGACGACGCCTTCGCCCACGCTCTCTCCTGTCTGCCACGCGCCCAGGCGCAGCGCGACCCAGCCTACTCTCGCGCACGGATCGTCCGTCCTCTGGGCGTCCTGCGCCGGATGCGGCTCGCGCGACCGATGCCTCGGCACCCGGCTGGTCCCGCCCCTCAGGTCACGCGGTCGGCTCGGAGAGATCCGGCTTCCAGGAACGGACGTCGGGAGAGAGGAGAGAGGTGAAGCCACCCAGTCCCGGTGTCTCGCCGCTGCTGGACACGATCCCGATCTGCGTCACCGTGCCGCCGTCGTCGACGAGGAGCGGTCCGCCGCTGTCGCCGAAGCTCACCCCCTTCCCTGCGCCGCCGGCACACAGCCGCAAGGCGGACTCGTGCCACAGCTCCGCCGCACACCTCTTCGCCGGCTGGAGGGGCAGGTCTGCACCCTGAAGTCGGTCGGGGAGCGGGGTGGGATCGGCCTCGGTGTAGCCCCATCCCACGATGGTCGCCATGCGGCCCGGCGCCGCGAGCGGCGAACGCGCGTCGGGGGCAGGGAGGGCGACCGGCGCGATGTCGGTCACGGGCTCCGTCAACGAGAGATAGGCGATGTCGTAGGAGCGGTTCCGGTCATATCGTGGATCGATGGCGATCGCGGCAATCCCTCTCTCCTCGCCCCGTCCGACGTCGGACAGGCTGACCCGCCCGATCGCGGCCTGGAGCTGAGCGGGACGGAACTCCTGTTTCTGCTCGTCGAAGACGCAATGAGCCGCGGTGACGAGCGTCGTGGGTGAGACCAGCGTCGCGCCGCAATGGTGCTTCCCGCTCGCTGCCAGCTGCAGCGAGGCCTGGAACGGGTATGCGTCCTGAGGCACATCGTGTCCGCCGACGATGAGTTTCGCGGAGGCGGCCTCCGCCGCCATCGTCCCGGGCGCGGCCGCGACGAGACCCGCCGTGACCAGCAGCGCGAGGGCGATCCCCTGCATGTTCTTCATGGCTGCTCCTTTCGTCATGCACTCCCGTGAGAGTGGTCCCGCCCGCTCCTCGCCGACTGAGGTTCACGGAGACCGAGGAGACGACGATGCTCCTCCCAACGGGAAGCGCGCTGACCGTCTCCTCCACGAACGGTGGGAGAACCCGTCCGCGCGCCAGGAGGAGCCGCCGGCCCGTCTCCAGAGCGCCGACTGCCGCGTGACGGATTCCCCCTCGCCCCCGACGTATCTGCGACATAGGGGGGGCACATGCATGATTGGCTCGCATCGCACGGGGGCGGAGCGCTCGATGTGCTGTGGGATCTCATCGCCGTCGTCGGAGTGCCGATCGCCGCCGCCGCGGTGGCCGCCTACTTCGTCGTCCGTCAGATGCGCCAGAGCGAGAAGCACCGCCGCGAGGACCGCCAAGCCGAGGCGATCATCGAACTCTGCAAGCTCCTCACCTCCGAGGCCGCGGCGGGGCTCGACATCGAAGTCGCCAGATATCCAGCCCTCAACGGCCTCCGCCGGAACGAGCACTATGTCAGGGCGGTCGCCCTGCTCGACCACGAGGACATGCCCGTGGTGCACTGGGTGGCCACGCAACGTGAGGAGATCCACCGCCTCTTCTTCGTCGCCGTCGAGGCCAAAGAGATCGCCCAGGCCGAGGTCGACCCAGCACGCGAGCAGATGCTCGAGATCGCGGCGCATGCGATGGAGCGGCTTCTCGAATGGCAGCGTGGAGACATCCCCACGCGATGGTTCAGGGGGCAGACGAGCAGCTGAGGCGTGCCGCCGCCCGTGGTGGCGTTCCCCCGGAAGCAGGGCTATCGTCGGCGGCATGTGCCGGAACATCCGCTGTCTCCACAACTTCGAGCCGCCCACGACCGACGACGAGGTCAGGGAGGCCGCCCTCCAGTTCGTCCGGAAGGTCAGCGGGTCGACCCGCCCCTCCCGCGCGAACACTCCGGCGTTCGAGCAGGCGATCGACGAGATCGCCCAGGCCACCCGCCGGATGCTGGACCAGCTCGTGACGAACGCTCCGCCGAAGAACCGGGAGGCCGAGGCGCTCAAAGGCAGGCAGCGCCATGAGAAGCGTATGGAGCGCGAGGTGAGGATCCGCACCGCCTCAGCTTCGTGACGAGGTCTCGGTACGCCGGGCGAGGAGCCTTGCTCGCCGCGCGGATCGCGGCGAGCAATCCTCTGCCCTGAAAGGAGAAGCCCCGGATATCCGGGGCTGTCTGTAGCAGGAGCGGGGCTTGAACCCGCGACCTCACGATTATGAGTCGTGCGCTCTCACCAACTGAGCTACCCTGCCGCACGGCATCCGGCGGACCGGATGTTGCGAGCCCCGAGTCAGGATTGAACTGACGACCCCTTCCTTACCATGGAAGTGCTCTGCCACTGAGCTATCGGGGCATGCCGCCCTCGCGGGCAACCAGACGAGAATACCATTCCTGGCGCTCTCGCCGAAATCGGGTCAACGCCGCCCCGCATGCGCGAGCAGCCACGGCAGAGGGTCGATCTTCGTGCCGTCGACGATGAGCTCGAAGTGCAAGTGCGGGCCGAAGGAGTGACCGGTGTCCCCCGTGCGCCCCACGGGATCGCCGACCTTGACCGTGTCGCCCGTCTTCACCCTCAACGACCCGTACTGCATGTGCGCGTAGTGGCTGGTGACGAGTTTCCCGTCGATGAGATGATCGATGTAGACGCCGACCCCGTAGCCGCCATCGCTCTCGGACGCCAGGCGCACCGTTCCGTCGGCGATCGCCTGGATGGGGGCGCCATTGCCCGGCACGAGGTCGATGCCTTCGTGCATCACACCGTCACGCATTCCGAAGGGCGAGCTCATCGCGACCCCGACGACGTACGGCCATTGGATCTTCGCCGCCCTGTCGTTCGTGTAGAGCGAGTCCGAGAAGCGGATTCCCGACTCTGCAGCGACCTGCGCCTGGGAGACGGCGGTGAAGCCCTCGGCGCCGGAGAGCGTGGCGCGCGGCACATCGGTCCCGGAGACGAAGGCCTGGATGCCGTCTCTCGACCCTCGGTCCACCGGCTTGCCCTCCGCCGTCACCAGCGATGCCGCTGTCGACTCTGCCGAGGCTCCGGCGATCGCCTGCGTCGGGAGGACCGTCGCGATCGCGAGCAGCGCTGCGAACCCCATGGCTCCTGCCGGCACGCCCACAGCAGAGATCCGCCGGAAGGACCACCGCATGCGCCGTCGGGCGATGGCTGGGCGGACCGGTCTGGCAGCGGGAGAAGAAGAGACTCGCGTGCCGCTCGCTGACACCGCGGCGGCAGCGCCCTGGATCGTCTCGTCGGAGGCGACCGCGGGAAGCGATCCCGATACCCCGGAATCCGGGAACGACGACTCGATCCCTCCAGCCTCGTCGCGGTCATGCGAAAGGCGACGGCGGAGCACGTTCTCCGTCGCGATCTGCTCCGACTCGCCCGCGATCAGGCGCGCCGCGAGCTCCCGGGCGGCAGCGACGGTCAGCGTCACCGTCTCCGGGCCGGAGGACGAGGGAGACGGAGCGACGGCCGCGGGGAGAGCAGAGGTGGGCGCAGCGGAGAAGGGACGTGAGGACGGAGCGGCCTGTCCGGAGCCGGGGCGACCGGCGCGGGAACGCAGAGCCCCGGGACCGTGGGCAGACGGCAGCACTGCACGCTCGACCGGACCCCCGCCACGGGCCGACAGCGCCGCTTGACGGAGCGAGCGACGGGTCGGCGCAGGCTCGGGCGCAGGGGGGTCAAGAGTCAAGGGGTCACTCCTGGATCAGCCGCGGGGACGGCTCTCGGGTTTCCGACTCCCCCGCCGTCGGGTATGACGGGAGAGCGATCGAGAAAACCTTACAAGGAGCGGAGAGGATTCGCCATGGTCGTCTTCGCACGCTGTCGCGGGGCCTCAACGGACGCCACGGATGCGCAGGACCAGTTCGTCGACCAGGCCCACCGACCCCGCGACGGTCATCGCCCGCGATGTTCCCGTCGGATCCGGTCGCCGCACTGCTCCCCCCGCCTCCTGGACGAGCAGCATGCCCGCGGCGAGATCCCACGGCTTCAGGCCTCGTTCGAAGTAGCCGTCGAGACGCCCGGCGGCGACATAGCTGAGATCGATGGCGGCTGCTCCGATCCGACGGAGGTCGCGGGCCAGAGGCATCACGCGACGCACCGTGTCGAGGTCTCCGTCGTGGGTCGTGGGGTCGTATCCGAATCCGGTCGCGATCAACGCCCCCGCTGGCCCTGGCTCCGAGACTCGCAACCTGCTCGTCCCCAGCCATGCTCCCTCACCACGCGCCGCGGTGAACAGCTCGCCCAGGACGGGAGCGAACACCGCACCCGCGACCCCGTTCCAGGTCTCGGGCGTGACCTGCCCCTCGACCGCGCCGATGCTGACGCAGTATGACGGGAAACCGCCGGCATAGTTGACGGTGCCGTCGATCGGATCGACGACCCAGGTCAGCCCTGAGGTGCCGTCCTGCGTTCCCGACTCCTCGCCGAGGAAACCGTCATCAGGGCGTTCCTCGGCAAGGCGCGCCCTGATGAGCGCCTCGACCTCGCGATCGGCCTCGGTCACGATGTCGGCGAGCGAGCTCTTGGTCGCAGCGACCGCCACGCCCTCGCTTCTCCGCTGACGCGCCAGCGCGCCTGCCTCCTGCGCGATCTCCGCGGCGAGAAGACGGAGCGCTTCCGCCGAGGTCACGGCTGCGGCCGGGTCGGCGCGGCGGGCGGAGCGGCGGGGAACACAGGCGGCTCTGCGTCGGCCGGCGGCGGGGTGCCCGGGACGATCGAGGCGACCTCGGATGCCGCCGGGGCGCCGGGGCCTCCGAAAGTCGGCGGAAGAGGAATGACGGGAGGCACCGGAGGAACGGGAGGGGAGGGAACGAAGGGAACAGAGACGGCAGCCGCGGCGGCCGCCTCCGCCGTGGGAGCGCCAGCGTAGTACGCGTTCCCGTCGGGCGAGCCATCATGGAGCACCGGGAGCGGCGTGATCCCGTCAGCGTACGTCGGCCAGCCAGGAGTCGGAGGCAAGGCGCCCAGGGAGCGTTTCGGCGCGAAGAGGGCGTTGAGCAGCGGGATGAGCATCGACCCTACGGCGGTAAGGATCGTGAGAGCCACCACGATCCTCCAGTACAGCGCAGAGTAATGGAAGACGTTCGGGAAGGTGAGAAAGAAGACGAGCAACGAGACGAGCAGGCCGAGGAACACGAACGTCGTGTACGCGACGACCCGAGTGAACGTCGTCACATAGCGTTGCGCGGCCCTCCAGAAGATCCGAACGTGCACGACCGCGAGCTGCAGGACGAGAACGGCGAGCAGGAACTGGAAGAACCTCTCGGTCCCGACCACGCCCCGCGTGCCGAAGCCGTTCGGGGCGTCGGCGGGCAGCCAGATCTTCGCCGCACCGACGAGCAGCGCCACGATCCAGGAGACCATGCTCACCACGGCGAGCCAGTCGGGGCGCCGTGGCGCGAGGCTGGCCTCGAGGATGGCGATCCCTCCGAAGCCTGCGAGGAGCAGGATCGTGAGGAAGGCGCGCCCGACGAGATTCTGCTGATCGCCCACGAGCACCCACACGACGCAGACCAAGGCTGCGGCGATGAGCGCGCCGATGGCGATCCAGATGGCTCCGCGCAGCAGCAGGGAGGTGTTCGGCTTCTTGGCCGGCTGCGCCGTGGGCTCCGACATGGCGATCCTCTCGTCCGGAAGTCCTTTCATCCTGGCACGCGCACGCCCGGCGAGGAGAGGTCCCGCCCCGGAATTGTGGACGACGGACGATCCTCGCCGGCCGTGGAGGAGTGCTCAGGCTCCGCGCTTCGCCGACGCCTCTGCGAAAGCCTTCACGCGTACCGTCGCCTCCTCGCGATCGAACGAGGCACCGATCGTCCGTGCCTCCTCCGCCAGCTGCTCCGCGAAGGTGCGATCCGGCTGCGAACGGACAAGGCGCTTCGCCTCGCCATAGGCGCGAAAGGCCCCGGCGAGCCAGAAGCGGGCGACCTCTTCGGCCCGTGCCCGGACCGCGAGAGCGGTAGACGCCGCGTCCTCGCCTGCCACCGCTTCGGCCGCGAGCCCCCATTCGACCGCTTCCCTGGCGTCGAGAAGGCGGTCCTGGAGCACGAGCTGGAGAGCGCGGCGCTCACCGATCGCGCGGGCGAGCTGCGCCGAGACCGACAGGTCGGGTGTGAGACCGATGTTGGCGTACAGACTCCCCAGCCGCGAATCCGCGCCGATCACCGCGTAGTCGCTGCAGAGAAGGATTCCGAGACCACCACCGGCGGTCGTCCCCTGAGCGGCGGCGACCACCGGGACAGAGGACTCCGTCAGCGCACGGATCCCGCGGTTGATCACGCCGGCGAGCTCTGCGATGTCGCCGCCGGAGCCCATCGTCTGCGCCATGTCGAGCACGTCCCCGCCGGCGCAGAAGGCCGGCCCCTCGGCGTCGATGAGGATCGCGCCGACGTCGTCCCGGCCGACCGCCTCCTCGGTGGTCTCCGCCCACGCGTGCGCCAGCTCGGCGTTGAAGGCGTTCAGCCGCCGTGGGCGGTTGAGGGTGAGACGGGCGAGCCCGTCCTCGATGGTGAGGCGGATAGGGGCGGACATCGAAAGCTCCTCGTGCTCGGACGACGCTGGCCGGAGCGCCGCCGGAGACCGCAGGCGCATCCGCGACCAGCCTAGGCGTTCCTCGAGGGCCTCCGCCGCGCCGTTCCTCAGCCTTCGGCGAGGATCGCGTCGACGAAGGCGTTCATGCGCCGTTCCGTGCCGTCCAGGCGACGATCGGCGTGCCGTTCCGCGCGGATCTCACTGGGTGCGAGCGGCGGAGCCAGCCGCACGCTCTCGTGGCAGGAGAGGTCGGCGCACAGGTAGGTGCCCACGCTGGACCCCCGACGCCCGGCCTCACCGGCACGGCGCGCAGCGAAGAGCACCACCTGGTTGCCCGGCTGCATTGTGTGACAGACGTCGCACATCCCCGAACGGGTTCGCCCCGGGTCCGACGCGCGCAACACGACGCCCACCGGACGCTCCTCCCGCTCGACGATGACATAGCCCTGCTTTCCGAGCACCGGATCCCGCCAGGCGAGGAAGTCGAGATAGTCCCATTCGATCAACAGCAGATCGTGCGGCATCGAGACGGCCGCGGCCTCGTCGGGAACCGCGTTCACGAAGGACGCGCGGATCTGATCCTCGGTGAGGGCACGCATCCGCTCAGTCTAGGCACGCCCCCTTGCCGCCTCGAACCCTGCGGCGCACAGGAGCGTCCACAGGCGCGCAGTGGCGTGTCAACGCCGTCGCTCTAGCGTGGCGACGTGCGGCGGTCGGCCGCGGACGACACGGATCGGAGGACGCGCATGGTGGAGCGGATCAACGCCGCGATGCGCACCATCCACACCACGACCGGCCTGCGCCCCGCTCCGCACGTGGCCGCACGGATCACCCGTTTCGCTCGTCACGATCCGGCCGCCGTGCGCGGGATCGCCTCTGTGCTCTCCCGCGAGCAGGTGCTCGGCGACGCCGTGCTGCCCGACCCGCTTCCCGCGCCTCGGGCGATCAGGAAGGCCGTGGAGGGCATCGTCGCCGACCTCGATCCCGCATCGCTTCGGCTGCTGACCGTCGCGGCGCACATGGTCTCGGATCGGACCGACGTGCTGCTCGCCGCCGCGGCCGTCGACATCGCGGTCGTGCTGAGCGATCGCAGCACGGGTGCGCTGGCCTTCTTCGACGGTCGCTTCCGCTTCCGCGACGATCGTCTACGCGCGGTGCTTCTCCAGGAGGAGGACGCGGCGCATCGGAAGGAGGTCCACCGCTCGCTGAGCCGGGCGAGCGCTCTACTCCCGGAACCGCGCATCGCGTCATGGCACGCGCTGCAGAGCGAGGCGCCGAACGCCCCGTCGCCTGCTGCGCTGCTCCCCCTCGCCGAACGGCTGCTGCGCAGCGGCGACCTGCACGGAGCGTTCACGGTGGCGGCCGAGGTCGCGGGGCGCTCATCGGACCACGCCCGCGCCGAGGCGGCGCTGATCGCCGGCCGTGCCGCCTTCGCGCTCGGATGCCTGGATGATGCGACCCGGCTGCTGTCCCGGCGGCGAGCCACGGGTCCTGGGCGAAGACGCTGCTCGACGACGTCGCCCGTATACGAGATCTCGCACACGGACGCGAGACGGATCCGGCCGATCCGAGCGCGCCCGCCCGGGCCATCGCCGCCGCGGCCGCAGGGATCGCGGACGCGCGGGCCATGGACGCGCTCACCCGAGCGGCCGTCGTCGGGGAGGGGAACCCCGAGGAGGCCGACGCGCTCCAGGCGGGCGTCCTCCTGTCCGCGATCCATGCACGGGCGGAGGGCCCATGGCGGCTCTCCGCCGGCCCCCTCTCTCCTCTCATCGAGGCATACGCACGCGCTCGGCACATCGCGGCACAGGAGCGCGACGGCGACTACGACACAGCGGCGCGATCCCTGCGCGACGCGGTGGGACGCCTCCCGATGACGCTGGTCGCCCCCCCCCCCCCCCCCCCCCCCCCCCCCCCCCCGGGGGGGGGGGGGCCCCCCGGGGGGGGGGGGGGGCGGGGGGGCGGCGGC